>DEBD01000004.1:36843-100732 GCA_002348385.1 Gammaproteobacteria bacterium UBA2965 | reverse complement strand
GCGGCCCGGGCAACACGAATGGCCACCTCACCGCGATTGGCAATGAGTAGCTTGTCCAAGTAATCCCCTCCCCAGCAAGGCACAACCCCAGGCCGACCAAGGATAATGGAAAAGCGTCTGGCAGGCACCGAGACCGGCAGCGTGAAACGCTAGCGGAACACACCCAGCCTGTGCACGCCGGTGCGCACCAGGTGTGTCAGCGAGAACTTGCCCGCATCAAACGGTAGATCGCAATTGCGGCAGGCATTCGCTCGCTCCGGTGCTTGCTCCACCAGGGCCCGGCGCAAATAGGCATAGCGCTCGCCATTCCAAATCTCGGCCAACTCCTGCTCGAACAAGTTACCCAACACAGTCTTGTGCTGAAGATCCCGGCAGCAGGCCACCACATCGCCATTGGACGCAATAACCATGGAGGTCCAGGGATAGGGACACAGATTGTACTTGCTGCCGGCAGCCTGCTTGCTCTCAAGGATCCCCGGAACATGACCCGTTGCGTTATGAAAGGTGCGGCCAGACACCTTGAGACGATCCGACTCCGGCCCGAGCAGCGCGCGAAGTGCCGCCAATCCGTCCACATGGGACTGACTGGTGATGACCTCAAAGGAAGAGATGTCGGTAACCTGCAGGGCGATATGAGGCTGGGAGTCGTCGGCCATCAGGCGCCAGATGTTCTCCTTGACCTTGCCCCAGGAGCTTCTGGTGCCCCGGTGCTTTTCGAACAACGCCTGGCTGGCGCAGAAGTCGATACAAAGCTGATAGCGCACATCGCCATCGCCCCGAGGCAGTTCGTTCAGCCGGTCCTCGGTGCAGAAATAGCCGTTGGTGGAAAAGATGAAGTTGCGGAACCCGAACTCGATGGCGAGCTCGCAGATCTCGCCGATCTGTCGGTTCGCAAAAGGCTCCCCATCCAGCGTCCAGTGCAGCACATCGGTGCGCACGCCGCCCGATCGCAGCTTACCCAGAAGCACGCGGGCACCTTCTACATCCAAAGCGGAGCGACTCACCACCTCGAAGTGCTTGGGATCGGACTGGGGACAGAACGAGCAACGAAAGTTGCACGTGTTGGTGAGCTCGATGGAAATGTCTTCCGGCAGGTAGGCCAGCGTATCCGACCCGCGCATCCGCCAGGCCCAGAACACGCGAGCGTATCGAAACAGTTTCCCCATCCCCGAGTTAGCCAACGGCCCTGCTGCCTCCACCGGCTGCCATGCGCGCTCCAATGCTTTACCTTTGAGGCCGCGCATTGTAACAACACCAAAGTAAGCGCCCTCACGAGGAACCCATTCATGGCAAGAGCACGAAACCAATGAGCAAGAGCAAAGTCGGCATTCAGCTGCCCAGGCAGGCCCGCAACCAGACAGTGGAAGAACGCTTCTCGCTGGAACTGGAGGCGCTGTCACCCCTGGCCGAAATCGTCGAGATCCGCGCAGACAATCCGGCGGAATTCGCAGCGGGGGTCTCCGAGGTAGACGCCATCATCACCTCCTGGGGATTACGCATCGACACGCAGGTAATCGACGCGCTGCAGAATTGCGTGGTCATCGGCGTCGGCAGCGTGGGCGTCGATATGGTGGACATCGAAGCCGCTACCAAGGCGGGCATCGTGGTCACCAACGTCCCGGACGTATTTATCGAGGAGGTTGCCGACCACGCCATGATGCTGCTCCTGGACATGGCCCGGCGCACACCGGCCATGGTGCGCCTGGCGCGAGAAGACTGGTACGCGGCGCGCCCGCTATTGAGCAAGGTGCCGCGCCTGCTGGGCCAAACCCTGGGTCTGTACGCCTTCGGCAACGTGGCCCGCTGCACCGCGCGCAGAGCTCAGGCATTCGGCATGCGGGTGCTCGCCTACGACCCCTACGTCAGCGAGCTGGAAATCAGCGCCGCCGGCGTGGAGCCGGTCAGCTTTCCCGAGCTGCTGGAGCGGTCCGACTACGTCTCCATCCACGCGCCGCACAACGAAGAGACGCATCATGCCTTCGCTGCGTCGGCGTTCGCGCGCATGAAGCCCTCGGCGGTGGTGATCAACACCGCACGCGGCCCCCTCATCGACGAAGCTGCGCTCATCGCCGCGCTGTCGGCGGGAGAAATCGCGGGAGCGGGCCTGGACGTGCTGGAACAGGAACCCCCTGAACCCGACAACCCCCTGTTCGACATGGAGAACGTGGTGCTCACGCCCCACGTAGCATCTGCAACCACGCGCATGAGACCGGAGACGCGGCGCCGCGTCGGTCGCGAAGTGGCGCTGGTGCTGCGCGGACGCTGGCCCATGAGCTGCGTGAATCCCACCGTGCTGCCGCGGGTGGAGCTCGAGCGCTGGCAGCCCTATCCCATGAATCGGGGGCCGAATAGGTAGTTGGCGCAGGCGGACAATGGCGCCGCCGCTGCGATAACATGGGGGCAATCCGATAAGCAAAATGCACGACCAGGGGGGAAGCCCAATGTCCGAAGCCGATCTGGAAGCCGATCTGAACAACCTCACCATGTCCGCGGAGGCCGAGCCCCTGTTGGACGCGGTAAAAAAGCACATTGCCGAGAACGTGGAGCCCATCACCGAGGAGTTCTACGCATTGGGCGAGAATCGCGAGGACCGCTGGAGCTGGGCGCCCGGTCAGCTGGAGCTGCTGGAAACGGCAAAAAACAAAGCCAAGGAATCCGGCCTGTGGAACTTCTTTCTGCCCGACGCGGAGACGGGCGAGGGCCTCAAGAACCTCGACTACGCCTACATTGCAGCCGAGCTTGGCAAGAACCCACTGGCATCCGAGAGCCTCAACTGTTCCGCACCCGACACCGGCAACATGGAAGTGCTGGAACGCGTCGGCACGGAAGAGCAGAAGGAACAATGGCTAAAGCCGCTGCTGAACGGCGAGATTCGTTCGGCCTACGTGATGACGGAGCCGGATCTCGCCTCCTCCGATGCCAAGAACATCGGTATGCGCGCGGAGCTGGACGGCGACGAATGGGTGCTCAACGGCGAAAAGTACTATGCCTCCGGCGCCGGTGACCCACGCTGCAAGATTATGATCGTTATGGTCAAAACCAGTCCCGACGCCGCACCACACCGCCAGCAGTCTCAGATTCTGGTGCCTCGTGACACTGCCGGTGTCGAGATATTGGGGCCAATGCACGTATTCGGCGACGACGACGCTCCCCATGGTCACATGCATCTGCGCTTCACCGATGCCCGCGTTCCGAAGGAAAACATCCTGCTCGGCGAGGGGCGCGGGTTCGAGATCTCTCAAGTTCGTCTGGGACCGGGCCGTATCCATCACTGCATGCGCTCTATCGGTCAGGCGGAGCGGGCCCTGGACCTCCTGATGAAGCGTGCAACTTCCCGGGAAGCCTTCGGCAAACCCATCATTCAGCTCGGCAAGAACATCGAGATGGTGTCGCGCATCCGCATCGAGATCGAGGCCATGCGGCTGATGGTGCTCAAGGCGGCCAAGGCCATGGACGTGCTCGGCAACCGCGAGGCACGCGTGTGGGTGCACATGGTAAAAGCCATGGTGCCCGAGCGGGTTTGCCAGATCATCGATCAGGCGATCCAGGTGCACGGAGCCACCGGGGTGTCTCAATGGACGCCGCTGGCAAAGATGTACACGGGACAACGCACGTTGCGTATCGCCGACGGCCCCGACGAAGTCCACCATCTGGTGGTCGGCCGCGCCGAACTGCGCAAATACGATGGCACCGCCTAGAGGTTCGTGTAGCTCCCGCCGCTCGCAAGCAGCGGCACAACGGTCCCAACGCCGCTCGAGCACCAAGGCCGTGTGCCTGGCCCTGCTGCACAAGCAGCATTTCAAGACGCTAACGAGCGCGCGCGTTCAAACACCGTTGGAACTGCCTCGAAAGGCGCTGTGCCACGAGGACCTGCCTACCAGAGACCTTTATCTGCTGGCGGTACCGCAAAACGCCGTGCCATGACCGACGCGACCAAGCTGACGGTATTGGTCAGCTCGCTGAGTGGTGGTGGGGCCGAGCGTGTGGCCACTACGTTATGCAATGCCTGGTGCGCGGCTGGTTGCTCCGTCACGCTCACGCCCACTTTCGACGCGGACAGCAGTGCAGGATACCCCCTGGACCCAGGGGTCCAGGTGCGCCGATTACCGCCGGCGCCGGGCCCCAAGACACCCTGGCGCCAGTTGCGGCGCCTGCGCGCGCTACGCCGACTCATCACCAGCGAGCGGCCCGATCTCGTGATCACCTTTCTCACCAACGTCAACGTGGCAGGACTATTGGCCGCTTGGGGTACCGGAGTTCCCGTCATCGTGTGCGAGCGCATTCACCCGCCGCTTTTCCCACTGAGTTTCTGGTGGCGTGCGCTGCGGCAACTCACCTATCCGATGGCACACACCGTGGTGGTGCAGACGGAAACCACCCGGGCATGGTTTGCCAGCAACCTGCCCCGCGCCAAGACCAGCGTCATACCGAACCCCCTGGCGCTGCCACTGCCAGATGGGCCCGCGGAGCTGCCGATCGCGGGCCTAATCGATAGCGACCAGCGGCTTATCCTGGCCGTCGGTCGGCTGGACCCCCAGAAGGGGTTCGAGGATCTGCTTGAAGCTTTTGCGCTTTTGTCGCATGAAACACTTGGTTGGCGCCTGGTGATTCTGGGCGAGGGCCCCCAACGCCAGGCGCTCGAGCGTACCATCGAGCGCCTGGCCATAGGTGGCCGCGCCATGCTGCCGGGTTGGGCCGGCAACATGCAAGCATGGTACGCGCGGGCTGATCTGTTCGTGCTCACCTCCCGGTACGAAGGCTTTCCCAATGCCCTGCTGGAAGCCATGGCCCACGGGGTGGCTTGCATCGCCTACGACTGTCCGGCCGGGCCGGCAGAACTCATCGACGGACCGGATTGCGGACGCCTGGTGCCTCCCAACCAAGGGGTCACCGGCCTGACCAGGGCGCTCGTCGAACTGGTCGGCGACGCACCTATGCGAGAATCCCTGGGTCAACGGGCCCGCGAGCGAGCCCAGTCTTTAAGCCAGCCCAAGGTGCTGCAGCGATGGGCCAAATTGATCGGCGGCGGCCGATGAGCATCGACGTGCTGCACGTGATCAACGGGTTCCACACCGGTGGGGCGGAGCGCAGCCTCGCCAACCTGCTCACCGCCAGTGCCTCGGGCGAAATTCGTCACGGCGTGGTTTCACTCCAGGCGGGCGGCGCATACAGCACGGCCGTGGCATCCGCTGGAATACCAATCTGGGATCTGGGTATGTCGGGAGGAACGCCCTCCCCGCTGGCCCTACTTCGACTCGTCCGCATCGTGCGACACGTGCGGCCGAAGATCCTGCAGGGATGGATGTATCACAGCAACCTGGCTGCAAGCCTCAGTCGCCTGGCAACCACCTTCCGCCCCAAACTCGCGTGGAACATCAGGCAGACCTTAGACGGAATGCAACAGGAAAAACCGATGACGCGCTGGGTAATCCGTGCCCACCGCCTGACCTCCCCCGCAGTGGATGCCATCATCTACAACTGCGAGCTATCCCGCCAACAGCACGAAAACCAGCGGTTTCCCCACCAGCCTGGTGCCGTGATCGCCAACGGCGTGGATACGCAGGTATTTCGTCCCGATGCGGCCGCACGAGAACGGGTTCGCCGCGATCTCGGCATTCCCTACAGCGCAACCGTAGTGGGTCACGCCGCTCGATACCATCGGATGAAAGACCACGCCGGATTCCTCAACGCCGCGGCCCTGACGGCCAGATCGATTCCCGGCGTACATTTCTTGCTCGCCGGTCCCGGTGTCGATCCAGGCAACGCGGCGCTGGTCAACTGCGCCAGGGGTGCCGCCGACAACGTGCATCTGATCGGCGAGCGCCACGACATGCCCGACGTGTTTGCGGCCACCGATCTGGTCTGCTCGAGCTCTGCCTGGGGTGAGGGTTTCCCGAACGTCATTGCGGAGGCCATGGCATGTGGTGTGAGCTGCATCGCCACGAGTGTGGGGGCCAACGACGAGATCATCGCGGACACCGGCCGTCTGGTAGCGCCGCGCGACCCAGACGCGTTGGCCAATGCGATGATCGGTGTGCTGCGGTTGCAGGAAGGGGATCGCCGGCGCCTGGGCGAGCGCGGCAGGCAAAGAATTCTCGACCACTATTCGTTGGATACCTGCCTGTCCAACTACCAGGCGCTGTATGCGCGCCTGATGGACGCGTAAGCCATGCGCGTAGCGCTCGTCTGTCCAGTGCTGGCAGAGGGTGGTGCTGGCCGCGCCATGACGCAGTTAGCCAACCACTGGTGCGCGAGCGACCACGAGGTGTTTCTATTTACGTTTGAAGACACTTCCGCACAGAGCTTTTACCCGCTGCATCCCAACCTCAAGGTTAGGCATCTGGATTTGCAGTCGCCCTCCCAGAACTTTGCCGCCGCGCTGCTGCACAACGTGAGCCGGGTGCTGCGAGTTCGTCGCGCGCTGCGCGCCGTCTCGCCGCAGCTGACGGTGAGCTTCCTTGCGACGGCCAACGTGGGCGTGCTGCTCGCCTCGCTGGGGTGCGGGTGGCCGGTGGTGGTCTCTGAGCGGGTCCACCCCGGCCACGAGCCGCTGGGTGCTGCATGGCACGCGCTCCGTCGAGTGACCTATCCGCTGGCCCGTTCGGTGGTGGTGCAAACAAGCGAAATTGCCCAGTACCTGGTCGATTGGGGTCTGAAAAACACCACGGTGATCCCGAATCCCGTCGTCGCGCCGCCGACAACGGGTAGCGCGCCGAGAATCAGCAAGCCTTATGTGCTGGCCCTGGGCAGGCTACACGCACAAAAGTCTTTCGATCTGCTGATCAACGCCTTCGCACGGATCGCACCGAACAATACCCAGTGGTCCCTGGCCATCGCCGGCGAAGGGCCGGAACGGGAAGCGCTCACAGCACTGATCGCGCAGCTAAAACTGCCCGACCGGATTCAACTGATGGGGCAGCAACAGGATATCGGCGGGCTGCTCGACAACGCGGACATCTTCGCGCTGTCCTCGAGCTACGAGGGCTTTCCCAATGCACTTTGCGAAGCCATGGGCGCGGGAGTGGCCAGTGTGGCTACCGATTGTCCCAGCGGCCCCAGAGACCTGGTGGCCCATGACGAGAATGGATTGCTGGTACCCAACGGTGATACGCAGGCCATGGCCCAGGCACTCCAGCGGCTCATGAACGATGCGCCGTTGCGCGCGCAATTGGCCAGCGCGGCCACCGCTGCGGCCGAAGACTACGCCCCGGTTCGCGTCATGTCTCAGTGGGACGAATTGCTGGAGGACGCAGTGCCGTGTGCGGGCTGACGGGATTTGTGGACAGTAGCAGACAGATGGGGCCCGGGCAGCTGGAGGCCACCGTGGGACGCATGGCCAACACGCTCAAGTCCCGCGGCCCAGACGATTGGGGTTGCTGGATCGACGCCAATCAGGGCGTGGCCCTGGGACATCGCAGGCTATCGGTCATCGACCTGTCCCAGGCAGGCCATCAACCCATGGTGTCCCAATCCGGCCGTCTGGTCATGGCGTACAACGGCGAGATCTACAGCTTTAAAGAAATGCGCAAGACGCTGGCAGCCGCCGGAGTTTCATTCCGCGGCAACTCGGACTCCGAGGTGATTGTGGAGGCGTTCGACCGCTGGGGCCTGGAAAAGACATTGCAGCAGATGGTGGGCATGTTCGCCATCGCCCTGTGGAACACAGAATCCGGCGAGCTGCAGCTGATCCGCGACAGGATTGGTATCAAACCCCTGTACTGGGGCCTGGTGGCAGGCAGGCTGATCTTCGCGTCGGAGCTGAAAGCCCTCAACGCGTACCCAAATTGGCAGCCGCACCTCAACCGAGACGCTTTGGCCGCCTATCTCCGTCACTGCTACGTTCCCGGTCCGCTGAGCGTCTACCAGAACGTTCAAAAGCTGCCGCCAGGCAGTTATCTCACCTACCGCCCCGGGGGCAACCCGGAACAGACCACCTACTGGGACTTCCGCACCCTCGCGGGAGACTGGGCGCGGAACCGCCCACAGCTCTCCCAAGCCGAAGCGGAGCAGTCGCTCCATGCAGTGCTGCGCGATGCAGTGAAGTGTCGAATGGTTGCGGATGTGCCCCTGGGCGCTCTGCTTTCGGGAGGAATCGACTCGTCGATGGTCACCGCCCTAATGCAGGATCAGAGCGACCGCCCCATTCGCACGTTCTCCATCGGTTTCAAGGAAGATCAGTTCAATGAAGCGCCCTACGCCGCCGCCGTCGCCGCCCACCTGGGCACCGATCACACGGAGCTTTACATAGAGCCTGACCATGCGCTGGATGTGATTCCTCTGCTGCCAGGCATCTACGACGAACCATTCGCGGATTCATCCCAGATTCCCACGTACCTGGTATGCGAGCTGACAAAGCAACACGTTACCGTGGCACTATCCGGAGACGGCGGCGACGAGCTGTTCACCGGATACAACCGCTACCTGTACGCCCAGAGCATCTATCGGCGCATCAGCCGGATTCCCCTATCGTTGCGCAGTCTGTTAGGCGGAGCCATTCGCGCCACACCCCAGAACCTGCTCGACACGCTTGCCCTGGTCGTTCCTGAAAAATCCAGACCCAATCAGTTCGGACACAAAGCGCACAAGGTTGCCGATGCGATCGCTAAATCCGACCCTGATGCATTGTACCGACAACTTGTCAGCTACTGGGACGACCCGGAGCAGGTAGTGCGATCAAGTCGGGAGCCGCACGGCGTTCTATGGCAGGACGAATACAGATCTACCATCGAAGATTTTACCGAGCGAATGCAGTTCTTCGACACGCTCACCTATCTGCCGGACGACATCCTCACCAAGGTGGATCGGGCCAGCATGGCGGTTTCGCTGGAAGCGCGTGTGCCGCTGCTGGACCATCGGGTGGTGGAATTCGCATGGCGCCTGCCAATGCATCTCAAATTGGCCGGCGGCCAGGGCAAGGTGCTGCTGCGGCGGGTGCTGCAACGCTACCTCCCCAACCATCTCATCGAGCGGCCCAAGATGGGCTTCGGCGTCCCGCTGGACGCTTGGCTGCGGGGCCCCTTGCGAGACTGGGGTGAGTCGTTGCTCAGCGAGAGCCGGCTGCGCCAGCAGGGACTGCTGGATCCCGCTCCGATCCGAGCCAAATGGCGCGCTCACCTGCGCGGAAAAAACTGGGCCTACGACCTGTGGAACGTGCTGGTGTTGCAGGCCTGGCTGGACGAGCGTCCGTGGCGCAGCTGACGCCTAACCCGCGTGCTTTGCCACGGCCCGCTCACGCAACAGGCGCTTGTATATCTTTCCAGAGCCGGTACGCGGCAACGGTTGGTCCGTGACATCCAGGTAACGGGGAATTTCAAAGCGCGCCAGACGGTTGCGAAGAAACCCCTGCAGGGTGGCCGCATCCACGGGTTCGTTGACATACACCGTCGCTCCCACCTCTTCGCCCAGGCGCTGATCGGGAACCGCGTAAACACTGGCCTCCAGTACCGACGGATACTCCAACAGCGCCGCTTCCACGGCGCCGCAGCCAATGTTCTCACCGCCCCGAATGACCAGGTCCTTGATGCGATCGACGATGTACAGATACCCCTCTTCGTCCAGATAGGCCACGTCTCCCGTCTTCAACCAGTCCTCAGCAAAAGCCTCCGCGTCGGCGTCCGGACGGTTCCAATAGCCCCTAAAAATCGTCGTGCCACGCACCTGAAGCTCGCCCCGCTCGCCGGCCGCAAGCTCCCGACCAGATTCATCAACCACGCGCAGCGACAGCACGGCGGAGCAACGGCCGGAGCTTTCCGGATGATCCAGGTAGTCCTGCCCGCTTATCCCCGCTCCGATGGCATTGGTTTCGGTCATACCCCAGCCCGTCCCGGGCAAGGCCTCGTCAAAGGCCGCATCGATGCCGCGTACCTGTTCCGGCGCGCGCGCGGCGCCACCACCACCCACGCGCCGCAGAGAGCTCAGGTCCCGCCGGGTTTCGCGCGCGAGTACCACCAGATCGCCAGTCATGGCGGGGGGCGCCGTAAAAGCCGAGATCGATTCGCGCTCTATCAGCTCCGCGGCACGCTCAACGTCCCACTTGTACATGCAAACGACCCGGCGTTGGCTGCGATAAGCGGTGAGGAGCACCGCGTGCGATCCGGTAGCGTGAAACAGCGGAACCCCTAGCAGGGTCGCTTCCTGCTGTTCCGGCACCGGCATCTCCACACCCGCCACGAGCGCAGCCGCGTGACCGTCCAACTCCCAGGACAGCAGCGCCGTGGTGAGGTTGAGGTGACACGACAGCACACCTTTGGGATGCCCCGTGGAGCCCGAGGTATAGAAAATCGTGGCGTCGTCATGGGCCGAGAGGTCCACTTGCGGCATGTCGGCGCCGACGAAGTTCTCCAAAGCCTCGTCAAGGCGCATCGCACCAGGCCCCACCACCTCATCAGCGCGCACCGCCAGGACGCGTAGGCCTTCCGGAACCGAGTTGCACTGTCGCAGCCGCTCCAGGCGCTCCGCATCCGCGAACAGGACCCGCGCTCCACAATCGTTCAGACCGTATTGCATCTCGTCGGGCCCCCACAGGGAGTTCATGGCTACAGCGATGCACCCCACCGAGGTGGCCGCCATGAATGCGGTAATCCACTCTGGGTAGTTGCGCATGGAGATGGCCACCCGGTCGCCCTTGCACAGGCCGAACTCGTTCACCAGCAACGTCCCGATGGCGCTTGCCTGCCGCCACGCCTGCTCGAAGGTAAGCCGCTCATCCTCATAGACGATGAACGGCACGTCGCTGCGTGCGGCGTGAAACAGCTCGCGCAACGTAGCGGGGGCGTGCAGAAACCCCTCGCAACGCCGACCATAGACTTGTGTGTCCACCAGCTCGAAGGGCGCGCCCTTCGCGGTAAGCTGGGTGATGGCTTGCGTTCGATCCATCCGACCCTCCCGGGAAGCCGCCAATTCTACGTCATCCTTGTGCGTCGCATCATCCGACCCAGCCTCTATAATCTCGGCTGGTCCGCAAAGATAAGTTTGTGAGCGCACGACGTACGAGGCCCTGGAAATCGCTCCGCCGTAACATCGGCCACCAGATCGGCGCGATGCTAGGGAGCGAACTGACGCCCGGCAAGTGGGTATTCGTCGTGGGCTGCTACAACTCGGGTACCACCCTACTAACGCAGATTCTGGACGCGCACCCACTAGTGACTGCGTTGCCGCGCGAAGGGGTGGAGTTGTGTGATCGTCTACCACGGCCCGAGGAACTGGGCTGGCCACGCATGTGGCTGAAGTGCGAAGACCCTATGCAGCTACCGACCAACAACGCGGTAGAACGGGCACGTCGAATCAAACGGCAATGGTCCCGCTATGTTGTGCCCAGCCCCGTCCTCGTGGAGAAGTCCATCGCCAACATGACGCGCCTGGCGTTCCTGGCACAGAATTTTACGCCCGCCTACTTCATCTACGTGCTCCGCGACGGCTATGCCGTGGCCGAAGGCATGCAGCGGCGCGCTCGGCCAGGCGATTGGGGAAACAACGACCTGGATCGATATCCCATCGAGCTCTGTGCGGCCCAGTGGGTAGCTTCGGACAACTGCTTTCGCGCTAATAGCGATCACCTGGAGCACGTGCTGGAGCTGCGCTACGAGGACTTGTGCGACGACCTCGCCGGCGTGCTGGAACAGCTGGCCGGATTTCTCGACCTGCCGCCCTTCCCCGACGATCTGGCTGCGCGCACCTGGAACATACACCGATCCCGCTCGCCCATCCGCAGCATGAATGCCGACGCAACCGCACGGCTTTCGTCCGAAGATCTGGATGCCATCGACGCGGTGGCGGGCGCAACGCTCAGACTGCACGGATACGCGCGACCCGGCACAGACACGTGACGTGGGGCCTGATCGCCGCGGCACTAATCACTGGCTGGCTCAGCTACCGCCACCCCTGGTGGCGCCGGCCGCTTGGCTATCAACACCCTCGCATACTCATGTACCACATGGTCCCAGCGGAGTCCGACCACGGCCGCCCCCGTGGCCTGGCAGTACCGGCCCACCGGTTCGATCGCCAGGTGGCCTACCTGCGGCGTTCCGGTTGGCATTTCGCCACCGTGAGCGAGTTGCTGGAGGGACCCATCCTACCCAAGACGGTGGCGATCACTTTCGACGATGGTTACGCGGACAACCTCACCAGCGCGCTGCCGGTGCTGCTCAGGCACAAAGCCAAAGCAACCGTCTATCTCATCGCCGACCGCCAATCGCCACTCAGCGAAGGGGGACTACCCGACGGCGCGCCGCTGGCTGAACTACTCAGCGACGACCAGGTGAAAGAATTGCTCGACAGTGGGGTGGTGGAGTTGGGGTCGCATACCAGCAGTCACGTCAATCTGGCAAACGCAGACCCGGCGCGATGTCAGCGCGAGCTGATCGAGTCCAAACACACTCTGGAGCGTCTGTTCCAACGGGACGTGATCGCCTTCGCTTACCCGTTCGGAGCTACCAACGACAGCCTGGCAGACCTGGCAGAGCAAGCCGGATATCGCTCGGCGGTGACCACCCAGGCTGGCGTGCCCGAAGACCTAGATGCACAACGATTTCGGCTGAAACGTATTCGAATTTCGGGTCGCGACAACATGATCACCTTCCGAATCCGCCTGCGAATAGGCCGACGCCGTTAAGGGCGTCCGATTGCGGTTGCGAAACCTGCTGTTGTAGTGTGCTGAACGCGAAGAGGAGGCAGTCATGCGTTACGGTCTGATATTTTCCGGCGGTGGTACCAGCATCCAGCAGATGGTGGATCTGTCTGTGGAGGCAGAACAGGCGGGGTTGGACTCCATCTACCTCACCGAGGCGTGGCGCAGTGGCTTCGTAGGTCTCGCGGCAATCGCGGCCGCCACCCAAACAGTGGAGATCGGCCCGTACATCCTCAATGCCTATGCCCGGTCCGTCTGGATAACGGCGATGAGTGCGGTGGACCTCGATGAGCTCAGTGGCGGCAGACTGGTTCTCGGTGTTGGCAGCGGAAACAAGCACATTAACGAAGACTGGCAGGGCATTCCCCAGGAACGCCCAGTCCGGAAAATGACCGAATACATCACGCTGCTCAAGCAGGCCCTGGCCACCCCCCTGGGAGAAACTCTGGAATGGGAGGGCCAGATGCATCGCATGACCTGGCCACCGGCGGTTGCCCCGGTGCGTAGTGCCATACCTGTGTATCTCGCCGCCTTGTACCCTCAGATGACCGCCGTTGCCGGGCGCGTCGCAGACGGCCTGGCTTTGGGGGCACTGCTTTCCGCGAATTACGTTCGCGATGAACTCAAACCACGCTTTGTTGAAGCGGCCACGGGCGCCGGCCGGGATCCAGACCAGCTCGGCGTGTATCTGGCGCCCTTCGTGTCCGTGGACGAAAACCGCGAGGCCGCGCGGCAGGCCGCACGCAAGGCCATCTGCCATCTGTACTCGCCGCTACCTCATCCGTACTACGATCACGTGCTTCGCGAACAGGGCTTCGCTAAGGCTGCAGATGCCTGCGCCAAGCACGTACCCGAAGGCCGTATAGAGCACGCGACGGAAGCGATTACCGATGAGGTGCTCGACACCGTAACCATCGCCGGCACCCTGGCTGAATGTCGAGCCGCGCTCTCAAGATTCGAAGGAATCGTCGACCAGACCCTGATGGTCAACGTAGGCTATGGCGGCGCTTCTGAAGACGACCTGCTGCGCGCGTTCCGCGCGCTCATCGAGCTGGGAAGCACCTAGCGGGCCTGTGCACGTTCCTTTCGAGACGTGCAGGGCTGTACCCTAGTTTCCGAACACGTCCTGAACGTGCTGCGTGTCCAGGTACTCTTTGACGGAGACCAACTTTCCATCACGCAGAGTGTGCATGAAGTGGTAGAAGTTGTTGTAAACCTTGCCGTTTGAGATCTCACCGTAGGACTCCGCCTCCATGGAGACGCGGTCTCCTTCCGCCGTCAAGGCTTCCGGCGTGACCTTGATGCCGTTGGGCGCATTCTCCGCAATGCCCAGCATCAGCTCACCAAACTGCTGCTTGGAGTACTCGCCGGAGATGTCCGTGGTGCCGGCAATCCACCATGTGGCGTCTTCGGCCAGCAGGCCCAGGGCCTCGTCGAATCGGCTGTTAGAAAACGCATCCCAGAACTGCAATACCACCTCTTTGTTATCTGCCACTTCGACTCCTCCTGTGTATCGGTCACCGCGCAAGCTTCTGGTTCAGCTTACGTGCAAGCGCCCCGACACTACAACCGCTCACGACCTAGTGCCCTCGGCAGATCATCGTACCCAGAATATGTAGAATAGCGGGCCCGGGCGTTCTGGAGTGCGCCTTCCAACGATTCGGCTGCGGAGGCGAGCATGGCGCATGAATCAAAAGGTCTACCGGGCCTCAGGGGCACGGATCACATCGGGATCACGGCACCCGATTTCGATGAGGCGGCCGATTTCCTGGAAAACGTCCTGGGCCTGGTCCCTTTTTACCAGATGGGGCCGTTCGGCTCCGATGACAGCGACTGGATGAAGGATCTACTGAACGTACACCCGCGGGCGGTCATCCGCCGGGTGCGCCATTATCGATGCGGTCACGGCCCCAATATCGAGCTGTTCGAGTACGAATCCCCCGACCAGCGCAAGGTCATGCCGAAAAACAGCGACTGGGGCGGCCACCACATCACCCTGTACGTGGATGACATAGACGCCGCCATGGACCACCTGCGCGCGCACGACGTGCGCCTAATGAACGGGGGCGGCCCCCCGGTGGCGGAGGGTCCTGAGGCCGGATTGCGTAGCTGCTACTTTCTGACCCCTTGGGATCTCCAGATGGAGCTCATCTCCTATCCCAACGGCAAGGGATACCAACAGGACACAGACGACAGGTTATGGGACCCGCGTAACCCGGGAGCCTGACTCCCTACCAGGGGTGGATGTCCCCGGTCCATTTGAGAAACTTGCCCGAGTCGGCCTGGGTCAGGCCTGCGATCACCTGACGGACGCCCGTAGCGCTTTCGTGGGGCTCGATGTCCGCCACGTCTCCCGCCATCTCCGTTTTCACCCACCCCGGGTGCATCAGCGTGACGATGACGTTCTCATCCGCCAGCTCCGTGGCAAGCGCGGTCATCAATCGGTTCAGGGCCGCTTTGGCGCTGGCATAGGAGTAACCGATCATATGGTCGTATGCGTGTGCGGCCACCTGGCTGGTGTTGGTGACGATTTTGCGTTGTTCGCCCGCCAGAACGTGGGGTAGAAAATTCTGCACTACCCGAAAAGGTCCCATGGCCATGACGTTGAACTCGAACGCCCAGTTATCATAGTCCATATTCTGGAAGGTCTGTGTCTCCAGGCCACCAAACACGCCCGCATTGTTGAGCAGCACGTCGATGGGCACGTCAGCGAGTTCGGCGGCACAAGCCTGCACCGAGGCACTGTCGCCCACATCCATGTGATGAAGCGTCAAGGCACCTCCGGATGCTTGCGCAAGCTCCCTGAGCGGTCCCGCGGTAGCTTCGTTCCGATAGGTCGCGTATACCCGGTCGCCAACCTCAGCGTACTGCTTGGCTAGCTGGTAACCAATACCGCGAGCAGCACCGGTAATCAGAACATTGGACATTGCGTCATTCCTTATTGTTGTGAGTGTCGTGCGCGCTCAGGTACTTGTCGAGCGTCTTGTGCATGTGGCGGATGCGAATTTCCTGATAGTTGCCAAGCGTTGCCCCGTCACCTGGTGCAGCCGCTAGAGCCCCTTCGTGAGCAGCCTGCATGTTGCCGGTATCCTGATCGAAGACGTGACCCACATAAGGGTCCATGCCGGGCACCGTGGTGTAAGACTCTTCCACCTTCAGAGGCACGGGCTGTGCCGTCGTTACCGGTGAGCCATCCGTGGGCCGCTGCTTCATGATGATCAGATCGAACAACGCGCGATCGTGTTGCTGCCCCAGCGGTCGAAACCGGTACACGATGGGGAAAGACACCCCGGAGAAGAACTGTTGGTTAGGGAACACGAAGTACGCAATGCTGTCGACGATCTCCGAATCGCACACCTGGGACAGATCGGCTCCGCCTGACGCTACCACGGTGTCGCGAAAATGCTGCGCCATCACCGCACGCGCCGTACCACCTTCCGGTACGACCAAGCGCTCGGCCACGTCGTCGCGGTCGCCCACAAGAAACACATCTAATATTTCCTGCTCTGTCATCGGCTCCTTGAGCATGGCGCTGGGCGTGCCGGCCACATTGACTAGCCGACTCACGTGGTCACCGTAGAAATCGTACTGGGTGTTTGCGTCTCCATTGGCACGCATGAGCTGCGGATGGGTTTCCATCACGTGGTACGCCTCGAGAAATGCCTCTGACGCGATCTTCCAGTTGCAGTTCAGCTCCTTTTGAACATGCATCGCGACGTAGCGCTGCTCGAATACCTCGCTGGGAATGTGTTCGGGTAACGGGTGCAGGTATTCCAGCAGCGGTACCGCATCGCTATCGAAGTTGACGAACACGAAGCCACCCCAAATATCCGCGTGAATGGGTTGCAGTGCAACGTCCCGCGGCTGCACGTGAGGAAAATCCCACTCGCAAGGGAAGGACTCCAACTCGCCGTTGAGGCGCCAGTTCCAACCGTGATACGGGCACCGAATAGACTCCGCCCAACCGCTGCTGTTGGCCGGCTTCAGCTTGGTTCCACGATGCAGGCATACATTGCGAAACGCTTTGATTTCGCCCTCGGGCGTACGCACCACCAAAGCGGAGTAAGGTCCCACGTCGTACACGTAGTAATCGCCAGGCTCGGGAATATGCTCTTCGCGGCAGGCCCACTGCCAGGTGCGCCACCACATATGCGCAACTTCCTCATCGTGCACTTCGCGCGAGGTATAGCGCTGGTAGGGAATGTCGGCATCACCAAGAAATTCATAGGCCTGGGCGCGCAGATACTCCGGTACCGGCCTCGAATCCTTATCCAGCAGATCCTCTACTGAAATCCCCGGACAGCGCGCCTCACCGGGCTGCAATTCACTCACTCTCAGTTCCCCATGCATCACTACGGGCAATGCCGCAATCGAGTTTCGTAATCGTTCCAGACAATCCTATCATTCCCAATATGATCGATTTTGCGCGCCAGATCGTCGAAGACCTATTTAACCTCTTGCCTATCTTCGCTATCCCGCATATTCCAATGAACAGCGCCCGCCAGCGCCTTCGGCCAGGCGAGTTGCGCGCGTGCTTTCTTTGGCATCGACATCCAGGCCAATGATTGTTGCGCCTTCCCAGCTATGGCTCTACGCCATTACCGAACCGCTATTTACTGACTTTCGGGAACTGTTGATGCTGCTGTTTGCGCAGTATTCGAGGTCTGGGCAGACTTCATCATAAAGGCCGTGTCGTCGAAGACCTGAAAGCTCGCGTACTTGCCGTTTTCCATAACCGCGACGTGCAGCGAATCACTAACCAAGCCTCCCGCGGTAATTCTGGTTTTGATGAAAACGGTATTCCCTGAGACGTGATATTCAAGGTCCTCCACTGAAAAATCTGGCCAGAGCGCAGCTATTGGTGCGAACACGTTGTCGATGACGGATTCCGGACCAATATAGGTGCCCCCATAGGGCAATCCTTGGGGTATTGTCCAAACAGCATCGTCAGCCTGAGTTTCCGACCACGCTGTCATGTCACCGGCTTGGAAAGCCGCATAACCCGCCTGAGCGGCAGCAATGGTCGCCGAGTCTTCGGACATGGGCTCCACACAGCCAGATACATTGCTGATCAGGAAACCCACCAACGCGATCGACAGGATATTCTTCATTTTCGTTCTCTTATTGTTTCAGTGAAAGCATGAATGGATCTCAAGCCCGCCATTTTAGTCGTTAGACCACGACCATGAATACCCAGCGTCTTGAAAAAGATGAAACCCGACTTTCAAAGCAATAAATGGCGTTGAACGGCTCCACACAACTACTGCGATGAATGCGGCCTCGAGCATGCCGACTGGCTCATGGGCATGGTATCTCTCTCGAAATCCGCTGTTAGTCTTTGACCCGACCTCCAGTCTCCGAACGATCCGGAGAGCTTGACGCTCCTTGCTATGTCGATGAAGCTAACACTCATGAGTTCGATAGCGCTCAATGAAATACCGTATCGTCTCAACAACGGTATTGAGGGAGAACTATGGCAGGTTCGCACCGCTGATGTTCGCTCGTTCCACGAACTCATCTCGTTTCCGGAGCGCGCAGTCGCGTTAAGCATCGATGCCCAGCTGTTTTTCCCACCCGGTATTGAATCGCCCGCCGCCGTTATCGTAGTGCCGGGGAGCCTGGGGGTGGGTTCTTCTCACATGCGCAAGGCCGAGCTACTTGTCAGTGCGGGGATTGCAGCATGCGTCATCGATCCATTCCGACAGCGCGGCGTCACGTCTACTGTCTCCAACCAGGCCCAGTATTCTTTTGCTGCCAGCGCATGGGACGTGATCGCCACCTTGGAGCAGCTAACCAACCTGGAGCGTGTCGATCCGTCGAGAATCGGTGCTCAAGGGCACAGCCGCGGCGGATCGGCCGTGCTATCCGCAATTTGTCTGCAACGCCTGTTAGAAACAAGCAACACTTTTTCTGCCGTCTACGCCGCATATCCCTGGTGTGGCCAGCAATTTCTCAACCCACAAGTTGATCCAACTCGGGTACGAGCCATTGTGGGCGATCAGGACGAATGGTGCTCTCCGCAACAGGTACAAGGCTACATTCAAGCAATTAGGCTCACCGGTGGAGATGCTACCTGCAAGATAGTAGATGGTGCGCATCACAGCTTTGACCGAGATACGCCCCTCGAAATGATCGCGGAAGCATCGGTAGCACCCAGTGCACCGACCATTTATGTCAATGACGACGGGAGCATGATTCACCCGATCAGCGGAGAAACAGCTACCGAATGGAGCGAACGAGAACTAATGCTTTACAGCATGCGAGCCGGCTTCGGGCGGCGTGGCGCACATATTGGCGGTTCGGGCCAACTCGCCGACATCTTCCACTCAGACATGATGAGCTACTGGCAAAGCACATTCTCTTAGGGCCGATAATGACCTCCGGGCCGGCCACCGAAAACGATACGCAGCGATCCGACTCGATTGAGCAGATCAATCGTCGCTATCAACTCGAAAGGCGGCATCACCGTATATCCGAGCATAATCACGGTACGACGTCATCGGCTCTTTTTTGCGGAACCTTTCGAACATGCTGCTGAGTTCGTCAGCGGTCATATCTGGAGCGCCCATAGCACTCGCCATAAGATGGTTAAGCAAAACTAAACAAACGAAAAAAGCGTACTCGATAGCGCCTCTCTCTGAGCCAAGGCGTTCTACCATTCGTCGCCAGATTTCCTCAGTCACCGCACCGTCACGGACGGCGCGGACGAACGCAGCCTGCTGCGCTTCATCCTCGCTTAGATCCTGCTCTCGTCCATCACGCAGCGCCTCTAGCGCCTCAATGCGCACACCTGCCTGAATCGCAAGTGAACCATGGCCCGCCATTAACCACGTGTAACCAGAATCGAACGCTATCACAGCGTCTGCAAATTCATGATCAGCTGCCGAGAGCGTGCCGGAGCGACCCGGCACTTCCATTGCAACCTGACCGAGCCGAGCCAGTGCTTCGCCTATAACAGGCGTATTAGCCAGACCCCGAAAATAGGCAACGGCGTAGGGCTCGCCGGCCACGTGACCAATACGGGCGTCTTCAGACCCTCGAATCCGGGTCTGCATGAACTCGAAAGCGCCCTGTTCTCCTTCTCTTAGGTCCGCGAGCGCGGGCAGTTTGGGTGAGCGTCGTTGCGCCGCTTTTTCAGACACCATATCTGCTAGCTATCCTTTTTGGCGCTCGAACCTGCAGCGTGGCGATCAATTTCGCTTTGAATAGCCTCTGATGCACGGCCTACGTATTTGTCGCGACTGGCATGACTAAAGTGGTAACTGGCTTTCCGCAATTCGTTGCTACCCTGGAAGTGCGGAAATACATAGCGGGCAATCAATTCGTAGTTGCGTTTGGTTGCCTCCCAATCAGCCCAGTTGTGTGCGAGCTGCATGAGTGATCCAAATCCACCAGAACCTTCCAAGAGAGTCTCGATATATTCAATAGCGTCGTCAGGAGTACCTATCACTGCGCTCTTGGTTTCTACCATCCACTCATAGGCATCTTGAACCCCTGCGGGCACAATCTCGAACGTAGGCACGTCCCGAAAATACTGCGCCCATTGTTCTATTCCGAAGCGAACGTTCTCTCGAGCTTTAGCACGTGTTTCAGCGATATGCATCATGGCAACTACCCGCCAGTTCTTGCGTTGCACTACGGCGCCATTTTGCTTCGCTGCGTCCTCGCACGCCTGCCAATTATCGCGATGATGAAGTAATGCCTCATCATCAGTGCCCCCAATGGATAACATACCCAGTCCATGCCGACCGGCAGCCAATGCGCCTACTGGAGAGTACGAACAAGCCACCGCCATCTCTGTACGCGGACGCTGATAGCAGCGAAGCTGTAGCTGTGCTTCGTTCAATGTGAACCAATCCGTGCTCTCGGTCACTACTTCCCCATCAAGAAGACGAACCACAGCATCCAATGACTCGTTCATCATCCGTCTTTGATCTTTAGGATCGATCCCCATTCGGTAAGCATCGCCCGTCAGCGCACCGGGTCCGACCCCAAGCATAATGCGCCCTTTTGACATGTGATCCAGCTGAACAATACGACCCGCCACCGTATACGGATGATGATACGGCAACGAGACAACACCCGTGCCGAGCCGGATTCTGTTGGTACGCTCCACCGCAGCTGCGATAAACAGTTCCGGGCTACCAAATAGCTCGAATCCGCCTGAGTGGTGCTCACCGATCCACGCCTCGTGATAACCAAGCTTATCGAGATATTCCACCAGCGCCATATCCCGATCCATTGCGAGAGTCGGGTTTTCGTTCATTGTATGAAAAGGCGCGAGAAATATGCCAAAACGGAGATATCCATCCGGCAAAAGCGACGAGGGGCCCTTAACACTCATAATTCAAAATCCATAAACTCAAGAAAATTCCTGAACGCCGAGCTTTATCTGTCCGACCGTGAGCGCTTGGGCAGCACAATCTTTTCACTCGGTAGTGAGGCCTATGTTAGGGAATCTTTCGGTCCTTGTCGCAGCGATATCTTCCCGCCGGACGCAAACTTGCTCGCCGTCAACATGTACTCCCACCTGCAAGCGGCACGGGCATTCATCATCACCACAAGAATGACCGTACCGCTGTCGCCTAAACGCCAATCGCCTGCAATGCTGTTCGATATCGGCACTTTCGACGGGCTTCACAAGCCGCCGTTCTGCCGGCCTGCCGATCGCGCGAGATGGTCAACTCGACCCGCTTAAGCTTGTGGTTGAGCGATTTTCAGGCGATGGTAGCTACCGCCCACCTGGTTGATCGGAATTCGTTTTGCAAGCCGAAACTCTGCTCCCCATTGGAAAGCTCGACCCGGGTTTACGCGCGCCGGATGCGGCCCTGAACCTAGCGCGCGTTGGCAATGACGCCAAACTGGCAGAACAACTCGGGTATCACTCCGTATTGATGGAGGAGACCAAGGACGATCCGTTTCAGGTACTGGCATTAGCGGCAACGACCACCCAGCGCATCCGGCTCGGAACCTCGGTAGCCATCGCCTTCGCCCGCAGCCCGTTCGTGGTAGCACAGTCCGCCTGGACGCTGCAGAAAATCAGCGGCGGTCGCTTCGAACTGGGTCTGGGCTCTCAGGTGCGCGGCCACATCGAGCGACGCTTCGGCATGACGTGGCGCCCACCCGGACCCTGGATGCGAGACTATGTGGCCGCGTTGCGCGCCTTGTGGCAGGCGTGGCAGAACCGCACCCGTTTGCAGTTCGAAAGCAAGCACTACCGATTGAATTTGAATGTGCCGCTATTCACGCCGGAGCCCATCGAGCATCCCGACATCCCGGTTCTCGTAGCGGCTGTCAATCCGTACATGTGCAGGGTAGCAGCGGAAGTCGCGGACGGTATTCGCCTGCACCCGGTGTGCACGCGACAGTACATCCACCACGAGGTGTTGCCCGCCCTGAAGGACGTTAACAACAACACATTTCAGATTTGTCTGAAGCCCATCATCGCAGCCGCGCCTAACACCGAAACCCTCCAGCAGCGCACCGAGGTGGCCCGGGAACGATTGGCATTCTACTGTTCCACGCCAAGCTACGCCCACGCCTTCGGCCTATTCGGCCTGGAAGATCTATGCGCGGAAATGGCTACACTTTCCCGCGAGCAGCGCTGGGATGAGATGTCCGCGAGAATCGACGACGAATTGCTTCACAAGTTCGTGGTAGTGGCAACCTACGACCAACTGGCCACCGAATTGATCCAGCGCTTCGGCGATTGCGTTGATCGCCTGGAGGTGAGCATTCCGCAATCCGACCATACAGACCGCGAGACGCTCGCCGCCATCGTGACCGATCTGGCTGCAGCGCCGCCCAGGCCAGGCCCAAAGGCTCAACCTTCGTCCGACTGAATGCCGATGTTGCCCGGTGTTCGGGCCCCCTAGTACACTGCAGCGTCCGTTCAGGGATCCGGCAATGTACAAAGTCTTCGCATTTCTAAAGCGCAACGCGGAACTGCTGACCCACGACGAATATCGTGCCGGACACGTGGGTTACCACTGCTGTCAGTCGCGGCGCCTGAAAGGCATCCGCGGTTATCTCGTAAACATCTGGTCGAACGCCGACCTGGCAGACCAGCTCGGTCCGCTGCACGAGGAAATCACTCGCAACCAGCCGGAAGGCTTCCTGGATCTGTGGGACGGATTTCCGCAGGTGTACTTCGACAACCGCGAAGAATGGGCCTCGGCGGCCACGGCAGAACCGAACCGAGCAACTACAGACGGACTCGCGCTGGATCCAGATTGGCTCTTAGACGATGGACCCCACCTTTTCGATCCCGTACCTGACGGCGCAGGGGAATTTCGCTCGCATCATCTGCACATGGAAGAGTTTGCCATCATGCCGGTAGAGCGCGGTGAGGCCAAAGCCACCAAACTGATGCAGTTTTTTCGGCGCAATCCCGCGCTTCCGGACGCAGATTTCCGGTCCGCCGTGCTGGGGAGGTACGCGCATCTCACCGCCCGGCTCAAAGGACTAAACGGTTACACCGTGAACTTTCGCGATACCGACCAGGAAGCCGCCATGCGCGGATTCTTCCCGGATAGCGCGTGGGGGTTCAGCGAAGCCGGGCGTGCTAATAGACAGGCATTCTGCAGCCTGTGGGACGGCGCGGGGGAGTTGTTCTTCGACAGCGTTGCCGATTTCGCGGGCGCCCGCTCCGACTCCGAACTGCATCGCGACCTCTGCGCGCTGGAGCGCCACCTGTTTGACGCCATCTGGTATGTGGAGGTAGACGAGAACATGATCGTCATGCCCAACCGCGACCCGGCCCCCGAGTTCTACTACCGGTAGCCAACGATATGCTCAAAGTATTCGGCTTCACCCGCCGCCACCCCAGACTCACTCACGACGAGTATCGTGCCGGTCACGTGGGCTATCACAACTCCTATGGTCGCCGGCTGAACAATATCCGAGGCTATCTGCTCAACGTGCGCGCTAACCGTGATCTGGCGGACGCGTTCGGATCGCGGGGCGCCGCACTCACTCAAGGCGCGCCGGACGGTTTTGACGGCCTGTGGGATGCATGGGGGCAGTTGATGTTCGACAGCCTCACCGACTATCTCGCCGCACGGTCGCCCGCCCGTGACCATGCCGGCCCCAATGGCCTGGAAGAAGATCCGAAAGTCGCGCTTGTTGGCGGCGATGGCGCCCACCTGTACGGGGGTTCGCCGTTCCAGTTTCATGTGGCCGAACACGTTGCGGTCCCGGTGAAGCGCCCGGAACGCAAGCTTTTCAAGCTGGTTCAGTTCGCCAAACGCGCCCCGAACATTTCCGCCGAAGAGTTCCAGGCCTACTGGACGGGCCGCTACGCCACGTACATGAACGAGCTACCCGGTCTGCGTGGGCACATCATCAACTTTCGCACCGACCTCGACGTCATGACCGGATTCTTCGAACCGGATGCCGATGCCTTCACGCCGGAGGGTACAGCCGTGCGCGAACGGTTCTACGACGCCTGGGACGGCATTGCCGAGCTGTGGTTCGACAATCCGGATCAGGTGGTTGCAGGCCGTTGCGACACCTCGTTAGGCGCGCACCTCGACGCCCTGGAAGACAACAACTTTGCAAACGCCTTCTACCGCGAAGTCGACGAGACGGTGGCCGTGATGCCAAACCGCAAACTGGCACCGGAGTATTACCACCGGTAGCACCCATGGGCTGGCGCGCCATCGCCACTTTCCTGGCTCCAGCGATCGCTGGATAATGGTTACCCGCCCGCCCCATTGCAGCGGGCATCCTGGAGGCAAGCATGAAGCTCTACGACAGCAGGCTCGCACCGAATCCTCGCCGGGTTCGAATATTCATGGCCGAGAAAGGAATGACGTGCGATACCGAACAGCTGGACATCGTCAAAGGCGAGAACCTCACTGACGATTTTCTGAACATCAATCCCCGCGGAATCCTGCCCACTCTGGTGCTGGATGACGGCACCGTGCTGGACGAATCTGTGGCTATCTGTCGCTATCTGGAAGAGATTCAGCCAGAGCCGAAGCTCATGGGCCATGACCCGGCGAGCAAAGCGTACGTCGAAGCCCGCCAGCGGCACATGGAGTTCGACGGACTGCTGCCCGCCTCGGAAGCATTCCGTAACTCGTTTCCGGGCTTCGCGGAGCGCGGACTAGCCGGCACCCGGGACACCGTAGCCGCAATCCCCGATCTGGTGGGGCGCGGCACCGCATCGCTGGCGCGTTTCTACGAGGCCCTCGACGCCCACCTGGGGGAAGCCCCGTTCGTGGCAGGCGACGAGTACACCATCGCCGACATCACGGCCCTTTGTGTCGTGGATTTCGCATCAACGGCCGCGCGAGTTCCGGTCCCGGATAGCTGTGAAAACCTAAAGCGCTGGCACGCCGAGGTATCCGCGCGACCCAGCGCAGGCGCGTAATAGACGTCCAACCGAGCCCGGCTGGATGCGGCCAGCCACTCCCTACCGCAGCGGCCTGAAGGTGGCTCGAATGTCTTCGATCACCACCTCGGGCTCCTCCGCCGGCGCGAAGTGTCCGCCGGAAGGGTGCGCATTCTCGTAGCGCATATCGAAATCCGAGCGCACCGCGGGAATGGCGCCACGTCCAACATCGCCGCCCAGGTAGGTCGCTCCCGTGGGAACAGCTACCAACGGGGTGTCATCGTGGGAGGGTCGCCACGGGTTGTGCGCAGCTTCCGCGTAGTAGCGTGCAGATGTGACGAAGCTGTCGGTAAGCCAGTAGATCATAGCAGTGGTCAGCAGGTGATCCTTGGAGAAACGCGACTCAACGTCGCCATTGCAGTCACCCCAGGTGTAGCGCCGCTCCAGCAACCAGGCGAGCAGTCCCACGGGCGAATCGTGCAACGCGAAACCAAGTGTTTGAGGATCCAGCACCTGTACTGCCACATGACTGGCAATGCGACGCTGCTGCGCCAACGCGGCTTCGCGTTCCTCAGCAGGCAGCTCGTCGGAAACCATGGCACCCGCCGTGATGTCCCAGGGCCGCTGGTGGTTGAACAACGTCAGGGGAATCAGGTTGGTCAGGTGAATACCGATGAGGCTATCTGCGTACTTGTGCCCCAGCTGAGCCGTGACCAGCGCCCCCCAGTCGCCGCCCTGCGCACCAAAGCGCTCGAAGCCCAGCACGTCGGTCATGAGCTCATGCCACAGGTCCGCCGTGCGCCAGAAGTTCATGCCCGCTTGCGGCATCGGCGTAGAGAAGCCGAAACCGGGCAGCGACGGCACGATTACCTCGAACGCATCTTGCGGATCACCCCCGTGTGATGCTGGATCTGCCAGCGGGCGAATGACCTCACCCAGATCCCAGAAGGTCCACGGCCAGCCGTGGCTGAGAATGAGTGGGATGGGGTCTGGTCCGCGACCGGGCTCCCGGATGAAGTGAATGGGCAGCCCCTGCACCGACGTTCGGAAATGCTGGAACGCGTTGATGCGCGCTTCCTGAGCGCGCCAGTCGTAGCCGTTCAGCCAGTAGCCAACCAGTTCCTGCAGGTACCCGCCGTTGGTGCCATACAACCAGTCATCGTTGGCAAACTCGATGGGCCAATTGGTACGACGTAAGCGGCTCTCCAGATCGGAGAGCCGCTCATCACTGGCGCGTACCTCGAACGGGGTAGGAGCTTCGCTCAGATCTCCCGGTTCACCCATTTTTCCAGCAATCGATGGTGCCAGCGCACCTTGATGTCCTGGTAGTTGCCCAGCGTCAGTCCACCCGGCGGCTTGGCCGCTTTCAGGCCCCGCTGGACCTGGGCCACATTCTCAACGTCCTGGTTGAAGATGCTGCCGAAGTGCTCGTCTTCTCCCAGCCAGCGGATCTTCGCGGCGGGCGGGCGCTCTGCCCCCTCCGGCAGCGCAACCATCATCATGATCTCCATAACGCACTTGTCCGGATCACGCCCGTACGGACGGTGCCGATAGAAGATCGGTCCCGGCCAGGGCGAGATGTTGGGAAAAATGTGATATTGGATAGCCGACGTAAGTTCCACGTCCGTAGGCGGCAGACCCACGTATCCATTGGCGTTGGGACGCGCCGTATCCGCCAGCAACTTGCGGGTGGTAGTCCCTTCTGGCAGGTCTTCGACACTTCCTTCCATCTTCTGTACGCCCATTTCGCTCACGCTCTCGCCTCGGAAGAACATTTCTTCCATGAGCTCCTCCTCGGTGAGCTCATACGGCAAGTTCGGGTTGGGCATGGGTGGCGCCATCGTCATGCGGCTCCAGTTGGCATCACCGCCGTCATAGATGTTGTACTCAGTATTGGAGCCGTCGCCACCTAACAGACCGATACTCATCTGCGGGTGTGTCGCGAGCACGTGAAACGCCTCCATGAAGGCTTCCTGTGCCAGCTTCCAATTAGAGTTAACGATCTTTGCGGTGTGGGTTGCCTTCCAGCGTGTGGCAAACGGCCAACGCTCGAAATGCTTAGTGATGTCGCCGAGAAAATCCATCAGCGGTTCAGCATCGTCGTCCATGTTGATGAAAACGAAACCGTCCCAGATCTCGCAGCGCACTTCCGGCAGCCCAAATTTCTCAACATCCACGTGAGGAAAGTCGAAATCGATAGACGGGGGGATTGTCTTCAAAGAACCGTCGATGTTCCAAGTGATGCCGTGGAACGGACAGCGAAACTCCGGTTTGTTGGCCGACTCCGCCTCGTTCTCGCACAGCCTGCGCCCGCGGTGCAGACAGGAATTGTAGAACCCGCGGATCGTGTCGGGCTCGGTGCGGACGATAATGAACGACCAATCCACGATGTCGTAGACGATGTGATCCCCCACTTCCGGAATGTCCTGCTCGAAGCAGGCCAATTGCCAGATACGCGACCACATATTTTCGATTTCTTTATCGCACCATTCCTGTGAGATGTAATGATCCCGGTCGAGCGGCTCAGATCCCAGGTAGGTGTATTCCGAATGGCGCAGTTGCCAAGGCACCTCGACGGTTTCTTCGTCCAGTAGTTCCTGGATCTGCTTACCTCGCGAACGCGCCTCGCCCGGTGCTAGGTTTTCCAGTTCTTTTCTCGTGGTTGCCATGTCGATCTCCCTAATTTCTATGTGCCGCGACTATGCGGCACGAACTCCAACCTTCCTCAACTTAACGTCGCCCGTTACCTGCGCCTGGCAAGCCAGGCGATATCCCTCTCCACCATTTGGCAGTGATTCGGCAATGGACGCCAATCCTTCACGCTCCCAAGGCTCCATCTCCGCAAGATTCTCCTCGCCCTCCAGTGTAAGGAACACGCAGGTTTTGCAGGTACCCTTACCCCCGCAAATCGTCGGCCAGGTGAATCCACTGCGGATAGCAGCCACCATGATCGTCTCACCTTCGGCGACCTCAAAGGCTACACCGGAAGGCTCTACTCGTATCACCCGCGGCGGCGATTGCTGTACTGGCCCAGGCTGGTGGCCCCTTCAGCCGTCTTGCCACCAATATGGCCGATCATGTGATGATCGCCATGCGTCAGATCGCCAGAAACCCAAACCGCATTTGGGGTGAACACCCCAGATTGGCCGGTTTTTGGATCCGTCACATCAACATTGCCATCATCTCTAGATTCGTAAATAAACCCGCTGTAGGCGTGTCGTAATCGCATACTAACTCTCCTCCCACTGACTCGATTTTACGCTTTTGCGGAAGGGGCCTACAACAGTTCGGAAGCGATCAATTCCAGCGCTTCCGGTTGCCCGGTGCCGATCAGCATGCTCGCCACCTTGCCTTCTGCCCCGGCCTGCTTCCACCTGTGCAGCCGCTCACGAATACGATCGGCTGGCCCCACCAGATGCATGGCGTCTATCATCTCCGCCGGCACGGCAGCCATGGCTTCGTCGCGGCGCCCCGCGAGGAAGTGGTCCTGAATCTCGACCGCCGCATCCTCGAACCCCATGGCCTTGGCGTAATCGTTGTAGAAATTCTTGTCGCGCGCTCCCATGCCGCCGATATACAGCGCCATGTTGCCGCGAATGGGCACCATGCACTGCTCCACGTCATCGCCGATATTCACGGTTACGAATGGCGAAACCTCGAAATTCAGCAGCGACTTGTCGTTACCGGCCGCGGCCAGGCCTTTGTTGATGGGGCCCTCAAACACGGAGTACTTCTCCGGGTCCATCCAGATGGGAAAGAATCCGTCCGCCACTTCTGCAGCGGTCTCCACCCCTTTGGGCGTGATGCTCGCGGAAAAAATCTTAATGTCGTGGCTCGGGTGCATGATGCTCTTCAGCGGCTTGCCCAGGCCTGTGGAACCCGGCCCCGTGTAAGGCACCTGATACATCTCGCCCTGGAACTGCAGCCTGTCTTCGCGAGCAAAAATCTGCCGCATGATGGCCACGTACTCGCGCAACCGGGTCATCGGCTTGCCGTAGGGCACGCCATGCCAGCCTTCCACCACCTGAGGACCGGACGCACCCAGGCCAACAATGAACCGCCCACCCGACAGGTCCGCCAGGCTCATGGCCGTCATCGCACACATGGCCGGCGTGCGCGCCGGCATCTGCATGATCGCCGTGCCCACGTTAATTTTTTCCGTCTGCGCCAGAATCCAGGCCGCCGGGGTCACGGCATCGCCCCCCCAAGCTTCTGCGGTCCATACCGAGTCATAACCCATGGATTCCGCCTGCCGGATCGCATCGATGTTGATACCCGAAGTGCGGCCGATGTTGCCGCCCAATATGCCTAGCTTCATGGAAATCCCCCGTGTCTGAGCTATTCGTCTGTGTAGTGTGTCAAACGCAAAGCCCAAGGCTAGCGCGATTGGGTACCCGGGGGCCAGAGTTGTGAATCCTCAGGCCAACGCCAACGCACACCGACCAGGTGACCTGGGACTCCGGCAAAGCCTCGTGTGGGAGCTAGCGCCGGCCCTCCAGGTAGTCGTTGAGCACCTCGTGGAAGCGCCGCACACGGCTCTCCTGGCCGCTCAGTATGGCGTCCCGGTAGCCGCGCGAGTGAAAGCCCGCCTGCTGACCAACGGCCACGCTCAGGTCCTGGATGAGAAACGAATCCATCATGTCTTCGATGACGGCGCCTGAGCCGTACTCCACGAATTCGTGCGGAGCCTCCTTAAGGGGCCGCGGCCCAACGATGGTCATGACTTCGTCCTGGCCTTCTACCCTGGGGGCCATAAACCAGTAGTCGAACGTACACTTCTCGGGGTCGTGCGGATCCGGCTCCGTACGGAAGAAATGCGTGCCCTCGGCCGTAGCCGTTAACGTCACGTTGGGAAACAGCGTGTGGTGGAAAAAGTCGGTGAGCTCGTCGTCGGCATACCGCGCGTAGTGGGAGAAGCCCCGTTGGGGTCCCAGCGCTCGGCGTTGGCGCTGCAGCGCCAGCCGTCCGTCCCGGGCGCGCCCGGCAAACTCGGCCGGATCCAGATCCCACTCGCGCAGCATGTCGCCAAAAGGTGCTTCCACCTCATTCGGTTTGGGGGCGCGCATGGATGGCTGGCCCTGCTCGATCATGCGGTTGTGGCCGCTGGGGTAAGACTCGAATACCGTGTTCTTGTAGTCCTCATCCGTGGTGGTGGCCAACTCCGGGTGCACCGTGGGCAGATGGTAGGACTCGTTGAAGTTGTCCGATGCGAATTTCCAGTTGGCGTCCACGCTGATGGTACGCCAGACAACGCGCACCATGTCATGCAGGTCGCGGCGCTCCAGGAGGTCAGGGATAGGGTCGAGAAACTCGTCCAGGCTGCCGGCCTCGGGGTCCATGGTGTACCAGACGAACCCTCCCCAACTTGCGCACTTGACCTGGCGTAGCGACACCCGACCGCAGGGGCTGCCGTCTTCGAAGTCGTCCGGGTCCTGGGCTTTGCTCAACACGCCGTCGGCTGCGTACACCCACCCGTGATAGCTGCAGGTAAGCTGGCCATGGCCGTCCTCCGCCCACACCAGGCGGTTTCCTCTATGCTGGCAGGTGTTGTAGAACGCGCGCACGCTACCATCGGTTTGCCTAATGACCACGATGGACTCGCGGCCGAAATGGTGCGTCATCCAGTCGCCCGGTTCGGGTATCTGAGCCTCACGGCCAGCCACATGCCACACCTTCGTCCACATGCGGTCCCACTCTCTGCGCGCGAAGTCCTTGCTGTAGTAGCGATCACCCGTGATGGGATCACCGCGCAGGAATCCAGCATCGCCAGCATCGATGGGTTCGGTTCGCAGTACGGTGGCCATAGCGCCTCCAACGCCGCTTCGGGCCCACCATTTTGCATCAAAACGCTTGCAAACGGACCCCGAGGCGCCATTTCGTGCGAACATGCCCGCAAGCACCCCATTATTGAGAACGTGAACCACCCACTCCCCACCAGCCCCGAGGTCACCCCAACCGCGGCCCGAAGCCCTGGCCGTTGGTATTACGGTTGGAACATTCTGGGCGTGGGTATGCTGTTCCAGGCCATCGTATTCGGTATCGGCTTTTTTTCTTTTACCTTTTATGTCGGGCCATGGCGCAATGAGTTCGGAGCCAGTCGCGGCGACGTGCTGGCAATTCTGGTACTGGTGCAGGTGGTCATGGGTATCGCTTCCCCATTTGCCGGCCGCGCCATGGATCATCTTTCCATCCGCGCCCTGGTCGTTGCAGGGAGCGTCTGCTTTGCGCTCGCCCTTGCATTGTCTTCTCAAGCCACCGCGCTGTGGCACGTTGGCCTGATCTATTCGGCGCTGTTCGTCGCAGGCGCTTTGCTGGCCGGCCCGCTGGCGGCCCAGACTCTGGCCGCCAAGTGGTTTTTCGCCCGCCGCGGCATGGCGATTGGCCTGGCTTCAGTGGGCACCTCGCTGGGGGGATTCGTGCTGCCCGTGCTGGTCACCTACTTGATCGCTACCCATGGTTGGCGGGAAGCAAACCTGTGGTTGGCAGCTCTGGTGCTGATAGGCATAACCCCCGCTGTCTGGGTGGTGGTTCGCAACACGCCCCAGGACAAAGGTGTTGCGCCCGAACCGGATAGCGCCCCCGCACCAGGCGCAATGCCAGTGACCTTCCCCGCATGGAACACCGCGGCTATTCTGAAGCAGCGCGCATTCTGGGTACCGGTGCTGGCTTTCACCCCATTGATGGCGGCCATGGGCGCGGCACAACAGAATTTCGCGCCATACACCGAAGATCTGGGCATCGATGCGCAATCCACCGCGTACCTGGTTTCACTGACCGCAATCGTCATGGTGGGTGGCAAGGTGTTTTTCGGCGCCATGGCCGATCGTTGGGATCACCGCTGGTTGTTCGCCCTGGCGGTGAGCGTGCTGCTGGCCACTTTGATATTCATGACGCTGCAACCCAGCTACCCGTTCCTGGTATTGATCAGTTCCATGCTGGGCTTTGCCGCCGGAGGCTTTCTGCCGCTGCTGGGCGCCATCGTAGGCAGCCGCTTCGGCCCCGCAGCCTTCGGCCAGGTAATGGGTATGGTAGGCCCATTCACCACCCTGGCTGCATTGGGACCCTGGGTGGCGGGCGCCATCCGCGACTCGGCCGGCAGCTACGACGCCGCCTGGCAGATCTTCATGGCCGTGCTGATCCCCGCCGCGCTGGTGATCATTCTGCTCAAGCCCCCACCTGGCGCCCGCTGACCGCGGAGCTTACGATGAGAGGCCGGAAAACACATCGCGTAGGTAGGAGGAAGAAGTGGCATTCATGTTGGTTCGATTAGAGGTGGCCTACGGCCGCGTAGACGAGTTCTCAGAGATCATGTCACACCTGGTGCCCATTCTGGAGAAAAAGGGCTGGCGCCTGCACGGCGCGTTCGTGAATCGCATCGGGCGCCTGAACCGCTGCTACGACCTTTGGGAAATGCCGGACGCCAACGCCGTGCAGTCGGTGCTGGAGGTAGCGGCCCAGGAACCGGAATTCGCCGAGTGGTCGCCAAAACTCAACGACATCCTGCTGGAAGAAGAGCTCGAGCTGATGAACGAGCTGCCTTACTACGCTGAACGTAGGTAGCACAGCCACATACCCATGTTTGAAGGCTTCGACGCTGTCGACATAGAAGCAAACGGAGTCCGCCTGCATGCCCGGATTGGCGGCAGTGGTCCTCCCCTTCTGCTGCTGCACGGCTATCCACAGACCCATGTTATGTGGCACCGGGTTGCGCCCGCGTTGGCGGACTCGTTTCGCGTGGTGCTCCCGGATCTGCGCGGCTACGGAGCCAGCGCGAAACCACCTGCTGGCGACGACTACTCTGCTTACTCCAAGCGCACCATGGCGGCGGACATGGTCACGCTGATGGCCGCGCTCGGATTCGATCACTTCGCCGTGGCGGGCCACGACCGGGGCGCCCGGGTAACGTACCGGATGGCGCTGGATCACGCTGACACCGTCGAGCGCCTCGTGCTCATGGATATCATCCCGACGCTGGATCAGTTCGAGGGCCTTGGCTGGCGGGGCAGCCTGTTCGGCTACCACTGGTACTTCCTCGCCCAGCCGCCCCCCTTGCCGGAACGGCTCATCGCCCACGAACCAGAGCTGTATCTGCGCACGGCCATGGCCAACTGGGCGGGAGACATGGACGCTCTCGAGGCAGGTTTTCCCTCCTATCTGGAAGCGTTCACACCGGAAACCATCAGAGCCAGCTGCGACGATTATCGCGCTGGCGCCAGGGTGGACACCGAAATCGATCGCATCGACCGCGAGGCAGGCCGCAAAATTACGCCCCCCGTACTCGCACTCTGGGGCGAGGGGGCACGACCCCGACCAGAGATGCTGGAAACCTGGCAGCGCTGGGCCGTGGACGTGCGGGGCCGAGGCCTGCCTTGCGGCCACTTCCTACCCGAAGAGGCTCCCGAGGAGGTTCTCGAAGAGATGCTCAGCTTCCTAAGCTGACGTCCGGCAGCTACGATCGCGTTGATCTTCTTGTTTAGAGTCAGCCCGCTTTATCGAACTGCATGTAGATCTTCTCCAGCGCACGCACCCACATACCGCCACGATGCTGATAGTCGTTTTTGCCCGGCGCGGGACGAATATTGGTAAGCCGCTCCAGGAGAATTTCCCACGCCCAGGTCTGCTCCAGACGGCTCAGCGTCGCACCTGGGCATACGTGCTCGCCTATTCCGAAAGCGAGGTGCCTCCCGGCGTTCTTGCGCCCAAGCTCCGGCTTCTTGGGATCGGGAAAACGCTTGGGATCATGATTGCCCGCGCCATAGCGGATGCTCAGCATTGCGCCTTTGGGAACCGCAACCCCGCCGATATCGGAGTCTTCGGTAACGTATCGGTAAAGCCCCTGAGTGGGTGACTCGATGCGAAGCGTCTCCTCCACGAAACCTTTGATCTTGCCGCGATCAGCCTGCAGCTCGCGATACACGTCTGGATTACGGAACAGCAACCACAGCCCGTTGGAAATGGCGAACGTGGTCGTCTCGTTGCCGCCAATGAGCAGGTGGTCCGTAATACCAATGATTTCCTTATCGGTGAGCGGGCGTTTACGACCAAGGTCTACATCCTCCACTTCGATCTGCGTGAGGCGCGTGATGATGTCGTTTTGTGGATTCGCTCTTTTGCGCTGCATGGTTTCAAAAATGTAGTGCTGCAGCTCGATGTGCTTGTTCACTGCCCACAACTCCTCCTCGAGCGTCAGCCCGCGCGAAAATGGCCACACCCAGGCAAACGACCACTCTTTGAGTTGTGGCAGATCCATGCGCGGAAAACCCAGCAGCTCGGCGATCACCATCATCGGTAGCGGTTCGGCAAACCGGTCTATGAACTCGATCTCGTATTCGTCGATCCAACCGTCGATGAGCTCATTGATGGTGGCGCGCACGAAACCCTCGCGCTCCCGAATCGCTGCCGCGGTGAGGGCCGGATCTACCAGCCCGCGATAATGGGCATGCTTTGGGAGATTCTCGCTGAGCGGTGTGTAGCGCCCCCATCCCTTTTCGTCGTATAGCGCCCGCGCCTCGGGAAACTTGATAAGCGGCTCCTGTTCCTGCACGTCAGACGCGGCGGTAAACAGCTTCGGGTGACGAAGGACAAACTCGATATCGTCGTAACGAGTGAGCACATACATACCAATCTGCGGCATGAAATAGGCCGGCGACTCGTCACGAATGACATCGTATGCATCGAACCAGTTTTCCTGGACTTCGGGGTCCATAAAGTCGATTTCTTCAGCGCTGCCAAACGGGCAGCCTGTATCAGTCTGTGCCATTAGCGGGTTACCTGGCCCTTGAAAACGTCAAATATATACCGTTTCTATACCTTGCGCTGAAGCGGCAGCCCGCCGAACCCAGCATTTCTACTGGCCTATCCAACAACGCGACTCACGCCCAAAGCTATGTTACGTTATGCGGGCTGTTAAAACGCAGTGCGCCGCGGCCGAACAGAACCTTCGAAACGCGGCACTAAAACTCGAAATCGTGGAGGGGAACGCATGAGCTTCGTAAATATCGTACGAATAATCGCTATCATAGTGGCCGTTGTGGCCGCCTTTGTTGCGATACCTTTTAGCGCTGCCATACTCGCCATCCTTGGATTGGTGGTCGGGTTCATGGGCGTCCAAGAAGATCGCCGTCTGTTGTTTCTGGTAATGGCGGTGGCCCTGTCCACCGTAGCAGGCTCACTAGGGGGCATACCTCTCGTGGGAGAGCATGTTAGCGCCATTCTCGGAAACTTCAGCGCGGTGATTAACGCGGGCGCTGTAGCCGTCATACTGACGTTGGTCTACGAGCGCGTTACGGAGTAATCGCCATCTTGCGGCGGGGCGGGGGCGCCACGGAAGGTGGCCCCTCGCCGATTTTCAAGCCAAGACCTCTGCCAACGGCCCTCGTTGATCCCCAAGGCGCTTGACCTCGGGCATCACCTGCTCAACAAACAAGCGCATGTTTCTCTGCGCCTCCTCATGAGGCATGCCGCCAAAGGCGAAGTGCGTCATGACTCCCCGCGCGCCAATCGTCTGGTGAATAAATTCGATCTTCTCGATGACCTGCTGGGGCGTGCCAAACGGCATCAGCTTTACGAAATCTGCCGCCGCGCCGTCTGCTGTACGCTTGTCGATATGCTTGTGAATCGACTTGTAGTACTCGTAGCCCTGTTTGTCAGCCAAGTGGCCGGCGGCCAACTCATAGTGCTCCATTACCGAGTGGTAATACCGACCGATATAGCGATAAGCAAGCTCTTCAGCCCGGTCCGCACTCTCATCCACAAAAAAGAACCCACCACAGAGCGGATCTGGCGGAGTTGATGACGGCCCGTGCGCCTGACCCCATACTCGATGGTATACCTCGAAGTCTTCGCGAACGTGCTCCCAGGGTTTCTGCGGAATAACCAGAAGCCCCACGCCTAGCTGCGCCATCACGGGCATCGACTCCGGAGACACGGCAGCAGCATATGTGCGGCCACGAAAGGAACGCGGCGGCGCGGGTCGTATGTCGCGACGCGGCTGCTGAACAATGCGGCCATCAAACTCCACGTAACCGTCTTCCAGGCCCTGCAGGATCATCTGCGCCGACTCGATGAAACGGTCCCGAGATTCATCCATGGGAACACGGAAACCGTCGAACTCCACACGGCCGAGACCCCGACCTATTCCCAGAATCATTCGGCCTTCGCACATTACGTCCAACATGGCCACCTGCTCGGCAACACGCACGGGGTCGTGCCAGGGCAGCACCACCACCATGGAGCCCAGCTGCACGCGGCTGGTGCGGCCAGCCATATAGCTTAGGAACTGCACCACATCCGGCACCATGGTGTAGTCGGTAAAGTGGTGCTCCACAGACCAAACCGAGTCGAAGCCCATGCCCTCCGCCTGGTCCGCCATGGCCATCTCTCGGGCATACACCTCGTGATCCGGGACTGGCTGTCCCAGGTTCTGAAACAAGGGCGCGAATCCTACGTGCATATGTTCTCCTCCCTGACTCTACCCAATATTTGAATCATCCCAACACGTTACGATCACTCAGCTCACGCTGGGTGTTCGCATCGACACCGAGTTCTTCTAGGAGCTCGGTATTGTCACGACCTACTGGCGGAGCAGCGGACCGGATTCGCGTTGGCGTCCGCGAAAATTTCGGCACCGGGCCCGATAGAGGCACCACCGAACCGTCCGCCAGCTCCACCGGTTGCAGCATGTCACGCACCTCCACATGAGGGTCGCTGGTGGCCTGCACATAGTCATTCACCGGGGCGACCGGAATGCCTCTAGCGCCCAGTTCAGCCACCACGTCTGCCTGCTCCTGGGTAGCACACCAATCCGCCACCAGAAAATCAACGGCTTCGCGGTTATCCGTTCGGGCCTGGGTGCTACAAAAGCGCGGGTCCTCAACCAACTCAGGCTTGCCCATATAGTCGGCAAGGGTTTTCCAGTGCGAGTCCAGCGACATGCCGAGAAACACATGACCACCGCGGCAGCTATACACATTGAACGGCGCGACCAGGGGAAACTGATTCGCCGTGCGCTCCATGGGCAAGCCCACCCGAGCCATACTTGGAAACATGTTGGACGCACCGAGTATGGCATCCAGCAGTGCCACATCGATATGCTGCCCCTCTCCAGTGGCATCCCTGTGCCGTAGCGCCGCCAACGCCGATAACGCGCCGTACACACCGCCCAGGTCGTCGCCCAGGAACGTGGGCGCCTTGACTGGATCACCGTCTATCGCTCCGTTGAGGGACATCCAACCGGACTGAGCCTGCACCAGTGGATCGTAGCCAGCACGCTCGTGGTGGGGACCAAACTGGCCAAAGGCACTGATTGAGACATACACGATGTCAGGCTTGACGGCTTGCACATGCTCGTAGCCCAGACCCCATTTGTGCAGCGTGCCCGGCTTGAAATTCTGCACCAAGACGTCGCAGGTGCGCGCCAGTGACAGCACGATGTCGCGACCATCAGGATCACGCATGTCGACACTGAGGTTGCGCTTATTGCGATTGACTGTCTCGTTGAGCAACGAAAGACCGCTGGGCAGGTGCGGGCCAAGCACGCGACCAATCTCCCCTTCCGGATGCTCTACTTTGATGACCTCGGCGCCCAGATCAGCAAGCAAGCAGCCGGCCATGGGACCCGCCCAGGAGGTGGTCACCTCCAACACCCGCATACCGTGCAACGGACCAGTCAGGTCGCTCCGCGCCGATCGAAAAAACTCCGCCTTGTCCATACCCCCTCCTAGCGGCAGCCCATTCTTGCATGCCATTCAATCCAGTGCCGGTACGCACCCGCAGCATCGAATAGGGCGCCTTGCGCGGGCTCTTCGCGCGCGGGATCATCGGAGGCAAAAGGCAACGGTAGCAACCATGAGCATTCGACTCAACAACAAAGTCTGCCTGATTACCGGGGCAGCCAAGGGCCAGGGAGCAGCAGAAGCCCGACTGTTCAGCGCGGAGGGTGCGACCGTCTGGCTTGCCGACGTGACCGCTAACGCCGGAGAGCGTCTCGCGTCAGAACTGGGCTGCGAGTTCAGGATGCTGGACGTAACCCAGCAAGGCCAATGGCAGGCCGTGGTTGACGAGATTATCGACACCCACGGTCGCCTGGATGTGCTGATCAACAACGCCGGCATATTCCGCGCGAACCGACTTATCGACACCAGCCTCGAAGAGTTCCACCAGGTGATGGACGTGAACGCCACCGGGGTGTTCCTTGGCATGCGTGCTGTTGCACCCTACATGAAGAAGGCGCGTGCCGGCGCCATCGTCAACATCTCATCGGTTGCAGGAATGGTCGCCGCCGCCGGCGCGTTCGCCTACGGCGCTTCCAAATGGGCCGTTCGCGGCATGACCAAAACCGCCGCGATTGAGCTCGCGAGATCGGGGGTGCGGGTGAATTCCATTCATCCGGGCGCCATCGACACGGACATGCTCGTCGAAGTGGGACAGCCGGAAAAACTCGTTAGCAGAACCCCCATCAACAGGGCAGCCGCGCCCGAGGAGGTGGCCAACATGGCTTTGTTCCTGGCGAGCGACGAAAGCTCGTACTCAACGGGGAGCGAATTCCTGATCGATGGCGGTTTGCTCGCGCTGTAGGGCGACGAGGGCCATCGGCTAGGCTTGTTCCGCCTCCAGAGTCTGCTGCACGGCCGGCCGTTCGCGCATTCTGGCGTAGTGCTCGCTCACCTTGCTAAAGCCGGCCCTATCGATTCCGTTGATGCGCAGCCATTGGGTAATCGTGAACAGATACGGATCAGCAACGCTGTAGCGCTCACCCATCACCCAGGGCCCGACAAAGAGCCGACTCTCTATGAGCTCAAAGCACTCCGCGAAACGTCCCGGGGCCTTCATCCTGAGCTCCACCTGCGCCTGCTCGTCGTCCGCCCAGCGTTCAGGCCTGCGTCCGTGGGCGTGGGCGACGTGTGCCGTTGCGCACAGGTAGTTGTTGAATGCCTGCATCTGGGCGAACGCAAAGGGGTCGTGCAGCGGCGCCAGTCCGGCCTCCGGGTGGGTCTGCGCGATGAAAGCCAGAATCGCCGGGGTTTCCGTGAGCACGCCGGCGGGTGTTTGCAGAACGGGAACGCGTCCTTTCGGATTGACGCTATGATATGCCTGCGTGCGTTGCTCGGCGGCGGCGAAATCCACCAGGCGCAGCTCAAATTCGGCGCCGGCCTCACGCAGCGCGATGTGAGAGGCACGAGCACAGCTGCCCGGAACATAAAACAACTTCAACATCGCACTCCCCCGTTCACCACCAGATCCCCGTGGACCCCAAAGGCCATTGCGCCAATAATACCTGCATGACACAACGAACCGTTACCGAGCTATTCGACATGTCCGGCCAGGTGGCCGTGGTCACTGGAGGGGGTCGAGGCATTGGCGAGGGTATCGCCAAGGCGTTTTCCCAAGCAGGCGCCAGCGTGGTGGTGGCAGCACGACGCACCCATGAGATCGACCGGGTAGCCGCCGACATCGAAGCATCGGGCGGCAAGGCGCTCGCTGTGACCACCGACGTCACCGACGACGCGGCGATGGAGACGCTCGCCCGCGCGGCGGTGGACCACTTTGGCAAGCTTACCGCCTGGGTCAATAACGCCGGCGGCTCCAGCATGCGTATGCCCGCGGCCGAGCTGCCGAGGGATGAGTGGGATAGAACCATTGCCGTCAACCTAACCTCCATTTACGTGGGCACCATCACTGCAGCCCGCCACATGGAGAACGGTTCGGTGATCAATATCACTTCGGGCGCCGGAACCGGCCCCGTTCCCGGCAGCGCTCACTACGGCGCCGCCAAAGCCGGAACAAACTCCCTAACGTGGACGCTGGCGGCCGAGCTGGCACCCAACATTCGTGTCAACGCGGTTGCTCCCGGAGCAATACCCACCGAAGTCATGCTTGCCGCCATCGGCAAGACTTCCGATCAACTCGATGAAGTGCTCCAGGAGTGGAACATCCCTCTGGGTCGGCTGGGCACGCCCCAGGATATCGGCGCCGCCTGCGTGTACCTGGCATCCGATGCTGCGAGCTGGGTGAGCGGCGAGATCATCCGGGTTGGCGGTGGCGCCAGGCCGCGCTGACCAATGCAACCAGCTTCCAACGGAGCCTCGCGCTGACCCGGCGGCCTCGCAGCCGTCCTTCCCATTTGCCTATAGCGTGGTTGGGGTTGCTGGCGTACCTCGTGATAGCCGCCCCGAGCTGGTCCGCAGAATCCGGCCAACCCACCACTGAACCATCCGAACAAGGGAACAAGCCAACACCCGCCCCCGGGCGTGTCGGCCGGCTCGATCCAGACGCACCCGAATACAAGCTGTACCAGGAGAGTTGCGGCATCTGTCACGACGCCGGCGTTGCACGCGCGCCGCCTCTGCGCATGCTGCAGCTGCTACCCGCATCGAGCCTCTACCAAACCCTCACGCAAGGCGCCATGACCGCTCAGGCAAAACCGCTGAACACTCAGGACAAGCGGCGCCTGGTGGAGTTCATCAGCGGCGGTACGCTTGAGGAGGCGACAGCTCAACCAGCCCCACCGGCCTGCGAGGCGCAGACAATAGACCTGAATGGTTCTGTGCTATCGACCAACTGGGGCCTGAATCCGGCCAACACACGCTCCGTGCCTGGCGAGATCGGCCGGATTCACAGCAACGACGTGCCAAGACTCGCGCTGAAATGGGCTTTCGCCTTTCCCGACGCCCAGCGGGCCCGGTCACATCCGCTGCTGGCTTACGGGGCGATCTTCACAGGCAGCCAGAACGGCACCGTTTACGCCCTAGACCAGCAGACTGGCTGCGTGCATTGGGAATTCCAGGCCCGCGCGGAAGTTCGCACGGGGATCGTCGGTGATGGCGGCGACGAGCCACGCCTATTCTTCGGTGATCTAGTGGGCAATCTCTACGCGCTGGACGCTACCACCGGCGAGCTCATCTGGATGGCGCATCCCGAAGAACATCCGGCTGCCACCATCACCGCCGCACCGGCCCTGTACCAGGGCACCCTATATGCGCCGATCTCTTCGCTGGAGGTGATTTCCGCAGCCAGCGACGACTACGAATGCTGCACGTTCAGAGGTTCCGTTGCGGCGCTGGACGCTGATACAGGCGACGTCCTCTGGCACACCCACACCATTACCGGCAAGCCTACAATGCAGCGAACCACATCGGCAGGCACCCGGAACTTCGGCCCATCCGGTGCGCCCGTGTGGAATACGCCGGCCATCGACCCCGAGCGCCATCAGCTCTACGTGGGAACGGGAGAGAATTATTCTTCTCCTGCCACGCTCACGAGTGACGCCATCCTGGCCATGGATCTGAATACCGGCCGGGTACGGTGGACCTATCAGGGAACCCCTGGCGACGCATGGAACTCCGCGTGCTCGCGCAACCGGCGACCCAATTGTCCCGCGGAAGATGGCCCCGACTTCGACTTCGGCGCTGCGACGATACTGACCCAAACCAATGGCGGTCGCCCCCTGGTCATCGGCGGGCAGAAATCTGGCGTTGTGCACGCGCTGGATCCCGACACCGGGGCGTTGGTGTGGAAAACAAAACTGGGTAGAGGCGGATTGCACGGGGGCGTGCATTTCGGCATGGCGACCAACGCCGGGCGCCTGTTCGTGCCCATCTCCGACGCAGGCGCGGGTCGAAAATACGTTGGCCCAGCCCGTCCGGGACTCTACGCCCTCGACCTGAACGACGGCAGCGTGATCTGGCAGGCGCCCCTGGTGGACCAGTGCCGAGGGCGCGAGGACTGCGACGTCGGTATTGGTGCGGCTATCACGGTCACTGAAAATCTGGTGTTCGCCGGCGCGCTCGACGGCTATCTGCGCATTCACGACACTCACACCGGCCAGCTGCTGCGAACCATCGATACCACCAAACCGGTCACATCCGTGTCCGGCGCGCTCGCCCATGGCGGTTCCATGGACGGTGCCACGGCGCCATTGCCTTTCGAAGGGAAGCTATACCTCAACTCCGGCTACAACTTCGCCGGCCACATGGGCGGCAACGTGCTCCTGGTCTTCGAAGTGTCTTCCGCGGTTGCCAGCCAGGATTGAACGCACCACCGCATCCGCGTAACTTGACCAATCCTCAGACCGGGAGACGTAAGGGCGACCATGACCACAACTGTGACCTTAGAGGATCTGGTGGAGATCGAATCCATCAAGCAGGTGCGCTACCTGTACTCGCACTACTACGACGGCAACCGGCTGGACGACCTGGTCAGCCTGTTCACGGAAGATGCCGTCTGCGAGTTCGGCGAGGGGTTTGGCGGCAACTGGGTTGGCAAAGCGCATATCCGCGAGCGCTACCACGACTTCCTGTATGGAAGCGGGCGCGAGGTTCACTCGCAAATGCACGCCGTCACCAACCCATGGATTCGCATATTGAGCGACGAAGAGGCCTACGGCCGCTGGTACCAGCTCAATCTAAACGTGGCGGAAGGCGCTGAGAATCCCCTTACGCTGTTCGGCATCTACGACGATGTCTACAAGAAAGAAGACGGCGAGTGGAAGATTCACCGCACTCGCATCGACTTTCTGTGGCCGCGGCGACAGTTCTACGGGCTGAGAGACGAAGTACAGGGCTGACTCGCCGAAAAAACCACCATGGCCTTGTCACCCAAAGTTCCTAACCCCTGGCGCGTCGGCGGCCGCCACTACGTGTTGGTGTTGCTCACACTGACCGCCGCGTTCAACTTCGTAGACCGCCAGATACTCGGCGTGCTGCTTGAACCCATCGGCCAGGAATTCGACCTGCCCGACAGCATGCTGGGGCTGCTTTCCGGCATCGCTTTCGCCGCCTTCTACGCCATCCTTGGCATCCCCATCGCTGCTCTGGCCGACCGCCACAACCGCCGCAACATCATCGTGGTGTGCATCTCCATATTCAGCGCCATGACGGCCGTATGCGGAGCCGTGGTGAGTTTCGTGCAGCTGTTTCTGGCCCGAGTGGGTGTGGGCATCGGCGAGGCGGGGACCATGCCCGCAAGTCAGTCCATCCTGTCAGACCTCTACCCCGTTGAGGAACGACCGTCAGCCATGGGATTGCTCGCCGCGGGGGGCAACATCGGCCTAATGCTGGGACTGCTGATCGGCGGCTGGGTTAACGAGTGGTACGGGTGGCGAACTGCATTCCTGGTGGCCGCCGTTCCGGGCGGACTCCTCGCCTTGGCCATCGCCCTGACGGTCAGAGAGCCTGTCCGCAAGGCACCGCCAAAAGAATCCAGCTGGGTGAGCGAGACCTGGCAGAGCATCTCCCTGGTAGGTCGCATCATGAGCGTTCGCCGGTTTGTCATCGGCGGAACCCTATACGGCCTTTCCGCATACGGGATCCACACCTGGATGCCCGTTTACTACATCCGCTACCACGACATGTCCACCGGAGAGGCTGGCACTGCCATATCCATCATCGTGGGCGTGCTGGGGGGATTGGGCGCGGTGGGCGGCGGCGTTGTCTGCGCATGGCTCAGCCGACGGGACCTGCGCTGGAACGGCTGGGTTCCCGCGGCCGCCATTTCCATCAGCCTCCCGCTGCTCATTGCCATGCTCATCACCAACAACACCTGGCTGGCACTGGCACTGTTCGTCATTCCCGGAATTCTATCCAGCGTCTACGCGGGACCGACCTGGTCCATCATTCAGGAACTCGTACCGCCCGAGCGCCGCGCCATGGCCGCTTCGGTGTACATGCTGATCTACAACCTGATAGGGCTCGGTCTGGGCCCTCTGGCCGTCGGCGTTTTGAGCGACCTGTACATTCCCTGGCTGGGAGACGAGTCGCTGCGCTGGGCCATGTGCAGCGTGCTGCTGGTAAGCCTAGGTGGCATCGCCGCTTATCTGTTGGCAGCGCGCTCAGTGCGCGACGATCTGCGCGCAGCCGGCTCCCTTGCCAGCACAACCGTGCCTCCATAATCTAGGCGCTCGTTGTCAGCTCGAGAGCAGTGATGGAGTTGAAGTTCGCCGAAGCGGATCTGGCGTTTCAGCAGCAAGTGCGGGAGTTTATCGACACGCACTGGCCAGAATCGGCTCGCCAGCACGTGACCCGCTCGCCCAGTCACGTTCACAAGCAGCGCCCCGAAGAGCGCGCATGGTACGACGCGCTGCTGGAGCGAGGCTGGGCCGTTCCGAATTGGCCGGTGGAGCACGGCGGGACGGACTGGAGCCCGACACAGCGCTACATCTGGGACCGGGAAACGGTGAACGCCTACTGCCCGGTACGCTCACCGTTCGGGGCCAGCATGCTGGCGCCAGTGTTGCAGACCTGGGGTACGCAGTTGCAGCAGGAGCGCTTTCTGCCCGCCATCCGCGAGGAACGCGTGCAGTGGTGTCAGGGCTACTCGGAACCAAACGCAGGCTCCGACCTGGCTAACCTGCAGACGCGCGCGGTGCGCGACGGTGATCAATACATTGTGAACGGTACCAAAATCTGGACCAGCAGCGCCCACGTAGCAGATTGGATCTTTGCGCTGGTGCGAACCGATCCGGAGGCACCGCGCAAGCAGCAGGGGATCAGCTTTCTGCTCATCGACATGACGTCGGAGGGAGTGGAGGTGAGCCCCATCATGCTGCTAGGCAACCTGCACTCGGTAAATACCGTCACGTTCACGGACGTACGGGTGCCGGTTGAGAACCTGGTGGGCGAGGAGGACAAAGGCTGGACCTACGCCAAAGGGCTTCTGACACACGAGCGCACAGGCATCGCCATGGTTGCGCGCTCGCAGCTGGCGCTCAAGCGCCTGCGCCAGTACGCCACGGATGCGCAGGTCGATGGCGGCACCCTGCTCGACCAGGACGACTTCAAGCGCAAGGTCAGCGAGATCGATGTGGAACTCACAGCGCTGGAGATGCTCGAACTTCGAACGCTTGCATCCGCTCAAGCGGGAGAAGCACCTGGGCCGGAAAGCTCGCTGCTGAAGATTCGCGGTACCGAGATCGGCCAGCGCATTGCCGACCTGCAGATCGAAGCGCTTGGCTACTACGCCATGCCCTACCCGGACCAGACGCTCATCGATAACGAAGGAGCAATCGGCCCCGACTATGGCATGCCCGTTCTGCATGATATGTTTTACGGCCGTGCAAGCTCCGTATTCGGCGGATCCAACGAGATCCAGAAAAACATCATCGCCAAAGCCGTGCTCGGCCTGTAAGCCAAGCTGGCTGCAAAAGGGGGACCCATGTTGGACAAACCAACCGATCGCACCGTGTTTCAGAATGCCTGGGTGGTGGACGACGTGGAAGCGACCTGCATGAAATGGGTGCGCGAGATGGGCGTAGGCCCGTTCTTCGTGACCGAATATGCCGACCAGTTCGAAGAGATGAGCTACCGCGGCGAGCCGGCGAAGCTTTCTATGCTCGTCGCCATCGCGCAGGCAGGGCCCATGCAGATCGAGATCATCCAGCCCACGGTGGACCGATGCGCTTACCGCGACAGCGTGCCTGCCGGCGCCGATGGATTCCACCATATGTGCGTTTGGACCCACGACATCGATGCGGATAGTGCGTACTTCGAATCGCTCGGCTACGCCACCGCCAATCGCGGGCGCGCCGGCGAGATCGTGTTTGCCTACTACGACACACGGCCGCTCATGGGCTGCATGCTGGAGGTAGTGACACAGTCGCCGACCTTGACTGAACGTTTCGCCACCATCGCCGCTGCCGCAGAGAATTGGAACGGAGACAATCCCATCCGCTACGAATAGCATCCCGCGGACGCGCCCAATGGCGCCCGTCTTTCGGGTGCTCGGCGGTTGCCCACCTGCTCGGCTTGTAGAACCACGATCTGCCCGAACGCATCACCCAACAGTGAATCGTCGGGCATGCACGGCTGATTGAGGGGGGCTAGGCCTCCCCCAACTCAAAGCGCTCACGCAGGAAGCGCGCGATGCCGTCCTCGTCGTGGTGGCCGATGACGGCGGTGGCCGCCGCCAGCACCTCCGGCTTGGCGTTGCTTGGCGCGTAGCATTCGTCCGCAGCGGCGAACATGCTCAAATCGTTGTGGCTGTCGCCGAAGCACACCACCCGGCTGGCGCCCAGCTCGTCTTTGAAAACTTCCACGGCGGTTCCCTTGGTGGCATCCACATGGTGAATGTCGATCCAGTTGAGTCCCGTGTCTTCCTGGGCAGTACCCGAGTACGCGACCAACCCCGGCTCATCCCCGATCAACTGCTGCACGGCCTCGATAGAGCGCACCGCGCCCAGGGCGCTCGCGTTGGTGATCTCCGCATCCGGCGGCAACTGCGCCACCGGAAACACATCCACACCCGGACGGGAATCAAAATTCTCGGCTAAACGCTCCGCGACTTCGTCGCCGAGAGGCGGGTGATACACCCGGTGCTGATTGCCTGACTCCAGAGTGAACAGAAACGGTGTGACCTGCTCGTGGAGCATGGCCTCTACCACATGCTGTATCTCTGAGAGCGTCAGGAAATTGTGGTGAGAGTAGTCTCCCAGGCCCGGGTCCCAGATGAGCACGCCGTTCTTGTAGGCCTGCGAAAGACGAAACCTGTGACCGTCGAGCAGTCCTCGCGAAGCATGCAACGCGCGACCGGTGGCAACTGTGTAGGCAATGCCACGTTGCGACAAGCGCGTCAACGTCTCCGCGGTATATGGAGAGATCTGCGAAGACGCGTTCAGCAGAGTGCCGTCCAGGTCGAATACAATCAGATCCATGGGCGCTCTTGCATAGCCTCAACTGCCCTGACCCTGGGAGTGCGCTTACTCAAACCGGAAGCTGGAAGCATCGTCGTCCACAACCCTGCCTCGATCGGGAAAGTGCACCGACGGCCAATGGGTGGTATTGGCGAACTCCACCAGGCCCTGGCCCCCGGACCAGCGGTGCCACTCGTGCTGATCGAATTGCGCGCAGTACGCCCGGACCGGGTGGTCGCAGTCCACCTACTCGTACCTCTAAACCGTGCGACCGGCGCGGTCTCCCTCACGAAACGCCATCATGGCATCGCGTGGAGCCACGGCGTCCCCAACCATGGTGGTGGGGGCGACCCGGTTGAGTACCTCCAACAGCCCGTCTCTGGGTTTAGGCGGCGTGCCGGCTACGATGAAATCGAAGAACTCCTCGATCTCCTCGCCAGAGATCCGGTTTATCAAATGGCCGCGGCCCTGGCTGACCTGAGCGAGTGCCGTGTTCGGCAGCAGGCGAATGCCAAGCTGGGGAATCACGGTTCGGCTGAAGTCATCGGAATGTGACAGCCCCAGGTTGCGACCAAACACGGGGGCCGGCGTGGCCAGGGTCACCTTGGCACCCCGGCGCCCCAACGACTCCAGCACTACCGCAGTTTCATAGTTTCCACGCAGGTCGATCATGAGACAGCGCGTGCCCTCGAGCTCGAAGCGGGTGCCCGCATACTCACCGGCCGCCGCCTCATCGGTGGACAGGATCTGCACGGAGCCGTCTGTAGCGATATTCAGGTCGTTGGTGGTGAAGGCGCCCGCGGCCAGAATGATGGCGTCGGGCTTGAGCCCTCGCGCGAACGCCTCGTCCACCGTAGTCTGCATGCGTATCTCAACATCCAGGTCGGCCAGCTCCTGTTCCACCCATGAAGTGGCGCTCAAGAGGTTGGTGGCGTCTCCGGCACTTTCAACCAGTTTCAGCCGCCCGCCCAAACGGTCCCCGGCATCCACCAGGGTGACTGAATGTCCGCGCTTCGCCGCTATCTCCGCCGCCTTCATCCCTGCTGGCCCACCGCCGACCACCAGCACCTTCTTGAGTTGCACCACGGGAATGCCCAGCGCTTTGAAACGGTTCTCCTCACCCACTTCGGGGTTCTGAAAGCACGTGATCGGATAGGACGCACGCTCGAAGCAACCCTGGTTGGACCCGGTGCAGGTGCGCACGCGATGGCCCAACCCGCTTGCCACCTTGCTCACCAGATCCGGATCGGCGATCTGCGCGCGGGTCATACCGACCAGATCGCAGTCGCCGGCCTGCAGTGCCTGTTCCGCGAGATCCGGGGTGGGGATCTTGCCCACGCCGATGAGCGGCACAGCGTCGCCAATGGCTTCCCGCAGATTCCGAGTAAGGGGCAGGTACTCACCAAACTTATGGCGGAACGAACCGATGGCACGCGCATAGTGGATACCGCCGGCCCCCTCGGAGTGGTTCAAGTAGCTGAATAGCCCCGTACCGATGACCTCGGAGGCAATCTGACACAACCGCTCGTGTCCCACGCCACCGTCATCGGGTTTAATGAAATCTTCGGCCGAGATTCGAAAGCCAAGGATCTTGTCCGGACCAATGGCATCGCGCACGCGCTGGGCCAAGGTCTTCACGAAGTAAAGGTCCTCTCCCCATTTGTCGTCGCGGTGGTTTGCGAACGGGCTGAACGACTGCTGGATCAGGTATCCGTGGGTGCCATGCAGCTCCACGCCGTCCATCCCGTTCTCCGTAGCCACCTTGGCGGCAACGGCAAAACCGTCGATTACCGTTTCTATCTCGCTGTCGGTCATCTTGTGGGTCACTTCGCCCTCAAGGGTTGTCGTGCCGGAAAAGCTCCACAACGGGTGAAAATCGTCGCGAGGATCCGAGCGACCCTGAGCACCGAAGTGGAACAACTGGGAAACACACTTGGCGCCATGCCGGTGCAGCCGCGTGGAGATCTGGGAGAACTTCGGAGCCATGCTCTGGGCGTCGAACACGTAGTGATTGGGAATCTGGCTCGATTCGTGCACGTGCATGGCGGTAAAGATGATCAACCCGGTACCACCTTCGGCACGGCGCTCCTGATAGGCCATGTAGCGCTCGCCATCGGAAATCGGGTTGAAGAACTCCAAAAACGCAGCGTGGGCCGTAGACACCACGCGGTTTTTTACCTCGATGGGGCCGAGTTCAATCGGGCTAAGTAGTTTCATGGTCGCCTCCCATTGGCGGCAAGTGGCTCCAGACACAACGGACCGCGCGGACTAATACGCCATGTCCAGTTCGATCCGGCGCGCCGCAATCCTCCATTGATCACCTTCCAGCACCACGCGATCCCGGTACAGGCCGGTGGTCACCAGCCGGATGGCGCCATTTTCCACGGAGGTGATGGTGATATTCGTCACCACGCTCGCTTCCGCGCTGCCTTCAGACTCGAAAAAGGCGTTGGAAATGACGTGACGGCGCTGATCGGTCTGCTCCGCCATGGTATCGGTCATCAAGCCCAGGATAGCGTCGCGACCGGTGAAATTCATGACGCCGTCCACCCCGGCAATGTCGATCTCGAACGAGGCGGTTTCACTGAACGTGTCCCGCAGCATGTCGATGTGGCGCTCATCGAGGGCGTAGGCGGAGCGTGCCAGCAACTCTAAAACGGCGCTTTTTTGTGTTGAATCCATGTTGTCCTCCATCTCAATGTGATCCGCTGGGCTATGCGAGCCCCACCGGCAGCCTCGCCCTGCGCCAACCACGCAGAGAATTGATCAGATACAGTCTCTCCACCCGCGCGAGGTCGTTAACCGCCAACGACCGCTCGCCAATCCTACCTTCATGCAGCAACCGCGCGCGCATGGTGCCAGGCAGCAAACCGTCGGGCTCCGGGGGCGTGTAAAGCTTGCCATCGTATCGGTAGACCAGGTTGGCAATGGTGGATTCTGTTACGTTGCCGTCTGTGTTGTACAGTAACACTTCCTGATGCGGCAGGGCCGCACGGTCGGCGCGCTCATAAACGGCTCGATCCGTGGTCTTGTGCAACAAACGGACGTCGTTCGCGTCCACGGGTGTCTCCGCCAGCACCAGCTCCTGGGTGGCGCTGTTCAAACGCAGCACGTCGTGGGTGACTGCGACGCTACCGTCCGGGCGCAACAGCATACGCACGCGTCGGCAGCCATCGGCTCCGCAAAGCGCATCCTCCACGGCCCTAATCGCCCGCTCCCGATCGTAGGCAAAGCCGAAATACGAAGCGCTGCGCTGCAGCCGCTCCAGGTGCCAGGCTTCATTGTAGATGCCCCGCTCGGGGGTCCAGCGCATGGTCTCAAGCAGCTCGAATCCATCCGCCGAAATGTCATCGCCGAGTACTTTCGATTTGCTCACCAACTCCTCGAGCTCTTCATCGGGTCGAGAATCCCAAACGATGCCACCCCCTACACCGTAGCTCATGCACGACGCAGGCTTGTCGATCCAGGCCGTGCGAATGGCGATATTGAACTGGGCCTGTCGCCCGGGCGCCAGGTATCCGATACACCCGGTATAGATTTCCCTGGGGGAGTCTTCCAGAGCAACGATCTGCTCCATGCTGGCACGTTTGGGCGCGCCGGTAATGGAGGCGCCCGGGAACATGGCGCGAAATATCTCCACGATGGAGGCGTCCGTATCGGCGGACACCGTTGAAGTCATCTGCCACACGGTGGGGTGCTGCTCCACCTCGAAGAGCGAGCCCACCCGCACGCTCCCCACACGAGCAACCTTGCCCATGTCGTTGCGAACCATGTCGGTAATCATGAGATTTTCCGCGCGGTTCTTTTCCGAGCCAGCCAGCCAGTCGCGTCTGGCGCTGTCTTCCTTTGTGTTGAATCCCCGCGACGCCGTACCCTTCATCGGGCGTGAGGTGAGACGCTCCCCATCAAGGCGGAAAAACAATTCCGGCGACGCGCAGACCAACGCGTAGTCGTCCGCGTCCACCAGCGCACCGTATGCCGCCCCATTGGCAATGTGATTGAACAACGAGTGAGCGGACACAGAGGGCGCCCGCAGCCGAATCGTGTGATTCACCTGATAGACGTTGCCCACTGCAATGTTCGATTTGATGCAGGCGAGCGCGCGATAGTAGTCAGGGCTCGACGGCCGGCTCCAGCCGCTGGCGCAACCCACGCCGGCTAGCGGCGCCGCCCCGGGCAGCGGGCGCTCAAACAGGCCGAAGCACAAAAGCGGGAGCCTGCCCGGCAACGCGGTGGACAACGCGGGGTCGAAAGCGCTGGCAGCCTCGTAGGAAACGAATCCCGCGGCGTAGAGGCCATCGCTACGCACACGACGCTCAACCTCAGTGAGCACGTTCACGACTTCGTCGATACGATGGGTGCCAAGAATGTCCAACGGATCCTGGAACTGCACCCAGTCTCCCCACTCCGGGCGCGCTACCAGAACGTAGTTCAGCATGGTCATCGAGACGCCACGCTTACGAAATCGTCAGGCTCCGGGTGCCAGCGCCGCAATTTCCTTGAGGCTCTGCTCGCGCGGCGTACCCGATGTACCGAACAGGTGAGACTCCCCAGTGGGCCCGCCTGGACCATGGGCTAGCACGTTCATCACGGCCTGACCGATATCTTCCACTTTCATGCCCGCCTCCGCGGTAGGCACGGACACTGCTCTCAGCATGGGTGTGTCCGTAGCGCCCATGCAAAGCGCGTTCACGCGAATGTTGTGATCCTTGAGCTCCACAGCCCAGGACTCGGTCTGGCGCCACATCACCCACTTCGCGGCGTCGTAACCCGAAGCTCCCTGACCCACCATCAAGTACCCCTCTTTGATGTGCTCGGTGATGATGTTGATGATGTTTCCGCCACCAACGGCCTGCATGGCCGGTACCGCCGCCCGCGCGCAGTAGTAGCTGCCAAGCGCACAGATATCAATAGACCGTTGGTACTCACGGGTTTGAGAGTCGTAGGTTCCCCTCGTGAGTGACGTGTCGATGTATATCGCCGCATTGTTTACCAGCAGATCGATGCGACCCAGCGACGAGAGCACTTCCCCCATGGCGCGCCGAACCTGCGCCCGGTCCGCCACATCGCAATCTAGAGCGATGCCGGTGGCGCCCGCCTCGGTTACCAGGCGCGCCGTCTCCGCGTTACCCACCGCGTCGATGTCCAGCGTCGCCACATTGACCCCCGCCTTCGCAAGGGTGACGGCCACGCCACGGCCAATTCCCACCGCGCCGCCACTGATCACCGCAACTTTTCCTTTCAGATCCATGCCTTCCTCCCAGATGCAGGCGGGCAAGAGTACACCTTTCCCCGGCCCATCTGAACGGTGGCATGGGCACCATAGGGATACCGGGTGGAACAATACTCATGCGTTGCGTAGACTCGACGAAGGAGTAAAGGAGGGTTTTAAATGCCTAGAGTGAGAGAAGTCGGTGAAATGGAAGGCTTTGGCGGCGTGTACGCCCATTGCCCCGACCAGTTCAAAGCCTTCATGTACCGATACGGCCTGCTGTGGTCGCATAGCACGCTGGATCCGGTACTCAAAGACCTGGTGAGGCTGAAGTCGGCCAATCTGAACAGCTGCAGGTACTGAATTCCCGCACGCTCTGCCGCGGCGCGGCAGAACGGTCTGACCGAAGAACTGGTCGTGGAAATGCTCGACCATCGCAGCTCGGAGGAACTGGACGATCGCACCAAGATCGCCTTGGACCTCGCCGAGGACTTCATCAACAACCATGCCCGCGGTGTGGATGACGACTTCATGGATCGGCTGAAGGAGCACTTCAGCGAGAAACAGATCGTGGAGCTCACCATTGCCATCGGCATATGGGATTCGGTACACAAGTTCAACGCGGTATTCGACGTCGATCCGCCCGTGGACGGTGACGAGCTTTTCGAAACGGGCGTGCCCGACGTGCCCGAGGAACTGCAAAGCCACATCATCGAGCCGGGTAACAAATACTAGACTGACCCAGCGCTTGTCGCGGCCTACCCCTTCCGGGTAGGCCGCACGTCATCTCATCGGGCCCTGCTCAACGCTTCCGCGCCCACCGGCGGTGGGACGGACCGCGAATGCCGCGCTTCTCGCCCGCATGCTCCGGATAAACCGATGCCACATAGATGTCGCCATTCGGCGCCATGGCCATCTGATGGATGTACACCGCGAGATTTTCCAGGCGATCGATCTCTAACCCCGTGGCCGCATCCAGCACGGCGATATTACGCATCTGATCGCTGGCATAAATCCGCTCTCCGTACACGGCGATACTCAGTGGGCTCACGTGGGTCCACTCGGTGAGGTATTCGCCCTGCGCGTCCAGGATCTGAATGCGACTCACACACCCTTCTTCGCGCACGGTGCGCGCTTCGGCGATCTGTCCCGGTTTCGTTACGTAGGGGTGTAACGCGCCACCGCACAAGTCTGCCACCAGCAATCGCCCGCTCGGATCGGCCGCCAGCGCATGCACCGTATTGAACTGACCAGGGCCTCGGCCCCAACCGCCCACCGTTTTCTGGTAGTTGCCCTCGGCATCGAACCACACCAGGCGAGAGTTCCAATAGCCATCGGCCACCACGATGTTGCCGTTGTCCTGAACCACCACGGCCGTTGGGCCGTTGAAGCGGTTCGGTCCGTCGCCCCACTCACCCAACTCACCCAACGTGAGCACCAGGCTGCCATCGGATGTGTATTTCTTCACGGTGTGCCCATCGCGGTCCACGAACCAGAACATATCGTCCGCGTCGATGTACATGGTGTGCGCACCCAGCGCGAACCCAGGCTCATCTGAAGGCCCCCACTTACCGAGATACGTGCCCCCGGCGTCGTACATGGACACCGTACTCTTGCCCATGCGGTCCGCCATGGCCAGTGGGTGCGCGGCCCAATGCTCCACATCGCGGGTAAAGGTGTAAACGACCCCTTTGCTATCCACGGCAACGCCGGATCCCATCTCGAAATGCATATCTGCCGGATAGTTGGGCCAATCGCCATCCAGCTCGAAAGCCGAATTGTCCGCCAAGGCCGACAACACCACTGCCATGCCAGCCACCGCAACCAGTTTCCCTATCTGCACGACGATTCCTCCCTCTATTTCTCTACCCGCATTTGTACCCGCGCAGACCCGCGCTACCCGCGCATGCCCGGCCTCACACCTTATCAAGATCCCGGCGCCCAGCTACAGGGTTTATTTTGCCCGCGCGAATGCCGTATGGTTGAACGCAAAAGGGGCGCCGAGCATGCTGCGCACCCACTTTCACCGCGCTGGGAGGACACGTGAAATATCTACACACCATGGTGCGCGTCACCGACCTGAACGAGTCGCTGGACTTCTACTGCAACAAGCTGGGCTTGGAGGAGCTTCGCCGTGTGGACAACGAGGCCGGCCGGTTCACGCTGGTATTTCTGGGCGCCAAAGACAACCCCGACTCCCAGGTGGAATTGACCCACAACTGGGATCCCGAGGATTACGATGGTGGCCGCAACTTCGGACACCTGGCCTACCAGGTGGAGAACATCTACGACCTGTGCCAGCACCTCATGGATAATGGCGTGACGATCAACCGTCCACCGCGCGATGGCTACATGGCGTTCGTTCGCTCTCCCGACAACATCTCGGTGGAATTATTGCAGGCGGATGGCCCGCTGCCACCCCAGGAGCCGTGGGCCAGCATGCCCAATACGGGAGAGTGGTAACGCAATCCACCAGGGGCCGCGTTTAGGACGGGCGCGCTAGTCCTCTGCGCAATCTAGCCCAGTAATGGGCTTTTAACAGGGCCTGCCCTCCAACGCCTCGAATTTGCGCTGCCAGTTGGCTCCAGCCTCTTGCAGCGTAAACGACTAATCCTGACGGGCGTAGTTCCAGCTGTCCGGGTTGAGCGGCTGGGCGCTCTGCCAATCTTATGCGTCTGGCCGCCACGATATCCAAAAGAACCCAAAGCGGTTCTGTCCGTGTATGATCCGGGGATAACGCGAATAAGAAGGGAGAAGCACCATGGCAGAGGCCACCGGCTACAATCCGGAATTCAGCCCAACTGGCATCGAAGGAGGCATCGACACCAACGAGCTACCCTGGATACCCGTACCGCAGGCGCCCGGCATGCACATCAAACCGCTGCGCGCCAGCACAGAGACCAGCATGTTCAGCGTGGTGGTAAAGCTGGACGGCGGCACAGAGCTGTCTGGAGTGGTCTACCTGGGCGCTATGGACATGATCATCCTGTCCGGCGTCATGAGCTATCCAGACGGGCCCATGTCGGGCAAGCTGGAGCCCGGCACCTGGGGATACGTACCCGCCAACGCGCGCATAGAGCGGCTGGTAGCGGATGAAGACGTGGAGTTCCTGGCGAACTTCTATGGCCCCATCGCCTTCCTCGGAGACGACGGTAAAGCCGTCACCAGCGTGCTCACCAGCCTGGACGTAATCACCGCAGCGCGGGACCGGGGCATTACGCTGGTACCCAACACCCTGGCCGAGTGCATGCAGGATCGGCCACGTGCCTACCAGGGCCCGGCGGAACCGCTTGCCATCGCCGGCGGTGACTCGCGTTCCTTGGTGGTTGCCGCAGAGGGCGTGGCGGCCGATGTAGGACGTGCCGTGCACCCCCACTTCATAGACACACGAGCGGTGCCTTGGTCAGTCAATCCAGATACCCCCGATCTGGGGCTGAAAATCCTTCGTGTGAGCGAGGAGTCCGGCATTTCGTCAATGATCGTGCGCCACAACGGCGTGGCCGGGCCGCACTATCACCTGGGTGCCGCCGACTTCATGGTGCTCAGCGGGCACATAGGCTATCGCGCAGGGCCTCCCGAAGGCTATGGCCCCGGTGTGTGGTTCTACGAGCCGGCCGGCGCGCGCCACGAAGCCACCCAACGCATCGGCGAAGACGTGGACCTCATCTACACGGCGAACGTCTACGGACCGCTACAGTTCGACGAAGGCCGTGACACGCCCATCGCGGCCGTGTTGTCGTGGATGCAATACAAGGAGATGGCCGACGCGGCAGGCATCGAGCTGGTGAGGAACACGTTTGAAGGCGACGCGTCGCTGCTGGCGTGGGCCCCCATCGGTAGCGAAGCCACGGCCCTATAGCCGCCATGCAGGGCAAACGGGTCCTGATTACCGGCGGCAACGGCGGCATCGGCAAGGTGACCGCCGTTGAGCTGGCCAAACTCGGCGCAGAGGTGGTGGTGGCGTCCCGGGAGTCGCAGAAGACCACGGACGCCATGGCGGAAATCTCCAGCCACGGCAGTGCTGTGCATCTGCCAGTGGATCTCGCCAGCCTGGCAAGCGTCCGTGCGCTGGCGCGGACTTTCCTGGACCGGTACGACCGGTTGGATGTCCTCATTAACAACGCCGGTGTGTTTCCCCTCAAGCTGAACCTCACCGAAGATGGCGTCGAGGCACAGTTCGGGGTGAATCACCTGGCGCACTTCCTGCTCACCATGGAGCTGCTCGACTGTCTGAAGGCGAGCGCACCATCGCGTGTGGTCACGGTGACCTCAAAGCTGCACAAGGGCGGAGCCATCGACTTCGACAACCTGCGAGGTGAGGGCAAGTACAGCGCCCAGAGCGCTTACGGCCAGTCGAAGCTCGCCAACGTGCTGTTCGGCGTAGAGCTGGCCCGGCGCCTTGAGGGCACCGGTGTAACGTCCAATCTGGTGCACCCTGGCGCGGTGCGCACGGACATCATGCGTTCGCTGCCCGGCTTCATACGCTGGTTGGTCAACCTGCGATTCATCCCCGTCGAGGAAGGTGCAAAGACCAGCGTGATGTTGGCCAGCGATCCTTCCTTTGAGGCGGTGACCGGCGCCTACTACGACCAGTGCGAGGCGGACACCTGCGCCGATACAGCCAACGACGATGCCCTGAGAGCGCGTCTGTGGTCGGAAAGCGAGACCATGACGGCCGCAAGCGCCAGCAGCGACACGTAGGACGTTCGAGTGCTGTCGCCCTACCGCGTCCTCGATCTCACCGACCACCGCGGCGAGATCAGCGGCATGATTCTAGGAGACATGGGCGCGGACGTAATCAAGGTCGAGCCACCGGGAGGCGGCGCCGGGCGCTTCCAGGGTCCGCTGCTCACGAACGAGGACGTGCCGGAAAGCGAGCGCAGCCTGCAGTTCGCGGCCTACAACCGCAACAAGCGCTCCATCGTTCTCGACCCCGACAGCCAGACCGACCGGGGCATGCTGCTCGCCCTCGCCGTGGGCGTCGACTTCGTATTGGATTCCGGGCCTCCCGGCAACCTGGCCCGATACGGCCTGGGATTTGATGATCTGCGCAGGGTCAACCCAAAGATCATTCACGTGCACATTTCACCCTGGGGTGTTGACGGACCAGCGGCCGATCGACCAGCCGCGGATCTGACATTATCCGCCATGGGGGGGCAAGCGGCATTGCAGGGCTCTCCCGACCGCGCGCCCGTGCGTGTGACGGTACCCCAGGTGTGGCGTCACACCGGCGCCGAGGCTGCGGCCGCAGCACTCATCGCCCACGCCCGTATGCGCGTCACCGGCCAGGCCCAATTCGTAGATCTGTCCGCGCAGTGCGCGGTCACCTGGACCACCATGAATGCCATGGACGCCTTCGCCGTTCAAGGCTTCGACTTCCAGCGTCTCGGATCCACCGTACAGCTGGGCGTATCGGAAACCGACCCCGTGTTCGCATGTGCAGACGGTTACCTGGTCGCCCTCTACGGGGGTGCCATTGTCGAAGCCCTACTTGGCCATTTCATCGCCGAGGAAATCGCGGACGAATCTTGGATAGCCGAGGACTGGAACACTATCGACACGCGTCGCAGCGCCGGCGATGCAGTCAATTTTACCCGCGAGGAAATGCGCGAAGCATGCAAGCGTTTCTTTGCCAAGCGCACCAAGGCGGAACTCTTCCAGCTGGGCATGGATCTGAACATCACCCTGGCGCCCATCAACACCACCACCGATCTGCTGGAATTCGAGCAGCTAGACGCGCGCGACGCCTGGGCCGAAGTGGCATTGCCCGATGGTCAAACCGTGCGAAGTCCAGGAATATTCGCGCGCACAGGCGCCAAGCCCCTCACGCTGAAGCGTCCAGCGCCCAAGCTAGACGAGCACGGAGCGGAAATAAGGACAGAGCTGCAGATGCGCCAACCCCTTGCGGCGCCGGTGCAGGTCAAAACCAATGATACGGGGCACCCTTTCGAAGGCATCAAGGTGCTCGATCTCACCTGGGTCATCGCCGGACCGGCATCCGTCCGACACCTATGCGATCACGGAGCCGAGGTAGTCAAGGTTGAATCTCAACTGCGACCGGACGGCTTGCGCCTGATGGGGCCCCAACGCGGCGATCCGGGCTGGAACACGTCACACTTCTATGGCGAGTTCAACGCCGGCAAGCAGTGCATTCAGCTCAATCTCAAAACACCAGAGGCGGTGGAGATACTTAAGAAGCTGGTAGCGTGGGCGGACGTTCTTGTTGAGAACTGGTCGCCCGGGGCGCTTGATCGGCTTGGCCTGGGATACGAGGCCTGCGCGCAGATCAACCCCGGGCTCATCATGATGAGCACCAGCCTGATGGGCCAGACGGGGCCAGTCGCCAACCTGGCGGGATTTGGTTACCACGCAGGGGGCATGGCGGGATTCTACGAAGTCACTGGCTGGCCCGACCTGCAGCCTCACGGTCCGTGGATGGCCTACACTGACGTGATCGCGCCGCGTTTCATCGTCGCCTTGGTCGCCGCGGCGCTGGACCACCGCGAACGTACCAGTGCCGGCCAGCACATTGATGCGGCACAGTTCGAAATGGCGCTGCAGTTTCTTGCACCGGAAATTATGGAAACACAGACCAGCGGCTATGTTGCAACGCGGCTCGGCAACCGGGCACGGCACGCCGCCCCTCAGGGAATCTACCCCTGTGCCGGAGACGATCAGTGGTGCGCAATAGCCTGCGAAAGCGACACGCACTGGGAAGCGTTGCGCCAGGCGCTGGGAGACCCCGACTGGGCACGGGACGCGAATTTCCGGGATACCAGCGGCCGGCTCGCCGGCCACGATCAGATCGACGAGCAACTCGCCCAATGGACCGCTTCGCGCAGTCCCCATGAAGCCATGGAAGCGCTGTGTGCCGCCGGCGTACCTGCCGGTAAGGTACAGCGTAGTGAAGACCTGGCTCGCGACCCTCAGTACCTGCATCGAGAATTTCATCGCTTTCACGAACATCCCGAGATGGGACGCGTGCCCCATGCCGGAGTCCAGTACCGCATTCCAGGGTACACACCCGGCCCGTTTCGGCACGCACCACTGATGGGCGAACACACCGAGACGGTGTTGCGCGACAAGCTAGGGTTGAGCGAAGCAGAGATTCAAACCGTCCGTGCTGCGGGCGCGCTAGAATGATCACCAACACATACGGGAGGAAGGTATGGCAATACAGCAAGACATAACACCGGTGAACCCCGAGCTGATGGACACCCTGGTGAAAGCCAAGGACATGCCCTGGGTGGAAAGCCAGCCTGGCATGGCCTACAGCAAGCTTCTGTGGACCGGCGCTGAGACCGGCTCGTGGGCCGTGCTGCTCAAGTGGAACAAAGGATTCGTGGCCGGGCCACACAAGCATCTGGCCGGCTGCCACACGTACATTCTCAAAGGCAAGCTGCAGGTGCGCGACGGCGTCCTTGAAGCGGGCGACTATGTGTATGAAGCCAACGGCATGATTCACGAAGCCACCACCGCGTTGGAAGACACCGAGTACCTGTTTATCAGCAACGGTCCCGTGGTGGGCTTCGACGAGAACGGAATCACCGGCTACTCGGGGTGGGAAGAGCTGGAGCGGGCTCGCCAAGCTCGCGAGCAAGCCGAAGAAGATTCTTCCCGCTCGGCGGGCTAACCCGCAATCGGTCAAATTGGTTTCCCGATCCCTTGACGGTCGGAGGCACGCTATCGCTTACAAAATCGAGGTATGCATCACGTCCAAACCGCTATAATTCAATAAAATTGAAAGCGATCCCGCATTTTTCTTGGCAATTTAAATCCGGCAAATACTATGGCGCTACCCAAGCAAGAAACCATCGTCGAGTTTTTCACGAAATCCGCGGTCGATGCGGCAACGCGGGCCGGGCACCACCTGCTCAGCAACTACAAAAGCCACAACCTCGAGGTGTACGGCACGGAGACTTTGTCGGTTGCAAATCGCGGCCTAACAAAGGAGATCACCTCGTCTCTTGACAATGAAGCGGACGAAATAATCATCGACCTGCTCACCAAGCGGCATCCAGACCACAACCTGCTCACCGAGGAAACCGGCCACATCGACAACGGCAGCCCGTATACCTGGGTCATCGATCCACTAGACGGCAGCTCCAACTACGCAAACCACAACCCGTTCTTCTGCGTATCCATCTGTCTGGCCTACGCAAATACGCCGATCACCGGTGTAATCTTCGCCCCCTATCTAGAAGAGATCGCCGTCGCGCGCAAAGGCTACGGCTGCACGCTCAATGGCCGTCCGGTGGAGGTATCCACCACCGACAAACTCGATAAGGGCTATATCGTCGGGTGTCCGGGAGGAGACAAGAACAACGATCGCTTTGCACTGATGAGCTACATGCTCAACAAGTCCATCAAAGATTTTCGGAAGATGGGATCGGCAGCGATCGAAGCCTACACCGTAGCGTCCGGGCGCGTCGACGCGTTTGTCACCCTGAACATCTCTCCGTGGGATATCGCCGCAGGCGCCGTTTGCGTGCAGGAAGCTGGCGGCGTCGTGACCGACTTCAACGGTAACGACTGGGATCTCACCAAGAGTGACGTGTGCATGTCCAACGGAACAATGCACGAGAGCATATTGGAACAGCTTCGGGTGGTGAACCCTGATCACGGAGACTACCGCATGGATGCCGGTCCGGATGACAAGACGCTCGTCTAAAGCCGCGCCGCGCACGAAGCGCTCAAGAATTTCCCGCAATTGTGATTCTTGATCGGTCAGCGCGTGACGAAATCGGATAATCTCAATTCTGACCACGACATCCCGAACAGACCGACAAGCCCCTTGACTCTATTACCCGACCAAAGCATCCAATTGTTGTAGAAAATGGCATACCAAATACTAGATAAAGGCTCGATCCCCGAGTATCTCAACGGGCTTCCGAGCGTGGTTGAAGTGCTCGGAAAAGGCAAAGCCCTAGACATCGAAGAGGTGGGCGACGGCAATCTCAACTTCGTGTACAAGATTCGCCGTGCCGACGCCCCCGAGCGATCAGTGGTGCTCAAGCAGGCCGTCCCCTACCTGCGTATGGCCGGCGAAGAGTGGCCGCTCAGTCGAGACCGGATGACCTTCGAAATCCGGGCCCTGCTGGCCTACAACGACCTGGTACCCCAGTTCGTACCAAAGGTGTACCACTCCGACGAGGACATGAGCGTGCTCGTCATGCAGAACCTGGACAACCACGCGGTTGCCCGCTATCGCATGATCGAGGGAGAGGTTTTCCCAAATATGGCTCGCGACGTGGGCGACTTCCTGGCGGAAACCCTGTTCCGCACCAGCACGCTTGGCATGGAAAGCGTCGAGCGTCGCCACCTCATGCAGCAATTCAATCTCAACGATGAGCTGTGCAAGCTCACCGAGGAATTCATCTTCACGTTCCCCTACATGGAACACGAATCGAATTACTCGAATCCGGCCACGGATGAATACGCGCGCGCGACCATTCGCAAGAACACCGCCTACAAGCTGGACATCCTAAAGTTCAAGGAGCTGTTCCTGACCAAAACGGATGCGCTGCTTCACGCCGATCTTCATACCGGCTCGTTGATGGCAAACGCCGAAGAAACCTTCGTCATCGACATGGAGTTCGCCTACTTTGGACCGTTCGGGTTTGACGTGGGCAAGGTCATCGCCAATTTCCTGATGTGCTACACCTCGCACTTCTACCACAGCGACGACGACTCCTATCAGAACTGGCTGCTGACGGAAGCCATGACCATCTGGAAGCGGTTTGAGCAGCGCTTCCTCGAGCTGTGGGACAACGCTGATGGTTCAGCACTGCTGTTGGAAGGCTTTCTTACCGACGATCAGCTCAAGGAGTACAAAGCGAACTTCATGCGCGCGATCTTTCACGACAGCGTCGGGTTCTGCGCCTGCTCACTGGCGCGTCGCACGCTGGGCATTGCGGGAGTAGCCGACATTCGCGACATTGAAGACTTGGGTATCCGCTCTCAGCTGGAGATCACCAACCTGAAGCTCTCCCAGCTATTGTTGTCCGTGCACGAGGAAATTCATACGATCGACGAGCTCGAATCCACCATCGAGTCCTTTTACGCCGAAAACAATCCCGGGCTCGTCAAACAGAAGGTAGGAACATGACATCTTCGTTGCTTGGCATCATTCCTGCCGCCGGAAGCGGTGTTCGCGCACGGCCTTACAGCTATGAGATGCACAAAGGGCTGTTCGCCATAGACGGCCAGTCGAACATATCCCGCCTCATCACCATCATGCGCGACGACTTCGGAATCGAAGACATCGTCATCGTGCTGGGTTACATGGGGGACTCCATACGCCAGGAATTCGGCGACGGCAGCGAGTACGGCGTACGCATCGACTACATCGAGAACCAGCATCTGGACAAGGGTTGGGCATGGTCAGTACTGCTCGCCAAGCCCTACCTTGCCGGGCGCCACGCCTGCGTCATGTTGAGCGACGAGTTCTATCTGGAAACCAACCATGCCGATTTCGCCAAGTGCCCCTACCAGGAGCACACGGCCATGGTTGCCGTTCAGCGGGTCGACGACCCGGAGCAGATCCGGAGAAACTTCTCCGTCGAGAGTGAGGGGGATCGGGTCATCCGCCTTGTGGAAAACCCGGTACACATTCCCAACGATATTCTCGGCATGGCCAATTTCATCGTTGCACCCGAGGTCCTGAAAGCGCTTGAGAACGCCTACGACAGCGGGCGCGGCTCCATCGAGTTCGTCAATTTCATCGACGAGCTCATTCGTGACGGGCACAGCGTTTCTCTGTTCGAGCTTTCTGGCCAATACATCAACCTTAACGATGTAGCCAGCCTGGAAGCAGCAAACGATCTGGCGATCCGCGCTAGGCTGCACAACGACAACGGCGACTGACCCACTGCGGATCGAGCTCACTCGTGAGCGAACCTCGCGCCTCCAACGCTATACTCCCAGGCGCACAAGACTGATAAGAAAAGGGTATGGAATCCGGAACCGTTCAGAACGGAGCGAACGAACTCGCATTCACCGCCCGGGGAGAAGGGCCTGTGATCTTGTGCGTCCACGGCTGGCCAGAGCTAGGGCACTCGTGGCGGCATCAGCAGGCCCACTTCGCTGACCGAGGCTACCGGGTTGCCGCCATGGACGTGCGCGGATACGGCGCCAGCAGCAAGCCCGCGGAAATCGACGCCTATACCATGCGTGAGCTAGCATCCGATGTGGCCGCCGTAGCACGCGCATTGAGCTCCGATCCCGTGGTGCTGATCGGTCACGACTGGGGGGCTCCCATCGTGTACTTCACCGCCCTGCTCCACCCAACCGACATACGCGCGGTAGCCGGCCTCAGCGTGCCATACATGCCGCACACGGGCAGCTCGTTCCTCGATGTGGCAAAGCAGATCTATCACGACCGTTTCTTCTATCAGCTCTACTTTCAGGCGGAGGGTGTGGTGGAAGCGGAACTCGAGAGCGACATCCGCACCGCATTGCGCAAGGTCTATTTCGCCCTGTCAGGCGACGCCACTGCAGACAAATGGCTGGAGGTAAAACCGCCCGACGCGGCGCTGCTGGACGGCATGGAAGATCCGCAACCCTTCCCGCCCTGGCTCTCCGATGCAGACCTGCAGGTGTACCTGGACGCCTTTACGGCAGGCGGATTTCGCGGCCCCATCAACCGCTACCGCGCCCAAACTCTCGATGCCAAGCAGCTCCAGGAGGTGAGCGGCCAATCCCTGGCTCAACCCACCTGCTTCATCGGTGGCGAGCGCGATGCGGTTCGGCACTTCGTGCCAGGCGGAGATCTGTATGCCGACCCGGGGGCGAGCTGCAGTGATTTCCGCGGAAGCACGATTGTTCCTGAGGCTGGGCATTGGGTGCAGCAGGAGCGGCCTGAGGCGGTAAACGCGGCCCTCGAGGCGTTTCTATACGGGTTGGACGGCTAGTTCGTGCGGGGTCCGCCAGCGCCTGTATCAGGAATACCAAAAAAAACCTTCACAGTAACGGCGGCGCGTGAACGCAACTCCTGGTCGCCGTAAGCAAACCGCGCAGCTTCGGCGCGAGGCTGCCGTACAACTTCGGAAACCTTTACTGGGTCGACAGCCATAGCGCCACCCTTAGCGCCAC
>DEBD01000004.1:1465-36522 GCA_002348385.1 Gammaproteobacteria bacterium UBA2965 | reverse complement strand
TAGCGCCACCCTTAGCGCCACAAGGGCACGAAGACCGAGAGCCCGATCGGTAAAAGTACGACTTAGCTGTACCCCGCCTTGGCTATAGGCATGCGCCGCACCCGCTCTCCAGTGGCCGCGAAGATGGCGTTGCCCACCGCCGGCGCCAACGGCGGCAGCGCGGGCTCACCGAGACCGGTAGGTGGGAAGTCACTCTGAATGAAGTGCACGTCCACATCCGGTGCCCGAGGAATACGCAGCAGCGGGTAGGTGTCGAAGTTGGTCTCTAGAGCGCGTCCGTTCTCAAACGTGACCTGCTGGCCAAGCATGGTACTGAAACCGTCGATCACCGAGCCCTGCACCTGATTTTCCGCGCCACTGAGATTGACGATTGGGCCCACGTCTACGGCGGCCGTCACCCGGTGGACATGCACGGTTCTGTCATCCGACACGCTCACCTCGGCGGCTTCCGCGATGTGCCCCGCGTGGCTGAAGTAGAACGCAAGCCCCAGGGCGTGGCCTTCCGGCAGGGTCTTCCCCCAACCTGCTTTTTCCGCCGCCAACCGAATCACACCCGCCGCGCGCCCAGTGTGCAATGACCAGCTGTTGCCTTCCTCCAGCCACTGAGGCTCACCCATGAGCTCGAGCATGAACTCCAGGTGGTCGCGCCCAGCGGCGTGGGACAGCTCGTGCAGAAAGCACTGATGCGCGAAGGCCACCACGTTGGAACGCGGCGCCCGCCAGGGCCCGCAGGGTGTCTGCCAAGGCAGCAACGTCTGGGTGAGATTCAGGTTGGGCACGAACGGGCCCGGATCGATGTTGGCATCGATATTGCCGCCGATCACCGGATTGGTACCGTCATGGGTGAAGCTGATGAGGTGATTGCGCCATCCCACCAGCTTGCCGTCGCCGTCCAACGCGCCCTCCAGGGAGTGGAACCCACCAGCCCGGTAGTAGTCGTGGGCCATGTCGTCTTCACGGGTCCAGGTAAGCTTCACCGGCCGGTTCAGACGACGGGCGATGGCGGCCACTTCCACCATGGGATCATTGATGGCACGGCGCCCGAAGCCGCCACCGGAACGCAGGGCGTGCACGGTAATGTCGGCAACATCCATGTCCAGGAGGTTTGCCACCGAATCCGCGCCGAATTGCGGCGCCTGGGTGGGCGACCAGATTTCCAGCTTGCCGTCCCGCATCCAGGCCGTACTGTTCTGCGGTTCCATCTGGGCGTGACTGACGAACGCGTACTCGTAGAACGACTTCAGCGTCTTGTCTGCATTGTCGAATGCGCCCTCAACATCCCCCTTGTCCGCCACGGCTTCGTTGCCGGCGCCGGCGGACAGCTCCTGGGCCTGGGCGCGCGCAGCACTCCAGCTGTCTTTCGCAGCGTCGGCCTCGTCCCACTCCACGTCCAGCACCCGGCGCGCCCGAAATGCCGACCAGGTATCCTCGGCCACGATAGCCACCCCGGCTGCCAGTGGCACCGTGAGAAACCCACCGGGGGGCGGTTTGATTTCATCCTGAACGAAAGCGTCCACCACACCCGGAAGCGCCTTTACGGCCTCCAGGTTCGCAGCCTTGACCCGGCCGCCCACGGCCGGGCACTTCACGTACGTGGCGTACAGCAGATCGGGCATGCGATGATCGATACCGAACAGCGCGCCGCCGGTGACTAGCGTGTGGTTCTTGGCGCCGCCCACCCGCTTGCCCAGCAAGCGGAACTCCGAGCGGTCCTTAAGCTTAAGCCCGTCGAGTTCGGGTAGCGGCTGCACCGCTGCGCTGTTTGCCAGTTCCATGTAGCTCAGACTGCGGTTGCTCGGCGCGTGAATCACCATGCTGTCACGGGTCTCACACTCCGCCGGGTCTACCTCCCACTGCAGGGCCGCAGCGGCCACCAGCATATGGCGCGCTGCCGCACCAGCCTGCCGCAGGGGCAGCCAGCGCGATGGAATGGAGCGCGAACCGCCGGACATCTGGCGGTCAAAACGCGGATGCGTCTCCGCCTGCACAACCGTCACGTCCGACCATGCCGCATCCAGCTCTTCGGCAACGATCATGGGCAAGGCCGTATCCACCCCCTGGCCGATCTCCGGGTTGGGGGATTGAATGAAGATGCCGTCTGCCGAGATCTGCACGTAGGCGTTGAGCTCAATCGGCTCCGCTGCAACATCGGCAGAGCGCACCTTTGCGGATTCTTCAGGACTGCATCCCACGGTCACGCCCAGCATCAGCCCACCGCCGGCAACGCCGGTGACGCGCAGGAAGGTACGCCGGTCTATCTTGGTCACGGTTACGGCCCCGGCCACGGTTGGTTGGTCCTTACGCTTCAATGTCACCTCCCGCGGCCGCCAAAACCGCAGTTCTGATGCGGTTGTAGGTTCCGCAACGGCAGAGATTGGGAGACAGGGCCGCATCGACCTGGTCGCGGGTGGGGTTGGGGTTTTCTTCCAGTAGCACGGCGGCGCGCATGATCTGCCCAGCCTGGCAGTAGCCGCATTGGGGAACATCGTGATCGATCCAGGCCTGCTGGAGCGGATGCAGCGTGCCATCCTCATCGGCGAGACCTTCGATGGTGGTGATAGAGCGGCCCTCCACCACAGCGGCCGGCGTGGAGCAACTGAACATGGCGTTGCCATCGACGTGCACCGTGCACGCCCCACACTGGGCGATGCCGCAGCCAAATTTCGTACCTACCAGCCCCAGGTAGTCGCGCAATACCCACAACAGCGGGGTATCCGCGTTGGGCACATCCATGTCGTAGTCTTTGCCGTTTACGTTCAAACGCATCGCGCTTCTCCGAATATTCGAACCCAAGATCCTAACAGGACTTTCGCAACACCCGATAGCGCGCTATGGGACAACGTCCAAAATTCTCGTTGAAGCGCTTCGCCGCGACCCTATCCACGCTGACTCTCGATGTGCGCAAGGATCTTGGCGTGGCGATGACGCGAGATGTCGTAGAACCAGATGCAGCCGATAGACACGGCGGACAGCAGCAGCACCGACGGGCCCGTGCCCCAGCCGAAACGGGCGATTGCCGCCGGGTCCACATCGCCGGGAGAGCTACCCGGCGCGATGCCAGACATGTCGATGATGAAGCCCGCCAGCACCGGGCCGGCACCCCCCACCACCTTGCCGATCAGAGATCCCGCGGCGTAATAAATGCCTTCCTGGCGCTTGCCGTGGCGACGTTCATGCTCATCGGTGATGTCGGCGATCATCGATCCGATCATGGGAATCGCCACCCCCAGGCCAACGGCGGAAATGCAACCGGTGGTGATGTACAACGGGGCGATCAACGGGTGCGCATTGCCCGGAATCAGGTCAAAAAGCCGCAGGATGATAACGCTGCTGGTCCACACCGCGTACCAAATGGTGCCCACAATGAACAGATCACGCTTCTCGGGAATCAGCGCAGCCATAGGCCGGCTTAATACGCTGCCAATGATGATGCCGGTGATGGCACCGGCAAACAAAAACGTAATCTGGCCGCTGGAGAGCTCGAAGAAGTAGGTCGCCAGGTATAGGTGCAGGGATTGCACCATGCCCTGGCTGATGCTGAACATAATGCTGCCGGCCACTACGGCGACGAAGGCCGGTATCTTGAATGCGGTGACCACGTCGTCCACCACGCCGCGCCAGAGCTGGCGCGGTTCCCCCTGGGGCTGTTCCAGGTTGGGGATCTGGGCGTGTGTTCCCCCGGCCGCTAACCAGATTCCCAGCACCATCACCGGCGCGCAGGTGAGCGCGAAGGGTAAGTACGCGGCGGGATTGAGCTGCCCGTTCGGATACTCCTCGGTCGCCCCGAAAAACGCGATGTTGCCGAGAATGAGCACCGCAAACATACCCAGCAGATTGAATATGGTTCGCAGCGCGGCCAGCAGGGTGCGCTCGTCGTAGTTATTCGTCAGCTCCGCACCCAGCGCCATATAAGGAACCGAATAAAAGGTCATGGCGGTGCGCGTCAGCGCAGCAAAACACAGCAGCCAGAGGAACAGGCCGGTCTGGCTGAGCCCGTCTGGCGGCACGAACAAAGCAAAGAAACATGCCGCGAACGGGACCGCGGACCAGTACATGAACGGGTGACGACGGCCCCAGCGCGAGCGAGCAAAGTCGGACCAGGAGCCCACCACCGGGTCGCTCAAGGCATCGACACACAGGGCGATGAATACAGCGATGCCAGCAAGGGAGCCGGACAACCCCAACACCTGGTTATAGTAGAACAACAGGAAGAAGCCGAAAGCGGCGGACTTAATCCCCTCGGGTAGCTGGCCAGACGCGTAGACCAGCCGCAATCGCCAACTCAATGCCGCGATCGCCGGGCGTTCATCCATTTGCCTCGTAAGTGTCGCCGGACTCCCACTGCACATCGATGGGGCCCATGGATATCAGAATGAATTCACAGCCATCCGACCCGGATTCCTCTGGGCCATACGTGTGGTTAGCGCGCACCCAGCGCACGTCGCCCTGCTCGTACCAACCGGTGCCGTCGTTAAAGGTCATGGAGCCGCGCATGATGACATAGATGGTGTCCGCGGCGTGGGCATGACGCTCGGCGCGCGTGTTGGGCGGGAACTTGTTAGGCACCACCCACGGGCCTTTCTCCCAGGTTTCGCCCATGAACTTCACCTTCACCACATCGCTCATGTGGTCGAAGAAATCCGGCGAGGTTTCCGGATCAACAAAGGTCGTCCATTCGCCGTCGTCCAGATTCGCCTTACCGCGCCACTCGTTATGGTCCGCAATGGTCTTGAGCATGATCTTCCTCCCAATGTGAGTTGTTTATTCTATTCCTTGAGAGCTGCGCACCCGCATCTCATAGTCGCGCGCAGCGCTGGTTACCCGACTTTCGGTGCCCGACTCAAGCCATCGCCGGATCCGACCCGCGTCTCCCAGTGGCGAGCGTGTACCAAAAGAATTCAGCAACACCATAGCGACGTCGCGACCGCCGATCTCGGCCACCATCACCAGACATCGGCCAGCTTCCGTGAGGTAGCCTGTTTTTGTGAGCTTCACTTCCCACCTGTCGCTGCCGGTGAGCGGATTGGTGTTGCCGTATCCCAAGCGGTAACGCGGCGACCGGAACTGCGGCGTATATTGACGCGTGGTGGAGTAGTCACGCAGCGGCGGGTACTGATGCGCCGCGGCCACCATGCGAGCCAGATCCCGGGCTGACGAGCGGTTTTCGGGAGACAGTCCGGTAGGATCCACAAACTCCGTATCCATCATGCCAAGGGTCCGCGCTTTCGCATTCATCGCGCCAACGAAAGCCTCCATGCCCCCAGGATGATGCAAAGCCAGGTTGTAGGCAGCGCGATTCTCCGAAGACATCAACGCGATTCTCAGCAGGTCAGCGCGGCGGGCCTGGGAATCGATGCGTATTCGTGAGTAGGCGTTCTTCGCCTGCTCGGTGGTCCACGGCGCGATGGCCAGCCAGTCGTCCACCGGCGCGCCCGAGTCGAGTACCACCATGGCCGTCATCACCTTAGTCACCGACGCGATGGGCAGCACCGCGTCGGGATGTTTGGCCACCAGCAGCCGCTCCGAGCCAAGGTCCACCGCAACCGCGCTCACCGACGCAAGCGCCAGGTCGCTCTTGAGTGCGTCAGCGCCTTCGAACGCCGCCGTCGATGTGGCGGCAAGCCACAAAGCGATAGCCGCCGCAAAACGAGACCGCTGACGGACTACTGCAGCCGCCATCCACACTCCAGGAAAATACAAACGAGCAACCACTCTACCCAACTCACCGAGATCGTGCACCACACTACCGGGTGGTGGTCCCCGGAGTTGTATACTTTTGCGCTGGGATGACAGGAGAGCACCGCCATGGATCTGGGACTAACCAACCGCCACGGCATCGTGGTCGGTGGCAGCAGGGGTATCGGTAAGGCAATCGCGCGGCAACTGGCCGAAGAAGGCATGGATCTGGTGCTGGTGGCACGCGATCCCCAGCGCCTGCATGACAGCGCGCAGGAAATCGCGGAAGCTTCCAATCGGCGCGTGTACCCGGTTGTTTGCGACGTGACCGACCGACTTCAGGTGGACGCCATGGTGGAGCAGGCCATTGATCACTTGGGCGACCTGCACGTTCTGATCAATAGTGGCTCTGCCCCCGGCGGCTCGGCTACCGCGACCGGCTACATCGACACCATTGTCGACGAGGATTTTCTGGACGACTTCAATGTGAAGTACATGGGCGCGCTGCGCTGCGCCCGTGCCTGCATCCCCCATCTGCAACGCGCGGGTTGGGGACGCATCGTCAACATCAGCGGCCTGAACGCGCGCATTGCCGGAAACCTGTCTGGCGGTGCCCGCAACACCTCATTGGTGCACTTCACCAAAACCCTGGCCACCCAGCTGGGACGCGACGGCATCACGGTCAATTGCATCCACCCCGGCATCACGCGCACCGAGCGCACCGCCGGCATGTTGGCCGCCCGCGCCGACCGCAAAGGCATCACGCCCGAAGAGGTGGAAACCGCCGACTTCGCTGAAGGCGCCCCAAGGGCGAATGCCCTCGGCCGCATGATCGACGCCAGCGAAATCGCCCACCTGGCCGCATTTCTGTGCTCCGAGAAAGCCTGGGCGATTTCCGGAGAGACCATCGCCGCGGACGGCGGAGGCGGCACTTCGGTCTACTACTAGTAATCCCTTACCAACTATGCCTTGCAGCGGGATGTAATTCGCGTTATGTAACCGGTTATAGAATGTTTTTGTGGGGTCATCTCCGGCAAGCGCGCAAAAAAGCAGGCCAGGAGAGACCAGGAGGAGAGAAATGGCCAAAGTCCTGTACACCAATGCCAATTTGCTCGACGGCACGAATCCCGCCCAACCGGGTTCCTCCGTAACCGTTGAAGAAGGCCGCATCAAGGCGCTCAGCGGGCCTGGTGCATCAGCCGGAGGCTCCCACGATCAGGTAATCGACCTGCAGGGTCGTACGCTAATGCCGGGCATGGTCATGGGCCACTGGCACGGCGCTTATGCAAACTACGGTGCCGACGGCGGATCTCAGGCATTCTCCGGTGTGGAGCAGGCGTTCCTGTCACTCTCCAACGTGCAGCTGGCTCTGGACTGCGGATACACCACCCTGATCAGCGCGGGCACCCACTACAACATCGACGTGGAACTGGCTCAGTCCATCGAGGCCGGTCACGCGACGGGTCCGCGTATCATTTCCTGCAGCCGCAACTACATGCCGGCGCAAGACGCCGCCAGCACCATGGCCAACGAGGAGCTGTGCATGACCAGCGGTCCCGACGCCTTCAGCGAAGGGGCGCGCTACGACCTGGACCGCGGCGTGCAGATCATCAAGATTTTCGCCAGCGGCGGCCACGGCGCGCCGGAAGGCATGCAGATGACCGCGGAGGAAATTCAAGCCGTGGTCGACACCGCACGCGAGTACGGTGCGCGGGTGCGCGCTCACGTATCCGGACGCCAACAGATTCTCGACTGCGTGCATGCGGGCGTGGCAATCATCGACCACGGCGACGAAGCGGACGACGAGTGCATCGAGGCTTACCTGGAGAACGGCACTTTCGTGCTACCCAGTGCCTACGTACTGCTGCGCGCCGCGGAACTCGGTGGCAACACCTTCGGTTTCCGCAACGACATGCAGGATTTCGACCAAAGCTGCGCGCTGCTGCCCCGCCTGGTTGATGCCGGCGTGAAGCTGGTTCCCGGCGACGACTTCGGCGTGTGGCAGATTCCTCACGGCGACTATGCCAAGGAACTCGTCTGCTACGCGGAGCATGCCAACATCGAACCGCTTGAACTCATCCGCTGGTCTACCTGCTACGGTGGGGAAATGACGGGTGTAGGTGGGCTCGGAACCATCGAAACCGGTAACCACGCGGACCTGCTGATCGTCAACGCCGACCCCAGCGCAAACATCGACGCGCTGACTCGTCCCGACAACATCCAGGCGGTCATCAAGGGTGGCGATCTGGTGAGCGGTTCGCTGCCGGAGCCTTTGGCGGCAGCCTCGGCCGGCTAGCCGAGCAGGATCCAGCAAGCGGCCCCCACGAACACGCAGCCGCTTAAACGATCGATTGTGACCGCGTGCGCGCGAAACATCGCGCGCTGGGCGGGGTAGCCGATCGATGCGGCCATCAGGCTGTACCAGGCACCATCGATCACCACGGCAATCAGCGCCATGCCCGCGCGCGACGCGGCAGGGTCCTGCGAATCCACGAATCCGCTGAACAATGCCAGGAAGAACAAAGCGATCTTCGGGTTCATCAGCGCGATGGCAAATCCATCGCGGGCGGAGGCGATCAGGTTCATCGCGCCAGGACCTGTCGCTTGCCCGGATCGGCCGCCCGCGGATCGCAGCGCTACCACCCCCAACCAGAACAGGTAGGCTGCGCCCGCCAGCGCCACCCCTCTGGTAAAGGCCGGATACTGCGCGACCAGCGCTGTCAGCCCGAATACCGTGGCCAGGGCGTATACCCCAACACCTGCTGCGTGACTCCATGCTGCCACCAGACCACAGCTGCGGCCACCGACAGCGGAGTTTCGCACCACCACCGCAAGGCTCGGACCTGGAGACATGGCGCCGAGCAGGCAGACCGTGCCGATAGTGAGCCACTGAAAATCCATCATCTGCGCGTTCCGACCATCGCTGCGGGCAGTAGAAACCTTTGCGTCTGTTAGACTAGGCGGCTTGCCTAGAAGGATCGAACATGCATTATTCCTGGTTACCGGCCCTTCTGCTCGCCGGTAACCTGTACGCCAACAGTCCGATCGAACTCAACGTGGGAAAGACCATCTCGGTGGCCCGCATGCCCAATGCAGAGATCGGCATTCGCATTGATGGCAAGCTCGACGAAGCGGCCTGGGATCTGGCCACGGTAGTGACAGACTTCCGAGTAGTGGACCCGGACACCCTGATCAAACCCCGCTGGAAAACCACGCTAAAGATCATATACACCGAGAGGGGCTTCTATGCCGCCTTCGACATGGAACAGCCTCAGGACAAAATCGTCGCCGTGCTGTCTCCGGAGGATACCGGCACCAACTTTGGCGACTTCGTAGGCCTGACACTGGACACCTCTGGGGAAGGCAAGTACGGCTATTGGGTGTCCCTCGCCGCCAGCGGCGTGAAGACCGACGGAACCCTCGCACCAGAGGCACAGTTCCGCAGCGAATGGGATGGGGCCTGGTATGGCAAGACATCCATATCCGAGCACGGCTGGATTGCGGAAATCTTCATACCCTGGTCCCAAGTCGCTATGCCGAAAACCGCGGGCACACGTCGAATGTCGATATTTGCATCGCGCAACTGCAAAGCCATAGGGGAACGCTGGGGCGTCCCCGCACTGCCATTCACACTTACCAAATGGATTCAGCACATGCGGCCCATGCAGCTCACAGGCGTGAATCCCGTAAAACAGTGGAGCGTGATTCCTTACACGTCAATAACGCAAGACCAGGTGAGGAACGAGACCAAGGTGCGCGGAGGTGCTGAGCTATTCTGGCGCCCTTCCAGCAACTTTCAGCTTGCCGCCACCGTGCTGCCGGACTTCGGAAACGTGGAATCGGACGACGTGGTCGTCAACTTATCGGCCATCGAAACATTTTACCCCGAGAAAAGACTGTTTTTTCTCGAAGGGCACGACATCTTCATTACTACCCCTCGATCGGACTCGCGACGCAATTTCTTTCCCGTCCAGTTGGTCAACACGCGGCGGATTGGTGGCGCGGCACGGCCACCGAATCTACCCGAAAGCGTCACGTTGCCGCTGGGCGAAATGAACCAGCAAGCGGAGCTTTATGGCGCCGTAAAGGCTACCGGACAGGTTGGCAGTTTGCGGTACGGTCTGATGGCGGCCGCTGAGGATGATTTAGCCTTCGACACGGGGACCGCCGTATTCGCGCAATCCGGCAGCGATTACGGGGTCGCTCGATTGTTATGGGAAAGCACTGCGGGCGGTTCTTATCGGGCGATCGGCGCCATCTCTACGCTTACCGCACACTCAGAAGAAGATGCGGTGGTGCATGGCGTGGACTATCACTACTTGACCGCTAACGGCAAATGGAAGCTGGATGGACAGCTTCTATACTCGGACAAAGACAGCATCGGAAAGGGTTGGGGTGCGCTCACGGACCTCGTATACAGCCCAAGGCGCGGCCTGACATTCAAGCTGGACCTGGAATACTACGACGATCAGCTGGACATCAACGACCTCGGCTTTCTGCAGCGTAATGACATCTGGCGAACCGCGCTCAAAACCACCTACATACAACCTAACCTCACATGGGCTCGGCAGCTCTCTCTGACTAGTGCTGTTATGTACGAAGAAAACGGTAACGGCGACGTCACACGAAAAGGATTCTCCGCAACAACACAACTATTCCTAAATAACCTCGGGCGCGCGGAAGCAGCTGTCCTGTTCTTCGGTCGGCGCACTGACGATCTGGAGAGCTTCGGTAACGGCAACTTCCACATCCCGGACCGTTGGGAGGGAAAGTTCGACTACTTTTCCGATCAGGCACGTCGGTTTAGCTACCGTATCGGCTTCGATATCAGCCAGGAGAAGGTCGATGGTACGGCTTTCTTGAGCCGTGCAAGCATCGCCTGGCGGCCATCGACCCGCATGAAACTGGAAATAATGGCCCGATACGGACAAAGGCAAGGCTGGCTACTGCACCAGGAAGATATCAACTTCACTGCCTTCGAAACCAGAGAATGGCGCCCGACACTGTCGCTGGACTATTTCTTCAAGGCCAACCAGCAGCTGCGTCTATCCGCCCAATGGGTAGCCATCCGGGCTCGCGAAGACCAGTTCTTCCTGATTCCTGCAGACGGCAGCCAACTCGTCGCCAGCACCAAGCCTCCTGGACCAAGCGACGACTTCACGATCTCTAACCTCAACGTCCAGCTGCGCTACCGCTGGGAACTAGCGCCGCTGTCCGACTTGTTCGTGGTATACACCCTGAATGGACAAAGTAATCGTGCCCGTGCGAGCTTTTCCAAGCTTTTCAGTTCCGCATTGAACGAGCCAGTCACGGAGCAGTTCGTCGTTAAGCTGCGCTATCGACTCGGCAGCTGACTTCCCAGCCGGCTAAAGGCCACGCGGCACCCCAGGGGTTGCCAGCGCCTGCACCTGACGCATAAGGTCGCGGTAGCGTTCCTCCTGCTCTGGCGTATCCGTGGGCATTATGAAGCCGGTACTACTGGCGTACTCGCGATGCTCAGCCAGAAACTGCGGTAGGTCGTCGTACTTGCAGGTTTGCGCCAGCTCTGTGAGATGATCCAGGGTCACTGTCTCACGCATTTCATCCCACTTACCGTTCACGGACAGCTGGTGAAGCTCGTTGCCGAGATCGTCCAGCCCGTGCAGCCGCAGCACGTGGTGATAGGTTCTCGTCGAACCGTAGAACGACAACGGCGTGCGCATCTGCAGCAGCTTCTCCTCGATCTCGCTATCGCTGTCGCCCAGCACCAGATAGCCGCTGGAGGAGATCTCCACGTCTTTCCAGGTCTTGCCCGCCCGATCCATACCAATCTTGACGTTGGGCAATAGCACCTCGCGCATGTACTTGTCGGACATGATCCCGCCGTGAGGCATGATGATGTCCGCCACCTCGCCGGCCACCCGAGCCATACCGTCGCCCACCATGGCCAGCCCGATCTTGGGATAGGGATATGGCAGCGGTCCCGCGTTGAAGTTGGGCGTCATCAACGTGTAAGTGTAGTGCTTGCCCAGGAATTGCGGCGGCTCGCCCGTGGTCCAGCTGTCCCACACCGCGCGCATCATCTGAATGTACTCACGCATGCGCGGAGCGGGCGGCGCCCAGGTGCCGCCGAATCGCCGCTCATTGTGACCCTTCACCTGGCTGCCCAGGCCAATGGCAAAGCGTCCGCCCGACATCTCGTGGATATCCCAGGCCTCCATGGCTAACACCATGGGGCTGCGTGGAAACGCGATGGTGACCGATGTTTGCAGGCCGATGCGCTCCGTTGAGGTGGCGGCCAGCGCCATTGTCAGTATGGAGTCGTGAGCCAACTCGCCGCAGGTCACGCAGTCGAAGCCTGCGGCTTCCGCCGCCGCGGCTTGTTGCGGTGCTTTGCCTGGCCAACCGCCTATTCCCGTTATTACTTTCATTGTCGTGCCTCCCAGAAGGTCGCTGGTGCCGGCTGCCGAGCCGGCGGTTCAAATATTGTTAGTTCGTCGCGCCCGCCGAGGCCGCTCCCGCTCGCAACGCGTACAGGACCCGACCTTTGCTGCACAGCACGCCCGCATCGTTGCACACGCTCACTTCCACGGTACACAGGTTGCGGCCGCGTTTGAGTACCACGGCTTCCGCCTCCAACCACGCACCCTTGGCCTGGCGCAGGTAGGTGACCTGCAGATCCGCGGTGCCTCCAGGCAACGTGCCTTCGGCCATGCCGGTGAACACCGCGGGGAGCACCGCCATGTCGATCATGCTGGCAAGCGCGCCCCCATTGACGCTGCCATCGATACCCTTGGGCGTGGTCTCGCCTACGTTCATCCGCAAGCGCGCGTAGTCTGTTTTGTGTTCCACCAGGGTCAGCCCGAGGTAGCGATGGTAGGGAACGTCGTCGAAATCAGAAAAGTCACCCTTCATGCCAATAGCCACAGCAGCTACCTCCAGATTCAGACATCGCCCAACGGCGGGTACAGGCGGGTTTCCACCTCATGCGGCGCCACCTCGGTGCGGCCGTTGGTGCAGTCGTCCCAACCACCGTGGCTTTGGCTGGCGCCAAGACCTTCTGCGCGCGCCGACTGAGACTCCCACGCCGCACCCACACCTGCGCAATCTCCCAGGTGCCAAGCGCCGTCTGTCCGCCCCACATATTCTCACACCTGCCCGAATCGCTCGGCCAAAATGGCTGCGATCTCTTCGGCGCGTACTGAGGAAATCACAACCAACGCTGGTTGGCTGGTCAGCTCCACCCTCTCGATCGTGCAGGTCTGCAGCATCGACAGCGCCCTAACGCAGCAGGCTATCGTAAGCCATCGATGGAAGCGGCCAGGGCGAAATCCCTTGCGGTAATGCCGCTCGCGTCGTGGGTGGTGAGTTCGATAGTCACCTTGTTGTATACGTTGAACCACTCAGGGTGATGGTTGTGCTTTTCGGCCAGAATGGCCACACGCGACATGAAGCCGAAGGCTTCGACAAAATCCTCGAACGCGAAATCACGTTTGAGCTTGTTCTGATCTAGCCGCCAATCAGGAACGCGCGGCAACCGCTCGGCAATCTCCGAACTGGTGAGTTTGTCCATGTTCCTTCACCCTCCTGCGACTACACCTTATATCAACGGCGAGGTGTAGGCATACTGCGACCATTCGCAGCAGGGGGGAGCGATGACCGCACCGTTGGAGGGGATTCGCGTACTGGAGGTGGCCAGCTGGCTGGCGGTGCCCAGTTGCGCCGCGCTCATGGCGGACATGGGCGCCCAGGTAATCAAGGTTGAACCGCCGGGCGGCGATGCGTACCGGCGCCTATTCGCCGGCCTCATGGAAGATGACGAGTTCGTGGCCCCGTCTTACCAATTCGACAACCGGGGCAAGCGCGGAGTCTGCGTCAACCTGGAACACCCCGACGGGCAAGCGCTGGTCACCGACTTGGCGCGCGACGTGGATATCTTCATCACCAACCTCACCTACCCCCGGCTTCAGCGCTACCAACTAACCGATGAGCACATACACCAGGTGTCGCCTCGCGCGGTCTACGCTGTGCTGGCCGGGTACGGCACACGTGGTCCGGACAGTGACCGACAGGCATTTGACCAGAGCGCTTTCTGGGCGCGATCAGGAGCCATGTCCATATTCGGTGACCACGACGATGGGCCCCTCATTTCGCGCGGCGGGTACGGTGACCGCACGACGGCGCTCAACCTTCTGTCCGCCATTCTTGCCGCACTGCGGGTACGCGACCGGACCGGTGAAGGCCAGTACGTGGAGGTCACCTTACAGCGCACGGGCATCTGGGCACTGGCCAGCGACGTGAACTCCGCCCTGTATGACCGCACGCAACCGGTCAAGACCAGCCGCCGCGAGCCACCCAATCCCATCTGGAACGCCTACCGGACGGCCGACGACCGCTGGCTGGTGATGATCATGCCCATGCCATTGGCGTACTGGCCAAAGTTCTGCCACGCCATCTCTCGTGAGCAGTGGATCGACGATCCCCGCTTCCAGTCCATCGCCGGTCTGCGCGACAACGGCGTCGAGCTGGTCGGCGAGATACAGTCCATGTTCGCATCCCAACCGCTGGCCCATTGGCGCGAGGTGCTAGACGGCGCCGGGCTCATCTGGGAACCCGTGGCGGAACTGCCCGAAGTCGTGGAAGATCCCGTGCTACGAGAAGCAGGGGCGTTCGCCATGGTGGTGCATCCACGCGGCGGCGCGCTGGAAATCGTGGGCACGCCCTTTCACATCCGCGACGCCGACGTGGCGGTGCGCGGTCCCGCCCCCGACGCTGGTGAACACACGCAGACGGTATTCGCAGAGGCAGGGTTATCCCAGGAACGAATAGAGCAGCTGCTTGCCGAAGGCGTGATCAGCTGACGTCGGAACGCAGGAAAGGCCCGTCCACACACAAACGCTGACCGTCCGGCGCAGCGCACGCTCCGCACACGCCCACGCCACACTTGGTCAGATAGTCGATAGCGCTGTAAATCTGAGCCGCAGAGCAGTATTTGAGGGCAACGGCACGTGCGGCGTGAACCATTGGTTCCGGGCCGCAGGTATAGAGCATCAGGCGTTCGGTTTCGTTCCTGCTGAGCGATGAGAGGTATTCATCCAACAGTTCGGTTACCAAACCGTGGAAGCCCCGGCTGCCATCGTCCGTGGCAACGTGCAAGGAAGCGCACGCGGCGCACTCCTCCAGAAAGTACAATCGCTCTGCGCTGCGCGCCCCGACGAAGACGTCGGCTTGGCCAGCATGGTCTCGGGCCAACTGGTATACCGCAGCCAGGCCAGTGCCACCGGCTACCGCAACAATATGTGCGTCGGCGGGCGGTGCGGCCGACTGACCATGAGGACCACGCACATAGGCCTGTGTGCCCGGCGGCAGCGTCAGCAGGTGCTCGGTAAACTTCCCCAGGTTGATGACCACCAGCGAGAAGGGATCATCGGTGAGCGCGGAGAACGGTTTTTCCCCTACGCCGGGGATCCACAGGAATACGAATTCTCCGGCGGCGATCTCGATCTTGCGGTCGAAAGTAAGAATGCAGATGTCGTCGGCCACGCGCCGATTCTCCACCAGCGTGACCGGCTCGAAGCGCATATCCACGTCGTAGCGCACGCGTGCTTCAGCACCGTTTGTGCCGCTGTGAAGGTCACTCTCCAGGCTTTCCAGATAGCCAACGATCTCTTCAGACGTCATGCCCGTGAGCGCGGAGCCGACACCAAATACGCTCGCACCCGCCGCGGCAAAAGCCCGCACGTCGTCGGCGCTGCTGATGCCGCCACAACCGATCACGGGAACGTCGACCCGCTGGGTGATGTCGCGGACGCATTTCAGGGCGATGGGCAGCACCCCCTTGCCGGACATGCCCCCCACCTCGTTGGACAATACCGGCTCGCCGTGTGCGCTGACGTAGCCCGGGCCAACGGTATTGATGGCGCACAGCGCGTCCGCGCCACCGGCCACGGCTGCTTCGGCAATCTGGGCAATATCGTTGGCATTCGGCGTGAGCTTGGGCACCACCGGCACGTCCACGGCGTCCTTTACCGCTCGAGTGATCTCCATGACCAACTCCGGATCCTGGCCCATGGCCATGCCGTAACCCTTCGCGTGCGGACACGACAGGTTGAGCTCCAGCCCGTCGCTATAGGGCGCCAGGATGCGCGCGACCTCCACGAACTCTTCCACACTGCCGCCGAAGATGGAGGTGAGCAGAAAGCGGTCGTCGGGAACCGTGAGCTGCTGGAATAGTTCCGCACAGCGGTGCGCGCCCGGATTGGTTAACCCCACCGCGTTGACGAAGCATCCGGGCGCATACTGGCTGAAGACCGGCTCGCGATAACCCAGGCGCGCCTCAAGGCCGATGCTCTTGGTGGTCATCACCCCGACCTGAGGGGCGTTGGCAAACAGATACTCGATGATGGGCACCGCGGTAGCGACGATGCCCGACACCACAGTAAAGGGTGCGGAAATACGCTTACCTAGAAAGTGCGTCTCGAGCGCCAGGTCCCCACTCATGGGGCGGCGGATTCTCGCGGAGCATCGGGATCCTTGGTCTCCGACCGACCCTCGGCCCAGTCATCCAGTGCCTTCAGGGTGGCCTGGATGAACGGGCTTTTGGTAGCCAACCATAGGAAGCCGTCGGCAACTGCTTTGCCGGGCTGACGCAGGGGCCGCTCCACATGCATGAGCAACACCACGCGGTCTTCTGCGGTGTCGTTCCAGACCTCGTGATAGTAGGTGTCATCGAAAATGAGGAATTTACCTTCGTCCCAGTTGTAGTCCGCATCGTCGATGTTGATGCGGCAGCCCTGTCTATCCTGTGGAACCTGAAGCCCCAGGTGGCAGGTAATCATGCCGTTGGTGGGGCCATAGTGGCGTGGCAAGTGAGTGCCCGGTGTATGGATGGAGAAAAAGGCCGACACCAGACCGGGTACGTTGCGGACCAGCTCGCTGGTCACCGGACAGCGAGGCGTATTCCCCATCATCTCATAGCCATAGCCGAAGAGAAAAAACACCTTCCATTTTTCGTCCGTGGCAATGCGGCTGTGGTCGGGTGACACTTCCCGCAGCGGTGGCACCTTATCCGGCCGATCCAGCACCGCCAACGCCTCGTCGCGGATGGCCTCCCAGCGGGATTCCAGTTGGGGAACCCAATCGAACACATCCCGTCCAAAGACCGGTGGGTTGCCAACCTTGGAGAAGAGCCCAACGAACCAGTGGATGGGAGGCCGGATATAAAAGCCGAACCAAAATACCAGGCGACGGAATACGTATCCCATCACCTGGCGCGGGCTGCGGGAATTTTCGGTGGCGGAAAGCTCCATTTCTGCCGACACGTGCCTGCTAGTTACACCAGCGCGCTATTAGACCAGCATGGGCGCCAAATATCTCGCTCTTATGCGGATACGGAGGCCAAATCCACCTACCGGCTTCAGCAGCACAGCGGTAAACTAGCGCCTCCGCTCGCAGCAACGGTCCCAATAGCGTGAACTCAACCACGGCGCGGTCGCAGGATGGTACCGAGGGTTCCGTCGGCGGGCCACCTCGACACGATCTGATGACCCGAGAAATGGATGTCATTTCGCTGCACGAGCACGGGCGCGAGCGCCTGCTGCGCTATGTGGCGCTGCAAACACCGGTGTTGATTACTGACCTGGCTTCCCAATGGCCTGCGCTTGCAAACTGGACACCCCAGCACCTGTCCGAGCGATATGGAGACAAGCTGGTGCGCGTCTACGACGCCAGCTTTTCGGACCCCGGGGGCAACTACATGGACAGCATCGATACCATGAAGTTTTCGGACTTCATCCGGCAGACCCTGGGAGAGGGCCGCGACCTGCGCATGTTCCTATACAACCTGGGCAGGCAGATTCCCGAACTGCTTAACGATGTGGTGTTCCCCGACCTGGGAATGAAGTTTTCGCCCCGGTTCGTGTACGCCTTTTTCGGCTGCAAAGGCGCCACCACGCCGCTGCACTACGACATAGATATGGGCAACGTGCTACATACGGCAATACATGGCCGGCGACGCATTCGCCTGTTCGCTCCCGACCAGTCAAGGGCCCTTTATCGACATCCGTTCACCGTACGCAGCTACACGGATCTGGACCAGCCGGATTTCGAACGATTCCCCCACTTGGCAAAAGCACGCGGATTCGAGGTGGAACTGCAACAGGGCCAAACGCTGTTCATGCCCAGCGGCTACTGGCACGAATTCCACTATCTAGAGGCAGGTATGGGCTTATCGCTTAGAGCCAGCAGCCCGCGGCTGCGGAACCGTGCCGAAGGCGCGATGAATCTGCTGGCGCTCTCGCCCATCGATCGTCTTGGAAACAAACTTGCCGCCGACAGGTGGTTCCACTGGAAACAGCGGCGGGCCGACGTCCGCGCCAACAAAGCAAGCGAGCGAGAAGCGTAGTGAAAACTATCAAAGGCACCTTAAATTTCGGGCGATTCGAGATTCCCTACCGCCGTTACGGCGACCACCCCAACATGCTGATGTGCGTCAGCGGCGCGCTGCAAACCATGGCCATATGGCGCACCGTGGTAAAGCGCTTCACCGACCATTTCACCGTGGTCATCTTCGACATGCCCGGCATCGGCCGTTCGGAGATCAAGTCTGGCGGCGCCCACGTCACCGTGCAGGAACAAATGGAAACCCTGCACGCACTGCTCGAGGAAACCCGCAGCGAAGGGGAACTCACCCTGGCTGGCAGTTCCTGGGGAACCGCCCTCGCTGCCGCCTACGCGGCGGTGCGGCCTGATGCGGTTCAGCACCTGGTGCTATCAAGCTTCGGAATGAAGCCCAACGCCGTGATGGAAGAAATCGTGCGCAGGGCGGTGATTCTGTATAACGATGGGGAGTACGCACGCGGTGGCGACCTGATCCTGGAAATGTTCGGTAATCAGCTTGGTGACGCCTACAAGCGCCAGATCATCGCTCAGTTCAATAGCCTCAACAAAGCCCATGCGGAGGTTTGCTATGAGCACTGCAAGAACATCCTCAAGCTGGGGAGCCTGCAGGACACGGTGGACCTGACCCAGATCACCGCACGCACCCTCATCATCAACGGCGCCGACGACAACATCATCGATCTAGAGGACATGTGGATCGCCCAGCGCCTAATCCCCAACTGCGAATGCCGGTTGATCAATGGTGTGGGTCATTTCCTGCACTTCGAGCGCCCCGAACTGCTCGACGATTACGAAAAATTCATGGTGCACCGCCAGCCCTACCACGCGGGCTAGCACATGGCCCGCCGGCCGGCGGGCGACTAACAAGCCAACAAACAGGGGGCTCTCATGCACGGGCTGCAGCTACTCGTCAACGCCGAAAACCTGGCCGACACCCGATGGAGCAGCGAACCCCTCTGCGACGAATTAGCGGAGGGATCGCTGCTACTGCGCGTAGACAAATTCGCCCTGACCGCCAACAACATCACCTATGCGGTGGCCGGAGAAAGCATGCGCTATTGGCAGTTCTTTCCGGCACCTAAGGGTTGGGGACGGGTGCCGGTGTGGGGGTTCGCTACGGTGGTACAATCAAACCACGAGGCGATTTCGCAAGGAGAGCGCCTGTATGGCTACCTGCCCATGGGCAGCCACCTGATGATTCAGGCCGGCAAGGTAAAGGCGCATCAGATCACCGATGTGAGCCAACATCGCGCCGATCTGCCCGGTGTCTACAACCAGCTGGTGCGCACCCCCGACGAGCCGGACCCGGACGCCGACGCTGCCCAGATGCTGTATCGGCCCCTGTTCATGACTTCCTTTCTGCTGGACGATTTCGCCGCATCCAACGACTTTTTTGGCGCGACGGACATAGTGCTAACCAGCGCATCCAGCAAGACGGCTCTCGGGCTGGGCCTGCTGCTGGCCCAGCGCCCCGACGTGCGCGTCATCGGCGTCACCGCAGCGAACAACGTCGCCTTCGTGGAAGGACTGGGCTGTTACGACCAGGTGGTCACCTATTCGGACATCAGCCATTTGGACGCTTCGCGACAGACCATGAGCGTAGACATGGCGGGCAACGGTGACGTGCTGTCGGCATTGCACGGGCATTACGCCGGCAACCTGACCTTCAGTTGTCTGGTGGGCGCCACCCACTGGAACCAGGTGCGTCGAGGCGGCGAGCTGGCCGGACCGGAGCCTCAGGGATTTTTCGCCCCCGGCCACATCGAGACCAGAAACTGGGGTCCAGGGGGCATGTTGGGCGCCTTCGAGCCGGCCTGGCAGACCATGCTTTCCGCAGTGCGCGGGCTAATCCACGTGACCCGTTGCAACGACCCCAACGAAATCGAAGCCATCTACCAGCGCCTGCTGGCCGGCCACGCCACACCCGACGTGGGCTACGTGCTGACCGTCCCAGCGCCATGAATCAGCGCCTGACGGCCCGTGAGCCAGCAAGCCAGTCTGGTGTCAGTTACCCTTGGATGCCAGCGCCGCGTTGGCTCCGGCCACCTTGCCGAACACCACACACGGCCCGTAGGAACCGCCGCCTCCGATGTAGCGGTCGCCATGCAGCGAGCCCACTGTCTCTCCGGCCGCATACAGCCCGGGAATGGGTTTCGCGTCCACGCCGATCACCTCGGTATCCGCGTTGATACGCAACCCGGTGCCGGTCCAGCAGATAATGGCCGGCCGCACCTCGGCAGCGTAGAACGGCGGTGAAACGATGGGCCGCATGCCGGTAGCCGCCGGTTTGAAGAACATGCTGTCTTCGCCCGTCTCGCAATCCACGTTGTAGTGCTCGATGGTGTTCTTCAGCGCCCCCGCATTGATGCCTACCTCGGCAGCCAGGGCATCCAGTGAGTCTGCTCGAGTGATGATGCCCTGGTCCGCTTTGCGTTCCAGCACTTCGTTCACCCAGTACGCCTGGGATGCCGGATTCGGCTTCGCTGCGGCCCGCGCACCTTCATCGAATACAGCATATACCTTGCCACCTTGATGCTTGATCAAGCCTGCGAGCACCGTGTAGGGCGCCATCTCGTTGCAGAAACGGCGGCCGTCTTCGTTCACCACAATGAGCCAACCAGGCAGTAAAGTTTCGAGATCGCGGCTGAACCCCGGTGTCACCAGCAGCAGGCCCCGATCACGTCCGTCGATGGCCGCGCCCGCCGCCTGGCCCAGCTTGAGCCCGTCGCCCTGAGCGTGCTCGGTACCGATGTACCAACTCCAATCCCCATTAGCGGCCGCCTGGGGATAGAGTTCCTCGAGCATCTCGGGATTTGCGCCGAACCCGCCGGTAGCCAGCACTACCGCGCCGGCGGTGGCCTGGTCTTCGCCAATTCGAATGCCACAGATCGCGCCGTCATCGTCGGTCAGCAGGCCGTCCACCCGGGCATCCAGCACGATGTCCACGCCCCGTTGCTGCCTGTGGGCATCCAGGACATTCACCACCTGCTCGCCCTCGCCGGTGGGCTGATGCCCCCGCGGAGTGCTGCCGACACCCGAGCGGTACAGACCCTCGGGTTTGAACTCGACACCAAGCCCAGTGAGCCATTCGAACGTGGGCGCCGACAGATCGCAGTACTTGCGCACCACGGAAGGCTCCACCAGCCACTGGTTCAACGTCATGTAATGCTCGAACATGGCGTCAGCACTGTCTTGCACGCCCTGCTGCTGCTGGACGCTGGTGCCCGCGGCATAAAAATGCCCGCCGCTCAGACGTGACGAACCCCCGACCCTTGTGCCCGCCTCCACGATGAGCACGCTGGCGCCCTCATCCGCCGCGGAAACCGCCGCAGACAGGCCGGCAGCACCCGAGCCCACCACAATGACATCGTAATCCCGCTCCATATCTCCCCCAATCACGCTCCCTTCGCCCCAATACTACATCGTTTGGCGGTCGTCATTCAGCCAGGTTCAAACCTAAACCCAAGGCCAAGCTGGCGCCGCCTGGAATTTGTGGGATATGCTAAGGGTAATAACTAAAGGCACGGGGAGGTGCTATGTCCAGCGAAAACCATGAGATGGTATCCATCTACCCTTTTTCCGATGAGAAGAAGGAAGAGCTGCTGACCAAGGCAGGTGAGTGTACGTTCAACTGGACTACCAAAGACGGTTGGGCCGTTGGTGTAATTCACGCATTCGTTTGGGCTAAAGGCAGCGGTTGGATCACCTGCGGCGTACATAGGCACCGAGTAGCCGCTATCCGCCGCGATCCGCGCTGCTCCGTCGTAGTCAGCGGTGCTGCGGCACCGAACGGCCCCAATGGCGCTATCACTTTCAAGGGAAGAGCAATCATTCACGACGATGACGAAACCAAGGAATGGTTTTATCCAGCGTTGGCGTATGGCCCCTACACGCGCGGCGGCAATGAGTCTGACATGACAGACGAAGAGAGAGCGGCTGCGGACGACTTCGTCCGCCGGCTCAATTCCCCTTTACGCGTGATCATCGAGATCGTGCCCGAAAAGTGGATCATGCTGGACAGCGAAAAAATGGGCAAAGACACCATGGGCCAGCTCACCGACGAGGAGCGCGGACCGATGCTGGAGGCAGACGCCAAGCGCATGCCTGATGAGCTCAAGCGGCGCGGTCTCGACTAGCTCCAGAACTGGGTGATGCGCTCGATCACCCAGTAACTTGCGATCCCACCGATCGCGTACACCACCACAGTGGCAAGCGTGGGCAATCCGAACTGATCGGATTGCCCTGCGCCTTGCCGTCTGCCTGCAAGCGCCCACCAGCCGACCAGCAGCACCAACACGAACAGAATCTGCCCTACCTCCACACCCACGTTGAAGAACAACAACGCGGTTGGCAGGGCCGTCTGAGGCAGGCCAATGTCGGCCAGCACCGACGCAAAACCGAACCCGTGCAGCAGCCCGAACGAGCTCGACACCAATACGGGGTACCGGAATGTCAGGGAGGACGCATCAGCCCGGGCAACCTCAACCGCCAGAAGCACCACGCTCAACGCGATAGCAGCCTCCACGGGTGCCGTCGGCACACGCACCAGTTCCAGAGCGGCCAACGCCAGGGTGATTGAGTGCGCGACAGTAAAACCGGTTATTGTCAGCAGCAGACGCTTGAGCGAGCGTGCCACGAATACCAGTAACGCCACGAAAAGCAGATGATCGGCCCCGATCCAGATGTGCTCCATGCCCAGCAGGGTGTACTCGCCTGCCACCGCCAGGGGCGCCTCCGCGTCCGGCACGCGCCAGAGGTCCGTGCCTGGGCTCAGCACCTGCAGATGTTGCTCGCCATTTCGCAGGTGCACCTGAAACAGCATGCTCAGCGACGGATTGGGCGTTACGAAGTGCATGCCCACCTCTCGACCCGACAACGCCTCTTGGCACACGAAGTCGCGCCTCCCCAGGGTGCCACCGTCCGTGCGCTGGTACACGGCTTGGTCACGTGCTTCGCATCCCGCCGGCAACACGGGCGCCGGCAGCCTAGCGGCGGGGGCCTGCAGCGGCACGTTCCAGCGCACGCTCACCAACCCACTATCAGCCTCATCAACCTGCACATAGATGGGGCGGGAATCGTGTGCCGCCGCCAGACCGGCCGCGGCGCTGAGCAGCAGCGCGGCCCAGCGGATCACGGCACACCACCGACGCCTGGCGGCACTTCATCCTCAAAGTCCAAACGCACCTCATAGCCATCCACGATTGACTGCACCGCCGCATCCCCGTGTTGCCGCTCGAGCCAACGCAGCGCATCGGAATCCACCCGTGGACGTATTTCCTCGAGCGGCGGCGTGCGACCTGCCTCCCGCCGTGTGAGCATGACGAGGTGCAGTCCGAACGGCGATTCAAAAGGCCCGCGCCAACGCTGGTCGTTGGGCTCCAGGTCGAAGACGTGCCCACTCATCGATGAGCCAAAATGGCTGGCAACCAGTTCGGGGTCACGCTCCACGTAGTTCACATGGTACAGAAACCGGTCTCCGTGGCGTACGCTGCTGGAAAAATCAGCGCCAGATTCATTCAGCTCCACGAGCTTTGCGCGCGCCAACCGGGAAAGCTCCTCGGGTGCGTGACGCTCCTTGTCAAAGAACACGTGGGTAAACGTAGCCGATGGCGGCACGTAGTAATCATCGACGTTTTCTGCGTAATACGCGGCAACATCTTCCTCAGTGGCCTGAAGGCCTTCGCCGACGAAGCTGTTCGTGACGAACTCCAGCTTCTGTACCAGACGCCGCTTGATGATGTAGTCATCCGCCTCCATACCCAACTCAAGGGCACGCCGATGCAGCGCTTCCTCCCGCACGAAATCGGCAATGAGCAGCTCCCGCTCCAGGGGAGAGAGCGCCTCGAGCCGCGCCGCCGCGACACCCGGGTCGAAGGATCGGGAACGGTACTGAATGAAGGTGAGCAGCGCCGGGCGATCCACCACGATTACCGAGTCATCCACGCTCTCGTCATCGGCAACGAGGTCGAACAGCCAGAACAATGCCAGCCCCAACGCAAGGAAATGCAGCAGCGGCTGTTTGAGTAGGCTCGCGACGTTCATCAAATCTCCCCTGAGTCTATGGCGACCACCGCAGCTCGAGCCGGCGCAGATAGTCGCCGGTCTCCTGCTGCATTCCCGCGTCGCGGGCTATTGTAAATGCCAATCGCAACAGTTCTTCGTTGCGCGGCCGCCCGGACAGCGCGGCCTCCAGAACCTGCAGCGCAGCGCGCGGTTCCCCGGCGGAGTTCAAGGCGATGGCGTAGATGCGAGCATAGTTCACATGCTGAGGCACCAGCTGATGGGCACGGGCGAACAGCCCCAGGGCGTCGTCGCTACGCTGGCGGCGCACCAGCCAGAGCCCCCTGGCCAACAGCACGTCGGCTGAGTCCGGCGCCAACTCGAGCGCGCGCTGTAACGGCTCTCCGCCTTGCTGGTCGCGCCCGGTGGTCCGATACAGGTCTGCCAGATTGACCAGCGCCGGCACCCAGGAAGGGTTCAGCGCAAGCGCCGCGTTCAGCTCGCGTTCCGCGGCCGCCGGGTCGCCCCGATGCAGGTAGATGGTTGCCATACTCGACCGTCCCTCCGCACGATCGGCCCGCAACCGCAACGACCTTGCATACTCGTCGATGCCCTCACCCAGCCGCTCCCTGTCCGATCCGGTCAGCAGGGGGTAGGCTTCCGCCAGGATTCTCGCCGCCTCGATGCGCACCGCCAGCAGCCGATCACGGAGCAGCCCACGGGCTATCTGAAAGCGCCGTCGGGGCTCCCAGCGCGCCGCGCCACGCAGCGCGCCGATCCGCACGAGCGGGTCCGCGTCTTGCAACCCACGCTGCAGCGCAAACGTGGTGGTTCGCTGCTCAAAGCTCACCATCAACGACAATGCCGTTGCGCGAACAATGGCTGGTTGGGACGTATCGTCGGCCAGCACCGCCAGCTGCCCCTCTGCGCGCAGGTCACCACTGCGAGCCGCAGCGATCAACGGCCCGAAGTGGAAGGGCCGTTCAGGGCCATGCCAACGCGCCACGGCATCGCGCGCCCACTGCGGCAATCGGTCCTCATGACAACCGTTGCATGCGTTTGGCGTACCCAGATCTACACTCAGATCCGGGCGCGGAATCCGGAAACTGTGATCGCGCCTAGCGTCCAACACCATGAACGTGGATTCCGGCATGTGACAAGAGACGCAACGGGAAGCCGCCTCGCTGCCCGCGTGAAAGTGGTGCGCTTCGGAGTCATAGTCCGCTTTGCGCAGGGAGGGAAAGCGAGCAACGCCCTTCGCGTTGTGGCACTGGGCGCACAGCGCGTTGCCTTCTGCACGCAGCCGGCCCGAATGCGGCTCGTGGCAGTCTGCGCAAACCACACCCGCGCCATGCATGCGGCTTTGCAGAAAGGAACCGTATACGTATACCTCGTCCAGCACCTGTCCGTCCGGGTGGTACAAGCCTGCATCCAGCAGCGCGGGCAGGTAGTGGTCGAGTAGATTCCCCGTCGGGGTGAAGCCTTCCGCCAGCTGCGCCCGCCGGCTGTGGCATGGCGCGCAGGCGTTGATCTGCTCGGGCCCCGAGCGCAAGGCTTGCGGACGTAGGCCAACGGGATCCGCCACGTGGGCCGATGCCGGCCCGTGGCATGCCTCGCAACCCACGGACACCTCGGCAAAACGCGTCTGGTACGCGCCGGTCTCGCCGTCGTACCCCTTCGTCACGCGCGTGGAGTGACAATCGGCGCACATGTGATTCCAGTTGTAGGCCGGCCCGCTCCAATGCAGCAACCGCTCGTCTTCCGCGGACTGCAGAGAGACCCAGCGTTGGCCACCGTGGGCCTCGGGCCGGCTGTCCCAGGCCTTATCCAGCGCCTGCAGGCGACCACCGGGGAGTTCCAGCAGATATTGCTGCAATGGCTGAACGCCGAAGGCATAACGCACCCGATAATCCGCGAGCTCGCCCGTCCCATCTGCCGCACGTACCAGGAACGCGGCGCCCTCGCGCCGAAACTGAGTATCGCCCAGCGTCTGTCCCGCGAAATCGCCCAGCACAGTGGAGGGCGTGGCTTCAGCCATAGCCAGATGATGATGCGACTGAGACCACTGCGCGTGTTGGCTTGCATGGCAGGTGGCACAGGTCTGAGAACCTACATAGGTGCTCGACACAACAGGCTGGCCGGCATGATCGGTGTGCAGATCTTCCGGCTCCACCGACGGCCCGCATCCGGCGGCCAGACCCATGCAAATGGCCAGGAGAAGAAGCCGCAGCGGCCAACGCGCAATAGTTAGTGTGCTTTCCACAACGGCAGTATCATCAATCCAGCACCCATTACCACCGCGGAGGGCGGATCGCACCATGAACATCGACCTGGAGCTGGTGGCCAGCGGCTACGGACTGGTTGAGGGACCCCGCACCGACGCCGCGGGGGCGCTGTGGTTCAGCGACATCCCCGGCGGGACGGTAAGCCGCGTGGACCCCGACGGCCACATTGAGGTGGCGGTGACCGACCGCACCTACATCGGTGGCCTGGCACCGCATGCCGATGGCGGATTGATCATGTCCGGTCCCAGCGTCGCTCATTGGAAAGATGGGCACTTCCGCGTGCTGCTGGAAAGGGAGGGATCGCCGCACTACAACGATCTGCAACCGGACGCGCAGGGGCGCATCTACGTGGGCGTGGTGCTGGGCGAAATCAAGCACGTGCGCGAGCACCCCGATCCCATGGGCGAGGCCTATCGCATCGAGCTGGACGGCAGCATAACCCGGCTGTACGGCGACGTCGGCATCTCCAATGGATTCGGCTTGTCCCCCGACGGTCGCACGCTCTATCACGTCGACTCCAGTAGCTGCGGGATCTGGGTACACGATATCGACCCGGCCGGCAATCTGTCCGGCCGCCGACATATCGGCGCGCAGACGTTCTCCGAAGGCATTCCCGACGGGTTGTGCGTAGACACCCAAGGCAATCTCTGGGTCGCGCATTTTCTGGGTGGGCGCGTTGCCATACTCGATCCCCAAGGCAGGTTGCTCGATGAGCTAACCATTCCCGCGCGACTGGTCACGAGCTGCGCCTTCGGCGGCTCGGACTGGGGCGATCTCTACGTGGTTAGCGCCGACAACACCGACGACAAGAGCCTGGGCGGGTGCGTATGGCGTTGCAGACCGGGAGCCACCGGTCTGCCCACGCCTCTGGCACGCGTGTAGCTAGCCACCCTCACCTTCACTCAAGGAGCACTCATGAAACTGATCACCTTCACACAGGGCGGCAACACGCGAATCGGCTTGCTCGAGCAGGGCAACATCATCGATCTGAGCGTTGCCGCACCAACGCTACCCACGGACCTGGCTGCCCTTCTTGCGGCCGGTGACGCTGCTCTGCAGGCGGCGCAGGAGGCACGCGGATTAGGGCCTCACCTATCAGCGCAGGAGGTTCGGCTCGAGGCCCCCATTGTGCGGCCCGGCAAGATCCTCGCCATTGGCTTGAACTACCGGGCGCACGCCGAGGAAGCGGGCATGACGCTACCCGAGGTGCCCCTGGTATTTACCAAGCAAGCCACTTCCATCAACGGCCCCTTTGATCCCGTCCACTGGTCCGAAGATTCCACATCACTGGACTACGAGGGCGAGCTGTGCGCGGTGATCGGCAAACGCTGCCGCCGCGTGCCACGTGAACGGGCTCATGAGGTCATCGCGGGCTATTGCGTCGCCAATGATGTCAGCGTGCGCACCTGGCAGATGCGCGGCGCTCCGCCCCAGTTCACCATGGGGAAGTCGTGGGACACCCACTGCCCCATCGGCCCTGCCATGGTCACGGCCGACGAGGTCCAGCCACACAACCTTCAGCTACGCACCTACGTGAACGGCGAGCTGCGTCAGGACAGCAACACGGATGACCTGATCTTCGATTGCTACGAGCTGGTGGAATTCCTTTCAACTGCATTCACCCTGGAACCCGGAGATCTGATCGTCACCGGGACGCCCAGCGGGGTGGGTATGGCCATGGATCCCCCGCAATCCCTGGTGGTGGGCGATCGGGTGCGAGTGGAAATCGAAGGGTTGGGCCACATCGAAAACGAGGTTATCCACGAACCGGAAGACCTGCGCTATTGACGTAGCACTCCGCTTCGCGGAATCAGGGAAGTACCAGCTCCCCAACCAGGCGAACGTCCCGGGAAGAAGCGCCCACCGCGACTCGATATGAGCCATCGGCAGGGGTCCAGGCGTCTGACTCCAGGCTCCACCAGGCCAGGTCATCCTCGGCAATGGTGAGTGTCGCCGTGGTCTGCTCCCCGGCCTCCAGATGCACCTTGTCGAACGCCTTCAGCTCGAGGACCGGTCGGCCGGGCACGCTATCGGCCGGCCCCACATAGACCTGCACCACTTCCTGGCCTGCCCGCTCACCCACGTTGGCAAGCGAGCAGCGGACCGTCACGACCCCGCCGCGCCGCTCGATCTCCAGGTCCGAATAGGCAAACCGGGTGTAGGAAAGCCCGTGGCCAAACGGCACAAGGGGTTCTACCTCCTGAGCGTCGTACCACCGATATCCCATCAATAGGCCCTCACCGTAAGGGGATTTGCCATCCTCCCCCGGATAGTACGGATAGGCCGGCGTATCCTCGAGCCGGCTGGGAAACGTGGTCGCCATCCGGCCCGAAGGATTGACGGCGCCGGTGAGCACGTCGACCAGGGCGTTGCCGAATTCCTGGCCGGGTAGCCAAGCTTGCACTACGGCGGCCGCGCGCTGCAGCCAGGGCATCTCCAAGGCCGCACCTGCGTTGATCACCACCACAGTGCGCGGGTTGGCATCCAGAACGGCTTCGATTAATCGCTGCTGCTCACCAGGCAGAGCCAGGCTGCCCCGGTCGTTGCCCTCGCTCTCCCAATCGGCGCTGGTTCCCACAACCAGCACCACAGATTCCGCACCTGCGGCAACCTCGACCGCTTCAGAAGTAAGGTCCTTTAGGGGTACCGCCAGAATGCCGAAGCGCAAACCGGTGAGTAGCGCCTCCACGCTGGCAAACTGGATTCGCAGCCGTACGGAACGACCCGCCGAGAAGCTCACCCTGGCACGTTGCTCGGCAGAGCCCATGCCGAAAAAAGAATCTCCTGGCGTTTGCTGCTCCCAGTTGTCCACCACCAGTTCGTCATCGATGAACAACTTGGTCAATCCGGCGCTGAGCAGCCCTACTTCGTGCTCACCATCCTGCTCGGGCAGGAAATCGGCCTCCAGGGTGGCAGTGAAGGGGTGTGCGATCCGCTCGCCGTTCAAGCCCCCAAGCACCAGGCCCCCGATGAAGCCGTACTCGGCCTGAATGAGCTGGTCCAAAACTGGCATTTGCCCGTCACCTTGGAAACAGCGCAAGCGCATGCCGGGCCTACCATCCACGCTGAGGGCCCCCTGCGGGGGCAGCGGCAGATATTTGTGTGCGTGGCATCCAACAGCGTAGGTTGGCTTGTTTCCCGCATTTGAGAGCGCGGCGGATATGGCCTCAAAAGGCATCACCTGATAGTGCGGCGAAACGCCCGAGCTGCCGCCACCTTGAATCTGTCCGCGCAAGGCGTTCGGCCCGATCACAGCCACCTTCCCGGCGCCGCTGAAATCCAACGGCAGCAAGCCCTCGTTGCGTATCAGCACCATGCCTTCCGCCGCAGCACGGCGTGCCAGTGCTCGATGCGCCGGCCGATCCACGGCTTCCTCTGGCACGGGGTCAGGGGCGGCGAAGCGACCGGTGTCCTCCATCAGTCGCAGCATTCGCAGTACCGCGTCGTCCACCAGCGACTCCGCCACCGCACCCGAGCTTGCTGCGTCTACCAGCGCCTGGCCGCGGGTGCGGGTGGGACCCGGCATCTCCAGGTCGAGCCCACCATTGAGGTTGTGCACGGTTTCCAGCGCCGCGCCCCAGTCGCTGATCACCACGCCTTCGAAGCCCCACTCCTCGCGTAGCACGCTGCGCAGCAGGCGGGCGTGGGAGGAGGCGTAGGTACCGTTGACCCGGTTGTATGCGCTCATCAACGCCCAAGGACGCGCACGCTTCACCGCTATCTCGAAGGGCCGCAGGTAGATCTCACGCAGGGTCCGCTCGTCTAGCTCGCTGGATATGGTGTGGCGCTGATATTCGGTGTCGTTACACACGAAGTGCTTTATGCAGGCACCGACACCCTGTGACTGCACACCGTTAACGAAAGCAGCCGCCAGCTCCCCCGTGAGCAGCGGGTCTTCGCCATAACACTCGAAGTTGCGCCCGCCGATGGGCGTGCGGTGCAGGTTGATGGTGGGGCCCAGCAGCACCTGAGCGTTCTTGGATTTCGCCTCCTGGCCGATGGCGACCCCCACCTCGGCCAGCAGCGTTCTGTTCCAGGTGCTGGCCAGGCAGATTCCCACGGGGAACGAAGCCGCCGTTTTGCCGCTGGCACCATCGCCGCGCGCGCCATTGGGGCCGTCGGTGACCTTCAGCGCAGGAATGCCAAGCCTGGGTACCGAACCCGTAACCCACATCCCCTTGCCCGACAGCAACTCCACCTTCTCCGCCAGGGTCAGCTGTTTGAGCAGGCTCAATCTCTCGGCTTCATTCATGGTTGCTGCCCGATAGCCAATGCCTATTGTGAGCCTACCGGTGCGAAGCTGCGCACTTCAACCCGATTCAAGGCGAGAAGCGTGGCACGCGTTCCAATGCGGTTGCTATCATGAGGCATGCCCACTCGATACAACTACTCTGGGGCCGGCTGCCGCCTGTCTGTCCTGGACAACGGCAACGTGGGCGCACCGGCCATGGTGCTGCTGCACGGAATGCGCGACCACGCCGGTGCCATGTCTCGAATCGCAGACGAATTTTCCGACTATCGGGTGCTGGTGCCGGACCTGCGCGGGCACGGGCACAGCGAGCACTCCGCCACCTACACGATGATGCACTTCATCGCCGATCTGCGGGCGCTCTTGGCCCACTTTCAGCTGGATCGGCCCATACTGGTGGGACACAGCCTCGGCGGCCACATCTCGTGGATATTCAGCGCCACGCATCCTGAGGTGCCCAGCCGGCTGGTACTCATCGACGGGTTGGGGCCGCCCAACCTGGCGAAGTCGTTTCCCGCCACGCTCCTGCAGCAGAACTGGCGCAGCCATGTCGACGGCTTGCTGGACCCGGTCAGCCAGCGCCGCGCCATGGCCAACAGCAGCGAAGCCCAGCGCCGCCTGATGCAAAACAACCCGCGTCTGGACGCCGACTGGGCACAAGCGCTGGTGGCCGAGGGCGTGGAGCCCCACCCGGACGGCGGCGTCCGGTGGCGTTGGGATCCTTTTGCCCAGATGGTGTTCTCCACCTTTCCCGGCCAGGTTGCAGAGACGTTGTTCCCTCTCGTCGAGGCGCCGGTGCAGATCGTTACCGGCGATCAAGGTATTGAGTACTGGGCGCGACAACGACCGGATCTGCTCGAACGCAAAGCGGACTTCGACGCCGCCAACGAACGGCGTTTCGCTCTGTTTCGCAATGCCCGCCATGCTGAGATTGCCGGCGCCGGCCACATGGTGAACTACGACCAGCCCGATGAACTCAACCGCATCATCAGGCGCTTTGTCGAAGATCCGGACCCGTGACCCCGCCAGCGCCATGTTGACCACCCTGCTACCGGTCCTCGCGAACCCCCTCTACCGGCGCTATATGGCCGGCAACAGCGCCTCGCTGCTGGGCCTGTGGGTGCACCGGGTTGCCATCGGATGGCTGACCTGGGAGATCACGCACTCCGGATTCTGGCTGGGCGCCATCGCGTTTGCAGACCTTGCACCGGCTATTCTCATCGGCCCGTTCGCCGGAGTGTGGGCCGACCGAGTGGACCGCGTGCGCCTGGTCATAGCGACTCAATCGGCGTCCGCCCTGTTGGGACTGATGCTGTTTGCCCTGGTGGTGACGGATCAGGTGGAAATCTACTCCCTGCTGACCATCGCCATCTGTCTGGGCGTCGCCGCCAGCATCGCCCAACCCGCACGCCTGGCGCTGATTCCACTGTTGGTCAAAGCCGGCGATATGTCCGCGGCCGTGGCGCTGGGATCAGTGGCTTTCAACACGGCGCGCTTCGTGGGTCCCATGCTGGCAGGATCGATGATCGCTTGGGCGGACGTCAGCTACGCATTTCTGTTCAACGCCATCACCTACGCGGTGATGGTATTCGCCCTGTACGGCATTCCCAGCGGCTTGCACGCCACGGCCACGCGCGGCGACAGCCGCATATTGCAGGACGTGGCGGACGGATTTCGGTACGCGCTCGGCCATCGAACCATTCGGGTGATCCTGCTGATCATCACCTGCGTCGCCATACTGGCCAAACCCGTGGCCGAATTGCTGCCCGGTTTCGCCGATGCCGTGTTCGGCCGCGGCGCTTTCGGACTGGCCCTGCTCACGCAGGCCATGGGTATCGGCGCCCTCACGGGCGGCATTCTCCTGGCCCGCATTGACGCCACCCGGCTGTTGGCCCCAATCACCACCATCGGCTTCGTCCTCACCGCCGTTCTGGTATGCGTCTTTGGCGTCACCGATAACTTCTACCTGGGCCTGGGTGTCCTGTTTCTGGCCAGCATGGCCATGAGCTGCACAGGGATCTGCACTCAGACGCTGACCCAGCACGCCGTGCGCGAGGACATGCGCGGCCGGGTGTTGAGCATCTGGGGGCTGATATTTCGCGGCGCCCCAGCCATCGGGGTGCTGCTGATGGGCGCCGCATCGGAATTCAGCTCGCTGGGCTTTGTAGTGCTGGTGGCCGGTCTCATCTGCCTGCTAGTTTCCCTGGCAGGCCTGCGCTGGCGCGCCACACTATCCCTGGCCAGTGCCACCAACCACCGGGGAGTAGGCCAGGACGCTAGTGTGGGTGGGACATGAAGTACTAGCGCAACAGGGCCTTTGCGCAGTCGTCCAGCACCGGCCAGAGGATCTGTCAGGCCACAACGGGTTTCCATGCGGCCAATCACAGCAGCAGCGCGAGCACCGCCAGCAGGATCACATAGCCCTTGATCAGTACGGACATCGCGCAATCCTATCGGTCGCTTCGCGCAGCAAACCCCTCGACTCCCCGTCAGTCATCACCGCCACTCTCCTGGGTGCGAAGACCACCAGTGCGCCACACCAGGTAGGCCAGCACCAGCATCAAACCGCCGGCGGGCAACACGGCGTCGGGCGGATCGTGCATCACGTGGCTCACCACCGCACCCGCCATTACCGGTATCAGGCCAAGGGCCGCCCAGCGTAGGCTTTTCGGCACCAGCAACCCAATACCCAGCAACGTCTCAATAAGCCCAACTGCGTATAGGAACCACTGCGCGTAACCGAAGTGGTCGAACTGCTGGACCATGGCCGGTTGAGACGTCAACTTGGCAGCGCCATTCATGACGAAAACCAGCCCCACCATGATTGCCAGCAAACGGACCATCGCAGGGAACTTGGACATTGCGGTTTGCTCCTTCAGCACGTGAGTTGTTTCTATAATAGGCACATCCATGCAGCCAAACTAATACGTGTCTGAGCACAACATTCTCATCGCCGGCGGCGGCATTGGCGGACTGACCACGGCGCTATCCCTGGCGGCACGAGGAATGCACGTTCAGGTGTTCGAGCAGGCCGCCGCTTTTGCCGAAGTGGGCGCTGGAATCCAATTGAGCCCGAACTGCACGCGGGTGCTGCATCAGCTTGGCCTGCGCGAGGCGCTCGAAGCCTACGCGTATCTGCCCGAGGCCACGGAAATCAGAGTCTGGAACAGCGGCAAGCGGCTGGCCAGAACGATACTCGGCCAACGCGCACTTGCCCGCTATCACTATCCTTACTACCACATGCATCGTGCCGATCTCATGACCGTGCTTATCGAGGCAGCACAGGACAATCCGCGCATCCGCCTGCACACCGGGGCCACCGTGGAAGGATTTATCGATCACGACAGCGGCGTGCGGGTGTCCACCGGAGAGCAAACGGTCGATGGTACGGCACTGATCGGCGCGGACGGTATTCATTCCACCGTTCGCAAGCTATTGGCGGGCGACGACTCGCCGCGTTTCACCGGCAACGTGGCCTGGCGTCTGCTGGTGCCGACCCATGCACTTTCGCCAGACATGTCAGTGCCCAACGCCACCGTCTGGTGGGGGCCAGGCAAGCATTTCGTGCACTACAACGTGCGCCAGGGCGAGTGGGTCAATTGCGTGTGCGTCGTAGAGAAATCGGGCTGGGAGGTGGAATCCTGGACTGAACCTGGTGAGCACGCCGAACTCCGGGCGGACTTCGCCGGGTGGCACCCCATCGTCCGCACGCTCATCGAAGCCGCGGATCCCACCACCTGTTACAAATGGGCGCTTTTCGACCGACCTCCACTGGCGCGTTGGGGTCTCGGGCGGGCCACGTTACTCGGCGATGCGTGCCATCCCACCCTACCGTTTCTGGCTCAGGGAGCCGCAATGGCCATCGAAGACGGTGCGGTATTGGCCGCCTGCCTGGAGCGCGCCGACACCAACTCCATTCCGGCCGCGCTGCGGCGCTACGCAGAACTCCGGGCGCCGCGCGCCGCGCGCATTCAGTCCCGATCCCGCCGCAACGCGCGGGTGTTCCACCTCACCGGTATCAGCGCGTGGGCCCGCAACCTGGTCACGCCAGTGCTGGCGGAACGAACCCTCCACGAGGTCTATCGATACGACGCAACGGCAGCTGCCACCGGCAGTTAGCCACCCTGCAAAACCTGGGCCAATTCCGCGTCTTTCGCCCCACCCACCACGTGGTCCACGAGCAGCTCCGCGATCATCCGGTGATGCAGGGCCGAGGGGTGAGAGTCATCGGCGCTCACCGTCAGTGCCGAACCTACATAATCCGCACGGCCCCGTTCGCTCAAGTACTCGCGAATGGACGGATACCCGTTGATCAGCTCCAGTCCCGCATCACGCAAAACGGCGCGCGGCTCCGGCTCAACACCAAAGTGGGCAAACACGATCACCCGAAAGCCGTGCTCGCGGGCCAACTCCGCCAATCGGTGGACGGCGCGGCGAAACGCCTCGATACCCGTGATCTGCCGATACTG
>DEBD01000004.1:0-1067 GCA_002348385.1 Gammaproteobacteria bacterium UBA2965 | reverse complement strand
CAGGCCGCTGTCGGGCAAATGCACGCCCCCCAGGCGGTTTCGCACCCAGTCGGCCAGGAAGGACTGGCGCAGCGAAAAATACGGCTGACGCTTCTGCAAAAAACCCGGCAGATACAGGTCGTTGCGCACGTGATCGACGATCACCACGTCGGGTGCCAGCTGCAGCAGCTTGCGTTCCAACGTTTCCACCTCGTTCACCGTGTTGTAGCCGGGAACCGCAGCATTCACCCAATCCACCTTGCGTCCGTGCAAGCGTTGCGTCAGCCGGGCCCCCAATTGGGCCATGTACACCTCGTCGTCGGCCACTCCCCACCCAAACATCACCGAATCTCCGATCCCCACCACCCTGAACCCGTCGGGCGCTTTGACCGGCTGCACCGAGGGGCCACGAAAACCAAGCTCGTTAATGGCGAGCGGCTGGCCGCGGAAGCTGCCGCTCAAGTTCGGTATGAGCTCGTAGATGAGCTTGGGGTTGGCGTGCCAGCGTATGATGTGCTGCAGGCTGAGCTCCCCCTTGGTGACGACCCGGCCCACGCCGTCGAGGCCGCGGCGGAGCTCGGAGTCGGACTGGTAGGCGAGCACGCGAGCGCCAATCTCGAGCAGCGCCAGCATGCCCGCCAGCGGCAGCAGCAACGCCAGCCGGAACGTCCAGATTTTCAAGCCCACTTTTTTGCCCGGGACCACTCGCTTGCGCCGAAGCCTACGCTATTCGGCGCCAGTGCGCTTGGCGCCAGAGGGGGTTGTTACGATCCGGCGGCGTTTGGCACCACGGGCGCGGATCGTTCAAGATGTGGGTCTGGCGCCCAGCAGGATTGGGGTCGCGGCGCCATGGACAAGCATGCAAAGGGAGGGACCATCATGACCATTGAAGAACTGCTGGAACGCGAGGCCATCAAGGAGGTGCGAATCCTCTACAGCCACTACTTTGACGCCGGCGAAACCGACAAGCTTGCGGGACTGTTCACCGAAGATGCCGTCTGCGAGTTCGACGACGCCCACGGCGGCGTGTGGGAAGGCAGAGAAACCATCCGCGAGAACTACGCAAGCTACAAGGCAGAGCACCCGTA
>DEBD01000014.1:6178-7260 GCA_002348385.1 Gammaproteobacteria bacterium UBA2965 | reverse complement strand
CCCGCGCCGGTGATGCCTACTTTGGCGGCACTCGAGTTGGCCAGATAGACCAGGTGCGGCTGCATGCAGAAAGACTGTCCCCATTCGGGCTCACGGCAGGTGCCCGCGTGGTAGTGACAGCGGTCGGGGCTCACGACGCACAGATCACAACGGGCCAGGGTTTTGAAGCAGTGGTAGCAATACCCGCCGCCATAACTGCGGGCCGTGGGCGTCTGACAATGGCGGCAGCCGATGCGTCCGAGAAACTGAACCTCCAGGCCACGCCCGAGCGCGCCGTTCAGCGGCAGGCTCTCATTCCCCACGCGCAGAAAATAGGCGATGGGGTCACCCGCGGACGCCACCATCTTCTGCAGCGCACCTTCCAATGCACTCGTCACTCAGCCCCCCGCGGCAACCTGGACACCACCAGCCAGGAGGCCAACGCCCCCGCAACCAGCCCCGCCCAGTGCGCGGTGTTGGCAATGCGCATGCCATCAAACACGTGCTCGGTAATCCCCGTACTGAACACGACAAGAAAAAACAGCAGGCTACCCGAGAAGGCCGGCGGCACACGCCACGTGTTCACATCCGGCCGCAGGCGGGCAGCGACCAGAATGAACCCCAACAGGCCGTAGCCCACGCCTGACAGGCCGCCAAACAGCGGATTCGGTGTAGCCAGATACTGCGCCAGATTGCTGATCAATCCGATGGCGCCCACCAGGCTCCACAGCCCAACGGCCCCCAGGTTCGTCTCGATACGACAGCCCAAATAGACGACGACGGTGGCATTGAACAAAAGATGCAACGCGCTGAAGTGAATGAAGATAGGAAACAACCAGCGCCACACCGCTCCGCCGGCGAGCAATTCAAGGAACTCGGGCGCACCGCCGGCCAACAGGGCCGGATCGCGAAGATCGACGATGGTCAGCCAGGCGGCAACCGTGGTCAGCTGCCCATCGCTGAGCGACACAGTAAAGGGAAACGCAGCGCCGACCACCACAAGCAGCCCGACCACCCCAGGAAAGCGCGCGCACCAGCGCGCAAAACCGTAGCCCCGCACACGGCGCGGCGGCGGCTGCAGCTGCAGCCGCCCTTCCCGCCAG
>DEBD01000014.1:0-5865 GCA_002348385.1 Gammaproteobacteria bacterium UBA2965 | reverse complement strand
CTGCAGCCGCCCTTCCCGCCAGTCCGCATAGGCGCGCTCGACATCACCGGCAGCCGCCAGATCCGCCACCTCCAGAACCTGGCGTCCGCGTTCTTCAAACACGCGGTGACGGATACGCTGGTTCCACAGATAGGCCGAAAACAGCGACAGATCCTCGCCCAGAGAGGTCTCGATCACGCGCATGAAGGCAATTGCCGGTTCGTAGTAAAATTGCCGTACTTAAACGGCTCGATGTGGCAGATGCAAGCAGTAGACGAAGAAGTCCTGAACCAGGTGCACGAGTGGTTGTCCGCTGATCGCGCGTGCTGGTTAGCCACGGTGGTGGAAACCTGGGGGTCTTCGCCGCGTCCCGTCGGCTCTCTGCTGGCCTGCGATCAGGACGGGCACATTCAGGGGTCGCTCTCCGGCGGCTGTGTGGAAGACGACCTGCTGGAAAAGCTCACCAATGGCGAGTTGGCAGCGAACGCGGCGCAGCAGTTCCGCTACGGCATCAGCGCCGAGGAGTCCGAAAAATTCGGCTTGCCCTGTGGTGGCTCCCTACTCATCGTGGTGGAACCCGTGCCGCCCGACGCCGAACACAAGGCGCACTTTGCCCACCTGCATGAGCGGCTGGCCGAGCGCAAGAGCGTGCGGCGCACGGTGGATCTTAAAGCTGGCACCTTCAGCCATTCCGATACAGGGCACTTCGAACCGCTGTCCTGGGATCCCGATCGGCAACGGTTGGGACACACCTACGGACCGGAGTTTCAGCTGTTCATCATCGGCGCGGGAATGGTGTCTCGCTATCTCGCCGAAATGGCCAAGATGCTCGACTATCGGGTAACCGTTTGCGATCCGCGCGAGCAGTTCATCAACGACTTTGATGTGCAGGGCGTCACGCTGGTCAACGACATGCCGGACGATGCGGTGAAAGCCCACGCGGACGATCCCGCATCCGCCATCGTCGCGCTCACGCACGATCCCAGAATAGACGACATGGGAATGATGGAGGCGCTCAAGACCAAGGCGTTCTATATCGGCGCCATGGGCTCCAGCCGCACCTCCGCCAGCCGGCGAGAGCGCCTCAAAGAACTGGACCTGTCCGACGCGGAAATCGGGCGCCTACACGCGCCCATTGGGCTTCCCATCGGAAGCAAAACGCCCCCAGAAATCGCCATCGCCATACTCGCGGAAATTACCGCCGTGAGAAAGCAGACGGCCGACCAAGCACACCACCAGCTCGCCTCTGCCGGCGCCTGACATGCTTCCCAACGGGGGCGCAATACTGCTGGCGGCCGGTCAGAGCCGGCGCTTTGGTTCCGACAAGCGATTGCACACGCTCGCCGACGGAGATGCCGTGATGCTGCGGACCGCCAGGCAGTATGCGGTGGCCTTTGATCGCCTGCTGGTCGTTCTGCGTCCGAGAGAAGCCGACGTGGCGAAGCTGCTCAAGAGTGAGCTGGGCGCTGATGCGCTCCAGGTTGTCTTCGCTGCCGACGCCGAGTTGGGCATGGGCCATTCCCTGGCTGCCGGCGCCGACGCCGTGGATGGGTGGGACCACATGTTCGTCGGGCTTGCCGATATGCCGTTTGTCCGTGTAGCGACCCTGAAGCGACTGCAAGCAGCCATGCGGCCGTCGGGCATCGTGCTACCACGATTCGGGGGTCAAACCGGCCACCCGGTGGGGTTCGCTGCGGTCTATCTGAAAGAGCTCAGGTCGCTCACCGGTGATCAGGGCGCGCGCCGCGTGCTGGAGGCACACCCCGAATCCATTGTTGACGTGGCGGTGGACGACTCTGGGGTAATCCGCGACATCGACAGGCCCGCAGACCTGCCTTCAGCTTAACCACGCCCCGCCAGGCGGCTGGCCCAATCCAACTTGCTGCGGCACGAGTCGTAAAAAGAGTGGCCCAGGCTGTATACGAGGCGCAGCGGATGCGGACCTTTGCCGATTCGTACCTGGTCATCTGCCTTGAGCGAGAAATCCACCTGTGAGTCGCAGCTCACCTCGGCATCCTGGGCCACCTGCACCCTGATCTCACACGAGCTCGGCACCACCAAGGGTCGGCTGGTCAACGTATGAGGAAACATGGGCACAACCACGATGGCATCCAGGCCCGGATGCATGATGGGCCCTCCGGCAGACAGGGAATAGGCAGTGGAACCCGTGGGCGAGGCAACAATCAAACCGTCGGAGCGCTGGTCGTAGACGAACTGGTCGTCCACCCACAGTGAGAACTCCATGATCCGGGCCATGCTGCCCATGTGAACCACCACATCGTTGAGCGCCAGCGAAGCCCCCAACTGCTGGTCGCCACGATGGATCTTTGCATCCAGCAGGAAATGGTCTTCGATGACGTACTCCCCAGCCAGCACCTCGGCCACCCGCAGAGCAATCTGGTCGGGAGAGATGTCGGCGAGAAAACCCAATCCCCCGCGGTTCACGCCCAGCACGGGCACACCGCTGTGCGCCAGGTCCCGGCCGACGCCCAGCAAGCTGCCATCTCCGCCCACCACAATGATCAGATCGCACTCGACGCCCAGCGACTGCCGGTCGACTACCGTGTCGCTCGAATCACCCAACATGGCCGCGGTGGCATCTTCCACCACCACTTGCACGCCGTGCTCTGCCAGACAATGGGACACCGCCTGCAGGCTATCCACAATCTGCGGACTCCCGTGACGTCCGATCAGGCCTACTTTTGAGAAGCCGCTTGACGTTGCGCTCATAGCTTTGCGCAGACTCACCAGAATGCGCACAACCCTACACAGACCGGCCCACAGTCACAACGCTTGCAATCTCACGCTCAGGACTTACGCTGGCTCCCTGTTATGAGCACCGCACTGGAACAACGTTACTCCGAAGTGTTCGCCGAAGCGGTGAACGACTCTTCGCTGGCGCTCAGCGAAAGCGACGAACTGTGGGAGGTGATGCGCGAGGAAGCGGCGGACAAGGCCGCCGGCGAACCCATCTTGGGCAGCTACTTTCACGCCACCATTCTCAATCACGACAGCTTTGGCTCGGCGCTGAGCTTTCGGCTCGCGAGCAAGCTAGACAACCCGATGCTACCCACCATGCTCATTCGGGACGTCATCAAGGAAGCCATTGCAGACGAACCTGCGCTACTGAAAGCCGCAGAGATCGACATGCTCGCAACCTGCTCACGTGACCCGGCATGTTACGACCTCACCACGCCATTTCTTTTCTTCAAGGGGTTCCACGGACTACAAGCGCACCGCGTAGCCCATTGGCTATGGCAACAGGGGCGCAGGACACTGGCGCAGTTCTTTCAGAACCAGATCAGCGTAACGCTGGGGATCGATATGCATCCGGCCGCCGAGATCGGTTGCGGCATCATGCTAGACCACGCCACCGGCATCGTTGTGGGGGAAACCGCCGTCATCGAAGACGACGTATCGATTCTGCACTCCGTCACCCTGGGCGGAACGGGTAAAGAGAGCGGCGACCGGCACCCGAAAATTCGCCGCGGCGTACTACTGGCCGCAGGCTGCAAGGTGATCGGCAATATCGAGGTAGGCGAAGGCGCCAAGGTAGGCGCAGGCAGCGTAGTGCTCGAAGACATTCCGCCGTTCGTGACGGTCGCGGGAGTACCCGCGCGGATCGTCGGCGAAACTCAGGGAACGGTACCGGCCCACGACATGGATCAGCGCTTAAGCTGATCGCCTAGCCGAGCCGCTCTTTGGCACGGGTGATGAACTGCTCGATGACTTGCGGCGTTTGCGCGCCGGGCAGCATGAAAGCACCACCCAGCATATAGCACGGCACACCACTAACGCCCACTTCGATGCCTCGATCCAGGTCGCGATCCAACGCTTCTATGCCGTCGTTGCCTTCCAGAAAGGCTTGCGCACCGGACCCGTCCAATCCCACTTCCATGGCGCAGCGTACCAACTCGGCCGGGTCACCCACGTTTTTTCCTTCACAGAAGTAGCCTCGGAAGAGCACTTCCGATAATTCGTGTTGCACCCCGTGCGCGTACGCGTACTCCAGCAGTCGGTGCGCAAGGCGGGTGTTGGGCATGTATTCCATGGCTCCGAAATCGAACCGCAGCCCAACATCCTCGGCTTCGGCCCTGATACGCGACGGGATACGCGCGCGCAGCGCGGCTATGTCCTCCGCAGCCGGGTTGCGCGCCAGAAGAAACGCCTCGCGCAGGAGGCCGTTGGACGGAATGCCGGGGTAAAGCTGATATGGGCGCCAGCGCAGCTCGACGCCTTCCCCCACCGGGGAGGCCAGCACCTCATCCAACCGCTTCTTGCCGATGTAGCACCACGGACACACCACATCGGAGTATATTTCTATCAGCATACGTGCTCCTTGAAAGAACACACCCTTGGCCGTGTGGTAGATCCACCAGCGCACGCGTATCCTGCACTCATGGACGATCCTCTACCGCCCGACCGATCCCACGGCTCGCAAACCAGCCAGAGCCAAGCTCTTTATACCCTGCACGGTGTGGTCGTGGCCACGGTGCTTGGCTCACTGGCCGCCGCCGTGGTCATCGTCTGCCTCAACTACTGGAAGCTGGGGGCACAGGCATTGGCGCGAAAAGTAGCCATTGCCGGCGGCGCGCTATATCTCTTGGTAATCGGTCTATCGTCGCTGCTGCCCGGCTCGCTTGAAGTTGGCCTGGCCATGGTGGCCGTTCAGGCTGGCCTGGGATACGCCCTGGCTAATCAGCTGCAGGGCAGCACAATCCGCTACCACGTGGCAAACGGCGGTCGCGCGCATTCGAACTTCCGGGCGGCCGGCGTTGGCTTGGGGACTGGGCTCGCGATTTTCTTCGTGGCCATCTTCGTGCTCGCGCTGTTTCAGGTGGGGGCGCCGGCAGCCGCCTAGAGCTCACCGCGCAACAGCTCCTGAAGCCGTCGGCTGCGATCCTGCTCGTGACGCAACGCTGACTTGAGCTGCTGAATCTCGTCTCGACAGTCTCTAATCTGCTCCAGATAAGCACGTTGCTGCCGCTCCAGATCGTCCCGGTAGCGCTGACGCACATCGGAGAGCTGGCTGGAGTGCGCCGTGATGAGCCTGGGCAGGCTGACCTTGCCATCCTCGCCAATGGTCTGACTGAGCCGATCATCAAGGTGCTGATGCTGAACCTGCAGGGAAGCGAAATCGATACCTTGAGTTTCTTTGTGGGCCTTGGGTTGCAAACCCAATCGATTTCTCCACACCGCCTTCTGGATGCGCATGATGACACCTTCCTCGCCATCTTCGCCCGGGCCCCACAAACTGCCAGCATGCCAGGGAACCGGACAGCGCCCTTTGCAGGCCAGCGCCACAGCCCCGCAGCCCACATCGGGCCCCTCGCCCGCATTCTCGGCCAGGTGGGCCAACGGGACGTTGAACGATGCGTCCACGAAGCCGTCTTCATTGACATTGAGCGTAAAAAGCACCACCCCATGCACCACCAACGCGCTTCCCACGCTGGCATATGCCGCGTTGACCACGCTGGCGGCGTGCGCATCCAGGGTCGCTTGCTGCTCTACCAGCTGCTGGAACTCCGCAAAGCGCATCTCCGAGAAAATCTCTCCCGCCGCTCCATCGAACACCAGGACGACTTCTTCCAATCCATTTGACTCTGACATGCTCGCCTCACCCACTCCGGCGGTCCGGCCGCGTCCGCAACCATCCTCTGGATGGGCAGGCGGCTCTGTGCCCAGGGCAATTTAAGCAAATCTATGGCAGACGGACTGTCTATGCAGTCACGGCTTGGGTGTGGCCTGGATAGCAAGCCCGTGGCGCGCTTCAGGCGCTGAGGTACGGCGCGATGTCGCCCAGGTGAAAAGCCGCGCGCCGGGGTCTTCGGTGCCCCGGAAGGCCGGCCGAGCGGGTATCGTCGGTCTTTTCGGCAAAGATCACGG
>DEBD01000044.1 GCA_002348385.1 Gammaproteobacteria bacterium UBA2965 | reverse complement strand
GTCTCGCTTCCCACGAACACGATGAGTCCATCGACGAGATGAAGCATGCGGATTCGGTCATGGAGCGCATTCTGTTTCTCGAGGGACTCCCCAACCTGCAGGACCTGGGCAAGCTCTACGTGGGCCAGAACGTGAAGGAATGTCTGGAGTGCGACCTGAAGCTGGAAATGGAAGCCATTCCCATGCTGCGCGAGGCCATTGCCTTCAGCGAGGGGGCCAACGACTACGTGAGCCGACAGCTGTTCAGAGAAATTCTGAGTTCCGAAGAGGAGCACGTGGACTGGATCGAGACTCAGCTGGGCCTCATCGAAAAAGTGGGCATCGAGAACTACACCCAGTCCCAGATCGGCGAATAACTACAAGCAACGCTCGTGAAGCTGCGTATTACCAGCGAAGACCTGCGCCTGCGCCTGGCGCCGGAAGATACGGCGAGTATTGCAGCGGGCGAGAGAGTGCGCGAGACGCTGCGCCTGCCGGACGGTGATGTGCACGTTGAGCTGCTTTGCGAAGGGCGGGAGATTGGCGCCGCTCTTGAAGGAGACACCGTTTGCGTGCGCATTCCTGTTGCACAGGCGACCCGATGGGCTAGCGGTGACGAGGTGACCCTCACCGCGGAGTTGCCGAACAGTCGCATCGTGATCGAAAAGGACCTGGGCCCGAGCTGAGCTACTTGTCGAGGTCCCCTGGCTGGTCCAGGTCGACAAAGTTGCCGGATAGATCCGCCATGTTCACCTCGGCCGCTTCCCGCGAATCGAGCCAACCGTGCACGCTGCGGCCGCCTGAACCCAGATAGTCGTCAATAGCATCGGCCAGCTCGGTGGCCAGCAGCAAGTGCAGGTGCTGGCGGCGCGAGCCGTCGTGGGCGACGGTTACTTTGACCGATTTGTTAATTGCGGTCTGATAGAGGCGCCGCACCACGTCGGTCGATAGGCCGGGTGCATCGCCGGGGCAGACGAACGCCCACGGGGTTTGCGCGCGGTGCAGACATGCAGCCATGCCTTCCAACGGTCCTCGATCGGGTTGGCGGTCCGCGATCACCTCACCGAATGTGCGGTAGGTATCCTCGTTTCGATTGGCGCTGATGAGCACCTCACCGCATAGGGGTGCGACTATGTCTGCGATGTGCTCAATCAGCCGACGACCCTCGTGCAGCATCAGCGGTTTGTCGCTTCCGCCCATGCGCCGACCTTGGCCGCCGCACAGGATGATGGCGGTAACGTTGGCAAGGCGGGTCATGGCAATGCCCGGTCGTGAGCGAAATTCTGCATGAGCGTCAGACTACAACCGCCCGCGCCATAGACCAACTCGCGCAAGTCATGCCTGCATGCCTCGCCAGCGCGACGAGAGGGCAATGATGGCAGCCGAACTCAGAGCTTCGCACGGTAGGCGTGTGACGCCCAAGCAAGCGGTTGAGATTCAGGGCCGGTTGGTGGGTCGGGTGCGGCTCACGCTCGTGTTGTCTAGCATCTATCGGGTCAAATGCGTCGGCTAACCTGTGCGTCAGCTAACCTGCGCACACGGCCCCGTTTTGTGCGGATTTGCGTCCCATCGTCAATGACACCTTGACCGCCCCCCAACTGCAGGGAAATATGATCAGCTGATCTTCAAACGGCGGGTGATGCGTGTCGTCCAAAACCCAGGAATCCCTGCTCGGAAAGCCCACCGAGCACGTAACGACATATACACCCTCGCTACTGCGCACCCTCGCTCGCAAAGAGCAGCGGGCTGGCTTGGGTCTGCAAGATCTGCCGTTTTCCGGTGAAGACGTGTGGACGGCGTTCGAATTCTCGTGGCTGGGGCCGAAAGGCAAACCGCAGGTGGCCGCCGTGCGCATCCGTGTGCCCTGCAGCTCGCCGAGCATCGTCGAGAGCAAGTCGCTCAAGCTGTATCTGAACTCGTTTGCGCAAACCCATTTTGCGAACCCGCCGGAAGTGTTGCGCACCTTGAACTCGGATCTGGGCGTGAACTTTCAATCGCCGGTTCTGGTGGAACTGCTGGACATCGATCAATTAGGCGCGCCCGCGGATCAATTTCCCGGCCGCAGCCTGGATCATCTGGACATCGAGGTAGACGCTTACACACCCGATCCGCAGCTCCTACAGCTTGACGCAGACGAGCAGAAGGTCACCAACCAGACACTGCACACGGATCTGTTTCGCTGCGTGTGTCCGGTGACCGGCCAACCCGACTGGGCATCGGTGATGGTGCACTATCTGGGCCGATCCATCGTTCCCGAATCGCTGCTGCGCTACCTGATCTCCTACCGCAACCACGCGGGATTTCACGAAACCACCATCGAGCAGATCTTCATGGACCTCATGGTGCATGGCGCGCCGGACCAGCTCACCGTACACGGCCGGTTCCAGCGCCGCGGCGGCATAGAGATCTGCCCGTTCCGTTCCAACTTCGAGGACGACGCGCTACTGATCAGGCTACCGCGTCAGTAGCAGCGCACCCGCCCAGTTCAAACCCAGGCGTCGAGCGCGAGCGTCCGTCCGTTCCCTACACTTCTACAGGCAAACCCGCTAGGATACCGGCCCCCAGCTGCCGCCCTGCGGCGGCTGCAATGGTGACCCATTCCGGTCCCCTCGCAACGATACGTTGCGAACTCCGCCAGGCCCGGAAGGGAGCAACGGTAGCAGCGGACTCGTGTGCCGGGGTGTGGCTGGTTTGGGTTGCCGCTCATTTCGGCAGTCTGTAGTCAGGTTGCTAAAGCAGTACACGGAGAGGTGTCCGAGCGGTCGAAGGAGCACGCCTGGAAAGTGTG
>DEBD01000047.1:20527-76969 GCA_002348385.1 Gammaproteobacteria bacterium UBA2965 | reverse complement strand
CTCAGGGGCAGGTTGCGGCTCAGGTGCGGGTTGCGGCTCAGGCAAAGGCTCCGGCGCAGGCTTGGGAGTGGGCTGGGAGTTAAGCGTCGTGCCGGGCTCTGCGGTCAGCAGTGCGCCCCCCAGGTGGGGAAGCAGAATTCGGGACAGGTCGATAAGGCGGTCACCCATCACGAACCGGAACCATGACGTGCCGGGTGCAGGCTTGGTCGGTGCGGTGCGGCCCGGCCCATTGTCAGGAACCTTCGAACCGGCACCGATTCCGGTGGGCAGGAAACTGGCGGCTACTGGAAGATTGGGCCCAGCCTCGGCTGCAAATGTAACGTTCAGGGTCCGCGTGGTAGATGCGGTCTCGCTGCTACAGGTGAGCCTGAACGCGGTAGGGCGCTCGATGGCGGTGGAATGCTCGAAACCCTGGGTGGACCGTTGGCCCTCCCATCCGCCGGAGGCCTCACACATAGTCGCGTTGCTGGTGGCCCAACTTAACTTGACCCGCTCGCCTGGCTGCACTTGTGCCCGGTCGGTGGAGAAACCTACGAATACCCTGTCGCTGACGGTGGAACCCTTCACGGCCGCGTGTGACGCGAATGCGGTGCTGAGTAGCACCAAAAGCCAAAGCCTGTAGCGCACATGGGTGCTTGGCGGAGTCATCCTGCTCGATAGGGCGTCCATGCCTGTCTCTCCGTTGTTTCTGGGGTCCTCGACGCGGTCGGTCCTAGACAGCGGCGGGATCGACGAAGATGGTAGGTTTGGGGGCGCGCGCGGGCTGCCGGCCAGGTCTCACCCAGAGCAGACCTAGGTCACATTTTTGGCAGTCGAAGCGAATCTGCTAGTCTGCGCGGACTAGAAGGGGGGGGCATGGCTAACGCTCAGGGAGAGCTGCGCGGCAACTGGACGCTGTTGGTGAGCGCCTGCACCGGCATTATCTGTAGCTCAATTGTCTTGCCTTACTACTCTATCGGCGCGTTGGTCGTGCCTGTGACCGAGGCATTTGGATGGGGGCGCGCCCAGTTTCAAGCGGCCATTCTTTTTAGCTCCGGCCTGGGTGCGCTCACCGCACCGCTGGTGGGTTGGTTGATCGATCGCTTCGGAGCGCGCCGCATCGCGCTTCCCGGGATTGTGGGCCTGAGCGTCGGGTTCCTGCTGGCATCCTCCATGGATGGGCAGTTGTGGCTGCTCTACGTGGCGTATGGCGCCATGGCCCTCCTGGGGGCGGGCACGATTCCGGTCACTTGGACGCGTGCCATTACCACCAATTTTTTTCGTCGGCGGGGCCTCGCGCTCGGACTGACGCTGAGTGGAACCGGGCTGTGTGCCATCGTGGTGCCGCAGTACGCAGTTTGGATGGTGGACGCTTTTGGTTGGCGAACGGCCTACCTTGGGCTGGCCCTGGTGCCCCTTGTGATCGCCTTACCGGTGGTCTATTTCGGGTTCCATCCTCGGGAGGGCTTGAGCGGCAGCGATGGGTCAGACGCGCAACCGCATTGGGGGCTCACCCTTTCGCAAGCGTTTCGTTCGGGTAAGTACTGGGTGCTGTTGGTGTCGGTCTTCCTCATCTATATGGCCGTCTCGGGTATCGGGCCCAACCTGATTCCATCGCTTACAGATGACGGCTTGAGCCCCGCGGAAGCGGCCAACGCGCTCAGCGTGTTTGGCGCAGCCATCATCGTCGGGCGCGTGCTCGTGGGGTACCTGGTAGACCATTTCTGGGCTCCGGGTGTGGCGGCCGCTTCCATGATGCTCCCGGTGATCGGATGCCTGATGCTGGTTGGGGAGCCCAGCTACTCGGGAGCCCTGCTGGCGGCATTGTTGATTGGTATAGCCGCGGGTGCGGAGTTGGATCTGATGTCCTTCCTGGCGGCAACCTATTTCGGCCTGAAGCACTACGCAAAGATCTATGCGGTGGCCTACGCCACTCTTGCGACCTGCTCTGGTACCGCGCCCATGCTGTTTGCCCGCATCTACGATGTAACGGCCAGCTATGACATCGGCTTTGTGATCTCCACTGGTCTGTTTGGTCTGGGCGGCCTTATGATGCTGTGCCTTGGGGCCTACCCGCGCCAGGCACGGTTGGCGTCGTCTACATAGAGCCGGCCCGTTTATACCCCTAAGGGCCGCGTCTCTAGGCGACGCATTGGCGAACGGAGTAACGCGTCATGAGCAGGTCAACTTCTTCAGCCTGATAGCGGGCGCTTTTGCCCTGGCTACGGCGGCTGCCGCTGGCATTATCGAATCCTTGGATCAGCGCGGGTTGCGTGCTGCAGGCGCCCAACAGCACCGGTCTGCCACCCGCGCGCATGTTGGGCCTCACCCACCAATGTGCGCCGTGGCAAACACCACGAACAAGCCGATCAGAATACCCAGCCGGTATCCCCAGCTACCGTGAGGTGATGCTGCCAACGGGCCGGGTTCCACGTGACCATCGTGGGTATGACTCACGCCGAATGCCACCACGTGCACCAGTGAGCCGGCTACGAACGCCTGGAAGTAGGCAACTGCCGCCGTCTGAGACATAGCGACGATGGGATCCCCCAGAAAATAGCTGAGACCAGTGGCCAGGATGACCACTGCATAGGTGACAATCGCCACGCCGGCGGAGAAATGAGGGCGAAGCGACCACCAGATTGCCATGCCCACGGGTAACCGATGCAGGATTACCCCCAATGCCAGCGGGGTGGTGCCCAGGTGAGTGCTGCCTGGCGTTGCTGCGTCATGTGGCAGCAGGGCGATACCGTCTATTACGGCGTGCACCACCAGGCCCAGCGCGGCGATGAGCAGAATGAAGCCGTGGGCCTCATGCATCGTACGATCGAACAACCGCTCCAGTGCCACGGGAAAGACAAGCCCCAGGACGAGGAAGGCCAACGCCCACATGCCGCCGGAGTCCAGCGCCCCCGGAATGATGTGTACGCACACGATCCCGGCGATGGTGATGAAGATGAAACCGTCGAAAATCTGCCGGGCGTTCTGGTGGCGCTGGCCCAGAGCGTAGACGAAGGGACCCGCCAGCAGGGCAACAGTGCTGAGGAAAAAAGCCATGGGCTAGGCAGTCTTGGGCAAGCAGGTTTCGCTGTCGGGTTCCCCGGCGATACGGGTGTGCTTCATGACCCGTGCTTCACGGTGATCGTACGGTCTTGCCCGGTGCAACACACAACGATTGTCCCACACGACGATATCGCCCGGCGTCCAGGTGTGCTGGATGATCCGGGGTGGTTGGCAGGCAAAGCTCACCAGATCGTCGAGCAGCTGCGCAGAAGCGATCTCGTCCAGCATCTCGCTGCCGTCCTTGCTGCCCACTCCATAGGCGTGACGGCCGACGTACAGCGACGGACAGTTTGTGACCGGATGCCGCTTGACCAGAGGGCGCCGCGGCGTGTGCTGAGTGTGAAACCCGTACCCTGCGCCCGGCTTGACCACGTGACCGATCTGGCCCTGGGAGTAGTACAGGGAGTGGTACGCGGCCAGACCCTGGAGCTGTTGTTGGGTACTCGCGTCCAGCGCATCGAAGGCTGCCCGCATGTCGGCCCATTCTGTCTCGCCACCCGATTCGGGCACCACGTGGGCCGACAGCACGGATGCCTTGGCGGCCAGGGGCATGTAGGAACTGTCGGTATGCCACCCTTCGTTGCCCATCATTACCTGCATGCCGTGCGCTTCGTCCGCTAGCAGACTGCCATCCTCTCGACGATTGCTGATGGGCACGATGTTGCGGTCGGCCACCAGTTGCTCGATGCGGCCGAAGTGGGCGCCGAACTCGATTTGTTGTGCGTCGGTGAGATGCTGGTTAGGGAATATGAGCACGGCGAACTCGTGGAATGCGGCTTCGACAACCTGCCACTGGGGCTCGGTAAGCTCCCCTAGAGCAATTTCTGAAACCACCGCGCCCAGGGTGGCGTCGCAAGGTCGGATGTCGGGTGCCATGGGTCGCTCCTGGCGGCATCGGAAGGCTATTCTACCTTGGGTGCGGCCGATCGCTAGAATGGTGGGGTATGCCGTCCAGCGCCCCACAACTGCTCCGCCTGGCTACCTATGCGCCGCGTTGGTGCTGGTGGAAGAGCAGGTGCTGCGCCAAGAACCTGATGCCGGTGTGATCATTCACCAGGATTCGGCGGGCGTAGAGGAAATCCACAATCCTGGGGACGGTCTTCGACCGTAGCGGTTTCGCCGGGCTGTCTGCATTTCTCGATGCAAAAAAAAGCGGGCCAGTTGGCCCGCTTAATTAGAAGCGCTAGCTTCAGCGACCGATACGATAGGTCAGCTGAGCCGTGACCAACCGCGGTTGCGCGATCTGAGCGGTCATATCGGTGACCAAGCCAGTGTTCGTAGACAATGGCTTGGTGCCGATTCCCAGCACGTAGATCTCGTTGAAGCAGTTGTAGCAAATCAAGCCAACTTCCCAAGGGCCGTTCTCTTGAAACAGCGTCGCGTTGATGTGCGTCACGGTGCGAGAGGGGACTCCCGTGCCTGCGAGCCGCAGGCCTTCCCGACCCTTGTTGTGATGGATCGTGTCCCAGGAAAGGTCAACCATCCATCCGGCTGCGAGCGGCGCGGTATACGTGAAGCCGGCATTGATCTGAAGTGGCGGCGTGCCGTATTTCTCGCCCGACATGTCCTGTATTGGGGCGCCGGTTTCTGGGCTGTAGTGACAGCCTGGCCCCGTCGCATCTGCCGGGATCAGCCCGATCGCTAAGGCTTGGCCATCCACGGGATTACAGCCGGCGTCTTCCCACTTATCGAACTTGAGTTCGTTCCACTGGCCCGCCAGGCGCAGCTGCAGTCTTTCATTGAACTGGTAAGTTGCTTCTACCTCAAAGCCGAGGTTGTGGGCAACCGCCGCGTTCTGCAACGTGAATGTGGTGGTGTTCTGATTAAAGATTGCCACCTGCAGATCCTTGGACTCGTAGAAGTAGCCGGCCATCTCTAGCTGAAGGCTGCCATCGAGGAAGTAGCCCTTTAGCCCCACTTCGAAACCTTCGATGGTGGTTTCATCGAAAACCAAGATGTCGTTTTGTTCTTCAGGCGAGAACATTGTGTAGTTCGCGGTGGTACCGGGGTTGGAGATTCCTGCCGATTGGAAGCCGTTCTTCCATGCACCGTAAACCATCACATCATCTGTGATGTTATAGCTGACCGTGATTTCCGGGGAGACGTTGTCCGCTTTGTCCGCTGGGGTGTATTGAACGCCACCTGGGGAGAAGGCAAGCCCGTTCTCGTGAATATTCCCGCCTATGGAGTGGCGGTCTTCGTCGGTGTAGCGCAGCCCACCGGAAATTTCCCATTTGTCATTGATGGCCCAATCTACGCTTGCGAACGCTGAGAAGGACTCGATCCAGTTGTCCCAGTGTTGGTGGTAGTTGATGTATGAGCCATCGTACGGGTTGTTCGGATCTGCAGCCTGAAATGGGCCACCGACGAACAATCCGGGCAGGATCTGTACGGGCGCGTCCAGGTCTCGTTCCATGTCTTCATAAAAGGCGCCGATCATGAAATTTATCGGGCCGTCGAAGTTGGACTGCAGTCGCAGTTCCTGAGACCAGGATTCACCTGATTCGCCCTGCTTAGAGACAACGACTGCATAGCTTGTGTAGTCGTAGTTGGTGTATTCGCGATGCCGGTAGTCCCAGTAACCGGTAACTGACGTCAACGTCAGGTTCTCCGTAACGTCCCAATTTAGTTGCAGGGTATGCACGTATTGAGACAGCTTGTTGAAAAATTTCATGTCCTCGTTGAGGTATGGGTGCCGATTGATGACCTCGGCCGGAGGCAATGCGCTGTTGCGCACCAGGCGCGGTTCGCTGTCCGTGCAGGTTTGCGTCGGGTCGGGGAAGGGAAGGTAGGTTGCCGAACCGCCCGGTCCTGCCGCACAACTGTACAGAATGGTGTAACCGGCTTCGTTCTGCTTGGAGTACGAGCGGAACATTTTTAATGTGGCGTCGAATCGGTCATTTGGTTCCCACACTGCAGTAAAGCGCACTACGGCCTGAGTTTGGTTGGGAAACTTGTCGTCATCCGAAGCACCCCGTGCCATTACCGGGAAGGTCAGGGTCGGGTCGCCAGCATATAGTGCAGAAACGTCTAGCGGTTCAGCTGAGTTAGCTAGCCATCCGTCCCGCATTTTCTGGCCGCGTGCGGCTATCCGGAATGCCCAGTGGTCGCCAACCGGGAAACTGATCCCGGCTTCCATTACCGGATCCTCCGAAATGAATTCGTAGGATGCCCGCACAAAACCCTCTGGAGCCGCACCCACCTCGGGCGTTACGCTCGTGACGCCTATCACTCCGGCGGGACTGTTCTTGCCGAAGTATAGAGCTTGGGGGCCTTTCAGCACCTCTACCGATTGCAGGTCGAAAAAGCCTGTGTCGAGAATGTGACCGCGGGAAAACGACATTCCGTCTAGTACAAGAGATACAGGCTGGTCGGCGCCGTAGTCTCCAGCCAGGTTGCCTACGCCGCGAATGATCATGTTACCCCCGGCACCGCCTCCAGCACCGTGGGTGATCTGCAGGCCAGGAATTCGGGTAGTTAGTTCCGCCAGATCCCGGGTGCGATAGCGGTCGATTTCCTCTTGGCTCATAACGGCCACGGACACCGGCGTATCAATAACCCGTTCCTCCCGCTTTCGCGCGGTAACGGTTACTTCCTCGATGATCTGATTGCGGGCCTGTTCCATCTCCTCCGCGAGCGCGGGCATAGATGCCACACTCAGCAAGGCGGCCGCTAGCGCGCTGAACGCGGCCGCGGTTCTCGACAAAAAGCTACTCATAGTCCCCTCCAATAAAACGCTCAGGGCGCACGCCCACATTAGGGATGTGCCCCACCAAAGCCGAACTCTATAACGCTGGCTAAATAGTGTCCATGTTGAATTGCCGCTATTTCTGCAAAGTTGGTTGCTATTGGCGATGCTAAAGAGCGTGCCCACCCTACAGAATACTTCCTGTTCAGATTGCGAAGGAACAACCGGTTCAGGGGCAGTTGGTGCGATGCGAAGCAACCGCAACAAAAGCGATTACGCCAGGTGGGTGGCATGACGCGCATGGCTTGTCTAGCGCGACCGCCGTAATATCGGAGGTTCCAAAGACTGTGGGGACACACGATGAGCGGTGATCGAATCGGGAGCTATCCGTTCTTCCAGGAAGCCTATTTTGTCAATGATCTAGACGGTGCGATCGAGAAATGGTCTGACCTTTATGGGGCAGGGCCGTTTCGTAGGACATGGCATCACAAGACCGATAAGTTCCATTACCGCGGCACGGATCAGGAGGCCGACGTTTCTTATGCGTTTGGCTATCTGGGCGACATCATGATCCAGTTCATTCAGCAGCACGACGACACGCCTTCCATCTACCGCGACATGTTTGCCCCGGGTGAGGAGGGCTTTCACCACGTGGCCATACTGGTGCACGACTTCGAGGCCGAGTATCAACGCCTGCTGCACAAAGGCTTCATTGACGCGTGCCGCCTGTATGCCGATGGCGTGGACGCCGCATACTTCGACACCCGCGAGGTGAACGGTTGCTTCACCGAAATCCACGGCGACCCGCCGGGTATTCTCGGTCGCTGGGCCGCGATGAAGCGGGCGCACGAATTGTGGCGCCCGGGTGACGACATCTATCTGGTGCTCGACAAGGATATAGAACGAGCCGCGGGGGGTTAGCGACCGGCTTTCAGCCGCTGGAGCACAAGCTCCATCACCCGTTGGTGCCCGGCTGTGCTGAAGTGGCCTACCGAGCCGCTCGAGCGATGTACGTAGTAGCGATCGAAAACTTGCTGCGCGTTGGCGCCGTTCAGAAATTCTACCTCGAGGTCGATGTGCTCGATATCGAGTGCCTCGTATATCCCCTTGAGCCGTTTCCCCATGGCGGCGCGGAAGGGATCAGGGTCGACGAAGTGCTCGGCTCTGGGGATATGTATCACGATCAGGCGCTGGTGGGATCCCAGACTGTCGCCTAGTTGCCGCAGCAGTTCGGTGACGATCAAATCGGTGGCGTCGAAGTACGCTGCCTCCTGCTCCGGGCCCGTTGTCGCTTTCAGCCACAGGCTTTGCAACGCGTCCCAAAGAACGGACCTGCGCTGATCCAATTGTCGTTGCACCCCGCCTATCTGCTCGGCTGGGGTGGGGACCGGCTGACCGAGCACTCCCAGACCAGCGGGTGAGATGGCGAAGTAAGGCTTGGCGGACGAAGTGAAGCCGAGGCTGGTGCGGTGATAGTCGTCCACATAGATGCCGAACAGCACAACGTCAGGGTTGTGCTCGGTGCCGTAGTAGGCGTATTTCAGGCATGCCTGGCCGATGCCGTAACCGGGTATAGCCATGTTCAAGACCCGAAAACCTGGCCTGGCATCGATCAGCGCCGAGAAGTTCTCCCGGGGACCAACTTCGTTGCCGTAGGTAAACGAATCCCCCAATGCCACGATGCCCAGATCATCAGCAGCCCAGGTGGCCCGGCGGACGCCGCGAATGCGATCCCCCTGGATGTCGAAATCCCACCCGAGAAGCGGATCGTGGCCAACCTGCGATGGCCCGTTGGCACGGTGTTGTTCCCAGAAGCGCAAGGCATTGTGAAACCCACTGACTGCGGGTAGGGGCCGGATGGTGCGGTAAACGCGTGAAGGGTCCACCCACCAGCGCAATACCGTCTCCGCTGCGGCCAGGGCGAGCGCAAGCGTGACCAGGCTGAGCAGCAGGTTTTTGATGGTTACCTCAATCGGTTCTGGCGCGTGCGCATCTTACCCGCCCTTCGAGCGTGTCCCAATGGTGCGTGCCCTGCGATGAGGGGGTGTCATACCGCACTTGCATCACGCGAATTGGTCGCGGACCATCTGGGCAAACAGGAGGTGAAGCGGTGGTTAAGAAGCTGGTTTTTGGCGCGTTTGTTTCGGTACTCATGGCCGCCTGCGCGGAGGCTCCGGTTGGGCCGTGGCAGCTCAACAAGGCGCACTCGCTCGTGAGCTTCGTATCCACCAAGGCGGTGAATGTCTCAGAGGTACACACCTTCACCCAGCTGCGTGGCGCAGTAAGCGAGGCGGGCGTTGCCGATGTGCAAATCGAGCTTGCCAGCGTGGATACGCTGATCCCCATCCGCGACGAACGAATGCGTGAGCTGCTGTTCGAAACTGGGGCGTTTCCGACAGCGAGCCTCTCCGCCGAAGTGGACCTGCCTGGCTACCTGGCGCTAGCCCCCGGCGAGAGCCTTCAGACCCGTCAAGAGGTGGTGTTGAAGTTGCACGGTGAATCCGTGCAGATGGGCGTGGATTTGCTTGTCACGCGCGTGTCCTCCGACGGTTTCGTTGTCGCAAGCCTTAAGCCCGTGGTCGTCAATGCGGCCGCATTCGGGTTGGATGCGGGCGTGGAGCGGCTGCGGGAGGTGGCTGGCCTGTCAAGCATCGGCGGCTCGGTGCCGGTGAGCTTCGTGCTTAGCTTTGCGCGCTCGTACCAGGCTTGACCCGGCCTTGTTGCGGCGTGACCATGATCGCCGCACAACCGGGGGTGTTTCATGAGTGATCAAGCGGGTGAAAAGAAGGCGAAAGCCACCATCAAGCGGGTTAATCACACAGGCATCAGCGTGAGCGACATGGAACGATCGTTGGCCTTCTATCGAGATCTGCTTGGTCTGGAGTTGGTTTTCGACTCGGACCTGGACGACGTGCCGCCTCTCAACGCGGTGGTCGGAATGGACGAAGCGCGTGGCCGCGTTACCTGGCTACGCGCGGGCGACACCATGATCGAGTTGTGGCAATGGGATTCCCCGCAAGGGCGTCCGCTCCCCGACGACTACCGGCCGGCGGACAAAGGCGTGACACACTACGCACTGGAGGTAGACGACGTGGACGAACTCTACGAACGGGTAGTGGCGGCCGGCTTCCATGCTAATACCAAACCGCTTGATCTCGGGTTGCACAAGACCACGTACATCCGCGGTCCCGATGACGAGATCATCGAGATCCTCGAGGATCGGGCCACAGACGAATGGCTCGCGGAGCTTACCGAGCAGACGCGCAAACAGCGCGCGGTCGCCGCAGGTAAAGCTTGAGGGCCCGCTAAGCCAGGGCGCCGCGCACGATCACCTTGCCCACCGCTTTGCTCTCGCCCACCCGAGCGATGGCCTCGGGCACCCGGGAGAACTCGAACACCTTGTCTACGGGCACCCTGATCTGTCCCGCTTCTGCCATGCGACACATCTCAGCGTGCTGGGATTGGGTTTCCTCCAGGGTTCGAGCGCCGGGAAACGCACCAATCAGCGAGTAGCTACGCAGGATGGCGTTGAGCGGATCGATCTTGGGCCACTCGCCGCTAGAGTAGCCGATGAGCACCACCCGCCCGTGGCGGGCCATGCACTTCACGGCCTGGGCGAAAGCGGTTCCACCTACCGGGTCATAAACTACTTCCACGCCAGCGCGCCCCTTGATCGCCTTCACTGCCTCATTGATGGGCGTCTCCTGATAGTTGATTACGTGGTCCGCACCGAGCGAGCGGCAGAACTCGGCTTTCTCCTGCGAGCTCACGGTGGCGATCACTTCGGCGCCCACCGCCTTGCCCAGTTGGATCGCCGCTGAACCCGAGCTGCCTGCCCCGCCTAGCACCAGCATGGTCTCGCCGCGCTGTAGCTGGGCGCGCTGTATGACCCCCACATAGCCCGTGTGAAAGGGTACCCAGAATCCGGCGGCTTGCTCCGCGGACATGCCGGCAGGAATGGGCAGGGTCTCTGATTCGTGCACCTGGCAGTGCTCGGCAAAGCCGCCGAAACCTTCGGCGAAGCGCGTAGAACTCAAGACTCGATCGCCCGGTTGCACGGTGCAGCCTGCGCCGACGCGGGTGACCACACCGGCAATCTCCTGACCGGGGGTCACCGGTGGCCGGTGCACGGCGGGGTAGTTGCCGGCCACCATCAAGGCGTCGGGCAGCCCCACACCTGTGGCTTCCACCTTAAGCTCCACCATCTGGTGGGCGGGCTCCGGATATTCGAGCTCGGCCAGTTCCAGAACTTCCTGAGGTTTGCCGAAGCGTTCGGCGCGCCAGATCCGCATGTTCGTATTCCTTGTTTTTTTGCGATGCTCCGGGAATGGCCGCAGGCCTGTCAACGGTTTGACGCCCGCGAAGCTGCTCCGTTAGCCTGTGAAGGTCTAGAACAGGGGAGGCCGTTGTGGAACTTGCCAACGAACAGCTCGTGCATATGTTCGAGCAGATGACGCGCATTCGCGAGTTTGACGAGCGGGCCGCGCGCTTGATGGAGCAGGCCCGCATTCACGGGTCAGTGCACCTATACTGCGGCGAAGAAGCCGTTGGTGTCGGCGTGTGCGAGGCGTTGCAGCCGGATGACTACATCACTTCGACACACCGTGGGCATGGCCACCTCATCGCCAAAGGCGGAGATCCCAAGCGCATGTTTGCCGAGTTGTTTGCCAAGTCCAACGGTTACAACGGTGGCAAGGGTGGCTCGATGCACATTGCCGCATTGGACCTGGGCATGATTGGCGCAAATGGAATCGTTGCCGCCGGGGCGCCCATCGCTCTGGGAGTCTCCTTCGCGTCGGCTTATCGGGAAGACGGTCGCGTGACCGTTTGCTTCTTCGGCGACGGTGCGACCAACGAAGGTGCTTTTCACGAAGCTGTGAACATGGCGTCGGTGCTGAAGGCCCCCATTGTGTTCGTGTGCGAAAACAACCTGTATGGCGAGTGGTCCCCCATTGCAGGCACCACTTCGGTCAGCGACATTGCGGATCGTGCCACCGGCTACGGCATCCCGGGCGTGATCGTAGACGGTATGGACATCATGGCCGTGCATGAAGCGGCCAGCGAGGCAATAGCCCGGGCCCGCCGCGGGGAGGGTCCGACGCTGCTGGAGTGCAAGACCTATCGGTTCTACGACCATGTCGGCCGCGACTTCGGCATGCTCGATCGTGACGAGGAAGAGGTGGCCAGTTGGCGGGCAAGGGATCCCATCCTGTTGTGGCGCAAGGAACTGGCCGAGCGCGGGGTGCTCAGCGCGGCCGAAGCGGACGCCATCACGGGTCGCATCGGGCAGGAAATGGAGGATGCCATCGAATTTGCGGCCGGCAGTCCAGACCCGGTGCCGGAGGACCTTTACCGTGACGTTTACACCGAAACGGGAGCGGCACGATGAGCGAGAAGAACATGACCGTTGCCGTGGCGGAGGCTCTGGACCAGGAAATGGACCGGGATCCCGACGTGTTCGTGGCGGGGGAAGACGTGCGCGTGGGCGGCCCCTTTGGAACGGACGCTGGCCTGCACCAGAAGTACGGGGACAAGCGTGTGGTCAACACGGCTATTTCGGAGTTGGCGCTCACCGGCATAGGCGTGGGTGCGGCGGCTGTGGGTCTGCGTCCGGTCATCGAGATCATGATCATGGACTTCGTCTGCGTGGCCATGGATCAGATCGTGAACCAGATGGCTAAGATGAAGTACATGCTGGGTGGTCAGCCCACCCTGCCCATCGTACTGACCACTCATGCCGGCATCGACAGCAGTAGCGCTGCGCAGCATTCCGGCACCCTGGAGGCCTGGTTCTGCCACGTGCCCGGGCTCAAGGTGGTGATGCCTTCCAACGCATACGACGCCAAGGGCCTGCTCATCGCCTCCATTCGCGACGACAACCCGGTGATCTTCATCAGCAACAAGCGCTGCCTGCAGACATCCACCGAGGTGCCCGATGTGCCCTATGAGGTGCCGTTGGGCGTTGCGGATGTGAAGCGAGAAGGTGATGACGTCACCATTGTGGCTACCGGCAGGATGGTCATTGACGCGTTGGAGGCCGCCGAGCAGTTGGCCGCCGAGGGCGTGAGCGCCGAGGTGATCGACCCGCGCACGTTGTCGCCGCTGGATACTGACACCATTATCAGGTCGGTGCAGAAAACCAACCGGGCGGTGGTGGCTCAGGAGGCGGTGCAGTTCTGCGGCCTGGGAGCGGAAATCGCGGCTACGATTTCAGACCAGGCATTCGATTTTCTCGACGCGCCGGTGAAACGGGTGGGAGCCCCATTTACTCCCGTACCATTCGCGCCGGTACTGGAGGACATCTACCTCCCGGACACCAAGGCGATCCTTGCGGCAGTGCGTGAGGTGATTCCTGCCTGAGCGGGGAGGCAAAACTTGAGGCTAGGACCAAACGCTAGGTGATGTGCGCTAGGGCTTTCCACCACCTCGATCGTTCAGCCTGGTTAGCGAGATCTAAGTCGATGAAAAACTGCCGGGCTACGATTGCGCGGGCGATCGCCCACGCCCGACCGGCGAGGCGTTCACGGCCTCGATAGTGCGGCAGGGTTAGAGACGGTAACTGTCGGGCGTGTCATTGCGGCATGGCTCCGTTGCGAGCCATGCCGGCAGGGTTGCGTGCGGGTCAGGACTCCGAGGAGTTGAGCACGTTGTACTCACGACGCTGGAAGTACCAGCGTCCGTCTACCTTCACGTAGTCGTCTTCGTACTGCCCGGTAACTTCGCGCTTGGTGCCGTCTTTCTGATGCAGGAACTCCTGCTGGTACCAGGTGGCGTGGGCTTTGTCGCCGTCTACGACGATGGGGCCCGCAGAGGCGAAAAACCCGACGAAGCTGAACCCGCCCATGGCGCTCTGCCATACGGGAAAGAAATTGTCTTTGCCGGTAACGTCGTTGCCACCGAGACACCAGGTGGCGTCGTCACGCCAATTGGCGGCCCAGGCTTCCCCGTCGAAGCGCATGACGGCGTCGTTGTATGAGTCCACCAGTTCCCGAATGGCCAGGCGATCTTCCAGGGGTCCGCTGCTAATCATGTGGTCCTCCAGTCCTTAGTTGTTTTCTTATGTTGTTGAACGAATTTGCCGATGACGATGTCACGATCACCCACTCGGACGCAACCCCTGGGCGGCGTTAGCGAAGCCCCCGTGCTCGGCTGCTCTGTTTTGGGGGTACGGGCTTTCTCTGGCATATTGGCGCGCTGGCGGGCATTGGGGAGTTGGGGTGTCGCAAGGATCTGAAACAGTGCGCGGGGGCGACTTGCCCTGGCCGCGCCAGGCTTACGCCTGGTACGTGGTATCCATTCTCTTTATCTGCTCCATCTTCTCGTTTCTGGACCGACAGGTCATCGCGCTGATGGTAGACGACATCAAGCTGGACCTGGGGCTGAACGACTTCGAGATCGGGCTGCTTCAAGGTCCACCTTTCGGAATCTTTTATGCGCTGATGTCGATCCCCATCGCGCTCGCGGCCGACCGCTTCAATCGGCGTAATATCATCATCATCGGCGTGTCCTTCTGGAGTCTGGCCACGGCTGCGTGTGGATTGGCTGGAAACTTCTGGCATCTTTTTCTCGCCCGCGTTGGGGTAGGTAGCGGCGAGGCGAGCCTTTCCCCCAGTGCTTACTCCATGATCAGCGACTACTTTCGGGTGCGCTTGCTTCCCATTGCCATGAGCATATTCACTATGGGTAATCTGACCGGAGTGGGCCTGGCGATGATCATTGGTGGTGCGGTGATCGGATACGCCAAGAGCCTCGATGAGATTACCGTATGGGGGTTTGGGGCCGTGGCCCCATGGCAGTTCTCCTTCATCGTCATCGGTCTGCCCGGTTTGCTGCTCGCGTTACTGATTTTCACGATCCGCGAGCCGCTGCGGCGCGGGATTAAGGGTGATGGGGAGTCGGCAACGCTGCGTGCGTTCGGTCGCTTTGTTCGGGAGCACTGGAAGACGTTCACTGCCCTGTTCGGCAGCTTCACCATGCTGGTATTGGTGGCCTACGCTAATTTCGCCTGGGTGCCGACCTTTTTCATCCGGACCTTCGGGTGGACGGAAGCACACGCTGGCACCGTCTACGGCATAGTGGTGGCCATCTTTGGAACGGGGGGCGCGCTCTTTGGTGGCTGGGTGGCCAGCGTCCTGCACCGGCGCGGCTATGAGGACGCGCCGTTCAGAGCCACCATGCTGTGCTCCATACCGCTGGCGCCGCTGGCTCTGGCGTCGTTCGTCTGGGCGCCGGATGGCGACTGGGCGGCCATCTTCTACGCGCCGTACCAGATCTTCAGCGCGGTGCCCGCCGGACTAGCCGCCACGGCAATGATGACCCTTACCCCCAACGAGATGCGCGCGAAGATCTCATCGGCCTATCTGTTCTTCAGTAACTTCGTAGGCTTGTCGCTGGGGGCGGCACTGGTGGGGTTTATTACGCATCAGGTGTTCGGTGACGATCTCATGGTGCGCTACTCGCTGACCATCGTTAACTGTGTGGGCGCGCCCCTGGCGGTAATCTTCATTGCCCTGGGAATGAAGCACTATCGGGCAAGTCTGGCCCGGGTTCGCTCGGCGGAATGAGCCAGCGCCTGTCTTGGAGCAGCTTCCAGCAGGCTTCAGGACGAGCTGGACTGGATCGGCGTGGGGGCCTTCGCCAGTCGCGACAGCCAGGCTGCGCCCAGAGCCATTAGGGTGGCGACGCTGGCCAGCCCGTATAGGCCGGCTGCGAACCCACCGGTGAGGTCGAACATCAACCCCAAGCCCAGCGGGCCGAGCACGCCGCCCACTTCGGCCGCGGAGAAGAACAACCCGCTGGCGGTTCCCGCGTGGCGAACGGGCACGGACGGCAACTCCATGAGCGTGAGAATCAACACTGTCATGAGCGATGCGCGCACGAATCCCTGCAGGATAAGCGACGCAATCAGCACGCCATCACCCGTCAGCAGCAAAGTGAGGCAGGCGGCTGCTGCGGAGGCGCATAGCCCTATGAGAATCTTGAAGCGACGGGCGGGCGTGGCGAGTCGGGGGATGATCAGCGAACCGAATATGCCCACTACCATGGGTAGGGCGGACCACATGCTGGCCTCTGCCAGCGGCCGACCGGTGTTTCGGATCAACTCTGGCAGCCAGTTGTTCAAACCGTGGTTGATGAGGAAAGCACCTACCGCCATGACCAGCAGCAACCATACTGCGCCGTTGCTGAGTATGTTGCGCACTACGCTCAAGTAAGCTGGTGCCGCTTCCTGCTCGCTGGCCATCTCCTGGTAGAAGCCCGGCACCCTGTACCCAGCCAGGCTGGAGATGGCGAACCAGATGACCATGGCGCCGGTGCAGACCATCGCCCACAGCCGCATCACCGATCGCCAGTCCTGGTCGAACCAGGGCAGGAGAACCGAGTGAGTCAGCGTCAACGAGAGCACGCCTCCGAGGATGGGGCCGGTCATGTAGATGCCCATGGCCAGGCCTCGCTGGCTGCCTTCAAAGGTGCTCGTGACGATCTTGGGCGCGCCGGACGATACGATGGGGCCGCCGATGCCAAACACCATGACGGCCGCCAGCAGCGCGGGGTAGCCGCTTGCTACCGAGCGGCCAAGGGCGGAAATTGCCAGCAGTCCGAGGCCCAGGGTGAGCGCCCAGCGGCCGCCTAGCTTGTCGAGCAACATCCCCGCCGGTAGCGCCGCGAATATATAGACCACTTGCCACGCGCCGAGCACGCTGCCCATGGCCGAGTGCGACATTGCCAGGTCGACCTGCACGATGGGCACCAGGGGCGCCAGCGAACTCACCACGACGCCGAAGGCCATGTACGACAGCCACAGGCCGAACAGTACCAGCCAGCGCACCGGCTCTCAGCGCGCGGGCAACGCGTTGGATGTGAGGGTCGGCGCTATTTGCCAGCGTCCAGATAAAACGCGTGGTCCTGGTTCAAGATCTCCTGGATCTCGATGATGTTCCCGTCGGGGTCGCGCCCGTAGGTGGCGCGGATGTCTCCGCCTTCGAAATCCGGCGGCGGGATGTTGAATTTGACGCCGGCCTTGGTGAGCCGCTCGTACTCCGCGTCGATGTCGACCACGTCGATACAGAAATGCGTGTATCCGTGATTGTTTGGCGGATAGGCCGGGTCCTTGGGTTCCGGGGTAGGCGTCTGGTACTCAAAGAACTCCAGATAGGCGTTGTGCAGCTTGAGCATCGCCTGTTTGCATGAAGATCCCTTCAAGCCGACGATCTGGTCGATGATGTCCGACCCTTTTTCCCAACCGCCGTCGTAGACCTGCTCCGCGCCCATCACGTCGCAGTAAAAGGCGACGATCCTCTCCAGGTTGGGCGTGGAAACCGCAACGTGGTGTATTCCCCGAATCATTGGCGTCCTCCCGCTAAATCCAGCGCTAAGGGTAGTAGGTGTTGAGCGCAAGGGGAAGGATGTGTAGAAAGAGAGTGTCCGCCGGCCAGGACCGGCCCTCAGGAGGCGTGATGAGCGACTTTCCCACTACCCCAGACGAACTGACGGCCACCTGGTTGAGCGCAGCGCTGGGCTTTCCGGTCGAAGATTTCGAAGTCACCTTTTTCGGGGAGGGCGCCGGAATCATGGCCATGGTGACCCGGGTGCTACTGACCACCGCTGCCGAGAACCCGCAAACCGTCATCGCCAAGTTTCCTTCGCCGTCGCCCGACAACCGGGCGGTGGCGTCCACTTACAACATGTACGGCCGTGAAATTCAGTTTTACGACGGCATTGCTCAATCGGTGGAAATGCGCACGCCCCACTGCTTTTTCGCCGCATTCGATGAGTCGACCGAGAACTTCGTGCTGCTGCTGGAGGATCTCGGGCACCTGCGCGTGGGCGACCAGGTGGAGGGGTGCACGCTACCGGAAGCGAAAGCCATTCTATCCGCTGTGGCCGGTCTGCATGCTAGCACCTGGCACGCGGACGGTTTTCCCGGGTTGATCTCGCACAACAATCCGGCCCAGCGCGACGGCATGATCGGTGGCTTTCAGATGGGCTGGCCCGTGGTGAACGAGCAGTTCCCCGAGGTTATCGTCCCGAGTGCCGCCATAGCGGGTGAGGCTCTGCCTGGCGCTGTAGGCCGGCTGCTTGATGAGATGACGTTGGATCCTATTTGCCTGTCGCACACCGACGTGCGCCTGGACAACATCTTTTTTGATGGCGACGATGTGCAGTTCGTTGACTGGCAGTCGATCTGCACGTCGTGTCCCGAACAGGACGTCGCCTATTTCGTTACCCAGAGCGTACAGCCCCATGTGCGAGCCCAGGAAGACCTGGTGGCGTACTACCACTCCGAATTGACGCGAAGAGGCGTGGACTACGATCTCGAACGATGCCGGGAGCGTTACCGCGTGAGCGCGCTGTATCTATTGTGCTTTGCCGTGGTCATTGCCGGAACGCTGGATCTCGCCAACGAGCGGGGCCAGCGACTAGGCCGGGTACTGCTTGGCAACGCGATGAGCGCATTGGACGAAATGGATGCATTCGGGCTCCTCAAGTGAGCCGATGGGCAGTGGCTTCTAACTATTGGAGAGCGTGATGTCGAAGTTGCAGGGAAAGGTGGCGGTGGTGACTGGCGGAAGCCGGGGTATCGGCGCGGGCATAGTGCGGGCGTTGCTGGATGAAGGCGCCAGCGTGGCATTCAACGGCCGCACGCCAGAAAAAGGTGAGGCGCTCATGGCGGAGCTGGCGCTGCCCGATCGTACCTGGTTCTGCGCCGGGTCGGTGACCGAAACTGAAGACATACACGCGGTGGTGGACGGTGCCGTGGAGCGCTTCGGCAAGTTGGATATTCTGGTGAACAACGCTGGCGGCAGTGACGCACTGCAACCGGTTGCCGAGTTGGACGAGGCGGCGTGGGAAGCGGATTTGCGTTTCAACCTCACCTCTACGTTCCTGGCCGCAAAGCGCGCGTTGAAATACATGCTGCCCGCCGGTTACGGCACCATCGTGAACATCTCTTCTATCGAGGGCAAACAAGGCCAGTCAGTGATGGCCGCGTACTGTGCCTGCAAGCACGGCATCAACGGTTTCACCAAGGCGGTGGCATCCGAGGTGGGTAGGTCGGGCGTGACTGTGAACGCCATTTGTCCCGGACTGATTCTCACCGACGCGGTTACCGGTGGAGGGCCGGCTCTGGCCGAGACCATGGGCATGACGTTCGACGAGATGGTGAACGACGTTTTCAAGGCCAAAACCATGACCGGAGAGCTCAACACCGTGGAGCAGATCGGCGAGATGACCGTATTTCTGGCATCCCCCGCCGGTCGAGGAATCACCGGCCAGCAGCTGTCCGTGGATTGCGGGTTGGCGAGCTACTAAGCGCCTGGCCCAGGCCGTCGCCACGTCATATACGTATTCAGCAACATGGCCTCCTGCAAATACTGAGGGGGTAGAGGGCGTCAGCAGAACGCGGAAATTCGAGGTTTACGGGGCGCCAAAGCGCCGCGCCGAGGGTGGCCCGGAAGGCCGCAAGCAGCGATGCGAAACCTGGAATTTCCGCTTTCTGATTGCGGCCGTGCCACCCGAGCCTAGTCGCGAGGCGGCAATCCGCGCCTTTCGCGTTCCTTATTCATGCGAACGCGGTCGCTTTCCAGCATAGGGGTTTTCTCGTCTTCCGGAAGTTGGCCAGCCATGTCGCGGCCCGCTTTGGCGCCGTCGTAGGTGATCCACTTTTCCGGCGTTACCGCGAGAATGGTGCGCAGAGGAGAGTCCAGCAGGCTGTAGAAGGCGTCGGAGCCTTCCTTGTTGCCGCCGCTTACCTTGTCTGCCAGCGCACGGTAGAACCACTTTTTGGTTTCGTCGTCATCGAAGAATTCACCGCGCCCTTTGCAGGTGGCTGCGCCGCCGGGGCACTCCGGGTCGTTGGAGGGGGCACCGCTTATGCATACGGAAACTCGGGGGTCGCGCTTAATCGCGGAGGCGCGGTGCCTGTGCGAAGCAAAGGTGATCCAGATCTTACCTTCATGCCATACAAAGGCGTGGATGACGCCTACTGGCCAGCCGTCCTTAGTGCCCCACATCAGGCAGCACTCCGGTGCCAGTGTGCACAGCTTGTCTATCTGCTCGTCGCTGTAGGCGTAAATGGAGACCACTTCGTGGTCATGTGATGTGTCCATGGGTTCCCCCCTTGTTGACGTTATTGACGTTGGTCGCGTGTATGGTTTGTTCTTGCAGTTTACTCAGCAGTATCCAAGGCGAGCAATAGATTGCCTGGCATGTGTAGGTAGATGCCGTAGCCGGAACTCAGGAGCACCAGACCGTCTTGAACCACCGGTCCCGAGCCTCCTCCGAAGGACCCTCCCTGAGTGGGCTCGCCGTTGACCGTGGCGAATTCGGCGGTGCTGTCGAGGCTCCACAATACATCGCCGGTGGCGGCGTCGTGGACTCGCATGACACCGTCCATGCCGCCGGCAAACACCATGCCGTTGACGGAAGTCACGGCCTGGGATACTCCGGGGTGGCAGCCCATGCGGCCATCGCATATATCGGGCGCCTCGGAATACCACTCGATTTCCCCGGTTTTCATGTCCAGTGCGTGCAGGCCCGGGCGGTCCGGCGTGTCGTAGGTGCGCCCGTCAGCCATATCGGAGATGCCTACGAACAAGCGGTCGCCGGAAGCGGCCATGCCGAAGTGCACGCCGCCCTGTATACCTCCGCGGCCCACCCTGGTCTGCCAGACCAGCTCTCCCGTATCGGGGTCGAGGGCGTGCACGAACCCGGACTTCTGACCGGCCACCACCAGATCGCGACCGTCGCTGAGCGTAGCGAGCAAGGTGGCGCAGCCGAAGTCGAAATCGGGTCCGTCCTCGGGGGGGCAGTTGGCCGGTGATGCGGTGTCGCAGGCTGTGTTCCACACGTCGTTAGCGGTGGCCTGCCAGGTCCAGTTCACGTTGCCGGTGTCGATGTCTATGGCAAAGATGGCATCGCTGGTGAGCGTTGCCGGCGAGGACATGTTCTCGCCCGTGCCTACGTACAGCTGGTTGCGCTTGCGGTCGATGCTGGGGCTGTTCCACACCGTGGCGCCGGAGGGCCCCATGATATTGGTGCCCACCGGGTTCTGACCTTGTACGCGAGGTTCCTCGAAAATGGTGTGGGTCTTCCACAGCTGCTCGCCGCTGGCTACGTCGTAGGCCACCACTGAGCCTCGGAAGGTACAGCACTCGTAGTTGGGGTCGATTGCTAGGCTCACTTCCAGGGAGGAAACCGGGGCGAGTAGCTTGCCGTTATGCAGTGTGGGCGTACCGGTGACCGTGGCGTTGGGATGGTCGTCTGTACGCTGGCGCCACAGCTCCTCGCCCGTGGAGGCGTCCAGGGCGTAAACGAAACCCAGCACGTCGCCGAAATAGAGGCGTGGCTTGGCCACCTCTGAGTCCCACTGGTCGACCACGATGCCGGTACGTACCTCGCCGGACGTTTCAGCAGACCACACCTGACACCCCGTTTGCTGATCCAGGGCATACACTTTGGCGTTGTGCCCGCCCACGAAAACCAAACCGCCCGCCATGGTCGGTTGCGAGCGCGCCCGGTTGGCCCCTGGGAACTTGACCGCCCACCTGGGCTTCAGTGCCGAGACGTCGGCTGCCTCTAGCCCCGCGGTCTGGGCGTCTATGTGTCGGGTGTTGGCGGGCTGCAAGCCCCAGCTGGGCATCTGCGGGGGACGCGACAGGTCCAGGCCCACGTCGTCGGCACATTGGGGTATATCCGCCAAGGCCACGCTGCCCATCTCCGCGCCGGCGAGATACTCAGCGACTTCCACGCGCTGCTCATCGGTCAGGCTGGATGCTTCCTCCACCATGATCCCCGTTGTGACGGTGCGCAGGATGGCTTCCGGATTCATCAGGCCGATCATCTCCCGGTGCGGAGCCTTTTCCACGGCGCCCTCATGGCAGCTGGCGCACACTGCGTCGTAATGCGCGCGTCCGGGCATGGCTTGGCGCGCCAGATACAGTTCCAGGGCCGCCTGAGCACCGCTGTCGGAGGAGAGATCCAGGGAGGAGGGCTCTGCGGGCGCTTGGTCGGCTTGCGGCTCCGGGCTCTCGGCACATGCGGCGAGCCCGACTATTCCAGCGATCAGTATCCATGATCGACTCATCTTTTCCGTCCTTACGTTGGTGTTTTCTTGGTCTGTGGTCAGCCGGCGGAGCGCATGGCGTATTCCGCTTGCTTTCGCAACGTCTCAGATTGCGCGCGTGCCGTCAGGATCGCGTCGGTTTGCTCGGGCGTCGCAAGATACGGGTTGTCGTTGGTGAGCCCGGTGTACAGCCTGCCGTCTTGCATTACCGCCGTTATGCGCGAGTGATCCTGCATGATGGTGATGTCCGCGGTGGGGTCGCCGTCCACCACCAGCAGGTCGGCCAGCTTGCCGGCTTCTAGCGTTCCCAACATGCCATTGGGATCGGCGGCGGCGCCACCGTCTCGCGTCGCGCACAGCAACGCCTCGGCGGGAGAAAGGCCGAACAGGTCCACGAAGTACTCTAGGTCTTTGGCGTTGCTACCGTGGGGCGTGATGCTCAATCCGTAATCGCCGCCTGGCAGCACCTTTACGCCGATCTCAAGGAGCTTCTTGACGGCAACCTTGGTGGCCTCGACTTCGGCGTCGTAGCCCATCTCCCGCACGGCGGCGCGGGAGAACCCCAACGACTCGCAATGGTTGATGAACTGAATCTCCCAGGCGATGGCGGGGCCCACAGCCACCCGATCACGGTTCTGCTTGAACAGATCCAGGGCTTCTTCGTCGAGATAGTTGGCATGGCCGATGACGTCAGCGCCGAAGCGCAGCGCCTGCTTCACCGCCGCCGCCGAGCGCGAGTGCGTGGCTACCCGCATGTTGCGTGCGTGTGCTTCCTGACACGCGGCCGCCACTTCTTCGTCCGTGTAGGTCAGTTGCCCGGGCGGTGACTGTTCGGATAGACCCTCCCCGTCTAGAAACAGCTTGATGATGTCTCCGCCGTTCTTCTTGAGTTGGCGCACTGCACGCCGTACGCCCCAGGGACCGTCAGCCAGCAGCGCCAGGGAGTCGCCGAGGTCCGCGTTGCTAGCGGTGGCGCCCAGATCCCTGCCCGAGGCCTCCAGGCGAGGGCCGGGAATCTGGCCCGCGTTGATGGCATTTCGCAGCACCACGTCCACGCGGTGTACGGATCCGAAGCTGATGGCCGAGGTAAAGCCGGCTCCCAGGGTGAGCCGGGCGTTGTCCAGCGCGTGCACCATCACCTCCTGGGCGGGCTTCACGCCGATGGCCGTAGGCAGATCGTTGGCGTAGGAAAGATGCGCGTGGGATTCCGTCATGCCCGGCATAACAAACTGACCCCCCGCATCCAAGCGCCGAACCTCGTCTGGGATCTCCGGCAGGTCCATGGCGGCGCCTGCGAAGCGGATTGTATTGCCTTCTACCCAAACGGCGCCTTGGTCGATCACCTCTTCGTCGACGCCGGTAAATAATCGGAGGTTGGTGAGCAGCAGTTGGTCGCGCATTGTTGATGCCCCTCCGGCATCTTTGTGAGTGGATCAGCTTAAACCAGCCCTATGATTAATTCACGCTTGCGAAACGGGCGAATGCGTACGCGAGCGACGCGTCGTGCCCGGCCCGGTTCTTCGAGCATCACTGTCTGACGAACGCGTCGGTAAGCGCAGGTGTCGTAGCGCTCACTTTTGGTATGCGCTGTGTGCGTGATCTCTGGAATCTCGAGTAAGCGTGGTAGAGTGCAGCGATGATTTGCTTGATCTGCTCGGCCGCCCGATCGGGATCTACGCTACTCGACGTGTTGATAGGCGGACACGCGGAAGGGGCCTCGCTCGGTGAATTTTCATTTCTTGGCAAGGCCATCGCTCTGGATCAGACCTGCTCTTGTGGGGCGCCCTTGTCGTCTTGCGAATCCTGGGCAGAAGTTTTCGAAGAGGTGGTTCGTGAGCGCGGTATCGACCTGCGAACGACGCCCTATGCGCTGCACCAGTGGGACGCCTTGGCGCGAGTGGTCATAGATCATGCGCACCAAACACGAAAGTACCTCGCGCAGACCAAAGTGCACACTGCGCTTTGCGACATCCGATACACCTTTGCGCACGGACATCCGTTGCGATTGCCCCTTACACGGTCGCTCCGCGACGGGATCGAGAATTCGTTCTACCTCTACAAGATCCTGAAGCGGGTGTGGAACAAGCGCTTTCTTGTGGACTCGTCAAAGAATGTGCATAAGGCAATCGCTCTTTATGAGCGAGACCCTTCGCAGGTGCGCGTTGTCTACCTAACGCGCGATGGCCGAGCCGTGTTGCATTCGAGACAAACGAGCGGATTCAGTACTCGGGATTCAGTGCGCGCCTGGTATCGGTACAACCGTCGAGCGCGCAACCTTTTGTGGCGCAATATTCCGGGAGAACACCTCTTTCGATTGCGCTACGAAGACCTGATGGCCGATCCGCCGGGCGCGATGCGAAGGCTGTGCGAGTTTCTGAAAGTCGATTACGCGGATTCAGCGCCAGAGGTTAAGCCGAACGCCCAGCACTTGATCAATGGCAATGACATGCGTCTGAAAGGCCAGCAGGAGCTGAGCTTGGACGAGCGTTGGCGAACTGGCTTAAGTTTGCATAATCGAGCGTATTTCGATCACTATGCGGGTAAGTTGAATGCGCAGCTTGGTTATGTGGATTGACGGGGCCGGATTGGGATTGAGACCTGGGTCAAAGCAACCCATTGGGCTTATCGCATACTAACCGCTGTCTGGATTTGCGGAGAGAGACCATTAGCTTTGAAGATGTAGGTCGTACTGTGTTTCCAGGAGCGTCCAGGTTCTACGTAGCAGGTTTGGTGCTGCTTGCCGGGCTTGCCGTAGCTGACATACCGGGTCCGCCGTTACTTCTTGGCGGCGAAGGGTCGGGTCTTGCCGGGAGTGTGGCGACCGTTTGCAGAAGTGGCTGCGACTATTCCACTATCGAAGAGGTCAATAATTCGGTCAACGGTGTGGGTACCGACCTGTGCATCATGGACGATGAAGACTACTCCGCCGATACGATTGTGCTTGATTGGGGTGCGGTGAGCACGGATCACGCGGTCGTTGGCACCTGCTACATCGATGCCGGAGACTCAAACGCGTTGCATTGGTATGCCGATGGTACGGGCATAGGACGGGGTGAGCGAGCCAAGTTGAGCTTTGTTGACTACCGCGGCGCCACGGACAGAGACTGGATCGAAGTCAACGACGTGACAATGTCGCGCAAGTGGAATCCGGGCCACTATACCAACGACCCTCATGGCAGGCATGGTAACGTCGGGTTGGACGATGCGAGCCAACGCAAGAGGCATTCATGGTGGGCGTCGCTGGAGCATGAGACGGCCATACAGGGACACACGCTGGTGTTGCGTTGGGGCCTCTTGGAACCGGAGAGAAATAACTATGAAAACCTCGATGAGATCATTGAGGACTTGGATTTTCTCGAACAAAGGGCCACACAAAAGCAACTCATATTGTGGTTAAAGCCTCAGCTTTTTGGGCGCGATAACGAACGCGTTTGCCCGTCAGATGACAACTGGGAAAATGAGACCAAGTGCGTCGATTGTAATGTCTACCCCGGGTGGCTGTGGGATGCGTATCCTGGCAAGTCAATTTGTGACCGCACAAATCATAACCAATCACTATTGAGGACATGGGACCCGGACATTAGGGCGGAGTATGCAGGACTGCTGGCGGAGATGGGCAGGCGCCTGGATTCGCACCCCAATCTTGAGGCCGTGATCATCAATCTCGAGTCGGCGACCGGACGTAACAACGAACCTGGTTTTTCTCAAGACTTGCACAGGGAATCTCTGAAAGAGCTCGCTATGGCTGCAAAATCAGCGTTCCCTCGTACCAGCGTCGTGCTCAATATCAACTACAAGATTGGGAAACCATCCGACTATGATCTAACGGTAGCCTGGGCGCAGGAGGAAGGCATCGGTTTGGGGAATACCGATTTGGCACCTCGATGTGTTGGTCAACCTTGGTCTAAACAGCTGCCGGTGCAAGATCCCGACTGCCCTGATGGGTTTGCTGACCACACCACTGACCAGCAGCCGATACGGATCTACAATTCGCTTGGCACTGATGATCCAACGGGATTGATTCCTGTTATCTATCGTGTGGCGGGGGATCAGCTCGGTGGCGGCCATTGGGTCGGGCAGGCGGGGGGCTACAATCCAGAGACCCTGGTCGAATTCTGCAAGGACGTTCTGAAATGCACCCACATGTATTGGACCTATACGGGTACAGAGGACGTTAAGGTGGGCGATCCGACCAAGCAATCTTGGCGGGAGGGGGTTCTGCCCTATATTCGGAACAATCCGGATCCATTCAACAGTCCAGGATGTCCGGCAAGTTCTTGCCAGTAATCTGTAAGACTGGGCGGGCGCATAGACAAAGGGGCAAAGGGCTTCAGCGACCGACTACCCGGCAGCGGTCAGTGCGTCTTGGTACCATTTTTCCGGCCACCCGTGCATATCCTTTGCAAGTCGTTCCAGAGCAGGCAAGTATTGCTGGCTTAAGAATCGCCGGATGTTGACGGGCATTTCCTTGGCCGCCGAGTCATTGACCTTCTGGTGAATTTCCTTGAGCGCGTCTGGGCCAATGGCTTCGACGTCCGCACCCAGGAACTCGTACACGCCGGTCAGCATCCGTATGGGGTCCTTCACGATGTCGTCATAAAATCCCAACCAGAAACGCTCCTGCGGAAGTGCCTGGCGCCAGCGCTGAATTGTGCCTGCGAAATCCGATCGGCCGACGATCGCATCGTTTGAGAGGTGTTTCTCGATATCGGAGGCACTCATGCTCGTTAGTTTGCTGCCCGAGCGCTTCTCATGGTAACGAATTGACGACCATGCGCGGTCGACGGGGTCGCGCATGATGTAAAGGAACTTGGTATTGGGCAGCTGACGCTGCATGTTGGCCGCGTCTGCATCATCCAGCAGCGCATATGCTGGCGTGATCTCTCCGGTGATTGGCTCCGGCCGGCCGACAAACAAGCTTTCATACCACTCGTGTGAAACTTCGCTCAGGAAGTACTTCCATTCCCACCGGAGTCGTTCAGACGATGGGTGACGGATATTCCGCCCTATGGCCCGTGCGAGCTGACGGTGGAACTCTTTCGATCTGGTATCGCGCCCGAATAGTCTTCGCGGCAGGGAGGCTTGACCGAGGAAACTGGTCGAAAAGTACTTGCTCGATCTGCTGAAGTAGTGGAGCTCTTTAAGATGTGGAATCCAGATGTCAGGGTGTTGGCTCAGCCAATGAGATAACCATGTCGTTCCACTGCGAGCGGCGCCGATACCGATGAATGTGGGTAAGATTGGGGAATGGTTGGAAGAATTGGGCGTAGGGTTCACTTTTTGTTCGCGGAATTGGGCTTGCTACGGAGTATATCGGTTGGGAATGTACCATGATGCGTAAGCGCTCACTGTTTGTACGCTTGCGGCCCAGCTAAAGTAGTTGTACACCATGCTCATCGTGTCCCCGACTCAGGCATCCATTGGCGCCAATGACTTCTTTAGACCCGCTAGCTAACAAGCCTTTGCATATTGGCGGAGTCGACGTAATCCGAACAAGCTGGGAGGAGTCGTTGGATCTGGCCTTTGCGTGGCTCCAGGAGCGTCCTGCAAGAGTAGGTTGGATCTACGCCAACTGCGTAAACATCCTCATAAAGGACGAGGTCTATCAGCAGGCGGTTGAGGGGTTCGAGTTTCTGTTCAATGATGGCGCCGGCATTGAAATCGCCGCACGTCTCCTGAAAACGCCTGTGGTGGAAAATCTTTCCGGTACTGACTGGATTCCCGACTTTGTGAGTAGGCTGCCCGCCCATCCGGAGCTGAACCAGGTGTTCCTGCTGGGCACCACGCCGCAGAGAATCGCGATGGCCGCCAGCCGGTTTTCCGGGCGCTGGCCGGCGGTGCGATTGGCCGGCTACCACCATGGATACTTTGACGATCCGGCAGCTGTCGTGGAGGCGATTCGTGAGTGTGGGGCGCGAACCCTAATCGTCGGGCTGGGCGTGCCCAAACAGGAGATCTTCATCGGCGAGCACTGGGGTGCGCTCACGGACGCTGGGGTAAAGGTCGCTATTGCTGGTGGGGCCATTCTGGATCATATCTCGGGCGCCATTTCCAGATCTCCGGCGTGGATCAGGCGCGTGCGTTTAGAATGGTTGTACCGCCTTGTTACCGAGCCGAGTCGGTTGTGGCGACGTTATTTGTTGGGCAATGTTCTGTTCTTCTGGAATCTGCAGAAAGAACTACGAAGCAATCGGGGATAGATTGAATGCCGGTTTGCCCGGCAACGTATACGGCACGCGGAGCTAGCTGAGCCATTGGCTCAAATCTACGTCCAGTAGCTGCGCAGTGCGCTCGATGTCTTCTGCGAAGTAGTCCCGCCACCGTTGCGATTCTTCGGGCGAGAGCTCGGGTGCTGGAGCCAGGTTCAGGTCTCGCAGTCCGGCTAGCCGCCGTCTGACGCCGGGTGGAATCATGCGAGTCACAGGAAGGGTGCGCGCAACGTTCAATGCGCGGTGCATGAACTGCGACCTGGGCACGCCTCCTCGGTTGTGTTGCTCGTTCGCATTGAGCGTGTCCAATGGAGGTAGCCCCAGCCAGTCGAGGATGTCGTGAACAACCTTGTCTGCATCCGACCTCATTTCTTCGTAGAGTACGACTTTGATCTGATCAGGTCGAAAGTGCTCGAGATACCGGTTGAGCTGACGCGCGTAGTTGCTCGCCTCCAGCCAGTAGCCCCCGGCGTCGAATGCTTGATTGGGCGGCAGGCTGATCTGCTCGTTGCGCAGCTCCATCAGGTAATGCGAGTAAGCTCGATCCACGGGATCTCGAAGTGTGGCCAGCAGCCGGATGTCCGGAATCTGCTCTTTGATTTTGCGGGGGGCTTGTTTGCTTGGCAGGTAGCCGGGCGATGCCTCCCCCTTCAACTGATCTGCGCGGGCATCAGCGAACAGCCGCTCGTACTGGGCAAGGTCTGTTACCGGGAATATGTTGCGGTTGTCGTGATTGGGGTCGGACTTGGTATGGGCGAAGAAATTCGGCTCCTTCAACCGGGTCATGAAGATCCGGGGGTGCTTGTCGAGGTAGTGATGCAGCGATGTGGTCCCGGCCTTGAATGCGCCGATTACCAGGAAATCGGGGAGCAACGACATTCTCCACAAAAGGTGTGAGCAGGCGGTAATTTACGCGGTGCTGGCGTGCAAAGAAAGGGAGCGCCGCCCGGTAGGGGGGGGCAACGGGCCGCGCTGAGGTATTCGTCGCATTTGATCGGGCCCGTTGCGCTAAAATGAGGCTTCGATATGTGGACTCACTTTAACGTGGGACGACGGCTGCTTCTCAAGGATAGGCTGTTAGTTCAGGGATAGAAGATGTTTGTCGATGTGGCCAACCTGGCCGATTCCGGTGATCTGAACGCGGACGTTTGCATCGTTGGCGCGGGTGCGGCCGGACTGGCCTTGGCGTTGGAGTATTGCGGCAGCAATACCAGCGTGATTGTGCTCGAAAGCGGGCAATTCAAACTGGATAAGGCCGCCCAATCATTGTACGCGGGCCATGTGGTCGATGAGGCGCTGCACAGCCCAACCGATCGCTACCGGCAGCGTCAGTTCGGCGGCTCTACCAGCACCTGGGGCGGCCGCTGCGTCCCCTTCGACCCCATCGATTTCGAAGCGCGCGACTACATTCCCCACAGTGGTTGGCCGTTCGGGATGGAGGCACTGTCGCCTCATTATGCCCGCGCGAATCGAATCTGTGAGGCGGGGGAGTACGCATACCGCGCCGCCGATTGCCGGGATCCGTTTCCCGAAATGATCGCCGGTTTCGATGCTGCGGACGTGATCACCGAATGGGTTGAGCGCTTCAGTTGTCCTACCGACTTTGGTAAGCGTTACGCGCGCCGCCTGGAACTCGCTGACAACATAACAGTTGTGCTGGGGGCTAATGTCACCGGGATCATGCTGCGCGCCAACGGGATCGCTACCGATGCGTTGCGCGTGCAAACCCTTGAGGGTGCTCAGTTCCTCGTCAGAGCCTCCGTATTCGTGCTAGCGGCAGGTGGTCTTGAGAATGCCCGCATCATGTTGGCCAGCAACGATGTACACGAGCATGGTGTCGGCAACGCTAACGATTCGGTGGGCAGGTATTACATGTGCCATCTTGCCGGCACCATGGGCGAGGTGACAATTGACTCCGATCGCCACGTTCATCACGGCTATGTGATCACGAACGAAGGCATCTACTGCCGCCGCCGCTTTTCGCTTCCGGCGGACGTACAGCGCGAGCACCGTGTGGGTAACTTCGTCGCGCGCCTGCACCATCCTCGAATTACCGACCCGGCGCATCGCAATTCCATCCTATCGCTGCTTTATTTTGGCCGCTGGTTCATTCCTTACGAATACGCGAGGCGCCTTTTCGATCCGGCACCGCTGCGTTTGGCGGATCTGTCCAGGCATCTGATGAACGTATTGTCGGACCCATTCATGGCCGTGCGATTTTCCTGGCACCTGGCGCGTGATCGTGGATTGAGCGAGCGCAAGTTCCCATCGGTCGTCATTCCGTCCAAGGCCAATCGGTTCAGCCTGGATTTTCACGCGGAGCAGGTTCCGAATCCGGACAGTCGCGTGACGCTGTCTGCCGATAAGGACCGGTTGGGGATGCGGCGCTTGTCTGTAGATTGGCGCTACACGGATGAAGACATCGCCACCGTCGCCAGATCCTTTTCCTTGCTGGCCAAGAATCTCAGTTCCGTTGGTTCGCTCAGTTATGATCCAGAGGCGGTCGAGCTGGAGATGACACGTTACGGCGCGTTCGGTGGGCATCACATCGGCACCACGCGGATGGGTAGCGATCCCAAAACCAGTGTGGTGGACTCCGACTGCCGTGTACACGGTGTGCAAAATCTGTACGTGGCCGGATCCAGTGTGTTCCCGACGTCGAGCCAGGCCAACCCCACATTGACGATCGTCGCGCTGGCATTGCGACTGGCAGATCACCTCAAGAACCGATTGGCATTGGATCCGGCATCGTGAGTGGGCAGCGAATACTGGTACTGGGCTCAGAGGGGTACGTGGGGTCCCGCTTGGTTCGTCGTCTCGCTGCGCTGGATGATGTCAGCGCGGTAGGTAGTGGCCGGTCCGCAGGAGGTGGTGGCCCGGGTTACGACTACGTGCGCTGCGACGCCGCGCGCCTGCAGGCCGTGGAACCCCTATGGCGCGAGGCGGACGCGGTGGTCAGCTGCGTACGAGGCTCCAACGGTCCCAACGGTTCGATCGTGAGAAATGCGCGTGTTTTGGCCCACTGCTTGGGGCAGTGGCCCAAGCCGTTAGTGTACTTGTCCAGCATGGCGGCCTATGGCGATGTGGAAGGCGAGATCGATGAAATGTCGCCGCTCAAGGGCGACCTCGGCGGTTATTCTCGCGCAAAAGCTCAGGCGGACCGCCTGCTGGAAGCAGAAGGCGCCGCCGTGCTGCGTCCGGGGATCATCTATGGCTCCGACGGTTGGGAATGGAGTGGCCGCTTCGCACGGCTGCTGGTCTCACACCGGTTGGGAGACCTGGGCGCAGCGGGAGACGGCTTCTGCAATCTGATTCACGTTGATGACGTTGTCAGCGCCGTTGTGAAGCTGTTGCTGGAGGCCGGGCATCATGCTGGCCCATACAACCTTGCGAGTTCCGGTAGGATGACGTGGAACGAGTATTTCGTTGCTTTCGCGATCGCGTTGGGCGCGGTGCCCGTGCGACGGTTCGGCTCGCGTCGGCTGGCGCTGGAATTCTTTGCCGCCTATCCGCTCAAGGTTGCGGATGCGCTGGCTGGTTGCTTTGGGGTGGATAAGGAGCGCCGGCTGAACAGGCTGTCGCCTAATCTGATCAGGCTGTTTGGGCAGAGATTGCTGCTGGTTTCTAATCGTGCCGATGGACTCGGCGTGGCGTGGACCGATGTGGGGGACGCCCTGGCTGCTTCGGCTGCGGCGCTTCAGTCGGGCCGCTGAGCCTGGCGCCGGTGGTTTTCGTAAATGGCTGCCAATACACGCTCGGGTCGATAAGGTACAACCGCGTCCGTGCACTTGCTGCCGCGCAGCTCCTCGGCCCGGGCGATCCCTTCGCCCAGGCACGCGGCATAGGCGTCCACGCTTCGGTCTGCTGAGATCATACCGTTGACACCATGCTCTACCACACGGCGCACTTCACCGACGTCGGTGACTACGGCGGGCAACCCACAAGCGAGTGATTCCAACAGCGCGATGGGCATCCCCTCGTACGCGGACGACAACGCGAAGATGTCGCTGGCGCGCAGCACGCGTGCGATCTCCTCGGGAGGTTGCGACCCCATGAACGTGACTTTTTCGCTGCAGCCCGTTTCCGCTGCCTTGTCGCTGACCTGGGCGCGCAGGGTGCCGTCGCCAATCAGGACCAGCTGGCAGCGCGGGTGCTGCTCGGACACCTTGGCGAACGCGGAGATGAGCAGCAGTGGGTCTTTTTGATGATCGATGCGACCCACGGTCGTGATCAGCGCGGTATCTGAAGCAACCCCCAGTTGCTGGCAGACAGCTGCGTGGTCGGACTCGACATCGTCACCTACATTGAAGACGTCCGGTTCCATCCACGTGGGCGTGAACATCACTTTGCCGGCCAGGCGCTCGTCTGTTGCCAGATACCGGTCCACTGCGCTTTGACGCACGCAGAACACCCGGTCCATGCGCGGTAGTACGGGACGCTCGACAAGGTCGTAAAGCCATGGCGCGAATCGCCACATGTTGTCGCTGCCTGCACTTCGCGTGCTCACCAGGTTGTCGTGGTGCAGGGTGAGGTTTCGAGGTCTCGGCTCGCCCAGGAAAAGAAGGGCCGGCTCGATTCGGTGAAAGTCCAGAATGGCAAACTCGTCCAGCCTTCCCTGCCGATATTCGCGCCGCAAAGCGTGCATGTAGCGCAGCGTCATGGGTATGCGGGTGCGGCTGGACGAAGGGTCAATGGTCACGACGGGGCGCAGCCGAAGCTCGCGACCATTCACCTCTTTAACAACTTCTTTCCCCAGCGGACGACTGACGGGGTCGCTGGTTGCCCCCACTACCGTGTAGGAGAGATCGGGCGGCGCGAATTTCAATATGCCCCGGATGAAGCTGTCGATGCCGCTTGGCACATACCCGAACGGGTCAGCCCAGTACAGAATTGCGATGTTGGTGCTGTTCGTCATCTGGGCGTGTCGTGATCGGGCCCTTGTGTCGACCCTTCGATTGGGCTGGTGCGAGAGCGTAGCAGTGCGCCTTCCGCAGGGTCTATGACGCAGTGCTCATGCTAACCGATCAGTGTCCAGGGAGCTACAATCGGCCGATTGCGACACAACGCTGGGAGGCGAGATGACACCGGAGGTGGTTAAAACCGAGCTCGTGGAAGCCGGAGTGGCCGTGGTCACTATCGACAATCCACCTGTCAATGCCCACAGTGGCCAGGTGCTTGAAGAGGTCGCCTGGTCCTTTGACGCCGTCAGCGACCGCGACGACGTGCGTGTGGCCATTCTCACCGGCGCGGGCAGGGTGTTCTGCGCGGGCGCGGATATAAAAAATCGGTCGGGGCGTGCGCCCCGGGCGGGCGATCACTGGCAGTCCAGCCGCGCCGCGCGGGAGGCCTATCACAGCATTCGTGAGTGTCAGAAACCGGTAATCGGCGCCTTGAACGGCCCCGCGCTGGGGGGTGGCCTCGCCTTTGCCGCGTCCTGCGACATGTTGATCGCATCGGAAAATGCGTGCCTCGGCCTGCCGGAAATTAACGTGGGGCTGTTGGGTGGTGGGCGCCATGCGCAGCGCTTGTTCAGCCATTCGCGATTGCGCCGCATGATGCTCACTGGTTATCGGGTGTTCGGCCCGGAGTTGTACCGTCTAGGAGTGGTGGAGGCGTGTGTGGCGCCGGACGCGCTCATGGACAGCGCCATGGCGTTGGCGCGGGAGGTGGCGGCCAAGAGCCCTATCGCCATTCGCCTTGCCAAGCATGCGCTGAATTCCATCGAGGAGATGAGCCTGCGCGATGGCTACCGTTTTGAGCAAACCATGACGGGCGAGCTGACCAAGACGGAAGATTCTAAGGAGGCCATGCGCGCCTTCGTGGAAAAAAGGGACCCGGTGTTCAAAGGGCGCTGAGCGTGGGGCTATGTCACTGCGGCATGAACCGCTAAGATATCCGGTTCAGATATTGGAGGATAGGCCACCATGAGTGACCTCGAAACATTCCGCGCCGACACCCGTGCGTGGTTGGAAGAAAACTGTCCGTCGGGGGTGCGTCAGCCGGATGCGCCGCCGGCAGCCGTGTGGGGTGGACGCCGCGCCGAGTTCTACAACGACGACGCGAAGGTCTGGCTGGAGCGCATGGCCGAAAAGGGATGGACGGTGCCAACCTGGCCTACCGAATACGGTGGGGGTGGCCTAAGCAATGACGAAGCCAAGGTGCTGCGCGATGAAATGCAGCGCATTCGCGCCAATCCGCCGTTGTTCTCGTTCGGCATATCCATGCTCGGACCGGCACTGCTTGAGTTCGCCAACGAGGAGCAGAAGAAAGAGCACCTCACGCGTATTGCGCGCGGTGAGATCCGCTGGTGCCAGGGTTATAGCGAGCCTGGCGCTGGGTCGGATCTGGCATCGTTGCGCACCCGGGCCGTTCGCGAGGGCGATCATTATGTGGTGAACGGGTCCAAGATCTGGACCTCGGATGCGAACCATTCCGACTGGATCTTCTGCCTGGTGCGCACGGATCCGGATGTGCCGAAGCACAATGGCATCAGCTTCCTGCTCATCGACATGGAAAGCCCAGGGGTCTCCGTCTCCCCCATTCAGCTTATCAGCGGCGCCAGCCCATTCTGCGAGACGTTCTTCGATGACGTGCGCGTGCCGGCCGCCAACCTGGTGGGCGTGGAAAACGACGGCTGGAACATTGCCAAACGACTGCTGCAGCACGAGCGTGCCATGTTGGGTGAGGGCGCCCGCAGCTCCTCCATGGGGCCGCGCCGCAAAACTCTGCTGGAGGTGGCCCGCGAGACGCTCGACGCGCCGGAGGGCCGACTGCCCGACGCCGTCATCCGAGACGAGATGGTGCAGCTGGAGATGGACCAGGCCTGTTACAAGTCTACCTTCCAGCGTAGCGCAGATGCGGCCAAAGCCGGTCGTGGGCCTGGGCCAGAGACCTCCATGTTCAAGCTCTATCTGTCCGAGATGGGTCAGCGCGGGTCGGATCTCCGACAGCGCATCGTGGGTGCGGAAGGCCTTGGCTGGTCGGGCGCCGAGTTCGATGCCGAAGAGGTGCAGATCGCGCGTGAGTGGCTCTACGGGCGCGCGTCCAGCATTCTTGGGGGCACCTCTGAGGTGCAGATGAACATCATTGCCAAGCGCGTGCTTGGCCTGCCGGATTAGTTTTATGGCCCTGGTACTTACAGAAGAACAAGAACTGCTGCGCGACAGCGCCCGCGACTTCGTCACCAACCAATGGGATTTCGATTGGCTGCGCAAAGTGCGTGGAGACAGCGACACGGCGGGTTACGACCCAGACATCTACAAGCAGATCGTGGAACTCGGGTGGACGGCCATTCCCTTTTCGGAGGAGGTGGGCGGGCTCGACCTCGGCTATGCGGAACTGGGCGTGGTACTCGAGGAGATGGGCCGCAAGCTAATGGTCACGCCGTATCTGTCCACCGTGGTGTTGGGCGGCGGTGCCATTGCCCTGGGTGGCACGGCGGATCAGAAAGCGGCAGTGCTGCCTGGCGTCTGCGACGGCAGCCTGCTGCTGACGCTGGCTTATCAGGAGACCTCGCGCCACGACCCCTACGCGGTGTCCACCGCGGCGACGGTGGATGGCGATGGCTATCGCATCAGCGGCCGCAAGACGCTGGTGCTAGACGTTCAGTCGGCCAACAAGCTGGTGGTCGCTGCCCGAACTGGTGGCAACGCGGGCGACAGGGACGGCTTGACGCTGTTTCTGTTGGACGCTGGCGCGGATGGATTGAAGGTGTCCGGTGGGTTGCTGCTCGACAGCCGTTCGGGCGGGCACCTGACGCTGGAGAATGTCGCTGCGTCCGCGGCGGATGTGGTGGGCGAGGTGAATGCCGGCGCCGACATACTCGATGAGCTGTTTTCGCGCGCCGCGGTGGCCGCGTCTGCCGAGATGCTCGGCGGCGCCCAGGATGCTTTCGACCGCACCGTGGAGTACCTCAAGGAGCGCGAGCAGTTCGGGGCCAAGATCGGCAGTTTCCAGGGTCTCAAGCACCGGGCGGCGCGCTGGTTCTGTGAGGTGGAACTGCTTCGCTCCATCGTCATGGATGCATTGCGCGCCATCGACGAGGGGCGCGAAGATGCTCGTGAGCTCGCCTGCGTTTGCAAGGCGAGGGCCTCTGACGTGTACCAGATGTCTGGTCAGGAAGGTATTCAGATGCACGGGGGCATCGGCATGACCGATGAGTTCGACATCGGCTTCTACCTGAAACGGGCACGAGTGAGCGAGCTATTGCTTGGAGATTCGGCGTATCATAGAAACCAGTTTGCCGAGATGCGTGGGTTTTAGGCGCTTTCTGCGCCGCTTGCGATGAGGTGACCGGATTGAACGGCCATACTTTTAGGGAAGGTTAGCTATAAGCGGGAGGAAGAAGATGGCGCAGGTATCGATCAACGACAACATCATGGACCTGGTGGATGGCAAGCCCGTGCTCAAGGGCGTGCGCTGCAAGGATTGCGGCAACTACGTGTTCCCGGTGCAAAAGGGTTGCCCCAAGTGCGCGGGCGCAGACATGGAACCGGTGCAGTTGGGCGATCGGGGCAAGTTGTGGGCGTGGACCATTCAGGGATTTCCGCCCAAGGCGCCGCCCTATCTCGGGGAGGCCGACCCGGCGAAATTCAAGCCCTACGGCGTGGGTTATGTGGAACTGCCCGGCGAGGTCAAGGTGGAAGCCAGACTTACCGAGTCAGATCCTGCCTTGCTGAAAACGGGTATGGAGATGCAGCTGGTTGCGGATTCTCTGTCAACTGACGAAAACGGCGACGAGATCGTTACGTACGCCTTTTCACCCGTCAACTAAGGAGCGAGTCAAATGAGTGACGTAGCAATTGTTGGAATCGGAATGCACCCGTTCGGCCGTCACGAAGGGGTGACGGGTATGGAACAGGGCGCTGCGGCCGTGCGGGCGGCTTGTAAGGATGCTGGTGTAGAGTGGAGCGACATACAGTTCGCATTTGGCGGAAGTATGGCGGCCGGTGCGCCGGACACCATGGTGTCGCAGCTGGGACTTACCGGGCTGCAGTTCATCAACGTGATGAACGGCTGTGCCACCGGTGGTTCGGCGCTGTTTTCCGCGTACAACTCCATCATGTCGGGCGCCTTTGACCTGGGCATCGCGGTGGGCTTCGACAAGCATGAGCGCGGTGCGTTTCGGATCGAGAGTGGCAACAAGTCGGGCCGTGACTGGTACGGCGGCAGTGGCATGGCGCTCACCACCCAGTTCTTCGGGATGAAGATCAACCGTTATATGGATCAGTATGGGATCACCCAGCAGTCGCTGGCTAAGGTGGCCTCAAAGGCGTTCCGCAACGGTTCCATGAACCCCATGGCATGGCGCCGCCAGCCGTTTACGGACGATGAAGTGCTGCAGTCGCAGATGTTGTCTTACCCGCTGACCCAGTACATGTTCTGCTCCCCAGGCGAGGGCGGTGTGGCATTGATTCTGGCGCGCGCCGACCAGGCCCACAAATACACCAAGAACCCCGTGTACCTGAAAGCCGCCATCGTGCGCTCTCGCCGGTTCGGCAGCTTTGAGGTGCTGGCGCCTTCGCTGGCCATCGAGCATAGCGCCGGACCCACCATCGATGCGTCGAAAGCCGCATTCGAGATGGCCGGTATCGGTCCCGAAGACGTTGACGTGGCCCAGTTGCAGGACACAGAGTCCGGTGCCGAGGTCATGCACATGGCTGAAAACGGTTTCTGCGAGCATGGCGAGCAGGAGCACATGCTGGCCAACGGTGAGACCGAGATCGGCGGCCGCTTCCCGGTGAACACAGACGGGGGCTGTCTTGCAAATGGGGAACCGGTCGGTGCGTCTGGCCTGCGGCAGGTCTACGAGGTCGCGCTGCAGCTTCGCGGCGGTGCCGGCGAACGCCAGGTGCCCAACAATCCCAAGGTGGGCTACACCCACGTTTATGGGGCGCCCGGTATCAGCGGGGTGAATATCCTCACTACGTAGAGGCATACGGACTGCCGCTGGTTTCAGCGGCAGTCCCGCTCCTTCCCACCCGACCGGCAAGCTGGAGACATACTCATGAGCGACGTGAATCGCCAGTTTCTGCTGGCTGCCCGACCCGTGGGAAAGATCAAGGAATCCGATCTGGCCGCGCATCAAGGTGAGATTCCGTCTCCTGAGGATGGGGAAGTGTTGGTCCAGGTGCAATACATCTCTCTGGATCCTTCCATGCGCGGGCAGATGCAGGCTGCGGTGGCTTATTCCGCCGCCTTGCAGATCGGCGACGTAATGCGGGCCCGCGGCGTGGGACGCGTTGTGGAATCGCGCAATCCCGGCTTTCCAGAAGGTGCCCTGGTGAGCGGTACCTTTGGGATGCAGGAATTTGCCATCGGCAATGCCAAGGTGGATCGGTTTCGCCGCTTTGCGGACGATCTGGACGCTAAGCTGGTGCTTGGCGCGCTCGGAGGTACGGGAATTACCGCCTATTTCGGTCTGCTGGACGTGGGCGAGCCCGAGGCCGGAGACACCGTGGTGATCAGCGGTGCCGCAGGTGCCACGGGAAGTGTGGCGGGGCAGATCGCGAACATCAAAGGGTGTCGTGTGGTGGGTATGGCGGGTACCGACGACAAATGCACCTGGCTCACCGAAGAGTTGGGCTTCGCGGGCGCCATCAACTACCGCACCCAGGATATCGGCGCCGAACTGGATCGGCTGTGTCCCGACGGCATCAACGTTTACTTTGACAACGTGGGCGGAGAGATTCTAGACCTCTGCCTGGATCGGCTTGCCCACCATGCCCGGGTGGTGATTTGCGGTGGCATCTCCCGCTACAACGAGGAAGGCGAGCTACCCGGCCCGAAGAACTACTTCAATCTGATCTACTATTGCGCGCGCATGCAGGGGTTTCTTGCCCACGACTACGCCGACCGCTTCGACGAGTTTTACCCCCAGATGGAGCAATGGGTGCGCTCAGGTGAGATCAAGCAGCGCGAAACCGTGGTGGAAGGGTTCCAGAATCTGCCGAAAGCTCTGGTTGCTCTGTTTGACGGCGCCAACACCGGCAAGATGATGGTGCACGTGAGCTGACGGTCCCCGTCAGAGGACGCCCGCTAAGCAACATTGCCCGCTAGCCGCGGACCCTCCGGGTTACCCTCGGTCGGGAAACTTGCCCTTCGGTCAATTTCCCTCCCTCGGCCGCGGCTTCAGACGCGTGCAATGTTGCTTAGCGACCGCCCTCTTGGCAGAGTCGTCAGATCGGGGTGCAACAACTTGCCTAATGCTGCCAAACACGACCGCCTTTGGTGGGCTTCATGATGCTGCGTGATGTTCCGGAGTGGACGCTGGCGGAGCAGATTCGCGCGCGGCCTACAGAGCCGGTTGCTCTGGCGCGTCCCTTGGAAGTATCCCAGTTGCCAACCCCGGCACTGGTGGTGGACCGAGCCGCTTTCGAGAGCAACCTGGGCCGGATGGCACAGCACGCGGCGTCGTTCGGTAAGGGGCTGCGGCCCCACGCGAAGACCCACAAGTGCCCGATAGTTGCGCGGCGGCAGCTGGAAATGGGTGCTGTGGGAATCTGTGTTGCGAAGGTTTCTGAAGCGGTTGCCTTGGCCAGCGCAGGCATCGCGCCGCTGCTGATTACCTCGCCGGTTACCGCGCCTGGCAAGGTTGCGGTGCTGGAGCGACTGGCAGACGAGTTCCAGGGCATTGGCGTGGTGGTGGACAGCGAGGAGGGGATGGGCCTGCTGGAGCGCATGGGGCCGGCGAACCGCCTCGCCGTGCTGGTGGACCTGGATGTGGCCATGGGCCGTACTGGCACCCGCGATGATGACCTGGCGCGGCGTCTGGTTGAGCGCATCCAGGCGGTTGATCATCTCGACTTCATGGGATTTCAGCACTACGCGGGGCACGTGATGCATATTCAAGGGCACGCAGCGCGATCCGAAGCCTCCCTGGTATTGTGGGAGCGCGTGCTGGAACGGTTGGGGCGGATTGGTGTTAGTTATGATGTGCTCACCGGTTGCGGAACGGGCACCTTCGACATTGATTGTGCCGTGCAGCAGATCACCGACATGCAGGTGGGCAGCTATGTGTTCATGGACGAGGAGTATCGCCAGATCGGTGGCCGCCATAGCGAGCGGTTTGCCGACTTCGAGGTGTCTCTCACCGTGGCATGCACCGCCCTCAGCCAACCCGCAGCGGGTGCGGTGACGGTGGATGGCGGCTACAAATCCATTGCCTCGGATACTGTTCCGCCGGCGGTTGACGAGTTGCCCAACACGCAATATCGATTCGCGGGGGACGAGCATGGCGTGCTGGTAAGCCGCGCGGCGTTGCAGAGTGTTCGCCTGGGAGACGTAGTACGAGTGGTTTCTCCCCACTGCGATCCCACTGTGAATCTGCACGATGTATTCTGGGTGTTGGAGGCGGACGGAGTGATCCGCACCTGCTGGCCCATCACGGCACGGGGTTGCACCTGGTAGACAATGACCGCTGCTCCACCGACCCACGCTATGAACCTGGCAAAGCTTCGGGAAGCCCAGGCGCTGTTTCTGCATCGCTACCCGGGCGGGTTTAACAACGAAGAGATCCAACAGGTAGTGGCCAAGCGGCACAACGTGGGCAAGCTGTCGGAGTTCGCCGCCGACCGGCTTGCCAAGCGGAATTTTGCCAAGCCCGGCGCCCTGCTGGAGGATGTGGTCAGGATCGTGAGCCGCTCATCAATGGTGTCCATGTTTGAGAAGCCCAGGTTTCGTGACCATATCAGGGGGCTGTCCCGTGACGATCGTGAATTTCTTCTCGTCGGGTACGAGCGCCTGCTGCACGGCAGAGGAGCGCGCAAGCAGGAGCAGGGCTTCAACGACGTGCTCGACGTGCTCACCGAAGGGAGGCTTGCCAAATGGAGCCTCATGACCATCCATCTATACCACCTGCGGCCCCAGCGTGAAGTGTTCGTAAAACCCACTACCACGAAGAACGCTATCCGCCAGTTCGAACTCACGGAGCTGGAATACCGACCCCGGCCCAGTTGGGACTTTTACGCGCGCTATCGCAGCGTGATCGCACAGATGAAAGCACAGGTAGATTCGAGCCTGGGTCCCAACAATGCAGCCTTTACAGGATTTCTGATGATGGCGACCGCGGTGGACGATCCGCGCTGAGAAGATGTCGTCCGGCACCAGTGCAGGTGCTCGCTGCTGGACTTTTCTTGTCCCAATGGGTACACCCATCATGACAACAAAGTGGCTGGATCATTGACCATGGATGACACGCAATCGGCTTTGGAACCGCAGCTCGAGGTGTTGGACCTGTTGAGCGTGGATACAGTGCTCAGCACCACGCGTTCTGTGCGACGCAAGCTGGACCTGTCGCGTCCCGTTGAGCCGGAGGTGCTCTACGAGTGCATCAACCTCGCGACCCAGGCGCCGATGGGGCTGGGGGGTGAAAGTTGGCGCTTCCTGGTGGTCACCGACCGCGCCCGCAAGGAGAAGATCGCGGCCATCTATAAGGGCATGATCATGAGCCTGATCGAGGATCGCGGTGTGGACATCAAACCCACACAGCACGCGTTGATTGAGCGGCTGCCGGATATGCCGGCGCTTATCTTCGTTTGTATCATCGGCACCCCACCGGGCGCGGAGGTGTCGTCCCAAATCGGGTTCTACGGATCTATATTACCCACTGCCTGGTCCCTCATGCTGGCCCTGCGCTCGCGCAACCTGGGAGCCACATGGACCTCGGTACTGGCGTCGCAGCAGGCGAAGATCGGTGAGATTCTCGAGGTGCCGGAAGGGGTCGTGCAGACGGTCATGTTTCCCGTCGCCTATACCAAGGGGGCCAAGCTGAAGCCTGCTGCACGCCAGGATGCGCGCGAGCTCACCTACTGGAATACGTGGGGAAACAGCGAGAGTTAGTTGTCCCGATCGGGCGGCTCAGGCGCGAAACGAGGCGGCCACGCGGCCGACGGTATCCACTTCGAAGCCGGATCGAGCAACGGCGTCCACTACGGCGGAAAGAAGCTTGGGGGTGCAGCCCCACTTCGATGGCTCAGGCTCTACCTCGTGTCCGAATAGGATGAGCCAGCCGCCGCGCCTGCTCAGTTGATCCAGATACCGCTGCAGGTCTGCAATGGCAAAGCGTTCGTTCAACGCGACAGCCTTGAGTTGAGCTAGGTCGAACCATCCGGAATTGATGCCTGCCAACGTGCCGCGACAGCTCTGAAACCGCGCCGCGCAAAGTCGCTTGGTGCGCGCATTCGCGAACCCCTGGGGATAGGCGAAGGAATCCAGCCGCAGACGCTCGCCCAGAACCTCGTGGAGGAAGCGCGCGTTGGTATCCAGGCTGTCCGTCAGCTCGGCAGAGCTGAGTCGGCTGACACGACGATGGCCGGCAGTGTGGCACCCGATCTCGTGGTCAGACCGGTGAAGCTCCACCAGATCGTCCAAGTCGTAGTAGCGGATGCCGTCCACCGTGCCGAATGGGGTCGTGTCGGCAAGATTATTCGGCGCGAAGGTGGATGCCGCGTAATACGTGCCGCGGAACCCCGCGGCATCCAGGATGGGCGCCCCGGTGCTCCAAGCGCTGTGGCAAAAATCATCGAACGTGAAAGACACCAGAGGAGAACGATTGAATCTTACTGGTCGTGCCGGCCAATAAGGGGTCAGGCGCTGCTCGATGCGCTCCAACAGGCTGCGTTGGTTTGTGAGTCGTCGGATATCAAGATGTCTCCGATGCGGGCAACGATTGTGGAGAGTCGCAGATTTCAGCATAAGCTGCGGCCACCGTCCGGGCGATGCTGCGATAGTCGCGATTGGCGCGCACCCAGGCTCGGCCAGCGTCGACAAGGCGCGCCTTTTCCTGCTCCGGCGCCTCCAAAAGCTCGATTACTGCCTGCGCGAAGGTATTAGCCTGGTAGGGAACGCAACGGCCGGCGCCGGTGGCCTGCATGATCGCCGCCTGATCAGGGTTGTCGTTGCACACTGTGAGCAGCCCCAGAGCCAGGTATTCAACGATTTTCGTCGGCGAGCTGGAGTCCAGCAAAGCGCTGCGTGGGAAGGGCGAAAAGCCGACCTCGCTCAAAGCGACGTAGCCCCAGGCTTCTTCGATGGGCACCCAGCCGGTCCAGATGATATGGTCCTCCATGCCCGCCTGTTTCGCGCGGCGTGCAAGACGTTCCTGTTGCGACGTGTCGTCAGTGGCTCCGACCACTAGGAGCACGGCATTCGGGTGCTGTTCCCGCACCAGCGCCAGCGCTTCGAACAGTACTTCTATGCGCCTTGATCGATCTAGGATGCCCAGGTAGAGCAACACGCGCCGACCCTGGAACTGCTCGCTTATCGGCTCTGGGACCGGCCCGGCCGCAATGCGTTGCGTGTCCACCCCCATTGGTACGGGCGTCATCTTCACCGGCGGTATGTTTTTTGCCACCAGATCTTGTTTCATGAATTCGGACTGCACGAATATGTGGTCAGCTCGTGGGAGTACGTAACGGTAGAGCAGAAATCGCCCAACGCGACCGCGCACCCATGGAAAGATGAAACGTACGAACCCGGCATCCATGCCTCGTTCTGCGGCGAGCTGAATCTGGCCCTCGGACATTGGGTATGACATCCAGTACACGAAACGCTTGCGGCGCCACCGACAGAAGGTAAGCGCCAGCGCCGCGGGTAGTGGCAGGTCGCGCACCTGTATGGCGTCGTAAGCGTTCCAATCGGTGCGTAGGAGCGCAGTCAGGGCATGCCAGAAAGCGCCTAGATATTGGCGTGCCATTCCGCCTTTAATGACCGCCAGGTCCACGGATCCGCCGCCCCAGGGCGGAGGTACATCTTCGCTTGTTGTAGTGACCAAGTCGCTGCGCACGCCCAGTTTGGGCAGTTCCTTTCCAAACAGTGTGGTGACGTCGACCCGGTGTGTAGGCCAGGACTCCGCGATCAGATACAGAATACGGGTCACGGCTCGATCCAGTTGGTCACATCGCGTTGCAACAACGCCCCAAGTTGGCCAAGATCGGTTGCATAAAACGCGCGAAGCTCTGCTAGGGTAGCCGGGTTTGGGTCGGGTACGAGGTCTGTGACAGGCCGGTGGTTCAGGTTGCGGTATAAACGGCGAAACCCCGCCCCGCCCAGCGAGCGCCAGACGGTTTCCCCACCCACCGATCGAATGGTTCTGGATAGTCCCCTCATGACCCGGTGAGTGGCCCTGGAGCGCGCCACATAGCTTTCGTTGCGCTTTTCGTGCAAATCCTGCGGTACGTAGTCCTCATTAACCCCCAGGAACCGATACAGCGACCTCGCCACGTGATCGGGATCCTTGCGTATGTCTTCCATGAGGGTGATGTGCACCTGATCCTGGCGGAAAACTTCCAACCACCTTGAAAGGTGGCGGAAGTACAGACCCTGTTCGCGGTAGGTGGGGTTGGTGGCTAGTGCCGTTTCGAACGACAAATCGGCGCTGGGCACCGCACCCAGTCTTACCAGGTGGCGGTGCTGGGACAGCGCGCGCTCCACCGGATCGCGCAGCGACACGACGATCTTGATGTCGTCTCGATACTCCCGGACCCGCTCGACCACGCCGGGTTCGTGAAAGTACGACTGGGACATTTCCCCTCGGCAAGCCTTGCCGGAAACTGACGCCACCTCGGCCTCGTACCACCGATAACCGTTTTCGAAACGGTAGCTAAAAAAATCCAACGGCTCTTCGGCTGGCATGGCAATGTCCGGGTGCGCGCGTAGCACGGTGCTGATCCAGGTGGAAGCACACTTTTGGGCGCCAATACCGATGAAGTCCATCTTCATGTGCTGCACCGTACCGTCACGCTCTCGGGTTTAGCAAGTGGGGGCTGGAAATATTGGAGAAATGTGACTATCTGCAACCGACGCGTGAGACGCCTACACCAACGTCATGACCACTGATCAAAACGCATGATTTCGCTCACCGGCTTGCGCGTGACCGGCCCGAATTTACCGAGCGGATAGCCAACCGGAATCAGGCAGAAAGCCGCCATGGTCTCAGGCAGATTCAGCGCCTTGGTGACCGCGGCGTGGTCCATTAGACCCAGCGTGGTGGGTGCCGCTCCCAGGCCCAGTGCCCGAGCGGCCAACAGCAGGTTCTGAATGCCCGGCCAGATGGATCCGCCCCCCATCGCCATGGTGGCCGCGTCCACCTTCATCTCGAACTCCATGCAGGCGATGATCAGCGCGGGAATTTCGTGCATGTGCTCCATCTGCCATATCACCGATGCCACCATGCGGCGACGCTTTTCCTCGCTGTGGTGGGGTAGGGATCCCGGGTTGTCCACGTTGGGGCCAACGTAAGCTTCTACCCCTTTGCGGTTGAGGTCGGCCAGTTCACGCTTCACGTCTGGGTTGCGCACCACGATCCAACGGGCGTTCTGCGCGTTGGACCCGGATGGTGCTTGATTGGCTGCATCGATTAGCTTCACCAGCAGCTCTTCCGGCACTGGTTTGGTGTCGAGGCGTCGCATGGCGCGACAGTTGTACATCGCCTCGAATATGCCCATCTCATCTGACATGGTTTTCGTCTCCGTGCTGCGTTTGCTAAAACTCGATTCGTGTCGTTCGACTACGCCTGGAGCACCCGGGCTTCAGGCCACAGCCGAAGAAAGTTCTCGGAATAGAACAGGTTCTTGATCGCTTCGGGTTGTGTTCCGATGCTGCGCTCGAAACGTCCGATGGGATCCTTGGTGCCTTCGATGTGCGGGTAGTCGCTGGAGAACAGATACAGTTGTGCGTTCGACTCGCTGATCAGCCGCCCAACGTCCTCATTGGGCATGGGCGTAAAACCCATCTGTTCGGTGAGTTGTTGCGATGGCTTGCGATCGAAGCGCACGAAAGCGTCCGAGCGGCCGAAGATCCTGCAGGTCTCGTCCAGCTTGTGCAGCATTTCAGGCACCCATCCCGCGCCCAGCTCCACCGCGGCCCCGCGCAGGCCCGGATGCCGGTCGAAAACGCCATCGATAACCATCATGCTCAGGAACAGCTCGGGTGCCTGGTGGAGCACGGCGGCATCCTTGGTGCGCACGTTTTCGCCACCCCCCAGCCAGTCCTTGGTGGCCGCGCGGCCGTTGTTGCCCCACACCTCGTGGACCTGTAGCGGTGCCCCACCCACGTGCAGTACAAACGGTACCCCGGCTTCCGCGAGCCGAGTCCAGAAGCCTTCGAAGTCGACGTGCCCGGGGGCGCGTTCGATGGGCGCGCGATGGGGGATCCAGATGGCCTCAAGTGCGTTGTCTATGGCCCACTCCAACTCGGTGATGGCCAGCTCGGGATCGTCCAGCGGCACGATGCCCACGCCCATCAGGCGGGGGTCGTCGGCGCAGAATTCCGCCATGTGCCGGTTGTGACCGCGAGTGGCCCCGTAACGCAGCTTCAGTGGGGTTTTGGCGCTCGGGTGAAACGGATACGCCACGCTATGGGTGGCGAACACCAGCTGCTTGCGAAACCCCAGCAGGTCCATGGCCGCCGAACGATCGCCGCTGTTGAACGCGCCCAGAGCCTGAATCTCCTTGCTCCTGGCAATGAGCTCGTCGCCCAGCGCGAGCTGCGCGGCCACGTGGGTTTGGCTGTGCACGCCGCCCTGACCCATGATTTCCGCCACCTCCTCGTCCGTCACGATGGAGGCGCTGTAGCTGACCTGAGGGATGTCTTCGCGTATGGCGGGGTCTGCGTAGGCCGTGATGAAGTCGGGCAGCTCCATGATGTGGCTGTCGGCATCGTAATAGGGCCGATCGTCGGGTGCGTAGGCCATGGCCTTCCTTCGTGATTCAGGCCGCGCCATGTTACTGCATCGTTTTGGCAGGCGCTGCTCCTCGCCGATAGCATTTTCCTGGGCCGCAGAAGTAGTATGGGTACACCAGGGAGCACGACAATGACACTACTAACGCCCACCCATGCGGAGCTGCATGATATAGCCCAGCAGCTGAACCTCACGCTCAGCGAGGACGACATCGAGACTTTTCGTGACCTGATGGCCGGGTCTATAGACGCGCTCAATCAGGTTGATGCCATGCCCGATGAACTGCCGACGGTGAAGTATCCGCGCGAGCCCGGCACGCGTCCTTCCGCGCAAGCGAATCCGCTGAACGGTTGGTACTACCGTACGCGTATTACCGGCGCCGCCGAAGGACCGCTCAAAGGAAAAACGGTGGCGCTGAAAGACAACATCATGTTGGCCGGTGTGCCGATGATGTGCGGGTCCGCGACGTTGGAAGGTTACGTGCCGGAAGTGGACGCCACGGTGGTGGAACGCATTCTGGATGCGGGTGGCGAGATTGCCGGCAAGGCTCATTGCGAGTCGTTCTGCCTATCGGGCGGCAGCCATACGGGAGCGGCGGGTCCCGTGCACAACCCCCACAAGCGCGGCTACTCGGCAGGCGGCTCGTCGTCTGGCAGCGGGGCCCTAGTGGGAGGCGGAGAGGTGGACATGGCCATTGGCGGCGACCAGGGCGGCTCCATTCGTATTCCGGCGTCGTTCTGCGGGGTATACGGGTTGAAGCCCACCTATGGGCTGGTGCCCTATACGGGGGTGATGCCCCTGGAAGTCTTCGTGGATCACATCGGGCCGATGACCAGCACCGTTCTGGACAACGCGAGCCTGCTCCAGGCCATTGCCGGACCGGACGGGTACGACCCACGTCAGCGAGGCGTGCTAACCCACGACTATGTGGCTGCGGTTGGCCGGGATGTGAAAGGGATGAAGATAGCCGTGCTGGCGGAAGGATTCGGTCATGATAATTCCGAGGCCGACGTAGACGATTGCGCGCGCGCCGCCGCCGCGCATTTCGAGTCGCTGGGTGCCAGCGTGCGGCAGGTGTCTATTCCCATGCACCTGAATGCTCAGGCAATCGCCATGCCGATCCTCAATCACGGCATCCTGCAGACCATGCTGGTGGGCGACGGCTTCGGCGGCGGCCGCGACGACCTATACGTCACGAGCCTCATGGAATATCACCGAGCCTGGCGCGAGCGTATCGACGAGTTTTCCGACAATGGCAAGCTGTGGGCGCTGACCGGCACCTACGTCACCCAGCGGGTGGGCCTGCGTCACTACGGCAAGGCGGTCAACCTGGCGCGCCGGCTGCGTGCCCATTACGACGCGGTGCTGGAGGAATTTGATCTCGTCCTGGCCCCCACGCTGCCCATCAAGGCGAGCCCCCTGCCCGAGGCCGACGCGAGTCGTAAAGAGCAGGTGGATCGCGCCATGGAGATGTTCGCCAACACGGTGGCAGCCGACATCACCCATCATCCGTCCATGAGCATTCCCTGCGGCCTGCGCGACGGCCTGCCAGTGGGACTGATGCTCACCGCAAAGCACTTCGATGAGCCAAGTATTTACCGTGCAGCCCACGCGTTCGAGCAATCCAAAGACTGGAAGCAGATGTAGTTGGTACTAGCTTCCAGGTAGGTCTGCCGGTTTTGCGTGTCTCACGCGCTACTGGCATTTCGCCAAGACTACGCGCAACCCGGAAAGGCCACCGTGTCTCTTCCCCACTAGTCTGACGTGCTGCGCATCATCGGTTCGAAGGGCGCGGATCTCAAGGCATCGCCGGCGCTGGTCTGAGTGTCGACCCGTTCGGTACGCCGCTCGACGCAGTATCTCCAGCGGGACGGTTGGCTTGCCATCGTGGCTGGTGAGGGAAAAGGGACGAAGGTCTTGCGGCTCACTGCGGCGGCCGGACAGCTGCCGCGCCGGATAACGCCGCGTTGTTCAGTCGCCCTTTTTCTGGCGCTCCAGTATCTCGTCCATGCGCGCCTTGTTCTCCTTATAGGGATCGTCGCGCAAATTCAGGTATTCCTTGAGCGGCATGGAGCCAAACTTCTTGGCCATGTCACGCGCGAAATCCGATTCGCTCACCCGGTGATAGGCGAACAGCGCCTGGCCGTCCAGGGCGGTGCGAATGCCCTGAATTTCATAAGCTTTCTTGGTGGCGCGCTTGTATTGCGTGGCCAGCTGCCAGTTCATCAGCGCGACGCGCTCGGCGAACACGGCGGTGAACTCGTCGATGTCTTCCTGATCCACGCAGTAGTTCACCATGCCCAGGCGATACGCTTCTTCTCCCGTCATGCTGTCGCCGGTGACGGCCAGCTCCATGGCCTTGCGCATGGGCAGGTTCCACGGAAACCACAGCATGTCCACGCCCATGGAACGCATGGGGGGATAGCCGATCTGGCAATCCGGGGTTGAGACCAGCAGGTCGCACATGGAGGCAAGCTCCGAACCCCCAGCCAGCGCGTAGCCGTGCAGCTGACCGATGACGACCTTGCCCAGATCCCAGATCTGAAACCATTGCTGGACCACATAGCGGGCCCAGTGGGTGACGCCACTGGTGTCGACGAACTGGCTGCCGAGATCTGGTTCGTCGCTGCCCATGCCGGTCAGGTCATAACCGGCCGTGAAGCATCTGCCGGCGCCCTTGATGACGATGACGTTGATGTCTTTGTTTAGGTCGGAATGTTTTAGCGCGTGAAACAGCTCTGCCCGTAGCTGATGGCTCATGGCGTTCATCTTCTCGGGCCGGTTCAACGTGATGGTGGCGACGTGGGTGTCTTCGTTGACCTCGTAGATGATGTCCGAGTAGGCGAGCTTCTTCTGGTACCAGCTGGCCGAGCGGATCTCCAGCTCCTCCAGCGTTTCGTCGTCTTGGTTTTGTTCTGCCATGGTGTGTCCTCCTGGTCCGGTCGTTCTTGTGTTGTTGTGAAATCGGTGTCAGCGGCGGGGCAGTTCTCCCCGTGCCATGCGGCGGAACATGGCCAGTATGTCCGCCGGATATTCCAGCTCCAGCGCCGACGCTTCCTCCAGGCGCGCGTTGGCTTCATCGTTGAGCGTAAGCTCCGCGGCGGCCAGGTTGTCTTCCAGCTGAGCTTCGGTGCGGGCACCGAAGATGGGCGAGGTGATTCCTGGTTGGTTGGCGCACCACGACAGCGCCACAGCGCTGGGTGTCGCTCCGATGGACTCGGCGACCTCCACGACCACGGCGGCGATGGCCAGTTTGCGCTCTTCGGTATAGAAGTTTCCGCCGAAGGGATTCACCGCTGCGCGGCTGCCTTGGGGAGGCGCCTCACCGGCGCGAACCTTGCCGGTCAGCACCCCCCCGGCCAGCGGGCTGTAGGGAATCACACCCACGCCTTGGTCGATGCACAGCGGTAGCATTTCCCGTTCGATGGCACGGGTAACGAGGGAATAGTTGGGCTGTACGCAATCGTAGCGGGCCACGCCAAGCTCCGTGGACAGCGCGATGGCCTTCATGAGCTGCCACGCAAAATGGTTCGAACAGCCGATGTAGCGCACCCGCCCGGAGCGCACGCAGTCATCCAGCGCCTGCAAGGTTTCGTCGATGGGCGTCTGATCGTCGAAACCGTGTACCTGATACAGATCGATGTAGTCGGTTCCCAGTCGTGCGAGGCTGGCGTCTACTGCGTCGAGGATGTGCTTGCGGGAAAGGCCCCGGTCGTTTGGTCCGCTGCCCATGGGCGCGAATACCTTAGTGGCCAGCACCACGGATTGGCGCTTGTCGGCGATGGCGCGCCCGGTGATCTCCTCGGACAAACCGGCCGAGTAGCCATCAGCGGTGTCGATAAAGTTGCCGCCCGCGTCCAGAAAGCGGTCCACGATGCGCTTTGATGTGGGCTCATCGCAGCCCCAATCCTGGTTGGCGAACGTCATGGCGCCAAGACACAATTTCGAGACCTTAAGGCCGGTCCGGCCAAGATTACGTATTTCCATGAGCTTGATTCTACACGAGGCTCAGCCGCGGGAGCCGGGCGCTTTTCATCCCCCGGTGAGCGTGCTTTGATAGCTGCAACGACGACACGGGGGAAGGGCATGGCAGCCGAAGACCATGAGATGGTCTCCATCTATCCGCACAGCGACGAAGATCGCGAGGCGTTGATGACCAACGGCCGCGAATGCGTGCTCATGTGGGCTACCCAGGACGGCTGGCCGGTGGGGGTGGTACACGCGTACGTATGGCACCAAGGCAGCGTGTGGATAACCTTCGCCGCGCACCGACATCGATGCGCGGCCATTCGACGGGATCCGCGGGTGTCCGTGGTGGTCAGCGGCCGCACCAACGATGCGCCGGAGTGTCCCAACGGGGCGATTACCGTCAAGGGGCGCGGCATCATTCATGAAGACCGCGAGACCAAGGAGTGGTTCTACGGTGCCCTGTCTTCCAAGGGGCGTGCCACCGAAGAGGCTGCCGAGCGCTTCTACAAAATCCTGGATTCGCCGCTACGCGTGGTGCTGCAGGTGGTGCCGGAAAAGTGGATCAGCTACGACTCCAGCAAAGCGGCCCGTGACCGCGCCGGCGAGCTGCGCGAAGAAGAGAAAGGCCCACGGCTGAGCTCCGACGCCGAGCGCATGAACAAAGAGCGCGAACGCCGCGGGCTGGACCCGCGCTGACGGGAGGCACGTGATATGAGTGGCTTGATCGTATACGGCACAGAAGGGTCTCCGTTCGTGCGCAAGGCGTTGGTGACGCTGGCCGAGAAAGGGCTTTCCTGGGAACTGGTGGAGGTCAATGTTTTCGACCCACCCGATTGGTTCCGGCCGTTGAGCCCGGCGAAACGGATTCCCGTGCTGCGCGATACCGCGATCGCCGGCGAAGGCGTGGCCGGCACCATTGCGGACACCTCGGCCATCTGTGGCTACCTCGAGCGCAAGTACCCGGAACCGGCGCTGTATCCCGCGGATCCTTTCGACTGCGGCCGCGCGCTCTGGTTCGAGGAGTACGCCGACACCCTGGTGGCCGCGCGCATCGGCTTCGGCTTGCTGCGCACGCTCATGGCAGCGCCTGCCATGGGTCAACCAGCAGATATGGAGCGCGCGCGCAAAACCTATCACGAGGACCTGCCGCCCCTGTTCGACTACCTGGAAGGGGAGATCGACCAGCGCGAATATCTAGTAGGTGACCGCTTCTCCATCGCCGACATCGCGCTCACCGCCCAGTTGGCGGGTATGTGGGTGACGCGGGTTCCCATCGACGAGAGCCGCTGGCCCGGTTTGGCCGGATATGCCGCGCGTCATCTGGCCCGTCCCAGCTTCGCCGAACGCCTGCAGGTCTTGGAGCCGATGAGGCCCGCGGAGGAATTCGTGCCCTAGCGCGTCTCGCCGGGCTGGTCTAATCGTGAGCCGCTGGAGGGAGTTGTTGTGGATCTGACGCCGACCGAAGAGCAGTCCCTGCTCGTGGAAACCGTACGCCGCTTTGTGCGTGAGGAAATCCTGCCTTTGGAATTGGATCTCGACCCGGACGCCGACGAACTGCATCCGGATGATCACGAGCGGCTGGTGGTGAAGACCCGATCGATGGGCTTGTACGGCATGGGTATTCCACCGGAGTATGGAGGCCCGGAGATAGATCTGGTGACAAGGACCCTGCTGGCCATTGAGATGAGCCAGCACCGCGCTGGACTTTACGCGCCCTGTTACGGAGTTTTCGGCGGCGCCGGGCTCGCGCAGCTGTTTGAGGCCACGGAAGACCAAAAGGAGCGCTATCTGTACCCCACGCTGCGCGGAGAAAAGCGTGGCTTCTTCGGGCTTACGGAACCTTCCGGGGGGAGTGATCCGGCGCGCGCCATCCGCACCAAAGCCGTGCGCTCCGGAGATGACTGGATCATCAACGGTGGCAAGATCTTCATCAGCGGCGCTGACAGGGCAGACTACGGGTTGGTGTTCGCGCGCACCGAGCCTGACAAAGGGCGCAACGGGGTCACCTGTTTTATTGTGGATACCGATGCGCCGGGCTTTCGGGTAAATCGCGTGGTGCACACCCTGCGTTCGGCCAACTATGCCACCGAGCTGAGCTTTGAGGATATGTCGGTGCCTCATGCCAACGTGCTCGGCGAGGTAAACAAGGGTTTTGCCATCGCCAACGACCGGCTTACCCGCCAGCGGATTCCCTATGCGGCCGGTTGCATCGGCGTGGCGATCAAGGCGCACGAGTTGGCGCTGGGCTACGTCCCGCAGCGCGAAACTTTCGGAGCGCCGCTGTCCACCCGACAGGCCGTTCAGTGGATGCTGGTGGACAACGAGATCGATATCCGCAATGCGCGCTGGCTGACGTTGGAGGCCGCTCACCGCGCGGATCGAGGAGAGCCTTTTCGAAAAGAGGCTGCCATGGCCAAGCTAGTGGCTTCAGAGGCGGGGTCGAAGGTGGTGGACCGGTGTATCCAGATGTTTGGTGGCTATGGGGTCACCAAGGATTTTCCGTTTGAGCGCTGGTACCGGGAGATGCGTATCCGCCGAATCGGGGAGGGCCCCAGCGAGGTGCAGCGCCACATCATCGCACGTGAGTTGCTGGGGGCGTCGCTGCGCTAGCCTGCACCACACGCTTTCAGGCCTTGTCGTTGCCGAACAGTTCTCGGTTAGCGCGCCGTAGAAAAACCAGCCCAATCGTGGCGTTGAAGAGCAAAAAGAAGTTGTGCTGCACGAACCCGAACACGGCCATTTCCGCCACATGATCGGGAAACAACGTGGGCCACAGGGTCACCGCCACGGCCCGGAACGGTCCTGGAATCAACGTGCCGAAAAAGATCACAGGTAGGAAGCCCAGCATGTCGGTCAGCGGAATATTCACGCCGAAGAGTCCGGCGGCAGCCGAGTACACCCACACGGCGGCCAGCAGCGCTGGTGAGCGCATCACCATGATGATGAAGTAATGGCCGGCAGGCGCTTCTCGAAATGACTTCAGTAGCGGCCGTGCGCGTAGGGCCATGTGTTCGAATCGCTCGGTACGAAAGAACCACACGAACGCGGCAAAAAAAATAGCGGCGCCGAGGGCAATGTAGGGAACCACGTGGAAGATGGGGGGAATGACCGACCAGGAGATGGCCACGCCGATCAATGCCCATGCGAGCAGATAAAAGAACTCGCAGAACATGATGAACAGCATGCTGGAGCCCACTTCCCAACCCGGGACTCCCTCGCGCCGGTTCAGATAAAGCGCCATGGCGCCTTTACCCACCTGCTCGTTAAGAATGGAGATGATGTAGGTGCTGGCGCGTACCGGCAGCAAGCTGGTGTATGGGATCTTGGCATTGAACCAGCCCACCACCCGCCACAGCACGGCGGTATCGATGAGCAGATACAGCAGTGAGTACGGCACCATGATGCCCAGCCAGGCAAGCCAGTTCACCGATCCGAAAACGTCGCCAAGGTATCCCAGCACGCTCGACCCTTCCGGAACGCGTGCCGTGATGCGGGTGTACAGATAGCCAAAGCAGACCACCGTGATGGCCCAGGGCAGCGCGTGCTGCCACCAGGGTTTGGTCCGCTTGGCGGGGGCTTCCTCGCTCATCTTCAGTGACGCCGCACGCGCACCGGCAGCTCAGTGATGCCGTGGATGAAGCTTGAGCGCAGATAGGCGGGACTCCCCGTCACCTCTACTTCGGCGAAGCGCTTGAGAATCTCCTCCCAGATGATGGTGAGCTGCATTTCCCCGAGCCGGCTGCCGATGCAGCGGTGTATGCCGAACCCGAACGACTGGTGGTGGCGTGGCTTGGCGCGATCGATGATGAACGTGTTGGGGTCTTCGATGGCACTCTCATCGCGATTGCCGGACAAATACCACATGACGATTTTGTCGCCGGCCCGGATCTGTTTGCCGCCGAGTTCGGTGTCTTCCATTGCGGTCCGGCACATGTGCGCCACGGGTGATTGCCAGCGGATGATTTCCGGCACCATGGACTGAATCAGAGTTGGATCCGCCTTCAGCATGGCGAACTGCTCGGGATTTTCGTTGAGTGCCAGCACGCCCCCGGATATGGAGTTGCGCGTTGTGTCGTTGCCCCCCACGATAAGCAGCAGAATGTTGCCCAGGTATTCATTGGGTGGCATGTCTCTGGTGGCCTCGCTGCGCGCCAGCATGGAAATGAGGTCGGTTCCCGGCTCTTCGCGCGCGATCCTCTCCTTCCAAACCGCGTCGAAATACTCCCAGCACTTCCACAGCTCGGCGAACCCGTCGGCGGGGGTTTCGAAGTAGGCGGGGTTGGCAATGCGCTCCACGGTGTCGGACCAGTGGATGAGTTGGTGGCGGTCTTCCTGAGGAATATCGAACAGGGTGGCCAGCATCTGGCCGGTGAGCTCCACAGACACGGCGCGAACCCAGTTGAACTCCTCGTTCTCTGGCAATCCGTCCAGGATGGTGGCGGCGCGGCTGCGGATCAGATCTGCCAGGCCGCCCAGCTGGCTGGGTGCAAACGCCGGTGCCACCGCCTTGCGCTGCTCGTCGTGCTTGGGCGGATCCTGCATGATGAACATGGGCAGGTGAAAAGTCGGGTCGGGATTCGGGTCCGGCGCTTGCCCCAGGCGTATGCCCCCCTGGGTGATGTCGGACGAGAAGATGCGCTCGTGGGTGTCCACGTACTTGATATCGTCGAACCTGGTTACCGACCAGTACGGACCGAACTGGCTAACCTCGCACAGGTTCACGGGTGATTCCGCTCGCAGCCGCTCGAAGTACGGCATTATGGTGTTGGCCTCGAATAGTGCCGGGTGCGCCACGTTGAGTGCCTCGAGGGGTATGGCGTACGGGTCCTGGTGTACGTCGATGGCCCACTGACTGGCCGCCTCCTTATTGGACATCTGCATCATTTCGTCGCGTGATTGGGTATCGGACACCGGCCTCTCCTGAAAAACTGCGCCTGGCCAATTGTAGCGTGCAATCGGGGTAAACTTGGCCCTGAATTCTGCACAACGACGACGGGGACCAAGCAATGATTGTAGAGCAGATCTGGACGGGTAACGCCTATCGAAATTTCAACTATCTCATCGTCTGTCCGGAAAGCGGCGAAGCCATGGCCGTAGACCCGCTGGATCACGAGAAGTGCCTGGCTCGGGCCAAGGCCAATGGCTGGCAGATCACCCAGATCCTCAACACTCACGAGCATGGCGACCATACCGGGGGCAACGGGGCCGTGATGGCGGCCACCGGGGCTACGCTCATCGCGCACAAGAACGCCAAGGACAAGATCGACGACATGGATGTGGGCCTGGATGCCGGTGATGTGGTTAAGGTGGGCAGTTCGGTGGAACTCCTTGCCATGGACACGCCCGGACACACCATGAGCCACGTGTGCCTGCTGTCGCAGACCGATGTGCCGGCGCTTTTCTGCGGTGACACCTTGTTCAATGCTGGCGCCGGCAACTGTCACGGCGGCGGCCACCCGGAAGAGCTCTACGAGACCTTTGTGGGACAGCTGAACGCCTTGCCCGAGAACACGCTGATCTATCCCGGTCATGATTACATCACCAACAACCTGGGCTTTACCCTCGACCGCGAGCCCGACAACGAAGCGGCAGCACGTCTGTTGGAAACCCTCAATCAGGAGCACGATCCCGATCGGGCGATGGTGACCTCGTTGGCGCAGGAGCGGGAGTTCAATACCTTCTTTCGCCTCACCAGCCCCGCGGTCATCGCCGGGCTGCGTGAGTCGTTCCCCGACCTGCCGGACGAGCCCACGCCCAAGGACGTGTTTGTCAAGCTGAGAGAGCTGCGCAACTC
>DEBD01000047.1:0-20130 GCA_002348385.1 Gammaproteobacteria bacterium UBA2965 | reverse complement strand
TTTTCGCGGATAGAACGATAGGAGGAAGGCTATGGCGAAGTTCGACACTGTCATCAAGGGAGGCACCATCGTCGATGGATTGAGAACGCCCCGCTATACGGGTGACCTGGGCATCGTCGACGGCAAGATCGCCTGCATCGGCGGCATTGATGAGGCTGCCGGAGACAGGGTCATCGACGCGGCCGGCAAAATCGTAGCCCCTGGCTTCGTAGACCTGCATACCCATTACGATTCGCAGCTTTACTGGGATCCGTGGTGTTCCATTTCCAGCTGGCACGGCGTGACCTCCGTGGTCATCGGCAACTGTGGGTTTGGCTTTGCACCGTGCAAGCCGGAGGATCAGGACCGCTCCATGCTGACCATGACGCGCAACGAGGCAGTGCCTTACGAGGCAATGAAAGAAGGCATGCCCTGGGATTGGGAAACGTTTCCCGAGTTTCTGGATTCCATCGATCGCACGCCCAAAGGGGTAAACGTGCTGAGCTACGTCCCGCTCAATCCGTTGATGGCCTATGTGATGGGGGTGGAGGCCGCCAAGACCCGTGGCGCGAATCCCGAAGAGTTGGCGGAAATGAAGCGTCTCATGCACGAGGCTCTGAATGCCGGGGCCTGCGGCTTTTCCGGGCAACTGGCGGATCCCAACTTCGAGCCCCAGCGTGACTACGACGGCACACCCATGATCACCAATCTGATGCAGGAATCGGATCTCATGGAGTTTGCCAACGTTCTGCGCGAGCAGGGCCGGGGCTTCATCCAGTGCATCGGGGCTTCGCGCGAGCTGACGGAGAAGATGGCAGAGGCATCGGGCCGACCCATCATCTACAACGTGCTGGCCGCGTTCACCGACCAGCACGGCACCCCCGTGTTCGATTACACGGAGACCATTCGCTGGCTCGACGAGGTCAACGAGCGGGGCTTGCGGGTGCATGCCCAGACGCTCTCCGTGGAGAACGACTTTCAGTACACGCTGGAAGACTGGAATCTATTCGACACCCATGAGGTGTGGCGCGAGGTGCTCATGGGCGATACCGAGGAGCGCATCGCGAAACTGAATGACCCTGAGATCCGTCAGAAGCTGCGCGAGCAGTGTGGTGACGATTGGCGCAGCCTGGCATTCGACGAGACGTTGATTGTGGGCATCGTCCACGAGCCGGAACTCGAAGACGTGGAAGGGCTCACCGTCGGCGAGCTTGCGAAAAAGTGGGACATGCCGCTCATAGATGCCTTCATCGAGGTTGCCTTGAAAGACAAACTCAAAACGGTGTTCGTCACCTCGCCCCGGGAGCTGGCCCCGCACATGGTGAAAGACATTATCTGCTCCAATCAGGCGATTCCGGGGCTGTCCGATGGGGGCGCGCATACCAAATTCCAGACCCTAGGGCGCTATCCCACGGAGTATTTGGCGAAGCACGTGCGCGATCACGAGCTCATGGATCTGGAGGAAGCCCATTGGCGCTTGTCCACCTATCCAGCCATGGCGGCGGGTATCACCGACCGTGGTTATCTGAAGGAAGGCGCTCCGGCAGATATCGTGGTGTACGACATGGATGCGCTTAACATCGGGGAGATCGAGAAGGCTTGGGATTACCCCGCTGGCGCCTGGCGGCTCATTCAGCGGCCGAAGGGTTATGAGCACATATTCGTCAATGGCGAGGAAACCTTCGCCGATGGGGAATGCACCGGCGCGACGCCCGGCAAGCTGTTGCGATTCGGTAGCGGCTAGAGCGGCTAGCGGGCCGTCTCTACTAGCCCAATGGGCGCCTCGCTCAGTGGGAGCGCTGCGTGGGTAGGTACCGCTCGCCGTCGAACTGCCGAAAATGCCGACCCAGGTGCGGGTTGTTGATCTGTGAGAAGTCTTTGGATGCCGTCAGGTGCCGCTCCGCCACATAGGTGGTGTTGGCTGCACCGTCCACCATGACGTGATACCAGGGCGCGTCCTTGGGTGGACGACTCTTGGCCACCTCCTTGTACCATTCCTCGGTGAGTGCGAACTCGGCATCCACGCCGAATATCGCGCCGCGATAACCGAACTTCAGGTGCTCGACAAGCTGGCCCACGTTGAACTGTGCTTGCGTCACGTTACACGTCCATTGGCCGTGGCCGCGCAGGTTCGTTGTCGGTGCCGGTGATCCACGCCGCCTCGGCGTCATGCTTTCCCATCCTGATTCCTCAGCCCCTGTTGGTGGGGCGATTCATTCTACCTGCTTTGGGAAGCGGGGGTGGCGGCCCGCAAGCTTCCAAATCCGCTCGGCTTGCGCCAACATCGCGGACGGTATTGGAGAAAGAGGAAGCGCTGTGAGACTGGGCGCACTGCTGGGGCCCGTCGCCGACGGCGGTAATGCGCGTGAGCTGGCGGACCAGGCCCGACAATACGTAGGCGAGGGGTTTGAGAGCCTGTGGTCGGCCCAGGCGATAGGGCGTGGGTTCATGATTACCGATCCGCTCATCACCCTCACCGTGGCAGCCACGGTTACCGATGAGGTGGAGCTGGGCACCGCCGTCCTGCAGGTGCCGCTGTACCACCCCATGGAGCTTGCTCACCGAGTATTCTCTTTGTTGCAGCTTACCGCAGGGCGGCTGACACTGGGCGTGGGCACCGGGTCTACCGAGAATGACTTTGTGGCCTTTGATCGGCCCTTTGAGTCCCGCTTCAAGGACTTTTCCGAAAGTGTTGCGCGCCTGCGCGAAGCGTTTGTACGAGGCGAATCCGGATCAGTAGATCTGTCTCCGTGGCCCGCGGTACGGGGCGGTCCGCCGCTGTTTTTGGGATCCTGGGGCGCAGGCGTGGAGCGCGCGGCTGAGCAATATGACGGCTGGATCGCATCCGGTCACTACCGGACCCCCGAGGAGGTCATTGCCGCATTGCAACGTTATCGCGGGGTGGGGGGTGTCCGCGCCATCGTTTCCACGCTGCTGATCGGGCCCGGGGATGATCTCGGTGAGAAGCGCGAGATGTTGGCGCAGTATGCACAAGCGGGCTTTGATGATGCTGTTGTGATGATTCAGCCCGGCGGCCCCTCGCCCGCCGACGTGCGCGCGCTGGTGGGTTGACCCTCGTACTGGCGCCTGCGCTAAGATCCGGTTCTTATTGATTTGTGGCGGATGATAATGATGGATCGAGTACACCCGGAGCTGGCGCCGGGACTGCAGGCGTTTATGGCGGTGTCTAATGGCGGCATAGACATAACTGATCTGCCGGCCATGCGTGAAGCGATGGCAGCCATGGGGGAGGCGACCCGTGCCGGGTTGCCGGACGTTCCGGGAATTGTCACCAGCGATCACCACGTGCCGGGGTATGAGGGCGACCCGGATGTGCTGGTTCGCGTATACGTTCCGGAAGATGTCGCGGATCCCAGGCCCGGGCTGGTGTGGATCCACGGCGGGGGCTACGTGCTTGGCGATGTGGAAGGCGACGATTTTCGTTGTCGCGAACTGGCCCAAAGCTGCGGCTGCGTGGTGGCGTCGGTGGACTACCGTCTGGCGCCGGAAACTCCGCATCCGGGGCCGCTTCACGACTGCTACGCGGCGCTCGTCTGGTTTGCCGAGCAGGCTTCGGAGTTCGGCGTTGACCCCGCTCGCATCGCCATCGGCGGGGCGAGCGCCGGGGGCGGTCTTGCCGCGGGTCTGGGGCTTCTGGCCCGTGATCGCGGTGAGGTTCCGGTCGCCTATCAGCTTCTGATCTATCCCATGATCGACGATCGCAACGTGGCGCCCGCCAGTGACACGCTGACCGATACGTTGGTGTGGAACCGCGAGAGCAATCTCATCGGCTGGCGCTCGCTATTGGGCCAGGAGCCAGGTGCAGAAGGGGTTTCCATGTATGCGGCGGCCAGTCGGGCCGCGGATCTTTCCGGGCTGCCGCCCACCTACATCTGCGTGGGCGACATTGATCTTTTTGCGGTGGAAGACATCGATTACGCTCAGCGTCTGGTCGCTGCGGGAGTGCCCACGGAACTGCACGTGTACCCTGGTGCGTATCACGCGTTCGATAGCTTTGGCGCGGGCACGCGCGTGGTGGATCAGTTCATGCGCGACCGCAATCAGGCATTGTGTGCAGCGCTAGGCGCCGAGCCTGCGGGATAGCCCGCGACCGCTAAACCGGCTCTGCCTGGGTAATCACACCGTCGGCCAGTAATTGCTCGATGGCCTGCTGAGAAAGCTGCAGGTCTTCGGATAGCACTTCAGCGGAGTGACGCCCCAATCGGGGTGCTGCTTTGATGGGCACGCTGCTCTCCGACATCCGGGCCGGCCACCCCAGCAATCTGATGGGGCCGTGGGCCTCATGCTCCACGGTATGGATGAAGCCGCGCGCCTGCAGGTGGGGATTCTCGTACAGATCCTTTGTGTCCAGTACGGCGCTCGCCGGTACCCCGGCTTCGGCCAGCTCGCGCATGGCCTGATACTTGTCACGCGCTGATGTCCAGGCGGTGATTTCTTCGCGTAGTGCCGGTGCGTTGGCGACCCGGTCTGCTTGCCGGGCAAAGCGTGGGTCCTCCGCCAGCTCGGCGCGTCCGATGGCGCCCGCCAGGTCGGCCCACATCTTCGGGGTGACCGCCATGACGAACACGTAGTCGTTGGGCCCGTCACCCTGGCAGGGGTATAGGGACATGGCGGGATTGTCACCGTTACCGGTACGCTCGGTGGGGCGCTCGCCCCAGTGCGTGCTCGCGGTGGCCGTGCGCAGGTAGTAGGTCATGGCTTCTTGCATGGACAGCTCGATGAGCTGGCCTTTGCCGGTGCGCAGTTTCTGGATGTAGGCGGCCGAGATGGCCAACGCCATCTGCACGCCCGTTCCCGCATCGCCGGTGGTGGGTCCCGGCCGCATGGGAGGGCCGTCCGGCTCACCGGTGATCGAGAACGCGCCCGCAGCGGCCTGACCCACCATGTCGTAGCACTTGTAGTCGGCCCAGGGCCCGTCCATGCCGAAGCCTTTGATGCGCGCGTAGATGATGTTGGGCTTGATGGCCCGCATCACGTCGTACCCCAGGTCCAGGCGTTCGATCACACCGGGCCCGTAGTTCTCGATGAAGACATCGTAGTTGGGCACCATCTGCAGCAGCAGCTCGCGCCCCGCCGGATTACGCAGGTCCATGGCGATGCTGCGCTTGTTGTTGTTCCACACGGTGAAATATTCGGCGTCCGCTTTGCCCTCTGTCCACACGCCGCGCCCTGGGTCCCCCGTGCCGGGGGCTTCCACCTTGACCACATCCGCGCCCATCCAGGCCAGAGCCTGGGTACAGGAGGTGCCCGCCTCGTACTGGGTCATGTCGAGAATTCGCAGTCCGTCCAATGCCGGCATGGCAGCCGCCCTCCTGTCTCTCCCAAAGGGAGCATACGGCTGTGTCGGACGGGTTTAAAGGTGGTCGTTGGTTCCCGGCGTTGATGGGGTTTATGCTTGGGCGAAGCAACCCGCGGCGATGGCTATGTCAGACCCCATACTGCCCGACGTGCAGATCAAGCTGGTGAAGCCCACTGACCCGGTGCTGGGCCGGGTGGTGTCCAACGACCTGTGTATGAACGGCAAGAGCGCGAGCTTCGTAAAGCACACGGTGTTCGATGTGAGCGGCACGCCGTTGGCAGGCAATTTCAGCGCCGGCCAGTCCTTCGGAGTGGTGGCGCCCGGTTTGGACGATCGGGGTAAGCCGCACAAGGTGCGCCTATACTCCGTGGCCTGCCCAAGCTGGGGCGAAGATGGTGAGGGTAACGTGATCTCCACGACACCCAAGCGGCTGATCGATGAGTACGTGCCGCAATCGGGCGGCGATGACCCTTCACGGCATCACCTGTTTCTCGGGGTGTGCAGCAACTACCTGTGCGATCTGCAGGTGGGCGAGGAGGTGCGGCTCACGGGGCCCAACGGCAAACGGTTCCTACTGCCGGCCGATCCGAATGCCCACGACTATCTGTTTCTAGCTACCGGCACGGGTATTGCGCCGTTCCGCGGCATGCTTCTGGAATTGCTGGAGAATCCGGCCGGCGCCTGCGAGTCTCAAATTCACCTGGTGATGGGTTCTCCCTACACCACGGATCTGCTCTACCACGACCTGCTGCTACGGCTTTCCGGGCAGCACCAGAACTTTCACTACCATACGGCCATCAGTCGGGAAGATGCCAGCGATGGCGCTGGTCGTTACGTGGACGGGTTGCTCAACGAAGGCATGGACACGTTCGGCCCGTTGTTAGACAGCTCACGCACGCTGATCTACCTGTGCGGGCTGGATGGAATGCGCGTCGGTTTGTATCGCACCCTGACCGCGCACGGGCTGGATGCGGGTTACATCACCATCGACCCGGCACTGGGCACCCGGTCGCCTGACGATTGGGGCACGGCTGATATGCGCAGAGGTGTGAAGCCCACGGGTCGATGCTTTATCGAGGTCTACTAGATCGCCGCCGGGTCTTGTGAGCCGGCCCTAGTCGACAGCGGCGACCTGGCCGCCGTCTGCCACGATGTGGGCTGCGTTGATCCACATTCCGGCGGGACTGGCAACGAACGAGATGATGCGGCCCAACTCCTCGCCGGTGCCCAGCCGTCCAAGCGGTATGCGCTTTTCCACCTTGGCGTAGAAGTCCGGCATCTGCTGCTTGCGCTGATCCCACGACCCGCCTGGGAACCACACCGCACCGGGTGAGATAACGTTGGCGCGAATGCCGTCGCGTCCGAATTCCTGTGCCAGCTCGTTCGCGTACGCGCGCATGGCCGCCTTGGCCGGACCGTAGGAAGAGCGGTTGCCAAAATAGAATTTGCTGGCCATGGATCCCACGAAAGTGATGCTGGCGGCCGAACTCTCCTTGAGTGCGGGAAGCGCTTCTTCTACCGCACGTACGCCGGCCATCATGTCCACCTGAAAGCTGCGCTCCCAGCCTTCTTCGCTACCGTCGCCAAAGCCGCTGGCATTGTGGATCAGCATGTCCACGCCGCCCAGTGCGCTGATGGCGTCGGACACAAAACGGCGCGTTGCCGCACCGTCGGACAGATCCGCTGCGGCGCCGTAGTGCCCGTCGTTGCCCGATTGCTCCTTGAGGCTCGCTACCGCCTGCTCCACACCTTCTGCTCCGCGCGCGCAAAGCCCCACCGTGCAACCTTCGTTGGCCAGCAGCTGTGCCGTATACCAGCCAATTCCGCGGCTGCCTCCCAGAATCAGCGCTTTCTTCCCGGTGACTTCGAGATCCATGTGTGCTCCTTTGTCAGCGTGACGCCAGGCTCTGATCGCCCCGACGCAGATTTACGGGAATGGCGCTCATGCGCGGCATTCCGGTGCGTGTGTCGTAGTCCGCCTCCACGTTGGTGAGCCGACCGGTGTTCGATCCGATGTAAAAGACGTCTTTGTCGTGTACGGGGGCGTCGCCGAATGCGTGCGCCATGGACACCACGCCGGGGCGTACGTCGTCGGCCTCCTCAATGACGCCTAAAATGGTGGCGTGAGCAGAAGAGATCTCCACTACGTCGCCGGCATGCAGGCCCAATTCGTCGATGTCGCTGGGGTTCATGTATGCGGGGTTGTAGCGGTGGTTGCGCACCAGGCGCGGAATGTCCCGGCCCGAGGAGTTATAGACGTCGTTCATGCGCCGGCTCACCAGGCGGTGGGTGAACTCCTCTTCGCCCGCGTAGCCCGCGTGAGCGCTGACCGGCTCTGCGCGCACCTCAGCCAGCTCGGCCATCATGAACTCGTTGCCAACGTCCAGCTTCTGCTCGCAATCGTCGGCTTTTGCCAGCACCTTGATGCTGGGATCGTCGAAGATGTGCCCGTGCGGGTATTTCTTGACTTCGTCCAGGGGGATTCGGGATCCGGTGCATATGAGCTCGAGCAGGTCGTCCGTACTGGGCTTGTTCTGCATATCCAGCGGTTGGCCGGCAAAGTTCAGCGACAGGCCCATGCGCTGGGCAATTCCGTAGAACACCTCCCATTCCTCCAGCAGGTCGGAGTCTTTGGGCGGATCGATGAGCTTGGGTTGATACATGGCATAGGGCTCGGGAAAACCGGTGGAGAACCCGTAGAACCAGATGCCTTCGTTGGGCTGGCTAATGGCAGGGGTTTCCAGCCCGATTTTTGGCGGCAGCACGTAGTCGGCCAGCTTGGCGGTGGCCGACAGCTTGATGTCCAGGGCTACATTGAGTTCCAGCTTCAGCATGGCATCAAAGGTCTTCAGCTGATCGGGCCACGCCACCATCGGGTTGCCGCCCACGCTGAACAGCGCTTTTACCTGGCCGTCCCCCTCAAGGAGAATTTCGTCGGCCAGCGCGGCCGCGCTGAGTCCGCTCACGTTGTCGCCGAGATCGCGCACGCGCAGCTGCTCTCCGTAGCCGAATGCCTGAGGTTTGGGTTCCGCCTCGGCTCGTCCTATACGCTCGGGTAGCAGTACGAACGGGTTGGGCATGGGTTCGCCGGCCCGCAGCCAGCGCCCGCACAAGGTGTTGATCACCAGTACCAGGTATTCGGTCAGGGTGCCGCGGGGCGCCATGTTGGGGCCGGTGCCGCAGGTGGTCATGCCCCGTTTGCCGCCGGCAAATACGCGAGCTGCTTCGATGACCTGGTGCGCCGGTACGGCTGCCCGGTTCGCGACATACGCCGGCGTGTACTGGCTTACAGCCTCTTTCAGCGCGTCGAATCCGTCCACGTCCCCGGCAATGAACGCCTCATCGATCAGATTTTCGGCGATGAGCACGTGAATGATGCCGGCCAGTATGGTGGGATCTTCTCCTGGCTTGCACTGCAGGTGCAGGTGAGCGCGGCGCGCCGATTCGGTCTTGCGCGGGTCGATGACGATGAGCTTCATGTCGCGCTTGAGGGCATCGTGGAGTCTTTTGCCGGGGTTGTACTGGGGAATCCCGCCCCATTTGGAAACCACCGGATTGGCGCCCACCAGCATCCAGGTATCGGAGTCGGAAAACGGCTGTGGTCCCGCGTGCCAGCGTCCGTGGAAGGCGATGGCCATGGGTTTGCCTGGCTGATCGATGGAGCCGGATGTGAAGCGCATGGGTGAGCCGATGGCGTCCATGAACGCGGCTGCCATGGCGCCGCCCGCCGGGTAGGGGAACGCGTAGGTGCCCGTGTACAAAGCGATGCTGCGGGGGCCGTGGTCGGCAATCAGCGACTGCACTTGGGCGGCGATCTCATCCAGAGCGGTTTCCGACGCAACGTTGGCACGCTTGTTGTTCGTGCGCTTCTGAGGGTGTAGCAGGCGCTCCAGGTTGTAGTGCTGCTCCGGCAGCTGCCGGCCCTTGATGCAGGTGTAGCCGTGGTACATGGGGTTTTCGATGTCCCCCAGTACAGCCACCAGCTTGCCGTTCTCGAGCTCCGCGTTGACTCCGCAGAACGAGTGGCAGAACCGGCATATAGCAGTATGTCGCTGCGTCACTTTGACCCCCTCCATTGCCGTTGCAGGCCGCGCCAGAATTCAATTGACGTTACCCGGCTGGAAGCATTGGCACAAGGCACCTCGTTCATCACGCCGCCTGCAGGTGCTGTCCTGCTGAGGGTGCGCTATTTCAGGTACCGCAGTGGAGCTTCACAGCTCGAGCATGGTGCCTACAACGGTTCTACGTCGAACGCCACGCAGATGCGCCTCTGCTTGCTCCGAAAAGGAACGGTGCCATGATAGAAGTATGAGGGGAAGAGGATCATTTGGCCGTAGCTGGGTCGGTAGTGGCGCAGTAGGGGTGTGGATTTTACGTGCAGGTCTGCCGTCGGGCGCCCGAACTCAAGCCAGCCTTCCGGTTCTCTGTTCGGATCATCTATCAGGTTGGGCAGGCTTAGGTAGAATACACCGCTAAGCCATCCATTCGGGTGGATGTGAGCACGCTCGTGCCCTTTGTCGGACATCACTACGCCCCACGAGGTGAGCTTCCACGCCTTTGGCACCCACTGCACGGCCGGGTGATCCGGATCGTTGGGTAGCTCATCTATATACCAGCGAATTGCCTCGTGAATGCGTGCCTCCATGGGCTCCATTGGCCCGGCAGGGTCCTTGAGCAGTTCGCCGGTATGCATACCGTGCTCGGTAGACATAACGTTGCCTTGTAGCGTTGGGTGCTTAGAGATGTGCCGGGATAGCGCTTTGTTGAACTGTGCCATATCCGCATAACCATCTGGTGTCTCGAACTGGTACGTCTTCACGTAGGTATTGAAGTCCAGCAGATAGCGTGACTCTTCATGTCTACCAGCATCATGCAGAGCGTGTGACTTGTACGCGAGGGCGTGGTACTCACGTCCCATCGTGGCCATACAGCGATCAAAGACCTCAATGGCTTTTTCGGGCTCGCCTTGTTGCAGGTAGAGATCGCCTAGATTGTAGTAAGGGTCGGCATAGGCCGGCGCTATCTCTATGGCGTGCTGATAGGAGGCATCCGCGGCCTCCACGTCCCCCAGAGCCTGCTGGATCGCGCCTAGGTTCATGAACTGACCCGGATGATCCCCGGCAAGCCGGATGGCTCGCTGCTGCAGCGCCAGCGCACGATCTAGGCGCCCCGCGTGATGTTCGATCATCGCCAGGCTGTTAAGCGCGTCCACATGATCCGGCGACAGCTTCAGCACGTCTCGGTAAATCCGTGCTGCTTCGCGAAACTTGTGTGCGTGATGCAGTTCGACGCCCGCGCGCATGGATTCATGGAGGTTTTGTAACGTTACGGTAACGACCGGCGTTGGCGAGCCGCGATTTTTCTGTCGCCGCGCTTTCTGCTTGCGTAGCCTCTCCTTGCGCGCGGCTTGTCGCTGCGTTCGGCGGTGCTGATTATTGGGCATGGGCGCCTTCGTTCGGTCGTGGGGCTAATGATAGTTTCCGTGTCGGACGCTGTCCTGTCTGCCAGACGAGCAAAAAAAGGGGGGCAAAGCCCCCCTTTAGGTCCCTTGTGGTTGGTCGTCACAGGTTCATCTTGAACTCCACCGCCCAGTGACGACGGATATTTGTCACCCGGAAGTTGAGCAACCCGCCCACGACCGTAGTGGCCTGGTTATAGAGCTCGTTAGTGATGTTCTTGACGAACGCTGATATCTGATATCGCTCGTTCGGGCTACGCCACGTAGCCGATGCGTTCAGAATGTTGTAGGACTCGCGTTTGTGCTTGAGAAAATCGCCGTTGTACTGCAATACCCCGTCCGGCTCGTTTACCCTCGAACCCCCGATCCCAGACTCATCTGACCATTGCCAGTCGCCCGACAGGGTCAGGCTGCCCATGTCGTTCAGGTTAAAGTTGAGAATGAAACCTGCCGACATGGTCCATTCCGGTGCACGACCGCCGCGGGAGATTTCTGAGACGTCAACTGGAACCAGCCAGCCGAGGAAATTGCCGATAGAATCTTCTACTCGCTCCGGGGTCCCGCACAATGGTGCATCCTGGGAAAAAGGCCCACCGACTGTCGGCGGATTGAGCGGATCTCCAGTGTTGTGGAACCCGTCCGGGTCGGTGCAAAAACCGACGCGTTTGGTTTTCAGGTGTGAGACGTTGGCCCAAACGTTGAGGTACTCGGTTGGTGCGACCGTAACCTCCAATTCCACGCCTTTGGTCTCGAAGCTACCCAGATTCGACTGAATGGTCTCCTGCCCGCCGCCTCCAGGGGCTGCGCGAATGAAGGCCGTCTGGAAATTCTTCACCTTGGTGTCGAATGCGGAGACGTTTACCCGCAAGCGCCGGTCCCACCAGTCCGTCTTTATGCCCAGTTCGAAGTTTTGCCCTTCCTCTGGGTTGAATGGGCCGATACTAGATGCCGTGCCACCGCGGCCGTTCCAGCCCCCGCCGGTGAAACCTCTGGTCCATGTGAAGTAGGCCATGGCGTCATCGTTAAACCGGTAGGTGATGCCTGCCATTGGTGTGAAGTCGGTCCACTTGGCGCGCGGAGGAACCAGTCGGTTGTTGCACGTGATGGGGGCGCCCGTTGGATCCAGCACCGGGCGGCAGCCGGCTTCCGCGCCGCCACTTGCATCGTAGCCGATTGCTGGCACCAGCGCCCACAGCGGTGTTGGAGTAGCAGTACCCGTTGTCCCGGGTGGGTCCAATACTGGCGGTTGGGTCGGGTCTATCACGAAGGCTGGGGAGTCGTTACATCCTTCAGCGTTTTTTGCCTTGCTAGCGGGTTGTGACTCGTCACCTGAGCCGACTGCACAGTGCATGAAGCGCTTGGTCTCAGAGGTATAGCGACCACCTACCGTGATCGTGATTTTGTCTGTCGGGTGCCAGTTTGCTTGAGTGAACAGCGCCCAGGCTTTGTTGAGCTGGGTGGAAAATTGAGCCTGACCGTACGTAGACGGGTGCGTGAACGATATCGCGGTCGGATCTGGCGGATTTAGGATGATGTTTGGTGCAAACAGCATTCCCCAGGAACTCTGCTTCATCGCGTACTCCTGCTCGAAGTAGTACGCGCCGGCCACAAAGTCGAAATTATCGGAGAAGTTCGACGCGAAGCGCAGTTCGTGGGTGGTCTGGTAGTGATCTTGAGTCCGACGTCCCGCGAAGAGGTCATGAGGGGCGACATCGATCGTGAAGATAATGTCTTCCTCTGTATCTCGGTAATTTCCTATGTATGTCAGATCACCGATTTCGCCCAACGCGTAGTCGAGCCGCAGTGTTATCCCAACGACGTCCGTATTGTAAAACTGGCCCCGGTCCTCGGTGTTGATCGCGGTGAACTCGTCGGAGGCCGACTGATTCTCCAAAGGCTTGCCGCACAATTCAGCGGCACCTGCTGCTGCGGTCACCGGGTCTTGGCCCAATACAAAAGCGTTGTAGAACGTCTGGGTTAGGATGACCAGATCGTTGTCAGCTGGAAGGCCGAGAAACACGTTGAATGGATCATCTCGACAGTAGTTGTGCGCCTGGGTCATATTTGTGTCGTCGCGAGTCTCGCTCCATTCGCCTCGCAGCACCGCACTAAACCTGTCATTGGGTGTCCATTTCAAGCTCGGATTTATCGTCAAGCGATCGGTGCCGGCTCGGTCCTTGCCAACTGAAGAGTTCTTCCAGTAGCCATCGTGATGAGTGCTTTTTACCGCGACGCGGCCAGCAAGGGTATCGTCCACCATTGGTATGTTTACGATGCCTTTGACGTCCAGGCGCCCAAAATCCCCCACTTGCAAAGCCACCGACCCATCCCACTCATTCATCTCTGGGTCGTTGTGCAGCACTTGCACGGCACCGGCTACGGTGTTGCGACCGAAAAGCGTGCCCTGGGGCCCGCGCAGAATCTCCACGGAGCGCACGTCGAGCATGTCGCTGAGCGCCGTGGATACTCTTGCTTGGAAAACGCCGTCAATGTAGATCCCGACTTTACCGTCCGCTGCCGATTCGATGTCTCCCGTACCCTGGCCGCGAATGAAGAATGAAGCCGAGTTCTGGAAAATGCCTACCGGCTCGAATTGAACGTTGGGTGCTGCGTTAGTCAGGTCACGCAGATCCTGCGCAAAGCGTCGCTCCAGCGCTTCTCCGGTCACGGCCGTCATCGGAATGGCTACGTCCTGGAGAGCCGCCTCACGACGCGTTGCAGTAACGATGATCTCCTCTAGGAACGTAGGCTCCGCGGCCATCACCGAGCCAGATGTGCAGGCCATACCTGACATGGCTAGGGCCGTCATGGCCTGCTTGACTGGGTTCTTCTTGAAGTTCCCGCTGTTCATGAATCGTCCTCCCCATGAGACTGCTTTTTTGAACCAATACGCACGGCCCCCCCAGGCTCTTATAGGCTTGAACCCGACGCGGACCGCCACGGGCAACACTACTCCGATTGAGGGAAAATCCAAGTAACTTATTACAAAGAATTTAACGGCATCTGGTGCCCTACTGGGCTTTGCGCAGCTGGATGGTACCCGGTCGCCTTTACAATGATCGCGCACAATCGATAGGCTGGTCGCGGGTCAATCGCCGGCAGAGAACCAGGAGGTGGCGGGTGCGGGTGACGATAGAAAAGATGCATGGCGGCCCCTGCCGCATGCTGTTGCTCGTCGCGTTGGTTATGGGCGCGCTGATTCTTGGCGCGTGTACGCAGGACCCGGTAGGCAAGGAGGAGTCCTCCTCAAGTCTGGTGGCAACGGAACGGCCCGCTGTGCTGGCCTCTACGGACGACTTCCAGGTTGGAGTGAACCAGTTTGAGGTGCCCCGCGAAGAGATGCCGGGGGCCAGCGCCTACCGACTGCATTGCGCTGCGTGCCACGACGGCACGGTCGAGAAAGCGCCCCATTTCAGCTGGTTGGAGATGATGCCGGCGCGAACCCTGATGGCCGCCATGACGGAAGGGATCATGAAGACTCAGTCCGCTGGGCTCAGCGAGGCCGACCGCGTGCACGTGGTGGAATACCTGACGCGGCAACGCTATCGAGGCGATCAGGGCGACGACCTGGCGGGATTGTATTGCGAGGGGCCCGCGGCGGAATTCGATCTCGACAAGCCGCCGGCGGCGGTGAGCTGGGGGCACGACACCAGCCGCTTTGTGCCGGATCAGGTTGCCGGCTTCACTGCCGAGGACATTCCCAACCTGACCCTGCGCTGGGCGTTCGCCTATCCCGATGCGCTGCGCGCCCGCTCCAATCCGGCTATCGGTTTCGGGGCTGTGTTCGCAGGTTCTCAGGATGGACGCGTGTTCGCGCTTGATCTGGACAGCGGTTGCGTGCGCTGGGCCTTTCAGGCCGCCGCGGAAGTGCGCACGGGGGTGGTGGCGGCGCAAGTGACAGGCCGGCCCACGGTTTTCTTCGGTGACATCCTGGCCTGGCTGTACGCGGTGGATGCACTCACCGGAGAGGTGCTGTGGTCCGCTAAAACCGACGACCATCCCAGCGCGACGCTCACGGGAACCCCCACCTTCCACAATGGCACGCTGTATGTTCCCGTTTCGTCTTTGGAGGTCACGCCGGCCGCTGATCCCAACTACCACTGCTGTACGTTTCGTGGCAGCGTCCAGGCCTATGCGGCGGATACCGGGGCGCGTAAGTGGGTGAGCTACACCATTGAGGACGCGCCTCAGGAAGTGGGCACCACACCGGTTGGAGCGAAGGTCTATTGGCCCTCCGGGGCGCCGAGCTGGACCAGCCCGACCATCGATGTAAAGCGCAATCGTCTGTATGTGGGCACTGGTGAGAACTACACCTCGCCCGCGGACGGCAACAGCGATGCCGTGCTCGCCATCGACCTGGAGACGGGGGCGCGGGTGTGGACCAGACAGTTCACCGCCAAGGACGCATGGAACGTGGCGTGCATGATGGCTGACAATCCCAACTGCCCCGAAGAGGATGGGCCGGATTTCGATATCGGCAATAGCCCGCTGCTCGCTCAGGTTGGAGGCCGCGACGTGCTGATCGTGGGGCATAAGATGGGCGCGGCGTTTGCCCTGGATCCGGACAACCCCGAGGAGTTGTTGTGGGAGACCCGGCTTGGTCGTGGCAGCATCCAGGGCGGGGTGCATTTTGGCATGGCGCTCGACGGCGAGACGTTGTATGTGCCCATCAACGACATGAACGACACGCGTAATGGCGATTGGCTCGACCCGGAGGCCGCGCGTCCGGGGGTGCACGCACTGAATGTCTCGGATGGCAGCGTCCTTTGGAACCAGGTGGCAGAAGACCGCTGCGGGGATGAGCGGCCATTTTGCGATCCCGGGGTGTCTGCCGCCGTCACGGCCATACCGGGCGTGGTGTTTGCCGGTCATCTGGACGGCATGATCCGTGCCTATGCCAAGGCCTCCGGCGAGGTTCTCTGGGAGTATGACAGTGCCCGGGAGCTGGTGGGTGTGGGTGGACGCACGGGGCGCGGAGGCAGCATGAGCGGTGGTGGCGCGGCCATCGGAGACGGCCATCTGTTGGTGAACTCGGGCTACGGGCTGTATTTTCACGAGCCGGGCAATGTGTTGCTGGCGTTCTCCCCCGACACGCCCGCCGGTGAGTAGCGGCTGATCAACCGAACATCGAGCGAAATAGAAAATGGAGGTCACGGATGGGTTATCTAGCAGTAGAGGCAGGCAAGCAGATCTACTACGAGCATCACGTGGGCGCCAAGTCTCTCACGGTGGTCCTTTCCCACGGTTGGGGCATGGGATCGCGGGTCTGGGGAAACACGGTGGCCTGTCTGCAGGATGAGGGCTACTCGGTGGTGGCATACGACCACCGTGGCTGCGGTCGATCGGATCAGGATTTCGCCGACGTTTCCATCGAGGCGCTGGGCGACGATGTGGTCAAGCTGTGCCAGCACCTGGGCGTGAACGAGGTGGTGGTAAATGGCTGGTCGCTGGGCGGTGCCGTGGTGGTGGATGCTGCTGCCAAGCTGGGTAGTAATCTGGCCGGCTTGGTGCTAACGGCGGGCGCTAGTCCGCGTTACACCCAGGGGGAAGGGTTCCCCTACGGTGGCCAGCCCGATGACGTGCGGGCGACGGTGCAGGCCCTGCGTGCGGATCGGGTGAATTTTCTCAAGGGTCTGTATTTCGAGGGTGCATTCGCCAAAGACGTGGGAGACGACGTTAAGCACTGGGCGTGGCAGATCTCACTGGAAGCAGGCCCTGGGGCCGACGCCTCCCTGGGGGCACTGGCAGACACGGACCAGCGCGAGATCATGGCTGCATTAGACGTGCCGGCCCTGGTGGTAGTGGGCGGTCGGGACGGGGTGGTGGCGCCGGAAATCGGCCGGTTTGCGGCCGAGTGCCTACCCAATGCGCAGCTCCTGGAGATGCCCGAGTGCGGCCACGGGCCGTTCCTCGAGGAGCCCGAGACCTACCACAATGCGTTGCTGGAGTATCTCTCGGCCCTTTAGTATAGGGTCGGGCAGGACGGAAAAACGGAGGGGATTTTTGGGACTACTCACCGAGGAGCTGCTGGCCAATATTGGCAAGACCGAGGCGCCGCGCACCCAAGTGGTGACCGAGCGCGACATACGTAAGTACAGCATCGCCACCAACCAGACCCAGCGCAAATACCTGGACGGTCAGGTGGCGCCGCCGCTGTTCCACGTGGCCTTTTTCTGGGACGTGGTGGAACTCGATGAGCTCAATGCTGATGGCGTCTCCGTAGACAAGCTGCTGCCCAAGTTTCCGCTGGAGCGCGAGATGGCGGGCGGGCTCGATATACAGCATCACGATCGCATTCGTGCGGGAGACACCCTGGTGGCCACCCGGACCCTTACCGATATCTACGAAAAGGAAGGCCGCTCTGGCGCGCTCATCTTCTATGAGGTCGTCATGCAGGTTGAGCGAGACGACGGCACGCCGGTGTTGACCCAGAAAACCACGAGGATCCTGCGATGAGCGTGCCCTCCATGGCGTCGGTTTCGGTGGGTGACGAGCTGGCGGGCCGCGAGCACACCTGCGACCACGTGCAGCTGTTCCTCTACAACGCCGTGCTGTTCAATGCCCACCGGATTCACTATGACCTACCCTATGCCACCGAGGTGGAGGGTTATCCAGGGCTCGTGATTGCGGGGCCACAGATTGGTGACTGGATGGTGCAATGCGCCGACAACTGGATTGGCGATGACGGCATGGTGGTAGGCATCGAATACTCCAACCGTCTGGCGTCGTACCTGGGCGAGACCCTAACAACCGGCGGCACGGTGACGGCGGTAGACACAGATGCACGCACGGTGACGCTGGACATGTACGTAAAAAACGAAAACGGTGACGTGGTAACCCCGGGCGTGGTCACGGTAAGGCTGGACGGTTGATGAGTAATCTCTCTGGCAAGGTGGCCATCGTCGGCGCGGCTGATACCCAGGTGGGCAAGATCCCCCACATGAGCGCCACACAGCTGTGCATTCAGGCAGCCAAGCGCGCCATGGATGATGCTGGCATCACCAAGGACCAGGTGGACGGCCTGGTGACCTGCAACTCCATGGCCGAACCTCACATGTATCACGCCGAGGCCATGGCGGAGTATCTGCAGATTTTCCCCAAGTACTGCGTCAGCGCCGGGGCTGGTGGAGGAACGACGTTCGCCGTTCTCTATCAGGCGGCCGCGGCCATCGTGCACGGCATTTGCGAAACGGTGGTGATCTCAATGGCCGACAGCCTGCGCACCGGCCTTTCCCGCGAAGCGGCCATGGTCATGCAGTCATCCTCCGGGCACCCGCAATACGAAACGCCCTACGGCTCCACCGTGCCGGGCTACTACGCGTTGATCGCGCAAGCCTATATGCACGAGTTCGGCGCCACCCCCGAGCACCTGGCCGGGGTGGCTGTGACCTGCCGCAATCACGCCTGCCTGCATCCCGGCGCCCAGATGCGCGAGCCCATCACGGTGCAGGATGTCATGGACAGCCGCATGATCGCCGATCCGCTGCGCTTGCTGGATTGTTCGCTGGTGTCCGACGGCGGCTCGGCCGTGGTGCTCACCTCGGCCGAGCGTGCCAAAGACCTGCCCCACCAGCCCGTGTACCTGTTGGGTGCCGGGGAGGGCCATGGGCACGAGCACATCAGCCAGGCGAGGAGTCTGACCACCTCTGCGGCCAAGGAAAGCGGCGCCCGGGCCTACGCCATGGCGGGGCTTGGCGCTAAGGACATGGATCTGGCCCAGGTATATGACTGTTTCACGCCCGTGGTGCTCATCGAGCTGGAAGACCTGGGCTTCTGCGCTAAGGGTGAAGGCGGCGACTTCGTGGCTGAGGGCCATGCTGCCATCGGTGGCAGCTTGCCCATGAATACTCACGGGGGCTTATTGTCCCACAGCCACCCAGGTAATCCGGGCTCCATGTTCGCCCTTACGGAGACCGTAGCCCAGCTTCGCCACGCTGCTGGCGAGCGACAGGTTGAGGGTGCTGAGACGGCCCTGGTGCACGCCCAGGGTGGCATCCTGTCCAGCCACTGCAGCGTCATCCTGGGTCGGGAGGCGGGCTGATGAGCGAAGCAGATACTCCCTTGAAAGCCCATCCACCCGTTTCGCCGGAAAGTGTTGAGTACTGGGAGCGGTGTGCGGCGGGCAAGCTGTTGCTCCAGCGTTGCCGCACCTGCGGTAACGTGCAGTTCTATCCTCGCCTACTGTGTACGGCGTGTGCGTCGGATGAACTGGAATGGCTGGAGGCTTCCGGGTCTGGGGTGGTGAAGAGCTTCAGTATTATCCGGCGCGCGGTATCCGCCGCTTACGAGCCCGACGTGCCCTATGTGGTGGCCCTCATCGAACTCGCCGAGGGCCCCACCATGATGAGCAACGTAGTGGATTGCGACGCCGAGGCCGTGCGCATTGGCCTGCCGGTGCAGGTGCGCTTCGAAGCGATATCTGACGCAATTAGCCTGCCTGTTTTTGCCCCAGCATAGCCCTGAGCCAATGTCCTGATGTCTAGTTAGGACGCGGTCCGCAGGACTGTCCGACAACCCGTCGAAAAATGGCGAAAATCTGCGATCTGCTGCCTTACCGGATTCAGATGAATTCTCGGCGGAAAACCTGACCAAAGAGCATTGCGTCTGCCAACGTTACCGGCTGCTTTTCAATACGACGACCCACTTTTTCGAACGGAAATTTGACATTTTCTCTGGATACCTGAGGTTGAATGGGGAGAAAAATGGAGAGATACTGAAGTTCTGCCCCAACTATGGAGAGGGACCGATGCAGATCAAAGTAGCTACGCCATTTCAGGCAGTAGCGGTGGCACTCGTATTGAGTGCGGGAGCAGTCAGTGCGCCGGTGGTTGCTGAGGAAGCTAGCCTCGCGATCGAGGAAATAATTGTAACGGCGCGGAAGAGAGAGGAATCCGTACAGGATGTGCCGGTCGCCATGACCGCGCTATCGGCGGAGTTGCGTGATTCCACGATTCGCGACCTTTCGGATATCGAAGGGTATGCGCCTAACGTGGTTTTTAATACTGGTGCCGAAGGCGGCGGTGGTCGAACGACTCGCGTAATTATCCGCGGTGTGGCGGGTGCTGCTATCGGCGAGAAGTCTTTCGATAACCCGATTGCGGTGTCGTTGGATGGCGTCTTTTTTAACAGTGACTCGGGCCGTATCGCCCAGAACTTCGACGTTGAGCGTGTCGAGGTGCTGCGTGGTCCTCAGGGTACGCTGTTTGGCCGCAACACGGTGGGTGGCGTAATCAACGTGATTCGCTCTAAGCCGACCGGCGAATTTGGCGGCAAGGCGAAGGTTACCTGGGGCAAACACGGCCAGAAGGAAGTTCGCGCATTGTTGAACTTTCCTATCGTTGATACGTTGGCTGCCAAGGTTTACTACACCTCC
>DEBD01000030.1:54226-56849 GCA_002348385.1 Gammaproteobacteria bacterium UBA2965 | reverse complement strand
ACGGGCTAAGGTCAGTCCGCTGCGGCCACCGCTTGGCGTGCCGACTCCTGAAACGCTGGGCGCGCTCGATACAGCGCGATGGTCGGCAGCAGAAAGATAGCGCCGGCCACCAGGCTCGACACCCAGTCGCCACGGCCGTCGATGATCCCGAACAGGGCCATGGCAAGGCACACCTGGGCGCTGTATACGGCGGCCCACGGCCACATCCATGGGCTCATCTTCCAGAACCCGTAGGCGCCGGCCCCGTAGATCAGCCAATGCAGCGGCTCTGTGGCTTTGGCGTACCAGCCATGCAGGGTGAAGCCGAACCACACCTCCTGATCTTCGGCCACTGGCTTCCAGAACATGTCGAACGGCATATAGATGAAGGTCATGTACAGGCAGAAGAACCACATGAGGTTCATCCACCAGGGTCGCTTCGCCCATTCAGCTTTAAAATCCAGGGCCATTACCGCTACTCCCCATCGTCGCGCAGCTGCACGACGGTCTTGCCGAAGTTGTTCCCCGCAAACAGATCGCAGAATGCCTCGCCCACTCGCTCCATACCGTGCAAGCGGTACTCTACGTTCTTGAGCTCGCCACTTTGCAGCCAACCAGTCAACGCCGCCCGAGCCTCCGGGTAGCGATGCTCCTGCAGATGGGTCATGAACCCCTGCATCAGCGCCTGGCGCGCGGTGAGCTGAAACAGATTGCTGGGGCCGGGCAGCGGCTCGGTGGCGTTGTATGCCGTAATGGCGCCGCACAGCGCGATGCGCGCGCCGACGGCCAGGTTGTCGACAACGGTCTCCAGCAGCGGCCCACCTACGCTATCGAAGTAAACGTGCACGCCGTCCGGACAGGCGGCTGCGATGGCACCTTGCAGACCTTCTTCACGGTAGTTCACGGCGGCGTCGAATCCCAACTCGTCCACCAGGCGCACACATTTTTCAGGGCTCCCGGCGATGCCCACCGCCCGCGCCCCGTGAATCTTCGCCAACTGTCCTGCCACGTTACCCACGGCCCCGGCAGCCGCACTGACCAGGACGGTTTCCCCAGGCGCTGGTCGGCCGATGTCCAGCAACCCGAAATACGCCGATAGTCCGGTATCGCCCAGCACACCCAGGTAGTACGACAAAGGGCAGTCGCGTGGTTCGGGCAATCGAGAGATAAAGTCTCCCCCATCCGTTACCGAGTATTCCTCCCAGCACAGACGCGCCATGAGCCACTCACCCACTACGTAGTCGGGGTGCCGGCTCTCGGCCACCCGGCCGAGCGTGAGCCCCATCACCGGCGCATCCAGTGCCATGGCAGGAAGTACCTCGTCGCCGCTGCCTTCGTTCATCCAGTTGCGGAAACCGGCATCCAGCGAGACATAGTGATTTTCCAGCAGGAACTGCCCAGGCCCCACTGCGGGCAACGGAGCTTCCTCCAGGCGAAAGTCCCCAGGTACCGGATATCCGTTCGGTCGGCGAGCCAGCACCACCTGTCGATTGATCGTGGGCATGGGGTCAGGCCGCGGTGAAGTACTGGTTGGAGGTCGCGGCGGCCACGAAGTTCTCCTTCAGATGCAGCAGGTTCTGCATGTCCGCGTTCACCGCATCTAATCCATGTTCGAGAACATACGCGTAACTCTTTTGAAAACTAGAGAGTTTTTGCTTGACGAAGTCCTCGTCGTAGAACTCGTCGAAGGCATCCGGATTGCCCCACCCGAGGAAACGGCGGCCGGCGAGAAAACGCGCGGCTTTCATCCCGATGAGGCCGATGCCAGCCTCGTGCGCCCGGGTCAGCAATGGCTGAAGCGCTTTGAGGGTGGGTGAGCCCGGCAGAATGCTGCGGTCTTCCCAGTCGTACCAGCCGCCCGGCGTTACCGCGATCATGGCAAGGTCATACCAGCCGGTCTCGATCGCTTTCTCCAATACGGCCTGGGCGTTCTGGTGTGTGCTCAGGCCAAAGTAGCTGACCTTACCCGCTGCTTTAGCGCGCTCAAACGCGCCGTACATCTCTTCACTGCCAACGATGGACACGTTGTTGGCAGCCATCAGGTAGTAGGCGTCCACGTGATCCACTCCCAGCTCGGAGAGGCTCTGGTCCAACAGGCCCGTCCAGGTGCGCGCGCCTTGTCTCGCCTGCTCGGTGGTGACCTGTTCATCCGGCTCCACGTCTAGATAGACCATGGCCTTGGAGATGAGGAATATCTTGTCGCGGTGCGTCTTCATAAACGGGGCCAGGTTGGTTTCGGCTTCGTCGTAGTAGCGCCGCGTACCCACGTCGAACACATTCACGCCGGCGTCATAGGCCGCGTGCAGCAACTCGTCGCGTCGCGAGCGCATCAATGTAGCGCCGCACCCGAAGATCAGGCGGCTGGCGGAATAGCCCGTGCGCCCCAGGGTACGATAGCGCATCTGCGGCCAGGGCTCGCGCAGAGCGCCGGACTCCTGGGCCTCAGACACCGCCGCACGCAGGCTGCCCGAGCGCAGCAGAGCCTGACCGCCCACTCCCAGCATGGCGCCTGTGCGCGCCACCGTTCGTATGAATTGCCGTCGCCCTTTGAGCATGATCGAGCTCCTTTTGAATTGTCGCCGCAAGGATGTGCCACGCCATTGTATCGCCAACGTCTACCAACACCAGGTTGGCGAACACCAGG
>DEBD01000030.1:0-53892 GCA_002348385.1 Gammaproteobacteria bacterium UBA2965 | reverse complement strand
TTGGCGAACACCAGGTTGGCGAACGCCGTCCAACGCGATTTGGGTATACTCAGCGGCTTACAACGATTTGGGGACACACCGATGACCAACATCATTGATCGATTTCGCCTGGACGACCAGGTGGCCGTCGTCACCGGCGCCGGACGCGGCATCGGAGAAGGACTGGCACTGGGATTGGCCGAGGCCGGAGCCGACGTCGTTCTCGCCGCCCGGCGCACGAACGAAATCGAAGCGGTAGCCGAAAAGGTGGAAGCCCTGGGCCGGCGCGCTCTGCCGGTAACCACCGACGTGATGTTCATCGAGCAGGTCCAGGATCTGGCAGACGCGGCGTTTACCGAGTTCGGTCGTCTGGACTGCTGGGTGAGCAACGCCGGTGGTGCCGACGATCGGGTTCCGCGCACATTCATGGACATGCCAGAACGCCAGTGGGACTTCCAGATGAATCTGAATCTGAAGGCCGTGTGGACAGGCGCCCAGGCCGCATCACGCATCATGAAGGACAACGGTGGTGGCACCATCATCAACATCTCCTCAGCAGCGGCCGGCAACGCCTCGCCCTTCAACGGCCCCTATGCGGTGGCCAAGTCCGGAGTGAACAACCTGACCCAGACCCTGGCGGCGGAAATGGCAGCCCATGGGATCCGGGTCAACGGCGTATCTCCCGGGCCCATTCCCACTGAGGTGTTCATGGAGTTTTTGAACCTCAAAGAGGAAGACATCCCTGAGCTGGGTGAGCGATTCCAGATCCCCTTGGGTCGCGTGGGCATGCCGGAAGACATCGCGCCGGCCGTGGTCTACCTGGCGTCCGAAGCGTCCTCTTGGATGACCGGGCAGACGATCTCGGTAAAAGGCGGGCCCTGATCGCCCGCCGCAGGGTTACGAAACAAGAATTGTAGAGAGTACCCAATGAACAGCGCAGACCTGATCATCCGCAACGCGCGCATCATCGACGGCACCGGTGCCGCCGAGCAGCGCGGCGATGTCGCCATCACAGACGGCAAGATTTCCGCGGTGGGCACCGTGGAAGGCTCGGCCATACAGGAACTGGACGCTCAGGGCCGCATCCTCACGCCCGGCTTCATCGACATCCACACCCATTTCGATCCTCAGCTGTGCTGGGACCGCCTAGCTACGCCATCCATCGAACACGGGGTAACCACGGTGGTCATCGGTAACTGCTCGTTGAGTCTCGCACCCGTGCGTGGCCTGGGCAGCGAAAAGATCGTCAGCATGTTCGGCGTGATCGAAGACATCTACAAACCCACCTTCGACGCCGCTGTGCCGTTCTCCTGGGAGAGCTTTTCGGACTACCTGGATTTCATCCGGCCCGGATTGGGCATTAACGTGGCCGCGCTCATCGGGCACTCCGCATTGCGCTACTACGTGATGGGAGCCGAGAGCCAGGAGCGCACCGCCAGCGCCGACGAGATCCAGCAGATGTGCCAGATTGTGGAAGAAGCCATGGCCGCCGGCGCGGCCGGAATCTCTTCGTCCTACGTGGATCGGGACGAGAAGATGCGGCCGGTACCCAGCCAGTATGCCGATCTGGACGAGAAGATCGCCCTGGCCAAGGCCGTGGCAACCAGCGGGCGCGGCGTGTGGCAGGTGGTGCCGAACTTCCTGGACATGGAGCAGCAACTCGCCAACATCCGCGAGCTGGGTGACATCAGCCTCGCTGCCAGCATCCCCTGCTCCCTGCAACCCGTGTTGTCCTCACCGCTGGATCCGCGCGCGAGTCAGATCATCGCTGCGCTGGAAGCCGAACGGGAGCGCGGTGCCCGCGTCTACGGGCAGGTGATGCCGCGCTGCTTCGACATGAACCTGCGGTTGTCGGAAACCAGCATGCTGCTGTTCGCGCTGCCAAGTTGGAAAGCCATCATGGACCTGCCGAGTTCCGAACGGCGTGGCCACTTCGAGGATCCGGACACCCGGGCCAAGCTGGTGGACGAGATGGGCAACGCCACAGGAATGAGCATGGCGCTCCCCATGCTGAAGGTGGGCGAGGTATCCGCTGAAGAAAACCAACCCTACAAGGGCCGCTCGCTGGCGGAAATCTGTCAGACCGAAGACAAGGCCCTGGCAGACGTGATTCTGGATCTCTCCCTCGCAGACGATCTGGATGCCGAATTCAAGTTGGAAAACGTGATGAACGCCGACAAGGAAGCCGTGGCCGACCTCATCGACCACCCGTTGCTGCATTTCGGGGCGTCCGACGCCGGCGCGCACATCACTCAGTTCTGCGGCACCGGCGACACCACCCATATGCTCGAACACTTCGTGCGCGACTCCGGCCGCATTACCCTGGAACGAGGCGTTCACCGCATGACAGGCGAGGTGGCCGCCGACTGGGGCCTGCATGACCGGGGCACCATCGCGGAAGGCAAAGCGGCCGATCTGGTGCTCTTGGACCTGGACGCCATTCATTGCGGTGACATGGAATTCGTGGACGACTTTCCCGGCGAAGCTCGGCGTTACGTACGGCGGGCCGATGGCTATGCGGCCGTTCTAGTCAATGGGGAAATCGTGCTGCAAGACGGCGAGTACACCGATGCCAGGGCGGGGAAAGTCGTCTAGGAGCGCGCGAATGCAGTACACCAACCTGGGGCCCACGGGCGTACGCGTATCCCGCATATGCCTGGGCATGATGACCTACGGCTCCAGCGCCTGGCGCGACTGGGTGCTGGATTACGATGCGTCGCTGCCTTTTGTAGAAGCCGCCCTGGAAGGCGGCATCAACTTCTTCGACACGGCGGACGTATACTCCAACGGCGTCTCCGAAGAAGTGCTGGGGCGGGCGCTAGCCGACCTGAGCGTCGACCGTGAAGACGTAGTGATTGCCACCAAGTGCTTCAACGGCACCCATGACGGTCAGCGCAACCGCTGGGGGCTTTCGCGCAAGCACATCCTGGCGGCGTGCGATGCCTCGTTAGCTCGATTGGGCACCGACTACATCGATCTGTACCAGATTCATCGCTTTGATCGTCGTACTCCCATCGAAGAGACCATCGACGCGCTCACCCACCTGGTGCGCGTAGGCAAGGTCCGCTACCTGGGCGCCTCCAGCATGTTCGCCTGGCAGATGGCCAAGTACCTGTTCACGGCAGATGCACGGGGTGGGGAGCGCTTCGTCACCATGCAGAATCACTACAACCTGATATACCGGGAAGAAGAACGGGAGATGATTCCGCTGTGCGCGGATCAGAACGTGGGGCTCATCCCATGGAGCCCTCTAGCGCGCGGCTACCTCACCCGCACGCGCGCCGCCGTCAAGGACACCGTGCGCTCCCAGTCCGACGACTTCGCGGGCTCGCTTTACCGTCGCGACAGCGACTTCGACATCATCGACCGCAATGCTGAACTGGCCGCGCAACTGGGCGTGACCCCCGCTCAAACCGCTCTGGCATGGATGTTGAGCAAACCCGGCATCACGGCGCCCATTATCGGAGCATCAAAGCCCGCTCATCTTTCGGACGCTCTGGCCGCAGTGGATCTCAACCTGGATAGCCAGGCCGTCGAACATCTGGAGGCACTCTACGAGCCTCACACTATCGCCGGCCACCAATAGTCACCAAGTACGGCCAGCTGGGCTGATCTGATCAGGCGCTGGCGGCCTTTGCCGGAGCGTCTTCCGACCCGACGGTACTACGATACCACCAGCCTCGATGCGCTAAATGGTGCGGGCAACTGCCGCCGCGCCATGAATTGCCGTCATGATGCTGTTTCGCCCACGCACATCACCCACCAGATGTGTGGTCACCCCGGTGGCCGCCAGGCGCTCGCCCAGCTCGCGGTTGGGTTCGTTGTAGCCCACCAACACCACCGTGCGAGCGGCCAGCCGCCGGCTGCGCTCGGTAAACAGCACGCCCACCTCTACTTCCTGAGGGTTGATGGCACGCAGGTAGTGGCCCCCGACAAAGTCGAAGTCCGAAGACATCAACCGTTCACGGGCAGACCCGGTGGTCACCGGCGGAAACGGCAGGTTCTGCCCGATTGCGTCGACGCGAGACACCATGGTAACCGGCACCCCTGCCTGCAACAGCACATCGGCGGCCGATATGGCCTCGAAGGAACCCGTGTCATCGAACACCACCGCAGGTCCCTCGATGTTGGTTATGTCACCAAATCCGAACAGATCCCAGGAACTGTATACGTGAGGCAGGTCGTAACCGGGGATCGGTGCCGCAGGCGTGGACAGCTGAAATCCGTCTGACCGCGGCGTGGTACCGGTAGCCAGGATCACCTCATCCGCCCCGATCTGCTCGACCATCTCCTCGTCCACCATGGAGTTCAGGCGCACCTTTACGCCCAACGCGTCGATCTCATCGGCCAGCCACGAAGTGATGGCGCCCAGATCGGAACGACCGGGCGCACCCGCCGCCATGACTACCTGGCCACCCAACACCTTCATGGCCTCGTGGAGTTCCACGTCGTGGCCACGCATAGCGGCCGTGCGGGCGAACTCCAGACCGGCCGGGCCACCACCCACCACCAGCAACTTCTTGGTCGTATCTGTTAATCCCTGGGGGTCGTGGGTCACCGCCTCTTCCTTGCCGGCGGCGATATTCACCACACAGCTCAGCCGCCCAGCCGTCATCAGCTGGCCAACGCAGCCCATGTTGGATCCGGTACACGGCCGGATCTTGTGCTCCTCTCCCCGGCGGGCTTTGTTGACCAATTCGGGATCCGCTATGAGCGCGCGCACCATGGAGACCATGTCGGCTTCTCCAGAACCGACAATATGGCTGGCGTGGTCCATGGTCATGATGCGCCCCACCACAATGGTGGGAGATTTCAGTTCTGGAGTAATGACCTTATTGGCCGGCATTTCCACACCCAACGGGTCGTCTGCTGGGGCGATGAGCTTGTGAAAGCGCCAATAGGCGCCCATGTGCAGGGATACGTAGTCAACCAGGTCATCGACAGATTGTGCGATCTTCGCGTTAAGCTCCGCCGTCAGCCCGCCCGGCACGTAGTCTTCGTTGGGCAGCCGCACGCCGACAGCAAAGTCCGCCTCCCCCACCGCATCGCGCACCGAGGCAATGACTTCCAGTAGAAATCGCATCCGGTTGTCGAACGAGCCCCCATATTCGTCTGTTCGTTTGTTAAGCGCGGGCGACAGAAACTCATGAATCAAGTAGCCACTGGATGCGTGGATATCCACGCCGTCCAGACCGCCATCCCGCACCCGGCGCGCCGCGTCACCAAAAGCCCCAACCACATCGTCGATCATGGTCTTGGTCATGGCGATGGGCATGCTGCCACCCATGGGGTTGGGTACCGCGCTGGCCGACCAGGCCTCCGGCATCATGCCGCTGCTCGCACCCGAGTGGTAAAGCTGGTGAAACATCTTCATGCCGTGGGGATGCACCCGACTGGACAGCTGCTCCAGCAGCGGCAGGCAGTCGTCCGAAAACAACCTGATTCCGCTCGGCGCGCTGGGGTGCACGCCGGTGGCCTCCACCGTTGACATGCCCACACCGCCGCGCGCCCTGGCCTCGTGGTAGGCAATCAGCGCCTCGCCCTGCAAACCCGTGCCATGGGGCGACCGCACGATGCGGTTCTTGATCGTTACCCCACCCACGTCAATGGGCTCGAAAAGATTGTCATATAGCGCCACGTGTTCATCCCCCCTAGTCGAAGCGGCTGGAATTACTTTACCACCAAGAGAAGCCTGCCAACGTCGCAAGTCATACAAGGGCGCATCGGGCAAGATCCAGGCCATTGGCGCCACACCAGTTCATGCCAGCCACCTAGCCGGAATGTTCAACTCGAACAGCTCCGTAATGCTTATGCTGTTGATGCCATATTCCGCGCTTACATCCAGGGCGAATTCCGACACGTCGTTGGTGCGCGCGTAAACGAACAAGTTGGGATACTTGCGCTTGATCCACAGCGCGGTGCGCAGATTGTCTTCCTCGCTGCCCGTTCCCAGGATGACCGTGGGTTCATTGCGGGCCAGGTCGAAGGTATCAGTGAGCTGACGCCACACCTCCGGATGAGAGATGTCGCCTTCGTAGACCTCGCGTCGAAAGTCCGAACTCAACCGCTGCTGCTCATCCACTACCAGTACGCGCCGGTCGGCATCCGCATCGATGACGGCGACTGCCTCAATCTCGTCCCCCGCGTTGTTGGCCAGTTCTTCCAGCACCGTCTGGCCAAACCGCCCGAAGCCGGCCATGACCACCAGATCTCGAGCCTGCGTCTTGCGGAACTGTTCGGTGAGCAGATTGCGAACCAGGGCCGTTGCCGCCAGATGGTAAATGTTGAACGTCTCGCATTGGTTGGCGAGTTGGGTACCCTCCATGGCACGCATGAACCGAATGCGGTGACAGTGCAATATCACCCGGCCTTCGGCCAGCCTCGGGTAACGCGCCAGCATCTTGCTGGCGGCCTCATAGCATTGGAAGTTGTCATCCGACATCAGCAGCACACGTCGCGCCCGCCCCACCCGCAACTCCTTTTGCAGATAGCTGCGCGTGATGTCGCCCGCCACCACGATAACGCCGAAGGTGTCGCGCAGTTCCTGGTCACGCACGCGGTCTGCCTCGTCGGCCACCACCACCACCGATACGTTGGAATCCTTGGCACGCAACGCGCGCAGGTACACGCTGGTGAGTTTGCCCGTACCGGCGATGACGATATGGTTTTTCAACCACCGGAATTGCCAGCGGTGGGGAGACACCACTCGCAGCACGGCCTCGATTACCGCCGAGGCGGTGAGCAACGGCGCGCCAAAATAGGCCACCCAGAGCAATCCGCGCGCCAGAGACGGTCCGCCACTAGGCGTGCCGATGTCCAGGCCGCCCACTACGAACAAACCCAGGCTGTAGTACGCGCGGGTAAGCCAGTCGGCGGCAATCACCTGTGGGCGCTCGGTGAGCGACACCCCCATGCTCAGCCCCACAAAACCACACAGGAACAGGCCAACTGCCGCATACCAGCGCCATCCGAAAGCAGGTCGCTTGAAATACTCCACTGCTACTCTTGCCGACCCGCCAGCCGCGGCTCCCAGACCAGTTCCGGCACGGGCTCACCGCGCAGATAAGCGCGCAGCATGGCGTTAACGATCTCCGGCTGCTCCTGCTGCACCCAATGAGACACCCGGGGCAGGTAACGAATCATCAGATCTTCCACGTAGTCCCCCGTTGCGAAGGTGGTGGCCTTGGTCAGCGCCACGTCGTCTTCACCCCAGATGAGCAGCGTGGGCGTCTCGATCACCGGGTAGCCCAGCGCGTTCTGCCGCCGAAACCCGCCGCCACCGAGCAGTGCCCGGTAGTAGTTGATCATTGCCGTGAGCGCCCCCGGCTGCGCGGCATTGCGTGCAAACACCGCCATGTCTTCGTCGCTGAATCGCTCGGGCGCGCAACTGCTGCGGCGAATCATCTCGCCGACGCGCACCGCGCCGTTGCGCCCCAGCAGCGCCTCGGGCAGGCCTGGAATCTGGAAGAACAACATGTACCACGAGCGCTTGAGCTGTTCCCAGCTACGCGCGCGCATAGCGGCGGCTGGGTGGGGAACGTTGCAGATGATCATGCGTTGCAGGGGTCGCAGCTTGCGAGTGGCAAACAACCAGGCGATAACGGCACCCCAATCGTGGGCAACCAGCACCACTTCCCGGCAGCCGGCGGCATCGACCAGACCCGCCACGTCCTCCATGAGCACCTCTATGGCGTATTGCGACACACCCGCGGGTCGCGTGGTGGCCCCGTAGCCCCTCAGGTTGGGCGCCCAGGCCCGATAACCCAGGCTGGCGAACAAGGGCAACTGGTGGCGCCAGGAATGGGCGTGTTCCGGAAAGCCATGCAGACACAGAGCCAGCCGGTCACCTTCGCCGCAGGTGTGCACCTCGAAGCGAATCGAATTGGCCTCCACGAACTGCGTTGTAATGCCCTGCTCCACGTACTCCTGCACCCGCTGATACCGACGCTGTGTGCATGGTACTGCACATACGCAGTCCGGGTAATTGCTCCCCCACCCACTTTTGGGCAGGTACGGTCTTGATGTCACCCCGCGGTTCGCGTAGAAACGCCGCGAGCAACCAGAGGTATAACATGCGCGGTTCGATCAGATTCACCTCCAGCCTACTCACCCTGGCCTTGCTGTGGGGGTGCGCCACTTCCCCCCTGGGTCGCAATCAACTGATTCTGTTTCCGACGGCGGAAATGGACCAGATGGGGGCTGCCGCATTTCAGGAAATGCAGGAGCAAACCTCCGCGTCCACCGACCGCCAAAACAACCGCTACGTACAGTGCGTCTCACACCACATCATCCAGGCGCTTCCCGGGGAACGACCCGATGATTGGGAGGTGTTGGTTTTCGACGACGGTGCGGTAAACGCATTTGCCTTACCGGGCCGCAAGATAGGTGTCTACACCGGCCTGTTGGATGTAGCGGAGAATCAGGATCAGCTCGCCACGGTGATCGGCCACGAAGTGGCCCATGTACTGGCCAATCACTCCAACGAACGGGTCTCCCAAGCGTACCTCTCCCAATCCGGCCTGCAGCTGATCCAGATTGCAGCGGGCGGCAGCTCGCCGGCACAGCAGCAGCTCTACGGACTGCTTGGTCTCGGCCTCCAGGTGGGTGTGTTGCTGCCGTTTGGCCGCACCCAGGAAAGCGAAGCGGACCTGGTGGGCCTGGACCTCATGGCGAACGCGGGATTTGATCCACGTCAGAGCGTCAACCTTTGGCAGAACATGTCGAAACAAGGCGGCCAACGGCCGCTGGCATTCCTCTCCACGCACCCGTCGAGCACAACGCGAATCAGCAACCTGAATGCGCGTATGTCTGCCGCCATGCAGCGCTCTTCGGCTGCTCGCTCGGTCGGCCGCAATCCCGATTGCTAGTGGCGCGCTGCGCTAGCTGTCGCGAGCGGGCGGGCAGCGCTCGCAGGAGATCGGTGCTGCGCTGGAAGCATTGATTCACGCAGGCGACGAAGCGTCAGCCCACCACCCGGCGCACCAGGAAGTCCACCACCGCATTGGTGAACAGGTCGTTGCGGTCGCCGGCCACCATATGGGCCGCATCGGTGACGCTCAGGTACTCACTGTGCGGGCACGTGGCAAGAAAGCTCTGTGCACCTTCCTCACTCAATACATCCGAGAGCCCACCCCGAACCAGCAGGGTCGGAGTCTGCAACGACGCAAGACATTCCGCCGCCGCCTGCATGCGCTGCTCACGGGCAGAGATTTCCGAGGTTTTGCCCTGGATGAATGCAGGATCCCAATGCCAGCGCAGGCGTCCCGTCTCATCTAGACGCACGTTCTTGCGCAAGCCGTCCAGCACGCGCGGCCGCGGCCTGTGCGGCTGGTAGTTGGCAATGGCATCGGCCACTTCTTCGAGGGAGGCAAAGCCGTCCGGCTTCTGCCCCATGAATTCCATGATGCGTTGGGCCCCTTCCGGCTCGATGTGGGGCCCCATGTCCACGAGCACCAGCGCCCGAGCCGACAGGCGCTGCTCGCCCACCGCGCAAAGACTCACGCCACCACCCATCGAGGCACCTACCAATACGGGGGACGCGTCGCCGAGTTGCTCCATGACAGCAAGCAAATCGTCCACCATGGCGTCTTGTCCGTAGTCGCCTTCGGGATCCCAGTCCGAGTCCCCATGCCCACGGGCGTCGAATGCATAGGCGAGAAAGCCGGCTCGCGCCAGAACCTCTCCCGTACCCTTCCACGCATGCCGCGTCTGCCCGCCGCCGTGCTGGAGCAACACCAGCGGATCCCCGGGTTGCCCCCAATAGTCCGCGGCAATTCCCAGCCCACTGGCTCCACGCAGCACAACCATGGGTTCCGGGGTGCCTTCTAGTCGACGCCTGGTTTGCATCATTGGTCCCTTGTGGCAAGCGAGCGATCATAGCCAATGCGACGGCACTACGATACCGACGCCCTGTGACGGGTGGGCGCCGGCGAGCCCGTGTTATCCTCACTCGCTTTTCACAGAGGAACGGGCGCGTGAGCACACCACAACCGGACAGCGATCCGCTGGTATATCCGCTAGCCGAGCGCGCCCCTCAACCCGGCCAGGTCACCGAAGTTACCGATGGGGTGTGGTGGATCCGCATGCCCATGGAGGGCAGGCTGGACCACATCAATCTGTGGCTGCTACGCGACCGCGACGGCTGGACCATAGTAGACACCGGCCTGTTCACTACGCGCGTACAGGATTGCTGGCGCGAGATTTTTGCCAACTGCCTGGACGGCAAACCCATTACCCGGGTGATTGCCACCCACCTGCACAACGACCATACCGGGCTTGCCGGCTGGATCACCCAGCAATGGGAGTGCGACCTGTGGATGAGCCGCAGCGACTTCTACATGTGCAAGGTGATGGCCGCCGACGGTCCTTCCGACGTGCCCGAGGATGCCATTCGCTTCTACCGGCGAGCTGGGTTTACCGAGGAGCGTCTGACCGGATACCGCGAGCGCTTCGGCCAGTTCGGCTCGCGCATCTCGCCGTTGCCAGCCGGTTTTCATCGGATCATCGACGGCCAGTATCTGGACATCGATGGCCGCGAGTGGCGCGCGCTGATCGGCCACGGCCACGCTCCGGAGCATGTCTGCCTGCACTGCCCCGAGTTGTCGATTTTCATTGCCGGCGATCAGGTGCTGCCGCGCATCACCCCCAACGTCAGCGTGCAGCCTTCGGAGCCCAATGCGAACCCCCTGCAGGATTGGCTCGCCTCCTGTGCGCGTTTCCGCGAGTTGCTACCCGGACATCTGCTGGTGCTGCCGGCCCACGAGCACATTTTCGAAGGCATCCACGAACGGCTCACCGCGCTGATCGACTGGCACGAGACCGGCCTGCAGAAGCTCTACGATCTGTGCGCCGAGCCCAAGCGTGCCGTGGACGTGTTTCCCGCGTTATTCAGAAGCCCCATCACCGACTGGACGTACTTTCCCGCCACTGGTGAGTCGCTTGCGCACCTGCACTGCGCTCAGGAGCGGCGCATGCTCGTTGCAGAGGAAGACGAAAACGGCGTGGCGTGGTGGCGTCGCGCCTAGGCGGGCGCCAACCGCTGATACGCTGCCTTCCGTGGAACCGCGTCCACTGCGCCGCGAGATTGAGCCCGGCCTTCCATGGTAGGGAGCAAGTGCTGCTGATCTCCGACTCCTGCTACGCGGCAACGCTGACCCGGTCCAGCATCGCCCACCAGAAGGTCGCCCTGCAGCCGAGGAGGCGCAGAGTCGCATCTGCCGAAATCAGTAGCCTACCGCAGACCCATCGGCTCTGGGCTCCGAACCGGCAACATAGCCACCCGCTGCCAGCCGCAGAATAATCTGCCCGCGCCCGTGGCCGATTCCGCTGGTGGAGCGACGTACTAAATGTCCACGTCGGGACAGGTCAGCTACCAGACCCTCGGGCGTACCGGGCTCCACGCTGATGCTGTTGTCACCATTGAGACGCCAACGGGGTTTGTCGAGTGCTGCCTGGGGGTTGAGGCCATGATCCGCCAGCGAGACCACGCTCTGCAGGTGTCCCTGCGGCTGCATCTCGCCACCCATGACCCCGAATGGCCCAAGCGCTTCGCCAGCGCGGGTCAAAAATCCGGGAATGATGGTGTGTCGCGGACGCTTGCCGGGCGCCGCCAGGTTCGGGTGGCCGGCCTCCAACGTGAAACCCGCGGCCCGATTCTGCAGCGCAACCCCAAACTCCGGAACCACCAGGCCGCTGCCGAACCCCTCATAGTTCGATTGAATGAAGCTCACCATCATGCCATCGGAATCCGCGCAGCAAAGGTACACGGTGCCACCACGATCCGGCTGGCCCCGCCTCGGCGCCCCAGCTTGCTCGCCGACCAGCGCGGCACGTGCGGCCAGATAACCTGAGTCGAGCAAACCCTCTATCGGCACCGGCGCGTGCTCGGGATCGGCAACGAGCCCGTAGGCGTCGGCGAAAGCCAGCTTCATGGACTCGATCTGCGCGTGCCAGTTGTCGCCGGACATGAGATCGGCGTGGTGGCCCAACCGATCATAGATACCCAAGGCAATCAATGCGGCAATGCCCTGGCCGTTGGGCGGCAACTCCCATACCTGCAGGTCGCCGTAGTCGATGCTGATGGGATCAACCCATTGGCTGGCATGGTCAGCCAGGTCGTCGGCCGCCAGCCGGCCGCCGGTAGACTTGGAGAACCTCACCAGCGCCTCGCCGACCTCCCCTTCGTAGAAATCCCGGAATCCTCGCGCCGCCAGCCCCCGCAGGCTGCGCGCGTGAGCCAGGCTGTTCCAACGCTCACCCGCCGCTGGCGTGCGCCCGCCAGGGGCAAAGGTATCCGCCCAGTGAGCCAGCTCAGGATTCGGGTGCGCGCCGTATTCGGCACCGCCCGCCTGCCAGAGAGTGGCAATGACGGGCGAGACCGGAAACCCAGACTCGGCGTATTGGATGGCCGGTTCCAGGAGCTGGTCCACCCCCAGCCGGCCGTAACGCTCATGCAGCGTAGCCCAGGCGTCCACCGCTCCGGGGACAGTGACCGAGGGCCAACCCCGAGTGCGCACGCTTCCGTCGGTATTGCGCAGCCAGTCGGCGTCTGCCGCGGCCGGCCAGCGCCCCGAGCCGTTCAGTCCCAGCAGGCGCGTTCCATCCCACACCAGGGCAAAAGCGTCGCTGCCCAGGCCGTTTGACGTGGGCTCCACCACCGTGAGCGTAGCCGCCGCCGCGATGGCCGCATCCGCCGCGCTGCCACCCGCCGCCAGAGCACTCAACCCCGCCTGGGAAGCCAGCGGCTGACTGCTGGCCACCATACCGCTGGGCGCCATCACCGCACTGCGACGGGAGGCAAATGGATAATCCGAGTGTGTCATGCGCTACCCACAAGCTTTGAGGAGAAACTAGGGGCAAAAGCTTGGCGGGGTCAATCCCAACCAGCAAGGAGACAGTGGATACCGGGCGGGCATTTGACGCAGAATAGTCCGCTTTGCATTCACTCGAACCGATCATGAACATTGCCATGCTCCTGCAGATGGCGGCGGATACCTGTCCCGATCGCCCCGCCCTCACCCACGCCCACACGCACTACACCTATGCCGAGCTGTATTCGGCAGCGAAGGTTGCCGCGGGCCTGTTCGCCCAAAGCGGTTGCAACTACGTCGCCATGCTCGACACCAGCTCTCCCGCAGTACCCATCGCCCTTATGGGGGCAGCCATGGCCGGCAAACCGTACGTGCCGCTGAATTACCGACTCACTTCGCAGGAGCTCACCGAACTCATCGAGCGCGTTTCGCCCGCCTACCTGATACTTGGAGAGGAAATCCATCACTCTCCCGACGCGGCCACGGTGATGTCTCGCGACAGCTTTCTGGACGCCACGCTCCCGGGCACGAACGAAGACGTGGGCTGGGGTGATGACCCGAGCACTGTGGCGGTGCAGCTCTTCACCAGCGGCACCACCGGCAAACCCAAGGCCGCCATCCTGCGCAACGAGCATCTGGTGTCGTACATCCTCGGCAGCGTGGAATTCATGGGCGCCGATGAGCAGGAAGCCACTCTGGTCTCGGTACCCCCATACCACATCGCCGGAATAGCCACGGTAATGAGTTCGGTCTATGCCTGCCGCAGGGTGGTTCAGCTGCCCGACTTCAGCCCCGCAGCCTGGCTGGATCTGTGCGAAAGAGAGCGGGTCACCAACGCTTTCGTGGTACCCACGATGCTCTCACGCATCATCGACCACCTGGACGCCATCCAGCATGAGCCCAGCGTGAAATCGCTGCGGGCACTGGCCTACGGCGGCGGCCGAATGCCGCTGAAGGTCATCGAGCGCGCGCTGGAGCTTTTTCCGTCGGTAGGATTCACCAACGCATACGGGCTCACGGAGACCAGTTCCACTATCGCCCTGTTGGACCCCAACGACCATCGGGAGGCGTTCGACAGCATCGACCCAGCCAGCCGAGCCAGGCTCGGCTCGGTCGGCAAACCGCTGCCTTCGGTGGAAATCGAAATTCGCGACGAACAAGGCTCCGTGCTCGGCCCCGACGAGCCCGGTGAGATCTATGTGCGCGGGCCCCAGGTGTCCGGAGAATATCTCGAACGCAACGCGCTGAGCGACGAAGGGTGGTTTCCCACGCGAGACGCCGGCATGCTCGATGCCGACGGCTATCTTTACCTGTCCGGTCGGGCGGATGATGTCATCGTGCGTGGCGGCGAGAATATCTCTCCCGCCGAGGTCGAAGATGTGCTGCTCACCCACGACGCCGTCTCAGATGCCGCCGTGGTGGCCATCCCCTCCGTGGAATGGGGAGAAACCGTGGCGGCCGCTGTGGTGCTAAAGCCCGACCAGGTGGTATCGGTGCACGACCTGCAGGCATTGGTAAAGGCTCAGCTGCGCTCATCACGGGTCCCCGAAGCCATTCTGTTCCGTCCCGAACTTCCCTATAACGAAACCGGGAAGCTGCTGCGCCGGGTGGTCAAGCAGCTATTTGAGTAGCCATGTCCGTTGGCGCCATGGGCCGTGCCTGGGCACCCATGCCGTTGGCCCGCCAGGTACAGCGCGACCTTGACGCGTTGTCTGCTCTCACCGGCAGCGCAAGCCTTGCTCAGCTCTCCGCCGCGCAGCTCATGGGGGAGCGGGCCCTGCTTGCCAGCCTCACTTTCGGTCACCGTCGCTCGGCGGGTGGCAGCTGCCGCTTGCTCGACGCTGCAGACGGAACCCTGGCAGTCAATCTGCCCCGCCCCAGCGACTGGGAGCTGGTAGAAGCGTGGCTCGGATCACCGGCGCGCAACTGGCAGGAATTGGAACCACTGGTGTCCGCCCAAACGCGCACAGACATGATGAGCCAGGCGCGGGTGTTGGGACTGGCGGTGTCGGCGCCAGGCAAGGACGTCAACCACCCGGATGACTCCACACGCATCCCGCTGATCAGCCATTCAAACCGCGCCGGCCGGCCAAGAGTCGTCGATCTGTCCAGCCTCTGGGCAGGGCCGCTGTGTACTCACTTGTTGTGGCTGAGCGGTGCGGAAGTCATCAAGGTGGAATCCAGCGTACGGCCTGACGGAGCGCGCACCGGGCCCCGGGATTTCTACCGCCTGCTCAATCAGGGCAAGCGATCGGTGGCCCTAGACCTGCAACAGGATGTTGGCCAGCACGATCTAAAGCGCCTCATCACCAGCGCAGACATCGTAGTGGAAGCCGCGCGGCCCCGGGCACTGCGGCAGATCGGTCTGGACGCCGAACAGCTAGTTGCCGAGCGAGGCGACCTGACGTGGATCAGCATTACCGGCTACGGGCGCACGCGTCCCGGCGCCGGCTGGGTGGGCTTTGGTGACGACGCGTCCGCAGCGGCAGGCCTGTCCGAGATCATGCGCGATGCCACAGGGCAATTTGAGTTCGCGGGCGACGCCATCGCCGACCCCATTACCGGCGTGGCGGCGGCACTGGCTGCCTGGCGCAGCTGGCGGGCGGGCGGCTGCCGGTTGATCTCCATGCCGCTGGCACATACCGCCGCGCAATCCCTGCGCGAGGAACTGCAAGGCGCCGGCCGTCAGGACGTGGTGCGCTCGTTTGCACGCTGGTGGGAGCAGGCACTGTCGCAAGACCCCCATCGGGGCATTGAAAAGCGTAGCGCCTGCGCCCAAGCTCGTGCGCTGGGCGCAGACACTGCTGAGGTGCTCGCCGAGTTGGATCCCCGCTAGCATGCTGATCCGCAATGCCGAGATCTACGCACACGGCATTGGCGACCTGCGAATCCGCCGGGGCCACATCGAGCAGATAGGAAGCTTGACCCCGGCCGACGGCGAACGGGTGATCGACGCTGCAGGCGGTGCCCTGCTGCCTGGTCTGCACGACCACCACATACACCTGATGTCGTACGCCGCGTCGTTGTCGTCCGTTCTCTGCGGACCACCGGCCGTGGCCGATGAGCCGTCGCTTTTGCGCGCGCTAAGCGATGCAGCTTCGGGGTCGGGGGAAGGCTGGCTGCGCGGGGTGGGTTATCACGAAAGCGTAGCCGGAGACATCGATCGCGCTTGGCTGGATTCGTTGGTACCTCACCGCCCGCTGCGCATTCAGCACCGTTCCGGCCGGCTGTGGGTGGTGAATTCCCCAGGCCTCGACCAGATTAGCGCCGCGGTGGGGAAGCTGCCCGAACACGAACGTCCCGGGCTGGCCAGCAATGGTCGCCTGTTTGACATCGACACCGCGCTGCACCAGCTGCCCGACGCCACGGCGCCGCCGGTGGATCAGGCGAGTCGTCGCCTGGCCAGCTACGGCGTCACCGGCATCACCGACATGACGCCCAGCAACGACAGCAGCGCGTTCGAGTACTTCGCCCGCCTGCAGGGTTCCGGCAGCCTGCTGCAGCGGGTCTGCATGGCCGGCAGCCTGGAGCTCAAGGCACCAGATAGGCAATCTGCGCACCTGACCGTTGGCGCCACCAAGGTGCACTTACACCAGGCTCACCTTCCGGATCTCGACGCGTTGATTACCGACATCGGCAGCAGCCACCGTCGCGGTAGACCGCTGGCCGTTCACTGTGTCACCGAGCTGGAACTGGTATTCGCACTCGCGGCCCTGAACGGCGCCCGCGATCTGGAGGCAACCGCGCCTGCGACCGCCGACCGCATCGAGCACGCATCAGTGACCCCGCCCGCGCTGTTGAGCCAGATCCAGGAACTGGGCCTTACCGTGGTGACCCAGCCAAATTTCGTTGCCGAACGCGGCGATACCTACCTGGACGATCTGCCAGCACCTGAACATCCCTGGCTGTATCGCTGCGCCAGCCTGCTCGACGCGCGCATTCCCCTGGCAGGTGGCACCGACGCGCCCTTCGGCGGGGCTGACCCCTGGCACGCAATGGACGCAGCCACGTCACGCCGCGCGCCGTCCGGGAGGGTACTGGGCGGCGATGAAAGGCTCACTCCAGAGCAGGCGCTGGCACTATTCCTCGGCAGTGCAGATAGCCCCGCCACGCCGCGCCCCATTGCGGCCAGGGCAGTCGCCGACCTGTGTCTGCTCCGGCGCCCCTGGCAGCAGGTGCGCGGGGAGCTCTCCAGCCGTTGGGTGCGCGCGGTCATTCGCGACGGCGAGCTAATCTACGATGCTATCGATGAGGCCCCATTCGAGGGCGACGTGAGCAGGGATGGCGTCTCCTAGCAACGCCATTCTGGCGGTGCGCTGACGACCGATACGCCGCGCAATGCTCACGCAGCCGCCGGCACCTGGAATCAACCCCATCGCCACCTCCGGCAAACGGAATTGCGTATCCGGAGCAGCCGCAATGTGGCCCGCAAACGCCGGAAGTTCTATACCAGCCCCGATACACGCACCGTGCAAGCGAAATCGATAGCGCTGCGCATGGGGCGCCAAGTAAGCCGCCGGCATGCGCAGCATGCGCACGTTATGGCCCTGCGCGAGGTCGGAAGTGCTGCCGAACTCGCTGAGGTCGCCCCCCGCACTGAAGCACGGCCCGTTGCCGCTCACGGCAACCTCGCTAATCGTGGGGTCCATGGCCACCAGCTTAAAGGTCTCGGTCAGCGCGTCGCGCATGGGGACCGACAGCGCATTGCGGTCCGCCGGGCTGTTCAGCGTGACCTGTAACCGGGCGCCGACCCGCTCACGCAGAACGGGCGCCGTGGTTTCGGCGCGGGAGGCCTTATCGGGATTCGCGGAACGGTAACCCGCCAACCATGCCGCGAATTCGCTTCCACCCTGGAGCGTGGCGTAAGCCAGCGATTCCAGGGCTAGAGCCTGGTGGGTAGCGAGCGAACCGACGGATCGCAGCACCTGGACAAGTACGGCTGAAGCATTGGGATACTTGTCAATGCTGCGGGCGACGAGATCCAACTCCTGCTCGTTTTCGACAACGAGGTCGACGCGATCGGCCAGGGGCCAGGACGGGTCCTCGCAGACACCTACCACCGGCAGGGGTTGCCTACCGATCCAATCGCTCACGCGCGCAAGTTGATCGCCTGGCAAACCGCGTCCGGCTCCTTCAGACAAAGCCAACATGCGGTGTCGGTGCGGATCCAGATCCGCCCAGTTGGGCTCAACGGTGAGCGAAAGCAGGTCATGGGCATCCAGCAATTCCATGACCTGCCGTTCGCTGTCAGGTATTTAGGCGAGCCGTACCGTAGCGGTGCCGGGAGTGGTCTGCTTGCCTTCCGGGTTCTCCGTCCAGACCTGCACGTCTACCAGCCGCTCGCCGTTTTCTTCGTACTTCTTCACCACCTTGCCGCGACACATGATGTCCTGGTTGGGCACGTCCATGCCACGATAGCTGCAACCGAAACGCTTGATCCGCCCCTCATTGCCAATCCAGTCGTGCAGCAGCTGGCCGAGAAATGCGTGCTTCAGGGCACCGTGGACGATGAGTCCATCCAGCCCGGTGCTTTTGGCGAATTCCAGATCGTAGTGAATCTGGTAAAAATCCCCCGAGCCCGCAGCCCACAGAACCAACTGCTGGGTGGAGCAGTTCTTCTTCAGCTCGGGCAGTTCCATCCCTTCGCTAACTTCTTCCCATGTAACGCTCATCGGCTGCCTCCTCAGTAGCGGATCAGTGTGCCGGTCATTACCGCCACCAGGGTATCGTTCTGATTGGTGTAGTTGGTCTTGCTGGTGACAATCAACATGTCGCCGATACTCCCCTTGCGCTCCTCGTAGTTGGCCACGTGAGAGCGGGCGGTGAGCACATCCCCAGCACAGATGTCGTCGAGATGCTCGATCTCCGTTCCACCGTTGAGTATTCGGTTCAGCGGCCGAGTGGGCTGCGGACCGCCGCCGGTGGGCGGGCCACCGCGGGCCTGGGTCGGATCGAAAATCGGCGTGCCCAGGTACCCCGGGGGTGCCGGCAGGCTGCGGTAGCCGGCCGCTTGCGCTGCTTCTTCGTCGTAGAACACCGGGTCTGTCTGCCCCACAGCGCGGGCAAACATCCGCACCGACGTCTTGTCCACCTCGTAGGTGGTGGGCGAGCCCTCCTGCCCCACGTGAGCGCGCATTTCGTCGGTGATCAAGGATTCACTGTCCCCGTCACTCATCTCTTATCTCCCAATATCAAGTGCCCTTCGTGCAACCTTAATCAAAGGCGGCTGCCAGGTAAATGGCGCAACACGCTGTGTATACTCGCAAGCATCCACTCCTTTGGAAGCACCCGAACATGCAGTTGGACATCGACATTCCCGGTCTCGATCGGCAATTCATCGGCGGCAGCTGGACCGCGCCATCCAATCAGAACAGCGTAGACGTCATCTCTCCATCCACCGAAGAAGTGCTCACCCGAGCGGCCAATCCCACTATCGCCGACGCCGACGCTGCCGCGGCCGCTGCTCACGCCGCGTTTTACCGCGGTCCCTGGCCACGTATGAGCGTAGACGAGCGGACCGAGAACTGCGCCCGCCTGTGCGACGCCCTGGAGAAGCGCCTGGACGTGCTCAACCGCGCGTGGGCGTTTGAATCCGGCGCCACCATCGCGCACGGCGAGATGATCAACTCCGGCGCCGGCGTGGCCGTGTGGCGCGGCGCCCTGGAAGCGGCCCCTAACCTGCCCTGGCAGGAAGCGCGGGACGGCGCGCTCATTCTGCGCGAGCCCATCGGCACCGTGCTGGGGATTCTGACCTTCAACGGTCCCATCGTGCTGATGGGAATGAAGATCATACCCGCACTGCTGGCGGGCTGTACGGTGGTGGTAAAACACGCGCCCGAGTCCGCGCTCACGGCCCGGTTGATTGCCGAAGCCATCGAAGAGGCCGGGTTTCCCGAAGGCGTACTGAGCGTGCTGGCCGCCGACACGCCGGTGACCCAGCACCTGGTCAGCCACCCCGACATCGACATGGTGGCGCTCACCGGCGGCACGGCCATCGGCGTGGACGTAGTGCAGCGCACGGCTCCTAGACTTGCCCGCACGGCGCTGGAACTTGGCGGTAAATCACCAGCCATCATCGGCCAGGATGCCGACCTCGATGAAGTGATGGGCACGCTGTGCGACGGGGCTTCCGGATTTCAGGGCCAGGTGTGTGTGAGCTTGTCAAGAATTCTGGCCCCGAAGGAGCGCTACGACGAGGTCACCGACGCCTTCGCTGAGCGCTACGCGTCATTCAGAGTGGGAGACCCTTTCGATCCGGAGACGGATCGGGGTCCGCTCGCGGTGGAACGCGCTCGCGATCGCGTGGCCCGATATGTGGCAAGCGCCATCGAAGAAGGCGCTCAGGTAGTGACTGGAGGCAAGCGCCCGGATCACCTGTCACGCGGCTGGTATTTCGAGCCCACACTGCTGGCCAACGTAAACAACGCCATGACGGTGGCTCAGGAAGAAATTTTCGGCCCGGTAACCTGTGTGATTCCCTACGAGAGCATCGAAGAAGCGGTTGCCATCGCCAACGACTCACCCTATGGGCTCGCGGCCTCCATCTACACCAACGACCAGGATCTGGCCCTGCAGGTCGCCCGGGACATCCGCGCTGGCAGCGTGGCCATCAATCAGGCCGGCGTGTCGCTCACCCAGCCGTTCGGCGGCTACAAGCAGTCTGGCTGGGGGCGCGAATGCGGACCAGAAGGCATCCTGGAGTTCACCCAGATCAAGCAGGTGGTTACCGGCACCAGCTACCTGGACAACTGAGCGGCATCACTGGAAATGCCGCTGCGTTACCGGCGCCAGGTGGTGCAGGTCGGACCGCACCGTATCCGGCTGCGCACGCTGATGGACCGGCAACAGTTCAGCGACCCTCTGGGCGCAGCCGCGGCGGCCGGCATCTCGCCGGCCAGTTGGCCCATATTTGGCGTGCTGTGGCCCGCGGGGCGCATACTGGCCAATCTCATGACCACCGAGCCTATCGACAACCGTCATATCCTCGAGGTCGGTTGTGGGATCGGCCTGGCGAGCCTGGTCCTGCAGGCACGCGGCGCCGACGTCACCGCCACCGACCAGCACCCCGAAGCCGAAGCCTTCCTGCGCCACAACGCGGCCCGCAACCAAACCGGCGAAATCCATTTTGTGCGGGCCGAGTGGGGCGGATCGGACCCGGGCGAGTCGGCACTGGACGAGTTCGACCTCATCATCGGCAGCGACCTGCTCTACGAGGCGCCGCAGGCCAAGCTGCTGGCTGAGTTCATTGGTCGCCATGCGGCAGCTGCCTGTGATGTGGTGATCGTCGATCCGCGGCGGGGAAATACATCCCGCTTCGTGAGCCGCATGGGCGACCACGGATTTCTGAATACCGAGGATACAGTGCACGCGCTGGATGAACCCGAACCCTTCCGCGGCAGAGTGCTGCGATTTACCCGCGGCTAGCCGGGCTGGCAGTCGCCCCCAGCATTGACCTCACCTTGCGCGATGCCTGACGGCAGATAACGCTATGCGGCATTCAGCTCCCGGGCACGGTCCACGTAGGCCCGCCGTCCCATCATCAGAAACAGTACGGCCAGCGGCCCTACCACCAGGGAAACCAGGCCCAGGGAATTAGCCACCGCTTTGGGGTCCGCGAAGATGTAATCGGTAGACAGCGCCACCAGGGTGGGACCCAGGGCGAGCCCCAGAACGTTGGTGGTGACGACGTACATTCCCGACACCACGCCACGCATGTCGTTAGGGGTGACGAACTGCATGGCCGTGGTAATCAGGGCCAGCGGCAGGGGGACGAAGAAGCTCGCCGCGAACACGCAAGCAAGCGCCGCATAGGCATTTTCCTGCCAGGGCAACAACATCAGGCTCAGCGCCGCACCCACTGCCCCGATAATGCTCACGCGAATGGGGAAGTCTTCTTTGCCGCGAGCCTCGAGGAATCGTGCCAACGTAGGGCCGGTTAGCACCCCAGCCGATCCGGCCAGCAAGGCAATCACCCCGTATACCCGCCCCGCCTGGGCCAGATCCCATTCGTACACCCTAACCATCACCGTCGGGATCCAGCCCTGCAAGCCATACAGCATCACCACCGTAAACGGTATGCCGACGTGTAATGCCAGGTAGATCCGCTTATGGGCCCACACGTACTGCATCACGTCACGCCACGGCAGGGCCTGAGCCGTGTCCCCGGAGCGACCTTTTCGGGAGGGCTCGCGGACCAGCATGATCAGCGCCGCAATGATGATGCCTGGCAGCCCCACGGCGATGAAAGTGAACTGCCAGGGCGACAACGCCCCCACCAACGGCATGCTCACCTGCTCGACCTCACGGGTCCAATCCAGCACCTCGGCACCGGCGATCATGGCAATGCCCGCCCCGATATAGGGTCCCATGAGGTACACGGCAATGGGCCTCGCCAGCCGCTCCCGCGGGAAGTAGTCCGACAATACCGACCAGGCGGCCGGCGTTAGCGCCGCCTCCCCCGCACCCACGCCCAAGCGGGCGCCAAACAGCTGGATATAGGTGCGAGATAGGCCGCAGGCCACTGTAGTGGCACTCCAGACCAGCACCCCGCCGATCATGATGCCCACCCGATTGAAGCGATCCACCATGCGGCCGATGGGCACGCTCATGCCCACGTAGGTGATGACGAACGCCATACCCTGGAGGAAGCTGATCTGGGTGTCGGAAATACCCAGATCCTTCTGGATGGGCTCCACCAGAAGGTTGAGCACCTGACGATCCACGAACGAAAACGTGAATGCCAGGAGTAGAATGGCGGTGACAAACCAGCCGTAGCGCGGATCCGGCCAATCGGCATCCGACGTCGAGTCGTTCTGCATGGTTGGGACTTATTCTTATTTCCATACCTATGATGCCCTGTCTTCCAGCCTGTGGGTATACTCCGTCGCTGGCATTATTGGGGAGCGCGGGGCATACATGCTCGACTTAGTCATCAAGAATGGTCGCCTGGTGGACGGCACGGGCGCACCGGCCGTGGCCGGCGATATCGGCATCGCGAACGGACGCATCGCTAAAATAGGCCAGGTGTCCGAACCCGCGCAGGAGACTCTGGACGCCGCCGGTTGCGTGGTCGCGCCGGGGTTTGTGGACGTGCATACCCACTACGACGCACAGGTGTTCTGGGACCCTGCTCTCAGCCCGTCGTGCTTCCACGGCGTGACCACCGTGTTTGGCGGCCATTGCGGATTCTCCATTGCGCCATTGAACGATGAAGCCGCGCCCTACCTGCTGCGCATGCTGGCCCGGGTGGAAGGCATGCCGGAAGTCAGCTTGGAACAAGGTGTGCCCTGGGACTGGCAGAGCTTCGGCGACTATCTGGGCAAGCTCGACGACAATCTCGGCGTGAACGCCGGATTCATGGCGGGACACAGCGCCCTGCGGCGCGTTGCGATGGGGCCTCGAGCGGTGGGCGAAACAGCCACGCCGGAGGATCTGGCGGTCATGCAGCGACTCCTGGGGGAAGCGTTGGAACAGGGTGCCATGGGATTCTCGTCGTCGCTATCCGGCACCCACAACGATGGCGACGGACTACCCGTGCCGTCTCGCTACGCGAGCACGGAGGAGATCCTAGCTCTGGCGCGCGTAGTCCGCGACCACCCGGGCACCAACATCGAGTTCCTGCCGGGAGTCGGCATCTTCAGCGACGAAATCCGCCAGCTCATGGCTGACCTTTCCACCACCTCGCAGCGCCCAGTGAACTGGAATGTGCTCAATCCGGGTCCCGAAGAGCAGATGGCCAATCAGCTCGGTATGAGCGACATCGCCAGCGCGGCCGGCGGCAAGGTGGTGGCGCTTACCGTACCGCAACCTGTGGTTCTGCGCCTCAATCTGCACGGCGGGATGGTGTTCGATGCGATGGAAGGCTGGGCGCCCCTGTTCGAGATGCCAGTGGCCGACCGCATGAAACAACTGCGCGATCCCGACGTGCGCCGCAAACTGGATGCCGGCGCCAAGTCGGGCGGGTTCTGGGAGCTAATCTCCGATTGGAATCGCTGGTCCGTACACGCCACTTTCGACTCGGCCAACCAGCACCTGGTGGGCCGCACCCTGGGGGAGATTGCCGAGGAACGCGGCGCGGACGCATTCGATGTGATGCTGGACCTGTCGCTGGAGGAGGATCTGCGCACCTCGTTCATCCCGCTTGATTTCGCCGGCGGCGACGACCCCGCCCTGTGGCAGCTTCGCGGCAAGCTGTGGGCCGATGACCGGTGCGTAATCGGCGCATCCGATGCGGGGGCACATCTGGACATGATCGACACCTTCGCCTTCTCTACCCAGGTACTGGGAAGCGGCGTGCGCGAGCATGGCGTGATTTCTCTGGAGGAAGGCGTACGCCAAATTACCCAGGTGCCGGCGGAGCTGATGGGCTTGAAGGAGCGCGGTGAGCTGCGCGATGGATGGCACGCGGACATCGTGGTGTTCGACCCCGACCAGGTGGGCACCGGCCCCACGTACTTCCGCACCGACCTACCAGGCGGTGAGCCGCGGGTGTACGCCGACGCTCTGGGCATCCACCACGTGTTCGTGAATGGCACCCAGATCGTGAGAAACGGAGAGCACACCGGCGCGCTTCCCGGTAAGGCACTGCGCTCCGGGGTGGATACCTACACGCCGGCCCTGGACTGAGGTTTTATCGCCCCGGAAGCCAAAGGCTTCCTGTCGCTGTTCGCGGAGGCCGCCATCGCCACGGCGGCGTTGTCTGGCAACCATGGTGTTTGCCCTGCTTCCGCCGCTACTGTCACTGCTGATATCCATGCAGCGGGTCCTGGACTTCGTCGTCGGCGTATTGATCGATCGCAGCGGCTGCGGGCGCGTCGCGAGGAACGCGCGCAGCAACGTGGCGCTTAGCTGCTGGCCACGCGACGACGGAACCTGCCTCGTGGCACCATCTGCCAGGCTCGCTCGTGCACGTAGTACACGAAGATCTTGATGACGAACTCGAAGCCGCCGATCACCAGCGCCGTCCCGACGTCTCCGGTTACCACCCAGGCGATGGTGGCCGTTGTGGTGGTTGCCACAATACGCCAAGAGAACGCCTTCAACACGCTACGGAGGTGACTCTCGCGCTCCGGTTGGTTTGCCTGCTCGCTCATGAGTCCAATAGCTCCAATACTTGGGCGACGCAGTCGTCTACCGACGTGGTGTCGGTGGGCAACACCAGGTCCGCGGATTCCGGCTGCTCGTAGTCGCTGTCTATGCCCGTAAAGTGGGGCAGTTCCCCTTTGCGCGCTTTCTTGTAAAGCCCTTTGGGGTCCCGCTTCTCAGCAGTCTCCATGCTGACATCCAGATAGATCTCCGCGAACTCGTCCGGTTGGAACAGGCCCCTGGCCATGTCGCGCTCCGAGCGGAACGGGGAGATGAAGGCCGTCAGCACCACCAGCCCCGCGTCCACCATGAGTTTTGCCACCTCGGCAATCCGCCGAATATTCTCCACCCGATCCGCATCGGTGAAGCCGAGATCCCGGTTCAGCCCGTGGCGAATGTTGTCGCCATCGAGTATGTAGGTGGACATCCCGCGGGAGTGGAGCACCTGCTCCACCGCGTTGGTGATGGTTGATTTGCCGGACCCGCTCAAGCCGGTGAACCACAGGCATTTGCCTCGATGGCCGCGCAGCTTGGCACGCGCTTCCTTGTCGACCACCAGGTGCTGTCGGTGCACGTTTTTCGCACGACGCAGGGCAAAGTTGATCATGCCCGCACCCACCGTCTGGTGGCTGTAGCGATCCACGAGCACGAACGAACCCATGCCCATGCAGTTGCTATAGGCTTCAAACGGAATCGGCGTATCGACGCTCAGCGTCACCCTGCCGATGTCGTTAAGATCGAACTCGCGGGATGACAGCTCCTCTAAGGTATTGATGTTGTACTTGTGGCGAATGTCCGTGAGGGTCGCATTCACACGGGTCGCGCCCATCATGAGCCAGTAAGAACGGCCGATGAAACCAGCCTCGGTGTCCATCCAAACCAGCGATGCGTCGAACTGGTCGGACACCTCGCACAGGTCCTGGGCGGCCACGAGCACGTCGCCGCGGGAAACGTCCACCTCGCGATCCAGGGTGATGGTCACCGCCTGATCGGCGCTGGCCGAGTCGAGATGATCCTTATAGAAGATGATGTCGTCCACCGTGGCGGTTTCGCCCGAAGGCAAGATCCGAATGGGATCCCCCTTGTTGACGGAACCGGCAACTACTGTGCCCGAATAACCACGAAAATCGGAACTGGGTCGATTCACCCACTGAACGGGAAAGCGGAAGGCGTGCTCAAGCTGAGCCTCGCGAACCTCAACCGTCTCCAGGAATCCCAATAGCGTTGGCCCCGTGTACCAAGACGTCACACGTGATCGCTCGATGACATTGTCGCCCTTCAGAGCAGACAGCGGGATCGCGGTAATGGTCTCGAAATCCAGGGCTTCAGCGAAAGCCTGATAATCGCGAACGATGTCGCGAAAGGTCTGTTCGTCGTAGTCAACCAGGTCCATCTTGTTCACGGCCAGAACCACGTGCTTGATACCCAGCAGCGAAGTAATGAAGGAGTGTCGACGGGTCTGGGTGAGCACGCCTTGAGAGGCGTCCACCAGAATCACGGCCACGTCGGCCGTGGACGCGCCGGTCACCATGTTGCGCGTGTATTGCTCGTGGCCCGGCGTATCCGCAACGATAAATTTGCGGTGGTCGGTGCTGAAGAACCGGTAGGCCACATCGATGGTGATGCCCTGCTCCCGCTCCGCGGACAGACCATCAACCAGCAGAGCGAAGTCTATATCGCCACCCTGGGTGCCCTGACGTTTGGAGTCTGCCCTCAGGGAAGACACCTGGTCTTCGAAAATCAGCTGAGCCTCGAACAGCATGCGCCCGATCAGGGTACTTTTGCCGTCGTCTACGCTGCCACAGGTAATGAAGCGCAGTAGGTCGAGCTTGGACTGGTTTGCGATATATGCATCGACGCGATCCTGAGTGTCGGCGTCTATCGTCATCAGGTTTTCGGCTTCGCTCATTAGAAGTACCCCTCTACCTTCTTCTTCTCCATGGACCCGGAGCTGTCGCTGTCTATAGCCCGGCCCTGGCGTTCGCTGGTGCGGCTCTGCAGCAGCTCCAGCACGATGGACGACAGGTCATCCGCTTCGGACTCGATCGCACCCGTAAGCGGGTAGCATCCCAGCGTCCGGAAGCGAACTTTCTTGATCTCAATCTCCTCGTTGGGGAACAGACGCATCCGATCGTCGTCCACCATTACCAGCATGCCGTCACGCTCAACCACCGGGCGCTCAGCGGCGAAGTACAGGGGCACGATGGCAATCTGCTCCCGGTAGATGTACTCCCAGATATCCAGCTCGGTCCAGTTGGACAGCGGGAACACCCGGATACTCTCGCCCGGATTCTTGTAGCCGTTGTAGACGTTCCACAACTCGGGGCGCTGATTCTTCGGATCCCAACGGTGGGTATCGGTTCGAAACGAGAAAACCCGCTCCTTGGCCCGACTTTTTTCTTCATCACGCCGGGCACCACCGAACGCCACGTCGAATCCATGCTTGTCCAGCGCCTGTTTGAGGCCCTGGGTTTTCATCACATCAGTATGCAAGGCGCTGCCGTGGTCGAACGGATTCATGTCTTTTTCTACCCCTTCGGGGTTGATGTGAACGATCAGCTCCATGCCGCTCTCTTTGGCCATCATGTCGCGAAACTGATACATGGCCTGGAACTTCCAGCGCGTGTCTACATGCATGAGCGGAAAGGGAGGCGGGCTGGGATAGAAAGCTTTGCGGGCCAGGTGCAGCATGACGGAGCTGTCTTTGCCTACCGAATACAGCATGACCGGGTTTTCCGCCTGTGCCATCACCTCGCGAATGATGTGCACGCTTTCCGCCTCCAGGCGGTCCAGGTGGCTCATACCCTCATCCGACGAATCCACTGCCAGGGCGTGCTCGCGGCGAGCACTGGATTTGGCTTCCTGATAGATCAGGCTGGCAACTCGCGCCGGCGTACCGTTGGGGAGCGTCATATCGTGGGTTTTGGCTTCCTCCACCACAGTTCGGCACAGCGCGGTGACGCCGCCGTGGGGCCAGAATAGGGACGCCCTCTCGCCAGCAAGCGCCGCCAGTCCAGCCAGCAGATCAGACGCGTCCGGCGAGCCACCGGGCAGGTACACCCAACGGCGCCCCATGCGCCCATCGTTGGCCATGAGCACCCAACCCGCCGAGTCCGACTGGTGCAGCTGCAGAACCAGCGATTGGTGGCGCTTGCGCTTCGCCTCTGCCTCCAGGCTCTTGACCCGCAACGTTACCGGCGGACGATCGAGTTCATCACGCAGGTCTTCCAGTTTGCAGGCGGCAGGGAGAAGCCCTGATGATTCCAGCGCCCGTTCGGTGGATCGAAGCGCCTGATCGGATCCGCCGGCTAGCACCACCGCATGCAAAGCGGCTGTATCCCAGGGGATTAGCCGGCCCTTTGCATCGGTCCGGTTGCTGAGAACTTCTGTGGGGAACTCCATGGTTCGGTCACCGCTGCTGTCGCGACGTGTCGCAATTCGCGGATTTCAACGGAGTCGAGGCTAAAGGTCAACGATCAAATTGTAATTTTGTTATATTCTCAGCGTTTTTCACAAAATGCGACAGAGTTCACAATTTAGCCAGTCTCTCGCGGCAGTCCCAGATCCCGGTCGTCCCCGGAGGTGAACATGAGGTCCATGTCATAAATCTGCCAGCCAACGTCCGGCACGAAGCGCACTTTGTCGGCATAAGTCCCCATGAAGATCCATACACTGTCTTCCCGAGCATGCCACGCCTGCAGATAGCTGGTCATCGTCCCCTCTCCGGACACCACCTCACCCGCGTCGTCCATGATCAGGTCCGTGACATCCACCACCTGAGAACCCACCAGATGCTGCGTGGATACGTAGTTGGCCAACGCCCGGTTGGCCACCTCCGCCCACCCATCCGGCCCCTTGGCTTCAAGGCGCACTTCGCCATCGGTGGATGTACGAATGCGCGCGTCCGGCGTGAAAATTTCGTGATAGATAGCGTTGCCCTGAGCTATAGCCTCGCGCGTATTGACGCCAAGAAGATCCGTCGCCTTAGCGTACTTTCTCCGCAGATATTCGATATCCAGCCGCGCAAGCGCTATCTCGCCGCGGGTGGCCGGACGGCCACCTCCTCCCGCTGATGCAGATTCAGCCATCACTGCCTCCTGTTGTTTGTGCCAGGGCTACAGGCCCGATTTGCCCGCCTCACGAATCATGGGCTGGTATTCATCGAAGGCCGGGCCATTCGGCGTAGCCCCAGTGGTCATTCCAGCATCAGTTGTGAGCGTGTGTCCGTTGGTATATCCCGACTCATCGCTGGCCAGCCATAGCGCCGCGTTGGCCACGTCTTCGGCAACCCCAGGACGGTTCAAAAGCGGTGAGGCCGAAGCCAACGCCTGCTTGGTTGCCTCGATGGCTGTGGGATCACCGGTCGTGACGTTGGCTACCATGGCGGTGGCCATGCTTCCGGGTGATATCGCATTCACACGGATTCCGTAACGACACAATTCCGCACCCGCGTTTTTAGTAAGGCCTATCACAGCATGCTTAGCAGCACAGTAGGCATGAGGACCCAGCCCGCCCATGATACCGGCTGTGCTCGACATGCTGATGATTGAACCGGACTGCTGCGGCTTCATCACCCGGGCAGCATGCTTGACGCCATAGAACACGCCGTTGAGCAGGATATCCAGCGTCAGCTTCCACTCATCTGTGGGCGTCGTGTCGATGGGGCCCACGGCGCCCACGATGCCCGCGTTGTTGTACATGATGTCGAGCCGACCGAACTCGTTCACAGCCGTGTCCACCATGTTCGCAATGTCGTCTTCCGAGGTAACGTTGCAGCTCACGAACACGGCGTCATCGCCAAGCTCCTCCGCCAGCGCCTGACCAGGCGCCTCCTGGATGTCGCCCAGCACGACCTGGCAGCCCTCGCTGACGAACAGCCGCGCCGCGCACGCTCCAAAACCACTGGCCGCGCCGGTAATGGCCGCCACCTTCCCTGCTAATCGTGAGCCCATAACTCCCCCACTGAACTGGTTATTTTTCGGACGTCCATACTATAAGCCAATACGGCTACAATCGAGAGTTTGCATCGACTCGGGAGGCGCAGATGGGGATGACCCCGTATGAGACCATAGCCGTGGAACAACGCGGCGCCGTGGACTGGTTGACCCTCAACCGTCCCGAATCCTTGAACGCGATCAACACGCCCATGGTCACGGAACTGAGGGACTATTTCGGCTCGCTGCACGAGAACGACAGCACGCGCATTGTGGTGATGCGCGGTGCGGGCCGGGCCTTCTGCGCGGGGCTCGACATCAAGCAGGCCACCGCCAACACCCACCAGCGGCCGTTCGGCGCCGGCATGGGTTTCCAGGGCTATCTGGCCGAGGTGTACATCCGCATGCGGCGCTGCCCTCAACCCATCATCTCGTTGGTACAGGGCCCGGCGTGCGGCGGTGGATTCGCCTTCGTGCTGGCGTCAGACATCCGTATCGCGGCCGAAAACGCGCGCATGAACGCCGCGTTCATTCGCATCGGCCTGTCCGCATGCGACATGGGGGTGAGCTACTTTCTGCCGCGCCTGGTGGGCACGTCGGTGGCCTCGGAGCTGATGCTGACTGGCCGCTTCATTCACGCGCAGCGTGCCCTGGCCACCGGCCTGGTCTCCGAGGTGGTGCCCGACGGCCAGCTGGAGGCAGCTGCGCAGCCCTATATTGACGAGATGCTCACGACCTCGCCCATGGGCCTGCGGCTCACCAAGGAGGGCCTGAACATAGCGGTGGATGCGGGCAGCCTGGAAGCGGCCATGGCCATAGAGAACCGCAATCAGGTGCTGTGCTCCACCACCAGCGACGCCAAGGAAGGTATGCGGGCTTTCGTGGAGAAACGCGCGCCCAACTACACAGGAAGCTGACACCATGAGTCAAAACGACGCACTCGCCGAGCTGCTGGAAATCGAAACCATCAAGAAGCTCTCTTATCTGTACTCACGGGCCTGCGACCGCCTTGATCGGGCGCTGCTGGAAAAGGTGTACTGGCCCGACGGCGGCGACGACCACGGCGCGTTCAAGGGCAGCGCGCCCGACTACATCGACTGGGTAATGAACCTGCTGGCAGGCTGGACCTCCAGCCACCACGACAACACCAACATCCTCATCGAGCTGAACGGCGATCAGGCCACTGGAGAGGTGCATTGGACCGGCTACTACCGCTACGAGGTGGACGGCACGCCAATGGATCAGCTATCCGCGGGCCGCTACCTGGACCGCTACGAGAAGCGCCTGGGTGAATGGCGCATCGCCTACCGAACCTGCTTATCGGAGTGGAGCCGGGTGATTCCGGTGGAGGCGGACTGGCGCGAGGGTGGCAGGAATATCGGGCGCCGTGACGAACAAGACGCTCTGTATGAGTTGCAGCGCAGGGGCTGGCGCATATAGCCTAGGCGACGCAAGAGAGGGGAGAGCATCTTGGAACGGTTGAAGAAGTCGACGATCGCCTACTACAGCCTGGCGGATCTACCCATCGCCATGTCGCTGTTTCCAGTAGCCGTATTCATCCCCCGCTTCTGGGCCAGCGACATGGGCGTTTCGTTGGCCCTGCTAGCGACCATTGGCATCGGCGTTCGTATCGTCGACGTCATCACCGATCCGTTGATGGGCTACATCAGCGACCATACCCGCAGCCGCTTTGGGCGCCGCAAGCCCTGGGTGTTCCTGGCCACCCCCATCATGATGGCGTCCATCTGGATGCTGTTCATGCCACCGGCGAACGCGAGCGTGGTGCACTACACCATTTGTACCTTCGGACTGTCGATCGCCACCACGATGCTGCTCATTCCCTACTATGCCTGGGGTGCGGAGCTCTCCACCGATTACAACGAGCGCTCGGCGGTCACCGGTGGCCGGGCCATGGCTGGCATCGCCGGTAGCCTGGCCGCACAGCTGGTCCCCGGGGGCGCGCTGCTGTTCTTCGGCATCGGCGGCAGCAGCGAGGTGCTGATGATGGTGGGCACCACCATGCTGGTACTCATGCCAATTTGCGTCTCTCTGTGCCTGTGGCGGGTACCGGAGCCCCAGACGCACCAGGACTCCGTGGTGCCCGTGCTCAAGGGGCTCAAGATCATGTGGCAGAACCGCCCGTTCAAGCAGCTGGTGCTGGCTTTCATGATCGGTTCCATCGGAACCAGCATCACTACACCACTCTACCTCTTCTTCATCGCCGACTGGTTGGGCGCAGAAGAAAAAGCCATCTACATGCTGACCTTCTTCTTCCTATCCAGCTTCGCAGCGGTCCCGTTCTGGGTATGGTTGGCGGCGAAGATCGGCAAGCACCGCGCCTACCTGGCCGCGTTCTTCTTGCTTGCTTTCGCCCACCCCCTCTACCTACTGCTGGGGCCTGGTGACTTCTGGTGGATGCTGCCAATCACGCTGCTCACCGGATTTGCCGGCGGCGGTTTCTCGGCAACCCTGCCCAATTCCATGAAAGCCGACGTCATCGATCTGGACACGCTCAACAGCGGAGAGAATCGCGCCGCGTTATTCTTCTCCTCCTGGTCGTTCGCGCAGAAAGCCACGGGAACCATCGGCGGCAGCCTGGCGCTGTTCGGCCTGGCCCTGTTTGGCTTCGATCCGGTACCTGGCGCCACCAACGGTCCCGATGAGCTGTTTGGCTTGCGCTTCCTGTTCTCCACGTTCCCGTCGCTGTTCTTCCTCACCGGCGCTGCCATCGTGTGGAGTTATCCGATCACGGAGGAACGTCAAAAGGAGATCCGGCGCCAGATCGAGGAGCGCGAGGCCCAACAGGCGGCGGCAGCCGGGTCCACCTAACAGCACCTGCCCAAAACCCGCCGGAACCCGACGGGCCTCCATGAGGTTCCGGGATTTCCACAAGCTCCTGAAGGAGTGGGTCGAGAAACCCTGACAATGCGTGCGAGCGCTGCCTGTTTCTTTGACAGGTAGCGCCCCAACTTCTAGGGTGGACAAATGGCCAACCCCGCACCCGGATTCGACCAGCACCCCAACTACTCGGTAGTCATAGAACCGTCGAGCACTCGCGTGCAGGTGCATGCGGGTGAGGTGCTGGTCGCAGACAGCACTAACCCGTTGAAGCTCTCCGAGTCCAATCTCCCCCAGGTGTGGTACCTGCCCTTGGCGGATGTGGATCAATCCCTATTGGAACGTAGCGATACCTCCACCTACTGCCCATTCAAAGGGCGCGCGAGCTATTGGAGCATTCGCACCCACGCAGGCGTCACCGAAGACGCCATCTGGACCTACGAAGAGCCATTCGATGAGTGCGCGCCGCTAGCAGGCTACGTGGCGTTCTACCCCAACAAGGTCCGTATCCACCCCGACGCTCAGGACTGAAAATCGGTCTTCAGGTGGCGGCTGATGTCGCCAGGATTGTCCAGATAGATTTCCCGCGTGCGGATGAACCAACCCTGCAGATCGAGCTTGAACACATCCACGTAACGACCACCCGCAATCAGCGTGTTCTGGCCATTCAGGTTCTGGTACACGGTGAAATAGCTGCGCACATCCGCCTGATCAACCGCGTTGTTGAAACTGCAAGCTATGTTGGTGATCACGTGCTTGGTACGCGGCGTGGTCTCGCCCCGCACGTACGGCACCTCGTTCTCGTCGGCATCGTAGAATCGAATGATGTCGCTGTAGTGACCGCAAACGGCTTCCGTTCCTTCGAGGCTGCCGCCGTCGGGCATGAGGATGCTGCCTTTGGCGAACAACATGCCCACCGTCTCCATGTCGCCATAATCGATGGCTTCCGCGTAGCCGAACATGATGCCTTCGATGGCGAATCGCCCTACGGCGATATCCTGGACGCGTTGCATTACTGCTCCCCGTAGTTGTAGTTGTAGGTCCCATTTACCCCGCTGTGGCCGGGGCGGTCAACCCTCGATGCCGCCGGCAGGCAAATTCTTTCAGGACAATCGGGCTATGAGGCGCTCCACGAATCGGTTACCGGCAGCGAACTGGGCAGTCTCGATGTACTCGTCGGGCTGATGAGCCTGGTCAATGCTGCCCGGCCCACAGATCACCACGGAGTGGCCCGCCTGTTGGAACTGACCGGCCTCGGCACCGTACGGCACGGCCCGGGAATCGTTCTGCCCGGTAAGCTGTTTTGCCAACACCACTGCCGCATCGTCCTCGCTCGCCTCGAACCCCGGCACGTCGGCGCGCACCTCAATGTCCACCCCCGTGCCTGCGTTGACGTCCCGCATCTCGGCGGCAACCTCCTGCGCGAAGGCCTCGAACGCCTGGAAGTGCTCGGCCGCCGACTCTCCCGGCAGGGCACGAACATCGGTCATGAATCGGCATTCACTCGCGGTGATGTTGTGTGCGGTGCCACCCGCGATGGTCCCGCAATGCAGCGTCGTATAAGAGGGTTCGAAGCTGGCGTTCGCCGGCGCACGCTCTGCGCACCCGCGCTGCCGTTCCCCCAACCAGTTTACCAGCCTGCCCGCAGCCATCACCGCAGAAACGCCCCGGTGTTGCTGGCTGGAGTGGGCCTCAAACCCCCGCACGCGGGTCTCGAAAATGAACATGCTCTTGTGTCCGGTGACCACCTGCATGCTGGTGGGTTCGCCCACGATCACGGCGCGCACGCTAGGCAATTCCCGCGTGATCGCGCGGATCAATCGGGGCGCGCCCAGACAACCCACCTCCTCATCGTAGGACAACGCCAGGTGAATGGGCTGTTTGAGATCACCCATGCGGGGCACCAGTGCCAGCGCCACGGCGATGAAACCCTTCATGTCACACGTGCCCCGGCCGTATAGCTTTCCCTCGGCCTCGACCACCTGGAAGGGATCCGACGACCAATCCTGCCCGTCCACGGGCACCACATCCGTATGCCCTGACAGCACCACGCCGCCTTCTACGTTGGGGCCGACCGTAGCGTAGAGATTAGCCTTCTGCCCGCAGTCGCTCTGCACCAGCCTCGCCTCCACGCCGTGCTCGGCCAGGTAGGTGGAAACGAAATCTACCAGCGCCAGGTTGCTGTCGCGTGACACGGTAGGGAAAGCGACCAACTCGCGCAGCATTTCGACCGGTGTGTATTGTCTGGCCATGCCTCCTCCACAGCGGATACGAGCAGCATACTAGCGGCGGGCAGGAGCCTCCACCGGCGGACGCGGGCGTGCCTTTAGTCCTCGAACGCGGGTTCTGGAGGCCACGGATAGTCTTCCGGCACGTTCAGCGAAGCTCGCACAAAGTCGTTCCACAGCAAGGTAGCTTGATTGCCGGCGGCACGGTGGGCATCCGATGCTGCGTGGTTTTCCTGAACATAGCTGGTTATACAGGCGCGAAAGCGGTCCACATCCGTGAGGAACGTTTGCCACACCGGCTCCGGGACATCTTCAGGCGGGCGCTTGGGGACAACGCAATCAGGCGCAGGTACCGGTGTGTGAGCATGGCCCCCGCCGGCCGCCAGCAGGACGAACGCTGCGATGATCGCGCGCATGGATGGCTTCATGATCGCTCCGCGAATTGTGGTACACCGTTGATTTTGGCACATTGCGCCACTCCTATTGGTGAAGGACGGCACATGAGCGAGCGCTACAGCGGTTACCAGCGGTTGGAATTCGACTATCCCGATTCGCGCATCCTGCGCATTACCTTCAACCGCCCCGAGCGCTACAACGCGCTGGATGCTGTGGGTCACAACGAGATTACCTACGTGTGGCGCGAGGTTGACCAGGATCCGGATATCGACTGCGTGATTCTCACCGGCAAGGGCAAGGCTTTTTCTGCAGGCGGCGATCTAAAGATGGTGGAGGACATCATCGCGGATTTCGACACTCGGGCCACCACGTGGAAAGAAGCCCGGGATCTGGTCTACAACATCATCAACTGCGGCAAGCCCATCATCTCCGCCATCAACGGACCAGCCGTTGGTGCAGGGCTGGTCTCGGGCTTGCTGGCAGACGTTTCCATCGTCGGCGAGTCGGTCAACCTGACTGACGGCCACACCCGGCTCGGCGTGGCGGCGGGCGACCATGCGGCCATCATCTGGCCGCTCCTGTGCGGCATGGCGAAGGCCAAGTACTACCTGCTCACGTGTGACTTCCTATCGGGAGCCGAAGCCGAGCGTATTGGCTTGGTTTCCCTATGTGTTCCCGACGACGAGCTGCAGGACAAGGCACTGGAAGTTGCCAACAAATTGTCCAACGGCGCGCAGAACGCCATTCGATGGACCAAATACTCCCTGAACAACTGGCTGCGCATGGCGGGCCCGACGTTCGACGCTTCCACCGCGCTGGAGATGCTGGGCTTCACCGGACCGGAGGCAGCCGAAGGGGTCGCCGCGTTGCAGGAAAAGCGTGATCCCGAGTTCCCCAAGGGCTCCCCGCTGTAGCCCGCAGGGTTGGCCACTCAGACTATCGGAGCGGAAGAAATACCAAGGTCATAACGCACAGGGGATCGCCACACCGCCACATCGCATTTCAATGCCGCAGCTAGCCTGAATACGCCAGCGCCGTCTTCAGTCCGGAATACCTCGGCTGGTCAATGGCGATCTGATTGGCCACCGTTGATCGCAGGTGCGTCTGCAGCTCTTGGTTTTCCAATGCCATGGTGCCATCGCGCAAAGCGTGTACCAACTGCCAGCGCAGCTCATCCAGACCCGCCCGGCTACCGAGCAGCTTCTGCAGCCGCTTGTGCTCCAGCGCACGCGCTTCTTCCCCCAAAGCTAGGTCGCGCAAGACGATGTCCAGCGAGTTGCCCCCCACCCGGGCCAGGAAGTTGGTGCGCCCCTTTGTTGCCGACATGACATCGTCGCGCAGAAAGTCGCGCACGCTGATGAGCAGCTCGTTGAGTCGGGGCATCTCGCTGGACGCGTCCAGATCCATACCTTCCACCAACTCAACCGGGCCCGGAATCAGCATGTTCACGCAATCCACCTGGCACTCCGAGGTGCGGCGCCCCACTGCCGGGCGCTCAACGGTCTTGTCGGGCCCGGTGCGATAGTGCTCCGCAAAGCCCAGGCAACCGACGGCCCACCAGAATGACCCGTTCACTTCCCAGAAGTGGACGTGCTTTGGATCCACAGGCTTGCCAGACTCTTCTTCGTAACCACGAAACAGATCCGCATACTCACCGAACCCACCCACGGGCAGCTCAGTGCGCCCGAAGCGCCAGGAGTTGGTGCAGATCCAGCCCAGATCACGCATGGGATCGCCGATGTGCGCTACTTCCCAGTCGAGCACGGCGTTTACCTTCTCGCCGTCGACCATGAAGTTGCCGTTGCGGAAGTCGTTGTGAACCAGCGCGTTGTCGTAGTGCTCGGGCAGGTTCTCCTGCAGCCACCGCGCGGTGTAGTCGATCATGGGCTGGGGCGTGGGAAATGCCTGGTAACGCAACCAGCTGTTGTTCATGAGCTCGAACGGGGAGAACGTGTCCAGCTTGTCTCGTAAGCCCGACGCATCGAGGTCGACGCTGTGAATGCGCGCGAGGATCTTCCCGCACTCGTACGCCAGGTTTTCGCGTAGCGCCTCGAATTCGGGCGCGCGCGCGATTCTGGCGCCCAACGCTTCGCCGTCGAGCCACTCCATAGCGAACCCGTCGCCCAGACCGTCTTGCGCGCGGAGCACGTAGTAAACCTCCGGCTCCGGCACCCCGGCCTGCTGGGCGGCCTGCATCAGCTGGGCCTCGGTGGCCAACCCAGGGCCCGGCCCGATGGTCTCCTCCCTAGCGACGCCCCCCGGAGCCCGGCGCAAGGCCATTGGGCGCTCTCCATCTGCAGTACGTACCGTCAGCCGGTAGGTTTCCTGGCTGGCGCCTCCAGACAAACGCTCCGCTGATACCAGGCCCTCACACCACGATACGTTGTCGGTGAGCGCGCGGCCCAGCAGCGCTTCGAACTCGCTTGGCTCCATGGTCCGATCTACTCGCGCACGCCCTTCGGCGCGCGCTGCTTCATGAAGCCGAACATGTAACCGGCTACTCGACGCATCTGAATTTCCTCCGCGCCTTCAGTGATCCGATAGCGGCGGTGATGCCGATAGATGTGCTCGAACGGTTTGTGTCGCGAGTAGCCAAGGCCGCCGTGCACCTGCATAGCCCGGTCCGCGGCATCACAACACAGGCGGTTGGCGATGTAGTTGCAGATGGAGACCTTGTCCGATACCGAAAAAGCCCCATAAGTGTCCATCTGCCAAGCCGTCTTGTGGATCAAGGCCCGCAACATGTCGCACTGGGCCTGCAGCTCCACGAGCGGAAACTGAACACCCTGATTGGTGGCCAGAGCCTTGCCGAAGGGTTTGCGCTGCTTGGCGTACTCCACGGACTCGCTAACGCAGAACTGCGCTGCTCCCAGACTGGAGGCCGCCTGCCTTATGCGGTTTTCATTAAAGAACTCCTGCACGATCTGCAGACCTCGGCCTTCACCGCCAAAGATGGAGCTATGGGGCACCCGCACGTTGGTTAACGAGATATGGCCATGATCGGTGGGCATGTTGAAGGTCCACAACATCTCTTCGATCTTGAAACCATCGGAGTCGGTGGGCGTAAGGAATGCCGTGATGCCTTCGCCCTCGCCGGGGTTGCCCGCCGTGCGCGCCATGATCATGTCGTACTTGGCTTTGTGGATACCCGTATTCCAGGTCTTCTCGCCGTTGATCACCCACTCATCGCCGTCGCGCTCCGCGTGGGTTTCCATCCAAGTGGCATCACTACCATGGTCGGGCTCGGTAATTCCGAAGGCAAAGCCCTTGCGTCCGTGCAGCAGGTCATCTACCCACTCCTCTTTCTGTTCTTCGGTACCGTACTTGAGCATGAGCAGCAGGCCCACGTTGTTGCCCACGATGGAGTGCTCGGTCTGCAGGTCGTTGTGCAGCCCGAGCCCCTTCACAGCCAGATGCTCGCGAATGATGGCCATGCCCAGGTTGGTTCCGTCCATACCCCCGTACTCTTTGGGGTGCGGATACCGGTAAACGCCCGCTTCATCGGCCAACCGTTTGGCCTTGAACATCAGCTGCTCCCACTCTTCGTTGGGCAGCCCGCCGCGCTCCCAATCGGTGCGCGCATCTTCGCGTCTGTGGTCGAAAAAGCGGATGTTGTCGTCCTGCTCTTCTAGCGGCTTGATGGTTGTCTCGATGAAGTCATCAAGCCGGTCCAGGAATGCGGCAATGTCCTCAGGAATCTCGAAATTCATGATGTCCCCCGGTTTTCGTTTGCCCGGCACTGTATCAAGTCACTCAAGCTCGCGCGACATTCAGCGTCCCGCAGAATAGAATCAAGCCGCTGTCATTCACATGGGAGGGTCCGTGGAAATCAGCATTACTTATTGCGCCCAGTGAAACTACGAACCACGGGCGGCCAGTCTGGCTGCCAAGTTCGCACAAGCATTCTCCACCGATGCCAGACTCATCCCCGGCGGTGGTGGCATCTTCGACGTAGAGGTGGACGGCCAGCTGGTCTATTCCAAACATCAGACTGGCGAGTTTCCAGACGAGGCTGAGCTGGTGGCGGAGCTGTCGAACCGCTGAGAGCTCTTTAACCGCTGAGGGTTTTCCCCGGCATGGTGCCTGATTTAGAGTAGCTGCGCGTCGCTTTCCCCTGTACCGGGCAAGGCGGTCGATTTGAGGGGAAACATCGATGAGCATCTATCCACAGCTTCGCGCCGTGTGGGCCGAGCTGACCGCGCCTGGCGCGCCATTCGAGATCGCGGAGTTCGACATTCGCGGCATTCGCCTGAAGGGTTACGCGGCCGCGCCAAACAGCCTGCGTGATGTGTGGCTGACCTCCACCCAGTTTGCAGAGCGCGACTACCTGGTCTACGAAGACGAGCGACTCACCTACGCGCAGGCTCACGCTCGGGTCGCCAGCATCGCGAACTGGCTCATCGAGCATAACGTGCAGCCCGGGGACGTGGTGGCCATCGCCATGCGCAATTACCCCGAGTGGTTGCAGGCTTACTGGGCAGCGATCTCTATTGGTGCCACGGTGTCTGGCATGAACGCCTGGTGGGTGGGGCCGGAAATGGTCCACGGCATCAACGAGGCCGCACCCAAGATATTGATCTGCGACGAACAACGCCTGCAACGACTGACGCCCCATCGTCAGGAGCTTGCGTGCAATCCCACATTGGTGGGTGTGCGCCTGGAATCTCCACACAGCGACGTGGTGGGCTGGTCCGAGTTGTTGACCAGAGATGAATCGCTGCCTAACGTATCCATCGACACTGACTCGGTTGCCTGCATTTTCTATACCTCGGGCACCACCGGGTTTCCCAAGGGCGCTCAGCTCACCCATCGGGGTTGCCTCAACAACATCATGAATCTGTCGTTCTGGGGTACCTGCCTGACAACCATCGCGGAACAGAACGGCAGCGCCGCCACACCACCGGCACAGCTCGCCTCATTAATCACCACCCCGCTGTTTCACGTCACCGCCAACAACTGCGTCAATCACCCGTTGACGCTGCAGGGCGGCAAGCTAGTGCACATGTACAAGTGGGATGCGGGAGAGGCGTTGAAGCTCATCGAGGCCGAATGCATCACGTCCGTGACCGGCGTGCCGGTAATGGCCCGCGAGCTGCTAGCACACCCGGACTTCGACCGCTACGACACCTCCAGCGTGGCCGGACTCGGCGGCGGCGGCGCGCAATTGCCTCCTGACCTGGTAGGCAAGATCGCGCAGAAAGCAAGTCCGGGAACAGGCTACGGCATGACCGAGACCTGCGGCGTCATCACCTCCATCGGCGGCAATTTCTTCCTCGACAAACCCACCAGCGCAGGACCCGTACTACCCAACTATGACGCCATGCTGGTGGACGAGGAGGGCCTGGAAGTGCCCGTGGGCAGTCCGGGAGAGCTGTGGGTCAAGGGTGCGCCAGTCATCCGGGGATACCTCAATCGTCCCGAGGCTACGGCAGAGACCATCACCGACGGCTGGTTGCACACGGGGGACATCGCCCGCATGGACGAAGACGGCTTTCTCTACATCGTGGATCGCGCCAAAGACATGGTGTTACGGGGGGGCGAGAACGTCTACTGCGCCGAGGTGGAGGCCGCCCTGTATGACCACGACGCGGTGGCTGAGTGCTCAGTGTTCAGCGTGCCCGACGACCGCCTGGGGGAAGAGGTGGGTGCCGCCATCTTCTGCAAGCAAGGCAAGAGTGTGGACGCAAACGGCCTGCGGGAACACTGTGCGATGCGAATTGCCAAGCACAAGATTCCGCGCTACATCTGGGTGCTTGACGAACCCCTGCCCCGCAACGCTAACGGAAAATTCTTGAAGCGCGAGCTGCGCGAGCAGCTTGAGGTGGCCGCTGCGCGTTAGAGCCGGCGACGCTGCCAACCGATACCATGCGGCAGCGATCGTGGAATTGCGCGATAGGCTGCGCTGACCGCTGGCACCCGACGCCTTGCAGCCAATCACGCAAGCTCCCACTATTGGTCATCGAGGAGGAGGAGCATGACCCAACCGCTGACCGAAATTCGCGTCGTGGACATGACCATCGCCGTACAAGGGCCAGTGGCCAGCCTGTACCTGTGCGACATGGGTGCTGAAGTCATCAAGGTGGAGCCCCCTTTGGGGGATCCCACCCGCTACCAACGTGGTCATGACAACCAGACACCCGAAAGCACCATAGGCCCGCAATACGTAGCGGCCAATCGGGGCAAGCGATCGTTGAGCATGGATCTCACCACGGAACTGGGACTGAACGCCATGCTCAAGCTCATCGACAGCGCCGACGTGTTTCTCACCAACTTCCGCGCTAAGGCGCTCGACCAGCTCGGGTTGGGCTTTGAGGCCCTGAACGCGCGCAACCCGCGGCTGATCTATGCATCGGTTAATGGCTTCGGGCCAACGGGCCCCGACACCGATAAAGCGATGCTAGACGGCGCGGCGGTGGCCCGCGGCGGGCTGGCACACATGACCGGCATGCCCGATGGCCCGCCCGTGGTACCCGGAGCCATCATCGGCGACACCGCCGGCGGCATGCACCTGGCATTGGCCACCATGACGGCCCTGTTCGCCCGAGAGCGAACGGGTCTGGGACAGCGGGTGCAGACCAGCGCATTGGGCACGCAGCTGTGGCTTCAGCAGTGGGAGCTGACCCACACCGCCATGACAGGCGCCACGCTCACCCGTGCCGGCAGTCACCACCCCAACATAAAGGGCCCTTACGGCATCTACCCCACCAGCTGCGGCGGCGCCATCATGCTGGCCCAAACCATGCAGCAGGAAGCCTGGGACGCTATCTGCGCCTTCGGCGACATCGCGGAGTACGCCTTCGACGCGCGTTTCAACACACCACGCAAGCGCCTGGGCGAGGGGATCACCACCGAAGACTCCGAAGAGATTCGCGCCGCTCTGGAGAAAGCGTTTGCCGGCAAAACGGCGCTGGAGTGGGACGCATTTCTGCGCACCCAACCCGAAGCCATCTGGGAGCGGGTAAGGGATTGGCACCAGGTTCTGCAAGACGAGCAGAGCCTTGCTAACGGCTATCTAAGCCAGGTGCAGGTACCTGGTTTCGGCCCCACCACGGTAGCAGGCAACCTGGTGACGTTGAGCGACACCCCGGGTGCGCATCCTGGCGACCCTGCCATGCTGGGTGAAGCCAATCAGGAGGTACTGAGCGACCTAGGAATTCCTCAGGAAGACATCGACGCCATTGAAACGCGCGCTGCCGAAGTACGCGAAGCGGGGTTGGCGGAGCTAAACGTCCGCTAACCGACCGGCTGTCGAGCAGCATGATCGCGGCCGCGGAAGATGCAGCGAAAACGTCCTTTTGTTCGGCTTGTGGCTAGTCCAGCGCGAAGTGCAGCCGCCGTTCAGCAATGGTAGTCAAAAGCTTCGCCTCAAACTCGTCCACGCTCATGGTGGTCTGCTGCTTCTCGCCGTAGCGGCGCAGCGTAACCGTGCCCTCCTCCACCTCCCGCTCGCCAACGATGAGCAGGTTTGGAATCTTCGCCGTGGTGCCCTGACGAATCTTTTTGGGCAACGTGTCGTTGGACGGCGCTCGCTCGGCGCGCACCATGTGGCCGCGCAGCCGCGCCACGACGCCGTCTGCGTAATCGTCGAAATGCTCCGACACCGTCAGGAGCTGCACCTGCACGGGTGCCAGCCAGGTGGGGAAGGCGCCCGCGTAGTGCTCCATGAGAAACGCCACCATGCGTTCGTGTGTGGAAAACGGCGCGCGGTGGATGCAATAAGGCACGTGCTCGGCGCCGTCGGGGCCAACATAGGACAAGCCCATTCGTCCAGGCATGGCGAAGTCCAGCTGCACCGTGGACACGCTCTCTTCACGACCGGTGACGGTGACGAACTGAATGTCCACCTTGGGTCCGTAGAAGGCGGCCTCGCCGATGCCCACCTCGTAGGGCAAGCCAATCTCGTCGAGCACTTCGGCCAGAATGGCTTCGCATTCCGCCCACTGCTCGGGGGCGTCCACGTACTTGTCTTTGCCCTTTTCGTCATCCGAGTCCCACTTGGAGAGCCGAATGCGGTAATCCTCGATGCCAAGGATCTGGTAGGCCTCTTCGTACATGGCGATCACGTCTTTGAACTCGCTCTTGATCTGCTCCTTAGTGCAATAAATATGGGCATCGTTCATGCACATGCCGCGCACTCTTAACAAGCCGCTCACCGCACCTGAGTCCTCGAACCGATACACCTGCCCGTACTCCGCCAAGCGCAGCGGCAGATCCCGATAGCTGCGTGGCTGAGCGTCGAACACCTTGTGATGGTGCGGGCAGTTCATGGGTCGCAACCGATAGGCTTCCTTGACGCGCTGCTCCTCGGAGCCGTCATCGCCTTCCACGCTGTCCATCAGCTCCATGGGCGGATACATGTCCTCCGCGTAGTAGGGCAGGTGTCCGGTGGTGTGATACAGCGATTCTCTAGCCAGATGCGGCGTGGCCACGCGCTGATAGCCAGCCTTGAATTCCAGCTCCTTGGCAAGTTTCTCCAACTCGTCGCGCACCACGGTGCCGTTGGGCAGCCACAACGGCAGCCCACGCCCGATGTCGTTGTCGATCTTGAAGATGCCGAGCTCGCGTCCGAGCTTTTTGTGGTCCCGCGCCTGGGCTTCTTCGTATGCGCTGACATGGGCGTCCAGGGTTTCCTGGTCCAGAAACGCCCAGGCGTAGATGCGGGTCATCATCACGTTGTCGGAGTTGCCGCGCCAGTAGGCGCCTGCCACGCTGCGCAGCTTGAAGGCATCGCGCGGGATTTCCTTGGTGGTGTCCACGTGGGGGCCTTCGCACATATCCAGGAAAGGTCCGTTGCGGTAGAACGACAACCCGTTCAGCCCATGCTTGTCGATCAGCTCTTCGCCGTACTCGCGCTTATAGGGCTCGCTCATCTCGTCGATGCGCGCCAGCGCTTCGTCCGCGGGTAAATCTTCTCGATAGAACCGCTGACCCTTCTTGATGACCTTCTTCATGCGCCGGGTGAGTTCGGGAAAGTCTTCCTCCGTGAGGGGTTCCGTGAGAATGAAGTCGTAGTAGAACCCGTCGTCAATGGGGGGGCCGAACCCCAGGGTGCTGCCGGGTCGAAGCTCCAGCACCGCCTGTGCCAGCACGTGCGCCAGACTGTGCCGGATCTTGTATAGCTCGTCGTGGTCCAGGTCTTCACCGCTATGTTCAAAGCTCGCCATTTCTCGTTACCTTATAAACAAAAACCCCGGTGGCGCTGCCTCCCGGGGTCTTCGTGGGGAGCGGCGCCCGCTTCGGCCGCCGCTCTGCAATCCTAATTCTTACGCACGCGACGACCCGGCAACACTGGTTGCCGTGGTAGTCGTGGTGGTCATTACACGCATATCGCACATCGTGGCGGAATGATAGTGGCCGCTACTGCGAATGCAACCGATATTGCGGGCCTGGCCGAGAGACAGATCACAGAGGCTCTGACTGAAAGAGGTGCTGCTCCGCCGCCTTTTCAGCGATCATGATGGTGGCCGCGTTGGTGTTGCCCGACACAACGTAGGGCATCACCGACGCGTCCACCACCGAAAGCCCCGACACGCCTTTCACCGACAGGTCCGGATCCACCACCGAGCCGATGCGGCAGGTGCTAGTGGGGTGGTAGGAGGTCACCGCGTCGCCGCGAATGTAGTCGAGCAGCTCGTCGTCGGAATCCACGTTCACCCGAGGCGCTATGCGCTCGGTGACGAACGGCGCCATGGCCTGACTTTCGAAGATGCTCACCACCAGCCGCAACCCGTCGATGAGGGTTTTTCGATCCACCTCGCTGTCCAGGTAGCTGGCCCGAATGCGGGGCGGTGCGTGAGGATCAGTGGAGGTGATGTGCAGCGAGCCGCTAGATTCCGGACGGTTCTGGTCCGCCACCGCCGTCATGGCCGGAATGGGCATGGCCTTGATGCGGCCCTGATTGTTGTACAGCGTGGCGCCCGAGGCGAAATGAATCTGGATGTCGGGGGCTTCCAGGCCCTCGCGCGTGTACCAGAAGCCACCGACCGGCGCAGAGCCCGTGGTGAGCGGCCCACCGCGCGTCAGCAGCCAACGCAGCGCCGTGGGCGCCAGGCGCCATCCCTGTACCTCTCGATTGATGGAATGCTCGTCTCGCGTGCCGTACACGGCCTTGGAGATCAGGTGATCCTGCAGATGCTCCCCAACGTCGGGCAGATGGTGCACCACCTCGATGCCCAGCTCCTGGAGACGCTCCCCGTCCCCCACGCCAGACAGCTCCAGCAACTGCGGCGAATTGATCGATCCCCCGCACAGCGCCACATGGGCAGCCTCAACGTGGCGCACCCCGCCACGCTCGTGCTCGAGCACCACGCCGGTGACGCGCTTGCCTTCGAAAGTGACGCGATGCGCCTTGGTGTGGGTGACCACGTCCAGATTGGACCGACTGCGCACCGGGTCGAGATAAGCGCTGGCGGTGCTCCAGCGGCGACCCACATGCTGATTGAACTGATAGTATCCGCCGCCCGCCTGGTCACGGCCATTGAAGTCATCGTTGCGCGGAATACCTACTTCCTGCATACCGTGCAGAAACGCCTCATGCGCTTCGCGCTTGTCGCGCACGTCTTCCACGTACAACGGCCCGTCAACACCGTGAAACTCATCGTCCACGCGCTGCTGGGCTTCTGCTTTGCGGAAGTAAGGCAGCACGTCGTCATAGCCCCAACCCGTCGCACCGGCCTGCGCCCAGCGCTCGTAATCCAGCGGCACGCCGCGAATGTAGACCATCCCGTTGATGGCCGAAGAGCCCCCCAGCACCTTGCCGCGCGGCCAGTAAATGCTGCGGCCGTTCAGCTGCGCTTCCGGTTCGGTGGAATACCCCCAGTCCACCTTGGGGTTCTTGAAGTTGGCCGCCCACCCGGCCGGAATGTGCAGCAGTGGGTGACGGTGACCGCCGCCGGCCTCCACCAGCAGGACCCGTCGCGACGGGTCCTGGGACAGGCGATTAGCGAGCACGCACCCGGCAGAGCCGGCACCCACGATTACCAAGTCGTATGCGCTCACGGGGTCAGGTCAACCGTCCAGAGTGGCGTTCCACTCCGCCACGCGGTCCGCGTGGGCGCCGAGCAACGCGTCCGCATCACCCTCCACCGTGATGGTGGTGATGGTGTCGCCCTGAACGATGCTGTTCACCACGTCCTGATCGGCGCTGCCTTCCACAGCACCGAAAATGGTGTGCGCATCATCCAGCCAGGGCGTCGGCACGTGGGTAATGAAGAACTGTGAGCCGTTGGTCCCGGGCCCGGCATTCGCCATCGACAGCTTGCCGGGCGCGTCGTGCCGCAGCTCTGCGGTGAACTCGTCTTCGAACCGGTAGCCGGGCCCACCGGTGCCCGTGCCCTGAGGGCAACCGCCCTGGATCATAAAGTCGTCGATCACGCGGTGAAAGTTCAGCCCGTCGTAAAACCCACGTCGTGCCAGGTTGACGAAGTTAGCCACCGTCAGGGGGGCGTGTTCCGGCAGCAGGTTCACGGTAACGCTGCCTTTAGAGGTCTCGAATATGGCCTTCATGAAGGCTCCTGATATGCATTGGCGGGCAAAGATTGTCGCACCCTCCGCCCTTGTGATGGTAGTCCCCGGGCTCTACCATCGCAGCAAGGTCTGCATCGCGGCTTTGCCGCATCAATAATTACCCGTATTCGTCGGGCAGCTCAGAGAAAAAAGTGCGGCTATTGCTAGTCACAGATGCCTGGTTCCCCCAGCTCAACGGCGTGGTGCGCACGCTGTCCACCGTCCGCGAGCGCCTGCAGCACGAGGGCCACGAGATGGCGGTGATTTCCCCGCAAGGCTACCGGAGCGTCCCCTGCCCGACCTATGCGGAGATACGGCTTGCGCTTTGCACGCCGGGCATGGTGGGCGAGCGCATCAGCCAGTTCGCCCCGGACGCAGTGCATATCGCCACGGAAGGCCCGCTCGGCTGGTGCGCCCGAACCTGGCTCAGGCGCCGCGGCATCCCCTTCACCACCTCGTTTCACACCATGTTCCCGCAGTATCTGAACATGCGCTTCAACATCCCGGAATCCTGGGTGTTCGCCCTGCTGCGAAAATTCCACCAGGGCGCTACCGCCACCATGTATTCCACCCCCACACTGCGCGACCTGCTGGCAAGCCACGGGTTCGAAAACCTGTTGGGTTGGGTACGCGGGGTAGACACCGAGATGTTTCACCCCGTGGAGCCAGAGCCGCTCGACTTGCCGCGCCCCATCTCCATGTACGTGGGCCGCATGGCCGTGGAAAAAACCCTGGAGGATTTCCTGAAGCTGGATATCCGCGGTACGAAGGTGATGGTGGGCGACGGGCCCCAGCGTGCGGAGCTGGAACGCAATTTTCCCGAAGCAAAATTTCTCGGTCCGAAGTACGGCGAGGACCTGGTGCGCCACTACTGTGCGGCGGACGTCTTCGTGTTTCCGTCACGCACCGACACCCTAGGCCTGGTAATGCTCGAAGCCATGGCCTGCGGGGTGCCGGTGGCCGCCTTCCCGGTACCCGGCCCCAACGACGTGGTGGGCAACAGTGCCGCCGGGGTGCTCGACGAAGACCTGGTTCAGGCCATCGAGCAGGCGATCGGCATTGATCCAGAAGTGTGTCGGACCCGGGCGCTGGAGCACTCCTGGGACCAATCCGCCCATGAATTTCACGCCAACCTGATACCCATCCAACAGGCCGCCTTCAATCACGGCACCAGAGGAGAAGCCGCATGACCATCCTTGTACTTGGCGGGGACGGCTTTTGCGGCTGGCCCACGGCACTGCACCTGTCGGCCCAGGGCCACTCCGTGGTCATCGCGGACAACCTGTCCCGACGCAATATCGACCAGGAACTGGAAGCGCAAAGCCTCACGCCCATCCGTCCCATGGGCACGCGCATCAGCGCGTGGCGCGAGCTGACGGGGCGCAACATCGAATTCGTGCGACTGGATGTGGCCGAGGAGTACGATCGGTTGCTGGCGCTCATCGAGCGGCTGCGCCCGGAGGCCATCGTGCATTTTGCCGAGCAACGCGCGGCCCCTTACTCCATGAAATCCTCCTGGCACAAGCGCTACACGGTGAACAACAACTTGAACGCCACCAACAATGTGCTGGCAGCCATCGTGGAAAGCGAACACGACATCCACCTGGTGCACCTGGGAACCATGGGTGTCTATGGGTACTCCAGCGTGGGCGTTAGGCTGCCCGAAGGCTATCTGACCGTGAAGATGACCAACGACGACGGCGCGGAGGTGGAACAGGAGATTCTCTACCCCGCCAATCCGGGCAGCATCTACCACATGACCAAGACTCAGGATCAGCTGTTTTTCGCCTTCTACAACAAGAACGACCGCGTGCGCATCACCGACCTGCACCAGGGCATCGTGTGGGGCACCCAGACCCGGGAAACCCGCCTGGACGAGCGGCTCATCAACCGGTTCGACTACGACGGAGACTACGGCACCGTGCTCAACCGCTTCCTGATGCAGGCGGCGATCAATTATCCGCTCACCGTGCACGGCACCGGCGGTCAGACGCGCGCGTTCATCCACATTCAGGATACGGTGCGCTGCATCGAGCTCGCCATCTCCAGCCCACCGGAGGCCGGGGAGCGGGTGCGGATCATGAACCAGCTCACCGAGACCCATCGCCTGATCGATCTGGCGAAGATGGTCTCCGGCATGACGGACGTGCCCATCGCCCACGTGCCCAACCCGCGCAACGAAGCCGAGCAGAACGACTTGGCCGCCAGCAACGAAGGGCTGGTGGGGCTGGGTCTGCAACCGACCACCCTGCGCCAGGGGCTCATGGACGAGGTGACCGACATCGCCCGGGTGTACGCCGACCGCTGCGATCCCGCGCGCATTCCGTGCGTGTCCCACTGGACCCAGGAAATCGCCGACACCGACAATCAGGACGCCTCCACCGCCGGTTGACGGCACAAGGCCTGCAAACCCCCGCAACCTGGCCACGCAGTCCGCACTTACCGTGATATGGGGGCCCTGGTAAACTCACTCCAACCATTCAGGGGGGGTGAGCCATGAGCCACGATTTAGTCATTCGTAACGGTATGGTGGTAGACGGAACCGGCGCGGAGCCGGTAGCGGCCGATATCGCCATCGACGGGGAGAGCATTACCGAAGTCGGGGCAGTGGCGGGGACAGGCAAACGCGAGATTAACGCGGCAGACCACGTGGTTACCCCCGGTTTCGTCGACACGCATACGCATATGGACGCCCAGATCGGCTGGGATCCTATGCTCACGCCGATCAGCTGGCACGGGGTGACCACCGCGCTCATGGGCAACTGTGGCGTCACCTTCGCTCCCTGCAAGAAGGCCGACCAGCGTTTCCTGGCCGAAATGATGGAAACGGTAGAGGACATTCCCCGCGACGCCATTCTGACTGGACTGTCCTGGGATTGGGAAGGCTACGGGGGCTACCTGGACGCGCTGGAGAAGCTCAACCCGGCCATCAACGTTGCGGGCCTGGTGGGCCACTGCGCGGTGCGCTACTACGTCATGGGCGAACGCGCCATCGACGATCAGCCCACCCAGGCAGAGAAGGAGCATATGGCCAAGGTGGTGGCCGAGTCCATCGACAGTGGCGCGGTGGGTTTTTCTACCTCCCGACTGCGCGGCCATGTCATTCCCGACGGCCGCGACGTACCCGGCACCCACGCGCTGACCGATGAGCTGGAGCTAATCGCCAAGGAAGTGGGCGGACGCGGCGCGCTGATGCAGAACGTGCTCAACATGACCGGTGACTTCGAAGGCGAAGTGGCCCTGCTGGAAGCCGAGGCCCGCGCCGGCGGAGGACGCGTGCTGTTCAGCAACACCGCCGGGCGCACCAATTCCTGGGGCAAGAAGATCGGCAGCAAGGTAGACGCCATGCGCGCGCGCGGCATGGACATCAATGGCATCTGCATCCCGCGGGGCTCAGGCTTTCTCACCGGACTTCAGGCCAACCTGATCTGGCAGGGGCAGGCCTGGAGCCAACTCACCGCCATGGATCGGGACGCGCGCCTGACAGCCATCAACGACGCGGAGTTCGCGGCAAAGCTGGTCGCCGAGGCCAATGCGGCGGAAATCCGCTTCGACACCCGCCAGATGTTCTGGCTGGGCGACGGCGACCGGCCAAACTACACGCTGGACAACCGGCAGTCTCTGCAGGCGATTGCGGATGCGGCCGGCGAGACCGCCGCAGAAACATTTCTGAGAATAAGCCGAGAAACTAACGGTAATGCATTGTTTATTATACGTTTTTTCAACCCAAATGTAGAAGCGCTAGCCGACTTCCTGGCCATGGATTGGATCATGCCCGGGCTGGGTGACGCGGGGGCTCACGTGGGCCAGGTGATGGACGCCGGCTGGGCTACCTTCACGCTGTCGCACTGGGTCCGCGAGGCAGGCCTGTACACCCTGCCCGAAGCCATTCGGCGCATGACCGCAGCACCCGCGCGCGTGATCGGCGCGGCGGACCGGGGCGTTCTAAAGGCCGGGATGCGCGCCGACATCAACGTGATGGATTTCGACGCCCTGGGCGAGCGCATGCCCGAAATGGTGCACGACTTCCCGGGTGGCGCCAGCCGCTTCATCCAGCGCGGTGCGGGCTACAAAGCAACGCTGGTGAATGGCCAGGTGATTCTGGAGGACGACGAGCACACCGGCGTACGCTCCGGCTCCGTGATTCGGCACTAACCCTGCGCGCGCACGCGCCCTGATCCGGGCGCGTGCGCGCGGCGGCTGCGCGGATCCGAGGAGCAACCCGGACCAGTGAGCGAGCCTTTCCGAGTCAGCCGATCTGCCCAACCAGTTCCCGACCAACCTGCTCCAGCACCTCATAGCGGGTGTCGAAGTTGGGCAGGATCATCATCTGTTGCAGGCCTGCTGCCGCAAGCCCGTTGAGGCGCTCAATGAGTTCGTCGCGGGTAGCGATCAAGCAGGTGGACTGCAGGATCTTGGGCGTGAGAAAGCGCTCCTCGTCCGGATGCACCCAGCAGTTGTGCCCCCAGTGTATGCGCTGGTGGCGACGCTCTGCGGGGAACGTAGCCAACAGCGCCGTATAGTCCTCCCAGATTTCCGCGTATGCGTTGGGGGCCTGGTGGCCGAAGTTGCGCCACTGATCGTAAGCATAGTGTATGGATGCCATGGCCATGGCGCCCACCTCGCTTTTCACCCTGGGGGAGTCCACCGCTTCGCCAGGCTCGAGAATGCTCACCGCCGTGAGGCCCGTGGTGTAAAAGTTACCGCGCTCCAGCTCCCGCCCGTCGGCGGCGGCACCCTCTTCCAGATAGTGCCACAAGCTCATCATTACCGCCGGATTTCTCGGCATGGCCAGCACGGCTCCGTCACCGTATCGTCCGGCAAGCCGGAGTGATCGGGGGCCAAAGCCGGACACGTAGACCGGTATCTGGTCGTCGAAGTTAACGAAGCCCTTGTCGGGCATGATGTGAACGATGGGCGCATCGGCTTCGGCACCCACGGTGAGCGGTCCCATGTCCGCCTCTTCCCCGGCAATGAGCGGCTTAAGGGTGTTCAGGTAGCGCTCGAACTCGCGGATGCGATGGGGCGGCTGGTTCATCACCCGCATGGCCGTATTGCCGGCCCCCACGCCGAAGAACGTCCTGCCGGGCGCCAGCGCGTTGATGGTGGCGATGGCAGCAGCATTCACGGGAGCCGGGCGCGTGCCGCTGACCGCGACGCCCGTTCCAAGATTGATTCGCGAGGTGCGGTCTGCCGCCAGTGCCAGGGTGGCATAGCAGTCTGACCACAACATCTGGCTGTCTGCCAGCCAGGCGTGGCTGTAACCCAGTTGCTCTGCGCGCACCACGTAATCTACGTCGCCGATGTGCGACGCCACGCAGACGCCAATATCCATATTGCCCCTCCTGCCCTGGCGAGAGACTACTCAAGGGCGCGTGCCAGCGCCAGCGGTCTAGTCCGTGGGCGGCGGAATCTCTACGGTGATGCCATCGAGGTCGGCTCTCAAGACAACCTGGCAGGACAGGCGGCTGTTGGCCCGGCGCCCGGGTGTGAATTCGAGAATGTCCGCCTCGTCGCCCTGCGCGGGGCCAACCCGTTCATACCAGGGACTGGGCACATAGCAGTGGCAGGTGGAGCAGGTGCACCCACCTCCGCATTGGGCCGTGATGCCAGGCACGCCGTTGTCCACGGCACAGTCCATGATGGTCTCGCCCAGCGGACCCGCTACTTCCCAGCGCGCGCCGTCTGCCGAGACAAAATGCACCCGTACTTCACCGGATCCGGGCAAAATCACTCCAATAGACAATCCCGAAACGGCCTATATTACGCTAAGATGCTCAGTTGCCCGACCGATTCGCCTAAGGAGCCCGCTTGATACTCGACCTGCACGCCCACTCCATCAAATCAGACGATGGAAGGGCCAAAGTTCAGAACTACTGCCAGTGGATACGTGCGCGCGAGATCCCCGTCGACGGCTTTGTGCTCACGGAGCACCGCCAGTTCGATCTGGAATCCGACTATTCCGCCCTGGCAGAGGAATTTGGCCTGTGTATCCTCAAGGGCAGCGAGGTGGAAACCGAGTACGGCCACGTGCTGGTATTTGGTGTGACCAAGGCGCTCACCGAGGAGTTCGACTTTTCCGATATCCATCTGCCGCTCGCGCGGGTTATAGAGGCGTGCGCAAAGCACAATGCCGTGCCCGTGCCGTGTCATCCAGGGCGGCGGCGAGTGGGCATGACGGCTCACATCGAGGAGTACGGCATTCCGGAAGGCGTACGCATCGTGGAGATCTACAACGGCGGCAGCCGCGGCGACGAGGACGCCATTGCCCAGACCATGGCCACCGAACAATCTTATCTGGGCATCGGCGGTAGCGATGCGCACATCGTGAGCCACATCGGCCGATGTGCAACCCGTTTCCCGGCACCGATCGCCAGCGAGGGCGAGCTGGTGGAAGCGCTCCAGGGCGACCAATTCGAAGCCATCACCTACCGCGAGGACTGAAGCAAATGGAGGACTGGCCAGACATCGACGAGCTGCGCGAACGGTTCTTGAATCATGTGTTCGACGAGCAGACCTTCAGCATTTCGGCGGATTCCTGTGCTGGATTCGCCGTGGCCTGCGGCGAGCTGGCGCCGTGCTTTACCGACCCGGAACACCCGGATTTCCAGGCCCCGCCTACGTTTCCCTCTACGTTTCGCACCCACCACCACCGACCACCAGACTTTCCTCAGATCCTCGGGCTCGGAATGGATGCGGGCAAGGCCGTGCATTCCTACAAACCGATTCGGCCGGAGCAGGAGCTCACCACCAAGACCCACCTGCACGACGTGTATCAGAAGACGGGCCGTTCGGGCCGCATGATCTTCGTGGTCAGCCGCATGGAGGTGTTCGATGCCCACGGCGAGCTGCTCGCGGCAGCAGACGCGCGCCAGGTAGTGCGGGAGCGGCCCACATCATGACGATAAACACACTGAGCGACGTTGAGTTTGGCGCCGAACTGACCGTATTCGAGCCGGATACCGGCATGGACAACGTGAAACGGTTTGCCACCGCAGCCAATTGGTTCGGCCCGCGCTTCACAGACCATGAGGCGGCTCGCAAGGAAGGCCTGCCTGGTGCGCTGGTACCCGGCGTCATGAGCCAGGGCTTTCTGGCCGCCATGATCCACCGTTGGGC
>DEBD01000012.1 GCA_002348385.1 Gammaproteobacteria bacterium UBA2965 | reverse complement strand
TAGGGGCTCATGTATCTCTGGTGCGTGGCTGCAACCAGCCGGGCCGCATAAGCAGACAGCGCGAAGGAGGACAGATCATGTACTACACCACGATGTATAGTCCCATCGGAGTGCTGACGCTGGCCGGTACCCAACATGCGCTGAAGGTGTTGGGCTTTTCCAGCGGCCGTCAGGCAAGAGGACCGGACGCCAGCTGGCACCGATTGGAGGCCCCTTTCGAGGAAGCAAAACAACAGCTGCAGGAGTATTTCGACGGCAGCCGCCAGCATTTCGAACTGTACCTCGAGCCCGATGCAACGCCATTTCAGACCACGGTCCTCGCGGCACTACAGCGGATACCCTATGGAGAAACCCGCAGCTACCGGGACATCGCCGAAGCCATCGGCAATCCAAAAGCCATGCGCGCGGTAGGCAACGCCAACGGCAGCAATCCCATCCCCATCATCATTCCCTGCCATCGGGTGATCGGCGCCGACGGCAGCTTGACGGGATTCGGGGGCGGCCTCGACAGCAAGCGCTTCCTGCTCGATCTGGAACGCAGTCACTCCGGATTATTCGCCGCAACCAGCCAGGCCGCGGCACCTGCGGTATTGCCAAAGTGAGCGCGCTGACGCGCGATCAGGCGTAGACGGTGGGGTCGTCCAGGCCCGCGTTGGCAAAGCCCTGCGCACGCAGCCTGCAGCTGTCGCACTTGCCGCATGCGGCGCCGGCGGTGTCAGGCTGATAGCACGACACCGTAACGGAGTAGTCCACGCCCAGGCGCATGCCGAGCTTTACGATGTCGTCTTTTCCCATCGACATGAGCGGGGCATGAATCTGCACCCCCTCTCCTTCCACGCCGGCTCGGGTGGCTAACGCCGCCATGTCTTGAAACGCCGCGATGAATTCCGGTCGGCAATCGGGATACCCGGAATAGTCCACGGCGTTCACACCAAGAAAGATATGCTGCGCCTCCAGTACCTCGCTCCACGCCAGCGCAAGCGATAGAAAGACGGTATTGCGTGCGGGCACATAGGTAATCGGAATGCCGTCGCTGGGGGCTTCCGGAACGGCAATGTCCGCGTCCGTAAGCGCCGAACCGCCGAAAGCGCCGAGATCGATCGTCATGACCCGGTGCTCTACCACGTTCTGAGAGCGCGCGATCTTCTTCGCGGCGGCAAGCTCGACGTCGTGTTTCTGCCCGTAGCTGAACGACAAGGCATAACACGTATATCCCTCGCTGGCTGCCAGGGCCAGCGTAGTGGCGGAATCGAGCCCGCCCGACAACAGCACCACCGCGCGCTTCACGTTCCTGGCCTATCTCCCCACAACACTTTGTGCAGTTGAATCTGCATGCGAACCGGCAGCCGGTCCTGCAGTATCCAATCCGCCAGCTCGGCGGCATCCAGGGCTTCCCAGCTGGGCGAAAACAACACCTCGCCCACCTTGCTGAAAAGGTCGTGCTGGTCGCAGATAAGTCTGGCCCAGTCATAGTCCTGGCGGTTACAGATCACGAACTTGATCTGATCGCGCTGCCCGCAATGGGCAAGGTTGCTGAAGAGATTGCGACCCACCTCGCTGGAACCGGGGGTCTTGAGGTCCACCACCTTGACCACGCGTGGATCGACTTTGGCAACGTCCATGGCGCCGCTGGTCTCGAGCGACACCGCATAGCCCGCATCACAAAGCGCCACTAACAGGCTTGCGCACTCGGATTGCGCCAGGGGCTCTCCCCCCGTAACGGTTACGTGGCGCACGCCGTGCTCGGCCACCTGGTCGAGCACCTGGGCCGTTTCCATCACGACGCCGCCGGAAAAGGCATAGGCGGTATCACAATAGCCACAACGCAGCGGGCATCCCGTGAGCCGCACGAATACCGTCGGCAAACCGACGGTGCTGGTTTCACCCTGTAGGGACAGGAAGATCTCGGTGATGCGAAGCTGGCCCACGAGCTGTCACTGCAGCTCCGCCGCATAGGTCTCGGCGAGCCCCGCCGCGGAGCTTGCCGGATGCTGCTGCCTTACGCGGTTGAGATATTGCAATGCCCGGGCGTTGTCCCCAAGACGGTGATACACCACTCCCAGCTTGTAGAGAGCATCGGACACTTTCAGGTGGTCGGGGAACAGGTTGGTTACCTGGGCGAACGACTGACGCGCCCGTTCCAGCTCCGACCTGGCCAGGTACAACTCGCCCAGCCAGTAGAAAGCGTTGGGCGTGAACTCCCCGTTGGGATAGTCGACTATGAGCTGGTTGAACGCATCCGCCGACGCATCGTATTGCCGCGCCTTCATCAGATCGAACGCACTGCTGTACGCATCGCGCTCCGAAGGCGCAGCCGATACTTGCGCGGGCGGCACTGACGGGGATGGTCGCGCGGGAGCACGGGAAGCGGCCCCTTGTGTCAATCTCCTGTCCAGATCCATGTAGCGATCCTGCTGATCTCGCTCCATTCGACGAATCTGGTGTGCCTGCTGTTCGACCATGCCACGCAGCTGCTGAAGTTCCTCCTGCAGCACCTGAAGCTGGTAGAACAACTCGGACAGACGACGGGTTTCGGATTGCTGCCCGGTTGCACCGCTTGGTAGAGCAGGGTCGTTACGTGGCCCTACCGGGCTACCGATGGGCTCCGCAAACGATTCCTCCACAGGCACGGCGGCCATGGCGCCGTCGGGCAGAATGCCGAAAAGGCCCAATCCCAATACAAGATGCGCGGCTATTGCCGCGCACAGTGATCTTGCCGCTTTCATGCTCGCCGATTAGCGATAGATCAGGATCGCCCGGCGGTTGCGGGACCAGGCAGAATCGTTGTGGCCAGGGTCTTCCGGACGCTCCTCGCCGTAGCTCACCGTCTCGATCTGAGCAGGCGACACGCCAGCAGACGTGAGGAAGCTGCGCACAGCGTCCGAACGGCGCTCACCCAGCGCAAGGTTGTACTCACGGGTTCCGCGCTCGTCACAGTGGCCTTCGATCACCACGCTGCGGTCTCGATTGTTGCGCAGCACCGTAGCATGGGTTTCCAGCGCCGCCAGGTCGTCCGGCTTGATGACCGCGCGGTCGTAGTCGAAATAGAACGTTCTGTTGAGCAGACGAGTGGTACCAGGCACGTACGGATTGCCTTTGGCATTGAACGCCGGCGGTTCCGGGGGCGGCTCGGGTGCCGGCGTGGTGTCGGGGGTTTCAACGGGATCGACGGCTGGTTCCGTCGGTTCCGGCTGCGGGCTGGCGCATCCGGCCACAAGTAAACCCGCGAGAAGCAAATAAAGGGAGCTACGTAGCCACTGTTTAGTCATCTGTTTCTCCTGTTGATACTGGTTCGATTGATCGCGCGATAAGAACTTCAGCTTCCCCTGCCGAGGGTATCGATGAAGGGAGACCACGCGGGTTCCCGCACGTCTCCCGACGACGATGGCAGGCGATACCTCACGCGACCGTCGATGGAAACTACCGCTAGTATACCTCGGCCCTGGTCCTGGGTCGCATAGATCAACATAGTGCCATTGGGCGCTATAGAGGGTGATTCATCCAACGAGGTCTTCGTGAGCACGCGCAAATCATCCCGCTCCAGGTGCTGCCAGGCGATATGGAATACCCCCTGACGCCGATGCACGAACACCAAGTGCTTGCCGCTCGGTAGCAGTCGTGCGCGCGCATTATAGTCACCTACGAACGTAAGTCTCTCAATAAAATTGGTGGCCAGCTCGACCTGGTAGATCTGCGGGTGACCACCGCGATCGGAGGTGAATATGAGGTGCCGGCCATCTGGCGACCAGCTTGGCTCGGTGTCGATGCCGTGGTGACGCGTGATACGCCGCAGCCGCCGATCCGCCAGGTTCATGACGTAAACCTCCGGATTGCCGTCGCGCGAGAGCACCATGGCCAATTGCCTGCCGTCCGGCGAGAACACGGGCGAGCCGTTTATGCCGGTGAATTGGGTCAGACGCTGGCGCACCCCGCTATTCACATCCTGCAGCACGATGGCTGGCCGGCCGGTCTCGAAGGACACGTACGCTACCGTCTGCGCATCCGGCGACCAGCTCGCCGACAGCAACGGCTCGTCGGAGGAGAACAGCGTTCTCGATCGCTCGCCGTCAGAGTCAGCCACCTCCAGGCTGAACCGGGCGCTTGGCGAGCCGGCGTTGGTAGCCAGCACGTAGAGTAATCGAGTAGAAAACGCACCCCGGATGCCCGTGATGGCCTCAAAAACTTCATCCGATATCTTGTGAGCCACATCGCGCCAGTGGGTTCTGCGGGCGCTGATCGTCTCGCCTTTCATGACCCGCTCGTTGAACACGTCGTAGAGCTGGTAGCTCACCCCCAGATTCCCCGAAGGCTCTACCGCGGTGGTGCCGATAACAAGATACTCGACGCCCAGCACGCGCCAGTCGCGAAAGAAGACTTCCTCGCGGCGGGTGGGCAACGACAGCATGTTCTCACTGTCCAGCGGGGCAAACTGACCGCTGCGCGCAAGATCGAAGCTCACGATATCGGACATCTGTTGCCTGTCCGAGAACTCCGGGCCCTGACGAAACGGCACCACGGCAATTCGGGTCTGCTTGTCGTAGCCCGTGTCGATAATGATGGTGTCAAGCGTTTCGGCAGCGTTTGCCGTCAGGGACAGCAGCAGCGTCAAACACAACATCCAGGGTGTCCTGTAGAACTTCTCCATCTGGCTCAACGCAGCAAATCCTCCGGTCTGAAAAGCAAAGTAAAACGCCTGAAATAGCGTTCGAAGATTTCCGATTCCTTGGGCACGTCGAAGCGCCGCGCCTTGCGCACGGCGGCTTCGGCAGACCGGTCAAAGGCGCCGTTACCACTGCCCTCTAACAAAGTCACCGTAACCACGTCGCCGATGGGCACAAGTTCTACCAGCAGCTTCGCCTGCATTCCGTTGCGGGCGCTGGGCGGTCTGGACCAGTTGGCCACCACGCGCCGATAGATTCCGTAACGATAAGACTGAGCCACCTCTTCGGCGTCGCTGGCGGCTTGCGACTCCGCAAGATCGCCCGCCTCGGACTCCAAGGCGTCGAGAAAAGATGACTGGGCCAGCGCCTCGAGCCGCTCGCGCCGCTCCTGCTCCGCCTGTTGACGCGCGGCCTCCTGATCGGCCTGGGGGTCTGGCGCCGGCTCCACCGGACGTTCCGGCGATTTGGGCTCCGGCTTTGACTGCGCTATTGGTGCAGCCTGCGCCTTTGGCGCCGGCTTGGGTTTCGGTCGCGGCTTGGCCTTGGGCTCCAATACCAGAAGCTGTGATTTGACGATCTGGGGTTTGATTACCTTGGCCTGTTGCTCGGGATTCCAGCCGCCATAGAGCGCGGCTACCGCCAGCGCGTGCAGCAACAGAGCCAGCACTACCGGGATCGCGTACCGGCGAACGTCCATCAGCAAACGGCTATCCATCCACCAGATCGGGCGGATCGGTAATCAGGCCCACACTTTCCGCGCCCGACTTCTGCAGCACCGACATCACCCGCACCACGGTTCCGTAGTCGAGTTTGTGATCCGCCTTCACATAGACGGGCACGCCGGGACGCGCACGCAATATCCGGCCGGCTTGATCCTCCAGCGAGTAGATGGTCACGCGCGTGCCTTCGTCGTCAGCATTTTGAATACCCAGATTCACGAACAAAGCGCCATCCGCACGGATAGACACCACCAGCGGGTCGTCGGCTTGCTCGGTAATGGGCTCGGAGGGCGCGTTGGGAAGATCGACGATCACCCCCTGAGTGAGCAGCGGCGCAGTGGCCATGAAGATCACTAACAGCACCAACATCACGTCGATGTAGGGCACCACGTTGATCTCCGACATGGGCTTTCTGCGCTTGGCCATCCGCTTGCCCTTGGCTACGCGGTGCGGGAGTGCGCCGCGCGGTAAAGGATGCTGGTGAGTTCGTCGCTGAATGCATCATAGCGCTTCATCAGCACCTCTACCCGCGCCGAAAACCGGTTGTAGGCAATCACGGCTGGAATGGCCGCAAACAGGCCCATGGCGGTGGCCACCAGAGCTTCTGAAATACCAGGAGCCACAGAGGCCAGGGTGGCCTGGCTCATGTTCGCAAGGCTGCGGAACGAATTCATGATGCCCCACACCGTGCCAAACAGCCCCACGTACGGACTGGTGGATCCCACCGTAGCGAGAAACGGCAGATGGGTCTCCAGACTTTCCTCTTCCCGGGTGAGCGCCACGCGCATGGCCCGCTCGGCCCCCTGCATGATGGCCTCTGCATCGGTGCCCGACTGTTCGGAAAGGCGGGTGAACTCCTTGAAGCCGGAAACGAACACTTGTTCGATTCCGTTGAGATCCGCGCTGCCGTCAAGCTCCATGTAGAGTTGCCTGAGGTCGATACCCGACCAGAAATGCTCCTCGAACTCGTCCACAGACGCGAGCACCCCACGCAGGTAGAACCAGCGTTGAAAGATCATCACCCAGGACACCAGCGAGGCCAGCGCCAGGAGCCCCATAACCAGCTGCACCAGGAGGCTCGCGTTGGATACCAGTTCGAATACGGAAAGCTGCTCGGGCACGGCTGGGGCCTACTTCAGGTCGAGCCCGCGCTGCGGGCCCTCGGGTTCGGAGACGGTGAGGCCCAGATGCAGGTAGGCCTTTTGAGTTGCTACCCGACCACGAGGTGTGCGCATCAGATAGCCCTGCTGGATCAGAAACGGTTCCAGAACATCCTCGATGGTGTCGCGCTCTTCATTGAGCGCCGCGGCCAAGGAATCCAGCCCCACGGGCCCACCGGAGAATTTATCGATCACCGTGGTGAGCAGGCGGCGGTCCATGCTATCGAACCCTTCCCCATCCACGCTGAGCATCGCCAGCGCTGCGTCTGCCGTTTCCTGGGAGATCAGCCCATCCGCTTTGACCTGCGCCCAGTCCCGCACACGTCGCAACAGCCGGTTGGCGATTCGCGGCGTGCCCCGGGACCGCCGCGCAATCTCGGAAGCGCCATTCGAGTCGATGGGTAGATCCAGCTTCCCCGCAGATCGCGTGACGATCTGCGCCAGCTCCTCAACGCTGTAGAACTCCAGACGCTGGACGATGCCGAAGCGGTCCCGCAGCGGTGACGTAAGCAGGCCCGCCCGGGTAGTGGCGCCGATGAGGGTGAAATTCGGCACGTCGAGCTTGAGCGAGCGCGCCGCCGGACCCTCACCGATAAGAATGTCGATCTGAAAATCTTCCATGGCCGGGTAGAGAATTTCCTCCACCACGGGGCTCAGCCGGTGTATCTCGTCGACAAACAACACATCACCCGACTGCAGGTTGGTCAGCAGCGCGGCAAGGTCGCCCGGTCGCTCCAGCACCGGTCCGGAAGTGGACTTCAGCGTAACGCCAAGCTCCCTCGCCACGATGTGAGCCAGAGTGGTCTTGCCGAGACCGGGCGGCCCGAAAATGAGCGTGTGGTCCAATGCCTCACCGCGCTGACGAGCCGCTTCGATGAAGATGCTCATCTGCTCCTTGACCGGCCCCTGGCCCACATAGTCGGTGAGCCGCTCGGGGCGCAGAGCGCGATCCAGCCCAGCTTCCGAGCTGTCTTCCCGGGCGCTGACCAGACGGTCGGGTTCGATACTCAACTGGTTGCCTCGACGAGCTGTGCGGCACGTTTAAGCACCGCGGTAACAAGTTGTTCCGTGCTGGCCCCCTCGGTGGCGATAGCTTCCACCGCCTGCTGGGCCTCGGCGGCTTTGTAACCCAACGCCAGCAGCGCTTTCTGCGCTTCCACCACCGCCTCGCGATCAGCACTGTGCCCATGCGGCTCGGCCACCACCGCCAGATCCTCCAGACCCCGGTTTTTCAGTTCTACCAGCAACCGCTCCGCGGTCTTGCGCCCCACGCCGGCCACCTTGGTGAGCGCCGAGGTGTCGTTGTCGCGCACCGAGCGGGCAAGTTCCGCCGTAGACACCGTGGAAATCAGCGCCAGGCCCATCTTGGGGCCGACGCCGTTGATACGAATGAGGGCGCGAAACAGATCGCGCTCGTCGCGGGAGCCGAATCCATACAACAGCTGTGCGTCCTCGCGCACTACCAGGTGGGTATATAACTTCAGTGGGCCGTCAGGCGCGGGCAAGGTCGCGAGCACGCTGCTGGTGACCTCCACCTCGTAGGCGATGCCGCCCGCGTCTAAGAGAATGGTGGAATCGCACACCTCCACCAACTGCCCATGAATTCGGCCGATCATGAGCGCGAAGTATTGACGTGACAAATGCCAATCGCAAGCGCATCTGCGGCGTCAGCTGCGGGGGCCGCTGACAGACCCAGTATGACGCGCACCATGTGTTGCACCTGGGCCTTGCTTGCCCGCCCCGTGCCCACCACGGCCTGCTTCACGCGACGCGCCGCATACTCGTGCACCGGCAGACCGCCGGCCACCGCCGCGGCAATAGCCACGCCGCGAGCCTGACCCAGCTTCAGGGCACTGGACGGGTTTCGCGCCAGGAATACCTCCTCGATGGCCAGCTCGCTGGGTCGATGGGTGGCGATGATCTCCTCCACGCCGTGGTAGATTTCCCCCAGGCGCTGCACGAACTCCCCCGCACGGGGTCGAATACAGCCGCTGGCCAGGTACTTAAGCTCAGCACCTTGCACCTCCACCACTCCGTATCCTGTCACCCGAGATCCGGGATCGATGCCTAGAATTCGGTAGGCACCCAAGACTCAGCCCGCAAGCGCGCTGTCGGGAAACTCGCCATTACTGTACACGTTCTGCACGTCGTCCAGATCTTCCAGGGCATCGATGAGTCGCAACACCTTCTCGGCCGCTTCCACATCGCAGGAGTTGTAGGTATCCGCCAGCATGGTGACCTCGGCATGATCCGGTTCCAGGTCGCCCGCTTTCAGCTGTGCTACCACGTCGCTCAGCCGCTCCCAGGGAGTGAGCACAGAAAGCGCGCCATCCTCTTCGGCGTCGATGTCGTCGGCGCCGGCCTCCAACGCGATCTCCATAACCTGATCTTCGTCGGCGCCCGGAGCGAAGTTGATGACGCCGCGCCGGTTGAACAGATAGGCCACGGACCCGTCCGTGCCCAGATTGCCGCCATACTTAGTAAAGGCATGCCGCACTTCGGCCACCGTCCGGTTGCGATTGTCGGTCATGGCTTCAACCAGAATGGCCACGCCACCAGGCGCGTAGCCCTCGTATACCAGTTCCTCAACGTCGGCACCTTCACCGCCTCCGGCGCCGCGGGCAACGGCCCGCTCGACGGTGTCTTTGGGCATGTTGGCACCGAGTGCTTTGTCTACCGCGGCCCGCAGACGCGGGTTGGAATCCGCGTCGCCACCACCCAGACGAGCTGCCACGGTGATCTCACGAATGAGCGTGGTATAGAGCTTGCCGCGCTTTTTGTCCTGGGCCGCCTTGCGGTGCTTGATGTTGGCCCATTTGCTGTGTCCGGCCATAACTACTCCGCTACGAGCCGCGAACTCGAATGTGCAGATCACGTAACTGGTGTTCGTCTACGACACTGGGCGCATCCGTGAGCAGACAGCCCGCTGATTGAGTTTTCGGGAAAGCGATGACGTCGCGAATGGCATGGGTGCCGGTCATGAGCATCACCAGGCGATCCAGCCCAAGCGCGATACCACCGTGGGGCGGACAACCCGACTTCAATGCCTCCAGCAGGAAGCCGAACTTCATCTGGCCTTCCTGGCCGATCTTGAGCACATCAAACACGGCTTGTTGAATCTCCTGATCGTGAATCCGCAACGATCCACCGCCCAGTTCGTAGCCATTTAACACCACGTCGTAAGCGGCCGCCAGGGCAGCCAACGGATCATCCCGGAGCGCATCGACGCCGCCTATGGGCTGCGTAAAGGGATGGTGTACCGGAGCCGGCGCCCCGTCCCGGCCTTCTTCGAACATGGGAAACTCGATTACCCAACAAGGAGCCCAACGGGATTCCACCAGGTCCAGATCAACCCCCAGCTCGTTGCGCAGAGCGCCGATGGAGTCGTTGACCACCCCCGCTCGATCCGCGCCAAAAAACACCACGTCCCCATCCACAGCCTCGACTCTGGTGAGTACCTGGTCCACCACCTCGTCCGGCAGGAACTTCAGAATCGGCGACTGCAGGCCTTCCGCACCCCTGTCCCGCTCGTTCACCTTGATGTATGCAAGTCCCTTGGCGCCGTAACGGGCGACGAAAGCCGTGTAGTCGTCGAGCTCCTTGCGCGACAGGCGTGCCCCACCCGGGGCGCGCAACGCCACCACCCGCCCGGCAGGGTCGTTGGCAGGGCCGTTGAACACCTTGAATTCCACCGACTGCATCAGGTCGGCCACGTCTACCAACTCGAGGGGGTTACGCAGGTCAGGCTTGTCCGAACCGTAGCGACGCATGGCCTCCGCATGGGTCATGACCGGAAACTCCGGCAGGGTCACATCCAGCACCTCGGCAAACACCGAGCGCAGCATGTTCTCGGTAAGCGCCATGACCTCGCCTTCGCTGACGAACGACGCCTCGATGTCGATCTGGGTAAATTCCGGCTGCCGATCGTGACGCAGGTCTTCGTCGCGGTAGCAGCGCGCGATCTGATAGTACTTATCCATGCCGGACATCATCAGCAGCTGTTTGAACACCTGGGGTGACTGGGGCAACGCGAAGAAGGCGCCGGGGTGGGTGCGACTGGGCACCAGATAGTCCCGCGCTCCCTCTGGGGTGGCCCGGGTGAGCGTCGGCGTTTCCACCTCCCAATAACCTTCGGCTTCCAGAAACCTTCGAACCGCGCTGGTGGCTCGCGCGCGGGTGAGCAGCCGCTGCTGCATTTCCGGACGCCTGAGATCCACGTAACGATACTTCAACCGCACGTCTTCACCAGCCTCGGAATATTCATCCAGCTGAAACGGCGGCGTAGCCGCGCTGTTGAGGATGGTCAGTTGCGCGCCCAGAACTTCTACCTCACCGGTTGCCATTTCCGGGTTCACGGTACCCTCCGGGCGCGGCCGCACGCGGCCTTGCATGCCCAGCACGAACTCGTTGCGGACGCGGTCGGCGATGGCAAAACTCTCCGGGGTGTCCGGGTCGTACACCACCTGCACGATTCCCGTACGGTCTCGAATGTCGAGAAAGATCACACCGCCATGATCGCGGCGCCGGTGCACCCAGCCGCACAACTGCACCTGCTCGCCCACGTGGGCAGCGTTGATTTCCCCGCAATAATGGCTGCGCATATTCGTTCCTAAGTTGTTTGGGCTCAACGGCCCGACGGCTAGTCGCTCGTGCTCGAGCCGCTGCTGGCGGAGCCCCCAGAGTTCTTGGAACTTCCGCTTCCGACACTGCTGGCGCTCTCCGACTTACCCGACGACGCGCTCTTGGTGGCGCTCTCCGACTTGCCCGACGACGCGCTCTTGGAGTCACTCTCCGAACTTCCGGTCTCGGAAACGTTGCGCTTTTTACCGGATTTAAAGTCGGTTTCGTACCAGCCACCGCCCTTGAGTCGGAACCCCGCCGCAGAAACTTTTTTCACCAGCGCATCCTGCTCGCAGTGAGGACATCGAACAAGCGGATCGTCGCTGATCTTCTGGATGGCCTCCATTTCGTGGCCGCAATTTCCACATCGATATTCGTAGATGGGCATCTGGAACTCTCTGTTTCCTTCTGGCTAAACACGGGCGTTTTTTGCGAGCCGCGCATGATCTTAAAAATACCCGCAAAAATACAGGCATTTTTGTTGCCTGGCCTGGCGCTATCAGATATAAAGCGCGCGCATTGGGGAGGCAGTACGTCATCCCATGTCTAAAGCGGTCGCCCAGACGACCGCTTTCGGGATGACGAAGCGCAACCCAGCTTCCTGGGGCGTTCGTCCTATATCAACACTGAAGTGAAGGAACATTGAATGGCCCGCAAGAAAGCACCTGCCAAGCGTAAGGCTGCAACCAAAACGGCAACCCGCAAGGCACCTGCAATTTCCAAGAAAATGACCAAGACCGGCATTCTCGCCGAGATCGCGGAAAACACCGACCTCACTCGTGCACAGGTTGGCGCGGTACTAGACGAGCTGGAGATCCTCATCGAGCGTCACATCAAAAAGCGGGGCGCAGGAGAGTTCACCCTGCCCGGCCTGCTCAAGATCCGTTCGGTCAAGCGCCCGGCTACCAAGAAGCGCATGGGACGCAACCCGGCCACTGGGGAAGAGATCGTCATCGGACCCAAGCCGGCAAGCATCCGCGTTCGCGTCACCGCCCTGAAGCGGCTGAAGGAGATGGTGAGCTGAGCCAAACCACCCAAGCGAACAAACAGGGGGCCCTTTGGCCCCCTTTTTGTTGCACAATGCCGATCAATCGAACCCAAGCGCAGCAGTAAAGGACCCCCATGCGCCAATCCCAGTTGCTCGTTCCCACCATCAAAGAGAATCCGGCCGACGCCGAGGTGGCCAGCCACCGCCTCATGCTGCGAGCAGGACTGATCCGACAGGTTGCATCGGGCCTGTACACCTGGCTGCCCACTGGACTTCGCGTGATTCGCCAAGTGGAGGCCATCATCAGGGAGGAGCTGAACAGAAGCGGCGCCCAGGAAGTATTGATGCCGGTGGTGCAGCCCGCCGAGCTGTGGCACGAAACCGGACGCTGGACCAAGATGGGCCCGGAACTGCTGCGCTTCCAGGACCGGCACGACCGTGACTTCTGCCTGGGACCCACTCACGAAGAGATCATCACCGACCTGTTTCGCCGCGAGGTGCACAGCTACCGGCAGATGCCGTGCAACTTCTACCAGATTCAGACGAAGTTTCGCGACGAGATTCGGCCCCGGTTCGGCGTGATGCGCGCGCGCGAGTTCACCATGAAGGACGCCTACTCCTTCGACCTGGACGAAGCCTCGTTCGCCGACACCTACCGCGAGATGTACGACTGTTACTCGCGCATTCTCACGCGCATGGCGCTGGACTTCCGGGCTGTGGACGCCGACACGGGCAACATCGGGGGCGCCAACTCCCACGAGTTTCACGTGCTGGCGGAGTCCGGTGAGGACGTAATCGCCTACGCCACGGGCGGCGACTACGCGGCCAACCTTGAGAAGGCAGAAGCGGCCCTACCCGAACCACGCCCCAAGCCCGGCCAGCAACTGGAGAAAGTTGCAACGCCGGGTGTATCCAGTATTGCCGAGGTGTGCGATTTCCTCGGAGTGGAGCCCGCACAGACCGTTAAAACCCTGATGGTGCGCGGTGAGGAGAACCTGGTCGCGCTGGTGGTGAGAGGCGACCACGAGCTCAACGAGCTGAAGGCCGCCCGTCTGCCGGGTGTGGTGGACCCGCTGGCATTTGCCGGAGACGACGAAGTACTCGCCGCCATGGGAAGCCGTCCCGGCTCCATCGGTCCCATTGGCTGCTCCGTCCCTTGCTTCGTCGATCGTGAAGCCGCCGCACTGGCAGATTTTGTGTGCGGAGCCAACGAAGATAACTTTCACCTCACAGGCGCGAACTGGGAACGAGACGCAACCCTCGATGCAGGGTTAGTGGTCGATATTCGCAACGTGCTGGAAGGCGACAAGGCACCGAACGGACAGGGCACGCTCAAGTTCCTGCGCGGCATCGAGGTAGGACATATCTTCCAGCTGGGCACAGTGTACAGCGAACCCCTACAAGCCACCGTGCTGGATGGCCAAGGCAATAGCGTTACCCCGATTATGGGATGCTACGGAATGGGGGTTACCCGGCTGGTGGCCGCAATCATCGAGCAAAACCATGACGAAGCCGGCATCGTCTGGCCCGAACCCGTTGCACCCTACCTGGTGCACATCGTGGCGCTGAATTACGAAAAGTCCGAGGCGGTTCGTGCAGCCGCGGATGACCTCTACGAGACCTGCGTTAAGGCCGGCATCGCCGCGCTGCTGGACGACCGAGACGAGCGTCCCGGTGTGAAGTTCGCCGAAGCCGATCTGCTGGGTATTCCCCACCGCATCGTTGTCGGCGAGCGCGGGCTGAAACAAGGCAACGTGGAATATCGCTACCGACGCGAGCCAGACAATCAGGCCCTTACCCCCGAAGCGGCGCTGCAGCGGGTCGCGGGCGACTGATCCCGTGATCCACTCCACAGGCATCTGGCGCAGGCTGCTTGCTGCCGGTTTGCTTTGGACAGTGACGCTGGGCGCCCAGGCCACCACCGAAGTGGACCCTGCTCTGGTGGAAAAACTGGCCCACACCATGGCATCGAGCTTTGACAACACCGACCGCTTCGATGCGGAGGTCTGGCTGCGCGCTTCCGATCAGCGGCTGTCGCGCTACATCGACGATCACGACGAGCGTCTTGCGCTGCTGCACACCGTTTACCGGCAGGCCAGCAGAACGCAGCTGGACGCCGATCTGGTGCTGGCAGTCATGCAGGTCGAAAGCTCGTTCGACCGCTACGCGATCTCACGTGCAGGCGCCCAAGGGCTGATGCAGGTGATGCCTTTCTGGCGCGTGGAGATCGGCCGCCCGCAGGACAACCTCACCGACATGGATACCAACGTGAGGTACGGCACCACCATTCTGTCTCACTATCTCGATGTAGCGGACGGCGACCTCGTAGACGCGCTGGCCCGCTACAACGGCAGCCGAGGCCGATTAAAATATCCGGAGAAGGTGGTCAGCGCCTGGCGCCAGGTATGGCGAAACAAGACGGCAGACGAGCTGCCGCAACTGCAACGCACGTGCATGAACTACAGACTGCACGCCTGCCGATACCAGTAGCCGGCCCTCTCCCAAAGTGCAGCTCGATCACGTTTCTGCTGTGCCGTTGATCACCCGGATAAAGCTCTCGTAGGTGTGGGGGCCCACCAAGACGTCGCTAAGATCACCGTCCGGGTCGATCACCAGCGTGCTGGGCAGCACGCCGGGCAGTGGCAGTTCCCAACGCCCCCGCGGATCTTCCGACAGCAAGGGAAAGCGGATATCCATTTCGTTGGCAAGCGCTTGCAGACGCTCCCCCTGCAGCCCGTCGTAGTTCACGCCTAACACGACTAAGCCTAGCGCATCGCCATTTTCGTGCAGCAGGTTCAGCTCGGGAATCTCGTCGCGGCAGGGGGCGCACCACTCCGCCCAGTAGTTCACCAGCACCCAGCGCCCGTTCCAACCGGCGAACTCATCCACCGGCTCACGCCCACAGGCAGCCAGCAGAACAATCAGCGTACACATCGTAGCTAAAGGCTTCATCGCACCCCGCCAAATACCGAATCCAGGCTCACCGACATCTGGTTGGAACCGAACGCCACCAGCGATTTGAGCGGCTCCACCACGTGATCCATATCCGTCACGGCACTTAGCCGCGCTTCGTCTACACCGTCGGGAAGGCGCTGATACAGCTCCCAGAGCGTGAGCCCTTTCAGATTGCGTCCTAGTAGCCATCCATCTTCCTCAGTCTGAGTGAGCAGCTTGAGGTCCTGCAGAGCGCCGAACACCCGCTCGTACTGAGACCGCGCGAGTGGCACTTTGTCGCGAATCTCCAGATCGGAAATTCCGTGCCCGTCCATGTGGGCATCGTAGAGCAACTGCAGAATGCGAGAGCACTTCACTACCAGTGGCTCCGGATCGTCGTCCTCCACGTCGCGAGTGAGAGACAGCGTGCGAACCAGAATGGCGCCACCCAAGATCAGCACCCACACCAAGTACAACCAGACGAGAAACAGGGGCACCGCCGCAAAGGTTCCGTATATGGGTTCCAGATTGGAATTGCCCACCACCACGGTGAAGGCCTTCTTTGCTCCCTCGAACGCCAACATGGTCGCAATGCCCCCGAGCAGGGCATGCAATGCGGGCACCTGGCAGTTGGGTACCGCAAAATACAACACCGTGAATCCGGTCGCTGTCAGAATCATGGGCAGGTAGCCGAGTAGGGCATTGCCAATGCCGTACGTATCCAGATCCGATACCAGCGGCAGGGAGATCAGGTAGAGGCTGATGAACAGCCCACCGGCTATGAGCGGCGGACCCAACGACAGCACGCCCCAGTACACCAGGAAGCGCTGCACACCCCGACGCGGCTCCGCCACCTGCCAGATGGTGTTGAATGTCTTCTCTATAGTCACCAGCATCAGGAAAGCGGTAACAAACAAAACCACGAAACCCACCGCGGTGAGCTGGCGCGCGCGTTCCGAGAACTCTACCAGCCTCTCCTGCACTACCGCGCTGCTGTCCGGGACGAAGTTATTGAAGATAAACTGCTGAATGCGCTCGCCTAAGGCTTCGAATTCGGGCAGCAGCGAAAACATGGCGTACGCCACGGTCATCATGGGAACCACGGCGAACAGCGTGGTATAGGTAAGCGCACCGGCCCGCGACAGACAGTCGTGCACCAGAAACTGGGCGCCAACCTGACGGAAATACCAGGCCAGGGGGCGCCACACGCGACGCGCGTACCATTCTCCCCGTTTTCCCGATAGGACCTGTGCAGTCAGCGGACCTTCTCCCCGGCTGTGGTTAAAATAGCGGACAGTCAGGCAATACGGACATTATAAGGACCATGAGTGAAGTCACCATCTACCACAACCCACGCTGCTCCAAGTCGCGTCAGACCCTCGCATTGCTGGAAGAGCGTGGCATCAGCCCCAACGTGGTGTTGTACCTGGAGACACCTCCCGACGCCGCACGCTTGAAATGGCTGCTGGAGTCGCTGGACATGCAACCGCGCGACCTGATGCGCAGGAACGAGGGCGTCTACAAGGAATTGGGCCTGGCCGACCAGACGCTCGCAGACGACGACCTGATCAACGCCATGATCAACAACCCTATTCTCATCGAGCGGCCCCTCGTGGTGAGCGGCGCGCGCTGCGCCATCGGCCGCCCCCCAGAGAGCGTGCTGGAAATCCTCTAACACGCAATGCGACTGCACCGCGCAATCAGCCTTGCTTGCGTTGGCGGCTTGCTGCTGCTCACCGTGCTGAGGCAGCTGTGGATCGATCCTCTGCCCAGCGCCACCACCAATGCCGTGTGGCTGGCGCTCCAACTGCTGCCACTGGCCCTGGTAGCACCCGGGTTGTTTCGCCTGCGCACCACCAGCTATCTGCTCGCCTCTCTGGTCGGCATGTTGTATTTCGTGCACGGCGTGCAGGCCGGCTTCGGCCCCCGAGAATTGGGCCTGCACCTGTGGGGTTGGGTTGAGGTGGGCATTTCTGTGGTGCTGGTGGGTTCTGCCAGCTATGCCGTCCGGGCGCTGAGGGCGGCGGGCGCCTAGTGCACGATGGGAGGCGGCTCCCCGCCGCCGCCATCATCTGTTTCTTCATCCACGCTCTGCACCGCGTAGCGACGGGTAATGATCTCGCCCGAGACCACCTTGGGCAGCTCGCGCAGGAATTCTTCCATGTGCTCAGTCTGAAAATGGCCCATCAACGCTTCCATGCTTTCCCATTCCTGAAACAGCATGAGCGTATTGGGGTCCGACAACCCCACGTAGAAATCATAAGAGATGCACCCCACCTCGGTGCGGGTTGCGTCGACCATGCGGCGGGCAAGCTCCAGCGCACGTTCCCGGCTGTCCGCCAATATGGGTATGGACCCATGGACAATAATCATTGCGCCGTTCTCCGCTTGCCTAAAGTACGCTGCGCTCGCGCAGAATAGCCTCTATCTCCGGCAGTATGCCAGGGTCGTCGATGGTAGATGGCACCTGATAGGGTTGGCCATCAATCATCTTGCGGAGCACTTGGCGCAGGATCTTGCCGGATCGGGTCTTGGGCAACCGTTTCACCACCACCGCACGGCGGAAGTTGGCGAACGCTCCCACCGCACCGCGCACCAGGGCCACCAATTCCTCCTGCAGCGCGGCTTCCGACACATTCGCGCCATCCTTCAGCAGCACCAACCCCAGCGGCACCTGTCCCTTGTCCGGGTCGGCAATGCCAACCACGGCACACTCGGCAACGGCGGCGTGCTCAGCCACGGCCTCTTCAAGCTGCCCGGTGGACAGCCGATGTCCCGCCACGTTGATGACGTCGTCCATACGACCCATGATGTAGACGTAGCCGTCTTCGTCGCGGTAGCCCTCGTCGCCGGTGAGATAAAAGCCCGGATATTGCTGGAAGTAAGTGCGCTGAAAGCGCTCGTGGTCACCCCAGATGGTCGGAAATGCACTTGGCGGCAGGGGCTCCTTGATGACGACCGCCCCTTCGGCACCGGGGCCCAGTTCCTCCCCTTCCTCATTCACCACACGCAGGTCGTAGCCGGGTACTGGGACCGTGGGCGACCCCGGCCTGGTTTCCATGAGTTCCAAACCAGCCATGTTGGCGCAAATGGACCAGCCTGTTTCCGTCTGCCACCAGTGGTCGATGACGGGCACGCCCAGGTGCTCCTGCAGCCAGTGATAGGTTGGCGGATCCAGCCGCTCGCCGGCAACGAACTGATATTGCAGGCTCGAGATGTCGTACTTCTGCAGCAACGCGCATTCCGGGTCTTCTTTCTTGACGGCACGAAATGCGGTGGGCGCCACAAAGAAGCTCTTTACCCGGTGCTGCTCGATCACCCGCCAGTAGGCGCCCGCATCGGGCGTGCGCACCGGCTTACCTTCGAACAGAACGCTGGTACAGCCCCGCATCAGGGGGCCGTATACGATGTAGGAGTGCCCAACCACCCAGCCAACGTCGGACGCCGCCCAGAAAACCTCCCCGGGCTGCATGTCGTAGATGGCGCCCATGCTGTAATTCAGGGCGACCGCATGCCCCCCATTGTCACGCACCACACCCTTGGGTTTGCCGGTGGTGCCGGAGGTATAGAGGATGTAAAGCGGATCCGTGGCACCCACCGAGGTCCAGTCGGACGGCTTCGCTGATGTCTCCCAAGCAGCCCAATCCAGCTCGCCCGGAGAGAGTTCCGCCTTGAGTTGATCTCGCTGCAACATAACAACGTGCGCCGGCTTGTGATCAGCCAGCACGATCGCCTCGTCCAGCAGCGGCTTGTAGGCAATGACATTGCTGAACTCGATGCCGCAGGACGCGCTGAGCACCACCTTGGGCGTGGCATCGTCGATGCGGCTGGCCAGCTCCGGCGCCGCAAACCCGCCAAACACCACCGAATGCACCGCGCCCAAGCGCGCACAGGCCAGCATGGCGATCACGGCTTCCGGAACCATGGGCATGTACACCACCACACGGTCGCCTTTTGTAACGCCCAGGTCGGCCAAGCCTCCGGCAACTCTGGCGACACGCTCCTGAAGCTCGCGATAGGTGAACTCGCGCACCTCGGAGGTAACGGGAGAATCATAGATGAGCGCCACCTGATTGCCGCGGCCTTCTTCGACATGTCGGTCGACGCATAACCAGCACGTATTGGTCTTGCCGCCACGAAACCAACGCCAGGACCCATTGTCGTCCTGATCGAGAATGGTGTGCGGAAACTCCAGCCAGGGAAGCTCCCTCGCCTGCTCAGCCCAGAACCCCTCCGGGTCCGTCAGCGAACGCTGATACTCGGCCGCATAGCTCACCTAGGTGTTGCCCGCTCCCGCTAACCGGCAGGAATGACGCCCGCGGACTGGAGCTCAGAGATCTCGGAGGCGCTGTAACCAGCAACTTCCAGCACCGCTGCCGAGTCTTCCCCAGGCTGACGCGCGCCGTGAGAAACCGCAGCCTCGGTACGTGAGAATCTAGGAGACGGCGCAGGCTGAACGACCCCGTCTACCTCAACGAATGTGTTGCGAAACTTGTTGTGCTCATGCTTCGGTGCTTCGAAGATGGATAGCACCGGCGAGAAGCACACGTCGGTGCCTTCCATGATCTCGCACCACTCGTCACGGGTTTTGGTCTTGAAGACTTCCGTCATCTCTACCTTGAAGTCGCCCCAGCTGTCTGTATCCATCTGCTTTGAAAAACGCGCCGGGTCCAGGCCCGCCTTCTCTACCAGCAGCGCGTAGAACTGGGGCTCGATGGAGCCCAGACAGATGTGGTTTCCGTCCTTGGTCTCATAGGTATCGTAGAAGTGCGCGCCACCGTCGAGCAGATTGGTGCCCCGCTGATCGCTGAACGCGCCGCTCGCGCCCATGGAGAAGAACATGGCCATGAGCGTAGCCGCACCGTCTACCATGGCGGCATCCACCACCTGGCCTTCGCCGGAACTCTTCGCCTCCAATAGCGCGCACACGAGGCCGAAGGCCAACAGCATGCCGCCCCCGCCGAAGTCGCCGATGAGATTCAACGGCGGCACCGGGCGTTCGCCTTTGCGGCCAATGCCATGCAGCGCGCCCGCCAGCCCGATGTAGTTGATGTCGTGTCCGGCAGCCTGAGCCATGGGACCCTCCTGGCCCCACCCGGTCATGCGCCCGTACACCAGCTTCTTGTTACGCGCCATACAATCTTTGGGGCCTAACCCCAGGCGCTCTGTCACGCCAGGACGGAATCCTTCGAACAGTGCATCGGCCGTTTCCACCAGTTTGAGCACGGCTTCTACGCCACGGGGGTCCTTGAGATCAACGGCAATGGAGCGCCGGTTGCGGGCCAGCACATCCTTGGGACGACCAGCGCCACCACCCAGGCGATCAACGCGAATCACCTCAGCGCCCATGTCGGACAGCATCATGCCGCAGAACGGGCCCGGGCCAATGCCCGCCAACTCAATAACACGCAAACCTGCCAAAGGCCCCATACAGTCCCCCTAGTTCGTTCTTATCAACCCAGTCGCGCAACGAGTGTAGCGCGCATCAACCCACCGTTCGAGCTTGCAGCACCCTGGCTTCCTCGGAAGCAAACTGAATGCGGGCAAAGCGCGCATACAACTCGCTGGTGGCCATTAGCTGGTCGTGGCTGCCCTGTCCCTGCACGCGTCCTTCGGCCAGCACCAGAATGCGGTCCGCCTGTCGGACCGTGGACAGTCGATGAGCGATAACCAGTATGCTGGAGCGCCCTTTAAGCTCATGCACGCTGTCGCGAATGTGAGCCTCGCTCTGCGCATCCAGTGCCGAGGTGGCTTCGTCCAGCAGCAGGATCTCCGGCTTGGCGAGCAAGGCCCGGGCGATGGCGAGCCGCTGCTTCTGCCCACCCGATAGACCCACGCCCCCTTCCCCAACCTGCGTCTGCAGGCCTTCGGGTAGCTGCTCGACGAACTCGCTGGCATGGGCAAGCGCTAACGCTTCGTTGACGGCCTGATCGGTGGCGTCCGGCGCACCGTAGGTGAGATTGCTGTACAGGGTGCCCGCGAACAACGCGGGATCCTGAGGCACGAAGCCAATCTGCGCGCGCACGTCCGACAAACTGAGCTCGCGTAAATCGATGCCCTCCAGTAGAACCGCGCCATTGGTCGGATCGTAGAACCGCTGCATCAGGTCGAAAAGCGTGCTTTTGCCCGCCCCCGATGGCCCCACCAACGCTACCATCTCGCCACGCGCTACCTGGAAGCTGACATCTTGCAGCACGTGCACGTCCGGGCGACCCGGGTAGGCAAAGTTCACCTTGGAAAATGCCAGGTGCGCCATGCCTTGTGGCGCGCCACTGAGCGACTCCGGCACCTGGCGTTCAACCAGCTCGCTGGGCGCGTTGAGCAATTCCACCAGCCGTTCGGTAGCGCCCGCCGCCCGCTGCAGATCGCTATATACCTCGCTGATCGCGCCCACCGAACCGGCAACCATGAACGCATAGAAGATGAATGCGGCTAGTTCGCCCGGGGACGTTGCGCCTGAAAGCACGTCCTGCCCGCCGACCCACAGCATGGTGGCGATGGCACCCAGCACGAGGAGCATCACCAGGGCAATGAGAAAAGATCGCTGACGGATGCGCTTAACCGCCACCCGGAACGCCACGTCCACGCGACCCTCGAATCCGGTGATGTCCTGCGCTTCGTGATTGAACGACTGAACGATCTTGATATTGCGCAGGGACTCGCCCGCCTGATTGCCCACCTCCGCCAGCGTATCCTGACTGGTGCGTGACAGATTGCGCACGCGACGCCCGAACAACACCACGGGCGCCACCACGAAAGGCACGCAGGCGATGACGATTAGCGACAACTTCGGGTTGGTAACGAACAGCAGCACCAGGCCACCAAAGAACATCAATATGTTGCGCAGCGCGATGGATACCGACGAGCCGATCACCGTCTGCAGCAGCGTGGTATCCGTTGTGATACGCGACTGGATCTCAGTGGGCTGATTGTCCTCGAAAAAACCCGGATGCAGGCGGATGAGGTGAGCAAACACCGCCTGGCGGATGTCGGCACTCACCCGCTCGCCCACCCAGGAGACGAAATAGAAGCGTACGAAGGTACCGATGGTGAGCACCACCATGAGCAGGGCGAACAGGGAGATGCTCTGCACCAGGATGTCAGACGAGCCGTTGGACAATCCCTCATCGATGACGATGCGCATCCCCTGACCGATGGACAGCGTCACCCCAGCAGTGACCACCAGTGCGATGCTGGCCCACAAAACCTGTCTGCGATACGGCAGGAGAAATTTCAGCGCCGGGCGCAGGTTGGTGAGCTCCCGCGAGACCGGTCGGTTGTGTCCATCGTCCATAGCCTCATTATGCGGCATCAGTGGTGTTGTGGGCCAACGCGGCTCGGCAGACGCAGTCTGGGGCAGAGCCGTTAGAACAATCTCACCGCTCCGGGCAAAGGCACATTGCTTTCACCCGGCGATATTGTTGAACTGAGCCTGTCACAGAGAACTGTCAGCAAGACATGTCCGAACAACTAGAAACCCTCTGCATCGACCCCACCGGCGACTGTGCGGGCAGCGTCATCTGGCTGCACGGCCTGGGCGCGGACGCTCACGATTTCGAGCCTGTTGTGGAGATGCTCGACCTGCATCGGCCGCTGCGCTTCGTGTTTCCCAACGCGCCCGTGCGTCCGGTCACCATCAACGCAGGTGCCGAGATGCGTGCCTGGTACGACGCCAACCCTAACGACCCGAGCGGCGGTCATGACGACATTGCCTCCTCCGTGAAGGCCGTGGGTGATCTGGTGCGGGCGGAGCAGGCGCGCGGCGTTGGCGCCGACCGGATCGCGCTGGCAGGCTTCTCCCAGGGTGGCGTGATCGCTTTGGAGCTGGGGCTGGGCTTCGAGGAGCGGCTGGCGGGCATCATGGCCCTGTCTACTTATGTGCACGACCACGAGCGACTGATGGAGCGCGTTGGCTTCGCGAACATCGACGCGCCCATCTTTCTGGCACACGGCCTGCATGACCCCATGATTCCCATTACCCGCGCCATTACGTCGCGCGAGACCCTGCTGGGCCTGAATTACCAGGTGGAATGGCACGAATACGCCATGGGCCACCAGGTGTGTCCTGAGGAGATCAGCGACATCGCGCGCTGGCTCAACGGGGTTTTTTCCGGCGGATCATGAATATCGAGCCCACGCCGGCCGACTGGCTGCCCGTCGTGATGGAGGATTTTCACAGCTTTCTGCAGGATCACGCTTCCTGCGAGAAAAAGGCTTCGGGCATGGCGCTGAACATCGCCTCCCACTATCCAGACCGGCCCAAACTGGTGAACGCCATGGCAGAGCTGGCGGTCGAAGAGCTGTCGCACTATCGGCAGGTGGTTAGATTGCTTACCGACAAGGGCCTGCAACCCGGTGCAGACATCAAGGATGCCTACGTCAACCAACTCAACGGGCTGATCCGACGGGGCACAGAGCACTATCTGCTGGATCGCCTGCTGTTGGGCGCTGTGATAGAGCGCCGGGGGAGCGAGCGTTTCGGTCTGATCGCCCAGGCGCTGCCGGAAGGATCCGACCGGCGCTTTTACGAAGCCATCGCCGCGAGCGAAGCGCGCCATTGGCGGTTGTTCGTGGACCTGGCCACACTGGAATGTGGCCATCTGGACCACCAGCAGCGGCTCACGCAGCTGACCGAAGCGGAAGCCCAGATCATGCGCAATCAGCCCCGGCGTCCTGCGCTGCACTGAGCCGGGGATTGTCTTCCACACCCGCCAGATCAACCCGGGCCGGCAACGTGGCCCGTTATCTGTCGCGTTACGCCGAAGCCGATGCGCTGCACGCGGCCGAACAGGTCAAAGACAGCTACCAACGGGCTTTGGTGGTGCCCTGTTTCGACGAATCACCCACATTCCTGGAGGAACTGCTCCCCCCCGAGGCGGCCGACCTGCTGATAGTGATTGTCGCCAACGTCCCGGATAACGCCGACGCGGAGGCACGCGAGCGCACCGCCGCGCTGCTGTCACACCTTCAACCAGACCATGGCGGTATCGGGGTGCTGGACGCGGCAAAACGAATCCACACGCTGACGGTGGATCGGGTATCCCAACCGGTACCCAAAAACCAGGCCGTGGGATTGGCACGCAAGATCGGCGCGGATTGCGCAACCGCGCTGTGGCACCGGGGCCATGTGGCCTGCCGCTGGATCTACAACACGGACGCCGACGTGCGCTTGCCGTGCGGATACTTCGACACGACACTGCCCGAGCGCGGCGTAGCTATCTTTCCGTTTCGTCATCGTGGCAGCGATCCGCGAACTCAGCACAAGGCAGACCTTTACGAGCTGCACATGCGCTACTACGTCAACCGCCTGGGCTGGGCCGGCAGCCGATACGCATTCCACACTCTGGGCAGCACGCTAGCGGTGGATGCGGAAGACTACGCCACCGTACGCGGCTTTCCGCGGCGCTCGGGCGGGGAGGATTTCCACCTGCTCAACAAGCTTGCGAAAGTTGCCCCCGTACATAGCCTGCGGGGACCCGAACTGATCATTCAAGCGCGTGAGTCCCAGCGCGCGCCGTTCGGAACGGGGCGGGCGCTGGCCAGGATTAAAGCCGACAGGGATTACCTGAGCTACGCCCCGGCCAGCTTCCAGCTGCTTGCCAAGGTTCTGGCGGCACTGGAGCATGCCAGCAAGTCGGGAAAGCTAACACTGCCCGTGGACGCCGAACCAATACTGCAGACGCTGGGCCTGCAGACCCATTTCGCCAAGGCGGTAGATCAGTACAAGACCCAGAGCAATCTCGATAAAGCGCTGCACGACTGGTTCGACGGCCTGCGGACCCTACGTTTCATTCACCAGTGCCGAAGCCGCCATCCTGACCAGCCCCTGACGCATAGCCTGGTGGAGTTGTTTCCAGACCTGGCGGGGGACAGCGCGGCATCCGCACTGGCATTCCTGCGCCAATAGCCGGCGGCAGTAGGAGCGGGTCTGCCGCACGCGGGTTCTTGTACAATGGCGCCAGTTTCATCTTCCACCAGGGCCCGTGTGCGAACGACCGTCTCCCCAGCTTTCTGCACCCTCCGAGCGCCAATGGCGCTGGCTGGCCTGGCAGCCGCCTGCATGTCGTTGCAGTGGTTCTGGCCGTGCACCTGGCACGCGCAGAATGCGGTGGGACAATCCACCAATATCCCCTAAAATCTCGCGCCGCTAATAGAGACAGCAAATCGTGACCAAGGTATTCATCGACGGCCAGGCCGGCACCACCGGGCTGGAGATCAGCCAGCGCCTTGCCGATCGTGCCGACATCGAAGTCGTCGCCATCGAGGAATCGGCCCGCAAGGATGCTGGCGCGCGGACGGAGATGTTCGAGCGTTGCGACGTGGCCATTCTGTGCCTGCCCGACGATGCGGCTCGGGAGGCGGTCGCGCTGGCCAATGGCCGGTGCCGGATCCTCGATGCCAGCACAGCCCACCGGGTGGCGCCGGATTGGTCCTACGGTCTGCCGGAGCTGGCTCCGGAACAGCGAGAAGCCATTGCCAACGCAGAGTGCGTTTCCAATCCTGGCTGCTATCCTCAAGGCTTCATTCTAATGGTCAGGCCGCTGATCGAAGCCGGCCTGATACCGGCGGATCTGGGGCTGACCGTGCAGGCGGTGTCCGGCTATTCGGGCGGCGGCAAAAGCCTGATTCAAACCCGTCGCGGGTTCGACGAGAAAACCTCCCAGACACGCAACGTAGAAGCCTACGCGCTGGGTCTGAAACACAAACACGTGCCGGAAATGGCGCACTACTCGAAAACCAGCTTCTACCCCCTGTTCACGCCATCCGTGGGTCATTTCTACCAGGGCCTGCTGGTGCAGGTGCCGTTATTCAGCCGCACTCTGGCACCCGGTACCACGCCCGAGAGCGTGCAGCAGCTATTGGCCCAGCGCTACGCGAATGAGCAGTTCGTTGACGTAGCCGAGCTTGGGGCCGATCCCCACCTGGAAGGTGGCTACCTCAACCCCACGGCGTGCAACGGCACCAACCGATTGCAGATCATGGTATTTGGCCATGGCGAGCAGATGTTGCTGGCAGCCCGGTATGACAACCTTGGCAAGGGTGCCTCTGGCGCCGCCGTGCAGAATCTGAACCTGATGACCGGGGTAGACGAAGCCACCGGATTGACCTCATGAGCGCGCTGTCCACCTGGACGAAGTCTGAGCTCGAAGCGCTGCAGGCGCAGCTGACCAAGGAGCTTGGGCTGCAGAAGGGCAACCGGCTCGCCCTGGACCTGACCCGGGGCAAACCGGCCGCCGATCAGCTGGATCTGAGCGCCGGGCTGGATGACGCCATTGCCGGTGACTACTTCGCCGCCGATGGGACCGACGCCCGCAACTACGGCACGCTCGCTGGGTTGCCGGAGGCGCGAGCACTGGGCGCAGAGCTGATGGACGTGAGCGCGGACGACGTGATCTGCTGGGGCAACTCCAGCCTGACGCTCATGCACACCAGCGTGGATCTGGCGCTGCACGGCGGGTTGTGGGAAGACGGGCGCCGGTGGTCACGGGCGCACCCGCCAAAGATGCTCACACCGGTACCGGGCTACGACCGCCACTTCACCATCTGCGAGGCCGCAGACATCGAGATGGTAAATGTTGCCATGACCGAGCACGGCCCGGACATGCAACAGGCCACCCGCCTGGCCGCCGAAGATCCCGACATCAAAGGCATCTGGTGCGTACCGAAATTCTCCAACCCCACTGGCTGCATCTACTCGCCCGAGTGTGTGGCGCTCATGGCCGATCTGCCCAACAAAGCCGCGGCAGACGACTTCGTAGTGATGTGGGACAATGCCTACGCGGTGCACGATTTCCAGTTTCCGAAGACGCCGCTCTCACCCATCCTCAGCGCCGCCCGTGAGGCCGGCACGGAAAACCACGTTATTCTTTTTGCATCCACCTCAAAAATCACTTACGCAAGCGGCGGTCTGGGCTTTCTGGCTTCAGGCGCCAACGTGGTGGCGCGGGTCACACGCCGACTTGGCCAGCTGAGCATCGGGCCGGACAAGGTCAACCAGCTGCGTCATGCGCGCTTTCTCTCCGGCCGCCTGGAAGAACATATGGCTGCCCACGCCGAGCTCATCAAGCCCAAGTTCCAGGCGGTGGAGGAAACTCTTGCCAGTCAGCTCGGCGAGTTGGACATAGCCAGTTGGAGCACCCCGAAGGGCGGCTATTTCGTGTCGCTCGACATCCGGCCCGGGCTCGCCAGCCGGGTGGGAGAGCTGGCGGCATCCGCCGGGCTGAACATCACCCGACCGGGCGCCACGTTCCCCTACGGGAACGACCCGGAAGACCGGAATCTGCGCATCGCACCTACCTTCGCGGCGCTGTCGGACGTCAAGGCGGCCATGCAGTTGCTGACCCTGTGCGTAAAGCTTGCCACGGTTGAGCAGCAGTTGGGTGGGCAGGCCTGATGAGCGAGACTGAATCCGCCCCGCCCCAAGACCAGTTCAAAGACTTCGAGCTGCCCGCGCCGCTGCTGCAGGCTATCGACGATCTCGGCTTCGAGTATTGCACGCCCATCCAGAGCGCCGTGCTTCCCTACAGCCTGGCGGACTACGACGTCACCGGCCAGGCCCAGACGGGTACCGGCAAGACTGCGGCATTTCTGGTCACCATGCTGACCCATATATGGGAGCAGCCCAAGGCCATCACCAGCACCGGGTCACCGCGCGCTCTGGTGCTGGCGCCTACCCGGGAGCTAGCCCTGCAGATCGAGGCCGACGCCAACGACCTGGCCAAACATCTGGGTACCAACGCCCAGTGCGTGGTGGGTGGTATGGACATCCAAAAACAGCTGGATCGCCTGGAACGCGGCCCCGTGGACGTGCTCATCGGCACGCCCGGGCGGCTAATCGACCTCATCAACCGGCGCCACATCAATCTGCGCTCGGTGGAGATACTGGTCATAGACGAAGCCGACCGCATGCTGGACATGGGCTTCATTCCGGACGTGCGGCGACTGGTATACCAGACCCCGCACAAGCGCGAACGTCAGACCCTGTTTTTCAGCGCAACGTTCAACGACGACGTGATGCGGCTGGCCAGTTCCTGGACGCTGGATCCCGAGCACGTGGTGATCGCGCCCGAGAGCGTGGCCACCGACACCGTTGCCCAGGAATTCTGGCTGGTGAGCAGCATGTCCAAAGCCTCGTTGCTGGCCAAATTTCTAGGCACCAGCGCACCAGAGCGCGCGCTCATCTTCACCAATCGTCGCGATCAGGCCCACCGGCTCATCAGCTACCTGAACAAACGCGACATCCACTGCGAAGCCCTGGCCGGTGACATTCCCCAACGCAAACGCCTAGCCACCCTGACGCGCTTCAAGGAAGGCCGCATTCCCTACGTGGTTGCCACGGATGTGGCAGGGCGCGGCATTCACGTAGACGGAATCAGCCACGTGGTGAATTTCGATCTGCCCGAAGATCCCGAAGATTACGTGCACCGCATCGGCAGAACCGGGCGCGCCGGCGCCGAAGGCACCAGCATCAGCTTTGTGTCGGAAGACGACGCGTTCAATCTGCCCGCCATCGAGGAATATCTGGGCCACAGCGTGGAATGCATACAACCCGACCTGTAATCCCACCCATGACATCAAGGCGCGTCCATGGCTGAGACCACCCGCGTAGGCTGCGTGCAGCTTTGCGCCACGCCCGACCTGGAAGCTAATCTGTCCACGGCCGAGGGGCTGGTGGCACAGGCCCACGCCCAAGGCGCCAAGGTGGTATTGCTGCCCGAGGCGTTCGCCTTCCTGGGGCCGGAAAAACAAAAGCGCGCGTTGCTAGAGGCGCTGCCCGCCGCGCCCGACAGCCCGGGCGGACCCATCCTCGAGCGTTGCCGTGACATGGCCCGGGCCAACGACTGCGACCTGATTCTCGGCGGGTTTCACGAGGACGCAGGCGATCCCGAGAAGTGTTTCAACACCTGCGTTCATCTGGACGCCCAAGGCCGAATTCGAGCCGCATACCGTAAGATCCACATGTTCGACATCTCCCTGTCGGACGGAACCCAACTGCGCGAGTCGGCGCGCACGCTCGCCGGCGACCAGCTTACTGTCACCGAGCTGGGTTTCGGCAAGTTGGGATTGAGCGTCTGCTACGACCTTAGATTTCCCTATCTATACCAGGGGCTGGTGGACATGGGCGCCCTGGCGCTCGCCGTGCCATCGGCATTTACCCAGACCACCGGGGATGCGCACTGGCACGTACTGCTGCGGGCCCGTGCGATTGAATGTCAAAGCTATGTGCTCGCACCGGCCCAGCACGGACACAACTGGGGCAAACGGCACTCCTACGGACATTCCCTCATCATCGACCCGTGGGGCAAGGTAGTCGCCGAGTGCGCGGAAGGCGACGGAGTGGCCGTGGCCGACGTAGATCCGGCAGTAGTGGAGAAAGTGCGCAGGGAGCTGCCTAGCCTGCAACACCGGCGTTCCCTAGAATAGCCACCCACCAGTTGTCCGGACACCTCACCTTGGGATCCACGAGCAGAACGCTTCTTACCCTGGCCGCACTGGTGGTGATCGCGGCGGGAATCAAGGCCGCCGAGACCCTGATGGTGCCGTTCCTGCTCGCCGCCTTCATCGCTACCATCGCCGCCACGCCGGTATTCTGGCTGGAGCGCAAGCGCGTACCCACGGGAATCGCCATCACCCTGGTAACCGTCGGCTTCATCGTCATGATCATCGGCGTGGGCGCGGTGGTCGCCCAATCGGCGGGCGCTTTCACGGAGCGACTTCCCTTCTATCAGGAGCGTCTGGTGGAGACGCTCAGCAACATCATTGCCATGGCTGCCCCTCTGGGTATAGAGATCTCCACGGACACGTTGCTGTCGTACTTCGACCCCAGCACGGCGCTGGTGATGGCGGGCAACACGCTCAGCGGACTCGGCGGCGCGCTGAGCAACGGGTTCCTCATCCTGCTCACGGTCATCTTCATCCTGGCGGAAGCCGCCAGCTTTCCGCGCAAGCTCGCCGACGTGCTGGAAAACCCGGAAGAAGACCTGCCGCACTTTGCAACCTTCGCAGAGAACGTGAACCGCTATATAGGCATCAAAACCACTGTGAGCGTAATCACCGGGATTATCGTCGGCGCCTTTGTGGCCGTCATGGGGATTGATTTTCCCGTGCTGTGGGGCCTGTTGGCGTTCTTGTTGAACTACATCCCCACCATCGGCTCCATCATCGCTGCAGTGCCCGCAGTGCTGCTCGCACTCATCCAGCTCGGCGGCATCGAAGCCACGGCTACCGCCGCTGCCTACGTGGTAATCAACATCGTGATGGGGAACGTGGTGGAGCCCAAGTTTATGAGTAAGGGTCTGGGGCTGTCCACACTGGTGGTGTTCGTCTCCCTGGTGTTCTGGGGATGGATGCTCGGGCCGGTCGGTATGCTGCTCTCGGTTCCACTTACCATGACGGCCAAGATCGCGCTGGAGGCCAATCCCTCCACTGCCTGGCTGGCGCACCTGCTTGGGCCTGCAGACCCGCCGCCCGAACTGCCCGAAGCCACAACGCCTCAATGACGTACCAACGCGATAATATCGCCGCCATGCAGGGCTATTCCTGGGGCGAGCAGCCCGACGACAGCGAGACGCTCAAACTCAACACCAACGAGAACCCCCATCCTCCGAGCCCACGAGTGGCAGAAGCCCTCGCCAACATCGACGCCAACGCCCTGCGGACCTATCCGCAGCCCACCGCAGACCCGCTGCGTGACCAGCTGGCCGAGCTGCACCGGGTTGATCGCAGCAACATCGTCATGACCCATGGCGGAGACGAGGGTTTGCGGCTTGCATTCAGCACCTTCGTGGAGCCGGGCACCCCGTTCGGGATGGCGCAACCCAGCTATTCGCTCTATCCGGTGCTGGCCGACGTACACGGCTCTCCCACGCTCGGCATAGCGATGGACGACGATTGGCAGCTGCCGCGCAACTTCGCCACGCAACTCAACGAGGCCGGCGCAAATCTGGCCTGCATCGTGAACCCCCACGCGCCATCGGGCACCCTGCTGGATAGCGAGCGTCTAAGCCGCATCGCCAACGAGTTCAACGGCGTTCTGCTGGTAGACGAAGCCTATGTGGACTTCGTGGATCCCGCCCTGCAGCACGATCTCACCAGGTTGATCAGCGTGTTCGACAACCTACTGATCCTGCGCACGTTCTCCAAAGGGTACAGCCTGGCTGGACTGCGCCTAGGCTACCTGTTGGGGGACGCCCGGCTCATCGAACCCATGCTCACCAAGACGCGCGACAGCTACAACATCGACCTAATCAGCCAGCACCTGGGCGCGGCGGCCATAGAGGATCGGGCCCACGCCCAGGCCAGCTGGGAAGCCGTTCGGCTGGCTCGACGCACGCTGCGCGAGGGTCTTGCGGCGCTTGGGTTCGAGGTGTGGCCGTCGCAAACCAACTTTCTGCTTGCAAAGGCCCCGATGACGCTCAGCCACGGCGCCGCCGACATTTATGCGAGGCTCAAGGCGCGCGGTATACTCGTGCGCTACTTCAATACCCCCCAACTGGACGACAAGCTGCGCATCACCGTGGGCACCGAGACTCAGAACGCCGTGCTACTCGAGGCCCTCGCCGAAATACTGGACGGCCAGCCCTGACACGCGCCCCATGACGACGCACTCCTTTTTTCCCAATCAGTCCCGCAGCGTGCTTTTTGCCATGGCCGGGGACGACTGCTCGCTGTACTTCGATCTCGATGCGCTTACGCCCAAACAGCAGGCGGATCACGTATCCAATGTAGAGCTCACCGCCATGCTGCAGGTGGCGCATCTGTACATAGGCAAACCCACGGACCACGTGGCCATGTTCGACGAGTTCCAGTGCAGCCCGTGGCGCGAACTATTGGCCTTCTACCACGACGCCTTCCATCGCATGGGCACGCATCCCATCGTCGCCCAGAACATGCATTACTATCCCAGCAGCGATTTCTATGCCAACGTTGCTGACAATAAGCCCAACACAGACCTAACCACCATCTACCTGGTGAGCGGATCCAACGCGCCCCTGCACGCAAACGAGCAAGCACTGGAGATCAGCCGGGAAATCAACTCCAAGATGGTTCTCGCGCGCAACGCCCAAGAGTTTGGTATTCCCACGCCGCAGACATTGGTGTGCACCAAGGCGAGCCTGGGCTCGCAAGCCGCGAGCTCGTTCGTGCGCGAGCA
>DEBD01000046.1:54898-102243 GCA_002348385.1 Gammaproteobacteria bacterium UBA2965 | reverse complement strand
CGCAAGCCCATGGGTATCGACGCCCTGGCATGGGCGCTGGAAGGCGAGCGTCTCGGCGCCGGGGAATTGGTTGTGAACTCCATCGACGCGGACGGCACGCGGGACGGTTATGAGCTGACCCTGACCGCCATGCTCGCCGACGCGGTAGGCATTCCCGTCATCGCCTCCGGTGGGGCCGGCAAGCCGGAGCACCTGTATGAGGCTCTGACGGCGGGTAAGGCAGACGCTGCCCTGGTGGCTTCCATGGTGCACTACGGCGACTACACGGTCAGCGGACTGAAGCGCGATCTGCACCAGCGCGGCGTGACAATGCGCATGTCCTGGTAGGGCTGCACGAGGAGGAATCATGTACGCCATCTCCATCGAGAACGACAACCTGGTCTGGGCCGAGACCGACGATCCGGAACTCGAAATCGGCCAGGTTCGGATTCGCGTTCATGCCACGGCGCTCAACCGTGCCGACCTGGTGCAGCGTGAGGGTGGCTATCCGCCTCCGCCGGGGGCAAGCCCCATTCTGGGTCTGGAGTGTGCGGGCGAGATCATGGAAGTAGGCGAGGGAGTGAGCAGCTTCCAGGTGGGCGATGCCGTGTGCGCGCTGCTGGCAGGCGGCGGTTACGCCGAGCAGGTGGTGGTGCCTGCGGGCCAGGTGCTGCCGGTTCCCAGCGGATTGTCCTTGGCTGAGGCGGCATCGCTGCCCGAGGTATTTGCAACGGCCTATCTGAATCTCTACATGGAGGCCGGGCTGCAGCGCACCGAGCGCGTGCTGGTGCACGCGGCGGCCAGCGGCGTGGGTACCGCGGCGATTCAGATGTGCGTGGCCACGAATAACCCTGTGTTCGTCACGGCCGGGAGCGACGAGAAGGTGGAGCAGTGCATTGCGCTGGGTGCCGACGCCGGCTGGAACCGCAAGGCGGGGAGTTTTCTCGAGGCGGTGACGCGGTGGGGCGAAGTAGACGTGGCCCTCGATCCCGTTGGCGCAAACTATCTGGCGGACAATCTTGCCTGCATGGCGGTGGATGGGCGGTTGGCGCTGATTGGCCTGTTAGGCGGCGCGCAGACCGACATCAACCTGGGCGCGCTGCTCATGAAGCGGGTGCGGCTCATTGGCTCTACCCTGCGCGCGCGATCCGTTGGCTACAAATCCCGGGTAATGGAAGGTCTGCGGGAGAACGTGTGGCCAGAGATCGAAGCGGGCAACATCAAGCCAGTGGTGCACGCGGTGCTGCCTATCGCCCAGGCTGGCCAAGCCCATGCCCTCATGGCGGCGGACGAAAACTTCGGCAAGATCGTGCTGTCGGTGGGCTGACCAGTCCTAGCCCAGTTCGTCCAGCCCCTTGAGCTGATCGGCCAGCGTGGCCAGCGCATCGGAAAGCTCACTGGCTTTACCGCGCTCTTTGGCAACGACTTCTTCTGGCGCCTTGGCTACGAAGTTGGGGTTGCCGAGCTTTTTGTTGATGCGTTCCAGATCGGCCGATTTTTTCTCGATCTCTTTGCCCAGCCGCGCGCGTTCCGCGTCAACGTCGATCAATCCGGCCAGTGGCACCATGACCTTCAGATCGCCTACCAGGGCGAGCGCGTTGGGCGCCGGCGTGTCGTCGTCGCCGAGCCAGACGATCTGTTCCACTTTGGCCAGCCGATTGAGCAGCGCTTCAGTGGCTGCAGCTAGCTCACGGTCGGTGGCGTCACCACCCTGAAGCAGAATGTTCAGGCTCTGGCTGGGTTTGATGTTGGCCTCTCCCCGGATGTTGCGGATGCCTACCACGACGCCTTTCAACCACTCGATTGCCGCATCGGCGTCGGGATCCGCTGCCAGCTCGGCCGCTTCCGGGTAGGGCTGCAGCATCACCGTATCGCCGGTATCGCCGGTATCGCCGAGCAGAGGGGCAACTTCGCGCCAGATGGACTCGGTGATATAGGGCATCACCGGGTGCGCCGCGCGCAGCAGCATTTCGAGCGTCTCCAGCAGGGTGCGGCGGGTGCCGCGCAGCAGGGCTTCGCTGGCGCTTTCGTCCCACAGCAGGGGCTTGGTGAGCTCCAGATACCAATCGCAGTATTCGTGCCAGACGAATTCGTACAGGGTGTTGGCCAATACGTCGAATCGATACGTGGCGAGAGCGCGCTCGCAGTCCTGTAGCATCTGCTTTGCTTTGGACGCGATCCAGCGGTCGGCCAGGGTGTGCTCCACCGTACCTTCCAGGCTGGCCTCGCGGCAGTTCATCAATACGAACCGCGCTGCGTTCCATAACTTGTTGCAGAAATTGCGATAGCCTTCCACGCGATTCAAGTCGAAGTTCACATCCCTGCCGGTGCTGGCCAGCGCGCAGAAGGTGAAGCGCACGGCGTCGGTGCCGTAGGAGGGGATGCCGTCGGGAAAGTCTTTGCGGGTCGCTTTCTCGATGCGATCCGCAAGCTGGGGCTGGGTCATGTTCTCCGTACGCTTGGCCACCAGCTCCTCGAGTTGCACGCCGTCGATGACGTCCAGCGGATCCAGGCCGTTGCCCTTGGTCTTAGACATCTTCTGGCCGTCGGCTGCGCGCACCAGGCCGGTGAAATACACCTGCTTGAACGGAACCTCGCCGGTAAAGCGCAGACTCATCATGATCATGCGGGCGACCCAGTAAAAGATGATGTCGTGGCCGGTCACCAGCACGTCGGTAGGGTGGTACTGCGAAAGCTCTTTGGCCTCTTCGGGCCAACCCAGGGTGGCGAAAGACCACAGCGACGACGAAAACCAGGTCTCTAACACATCTGGATCCTGGGTGAGGGTTACCTCCGCAGCCAGGCTGTGCTTGGCCCGCACTTCTTCTTCGCTTCTGCCTACGAACACGTTGCCGTCACTGTCGTAGTAGGCGGGAATGCGGTGCCCCCACCACTGCTGGCGCGAGATGGTCCAGTCCTGGATGTTGCGCATCCAGGAGAAGTAGACGTTTTCGAACTGCTTCGGAATGAACTCGATCTCGCCGTCTTCCACGGCTTTGATGGCGGGGTCCGCCAGAGGCTGAATCTTCACGAACCACTGGTCTGTGAGCAGCGGCTCGATGATGGCGTTGGAACGATCACCGCGCGGCACCATCAGCGCGTGGTCTTCCACTTTTTCGAGCAAGCCCAGTGCGTCCAGGTCGGCTACCACCCGATCGCGCGCTTCGAACCGATCCAGACCCCGATAGGCTTCGGGCGCATTGTTGTTGAGGCTCGCATCCTCGTTGAGGATATTTATCAGCGGCAGATCGTGGCGCGCGCCGATCTCGTTGTCGTTGAAATCGTGGGCGGGCGTGATCTTCACACAGCCGGTGCCGAACTCCGGGTCTACGTGCTCATCGGCGATGATGGGCAACTCGCGCCCCACCAGCGGCAGCGTAACGGTGCCGCCTACCAGCGACTTGTAGCGTTCGTCGTCCGGGTGCACGGCAACGGCGGTGTCGCCCAGCATGGTTTCCGGACGGGTGGTGGCCACCACCAGGTAGTGGGCGCCTTCTGTGGTCGTGGCGCCGCTGGCAAGTGGGTAGCGGAAGTGCCACAAGTGCCCCTGCTCGTCGCTATTTTCCACCTCCAGATCAGAGATGGCGGTCTTCAGCTCCGGGTCCCAGTTCACCAGCCGTTGACCTCGATAGATCAGGCCGTCCTCATACAGGCGTACGAACACCTCCAGCACCGCGGCGGAGAACCCGTCGTCTAGAGTGAAGCGATCACGGCTCCAGTCCACCGAGGAACCCATGCGTCGCAGCTGCCTGGAAATATTGCTGTCGGAGTTCTCCACCCACTCCCAGATGCGTTCCAGAAAAGCTTCGCGCCCAATCTCCTGACGGCTGGTGCCCTCGCCGATGAGCTGCCGATCCACCAGCATCTGCGTGGCGATGCCGGCGTGGTCCTTGCCCATCTGCCACAGCGTTCGATGACCCGTCATGCGCTTGTAGCGGATCAAGGTGTCCATGAGGGTGTGCTGAAACGCGTGACCCAGGTGTAGAGAGCCGGTGACATTGGGCGGAGGAATGACGATGCAGTAGTTGGCGCCATTGCCGGCAGGCGCGAAGTTGCCGTCCTCTTCCCACTCGGCGTACAGCGGCTTTTCTATAGTATGTGGATCGAACGTGCTATCCATCGTCGTCATCAATACTGCGAGAGCTGTTGGTGGCGTCCTCTGGGCCGGCGAGCTCGGTGTGCAGGGCCTGCATGTCGGCAAGTAGCGAAGCCACCAGGTTGCCCAGCGGGTTGTCCGGTTCGAAATCGGTACGATCGCTCACGCGGCCTCCCAATCGTCCAGTTCATGGTGGAACAGGGGAAAGCCTCGGTCACGGTAGAACTTATAGCGGTCTCGGCCCGCCTCGCGCTCGGAGCGCACCACGATTTCAGCCACCCGGTCGAAGCGACCAAAGAAACCAGGCACGCCACCGCTTACGTTGATCAGTACGTCGTCCTGGTCCGCGGGCTCCTGCCAGCCGATCTGAATAGGCACGCGGATCGCCTCGCCTGCCAGGGCGTGGGGCACGAAACGCTGATCGGGATACTGCCACAGCAACTCATCCATGCCCCGGGCGTGATTGTCGTCGGTGGCGTGTACGTACACGTCGTTACCGTTGAACACCGCCTTGGTGGCAAGGCGACAGGCGAAGCGCTGCATGGCATCGAGTTCCACGTCCTGCAGTATGTAGAAGTCGATGCGAGTCACGCGGCCGCTTGCTGGGTAAGGTAGCGAAACAGCAGCGCCACGGGCCGACCGGTGGCGCCCTTCTGGGCGCCGCCCTGGAAAGCACTGCCGGCAACGTCCATGTGTGCCCAGCGCATGGGCTCGGCAAACCGGGACAGGAAGCAGGCGGCGGTGATGGACCCCGCGCCCCCACCAGCGATATTGGCCATGTCTGCGAAGTTGCTTTTCAAGCCCGTCTGATACTCGTCCCACAGGGGCATGCGCCAGGCACGATCCCCCGTCCACTCGCCAGCGCCCACCAGTTCTTCGGCCAAAGCGTCGTCGTTGGAGTAGACGGCTGATGCGTGTGAGCCCAGCGCGACGATACAGGCGCCGGTAAGCGTGGCTACATCCACCACCGCCTTGGGTTTGTAACGCTTGGCATAGGACAACGCATCGCACAGCACCAGCCTGCCCTCGGCATCGGTGTTGAGGATCTCCACCGTTTTTCCCGAATGGGTGGTGACGATGTCGCCCGGCCGGGTGGCCACGCCGCTGGGCATGTTCTCCGCCGCGGCGACCATGGTAATTAGGTTGATGGGCAGCTTGGCGTCGGCGGCAGCGCGGGTCGCTCCGAGCACGCTGGCGGCGCCGCACATGTCGAACTTCATCTCGTCCATGGCGGCGGGGGGTTTCAAGCTGATGCCGCCGGTGTCGAAGGTAATGCCTTTGCCAACAAGTACCACCGGCGCGTCACCGCGCCGACCGCCTTTGTAATTCACGATGATCATCTTTCCAGGCGTGACGCTGCCTTGAGACACGGCGAGAAAGGCGCCCATACCCAATTCCTCCATGCGCCGCTCGTCCAGAGCCGATACCGTTACTTTGTCCAAACGCGACAACTTGCGTGCCTCGCGCAGCAGGTAGGTGGGATTGCACACGTTCGGGGGGTGATTGCCCAGGTCGCGCGCCAGGTCGAGCCCGCTCTTTAGCGCGTTGCTCTGACGCACCGCACGCCGCACGGTGCTTTGCGAGCGCGCGTCGCACAGTACCTGTAGCGTTCGGAGCTCGCTGGGTGTGCTGCTGGTTTTGTGGGCGTCGAAGCCGTAGAGCGCCTTGGATACTGCGAACAGACCGGCGCTGGCTTTCCAGTGGGTGTCCTCACCGTCGACTTTTACCTGGGCCAGAGCCCAGACCGCGGACCGCGCCTTGAGCGACTTCAGTGCCCGTGCCGCGGCATTGACGATCTTGCGGTAGTTCGCTGGGCTGACCTCGCCATCGGCGCCACCGGCCACCAGCACGCGGCGGATCGGCGCTGAGGAGGGCAGATGCACCATGAGGTGCGTTCCGGCCTTGTTGCCGAAGTCTGCCGTGGCGGTATCGAACGCCTCGCGCTCGCCTTTGCGTGTGCATGCACGGCGTCCCGCTGCCAAGCTGGCAACCAGACAGGGTGTCTTCAGCTCGGTCAGGCTTTCCGTTTTGGTTGAATACTTCATAATCCACTTGCCCCTGGTACGGCGCGCAATTCTAGTGGAAAACTCAAGAGCTGACATATGGCAATAGCGGCGCGCTACATCAATCGCGAGCTGCTGGCGGTATTTCTGGTGGTGGCCCTGGTGCTGCTCGTGGTGGCGCTGGGTGGGCGCTTCATCGGCTACCTGCAGGAAGCCGCGCTGGGCAAGTATTCGGGTGACGGGCTGCTCACCATCGTCTGGTTGCGGCTGCCGGAGTTTTTGCAGCAGTTGGCGCCATTCGCATTTTATCTCGGATTGCTGCTCGCCTTTGGCCGCCTGCACGCCGAGCACGAAATACCGGTGTTGCAGTCCGGTGGCGTTGGGCCTTACCGATTGCTGGGCTGGGTGCTGCCAGCCACGCTGCTGGTGGCCGCCGGGGTGGGTTATCTGGCGCTGATGGTCACACCCCAGAGCACGGTGGAGCTGGACCAGTTTTTTCTCTCCGAGGCCGACCGTCAGGAATTCAACGGCGTCACGCCCGGCATTTTTCGCACCATTGGGGCGAGCAAGCGGGTCACCTACACCGAAACGGTGAGCTCGGATCGGCAGCGCCTGGGCAATGTGTTCATCGCTGAGCCCAACGCCTCCCGGCCCATCACGGTTTGGGCAGAGAAGGGCAGCCAATACGTGGACGACGCCACGGGCAGCGTGTTTCTGCTGCTGGAAAACGGGACTCGCTATGAAGGGGAGATCGGCAGCGAGGACTACCGCAAAGTGAGCTTTGGTGCGCTGGGGCAGCGCTTGTCGGTGAGTGATACCAAGCTGGTACGCATCGATCCAGACTCCACCGCCACCGCGGTGCTGTGGCGCGACGGTGGTCTGGACAACCTGGCCGAGTTGCAGTGGCGCGTGGCGTTGCCCCTGCTGGTGTTGATCGGAACGGGGCTTGCGGTGGGGATGTCGCGGGTACGCTCGCGGCAGGGTCGATTTACCCGTGTGGTGCCGGGCCTGTTGGTGTTCGTTGCCTATTATCTGCTGCTGGTGATTCTGAAGGATCTGGTGGCGGAAGGCGCGTGGCCCGTGGCGGTGGGCCTGTGGCCGGTGCACGGGGTGTTTCTTCTGGTGGCGGCTGCCCTGCTGCGCCGGATCTCCTTGCCGGCGCCCGCGTGATGTTGTCGACCATGGATCGCTACATTGGCCGCACCGTGCTCGCCACCAGTGCCGTGGTGCTGCTGGCTTTTGTGGCGCTCACCACCATATTCAACCTGGTGGAGGAGCTCAGCGGAGAAGAGGGCGCCTACCAGCTCGCCGAAGCGCTCTGGTACGTAGGGCTGACCACACCGCGCCGCATATACGAGCTGTTGCCCTTCGTAGTGTTTCTGAGCGCGCTCATCGGGCTGGGCGGACTGGCCAGCAATTCGGAAATTGTGGTGCTCAGGGCGTCCGGCGTGCCGGTATCGCGCATCTTCGCCAGTGTGTGCCTGCCGTCGCTGGTGCTCCTGCTGCTCGGCGCGGGTCTGGGCGAGTTCGTTGCACCCCGTGGCGAGGAGCTGGCCGAGGCGCTCAAAACGCGGGCCGAGCAGGAATCGCAGACCATCGAGTTTTCGGACACTTACTGGTACCGGGAAGGTCCGCTCTATATGAATGTGGACGGCCTGGGTGAATCCGGTGAGCTCCTCGGCGTGCGTCAGTACTGGCTCAACGACGACAAGGAAATGGTGCGCTCCCTCACCGCCCGTCGCGCCGAGTACCGTCCGGGGCCGGATGCGTTCTGGGAGCTGTTTGAGGTGGTGGAGACCGAGTTCACCGACGACACAACCCGCGTGAGCCGAATGGAGACCCGGCGCTGGAGCGGCACGGCCGATCCCAGGTTGCTCAGTGCGCGTGTGCTGGTGGAGCCCGCCAAGCTTTCGGTGGAAGACCTGCTGTATCAGATCGAATACATGGGCCGCGAAGGATTAGATCCCACGCCGTACCGCTTGGCGCTATGGGGCAAGCTCCTGCAGCCATTGGCGGTACTGGGATTGGCGCTACTGGCGTTGAGCTTCGTGCTGGGTCCGCTGCGCGAACTGGGCATCGGCCGCCGCTTGAGTATAGGGGTGCTGGTGGGCCTGGCTTTCAAGTACCTGCAGGACCTCTTCGCGCCCATGAGCTTGGTTTACGACATTCCCGCTGCCGTGGCGGTGGCCATTCCCATCGGCGTGTGTTGGGTTGCCGGATACTTCGCGTTGCGACGTGTGGCTTAACGCCTGGCACTAAGCTGGCCGGTGCACGATGCGGGTATTCGAGATGAGGTCCGGCCAGCTGCGCCGGTGCGGATCGAACAGCTGCCAGATGAATCCCAGCCCCAATGTGGCTACGGAAAGCAAACCGCCGATGAAGCGGAGCAGTGCCTGGCGCAGGGTTAGCGCATTTCCATCGGCGCTCACCACGTGCAGGTGCCAGGCCAACATCCCCAGAGTTTGCCCGCGCGCGACCCAGAAGTAGGCATAGAACGCGAACATCTCCACGAACACCAGCGATTGCACCGCAGCGCCCGCCACGGCTGCGTTGGCGATGGCGACCAGCGGGAACAGGGTGAACAGCCATAGCGCGAGCACGAGTAGCGCGTCGTACAGCATGGCGCCCAGCCGTCGCGGCAGCCCGGCCGGGGCCCCCTGCAGCATGTTGCTCATGGATTGCGAAGGCTCGGCATTAGCGAAATCTGCGGCTGCTTAGAAGTGGGCCAGCCGGTCATGCACTTGTGTGGGTTTGCCGCAGAACTCTTCAGTGATCATGGCCTGCAGCACGTCGGGTTCTTCGCAGTTGGCCCAGGTGCGCACGCCGTTTTCCAGCAGGCAGCTCAGGTGCCCCTTGGCCGGTTCGCCATCGCTGCCGTACATGACGGTGTATGACTCTACAGTGGCCGGGCCAGAGTACTCCTTGACCGCTTCGCGCGTGGGCGTCTTGTCTACCTCGTGCTGCAGGTCTTCATGCCGGTAGACCACATCCGGCGCCTGGGTGGAGTACACGCCGAAGGCATGTTTGGTCAGGTAGCCGCCGTTGGCGGTAATTAGCCCTTTGTCGCCAGGTTGCGCGCGTAGCAGCTCCACCATTCGCGCGATGGAGTGCATCACGTAGTTGTTCAGCGGGCCTCCGGCGAACGTGAGCCCGCCTGTTACCGTAAGGGGCTTTGTCATATCGAGGCCCACTTCGCGAGCCGCGACCTGGACCGCCACCGGGAAGCAACTGTACACGTCCACCAGGTCCAGGTCGGAGACGCCGACGCCGGCCAGCTCCAGACAGCGCTGCCCCGCGATGCGGATTGCGGGCGAGGAGTAAAAGTTGTCCCGGTTGGATATGTAGTAGGTGTCGTGAGCGTCGGTGCCCGCCCAGGGATACACCCACTGGCTCTCCGGTATGCCCAGTGCTTTGGCTTTGCTCACCGAGCACATGATCAGCGCCGCACCCTGGTCCACGTTATTGTTGGAGTTCATCAGCTTGGGATAGGGGAACGATACCGGCCGATTGACGTTGCTGATCTGTAGCAGTTCTTCCGGTGACTTGGCATCGCGAATCCACGCGTGGGGATTCTGCGCGGCTACGGCGCTGAATCCAGACCACAGTTTGGAGATGCGCTCCATCTGCTGGGGGATGGTGTCACCCAAATGGTGCCGAAGGGCGTTTTCGAACATGGGGTAGTGCGTGATGGGGCGACCCATACCCAGCCCCTGCTCGGCCGGCCCGCGCATGTCTATATCTTCGCCGATGACCAGGTCGGGTGTACCCGGCGCCTCCGACCAGTTCAGATCCACGCCGGCCCGCCCGGCTTTAGCTTGGCTGCGGCCGCACTCAGCACCAGTAATCACCACCACGTCTTGAGCCCCGTCGCGAATGTCCAGCGCGCTCTGGTTCACCGTGGTCTGTACGAAGTTACCCCCATACTGCGTGATGGCAGTCTCCGCGGTTGGGTTGCCGATGGCCTCCGCTACCGCCTTAGCCGGGTTGGCGTAGGGCCAGATCCCTCGTACCACGCGTACTGAGCCCGCCTCGGGGAGCAGCTGTGGGCAATGCGCGTCTTCCGCGGCCAGGCCGACCGCGTCGATCATCATCTGCAGGGGTTCTTTGCCCTGGCTGGCATCGTCTATGCGCTGTTCCACCTGGGCGACGCCCACGATGATCGGTGTTTCGCTCATGTCCAACCCTAAGTGGTCGTAAGAAAAGGACGCGAATCATACCAAGATTGCCGCTCGCAGGACGGCTGTGTAAGATTCTCCGCCTTCCCGCTCACGGCGCCTGGGTGGCGAAATTGGTAGACGCGCCAGACTCAAAATCTGGTATGGGCAACCATGTGTGGGTTCGAGTCCCACCCCAGGCACCACAGTTTATGCGGCCTGCGGCCTGATCCAATAACAGGCCAACTCTCGCAAGACTCCCGGGGTTACGCCCGGGTTACACCAGAAACCGAGTTCCTATCTTCACCTACTTTAGGTTCGGGCGTTGCGGCCCCTAATTATCGAGCAAACCAAGAACCCCTTCGGCAAGACGGCCGCGATTTGCGGCGCCGACCAGTATGCGTACGAGCACGGATAGGAACTTTAACAGGGCTTTTCAAACATCCGCCGTTGCAGCCGTGGGGCTCGACTACTGATTCCAACGCACGCGCGATTGCTCTGCAGCGTGCTGCCCCGCGAGGTAACCGAACACCATGCCTGGGCCGAGAGTGCCGCCTGCCCCGCCGTAGGTCATCCCCATCGGCGACGCCATCACGTTACCGGCCGCATAAAGGCCAATGATCGGCTCACCGTCGAGGTCAAGCACTCGCCCGTTGGTATCGGTCTTAGGCCCGCCTTTTGTACCGAGCGAGCCGCTCGTAACCTCTACCGCGTAGAACGGTCCGTTTTGCAGCGGGCCCAGCGTCGCCGCCTTGGTCCCTTGGTGCGCGGCGTCTCCCCACCAAGTGTCCTGCACGCTGTCGCCGCGTCCAAAGTCGGGGTCGCTTCCATTTGCGACTTGCGCGTTCCAGCGCGCGACCGTCGCCTGTAGGGCATCACCGGGTATATCGAGCTTTTTCGCGAGACCCTCAAGCGTTGGGGACTGCGTGACGAAATCTAGAACCGGCTCACCCGGCCCTGTCTGGATAAACCCGTATTTGTCGATGCACGTCTGGTCGCAGATCGACCAGCACGGCAGGTTACTGTACTCGAACTTTGTAACGTCCTGTATATGAAACGCAGCGCCAAACGCATTGTAATTGGCTGCTTCGTTCGTGAATCGCTTGCCGGTTCGGTTGACCATGATCGCACCCGGGTGCGATCGCTCGCCTTGGAATAAGAATTTCATGGGGAGTCCATCCCCGCGATCCCCTGGAATTTCCACCGCTGGCATCCACCAGGCCTCGCGCATGTTCCCAAGCGAGGCGCCAGCTCGCATGGCCATCTTTAAACCGTCACCCGTGTTGGTCGGAACAGACACTGGGCTGGTCATCGGGCCCCGGAGAAAGTCGTTCACGAGCTCAGTGTTCCACTCGAAGCCGCCGGTGGCTAGCACCACGCCGCCGCGCACCCCCACCTCGAAGGGCTCACTCGCTCCTTCAAACTTCACGCCGGTAATGCGCCCACCTTTTTGAATAAGTTCGACCGCGCGCGCTTGCGTAACTGGTTCAATACCTCGGTCCAGGCAGCCTTTGAGTAGCCTTGCGACCAGCGAATGGCCGCAACCCCACTCATCGTTATCCGAGCGCCGCTTTATCTCTTCTGCAGACACCTGGCCGAAGGTACCACCTCCGATCGTTGATTCCGCCATGGTAATGGGTGAGGTGAAAAAGTAGCTGCGGGTGATCCGGCTCGCCCACTCTCCCAGCTCGTTAAACGAAAAGAGCGGGCACTCCATTGAGCGCCCACCTTCGGTTTTCCCTGACGGAAATTCCGGGTGGTAGTCCGGAAAGCCCTCAACGATCTCGAACTGTGCTGGAGAGTTGTCCTCCATCCAGCGCACCATCTCGGGACCGGTGTCGACAAACGACCGCGCCAGGCGCTCATCGATCATGCCGTGGGAGAGCGACATGATGTACTCCATCGCTGCTTCGCTGCTGTCATCTATCCCCAGCTCACTCATATGGTGATTGTTGGGAATCCAGATCATGCCGCCAGACCAGGCGCTCGTACCGCCGACCTTTTCTCCTTTCTCGAACACTGCTACCGATGCGCCAGCCGCATGCGCGCGAATGGCCGCGGTAAGACCGGCAGCACCCGTACCCAATACCACTACGTCGTATTCCTGCAACGCCCACCCCCGGTTGTCGATCGCCGTGCCCGTCGAGGATATGTTTCAAACCTTGTCGGTGTCTACCCGGGTAGTGCGGTGGCCGACTTCGCGCCCCATGTCGCGATGCTAGAGGCCATCATCCAGGTCATGCTGATTCAAGCAGAGGAAGGAGCGCCCCAGTCAGGTTTAGCATCGAGCCCGGGGCCAGCGCTCGTAGAAGCCGGACGGTGCTACCGTATAATGGCAACCTGCGACGTCCGCACACAGCTAGGGGAGTGGCCAATTGGACCCGTCAACCACAGAGGTCCTGCGTAACTTGATGGAATACGAGGCCAATCGCACGCAACCACCCGACGGGTTTCCTGCACTGCCGGATGTGCCTGGTGGACGCTATACCGACCAACGGTTTTTTCACCTCGAGCAGGAGCACATCTTTCACAAGTCGTGGCTATTGGCCGGGCATGCCGATGAGATACCGGAGCCAGGCTGCTTCCAGGTTTGGGAAAACGCAGGAGAACCGGTGGTTATCCTTCATGCCGAGGATGGTTCGAGCAACGCCTTCTACAATACCTGCAGCCACCGCGGAGCGCCTGTGGTTTTGGAGCAGTCTGGCCGTCGGAAGCGACTAACTTGCAAGTACCACGGCTGGTCCTACAGTCTGGACGGCGAGCTGTTGGCAATACGCGATCCCGAAGATTTTCGTGACCTGGATTTTTCTTGCCGCGGGTTGCAGCCAATCCGCTGCGAGCGCTTTGGCAATCTGATTTTTGTGAACTTTGAAGAAGATGCGCCTACGCTGATGGAGTGGCTGGGCCCAATCGCAGAGGAGTTGCGGGAATTTCAGCTGGACAATTGTCGGCTGGCTGCGCGACACGTGTTCGACCTGCGGTGCAATTGGAAGGTGGCTTTGGAAGCAAACACCGAGAATTATCATGTCCGAAGCATCCATCCGACTACCGTAGCCCCGCGGCTAGACGACCGGCGCAACGTCAACACCCTCTATGCGCGAGGCCATGGCCGGATGGTAGCGCCGACGCGGCAGGGGGCATCGCGCCTGTCTGGCGCGCGTTTGCGCGAATACCCTGAAATTGACACTGTTGGCGAGATCGCCCGCACTTGTACGCAGTCTTACAGCCTTTTCCCGAACTGCATATCGCCGTTGTCTGCAAAGGCCATTTCGCCGCTGCTCTTCTGGCCCACCGGCATCAACACGTGCCGGCTCGAAACCTGGACCCTGGCTCCGGATTGGGGTGACCTGCCGGCCCCGGACAACTGGACGGTGAACCACGGCGAGCGTCTTTGCGAGGTACTGCTTGAGGACACCGAGTTCGGTGAAGGTATCCAAAAGTCCCTCGAATCGAGCGGCTTCAGGGGCGTACCGCTGAGTTATCAGGAATGCCGTATCTACCATTGGAATCAGACGGCAGACCGGATGATAGGCATTGAGAACGTTCCACCCGAACTTAGAGTCGCGCAGGTTATCGGTGACGAATGGATCTATCCCAATGACCCTCGAGTTGAGCTAATGGGGGCCTCTCAGGTTAAGACGGCCTAATGATCAGATCTTTCGGCGGGTGTTTGCGTTAGCTAGGAGCGACCCGCTAACCCAGCGCATCAAGCAGGCTATAGAGCGGGTCGACAGGCTTTCGAGCACCTATCTGATCAGGCGGCGCATCGGCGAGGGTTTGATCTGCGGGCGGAACCACTCGCTCGAAGTCATGTACTCGCCTGCGGCTTGCGATTCTCCACGCACCGCCGCGTTGTTCAAACAGGTCCAGATAGCGGCCTTTGATGAACATGTCTTCCTCTCCTGAGCCATCGGCTGATACGCGTCGATGGTGAGCGAGGAAGGTGCACTCCGAGATGGCTCGCTCGCCGCGAATCTCGATCATAGGATTGGTAATCATATGGGTCATGGACTTGACCTCATCGAGGGCCTGAAGCCCATTCGTTACGAAATCCCGCGCCCGGATGCGCTTGCTGCCGTGAATATTCTCGGCCTCTTCGTGAAAGCACGAAAGGAGTGCTTCCTTGTCGAATCGGTCCCACCCTCGTGCATAGCGATATAGCACCTCGGTAATGGCCTGCTTGTCATAAAGCTCAGCTAATCTGCTATCCGTCATTCGTGTTCCTCTCTGTGGGGCTTATGCACTCGTCATATCAAAACGTTGACCCCGACCAGAACCGGTCAGCTGCTAGCGGACGCTGTCGCCCGGTCTTGACGCCGCCGCGGCGGAGCATGATCACCTATACCGTTGGACTAGTGGGGCAGTTCCGTCAACGTTATCGTTGGTGTTTATGTTTATCGACAATGCACCAGGCGATTGGTGCTTCCATATAAGCACGGCTTTTTTCTGCTCGCAGAGATAACCGATCACCTCAGGTCTTACACGCTAGGCTAACCGCGCGTCATAGCCCCGCTCTAGGTCAACTATAGATCAGCGCCAGGTAGGCGATAGCCTCGGTCGGTATGTGTGTTGGATCGATATCGCTGTTAAACGTTTGAGCTAAAGGCGTCCAAGCTCGCAGCCACGCTGCTTGAGTATCGGACGCAGGTCCCGATAGGCAGCGGGAGTAAGCGATAGCGGAATTCGGGGGTACAGGTGATGAATGATGTGAAACTGCATCCCCATAGACACGATGTTGCCGAAGCGGCTTTTAAAGGCTCGGGTGTCCCGATAGCGTCCTTGTTCGTTGCCGGGGTAATGGGGTGCCCAAGACAAGTAATACATGATGTATACCTCGCCGATCATTTTTGGGATCCACCATAGCAGCGCTATCTCGATTGCGTAGCCGCTCCAGGCCATCACAAACATGATAATCAGGTAGGCCGCATGCGCTATTACCGCATCAAGCATAAGATGGCTTTGCCCGGTGCGCTCGAGACAACGAGCGTAGGCGCTATTTCGATCAGAACCCGGTTGACGGTTTATCAGCGCCTGACGCAAAAAATCAAACGACGATCTAGCGGTCAGATCGATATCACAGTCTTTTTCTGGATCATTCGTGTGTTGATGATGTTGCATATGTGTGGCGCGCAAAACGCGATATGGAACAGCCAATGGAATGACAGACATATGTCCCACCAACTCGTTGAGCCACCGCAAAGGCCTGCCGCGACCGGCAATGATGTTGTGTTGAGCCTCATGGGAAGGCAGGTAGGCCAAGATAGCGACCAGCGTGGCAACGATGAACCCTGCCCAAAGGGGTACAAGGCCGCTTAGTACCAGAGGAAACAGCGCAATGAAGACGAGGCAGTTGCCGATGCCCCAGACAACGGCTCCCCAAGGCACCTTGTTCATATACTTACTCGCGATTTGACGCTCGAGCACATCAAGTTCTGTATCGCTCAGAGCAGCCAGATGCGCTTGATCGACTACTTGATCCATACCCAACTCTCCCGAAATTGTGCCAGCAGGCCAAGACCAGTGGCGATCACCGCGCCGAAAACGATGGCGGGCCATCCCGACTCTAAGAACTGCAATGCCACCACCAATTGCGTGACAAGCGGCCAGAGAAAACACAAGGCAAACGCCATGGGTGAAAACAAAATCCCGATAATGATATTCATGTCATACCTTTGTCTGTTTAGCGCCTTATCGGATGCCATCGTTGATGACTCGGCCGGTGTTGTTCCACCTAGCCTACTAACGATGATGGATCGGAATGAGGATAGGTTGCAAGGCAAGCCACTACCGCTGATGTCAGCACCGCCTTGAGCAGAAAACCGACGCACGATGCGGCCTGCCAGTACTGCTCGGGAAGTACGCGAGGAACTTGGGGATTAATCCATTTGGCGTCCTGTCAGGCGCCTGGGTTGCTAAAGATTGACACGGGACCCTTGTGCATCACAAGCTCGCTCCATTGTTCATAAATCACGCTTGGGGCCCATGCGAAATACGCTACTTCTGTTGATCTCCGGCTTGTTGTTTGGCTTTTCAAGCAAGGTTTCTGTTGCAGATGAACTATTGGAACACCCCGTCATCAAGCCGATTGATGGGAGTCGATTGCTTGCCGAAAGATCCTCCAAAGAAAACTACGGAATGCTCAAAGTCGCTTACAAAGGCGAAGATGGTGAGCAGTCGGTTGCCGAAGGCGTAAGCTGGAAGCTTGTCTATCAAGTCGACTCCCTAGGGCGCGAGGAGATAAAAGCCAATTACATGCATGCAGTGGAAGAAATCGGGGGTAAGTCTTACGGTCTGCGCCGCGCCACCCGAGCCAACTTCCGAATCCCAACGCTTGATGGTGGGGTGACTTGGTTGTCTCTCACCCTCAAAGGCAATGGTTTGTACGAGCTTGAAATCGTAGACGAGGCGCTTCTTGAGGTAGCAGTTAAATTTGATGCCGCATCTCTTGGCAAAGAGTTACGTGAACACGGTCGAGTATCGGTACACGAAATACTGTTTGCCACAGACAGTGATCGCTTGCTCCCAGGGTCGGGTGCAGCCCTGGATGTAATCAGCGAAATGCTGCTCAGCGACCTCGATTTGTCCGTCGAAGTGCAGGGGCATACGGACGCCGTAGGCTCGCCGGCTCGCAACAAGCAACTCTCTAATGACAGGGCTATAGCCGTGAAGGCTGCATTGGAATTATTCGGCGTATTGGGTTCGAGAATGCGGGCCGTCGGTCATGGATCGTCAATGCCGTTGGGGGATAATGCGACCGAGGAAGGCCGCCAGCGCAACCGACGTGTGGACTTTGCCCTGCTCGGGCAGAAGGCAAGTCAGCATTGATCCAGGGGGTGTTCGGAAAATGCCGTCATTCTCGCAGATCGGTTAGGCCTAATCGTCTTAGGGCGTTCGAGCAATAAACCACCAGCGGTGACCTTCAAGGTCGCGCACGCCGTACTCGCGGCCGTACGGCTGATCCTTAGGTGGGTAGTCTATCTTTGCGCCAGACGCGCTGGCGCGTTCGTAGTGAAGGTCAACATTGTCCACATACACCGTGTGGCCGGTGCTTGACATGCTTGCCGAATCCACCGCATCTAGATCATGCTCTTTAAGAACGCGGTGCAGCCAAATTGACGTATGTCCGGCTTGCACTTCAGCATGATAAACAACACCGTCTTCGCCGCTCATACAGGACACCGACTCAAAACCGAAAACTTCGATCATGAAATCGTGCGCCGCCCTGAGATCTCGATAGACCAACGTTGGGATCACTGCGGAAAATTCGAACATTGGCGTTCCCCCCTAATGCCAGCGTAAAGGATGTAAAATAATAATAATTAAATATCAGTTATTTAGGTAATTATTATGAGAATATTTCTAGCTTAGGTAAGTGGTGGAAATCTCGCTATGCATCGCCAAAATCGTAGCCCACCCTTACACCCCTTTCCTTGGCGGCGCTTTAGTCGAGACGAATTTCAACGAAGATAAGCTGCGGGGCAGCTGCGGCGAGACTTTCCTCGACGGGCGTTCTGTTTTCATCAAGCTTGATGCCATAGACCTTGGCGTCGCGTGGAAGCGCGCACAGATAACGCCTTACGCGATCTCGCAGTTCGTCGCTGTCGCGCTCCCACAGCTGTGCCTTCCCGGTGTAAGTCTTGCGTGCTACCTCTAGAGAAACTGGTGTGTGTTTATCCCTTAGGTTCATCCACCATCGGGTGGTGTGTGCCGACAGCAACCAGATATTGTCGCTATCACGGACATAGCTAAGTGGTGTGACGAAGGCTCGCCCACTCTTACGGCCTCTAAAGTGCAGTAGTGCTACGCTTGCGCTGGCGATTTTGTGCAGCGGGGAACGCAATATCATCTTGACGATTGGGTTGGCAACTCGGTAGGTCAGCTTCTCTATACGCTCGATCAAGCTCACATCATCACTCCTGCTCCAGATGGTTGTGTCTACGTACCGGGCCGCTCTAGGTAGACGATAGCCTCGGTCGGCACCTGTGTCGCCTCGCTATGGTCGGTTTACCGGCACTGATATTCCGGAAAATTGGTTACCGCCTCCAAGGCAGTAACCGCGGACTTCCCATGGTAATCCGCAAGATCACCCAAATGACTGGGGGTAGCGCGAAAAACCAGATTTCTACGCCGCCTGGAAACGCATCAAGAAGCTCTGAGTATCGACTCAATGCCGCACTATAGAAACCCGGTTCACCCTCAAACATACCGTCTTTGCTGCTGAATAGAAGGTAAGCCGGAAGCGTGATAACCACGGCGCTATGTATAAATGCCCACCAAGACAGTGAAACTGCCAAACGCTCCTTCACCATACCCGCTTGCTTCGCGCTAAAACTGTATTTTACTCATGGTACACATAAGGATGGGTGTGCAGCCGAAACTGCGGCGCTAAGTGGCGAGTGTTTTGGGATCATGCCATCCATACGCTGGCGAACGAGATGGTCAAAGCCGCGCTTACGAATGGTAGCCAGGTGGCGTATACGGAGATGCGCAGGCGCCCACTGTGCTAAAGGGCTAGACGCGCTGGCAGGACGACCAGAATACTGCACGTGTTATTTCGCCGTGGCGGACCGCTACTTCTGCCACATAGTCCGCGCTCATCCTATTTGGGCCCACCAAGCTGATTATTATCGGTTGCTGTTACGCCAATTTTTATCCTCCACACTGCGTATCAGCGCTCGGCTAATAACGCGCGTTGCGAGTATTAAACCGATAGCTGTCAGCAGCAATATGGCCGGCCACCACATTCCTTCCATCACGAAGGCTATAACTGCGATCGGAACAACACCCACTCCCGCCATGCAAAGACCAATAAGGACCGCCAATCCGCCCCAAAGAAAATAGGTAGCGAGCAGCCCCCAAAGCCAGGTCGTGAAGGCCAAAAGGTAGGAGAAAAACCTTATTCCGCGGCCTGCCAGCAACCGCGTCCCACGGAAAATAGCCAGTGGTAACAACAGAAGCGTAAATACCAACTGGATCAAGACCGCCGGGGATAAGAAGGGCAGCAATATTGCGGCAAATGCAGCCCCGCCTGAAATGACAAGGGCGGCTGCCACCAACGAACCCAGTACCACAACAACAACCACGATAGCGCCCGCCGCGCACTCTTGCGTGTTGGAGATGCTAACAGGGACCGATTGCCTGCTAAAACCGCCAATGTCGCGCCGAATAACGTTCTTCTGCACCCAGCCCAGGTCGCTTGTGCGGGATCCCGCTGTCAGCATCGCCTCTGGCGCAGGCTTTCTCGGGTTACTCGGGCGCGAGCTGAACTGTTCAGAGAATATTTGGATAACTGCAGCCTATTAGGTATAGGCTGCGGGAAAAAAGCGAGGGGCGATCATGGATCTGGGACTCGAGGGCAAGAAGATCATCATCACCGGCGGCTCCCGCGGTTTGGGGCGTGCCATAGGCGAGGCGTTTCTGCGCGAGGGAGCGGTAGTTTCGTTTTGCTCGCGTACTGCGCGTGTTGCGCCGGAGGATGAAGATCCCCGGCTGCAGGGTGAAGTGCGTACCGACGGGGTGGAACAAGCGGAGAAAAAAATGCGTGCACTGGGAGAGGTGTACGGCTCGGTGGTCGATGCCTCCGACCGGGAGCAGCTGGTGGCCTGGGTAAACGCCGCGGCCGATACCATGGGGGGTATCGACATCGTGATTTCGAATACCAGCGCGCTCGGCTCGCAGCCCCGCACGCCAGAGGGCTGGCAGCGGCAGTTCGACGTGGACATCATGTCGGCGGTGAGTTTGTGGGATGCAGCCTATCCTTATCTCAAGGCCTCGGGGCAGGCGGCCTTTTTGCAGGTCTCCACTATTACCGCCGTTGACTATCATGCATATGGCCAGGGCTCCCAGAGCTACGGTGCGTTCAAAGGAGCTCTGATTAACTACGTGTGTCAGCTGGCCTATGAGTACATGAACGAAGGCATCCGAGCGAACACGGTGTCGCCGGGTCCCATCTTTGTGGAGGGAGGTTCCTGGGACAAAATTCAGCGAGCGTTGCCCGACTACTACGCAGAGAATGTTGAACGCCATCCGGCTGGGCGGCTAGGTCGTCCGGAGGAGGTGGCCGATGTGGTCACGTTTCTGGCTAGCCCTCGCGCGTCCTGGGTTACGGGCGAGAATATCGTGATCGACGGCGCGTTCACGAAATACATCAAATACTAGATTGAGGCGGCAGAGCGGCCGATGGAAAGGATTCGCTATTGCGCCAGATTCAGTCGCTGGCCTGATTTCCGTGCAAGTTCTTGTGCGCCAGGGTTGCGAGGTTCTGGTTGTGCGCTTCACGATCAATGCGATAGTGCGAAATCAGGTAGATCGCTATGAAGTAGAGACCGCAGTAGGCGGGCAAAAAGAACGTTGCCAGGTCAGCGCGCATAGCATCGGTCATGTCGGCGACGCTTTTAATTCCGTCCATCCCGACCAGCGAGACAATAGAGCCTGCGAGCACGATTCCGAGAGCGCTCACGGCCTTACCGGAAAAGCTCCGTGCAGCATAGAATAAACCTTCGGATCGACGGTTGGTTTTTACTTCGCTGTCTTCGACGACGTCCGCCATCATGGAGTCCAGCATCACGCCACCAACAATGAACCCAACGACCTCGGTCATCACGAATAGGGAGTAGAAGATCAGGCTCGTCCAGCCACCCGCCGTTGGCCAGAAACCGGCTAAAGTCAATAGATAAGGGATGGGATAGAGAAAGATGGCGCCCAGTAACGCCGCGATCGCGGAAGTCTTCTTGCCGAGCCGCTGCCCAAGGGTCGGTGCGACGACGTAGGCGATGGCGGGTGAGGCGAAAACAAAAAGGCCGGTGACTGCGATCTGCGGGCCAGAGAAATCGAAGAAGTAAGTGACGTTGTAAAGATACAGTGCCGTCGACATGCCTGCCGCAGCGCCTACGATTAGGGAATAGACGAATAACCAGAAGAAGTTAGAGTTGGTGAGGGACTGGGCGATCTGTTTGAACTCATCCCACATTTCGGTAACGCGAAATGTTTCGGCAGGTGGGGGTATGGCGGCGGCGGGTTTCTGCGTGCCCAGGGATGAGATTAGAATGCTGACGGCAATCATGAACGCGCCTGCGCTACCGTAGGTCGAATAGCCCGACTGGACAGCCAGGCCGGCAGCACCTACCCAGGCAGCCATATTTATCACATGGATGCCGTTTCCTCCGTACCAACCGAGCGTGTGGCGCAGCGCTAGCCACTGGTTGCGCTCGTCGTAGTCCTTAACCAGATCCGGCAGCAGGGCGACTGAGGGCACCTCGAACAGGGTTACTGCCGTGCGAATCAGTATGGCGGTAGCCAATAGATACCACCAGGCGGTCGCCTCCGTTAGTTCAAAGGGGGGATTGAACAGCGCGTAAAACGATATTGGAAGCACAATAAGGCCTGCGTACATAAATGGGTGCCGGCGACCGAGACGTGACCTCGTCTTGTCCGACCAATGTCCCAGTAACAGATCTGAGAATGCGTCCCACGCCATTGCAATGGCCAGAGCTGTGGCCGCGAGATATCCGGGGATGCCCAGTACCTGGGTGGAGTAGATGAGTAACAGGTAGCTGAAGGCATTGTTCTTGATGCCGAAGGCAACTGCTCCTGATCCGTAGTACCAGTAAACAGGATTTTTCTCTGGCCTTGAAATGTTTGACGCGCCTTGCGGGAGGTATTCGAGGTACCCTAACCGACTCAAGCAAGAAAACCGAGCGCTTGAGCCGGAGTGCTACTGACCGGCTCCCAACGCTGTGAGGTGCCCCAACTGATTAAGAATAACGACCCGGAAAAATACTATCTTGAGAAAAACGTGTTATGGGCATCCCCGCAGGGGTTTGATCTCACCATGGATATCTACACGCCCAAATCGGATAGTGAGTCGTATCCCGTTGTCGTGATGTTCCATGGTGGTGGCTATCTGCTGAACGACAAGTCGATCATGGATCAGCCAGCCGCATATCTCGCGACGAATTCAGAATATGTTGTATGCAACGTCAACTATCGCTTGCTCTCTGATAACGACAATACAACGACACTCGATGAAATCGTGGGTGATGCGTTTGGCGCGGTTTTATGGGTTAAGGAAAACATCGCAGACTATGCTGGTGACAACACGCGAGTAGCCGTAACTGGCGATAGCGCCGGAGGCCATCTTTGCGCAATGATCGTCAATATGGGAACGGAATTAAGTTCTCGGGTCTTTTCTCCCGAGTCTCTTAAATTTTCTCCCACCTATCTGCCGGCCAAAGAATCTGCGGAAGATGTTTCGGCTAAAGATGGATTAGATGTTCAAGCCGCCATCCTTAGCTACCCGTACGACTTTTATGAGGGAGCTATTAACGGCTTCGAAAGCGCGTTGAATCCCCTATGGCAAGTCAATGGAGCGATCGGCAGAGGCGTTTTCGGCGACCAGTACAGTCTTGTGGATAACCAAAGCATGTACAGGGCTGTTTCTCCGAAAGACAATATCCCGCTATCTGAAAATCGCCACCTTCCACCACAGTTGCTAACCGTTGGAAGTGAAGATCCATTGGTGACACCGGAGTCGGTCAAAGCCTACCACGCAGCACTCCAACAGGCAGGGCATGAAGCGCAGTATTGGGAGTATGTTGGTAAATCACATGCATTTCTTGATTCAGGGTCTAATTTGATTCTGGGTTCAAATTTTGAAGCCGACGCACCGCCCGCTCTTGATGTAATTATTTCGTTTCTCGACGAGACTTTTTATGGCGAACCTTAGCCCTTGAGCGCATCAGTCATCCCATTGCACCCCTTCAGGCCTTGGGAGCGCAGTATCGGCCATAGCAGACGCATATTCCGCGTGTAGTCCAAGCGGTAGCAGGTCCGCCATTTGTTTGCGCAACTTTTGGACAAGCACAGACCTTGTGTGGCGCAGGAAGATGTGGTCGCGCTCAGCCAACCCCGCGGCGATTTCGTTGGCACGGTGTTCTAGTTGGTCGCGGGGCATCACCTCGGAAACAATGCCAAGTTGGAGGGCTTCCTGGGCGTATATCTTCTGCCCGGTCAACAAGAAATAACGGCCACGATTCACGCCGAGCAGTTCCGGCCAAATTATATGCACGCCGTCACCCGGTACCATGCCGCTCGGCACATGCGGTAGATCCTGAAAGTAGGTGTCTTCTGAACAAAGAACGATGTCGCATAATACTGCTAGCTCGGCATGCCAAGAAGCCGGACCATTGACCGCGGCGATCATAGGCACCTGCACATCTAAATGGTTTTGCTGCATATAGCGGCCTTCAGGGAGAATTTTTGACCAACCGTCTTTGAAGGTGGGGCTGTACTGAGAAGTGTCCTTGAAGTCAGGTGCGTCTGGTTGGTCGGTCATGAATTCGTCGATGAAAGCGTCATCCGTGCCAGTAAGGATCACCACTTTGTTGTACCAGTCGCGTGAGACGTGCAGTAGACAGTCCGCAATTTCATCGTGCGCTAGCAGGCTAAAGATGTGCTTACCACCGTTAGTGTGTAAGCGCATCGTCAGCACCCCCGCCTCGCTTCTGCTGAGCGCAATGTTTTGATAGCGGTCCTGGTAATCTTCGAAAACGATCAACGTGCTCTGCTCCTTGAACTAATTTCCCGAACTTCGGATGTGCTTAGACAAATTCTCGATACACTTTTCCGATCAGCTTGGCTACGTCGTCAGGGTCGGTGCCGTCGAATGGCTCCGGTTCACGAAGCTCATTGCCGCTCGCGATAGCAATCACATATTCAGCATCGCCAGACGCAAATTGGACGGCGCGGGCAGTGGCTTGGCTAGCGTTCGCCTGCAAATTCCATTCGTCGGTGGAGCCGATATCAATCAGATATAGCAGATCGACCAGTTTGGCGTCGGTGAATTCGGCTACCACAAGACCGGAACCACGACAGATGGGTTGCTCATCTTGAGCAATCTCGATCACGTCGATCATCCGGCCCGCCCGGATGACTCTGGCCTGTAACTTTGCTGATAGAGGCATGACCCGTAAAAATACCTAAGAAATCTGTTTTCTGACTAGTACTTCGAATAACTAGAAAGGCTGAGGTTTGCGGGGATAGGCCAGAGGGCAGAGGTCGTGCTTCTTCCGAGTGGCTGTTGGACACTGGGCATAGACAGTGTCTGTTATCACAGCAATTGATCAGACAAGAGAACTAACCTCGCGGCGATAGGAGTCGACGCCGACAGCCGAGCGTAATTTGCTTCCGCGACCGTCCTTGCCATCTGGCTAGTCAGGTTCATGTCGATCCGCACCTTCACCTTCGCTAGTTGAACTTATGGTCCGGCTCGAAGATCTCTTCGATCTGGTCGCCGGATTCGGTTGTAGCCGGCAACCGCGCGCTGCCACCGTCAACCGGAATGCAGGCCCCCGTAGTCGATTTTCCGCCGCTGCCGGCGAGAAAAATGACGGCAGCCGCCACCTCGTCTGGTTCGGCGATTCGGCCCAAAGGAATGGTTTTCGTAATGCTATCGAGCACCTGTTCGTTCTTCCAAACGGGTTCCGACGCAGCGGATCTGGTGATTCCGGGTTGCACCAGATTGACCCGGACCTGCGGAGCGAACTCCACTGCAAGGCAGCGTGTCATGTGCGCCAGCGCGGCCTTAGACAGCGAGTATGCCATGCGGCTGGGTGTGGGCGATTCGCCATCGGCGGAACCGATGATGATGATGCGGCCCTCGCCACGCTCCACCATCTGCGGAATTACCATGTGGCACAAGCGGAAATTGTGATGCACGTTGGCGCGCATTAGGCCATCGAAAAAATCTGGGGGCGTACTCTTGGACGGCCCAATCGTGGGGAGGATAGCGGCGTTGCAAACCAGCGTATCCACGCGCGCCCACTTGTCCAAGGTGGCATCGATCAGGCGTTGCAAGCTGTCTATGTCTTCGAGATCCGATGCTATGCCCACTGCTACTTGGGCTCCTTTGCCATAGGTGTCGTTGAGAGCGATCGCAACGGCATCACACTCTTGTTGATGGCGGCTGGAGACCACGACCTTGGCCCCGTGCTCCGCCAGTCGCTCTGCGATCCCACGGCCGATCCCTTTGGTGGCGCCGGTAACGACAGCTACCTGATCGCTTAAATCAAATAAGTTCATGGTTCATCCGCTTTCGGTTTGACCGAGTGTTCTCCGCTAGGATATTACTAATTTTCTGACGGCAAGATGGCATGCCCGCACGGTGCAAACGCCTAACGATAGGGGGCATTAATATCAATCGGCATCTGTTTCAACTTGCGATGGTTTCAGCAGCAACGGTATCAGCCAGAACCACCCAAGCACTGGTACCGGCAATACCCACAAGAGACTGAGCCAGCCGCTTTTGCCGACATCATGAAGGCGGCGGACCGTCACGGACAAGGTTGGTACAGCAGTAAGAGGCCTGTATAGCAGCACCAGCAGACCAACCTGAGAATCTAGATAAGCAAAGGGCAAAAAATCAGCGCCGGGAAGCTCCGTTAAATCAACAACTGGTACCAGCGCAAGTTCATCAATTGAAGCGACGACTCCGTAAGCTAAAAACCAAAATAGCACGAAGTACCAAAACTCTTTCTTTGTCGCTCTACCTCTAAAGTTGAAATATTGGCTGAAACCGGACAAAGCGGCCGCGATGAAGTCTGACAGGGGGGGCATAATGTTTTTGAGCATCTACCAGAAACCTAAATTGACGTTCACTTCCGTCGCGCCAGTCTGGTCCGGTATCTACCCCTAGGTATCCGAATCTCTAAAACGGCAAAGCGCATGGTGAGAGATTGACGGTGAGACTTTATTTGCACCAAAACAGCCCCAGTTGCGATAGCCGAACAAGCACCGGTAGTCTACCCCACAAACCCGACGGAACGATCCGTATCGATGGCTATCGTGGTCAGAGGCGAGCGGCCTGGAGATGAAGCGGCCATTTATCGTGTCACACAAGCTGCTTTTAGAGGGCAGCCCTATGCCGGTGGTGATGAGCAGGAATTAGTCGATCGTTTGCGTAAACTGGGTCAAATTTCGCTGTCAGCGGTAGCAGTTGATGGTGAAAATCTAGTCGGACAGGTGACCTTTTCTCCCGTACAACTCAGCGATGGGTCCGCGCCCTGGTTTGGCCTCGGCCCTATATCAGTAATACCGAGTCGTCAGGGAGAAGGAATTGGGAGTCAATTGATAGCGTTCGGACTCGACGAGATCGAGAAAATGGGTGCGTTGGGATGTGTATTGACCGGAAATCCTCTCTACTATCAGAGGTTCGGTTTCTCACTAGCACCGCGTAACGTGCCGGTAGAAGAGTCTGCAGCGTTTTTTCAGCTCAAGCTGCTAAGCGCGGAAGGCGCCGATGGCTTGTTTTCGTTCCATCCAGCCTTTTACGAGGGGAACGCACCCTCCGTATAACGGAATCAGTAAGCGCTCTTGAAAAAGTAAACGGGAAAAACTTGGGGAAAGAATTCCAGCTTGGGCTCTTCGCAACCAACTCATGGGGGGCCCTGACCAAAACGCTCGCACCAGAGCGGTGGATGGCGACGTGGGAAAACAACGTCACGGCAGCTCTCATGGCAGAGGAGGCCGGTCTCGACTTCGTCCTCCCGTTTGGTGTGTGGACAGGTCTGCGAGGTGAATCCGAAACTGACGGATACGGACTGGAAGTGTTGACGTGGGCAGCTGGGATGCTGGAGGCAACAGAACGGATAACAGTTTTTGGCACTGTTCACACGCCATTTATTCATCCGGTCATGGCGGCAAAACAGTGCACGACATGTGACCACATTGGGAACGGTCGGTTCGGGCTCAATGTCGTTTCGGGATTCAACGTCACCGACTTTGAGCTTTTCGGAGTTGAGATGCTTGAGCACGATGAACGCTACGTCTACACCGAAGAGTGGATGACTATCGTCAAGCGATTGTGGAGCGAAAGCGAGAGATTTGACTTCGATGGCAAGTACTTCAACCTCAAGGGTGCTTCCGGGAACCCCTTGCCAATCGGAGATCCCAAGATTATCAGCGCTGGCTCTTCCCCAGCTGGCCGTGAGTTTGCCGCTAAGCATGCTGACTTCCTGTTCATGTACATCTCCCAGGTCGAGGAGCTGGAACAAGAAATCCAAACCGTACGGCAACTTGAAGGGGGCGGGGGTCTCGGCCTTTTCGGAAGTTGCGTAGTGATGTGCAGGCAGACCAGCGAAGAAGCTGAGGAATACTTCCAATATCTAGTCCACGAAAACGGGGATTGGGCAGCCGCTGACTATTGGGAGAGCATCATTGGTGGTTCGGAATCTATTCCAAGCGACGTGCTGCCGATGCTGCGCGAACGCGTGATCAGCGGTCAAGGTATCATGCTGCTGAAGGGAAACCCGGACGAAGTTGCCGACCAATTCAAGCAATTGAGCGATGCTGGACTTGATGGGATGGCTTTCGCTACGCCAAATTTCGTTGATGACCTACCTATTGTCCGCGACGAGGTCATGCCCCGCATGGAAGCCATAGGCCTCCGCATCCCAGGCTCTGGGCTCGTCGATAGCGTTTAGCCGCCTCGCGTCTGGCGAAAGCCCGGCAGCATCCTCGGTCGCAGTCCATTGCACGACGTTGCTCGCTTGAGAGCTGATTAGCCGGCACCCCAGGGTGATGGCGAGCAGAGTTCCGGGCACCCTGTTTGCCAGGCGGGCGGCGGGTCAGTCCGATAGTTTGCCGTGCTCTGACCAGTGCGCGTAGTCGGCGGGTAGTTTGGCCATGGCCTCGGCGTACAAAGCTATATCTTCGTCGTCCAGCACCCCCACCCAGCGTCCGTTGGTTCCTTTGTGGATGAAGGTGTCGGCGCCGCCTTTGAATCCGAAGTCGATGTTGGGCCCCACTACCTTTGAGGGGTCCTTCTTCACCTCGGCGAACGTACACCGTTTCACCACGTCGTCCCATTGCGCTTCGGGAACGTCAATCTGCAGGTACTCCGCAATCTGCCGCATTTCGCCGTCCAGATCTGCCAGCAGGTCGTTGAAGTGCAGCATCTTGATGTTCGGCGCGTCGCGATACTCCCAGAACGACAAGCCGTAGCTGAGATGTGACCAGAAGGGATAGCCGCCGATGTCTTCTGGAAAGCTGCTTTTTGTTATCCAGTTACGCCATGTGGCTTTGATGTCGTTCACGAACTCCGGCATGGGCTCGCCCACCATGCCGGGGATGTTGTTTATCCTGGCGTAGAACTCGGGGGTATGACTGCCCCAGTGGTTGAGTAGCGACATGAAAACATCTCGCGGGTCCCGCGACACGCACAGGTACTTCACGTTCTCGTAATAGGGGAGCGCGTCGAGGGGCAGGTGCGTTTTGATATAGCGCCGGTGGGTTTGATCCTCCAACTGCGCAAGCACCAACTCCAGTGGAAACACCCGCATGTCCAGCCATGGCGAGATGAACGATGCCGGCCCGGGCAGGTTGCCGTCGGGGAAGATCAGGTTGCCAACAATGGTCTGGGTGAATGTGGTGCCCGCCTTGTAAGACGTGGCGATGATGATGTCGTCGTCGCGGGGAGTGAACCAGTCCCAGCGGCGGGAGTCCATGTGGTGGTTCTGCAGAACGCGCGTGCGCTGTGGTGTTTTTCTCATCCATGGATTGTGGGGTAGAACACGTGGGCCCCACAAGACGCGAACCGCTAGCGAACTTCACACCCGATCCATAGAATCTGCGCTTTGATTCGGAACGACCGACATGAAATTGTTGAATTCTCTGGGCCCTAATCCCCACGTGGTGCGCATGTTTGCCGCCGAGCGTGGCATTGACCTGGAAATAGAAGAGGTGGATGTCCTGGCAGCCGAGAACCGCCAGGCGCCCTACGTGGAGAAGAATCCGTCGGGCCAGTCGCCCACGCTACAACTCGATAACGGGGATTACATCAGCGAGATTACCGCCATTTGCGAGTATCTGGACGAATCCGCGCCGGGTGATTCCTTGCTTGGGAACACGCCTGAAGAGCGCGCGGAGACGCGCATGTGGACCCGCCGAATCGATTTGAACATCTGCGAGCCTATGACGGTCGCGTTTCGCTTTGGTGAGGGGCTATCCATCTATCAGGATCGCATCATCACTGTTCCAGAAGCCTCGGAAGGGTTAAAGCGAATTGTCGCAGACCGGATAGCCTGGCTGGATGGTCTGCTGAAAGGTCGCGAGTTTGTTTGCGACAATCGGTTTACTCTGGCCGACGTGCTGCTCTACTGCTTTCTTGCGTTCGGCAAGACCGTCGGTCAGCCCTACGACGAAGGTAACAAGAATATACACGAATTGTTTCAGAGAGTGTCCCGGCGGGCTAGCGCCGACGCGTAGACGAACATTGTTTTCGAGCTGGGCGGCGTGGTCTTTCCCTGGTCTCGGTGTGCGCCGTGGCTACGTGTCTCGTTCGAGCGCTTTGTTAGCGAGCATCGCTTCTACGCGGGCCAGGCGTTCGTCGAGGGCGGCCACCGCCTCGGTCAGTTGCACTAGGTCATCACGGGTGGGCATGTCGGCCGCGGACAGGTTCTGTGCCATGAACTCGCCAAAAGTCTTGCGCGCTCGCGACTGAAGTTCGTCCAGTTGCGCTTTGGAGCGCTCGCACTCGGCTTCGCCCATGAAACGACCGGCGATCTCCTCGAAGCCGCGCTCCCATTGGTTGAGCAGGCGGCGTAGCGCCTCACCCGGGTCTTTTGGAATGTCCTTGCTCATGGCATGACTCCCGACGTGGGCTGCCGATCATACCACCGCTTGCAGGGCGCTCCTTTTAGAGCTCGGAAGGCGGCGTTGTCGGGCGTGAAGCTGCTACTGGCCAGGTGGCGCATGCGGTTGGCCTGCCGAAGACGGTGCTGCCGTGCGCGCAGGTGGCCCTGCTCGCCGCGGACTATCGGGATTGCTGCACACGTAGTAGCTGAGCAGCGGTTGTGGCGCGCTACGCAGTGGATGTGGGGTTGCTGGGATTGCGTTATCGAAACGCATCGGCTTGCGTACGAGACGACACGTGCAGATTCAAGTTGCGCAGGCGTCCATCTTCCAGTGCGTAGATTAACCCGTGAATATCCAGCGCTTGTCCGTCCTCCCAAGCTTGGCGAACCGACGCGTGTTGGCATAGCGAACGCACCTGCAGACGCACGTTGAGTTCGCAAAGGCGCGCGTGGGCGTCGTCCGGGTCCAGATTGCCCAACTGATTTTCGTGGGTGTTCCAAAGCTCCTGAATGTTGGACACCCATTGTCCCAAGGTGCCTTTGGCGGACCCTTCCATCGCGGCACGCACGCCGCCGCATCCGTAGTGACCGCACACGAGGATGTGGCGCACGCCCAGCGTGCCGACGGCAAAATCCACCACCGACATGGCGCTTGCGTCGTTTTGCTGCACCTGGTTGGCCACGTTGCGAAGCACGAACACCTCGCCGGGTTTCAGTCCCGTGACCGTGGTGGCTGGCACCCGGCTGTCAGAGCAGCCAATCCACAGGTACTTTGGGCTCTGTCCGCTTGCCAGGCGCGTGAAGAACGCGGGGTCTTCACGTTCTACGCTTTCCGCCCACAAGCGATTGTTCTGGAAGAGCTGCTGAATGTCGTCGGCGGGCATGAGACCTCAACCTTGGTGCGAACGCGCGCACCTAACCAGAACTCGCCTACAAGAACAAGTGTGGCCGACTATTTCACCATGCCGTCGAGCACCGGATCGAAGTCCGGTCGAGGCATGACGAACGCCTTCTCTAAGACGGCGTACTCGTCATATCCCATGCGCGTAACAAGCTGCATGGCCGCGGTGTCGACGCGACCGTCTTTGATGAATGCATCGTCTATATGAACGCCAAGCACCTCGCCGAACACCAGGTGGAACAGATGATCGCCGCCGCGGTGCCGAACGGGATGGGAGTCCACCACGACGCATTCCAGGGCGGCGGGTGTTCGTGCGACGCGGGGTGGTTTCACACGGCGTGATGGCGCCATCTCCAGGCCGGCGTGCGCCACTTCGCTCTCATCATCCGGCAGGTGTGCAGAAGTGAGATTCATGCCTTCGCGCAGCTCGAAGGTGACCAGGTTGCAGACGAATTCACCGGACGCTACCGCGTTGTTTTCGGAATGCTTACGGCCCTTGCCAAAAGAAATGGCTCCGTCGTGCACCTCAAGTTCCGATGCGGCGGAGAACATCACGATGTCCGGATTGTCGGCAACCGCTTGAAAGTAGCTGTAGGGGGCCAGGTTCACCATGCCCGACTCGGTGAGCGTGGTGACCCAGCCGATGGGGCGTGGCGCCACAAGCGCTTTGAACGGATTGAAAGGCAGCCCCGGATCGCTGGTGTTCGCGGCGCGGGCTTCGCTGTCGTAGTACATGGCCGTATCCCCTGACAATAGCGGGAATATTACCTGCGAAATGGTCGGCGTGGGGCTATGCGGTGTCTGGTTGCTGGCTCGCTTCCGCTTGCTGACCAGGCTCTGATTGCGCGGCTGTTTCTGCGCGCCGGATGGCCAGTTCCGCTTGAATCTCCGCCACACGGTTTCGATCGAGGCGATATGCCAGATAGAAAAGCAGGATGAAAAGTCCCAGGATGGAGGTTAGCGGTCCGGCTACTAGGCCAAGGCGGAACAGAACGTCGGCTTCCACTTCGCCGGGTGCGGCGCCTCGTGGGAACCCGATCAGGTCCAACGCCACCCCGCCGATAATGCTTGCTACCGCCCCACCGGCTTTGAACGAGAACGAGCGTGCGGAAAAAATGATGCCTTCCTGGCGTTCACCGGTGATTAGCTCCTGCTCGTCGGCAATGTCGGCAAACATGGAGTTCAACGTGATGATCACCGCCGGGCTGCACAAACCGGACAGGAAAACGAAGCTAAGCAGCATCGACAGCAGCAGTATGGTCCCGTTAGGGGGCAGGATGTCGGTAAACAGTGCCAGGCAGATCATGGTGTTGTTGTTGACGATAATCAGGGCAGACAGACCGATGAGCAGGTGACGCTTGTCGAAACGCTTGGTCAGTATGGGGGCGAGCAATACGGAGAACGGTAGCGCCAGTAATCCTGTAGGCCCGAGCCAGCGCATGTTTTCGGTCTCCATGCCCCAGAAGTGCACGTACATGTAAACCATGAACACGCCTTCGATTCCCAGCAGGATGACGGCGCAGAACAACCCGCCCACCAGCATGCGGTAGGAATGGTTCTTAAAGGCGGTGATCATCTCCCGCGCCAGGCGTCCGAAGCTGAGTCGCTCCTGGGTCTTGAACGTTGCCTTGGGCAGGTAGGGAATTTCCTTGGCGGTGCCGAACACGCTCAACCAGATGGAAATCATGATGATCACCGCAGCCGACAGCGAGAAGGGCGTGTACGCGGTTTGGTTCAGCATGCCGTGCGCGTATTCTTCGGAGCTTACGAAGAAGAAGGTCAGCATGACGAACCCGAAACCAGTGCTTCCCAAGCTGCCGAACAGCTGGCTGTAGCTGAACACTCGTGTGCGGTCGAGATAGTCGTGGGCCATCTCGGCGCCCAGCGCGAGGTGCGGAATGTGATATAGGGTAAGGAACGTGCGGGCCAGCACGGCGAATACCACCAGCCAGCCGAAATAAAACCAATCCGACATGCCCGAGGGCGGGTTGAACAGGGCCACGACGCACATGGCCAGAGGTAGCGAGGAGGCGGCCATCATGGGAAGACGACGGCCCCAGCGCGTGTTCAGGCGATCGGAGATGGAGCCTGCCAGCGGGTCCGTGATGGCATCGCAGAACAGGGCGATACCCAGAGCGAGTCCGGTTAGGGCACCGGATATGCCGAGGATCTGATTGTAGAAAAACAGCAGAAACGTGCCGAAGGCGGCCAGCGTTACCCCCTCGGCAAGCTGACCTATGCCAAACCCCAGCTTGGAGCTGAATGGTAGAACACGGTTCATGTGCGCCTGAGACTAGCACCAAATTACATTGGTGGTCATCCGTGGCGCGGCCGCTACGTTCTGGCTGTTGTGATTCATCACGGCAATTGCGTTGTGTAACGAAGCCGGTTGCATAGTCTGCTTTGTCCGTGCCATTTGAATGGCGAGGTAGATGAGGGCGACAAGTACGGCGCACGGCCCGATGACCTCGCCCAAGGCGCCCAACTCCATAGTCGTCATGACGTTTCCTCTCGGTGGGCTGTTGCGGGGAACCATCCGCGGGTGCACCGGCGCTATCTTGGCCGCTGCGGTTGTGTGCGGTGCGGCAGTGGGTAAGATGCACACCCTGTTGGTCGGTACAGCCAATGATGTCCTCGATGAAACTGGAAGATTTCGACTACGCGCTGCCCGAGGGTCTGATTGCGCAGGCGCCTTCGGAGCAGCGCGGCGCCAGCCGTTTGCTGCAGATCAGTGCTGGCGGCGTCGCCCACCACCGCTTTGCCGATCTTTCTGGCCTGCTTCAAGCTGGCGACGTGCTGGTGCTCAATGACACCCGGGTCATCAAGGCACGGCTATTTGCGCAGAAAGACTCCGGCGGACGGGCGGAAATCCTGGTGGAGCGCATTGACAAGGATCGGGAGGCGCTGTGCCAGGTGCGGGTGAGTAAGCCCCTGAAGCCCGGCCGCTATCTGGACCTGGGCGGGCTGCTGGTGGAGGTGGTGGGACGAGAAGGGGAATTTTATCGTCTGGCATTTCCCGTCAGCGTCATGGAGATTTTGGAACGGTTCGGTCGGATGCCTTTGCCGCCCTACATTCAACGTCCGGGCAACGCGCGCGACGAGGCCCGCTATCAGACGGTCTTCGGGGTGCATCCAGGCGCGGTGGCAGCGCCCACGGCGGGCCTGCATTTTACCGACGCGATGCTCGACGACCTCAAACAGCGGGGCGTGAGGGTCGAGTACCTGACGCTGCACGTGGGGGCCGGTACCTTTCAGCCCGTGCGTGTGGCTGATATCAGCCAGCACCGGATGCACTCGGAGCGCTTCGGTATACCCGAGGAAACCGCGGCGGCGGTCAACGCCTGCGCAGGCCGCGTTGTGGCCGTTGGCACCACCGTGGTGCGCGCGTTGGAAGCGGCGGCGTGTGATGGCAAGGTGTCGGCTATCAGCGGCGACACCAAGCTGTTCATCACTCCCGGGTTCCAGTTTCAGGTCGTGGACCTGCTTGTGACCAATTTCCACCTGCCGAAATCCACCCTGCTCATGTTGGTGTGTGCGTTTGGTGGTTACGGGCGCGTGATGCGGGCATACGCCGGGGCCGTTGCCCGCGAATACCGGTTCTTCAGCTATGGTGATGCATGCATCGTGGAGCGGGCGGCGTGAGCTTCGAGGTGCTGGCGCGCGACGGCGCAGCGCGGCGCGGAAACCTGCGCACGGCACATGGGTCGGTGCAGACACCGGTGTTCATGCCGTGCGGGACCTACGGCACAGTCAAAGCCATGACGCCGGCAGACCTTTTGAGCGTGGGCACGCAGATGCTGCTCGGCAATACCTTCCACCTTATGCTGCGCCCTGGTAGCGAGCGTATTCAGGCGTTGGGGGGGCTGCACGAGTTCATGCAGTGGCCCGATCCGATCCTTACGGACAGCGGCGGTTTTCAGGTGTGGAGCCTGGGTGAGCTGCGCAAGATCGACGAGCAGGGGGTGGTATTTCGCTCCCCGATCAATGGCGATCGGGTGACGCTCACGCCCGAGCGCTCAATAGAAGTGCAGCTGCAGTTGGGCAGCGACGTCATCATGGTTTTCGACGAATGTACGGCCTATCCGGCCAGCGAGTCCGAAGTGCGGGATTCCATGGAGTTGTCGCTGCGGTGGGCGCAACGCAGCAAGCGCGTGCACGAACCATCGCAAGGGCCCAGTCTGCTGTTTGGCATCGTTCAGGGCGGCATGTTCGAGCCTCTGCGGGCCGAGAGCGCGTCGCAGTTGGTGAGCCTGGGCTTCGATGGATATGCAATCGGCGGGCTGTCGGTCGGAGAACCGAAACAGGAGATGCAACGGGTTATGCAGGCCACCGTGCCGATGCTGCCCGAGGACAAACCGCGCTATCTCATGGGAGTGGGTACGCCCGAAGACCTGGTGGCGGGCGTGGCTGCCGGGGTGGACATGTTCGACTGCGTGCTGCCAACGCGTAACGGGCGCAACGGCTATGCCTTTACCTCGCGGGGCACCGTCAAGATCCGTAATGCCCAACATAGGGATGCCGATGAGCCGCTCGACCCGGAATGTCAGTGCTATACGTGTCAGGGCTTCTCCCGGGCCTATCTGCACCACCTGGATCGATGCGGTGAAATGCTCGCAAGCATGCTCATGACACGCCACAATCTGCATTACTACCATGCGCTCATGGCCCGTTTGCGCGCATCTATTGAAACGGGTACATTTCCGTCCCTCATCGAGACCCTGCACAACGGTTGGAATTCCCTCAAATGAGTCTATTTGAAACCTCTGTCTACGCAGCCGAGGCTGCCGGCGCGCCCCCGGATGCGGGGATGGTCAACCTGCTTTTTCTGGGTGGTTTCATACTCATCTTCTACTTTCTGTTGTGGCGGCCCCAGAGCAAACGCCGCAAGGAGCATCAGGCGCTGATCGGGGGGCTATCCAAGGGCGATGAGGTGGTCACCAGTGGCGGGATCGTCGGCCAGATCAACAAGGTGGAAGACGACTTCGTAAAGGTTCAGGTGGCCGACAACATCGAGCTGCGCGTGCAGAAGGCGGCAGTGGGCGCCACGCTGCCCAAGGGGACGCTGAAGTCGCTGGACGAGGCCTAGTTTCGAACACTCCGGAGGCTGACGTTAATGGCTAGGTCCAGTGGTCTGGTTGGCGAAAGCCTGCTGGGCATGCCCAAAACGTCCACCCGTGCCCCCAACACCTTTTCTGTTGGTCGCTATCTGCTTATCGGATTCGTGGCCGTGATCGGCTGCATCTACGCGGCGCCCAATCTTTATCAACCAGACCCAGCCTTGCAGATTCGCAGCACGGGTCCGGAGAACCCGCTTGACCAGGCTACCATGGCGAGCGCGCTCGCCGCGTTGGACCAGGCCGGGATTCCCGTGCTGACAGCGGAGCTTGCAGAAGAGACCGCGCTTATTCGAGTGGATACCGATGAGTCACAGCTGCGCGGGCGCGACCTGGTCATGGCGGCACTCAATCCGGGTTCGGATGGGCGCTACGTGGTGGCGCTCACGCGAGCATCTACCACGCCGCAATGGCTGCAGGATGTGGGCGCTAAGCCCATGTCTTTGGGGCTGGACCTTTCCGGCGGAGTCCACTTCCTGCTCCAGGTCGATATGGACAAGTTCATCGGCGACCGGATGGAAAGTGACGTCGAGGCGATCCGCGATGTGCTGGTGCAAGAGCGCATCCGTTACGTTGGGCGCGATTGGCTGGAAGGCCAGCAGATTGTGATTGGTTTCCAGAACGAGCAGGCGCGTGAGGCGGCGGAAGACGCCATTGCCGACGTGTTCGATGGCTACCAGATCGTAGAGCGGGAAAAGAACGGAAATCCGGCATTAAGCCTGACCATGCTCGATGCCAAGGCTCGGGAGCTGGAAGACTTCGCCATCGATCAGAACCTGCAGAGCCTGAGAAACCGGGTCAACGAGCTGGGTGTTTCGGAACCGCTGGTGCAGAGGCTCGGTCGCTCGCGCATCGTTCTCGATTTGCCCGGCGTGCAGGACGCCGCTCGAGCCAAAGACATCATTAACAAGTTTGCCAATCTGGAATTCCGCCTGGTGGCGCTGCCTGGCGCCAGGCCGGCACAGACGGAAACGTACAGCTACGAGGGGCGTACGGAGATTCTGCAGCGTGCCAATATCGTTACGGGTGATCAGGTAACCAACGCCCTGCAGGAATACGATCCAGAGACCGGGTTGCCGCAGGTGAGCATCACGCTGGATAACGACGGCGGTCGTCGAATGAATGAGGTCACCAAGGACCACATCGGCGACTCAATGGCCATTCTGTTCAAAGAGCTTAAGACCCGTTCGCGCCTGGTCATGCGGGATGGTGCGGAAGTTGCGGTGCCCTATACGGTGGAAGAGAAGCGGGTCATCAATGTGGCCACCATTCAGGCCGCGTTGGGCTTCAGATTTCGCATCACGGGGCTGGAGTTGGGCGAGGCCCGCGACCTGGCGCTGCTGCTCAGAGCCGGGGCGCTGGCCGCACCCATGTATATCGTCGAGGAGCGCACGGTGGGTGCAAGCCTTGGGGAAGAGAACATCGACAAGGGGCGGCAGTCCATCGTCATCGGCTTTTCCCTGGTTCTGATCTTCATGGTGTTCTACTACCGGTGGTTCGGCCTTGCGGCCAACGTGGCGCTGACGTTGAACATGATCCTCCTGGTCGCCGTGATGTCGGTGTTGGGAGCGACCCTCACCTTGCCGGGCATTGCGGGCATCGTGCTCACCGTGGGCATGGCCGTAGACGCGAATGTGCTGATCTTTTCGCGCATACGCGAGGAGTTGCGGGACCGCTCCCCCCAGCAGGCTATTGCCGCGGGTTTCGACCGCGCCCTGCTCACCATTCTGGACGCCAATATCACCACCTTTTTCGTGGCGATCATCCTGTTTTCCGTCGGTAGCGGACCGGTCAAGGGATTCGCGGTGACGCTGGCGGTGGGTATCGTCACCTCCATGTTCACTGCAATCCTGGGTACCCGTGCCCTTGTCAATCTGATGTACGGCGGCCGCACGCTGGAGAAGCTCAGCGTATGAGGGTGCTGGATCTGAATATCAACTTCATGGGCGGCCGCCTGATCGCGGCGGGTGTTTCCGCAGTGGTCATACTGATCTCGCTGGCGGCGTTGTTATTCCAGGGGCTGAACCTGGGATTGGATTTCACCGGTGGCACTCTGGTAGAGGTGGAGTTCGAGCAACCGGCGTCTCCGGATGAGGTGCGCCAGGTGCTGGAGGCCAACGGATACGAGAACGGTCTGGTTCAGTATTTCGGCACCGAGCGCGATCTGCTCATCCGCATGCCGCCGCAGATGGATGTGGCTCAGGCCAATCTGGGCGACGACATCCTTGCGGTATTGCGTGAAGCCTACCCGGGCGTGCTCATGCGTCAGTCCAACTATGTGGGTCCTGCGGTGGGCGAGGAGCTTACCGAAGACGGTGGCTTGGCCCTGTTGGCCGCATTGTTTGTGGTGATGCTTTACATCCTATTTCGCTTCACCAAGCAGTTCTCCGTAGGTGCGGTAGTGGCTCTGGTGCACGACGTCGTTTTCGTGCTGGGTTGCTTTGCTGTGGCGCAGTGGACCTTCGACCTGTCGGTGCTCGCCGCGCTGCTGGCAGTAATCGGCTATTCTCTCAACGACACCATTGTGGTGTCGGACCGCATCCGTGAGAACTTTCGCAAGGTGCGTCGCGGAACCTCGGTGGAGATCATAAACCGGTCGCTCAATCAGACCTTGGGCCGGACACTCATCACCTCGTTGACCACTCTGGTTGTGTTGCTGGCGCTGCTGATTGCCGGCGGAGAAATGATCCGGGGGTTTGCGACCGCGTTGACCATCGGGGTAATGGTGGGTACCTACTCGTCCATCTACGTTGCCTCCAATGTACTGCTTTTCATGAAGATCTCGCGCGAGGATCTGCTGGTGCCGGAGAAGGAAAACGCGGACGAAGCGTTGCCCTGAACCGGCGCGAGGCCTGTCGCCCGTGTCGTTATTCCGTGAGTGATTCGGTCAGGTGTGGGCGTATGGTCTGCACCATGGCTTTAAAGCATTTGGGGTTGGCCGCCACGATGTTTCCGCTTTCAAAGAACCCGTCGCCCCCGGACAGGTCGCCCACGAAACCACCCGCTTCGCGCACGATAACGGTACCGGCGGCAATGTCCCAGGGACTGAGTTGAAACTGCCAGAAACCGTCGAAGCGCCCGGCCGCTACATAGGCGAGGTCTAACGCGGCAGATCCCAGGCGGCGCATGCTGGCAGTGCCGCCAAGGAACGCGTCGGTCATGGCGATGTACGGCTCGCGGTGCGCAGCAATGGTGCCGGGCGAAATCCCTGTGCCGATCGTTGCCGCGTCGAGCCTGCTCACCTTGCTAACGCGTATGCGCTTCCCGTTGAGCTGCGCGCCAAAGCCCCGGCTGGCCACGAATTCTTCGTTGCGCAGTGGGTCTACGATCACGCCGTGCTCGAACTGCCTGCCTTTCATGCAGGCGATGGAAATACAGAAGTGACCGATGCCTTGCAGGTAGTTGTTGGTGCCGTCCAGTGGATCGATGATCCAGTTGTACTCGGCGCCTTCGAACGCCTGGCCGGACTCTTCGCCAAGAATGCCGTGGTCGGGATAGGCGCGATGAAGCACTTCCATGATGATGGCTTCGACGTCCCTGTCCACGTTGGAGACGAAATCATTGGGCGACTTTTCTTCCACGCGCAGCTCATCCAGCCGGTCCATGGCGCGCAGGATGATCTGGCTCGCCTGTCGGGCGGCTCGCAGAGCCATATTCGCCATCGGTTGCATTGGGGAGACCCGAAAAAAGGCGCGCTATCGTAACAACGTGCTTGCGCCTAGGGAATGGCAGACAATTGCCGGGCAATTGGAAAGGAAGATTTGGTGAGCGAGCACAAACAGATCGGGTCCGAGACGTTGGCGAACGTGCGCGTGGTCCTGGTGGAGCCCAGCCATCCGGGCAACATCGGTGGGGCCGCCCGCGCCATGAAGAACATGGGGCTGAATCGGCTGGCGCTGGTAAATCCGGCGCGCTTTCCGGACCCGCAGGCGCAGTGGCGTGCGGCGGGCGCCCAGGATGTTCTGGAATCCGCCGAAGTTTTTGACACGGTCCAGGCCGCCATCAGTGATTGTCAGCTGGTTATAGGAACCAGCACCCGGATGCGTCGCATTCCCTGGCCGTCGGGTAGCGCGGAAGAAGTGGCCGCCGATGTGTTGAACCGCGGCGGCCTGCAGGTGGCGGTGCTGTTTGGCAGGGAGACCAGCGGTCTCACCAACGAAGAGCTGCAGCTGTGTCATACCCATTTGCAGATACCCACTGCCCCCGAATATCCCTCTTTGAATCTCGCCATGGCGGTGCAGGTGGTGTGCTACGAGCTGCGCAAGCAGACGGCAGCACACGAAGCTGCCATCGAGGGACCACAGAGTCCTGGCTGGGATCGCCCGCCGGCTACGGCTGCCCAGCTGGAAGGGTTCATGGAGCATTTGCGCTCGGCGTTGGAGGTCAGTGGTTTCCTAGACCCCGACAATCCGGGACAAACGCTCACGCGACTGCGCCGGCTGTTCGTTAGGGCACAGCCGGACGCAACCGAGCTGCAGATGCTGCGCGGCGTGCTCACTCAGATAGAGGGCCTGGTTGGCGGGACCGGGAGCCAAGGGGAATAGTGGACCAAATTAGTCGGGTATTGCATACTCGAAGCGTTGTGCGTCCACTGAGCCTATAGCGAATGCGCCTTACCACCAAAGGCAGATACGCGGTTACCGCCATGCTCGACATCGCCCTGCACCGAAACTGCGGGCCGGTGAGCGTGGTGGACATCGCGGACCGCCAGGACATTTCCGCCGCCTATCTGGAGCAGCTTATCGGCAAGCTCAAGCGATCGGGCCTGCTGGAAAGCGTGCGCGGCCCAGGAGGCGGGTACCAGCTCGGTCGCAGTAGCGACCAGATCAGCGTATCCAATATCATTGCTGCCGTGGGCGAGGGCGTGGATGCAACCCGCTGTCACGGCAGTGCCGATTGCCAGGAGGGCGTCATGTGCCTTACCCACGATCTGTGGGACGAACTGTCGCACGAAATCGACGGCTTTCTGGACGGCATAACCCTGGGCAAGCTGGTGGCGCGAACGGAGGTTCGCGATGTGGCGCGCCGGCAGGACAATCAGCTCATTCAAGCGCGACTGTTATGACCAACGTGATTTACCTGGACTACGCGGCCACGACGCCCGTGGACCCTCGCGTGGCGCAGAAGATGAGTTCCTGCCTGCTGGTGGAGGGAAACTTCGGCAACCCCGCGTCGCGCTCCCATCACTTCGGTTGGCAGGCCGAAGAGTCTGTTGAGGAAGCGCGTGCCCAATTGGCGGCGCTCATCAATGCGGATCCGTTGGAAATCGTCTGGACGTCGGGCGCCACAGAGTCAGACAATCTGGCCATCAAAGGGCTCGCCGAAGGCGCAGACAAGCGGCACATCGTCACAAGTGAGACGGAGCACAAGGCGGTGTTGGACACGTGTGCGTGGCTGGAGACGAAAGGGTTCGAGGTCACCTATCTGCGCCCCGGCGCCGATGGGATCGTGACTCCGGAGCAGGTGGCCGCTGCGCTCCGGCCGGATACCCTGTTAGCGTCTGTCATGCACGTCAACAACGAGATCGGCACCGTCAACGACATTGCCTCCATCGCGCAGGTCTGTCGCGACGCGGGCGTCACAATGCACACCGATGCCGCGCAAAGCGCCGGCAAGGTGCCCATCGACGTGGCCACCATGCCGGTGGACATGATTTCCATGTCGGCTCATAAGATGTATGGCCCGAAAGGGATGGGCGCGCTGTATGTGCGGCGCGAGCCGCCGGTGCGATTGACGCCGCTCATTCACGGTGGCGGCCACGAGCGGGGCATGCGTTCCGGTACGCTGGCGACCCATCAGATCGTGGGAATGGGTGAGGCCGCCGCCATCATGGCGTGCGAGATGGAGCGGGAGAATGCGCGCATTACGGCGCTGCGTCAGCGATTGTGGTCGCACCTCAAGCAGGTGCCCGGCAGCTTCCTGAACGGTGACGAGGAACAGCGGCTACCAGGCATACTGAATGTGGGGTTCTCCGGCGTGGATGGCGAAACTCTGCTGCTCGCCCTGGACGACATTGCGGTGTCCAGTGGGTCGGCCTGCACCTCCGCCAGCGTGGAACCCAGCTACGTGCTGCGGGCCCTGGGCGTGCCCGATGATCTGGCACATGCGTCATTGCGCTTTACCGTGGGTCGCTACACCACCGAAGCGGAGGTGGACTATGCGGCAAAGCGAGTGTCTGAAGTGGTGGCCGGGCTGCGCGGGTCTGCCAGCGTGGCGGGCTAGGCGCGCATAAGCAGAGCAAGGCGCCTGGCGCCGTTTGATCTGGGCGGCAAACGCGTATAATACGCGCCCGCTGACGCACATCGCCTATAAATCGATCGTATTTCAAGCGGTTAGGCGTGCTTTTGAACTTGTAAGTGGAGACTTTCATGGCCCTTGAACGGACGCTGTCTATTGTCAAACCTGACGCGGTAGCGCGAAATCTGATCGGCACGATCTACGCTCGATTCGAGAGCAACGGATTGCACATCGTTGCGGCAAAGATGCTGCATATGGACCGGCAGCAGGCATCGGGTTTTTACGCCGAGCATGAGGGCAAGCCCTTCTTCGACTCTCTGCTTGCCTACATGACCTCCGGCCCGGTGGTGGTTCAGGTGCTGGAGGGTGAAGACGCCATTGCCGCAAACCGAGTTTTGATGGGCGCCACCAATCCCGCGGAAGCCGAGTCGGGAACCATTCGGGCGGAATTCGGCGAGTCGCTGGAGTCCAACGCGGTGCACGGGTCTGACTCCAGCACCTCGGCTGCCCGTGAGATCGCGTACTTTTTTGCGGACGATGAAATCTGCCCCAGAGACTAGCGCTTGACCATGGCACAGCAGTCGCCCATCAACCTATACGGCCTGCACCGGGAAGCGCTCGAAGCCTTCGTGGAGCAGCTTGGTGGGCGGGCCTATCGCGCCCGCCAGGTGATGCGCTGGGTCTATCATCAGGGCGTGACGGATTTCGCGGCCATGACCGACCTGGCCAAGAGCTTTCGCACGCAGATGGCAGAACTCACCTGCTTCAGCCTGCCCGAGGTAGTGACGCGTGCTGAGTCCGCGGATGGCACCATCAAATGGGTGGTGCGTGTGGCCAACGGCAACTGTGTGGAGACGGTGCTGATCCCCGACCGTGGGCGCAATACCTTGTGCGTGTCCTCCCAGGTGGGTTGCATGCTCGATTGCAGTTTCTGCGCCACGGGCAAGCAGGGGTTCAACGGCAACCTGTCAGCGGCAGAGATCGTGGGCCAGGTCTACCTGGCCAATGCAGAGCTTCGAGGCAAAGACCAGTCGGTGACCAACGTGGTGATGATGGGCATGGGCGAGCCGCTGCTCAACTTCGATGCGGTGCTCGCGGCAACAGACATCATGATGGACGATCTGGCCTTTGGCATTTCCAAACGCAGGGTGACGGTGAGCACGGCCGGCCACGTGCCCGGCATTTACGCGCTGGCACAAGCCACCGATGTATCGCTTGCGGTGTCATTGCATGCCCCCAATGATGCGCTGCGCGACGTGTTGGTGCCCATCAACCGAAAATACCCCATCGCAACGCTGCTCGAAGCCTGCGAGCACTATCTTGCGGGTCTGGGGGAGAAGCGCTCGTTGACCATCGAGTACACGCTCCTTAAAGGGGTAAACGATCATATCGAGCATGCGGAGCAGTTGGCACGACTGCTGCGCCCGCTGCGCTGCAAGATCAATTTGATTCCGTTCAATCCGTTTGCCGCGTCCGGCTACGAAAAACCGGACGAGGCCCGCGTGCGGCGCTTCCAGACCTATCTGATGAATGCCGGGTACGCCACTATGCTGCGCACGACGCGCGGTGACGACATCAATGCGGCCTGCGGCCAGTTGGTGGGCAACGTGACCGATCGGACCAAACGTCAGGGTCGCTACCTTGCGCGGGTTAAGGCCGAGGAGGTCGCATGAGGGTGTCTGTCACCGGCGCCATGCTGGTTGTTTTGAGTCTCGCAGGTTACGGTTGCGTCACCGAGAGCACTGGCGGTCTGCCGGAGCCGGCGGAAAACGCCCAACGCGTGCGAGCTCATCTGGACCTCGCGCGGGGCTATCTGGAAAATCGTGATTTGCTCCGCGCTCGGCCTCCGCTGAACCGCGCGCTGGAGATTGATCCTCGTTCCGTGGAAGCCCATGTGCTCATGGCGGTGCTCAACCAGGCGGAAGACGATTCCGAGCTTGCCGAAGAGCATTTCGCCTCTGCCCTGCGCATTGAGCCGTCCAACGCCCAGGCGCTCAATAACTACGGTACGTTCTTGTACAGCCAGGGCCGCTTCGAGGAGGCCGTGGACCAGCTGCGTCAGCTGGTCCGCAACACCGATTACCGGGCCCGTTCTCAGGCGTACGAAAACCTGGGGCTCGCGGAACTTCGGGTCGGCAACCAAGCAGCCGCAAAACAGGCATTCGGTCGATCGCTGCTGCTCAACTCACGGCAGTATCGCAGCAGCTTGGAGCTGGCTGATCTCGCCTATGCGGAGCGCGCCTTCGAAGTGGCCCAAGAGCATTACGACAATTTTCGCACCGGGGCGCGGCCTACACCGCGCAGCCTTTGCCTGGGTATGAAGTTGGCTCAGATCGCCTCGGACCCCGACCGCCTGGCCAGCCACGCATTGGCCTTACAGAATCTGTTCCCCGATTCGCGCGAAGCCAAGCAATGCCAGGTACCCTGAATCGACCCGTTGCGGAGGTGCTCAGGTGACGGAAGCCGCCGAGAGTCCGGGGCGCACCCTGCAGGCGGCCCGACTGGAGCGAAGTTTCGCGGTGCGGGAAGTCGCCGAGGCACTGAACCTGCCTATCGACACGGTGGAGGCTATCGAGGCCGACCAGTTCGACCGGCTGCCATCGGCCGTTTTCGCGCGTGGATACGTGCGCGCATATGCCAAGCTGCTGGAACTGGATGCGGATGCGTTGGCGGCTGCCTGCAGGGTAGATGCAAGCGAGCAGACCGAGGTGGTGCCCGCTGCCCGATCGAGCGGACTGATGCTGGAGCCCACAGCATTGCTCGGCGGAGCGTTTGGCGTGCTACTGTTGTTGATCATCGCCGTGTTGGCGATCTGGGTTTGGCCCGAGGATGAGCAGGCGAGCAGCCCGCTCGAACCGGTGGCGACGTTGCCGCAGCGTGCGCCCGACGATGCTGTGGCGCTCGCGTCAGCGTCAATCGAGCCTACCTACGAGGACCTGGGCGAGTTGGCCGAAGCCGCGCCGCAGGCGGGGCAACCGCCGCTGGCTTTTGACGACGGTGGCCGGCGAATAACGCCTGGTGGCGACGACCGTCTCGAGTTCGCATTCACCGAGGAGTGCTGGGTGGAAATCAAGTCGGCGGCCGGCAGAAACCTGTACAGTGACCTCAGCCGCAGCGGAGACTCGCTGGACCTGGTTGGCCGCGGCCCGTTTCGCATTTTGTTAGGCTACGCGCCGGGAGTATCCATGTCATTCAACGGTGAGCCGGTTGCGCTGGGGCCGCACACCCGCAACAACGTAGCCAACCTGGTGCTGGGGCAATAGCTTTGGCCATTCAAGCCATCCGTGGAATGCGTGACGTGCTGCCGGAAGAGGCGCGGCGCTGGCGCCTGGTGGAAGACCGGCTGCGAGATTGTCTGCTGGCCAGCGCCTATGAGGAGATTCACCTGCCGCTGCTGGAGGCTACCGAACTGTTCAGCCGTGGGGTGGGTGAGGCCACTGACATCGTTGAAAAAGAGATGTACTCGCTGCTTGACCGGGACGGCGATAGCATGACGCTGCGTCCGGAAGGCACTGCCGGTTGTGTGCGCGCCATGTTGCAGCGGGGGTTGCTGTACAACCAGACGCAGCGCGTGTTTTACGCTGGCGACATGTTTCGCTACGAGCGTCCCCAGAAAGGCCGCTATCGTCAGTTCTATCAACTGGGCGCGGAAACGTTCGGGTTTCCGGGTCCAGACATAGAGGCGGAGCTCATCTATCTTGGCGCGCAGTTTTGGGAGGCCTTGGGTATCGCCGAACACGTGCGGCTCGAGATCAACAATCTGGGAACGGTGACCGAGCGCCAGGCGTTCAAGGACGCGCTGGTGGCTTACCTCACACCCCACTCGGACGTGCTGGATGTGGACAGCCAGCGACGGCTGCAGACGAACCCGTTGCGAATATTGGACAGCAAGGACGCCGCCACTCAGGATCTGCTGCATGATGCGCCGGAGCTAACCCAGTTTCTCGGTCCGGAGAGCACCGAGCATTTCGATGGTCTGCGCGCCACGCTGGACGCCCTGGAAGTGCCCTACACGGTAAATGCGCGACTGGTGCGGGGTCTGGATTACTACACCCATACCGTATTCGAGTGGATCACCGATTCGCTGGGCGCGCAGGGTACGGTTTGCGCCGGTGGGCGCTACAACGGTCTGGTGGAGTTGCTGGGCGGCAAAGCCACGCCTGGCGCGGGGTTTGCCCTGGGTCTCGAGCGCGTATTGCTGCTGCACGAGGCGGTAAGCCAGGAGGACGTGAACCTGCAGATCAGCACGGCCGCAGACGTGTACGTGTGCGTTCTGGATCAGCAGTTCCATCCGTGGTGCCTGGATCTCGCGCGGAAATTGCGCGCGGCGCTTCCAGGCATCAGAATCCGCACCCACGCCGGTGCGGGCAAGCTGAAGAACCAGCTGCGTCGTGCGGATCAATGCGGGGTGCGGATTGCTCTGATGATCGGCGCCGACGAGATGTCTGCCGGTACCGTCACCGTGAAGTATCTGCGCGGCGAGGCAGAGCAGCAGACGCTTACCCTTGAACAGGCCGCAAATGCGCTGCGTGGTTATTTCAAGATTGGCCCCTGACGGCACGGGGTTCGCGAGCTAAGGAGAATCGGGTGTCAGACTATCTGACCGATGAAGAACAGGTTGCCAGGCTGAAATCCTGGTGGGACGAGAACGGCAAGTCGCTGCTGGCCGCGCTCGTGCTGGTGATCGGTGGCGTGGGAGGATATCGCTGGTACGAGTCCTATACCCACCAGTCCAACATGGTGGCCTCGGACCTGTACGAGGTGTTCACCAGCAGTGTTGGCGACGCCCGCGACGAAGCGCTGGCCACCCTGGCCGAACAGGCCGCTGGCACTTCCTACCACGCGCTGGCACTGCTACAGGTGGCGAAGTCGTCTGCCGAGGCGGGGGACTACGAGGCCGCGCAGCGCCAGCTCGACGAGGCGGCCCAAGCGGCGCCGGAAGCGCTGCTGGCAGACGTGGCCCGGCTGCGTCGGGCAAGAGTCCTGCAGCAGCTCGATCGCATGGACGAAGCGCTGGGCGTGCTTGGCGGCATTCGCAGCCCCGGGTTTCGTGGGGGAGTAGCGGAGCTGCGTGGCGACATTCATCTCTTGCGTGGTGAGCGGGCGTTGGCCCACGAAGCCTATCTGGCTGCCCTGGAAGCGGACGACGTCAATCGGCCGGTATTGTCGATCAAGGTGGCCGACACCGCCGACGCCTTTGCTCCACGAGCCGCGGCCGATCAAGCGCCCGCGG
>DEBD01000046.1:46593-54569 GCA_002348385.1 Gammaproteobacteria bacterium UBA2965 | reverse complement strand
CGCGGCCGATCAAGCGCCCGCGGCGGAAGAAGCGCCTGCGGCGGACGTAGAACCTGCGACCGGTGCAGGACCTGCCGCAGCGGATGAGCAGGCTGCGCCTGATACACCGGCACAAACAGACCAGTCCGGGGAGTCCGAAACCGATGCGTAGGATCCTGTTGGTGCTGTTGAGCTTCAGCCTCGCTGGCTGCAGCTGGTTCTCCTGGCTGCCGTGGGTAGACAGAGACGAGCAGAAAAAGCAGCAGAAACCCATGCAACTGGTGAGCTTCGATGCCGAGGTGCGCTTGGATCACGTGTGGCGCGCGTCGGTGGGGCGTGGACTGGGTAAGAAATACCTGCGGCTGGATCCAACGGTGCTGGCAGACCGGATCTATGCCGCGGACGGCTACGGAGAGCTCATCGCGCTGGATCGCTTCACGGGTAAGCGCGTTTGGCGCACAAAAGTGGGTGCGGTAGAGAAGGGCATGCTGGGAGCCGTCAACTTCCTCGATCGCAAGGATCCGAGTTTTGTCAGCGGTGGCGTAGGTGCCGGGGCGGGCTACGTTCTGCTGGGGACCACCCTGGGCGAGGTGATTGCCCTGTCGGCAGTAGATGGCAGTGAAGTGTGGCGTTCACGGGTAGACAGTGAGGTGCTGGCGGCACCGATAACCGGCGATGGCCTGGTGTTCGTGCAGACCATCGACGGGCGCCTTCTCGCGCTGGAGGAGGACGATGGTGAAATCCGTTGGAGCTTCGTCAACCAGGTGCCGGTGCTGACTCTGCGCGGCACCAGTACCCCGGTATACAGCTCCGATGTGGTTTATACCGGTTTTGCTAACGGTATGCTCAGCGCCCTGCGCTCGGAAAACGGCGAGCCCATCTGGCAGCATCGTGTGATGTTGCCCGAGGGGCGCTCGGAGTTGGATCGCCTGGTGGACATCGACGGGTCCCCACTGGTGCTGGGCCGGGTGGTCTATGCGGTGGCCTACCAGGGCAAGCTGAAAGCACTGCGTCGCAGCGATGGTGCCATGCTGTGGGAGAACGACCTCTCCAGCTACCTCGATCTGGGCGAAGGCTACGGTCAGGTATACGTAGTGGGAGACTCCGACGTGGTAACCGCAGTCGACCAGCAAACCGCCGAAGTGGTTTGGACCAACGAGCAGCTGCAACGGCGCAGGCTCACCAGCCCCATCGCTTATAGCAACTACGTGGTGGTGGGGGATGACCAAGGCTATCTGCACGTGCTTGCTCAGAGCGATGGCCGGTTCCTGGGCCGGCGTAAAATCGACGGTAAGGGCCTGCGTTCCGACCTGATCGTGGAAGGTGGCGTTCTCTACGTGTTCGGCAACTCCGGCTCCCTCCACGCACTCGAGATCAGAAGCAGGTAGTGCCGTGGTGCCCACCTTTGCGCTCGTGGGCAGGCCTAACGTAGGCAAGTCCACGCTATTCAACCGACTCACGCGACGACGCGACGCGTTGGTTGCCGATGTGCCGGGCCTGACTCGCGACCGCCGCTACGGCCTGGTTCGATTGGACGAAGGTGCCTGCAACCTAGTGGACACTGGCGGGTTGTTCGGCGGCAGCGGGGATCTGCAGAGCGCCCTGGAACAGCAGGCGGAACTGGCGCTGGATGAATGCGATGCGGTGCTGTTTCTTGTGGATGCACGGGAGGGATTGTGTGCAGCCGATGAGGAAATTGCTCTGCGTCTGCGTCGGCTGGACAAGCCCGTCATCGTTGTGGTCAACAAGATCGACGGCGCCCGCGAGGACACGGCGGGTGCGGAGTTTTCCAGCCTGGGATTCGGCGAGTTGGCCATGGTATCCGCGGCACACGGAAAAGGCATTGCCGGGCTGATCGGACTGATGTCCCCGTTTCTCGATCAAACGCCACCCGCTGAGCCCACAATCGATGGCGACGCCATTCGGGTTGCCATCATTGGTCGGCCTAACGTGGGCAAGTCCACGCTCGCCAACCGCCTGTTGGGCGAAGAGCGGCAGATCGTCTTCGACGCGCCAGGCACCACGCGGGACGCCATCGAGATTCCTTTCACCGCGGAAAGCGGAACGGACTATGTGCTCATCGATACGGCCGGGGTTCGGCGCAAGGGGAAAGTGGAAGGCGCTGCGGAGAAGTTCTCCGTGGTACACGCCCTGCAGGCGATGGAGCATGCGCATGTAGTCATTCTGGTGCTTGACGCGCGGGAAGGGGTGGTTGATCAGGATCTGCACATACTCAGCTATGCGGCGGAAGCTGGCTGCGGGGTGCTGGTGGCGATCAACAAGTGGGACGGCCTGTCGGCCGCCCAAAAGCAGGCTACCAGCGCCGCGGCAGATCGACGTCTGGCCTTCGCGCCCTGGATCGCCACACAAAAAATCTCTGCGCTGCATGGCACGGGCGTCGGCCATCTGCTCGACGCCCTAAACCGCGTTTATCGCGGCGGGGAGTTTGACGTAAGCCCATCTCAGCTCACGCGGCTGATGAAGCGGCTGGTGTCCGCCCACCCACCCCCGGCTGTGCGGGGTCGTCCGGTGAAGCTGCGCTATGCTCACAAGGCCGGCAGCCATCCGCCGCGCATCGTGATTCACGGCAACCAGACGCCTTCAGTGCCGGCCAGCTATGTGCGTTACCTGGAGAACGGGTTTCGCGATGCGCTGAAGCTCAGTGGCAACCCCGTCGTCATCGAGCTGCGCAGCGGCGAGAATCCGTATGCCCACAAGAAAAATCCGCTCACCCAACGCCAGCTCAATCGGCGCCGTCGGTTGATCACGCACCGCAAGCGCAGAGCCAAACGCTAGCGCCTATTCGCCCCGATTCGGGCGCTCTATTGCGCCAGCAGGGCGATCACCTGCTCAGGATCGACGCGATTGCCGTTTAGGCTGACGGACCAATGCAGGTGGGGGCCCGTTGCCCGCCCCGTGGCGCCCACCAGCCCAAGCACCTCGCCGCGCTGGAGATCTTGTCCTTCTGAGGCGTTGATCTTGCTCAAGTGGCAATACATGGTCACCAGACCCTGTCCGTGGTCTACAAACACGGTCCTGCCATTGAAGTAGAAATTCCCCGTTAGCGATACCTTGCCGGGTGCGGGCGCCGCTACCGGTGTGCCTTCCGGCGCAGCGATGTCCAGACCGCTGTGGGGGTTGCGCGGCTGGTCGTTGAGAATTCGGCGGTAGCCAAATGGGCTGGAGGTGATGCCCTCCAGGGGCATTACGAACGGGCGCAGCCTGGTGACGTCTGCCGGTTCGTAGCTCAGATACCCGGCGCGCATGCGGGCGGACTCGCTCCGGATGCGCTCCAGGTCCCTGGGGTCCGGGTTGACCATGCGCGGATTCTCGATGGTGAGGCGTTGCTCCGGGTACTGCTTGGGTACCACGGTAAACGCGAGCCCGTGTGCTGCACCGTCCGCGTCGACGACCTGCAGCGTGTGGCTGCCGGGCGCTGCCGCCAGCGGGATGCCCACGATTGCTTTGCCATCCAGCAGCAGCACCGGACGCCCCTCGTAGGTGGCGCGTTGCACATGAGCTGGCAGTTCCGCCACGTACAGGCCGCCGGGCACGGTGTCAGGAAACGCTGTATGGGATACGCACACGCCCGTCAGGAGCGTCAGGGCACGCAGGACGGTATTCAATTGCTCTCCAGCGGTGGCAGTTTGGGTAGGCGGTTGTCCTCCGACCGGTCGTTCACTTGTAACTCCAGAGCGCCGTCGTGCAGGTGCGCGGTCAACGCGGTGCCCGGTTGTGCCTGGTCGATGCTGGTAACCCATTGGCCGGTGCCCTGACTGAGCACGCTGTAACCGCGCCCGATGGTGTGCAGCGGGCTGACTGCCTGCAGGGTGCGCGCGACTGCCTGCCAGTTCTGGGTGCTGCGCTCGAGCGTTGCGCTCATTGCCCGGGCCAGGCGCGCGCCGTAGGCGTGGGTGGATTCACGATGTTTAGCAATACGCGGCTCCGGTCGGTGGGCCCTGAGTGCCCGCGTGAGCCCATCCAGATGGGTCCCGGAACGTAGCAGGCGATTGTGGGCCGCCAGGCGCAGCCGCTCGTCGAGCTCGTCGATGCGTTGCACTGTGTGGGCCAGCTGCTGGCGCGGATCCCATAGCTGGGCGCGCAGCCGGCGCAATCGCTCGGCGTGCAGCTGCTGGGTGCCCGCAAAGGCGCGCAGCACGCGGTATCTCAGCTGGGCCAGCACGTCGGTAAGCTCGGCGCTGCTTGGTGTGATGAGTTCTGCTGCCGCCGAAGGCGTGGGCGCGCGCAGGTCGGCCGCGAATTCGGCGATGGTGAAGTCTGTCTGGTGGCCCACCGCGACGACGATGGGAACCGGCGAGTCGGCCACGGTTCGAGCGACTGATTCGAGATTGAAGGTCCATAAGTCTTCCAGCGAGCCGCCGCCTCGGGTCAACAGCACCACGTCGGGTTGCTGCTCTACGGCACGGCGCAGCGCCTCGATGATATCCCGCTCGGCACCTTCACCTTGAACCCGCGCTGGAACCAGGGTGACCTGCAGCGCGGGGAAACGTCGCCGCAGAACGTGCAGCACGTCCTGTAGAGCGGCGCCGGACGGCGAGGTGACGATGGCCAGGCGGCGCGGAACGTGTGGAAGGGTTCGTTTGCGCTCCGGGTCGAACAGGCCTGCGGCGTCCAGACGTGCCTTCAGCGCCTCGAAGGCAGCGCGCAGCGCGCCTTCCCCGGCAGGTTCCATTTGGTCGGCGATGATCTGGAAGTCTCCGCGCGGCTCGTAAAGGCTCACCCGTCCGCGCACGACCACCTGATCCCCCTCTGCTGGCGGTTTGCGCACAGCGCGATTGCGACTGGCGAACATGGCACAGCGAAGCTGCGCACGATCGTCTTTCAGGGTGAAGTACCAGTGGCCGGAGGCTGGCCGGCGAAAGTTGGACACTTCGCCTTCTACCCAAACGAGATTGAAACGTTCTTCGATGAGGATGCGCGCCTGCCGCGACAGGTCGCTCACGCTCAGAACCGGGTGGTCGTCCAGGGGCGCCAGCATAGGCAAAGTTTACATGATCCGAGCTCGCCGATAGAATGCCGGTTTTGCGGAGTCTTAAATGCTGCGTATCGCTAACGACGCGCTCACCTTCGACGACGTTTTACTGCTTCCTGCCTACTCCCAAGCTCTGCCCTCCGAAGTTTCTCTAGAGACCCGTCTCACTCGCGACATCGGTCTGAATATTCCCATCATGTCCGCGGCCATGGATACGGTGACGGAGTCGCGGCTTGCCATTGCCATCGCCCAGGAAGGCGGCGTGGGCATTGTGCACAAGAACATGGATGTGGAATCCCAGGCGCGCGAAGTACGGGCGGTTAAGAAGCACGAGAGCGGGGTGATCCGCGATCCCATCACCATTGGACCGGATCAGACCGTGGCGGAGTTGGTGACGCTCACCATGGAGCACAAGATCTCGGGTGTTCCGGTGGTGCAGGGGGCTAACCTGATCGGCATCGTCACAAGCCGCGACGTGCGTTTCGAAAAGCGCATGGACGCCCGAATCCGCGACGTCATGACCACTCGGGAACAGCTGGTGACGGCTAACGAATCGGCCAGCTTCGATGAGATTACCGACCTGCTGCATGAGCACCGGATCGAAAAGGTGCTACTTACCAACGGTAACTTCGAGCTCAAAGGCATGGTTACCGTCAAGGACATCACCAAGGCACAGGCGTATCCGCGAGCTTGCAAAGACGCCCAGGGTCAGCTGCGCGTCGGGGCCAGCGTGGGCACCAGCCCGGAAACGGATGATCGAGTGGCGGCGCTGGTGGAAGCCGGCGCAGACGTGCTCGTCGTGGACACCGCTCATGGCCATTCACAGCGCGTGCTGGACCGCATCAGCTGGATCAAGCAACGCTATCCCGACATCAATGTGGTGGGCGGCAACGTAGCCACCGCGGACGGTGCCAAGGCGCTTTTGAGTGCGGGGGTGGATGCCGTGAAGGTAGGCATTGGCCCGGGGTCCATCTGCACGACCCGAATGGTCACGGGTATCGGCGTGCCCCAGGTCACGGCCGTTGCAGACGCGGTGTCCGTGGCGGAAGAAGAAGGTGTGCCGGTGATTGCCGACGGCGGCGTTCGCTACTCCGGGGACATCGCGAAGGCCATCGCCGCCGGTGCCAGCGTGGTTATGCTCGGCAGCCTGCTGGCGGGCACCGATGAAGCCCCTGGCGAGGTGGAGCTGTATCAGGGCCGCACCTATAAGTCCTATCGGGGAATGGGTTCGCTGGGAGCCATGAGCGAAAACCATGGGTCCAGCGACCGCTACTTTCAGGAAGCCGAAGGAGACCACCGCAAGCTGGTGCCCGAAGGCGTGGAAGGTCGGGTGGCCTACCGCGGTCCCGCAGGTCCCATCGTGCATCAGCTCATGGGGGGCTTGAGAGCTTCCATGGGCTACACCGGATGCGACAACATTGCCGCGATGCGTACCGAAACGCGCTTCGTGCGCGTGAGTGCGGCCAGCATGGTGGAGAGCCACGTACACGATGTGGCCATCACCAAGGAACCGCCTAACTATCCGATTAGCTGACACGGGTATTCTCAGTTGACCGACATTCACGAGCAGCGACTGCTGATCATCGACTTTGGTGCTCAGTACACGCAGCTGATTGCGCGGCGCGTGCGTGAGATTGGCGTGTACTGCGAGATACACCCGTTTGATGTGCCCGATGCCTTTATCCGCGATTTCAATCCCCGCGGCGTCATTCTCTCCGGCGGGCCGGAATCGGTGACCTTTGCCGATACGCCTCGAATCCCGCCGTGCGTCTTCGAGCTGGGCGTGCCGGTGCTGGGCATCTGCTATGGCATGCAGGCCATGGCCGAACAGCTGGGCGGCAAGGTGGAATCCTCGTCGGTGCACGAGTTCGGGCACGCGGTCATTCGTTTGGAGCAGGCATCCGAGATCATCCAGGGTGATATCGGGCACGAGCAGCCGGTGTGGATGAGTCATGGCGACAAGGTGGTGCAGTTGCCGGAAGGATTCAGCGCAAGTGCCAGCACCGCATCGGCACCCGTGGCTGCCATGGAAGATGCTGGGCGGTCTCTGTTCGGCGTACAGTTCCATCCTGAAGTGACCCACACTGAAGGCGGCGGAGAGATGCTGCGTCGCTTCGCCATGGGCGTGTGCGGCTGCGATGGCCTGTGGACTGCGGCGAACATCGTGGAAGACGCTATCGTCAGCGTGCGCGAGCTTGTGGGCACCGACAAGGTGGTGCTGGGGTTGTCGGGCGGCGTGGATTCCTCGGTGGTGGCCGCATTGTTGTCGCGTGCGATCGGCGAGCAGCTCACCTGCGTGTTCGTCGACAACGGCCTACTGCGCAAGAACGAACGGGCGGAAGTAGAGGCCGCATTTGGGCCCTCCAACGCGTTGAACCTGAATCTCGTCAGCGTGGATGCGCAAGCGGAATTCCTCGACAAGCTGGGCGGCGAGGATGAGCCCGAGGCGAAACGCAAGATCATCGGAAATACGTTCATCGACATCTTCGATGAGCAGGCGCATGCCATCTCGGATGTGCGATGGTTGGCGCAGGGGACCATCTATCCGGACGTCATTGAGTCGGCGGCGAGCAAGTTCGGTAAGGCGCACGTCATCAAGTCGCACCATAACGTGGGCGGATTGCCCGATCGGATGAAGCTTAAGCTTGTGGAACCGTTGCGCGAGCTGTTCAAGGATGAGGTGCGGGCTATCGGCATGCACATGGGCCTGCCCAGGGAACTTGTGTACCGCCATCCCTTTCCCGGGCCTGGTCTGGGTGTGCGTGTGCTCGGGCCGGTGACCCGCCAGCGTGCCGATGTGCTTCGCGAAGCGGACGCCATCTTTCTCGACGAGCTGCGTCGTGGGGATTACTACGACAAGGTGAGTCAGGCTTTTGCGGTTCTGCTGCCGGTGAAGTCCGTGGGTGTAGTGGGTGACGCGCGCCGGTATGCGGATGTCATTGCGTTGCGCGCGGTGGAAACCACAGACTTCATGACCGCGCGCTGGGCGCGTTTGCCCTTTGAT
>DEBD01000046.1:36580-46345 GCA_002348385.1 Gammaproteobacteria bacterium UBA2965 | reverse complement strand
TGGGTGACGCGCGCCGGTATGCGGATGTCATTGCGTTGCGCGCGGTGGAAACCACAGACTTCATGACCGCGCGCTGGGCGCGTTTGCCCTTTGATCTGATCGAGCACATTTCCAATCGCATCATCAATGAGATCCCAGACATTTCGCGGGTGGTATACGACGTTTCGAGCAAGCCGCCCGCTACCATCGAGTGGGAGTGAGGGTGTGTTCTGAACCTTTTGTTGGATAAAGGAAATGTTTTTATACACACTTCATACGCATTCCATAAAAGATTAATAAAAACAATAATTTATAACGCAGTTATTGTTGGGTGGGAGTAGTAGTGTTGGCTGAAACGTGATTACGGCTGTCTCAGTGCTCAATCGCGGATCTATAAAGCCCTTTAGCTGGGTGAAGAACGTATGCTAAGAAAACTAATCAGAAAGCGAAGCGGAAAACTAAGAAAACTAATCACAAAGTTAATCAGTCCGCCGTTGTCGCTTTTGGGATTCGGATTAATAAGGCTCCGTGACGAAAAAACGGGTAGTCGAGATATATCTTTTTTGCATATTGGCAAGACAGGTGGCACGCAAGTGCGACATATTACTAATCAGCTTGCCGATGAGGGTGTGAGAGTCATAAAGCAAGCGCATAACGTTGATATTTCGATGATTCCCCATGGCTCGAGATATTTTTTCTCAATCAGAAATCCTGCTTCTCGTTTTAAGTCTGGGTTCTATTCGAGAAAGAGGATGGGCCTTCCAAAATACAGAGTTGAATGGAACTTTCATGAGAGGATGGCCTTTGAAGAGTTTCCCCATGCGAACGACCTGGCGGAGTCATTATTTCTTGAAGGTGAGGTAGGCAGAAGAGCTCGTTCAGCAATTAAGTCAATACAGCACACAGGAAAGCAACAGATTGATTGGTTTACTTCTCGTGCGTTTCTCGAGCTAAATCCACCCATCACGATAATTAGACAAGAGCATTTTGAATTGGATATGCAGCGATTTCTTCGTCTCGTCGGAATCGATCAGAGTATCAAGAACTTTATTACGAACGACCCTGTTAAGGCCCACCGCAATTCCTACGATGAAGTGCCTGACCTATCGGATTTGGCGATGTCAAATTTGGCCGATTGGTATATACAAGACTATTGCTTTTATGAGACGTGTGAGTTCTGGCTGAGAAAGCAAGGCCAAATTGATTAGCAACTTCAACGAGTGAGTTCGCGTTCTAGAATCCAGTTTCAAAAGAATTGAATGCAAGAGGAATGTTAAGGGGCTGGGTGACGCGCGCCGGTATGCGGATGTCATTGCGTTGCGCGCGGTGGAAACCACAGACTTCATGACCGCGCGCTGGGCGCGTTTGCCCTTTGATTTGATCGAGCACATTTCCAATCGCATCATCAATGAGATCCCAGACATTTCGCGGGTGGTATACGACGTTTCGAGCAAGCCCCCCGCTACCATCGAGTGGGAGTGAGGGTTTGTTCTGAACCTTTTTCCGATACAGGGAACGTGGCATATACACAGCAAACACACCAGTAAAAAGTTCGTAAAAACAATGTGTTATAACGATGTTGTTGTTGATGAGTGAGAGTGGGCGTGGACGATAAGGGCGTGCACGAAGGCTGGATGGTTCACGCGCTGCGTTGCGCCGGCCAGGCCGCCGATGCGGGCGAAGTCCCGGTGGGCGCCGTGGTGGTGGTCGACGGGGAAATCGTGGGCGAGGGCGCGAATGCGTGCATCGTTTCGAACGACCCCGTGGCTCACGCGGAGATCGTGGCACTGCGTGACGCCGCGGCGAGACTGGGCAACTACCGACTGCCGGGTGCCAGCCTTTACGTCACGCTGGAGCCCTGCACCATGTGTGCCGGAGCGGCGGTGCATGCACGAATTGATACGCTGGTATACGGCGCGCCGGAACCAAAGTCCGGTGCGTTGGTAAGCACCGCGCGGGTACTGGACAATGCGGCCCTCAACCACCGGGTTCAGGTGGTGAGCGGCGTGCTCGAAGCCCAATGCGCGCAGATCATGCGGGACTTCTTCGCGCTGCGCAGGGGAACGCAAGTTGAGCGTGGAGGACGAGAGATTAGATGAGTAACCTGTTGGTGCTGGAAGGGCCCGCTGCGCGATCCGGGTTCCGCCTGCACAAGCTCAAGCGTCAGCTCGGTCTGAAAGCGCCCATCTTCGCTCGCTTCGTTCATCTTTTGTGGGTCGATGGGAAACTTGAGCCCGATGCGCTGGCGCGCGGCGAAGCGCTGTTGAGGTATGGTCCGGAAACCGATCTGCCGGAGCAATCGGGGTCGTTGCTTGCCACCGTCGTCCCTCGCGCGGGCACCATTTCGCCCTGGTCCAGCAAGGCCACGGACATTTTTCACATATGCGGTCTGTCGGCAGTTCAGCGCGTGGAACGTGGCGTGCGCTGGTTTGCTGATCCCGGAGATCACAGCCCGGAGCTGGCTGCTGCTCTGTTCGACCGAATGACCGAACGTGCCGTGAGCGACGCCGACCTTGGATCCGTATTTGAAGCGTTGCCGCCGGCGCCCATGGCAACGGTAGCGCTGGCGAGCGACGGGCCCGAGGCGCTGGCCCGTGCCAACGAATCACTCGGCTTGGCGCTGTCTCCGGATGAGGTTGACTACCTCTGTACCGCGTATCGCGACCTGGAGCGCGACCCGACGGATGTGGAGCTGATGATGTTCGCCCAGGCGAACTCTGAGCACTGCCGTCACAAGATTTTCAACGCCTCCTGGGAGGTGGACGGCGAAAGCCAGGATCTGTCGCTGTTTGAGATGATTCGCAACACGTACCGCCAGATTAACGGCGAAGGCATCTTGAGCGCCTATTCCGACAATGCGGCGGTGATCGAGGGGCCAAGCATCTCCCGCTTCGGTCTGTCGCCGAAAGACGATGGTTACCGCTACGAAGATGCGCCGGTGCACATCCTCATGAAGGTGGAGACACATAATCATCCCACGGCCATCGCGCCATTCCCGGGCGCCGCCACCGGCTCCGGTGGGGAGATTCGCGATGAAGGCGCGGTGGGGCGGGGATCCAAACCTAAAGCGGGCTTAACCGGATTCACCACCTCGCATCTGAACATTCCCGGATATTCCCAGCCGTGGGAGATCGGTACCGGCAAACCGGCTCACATGGTGAGCGCGCTGGATATCATGTTGGATGGGCCTATCGGTGCGGCGGGTTTTAACAACGAATATGGCAGGCCCGCACTGGCCGGGTATTTTCGGACCTTCGAGCAGGCGGGGCGAACTCCGGGCGAAGTGCGCGGCTATCACAAGCCGGTGATGATCGCGGGCGGTGTGGGCGCGGTGCGAGCAGAGCACATTCACGCGCAGGAGTTTCCGCAGGGGGCCAAACTGGTGGTGCTGGGTGGGCCGGCCATGCTCATCGGCCTGGGGGGTGGTGCGGCCTCCAGCATGGGTTCGGGCGAGAGCCGTTCCGACCTGGACTTCGCATCGGTGCAGCGTGACAACGCAGAGATGGAACGGCGCTGTCAGGAGGTGATCGATCGCTGCTGCGCCTTGGGTGAGGACAACCCCATCCTGTTGATCCACGATGTGGGTGCTGGTGGTTTGTCCAACGCTCTGCCGGAGCTGGTGAAGGATGCCGGGCGTGGTGGTAGCTTCGCGTTACGCAGCGTGCCAAACGCAGACCCAGGCATGACGCCGCTGGAGATCTGGTGCAACGAAGCCCAGGAGCGCTACGTGCTGGCGGTGGGTGCTGTTGCGCTGGAGCAGTTCGAAGCCATCTGCACACGGGAGCGTTGCCCCTATGCCGTGGTTGGGGAAGCAACGCAGGTGGAGCGGCTGAAGGTGGCGGACAGCGAGTTCGGCAACACACCCGTGGATCTGCCGCTGTCGGTGCTGTTCGGCAAGCCGCCCAAGATGCACCGAAGCTTCGAGCGCCAGGCGCCACCGGCGAGCGAGCTAACCACGGCGGCGATCGCACTGGGTGAAGCCGTCGAGCGCGTGCTACGTTTTCCTGCCGTCGCCAGCAAACACTTTCTGATCACCATTGGCGACCGCAGCATCACCGGGCTGGTAGCGCGGGAGCAGATGGTGGGGCCCTGGCAGGTGCCGGTTGCGGACGCCGCCGTCACTTTTTCGGGCTATCGGGGCTACGAGGGTGAGGCGTTTGCCATGGGAGAGCGTTCACCCCTGGCCCTCATCGACCCCGCGGCTTCCGCGCGCATGGCGATCTGCGAGGCGCTGAGCAACCTGTGCAGCGCGCCTGTCCCGCAGCTGCGCCGTGTGGTGCTGTCCGCCAACTGGATGGCAGCCTGCGGGGACAGCGCGGAAGACCAAGCGCTCTTTGATGCGGTGCGCGTTGCGGGTATGGAGCTTTGCCCGGCGTTGGGCATTGCGGTGCCGGTAGGCAAGGACAGCTTGTCTATGCGCACGCGCTGGGAGGATCACGAGGTGGTTTCGCCGATGACGTTGATCGTCTCCGCCTTCGCACCGTCGCCCGACGTGCGCGGAACCCTCACGCCGCAGTTACAGCGCGAGACGGATACGCGTCTGCTGCTGGTGGATCTAGGCAATGGCAGGAACCGGCTGGGCGGCAGCGCGCTGGCTCAGTGCTACGGCCAGCTGGGTGACCGAGCGCCCGACCTTGATGCGCCGGCGTTGTTCGTCGAGTTTTTCAACGGCGTGCAGGCGTTGTCGGAAGCGGGCATTTTGAAGGCTTACCACGACCGTTCCGACGGCGGCATGTTCGCCTGTGCGGCAGAGATGGCGTTTGCCGGCCGCTGCGGCCTGGATCTGGAAGTGTCCGAGCCCGATGTGCTGGCAGCTTTGTTTGCTGAAGAGTTGGGCTGCATCGTTCAGGTTCACGAGTCTGAGGTAGAAACGGTAGTCAACACGTTTCCCTCGTTGCGTTGTCTGGATGTTGGCGCGCCAAACACGGCGGGTGATATCACGATCCGGCAGCACGGCGAAGTGCTCTATCAGTCGGACCGTGTGCGCCTTCAACAGTGCTGGAGCGAAACGAGCTATCAGATGCAGCGCCTGCGCGACGATCCGGATTGCGCAGACGAGGAATTCGCCGCCATTGCCGAAGACGATGTAGGTCTGAATGCCAAGGTCGGTTTCGATCCGGACGAAGACATTTCAGGAGTATTCTCCATTGGACATCGCCCCAGGATCGCGGTCTTGCGCGAGCAGGGGGTGAACGGTCAGGTGGAGATGGCGGCGGCATTCGAGCGCGCGGGGTTCGACCCGGTAGACGTGCATATGAGCGACCTGCTTTCCGGGCGCAAGCGGCTCGAGGACTTTCCGGCGTTGGTGGCGTGCGGCGGCTTTTCCTATGGAGATGTGCTGGGCGGGGGTGGCGGTTGGGCTAAGAGCGTGCTTTACCACGAACCCGTTCGAGAGGCGTTCGCCGAGTTTTTTGCGGGTGATGGGTTGGCGCTGGGCGTGTGCAACGGGTGTCAGATGCTCTCTCAGCTCAAGGACATCATTCCGGGTGCCGACAATTGGCCGCGCTTCGTGCGTAACCGGTCGGAGCAGTTTGAAGGTCGGACGGTACTCGTGCGCATAAACGACAACGCCTCGCCGTGGCTGACCGAGATGTCCGGCAGCGTTCTGCCAATCGCCGTGGCTCACGGGGAGGGCAGGGCAGAATTTGCCGGCGATGCTCAACGCGGATTCGATCAGCTGCGCGGTCAGGTGTGTATGCAATATGTGGATTCCAATCACGCGGCCACGCAGCGTTATCCCGCCAATCCCAACGGCGCGACCAATGGGTTGGCCGGTCTCACTGCCGCCGATGGTCGCGTGCTCATCATGATGCCGCATCCAGAACGTGTGTTCCGCGCGTATCAGAATGCCTGGCGGGACGAGGCGTGGCGCGAAGACGGTCCGTGGATGCGCTTGTTTCGAAACGGGCGGTTTGCGTTGGGCTGAGGCCGCTAGCGGCGCTTGATGATGATGTCGTGGGTGTGTACCGGAAACTGGTCCCGGGGGCGGTCGCGGAAGAACAGCTCGAGCGTCTTCTCGATGACGGGAAATGCCAGCTCATCCCAGGGAATGTCTGCTTCGCTGAACAAGGCGGCCTCGGTGGTTTCATGCCCTGCGGCGAAGCTGCCGTCGAGTAGTTCCGCCCGGTAAAACATGTAGATCTGAGAGATGTGTGGCAAGTTGAACACGGTGTATAGGTCGCCCGCGTTCACCCGCGCACGCGCTTCTTCCCAGGTTTCGCGGACGGCGCCCTGCTGCGTGGTCTCGCCGTTTTCGAGAAATCCTGCTGGTAACGTCCATAGTCCCGAGCGGGGGTCGATGGCTCGCTTGCACAGCAGTACGCGATCTTCCCAGGTGACCAGACACCCGGTAATCACACGGGGATTCTGATAGTGAATAGTGTCGCACTGGTCGCAAACAAAGCGCTCGCGGTTATCTCCCTGAGGTATTCTCCGCGACAGTGCGGTGCCGCAATTGCTGCAGAATTTCATCTCGGGATTATACCCCGCCTATGGGGATCTCTATTGGCCTAGCTGCGCTGAAAGCTGACGACGTTGCCACCAGACATGTCATTAGCGGCAGGTTGGTCTACATCCAGAGTCTCCGGCGCCACCATGGAGCGGTGCAGATCGGCCAGGGAGCGGCACATCATTTCGGAAATGCGAAGGGTTGCTGCCAGCGGCGAGGGCGCGCGGGCACGCTCCATGTCCACTTGGAACTGCAGTCCTTCGAGCCGACGTCTGGTGACGTCGCTAGCGGCGCCAGATATGACGGCGTCCGTTAACGAACGGCGCAACGTTTCGAGTCCTTCCGGGTCGTTGCGGGCCATGTCCACCAGTACATCAAAAGCTGGTAGTCGGGTTTTCATTTTTGACCCTACTCGCGTTCGGTAAAACGCAAGTTATTAGTTTTTATGTTTTTTCGTGTCCGATTGCACTATGCCGAATATCTTCGGTCTCTTGTGTAATCGAATTGTTAGGGTCTAACACTCGTGTCCGCCGCCATTGTGCGCTTGCTCGTGCGTAGGGTAAACCCTCAGAATGGACGTTTAATTGCGCATTTTTGGTTGCGGCATGTTCTATCAGTTGGATGATCGTCGGGTGGAAACCCAGGGCGACTATTTTCTGGCGCCAGGCGCCCAGGTGGCCGGCAGTGTAGTGCTGGGGCACAACGTGAGTGTGTGGTTCAACGCGGTGATTCGCGGCGACGTGGAGCCGATCACCGTGGGAGCCTTCAGCAATATCCAGGACTGTTGCGTGCTGCACACGGATGAAGGGTTTCCACTCACCATCGGCGAGCACGTTACCGTGGGACACCAGGCCATGCTGCACGGGTGCGAGGTTGGCGACCATACCCTGATCGGCATCAGCGCGGTGGTATTGAGCGGGGCCAAGATCGGTAAGAACTGTCTGATTGGCGCTAACAGCCTGGTCACGGAAGGTACGCAGATTCCCGACAACTCCATGGTGCTTGGCTCACCCGGCAAGGTGGTCCGCGAGGTGAGCGAGGCCAACCTGGCTGGCATGCGAAGTAGCACGCAGGGATACGTTGCTCGTGCCGCCTGGTATCGGGACAAATTTCATCCGCAGGGAAGGGGGAGCTGAAGCTATGACAGCTATTGGAACGCCGCTGGCAAGCAATGCAACGCGCGTCATGTTGCTGGGCGCGGGAGAGCTGGGTAAGGAAGTGGCGATTGAACTGCAGCGTCTGGGCGTGGAGGTGGTTGCCGTGGATCGCTACCCGAATGCGCCTGGCATGCAGGTGGCGCACCGCAGTCACGTCATCAACATGCTGGATTCCGACGCGCTGGAAGCCCTCATTCGTGAGGAGCAGCCAGACCTGGTGGTACCCGAGATCGAGGCCATCGCCACGTCGACACTGGTTGATTTGGAGGACCGGGGCCAGAAGGTTATCCCTACCGCGAGGGCAGCTCGTCTCACGATGGATCGGGAAGGTATACGCAAGCTGGCGGCAGAGACGCTGGGGATCAAGACCTCGCCCTATCGGTTCGCTGCCACGCGCGGCGAGTACGATGCTGCCGTGGCGGAGATCGGCTGCCCCTGCGTGGTCAAGCCTGTCATGAGTTCTTCGGGTAAGGGTCAATCCACCGTTAGCTCGCCGCAAGACGCTGGCACTTCCTGGGACTACGCACAGTCAGGTGCGCGCGGTGGTGCAGACAAGGTCATCGTGGAAGGTTTCGTGGATTTCGACTACGAGATTACTTTGCTCACGGTGCGCCACGCCGGAGGCACCGCTTTTTGCGATCCCATCGGCCACCGGCAGGTTGGCGGCGACTATCAGGAGTCTTGGCAGCCTCAGCCCATGAGCGATGCCGCGCTAACGGAAAGCCAACGAATTGCCGCCACCGTTACCGGAGAACTCGGTGGATTCGGGTTGTTCGGTGTGGAACTGTTCATCAAGGGAGACGACGTCATATTCAGCGAGGTGAGCCCAAGGCCTCACGACACCGGAATGGTCACGCTCATCAGCCAGGATCTGTCTGAGTTCGCATTGCATGCGCGCGCGATTCTTGGTTTGCCCATTCCGGTTATTCGACAGCATGGCCCTGCGGCATCTGCGGTGGTTCTTGTGGAAGGCACTTCCAGTGCGGTTCGCTATACCGGCCTGGAGAGTGCATTGGCCGAGCCGGACACGGCGTTACGCTTGTTTGGCAAGCCCCAGGTGGAGGGCGAGCGACGCATGGGCGTGGCGCTGGCGCTGGGCGACGACGTATCCCAGGCGCGCGAGAAAGCGCTGCGTGCCGCCAGAGCGGTGACTTACGAATTCGAAGACCGTTAGGCCGGCCTGGTTGGCTTAGGTAGCAGCAGCGGCGTGCGCTGCACGTAGGCTAGATACTCCGGGTCGGCGCCCCATCGTTCGCGCGCACTGGCCTGCAGCATGGGAATGCCGCTGACCCTGGTGAGCAGCAGGAACACGAATAGCGGCGATACCATGGCTACCCACTGCCAACCGGCCAATACGGGTGCGGCGATCAATGCAATGCCAGTCCACAGCATGATCTCGCCAAAGTAGTTCGGGTGCTGACACCATGACCACAGACCGGTGGTGATGAATCGCTGCGCGTTGTCGGGATTACGGCGGAACGTGCGTTTCTGGCGATCCGCCGTCACCTCTATGCAAAACCCCAGGGCCCAGAGCGCGATTCCAGCATATTCTACCCACCCCAACGGGGCACGGGCCGTATTGGTAATTGCGGTGAGGGCGGCGACCTGAGTCAAGAACACCCAAAGGCCCTGTGTGGTCCAGTACGTCAGAAATCGTGTGAATACCGGCATCACTGTGCTGAAGCGGCGGTCGGAACCCGCTTGCTGCACGCGGTGAAAGAGGAACGTGCCCAGTCGCCCGGCCCATAACCAGATGAGCAGGGCAAGCACCCAGGACCGGGCGTCCAGGGTGGTACTGAGCCACAGCGCGATCAGCACCGTCGTGATGTGTGTGAGGCTGCCAACCAGATCGTAGTAGTGCTCGGTCTGGTAACGATAGGCAGGTATGAAAGCGACCCACTGCACGACGAAGGCGACGGCGGCGCATAGCAGCACTGCCGGCACGCCGGCTGCGGCCCCGCCGCTTGTCCCGGCTGCCCAAGCGACCATGGCCGCAACGAGGAGGCTCGCCGCCATGGTTGCCAGGTTCTGAACAAGCAGGGGGTTCATGTTTGGGGTCAGCTCGCCGGCCGGTAGGAGAGCGTACCACCATTTTGCGCGCTTCGTAGACCAATCCACTGCAGGTCGGAGGCGCGGTACCACAGCTCGATGCTGCCTTCCTGGCTTTCCAGCGTGAAACGG
>DEBD01000046.1:2000-36234 GCA_002348385.1 Gammaproteobacteria bacterium UBA2965 | reverse complement strand
ACCCCATCCAGCGACTCTATGCCGCGCTCAATCAGCTTTGAGTCATCCACGCTGCCCGTCTGGGCGTTGATCAGCTGCGCGCGGCGCAGCAATGCAAGGTCCCAGTAAGCGTAGGTGGCGGGGCAGGGCGCGGCGATCTGAGTGGTCAGCACGTCCGGAGCAGATTGGGAAATCACCAACTGATCGGCTTTGCGCTGCATGCTCACTTCGAACTGAGTACCATTGTCGTCAGTTACAGCGGTCAGCGCCTGCAGGCAGCCGGCCTGCCAGCTCTCGCTGGCCTGGTGCTGGTAGCGATAGACGGGTACCAACAGCAGTCGTGCGGTGAAACTGGCCATGGAACGCACCCGCGTTTGACCATCCTGATCATGCGCCAGGTCGAAGACATGCTCACCCACCCGCCTGTCGTTGAAGTAGACGTCGAAGCTCAGATGCTGGTGATGTAGGAGAGCCTTCGGTTCGGGACCCTGTAGCTCTGAGAAGCTCGGGTTTGCTAGCAGCATCGCCAGCAGGACCATCAGGGTTGCCGAGGTGCGCAACGCACCGTGCAGGGATTCACTGGTCATAATCGAACCTCTTGCCAATCGCCCTGACGAACGCGCCGAGGACGGGAATGTGCTGGTAGAAACCATTTGCCGTGTCCCAGAAGTCGTGCTGAAGCACCACCTGGCCGGCCGCATTGAATCTCAGGTGCGTGATCCCAACGCTCTCGCTGGAAACGGATTGGTATACGGGGGTGAAAGTCGCGGTCATGGACCACACCAGGTAAACGTCGGGCCCGGAAACCACCTCGCGCAGCACGGTGAGCTGCGTGTCGCTGGAATTTGCGTGAACCGTGTCGAGATGGTCCAACAGCGCCGCGCGGCTCTCAGTGGTGAGCAGCGCGTCGCTGAAATATAGTCGCTCAGCATAAAGGGCTTCGCGCTCGCTTTGGCTGAGTGCTACTAGGGTAGCGAACTGATCTACGAAAGCCCGAAGACGCTTCGGGTCCACCGGTGAGCCATGGTAGCGCGCTAACGCTTCGGGGTAGGATACTGCTGTGGCTAGCGGGCTCGACGCCATGTGGGCGGTGAAAGCTACCCCAGCGATCAGTACCGCTACCAAAACAACAATAGAACGCGCCCTCAACATGCCCCCACACTAAACGGGCGGGTGTGAAAGGTGCGTGAGAGAAGGTTTGACGCGATTTTCACGCCGTACCCCCAATACTGCGCGGCAGCTACGTTTTCGGTGCCTAATTAAGATGTTCGCAGCGCTGGTCAGCTGGTTTGATACCACCCGTGGCGGCACTCGTGCCGGGCGGCGCACGGATTGGGTACGAGTCATTCCATTGATCGGCTTGCACGTGGCCTGTTTGGCCGTCCTCTTCGTAGGCGTGAGCCCCGTGGCTGTTGTGGTGGCCGTGGCGTCCTACCTGTTGCGTATGTTCGCGATTACCGCGTTCTACCACCGGTACTTCTCGCACCGAGCATTTCGTACCAGCCGTGGCGTGCAGTTCGTTTTCGCGCTCATAGGCGCCGCGGCGACACAGCGTGGCCCCTTGTGGTGGGCGGCCCACCACCGGTCCCACCACCGTCACGCTGATGGCGAGGGGGACCCACACAGGCCGGCGGATGGGGTGCTGTGGTCCCACATAGGGTGGTTTCTGTCCGGAGAGCATTTTCACGCCGACCGTGAGCGGGTCCGTGATTGGGCGCGCTTTCCCGAACTGGTTTGGTTGGACCGCTTTGACCTGGTGGTGCCCGTTGCGTATGCGGCCGGACTGTACGGCCTGGGTGCCGTGCTGGAAGCCTTGGCGCCTGGTCTGAATACCACTGGTGCGCAGCTGCTCGTGTGGGGGTATGTGGTGTCCACCGTGGTGCTGCTGCACGCCACCCTGCTGGTGAATTCACTCGCGCACCGCATGGGAACGCGTCCCTTTGCCACGCCGGACCAAAGTCGCAACAATTTGTTCATTGCCCTGCTGACCCTGGGGGAAGGCTGGCATAACAACCATCACCGTTGTGCCGGCTCTGCCCGTCAGGGATTTTACTGGTGGCAGATCGATATCACTTACTACCTGCTCAGGTTGCTTGCCGCCTGTGGGCTGATCTGGAAGCTCCGAGGCGTCCCGCCCGCTGTGCTGGCGGAGGGACGCCAATGAGGGTGGCGGTAGTCGGATCGGGCATTGCCGGAGTGGTGGCCGCGCACCAGCTCGACGGCCAGGTGGAAGAGGTGGTGCTGTTCGAGGCAGACGCCAGGATCGGCGGACACACCGACACCCACTCCATTTTCAGCCGCGGTCGCACCCAGGCGGTGGATTCCGGCTTCATCGTGTTTAATCGTCACAACTACCCGGGCTTCGCCGCCTGGCTGGATGACCTGGGGGTCGCCACGCATCCTACGGAGATGTCATTCGGTGTGCGAAATCTCGAAACCGGTTTGGAATACGGAACCCGCAGTGCCAACGCCGTTTTCTGCCAGCGCGGCAACCTGACTTCCATTCGATTCCTTCAAATGCTGCGTGACCTGCGGCGCTTTTATCGCCGCGCGGCCCAGTACGGGACCGATGACGAGCTCACTCTGGCCCAGCTATTGCGTAGGGAAGGCTACGGCGAGGGCTTCGTCACGGATCATCTGGTCCCCATGTGTGGCGCCCTGTGGTCGCTCCCCGCGCAGGAAGTAGACCGGATCAGTGCAGCCCATGTGATTGCGTTCATGGAGCAGCACCGCATGCTGCAGCTGAGCGGGCGTCCGCAGTGGCGTGTTGTCACGGGCGGCTCCGCACAGTACCTGCATGCCTTCAGCGGATGCTTCGGCGGCAGTATATGGACCGCGGATCCGGTGACCGCGGTGCGCCGCGGCAGCGCGGGTGTGGAGATCACCTCACGCAGCGGCGTGCACCGGTTCGACGCCGTGGTTATGGCATGTCACAGCGATCAGGCGCTTGCTCTGCTGTCAGACCCGTCCCGGCAGGAGAATGAGATCCTGGGCGCCATCGACTACCAGCACAACCGGGTGGTGGTGCATTCCGACGAGCGCGTCATGCCGCGGCGACGAGCGGCATGGTCCAGCTGGAACGCGCTGGTTGCCGACCGTGGCGCCGAGGTGTGTCAGGTCACCTACTGGATGAACCTGCTGCAGGGCATTGCGGGAGATCAGAACTTCTTCGTGACTTTGAATCCTCACGAGCCGTTGCGCGACGTCTGGAGCGAACGCCGTTACGCGCATCCCGTATTTACGACTGCCGCGCTGGCCGCTCAGCGACGTCGTGCGGAAATCAATGGCGTGCGCAATACGTACTACTGCGGTGCCTACTGGGGCTGGGGATTTCATGAGGATGGGTTCGCCAGCGCTACCTCTGCTGTAGACGCCCTGGTACGCAGGTGGGCCGATGCTGCGTAATCAGATTTATCACGGCCGCGTGATTCATCGCAGATCGGAGCCGTCTCACGAATTCCGCTATCCGGTGGGTATGTTGTGCGTTGACGTGGCGTGCGAAATCGAAAATCGCTGGCTGTCCACCAGTGCGCGCCGACGAGCCTTGCGATTTGGCCCTTCGGAGTGGATGGGCTACGGCGATCACCCTTTGGAGCGCATCAATCAGAAGCTTGCCTCAGAGGGCTACCCGCCGTGCGGCCGGGCGTTCGTATTGGCGCAGCCGCGTATGCTGGGCTGGTACTTCAATCCGGTCTGCTTTTATTTCTGTATGGGCGCATCGGGGTTGGACTTCATTGTTGCGGAAATCAACAACACGCCCTGGGACGAAAAATACTCATATGTTCTGGATGCCCGCGACCTGAACGCGCGGCGCTCGCCGGGCGGTCTGGAGTTCAGCTTTCCCAAGCGGTTTCATGTCTCGCCGTTCTTTCCCATGGACTTGGAATACTGCTGGCGCTTCAGAGTGGACGAAGACCGCATCGAGATTGCCATGCATCTGCATCGGGAAGGGCTTGAGTGTTTCTTTGCCGGTATGTATCTGGATGCCGAACCGCTAACCCAGCGGAACCTGCGGCGCTTTTTGCTGCGCTACCCGATGCAGAATGTTCGCACCCTCGCCAGGATCTACTGGCAGGCAGCGCGCCTGTGGATGAAGCGAGCTCGCTTTTACCCGCACCCCCAAACGACAGAGGAGGTCACTACAACATGACCGCCAACATGGAGCTGCACACCGACGCGGGAACGAAAACAACTCGCGCCGGATTCGATATCTGGAAGCGTCTCGTGCTGCGGCAGCTGCAGAAGCTCGAACGTGGTTGCGTAGCGCTCACCCACGGTGAAGAGACGCTGAACTTTGGCAGCGGATCGCCAGTGGCCCGGTTGGTTGTTAACGACCCGACTTTCTTCAGAAAAGTGGCTCTTGGAGGCAGTGTGGGCGCTGGAGAGGCCTACGTGGCCGGGATGTGGGATTGCGATGACCTAGTGGCGCTGGTGCGCATATTTTCTTTGAACGCGGGTGCGCTTGGGGGTCTGGATGGAGCGCGCACGGGCTCCAGCCAGCTCAGAGACTGGCTCGGTCACCTCTGGCGGCGCAATTCGGTGAGCGGCAGCAAGCGTAACATCATGGCCCACTACGATCTGAGCAACGAGTTCTTTGCCAGTTTTCTCGACAGCAAGATGATGTACTCGTCTGCCGTTTTTGAGAGCGAAGGGCAGGCGCTTGAAGCGGCGAGCACGGCTAAGCTTGATCGTCTTTGCCAGAAGCTGGAACTGGGGCCGGAAGATCACCTGTTGGAGATCGGTACCGGTTGGGGCGGTCTGGCGGTTCATGCCGCGCGCAACTTCGGGTGTCGCGTTACCACGACGACAATCTCGCCGGCCCAGCATAGGTTCGCCACGCAGCGCGTGATCGAAGCCGGGTTGCAGGACAGGGTAGAGGTGCTGCTTGAAGACTACCGGAATCTTGAAGGACGCTTCGACAAGGTGGTGTCCGTGGAGATGGTGGAGGCGGTTGGCCACGAGTACCTGCCTGTCTATTTTTCTACCTTGAATGATCTCGTGCGCGATGACGGCCTGATCGTGCTGCAGGCGATCACCATCGAGGACCGGCGCTATCGGCGGGCACTCAATTCGGTGGATTTCATCAAGAAGCACATCTTTCCGGGCAGCTTCATTCCCTGCGTGTCGGTACTGGTTTCCGCCGCCGCCAAGCATACCGATGCGGTGTTGGTGAATCTGGAAGACATCGGGTTGGATTATGCGTGGACCCTGGCCGCTTGGAGCGAGCGACTCGAAGCAAATCAGGACCGGATCATCGAGCTGGGATTGGACGATACGCTACTTCGAACCTGGCGCTTCTATCTAGCCTATTGCGAGGGCGGGTTCCGGGAGCGCGCCATTAGCGACGTTCAGGTCGTGTTTGCCAAGCCCGGCTACCGCGGGCGGCCCTGGCGCGCCGCGATGGGGGCCGGCTCGACGGATAAGGGCCCGTGAAGTACGCCGCGCTGCTGAATATCGGGTTGTTCCAGCTCACCTGGTTCGCTTGCGTAGTGGGCGGCGTTCTGTGGGGACTTGCCGGATTGTGCCTGATGCTAGGGTTCTCGGTGCGGGCCGGCGTGCTGAAGGGCGACCTGCTCGTCGCCGGCACGGCGGCTTTGTGCGGTTTTGCGCTTGATACGGCTTGGATATACCTGGGCATTCTTGACTATCCGGGTGCTCTGATTGCCCCCGCGTGGATAGTTATGTTGTGGATCGGCGTGGGCTTGAGCGTGAATCACAGTCTTGCGTCGTTCAAGTCGCGGCCGGTCCTTGGTGGCGTTCTGGCGGCGTGTTCCGCGCCCTGGTGCTATCTAGTGGGCGAATCCTTTGGCGCGGTATCGGTTCCGCAACCTGCTCTCCTGGCGGTGGTGGCGGCCGCTTGGTTTGTTGTGTTCTGCTGGGGTTTCGCGCGCTTGGAAGTGCTGAGCCCCGTGCCTGTCGAGTTGAAGACATGAGGAGACAGCAGTGACGTTGATGATCGACCTGGCAGAACGCGGCCGGCTGCCGGACACGCTGGTGCGTTTGGGCATACGCTGGTTGTGTGGCCAGCGCTTGCGCGAAGAATCGAGAAACGACGTGCAGCATCAGGGTGCCCGTTACAGCGCATTGCTGGAGGAACTCAGATCCAGCCGTATCGCCCTGGATACTGACCTGGCCAACGAGCAGCACTACGAGGTGCCTGCCGAGTTCTTCGAGCTCGCGCTGGGCGCCCGCCTGAAATATAGCTCCGCTTTCTGGGGGATGGGCGCACGCAGTCTCGACCAGGCAGAGGAAGCGATGCTTGAGCTTTACGCGGAGCGTGCCAATCTGGCCGATGGTCAAGCCATATTGGATCTTGGCTGCGGATGGGGCTCGTTTACTCTCTGGGCGGCTGAGCATTACCCCAATGCCAAAATCACCGCGGTGAGCAATTCGGCCGGGCAGCGTGAGCACATCCTCCGGCAGGCGGATTTACGCGGGCTGACCAACGTGCAGGTGGTTACCGGTGACGTCAACACCCTCGACTTGGCTGGCGGCTTCGATAGAGTGGTGTCCATCGAGATGTTCGAGCACATGCGAAACTATGCCTTACTCATGAATCGCATCGAACGCTGGCTGAATCCGGATGGCAAGCTTTTCGTACACATCTTCTGCCACAGGAACCTCTTGTATCCGTTTGAATCCGACGGCGACGGCAACTGGATGGGACGCTATTTCTTTACCAGTGGCCTGATGCCTGCGGCGGATACGCTGCTGCACTTTCAGGACGACCTGCGCGTAGAGTCCCGCTGGCAAATGTCGGGGGTTCACTACTCCCGGACGGCGCGTGCGTGGCTGGAAAACATGGATCGCAACGCCCAGGCTGTGGCCGACGTGTTCTCAGCTGTGCACGGTGCTGAGCAAGGTCCGGTCTGGGTGCAGCGGTGGCGCATGTTCTTCATGGCCTGCGAGGAATTGTTTGGGTTTCGTCGCGGCCAGGAGTGGCTTGTGTGTCACTATCGGTTTGGCAAAAGAGAATAGTAAAGCTGCCTTGGTGAAACGAAAGGGCATTCGGGCGAAGCTGGGTCGTGCGTTCGCCATACAAGTAACCATCATCAGCGTGATCACGCTGGGTGGAATAGTCGCTGCATACAACATCATCTTCGGCGTGGTTATGCGCCAGGCGCTCAACGACGAGGCTAAGTATTTCTGGGAGCAGTACGAGAACGACGCCGGCCACCCGATTCCCGATGTCTACAACCTCCAGGGTTTTATGGCCGCGAATGGGGATCTTTCCGGCGTTCCGGCTGTATACCGAGACTTGGAACCCATTGGGTTCACTCAGCTGGATGCGGGTGACCAACAGGCGCTGCTGCACGTATCGGAACGAAACGGCGACCGCCTGTTTATGGTGTTTCAGTACGAGCAGGTCTCCGATCTGGCCTTCTTTTTTGGCATCGTGCCGCTGTCGCTGGTGCTCCTGCTCATCTACGGCATGTCGTTCGTCACCTACCGTCTCTCCCAGCGTGCCATTTCACCCGTGGTGCGATTGGGCAACTATCTGGAGGCCTTCGATTTCGAAGGCGAGCGGGACATAGCGCTTGATCTTGGCACGCTGAAGCTTAACGCGGATGCGGAGGTCATGAGTATGATCGAAGCCATGGAGCAGTTTACCGCCCGGCTCAACGCGTTCATCGAGCGAGAGCGGGTGTTCACTCGGGATGCGGGGCACGAGCTGCGCACGCCGGTAGCGGTGTTCAAGGGGAGCCTGGATTTGCTCGAACAGGAGCAGGAGAGGCCGGCCTACGAGCTACGCGCCATTCGCCGCATGCGCCGCACGGTGGAGGATATGGAGTCTCTGCTGGAGACCCTTCTCATGCTCGCGCGCGAAGAAGAGATCGCGCCTCCCGAGCGCGCCGTGCGTGTCAATGACGTGATCGCTGGCCAACTCGACTTGCTGCAGCCCACCGCTGAGAAAGCGGGAAATACCCTGGCGCTGCACGAGAGCTCCGAACTGAAGCTCAAGGTGCCAGAGAAGGTGGTGGAGATCGTGGTGGGCAATCTCATTCGCAATGCAATCAACTACACGTCGGGGGGGCGTGTGGATGTGGTGGTTTCCGGTACCTCCGTACGCGTGCAGGACTCGGGTGTGGGTATGTCGGGCGATCAGCTCGAGAACGCCTTTGAACCATTTTATCGGGCAGACGAAAGTCGCGGCGCTGCGGCCGGGCATGGCCTGGGGCTGTCCATTGCGAAGCGCCTGATCCACCGCTGGGGCTGGGGCATATCCGTGCACAGCAGCCCCGGCGAAGGGACCATGGTGGAAGTGAGTTTCGAGCCCGATCAGGGGGTTGGCCGGTAGCCCCCTGCGATCCCTTTGGCGAGTACGCTGACCGCATTGTGGGCGTGCAGACTCTCGTGGTGTTCCACGCGCAGCCAGTAATCCGATACCCACTGTTGCGCGTCCAGCGCGCTTCTCAGCTTGCGCGCGGCATCCTCGCAGAACATTAAGTTCTGGCCGTTGCGTAACGCGAACTCCTGTTCGTCTTCGCGCTTTACTGCGGTTTGAACCGGCGTGCCCAGGGCACCTTCCAGTGCTTCTATCAGGTGTGTGATGGGTAGGTCGCCGGCGTCTTGTGTCAGTCGCGTCTTGACCATTGCGACGCTGCGCTGGCTGTGCGGTGTGGCCACGATACCTTGTTCGGTACCCAGCCATTCCAAGATCTCAGTGTGATTTAGCGGTGCGTCGCGACTGAAACGGTCTGCAAACGCATCCTGGATCAATGCGCGCGCCAGAGCTGCCGAGCACGGGCAGGTGCTGGAGTAAGTCACGTTCACGCCCAGTTCCAGGTTGTACTCTCCGTCTTCCAGAGTGCCGGTGATGGTGACCGGATACGCGTTCCATCCAGCGTTCTCCGAAAGCAATGCGTTTTGACGCAGTTGGTAGTCGAACTTGAACTGAACGTAGGCGCGCTCGCTGATGTCCAGGTGCGAACGGTGCATGGCTTGCAGCAGCGACTGGAGGCTGCTGGCGGAAAGCGGATGGCTGCCGGTGTGCTCGTCGAGCAGTAGGTACAGCCGCGACATGTGGATGCCTTTTGCCAGAGGATCCGCCAAGTCCACATAGATCTGCACTTTGGCGTGTGCCCGTTCAGTCACGTTACCGTTTCGTACCAGAATCGGCTGATGGATCTCGCTCATGCCCACCCAATCCAGTTCCCCCTGGGGTTGCGCGTGGCGCCGCTGGGCGATGTCTGGAAGTGCGAGTGCGGGCGTGCTCATGTGGTAATCCTTACGGTGCGTCGGGGTCGAACTTTAGAGGCCTGGCAGTGAAGAGCGTGTGAAAGTCACCCGCGTAGCCGTTTGAAGGCGTCTAGGGCCCGCTGCCGGGCCATGCGGTGGTCCACCATGGGTGCGGGGTAGTCGTGGGCGTAGCGGGAGGGGTTGGCGTGGATCTGCTTGGCAGACAATCCCTCCAGCTCCGGCACGAAGCGCTTGATGAACGTTGCCTGCGGGTCGAACCGGGTCGCCTGGGTGATGGGATTGAATATGCGGAAGTAGGGCGCCGCATCGGTACCCGTGGATGCGCTCCATTGCCACCCGCCATTGTTGGCGGCGAAGTCACCGTCTACCAACTGTGACATGAAGTGTTGTTCGCCCAGGCGCCAATCCATCAGTAGATGTTTGGTGAGAAACATGGCCGTCACCATGCGCAATCGATTGTGCATCCAACCGGTGCGCTCCAGTTGGCGCATGCCCGCATCCACTAACGGATACCCGGTGCGCCCCGCCTGCCATGCCGCCAATTCGGCCTCGTTGTTCCGCCATGCGAGACTGTCGGTGTCCTGTCTGAAGGCGCACCCGCGGCTGATGCGGGGAATCAGCGCGACGATGTGACGGTAGAAATCGCGCCACACCAGCTCTCCCACCCAGCTGTCTGCGCCGGGGCTACGGCCGTCCATTAATCGCACGGGTTTGTCATCGTTCTGCAGCACGGCGGCCAGGCACTGGCGCGCGGACAGGGTGCCGCAAGACAAGTGTTCGGAAAGGCGGCTGGTACCGTCAGCCGAGGGCATGTCGCGCTGAGTGTCGTATTGCGCCGCCCGGCGCTTCACGAAATCATCGAGAAGTCTCTGGGCCTGCACCTCGCCGGAAATTCTCGCGCCTGGATCGTGAACCGCATTGGGGCGCAGCGACTGAGGGAGCTCCACGACCGCCTGCTTGTCGGGCAATGGCACGGGCGTCCACCAGGCGCTATGGGCTCGATCCAGCCAGCGGCGCTTGAACGCGGAGTACACGCTGTAGGGGTTGCCGTCGTTCGTGAGTATCTGGCCCACGGGCGCAATGGTGCCCGTCTGATGTACTTCCACCGCGATTCCCTTTGGTTCCAGAGCTTGCTTGACCGCGGCGTCACGCCGCCGTTCGTTCAGGGGGAACTGCTCGTTGAAAGCGAGCCGCCGGGCACCCAGCTGCCCCGCGACCCTCAGCAGCGTTGTGGGTGCGTCATCGAAGATGGGCGTGGGGATGCTCAGCAGGGGAATGTTGAGCGCGGCGAGACGTTCGCCCAGTGCGCACAGGCTCTCCCGCACGAAGGAGCGCCGCCGTGAGCCTACATGGTGTACCTCCCACTGGTTTTCCGAGACCAGGTAGACGCCGATCACCCGGCCCTGCTGGCTGGCGTGGTACAGCGCCGGATTGTCGGCGATGCGAAGATCGTCGCGAAACCAGACCAGCGTCGTTGGGTGCACGGCGTTCAGGTGCGAATGCGATACCCGCGCCCAGGCAGCGTCTCGATCAGGGCTTCGTCGAAGGGTCGATCAACCGCACGACGCAGGTTGTAGAGGTGGCTGCGCAAGGTGTCGCTGTCTGGCAGGTCGTCGCCCCAGCATTCGCGCTCGATGGTGGCTCTGGGCACAATGGCGGGAGACTCCCGCATCAGGATCTGCAGGATGTCGAACAGCGTCTTGGACAGTTTGATTTCAGTGTCACCCCGCCATACCTCCATGGTGTCGGCGTTCAAGCGCAACCCGCCGAGCTCGTATACGTTCGTGACACCGCGTTTGCGTCGGATCAGTGCGCCTACCCGGGCTGCCAGTTCGGGTAGGTCGAACGGTTTCACCAGGTAGTCGTCTGCGCCCACGTCGAAACCCTTGAGTTTGTCGTCCAACTGGTCACGCGCCGTGAGCATGATTATGGGCGTGGCAAGATGTGCTTCGGCGCGTAGCCGTTGGCACACTTCCAGTCCGCTGAGGCCCGGTAGCATGATGTCCAGCACAATGGCATCGAAGGTCTCGGAGCTGGCGAGGTGCAAGGCCGTGCGACCATCTCCAGCGTAATCCACTACGAAGCCCTGGGATTCAAGAAAGTCCCCCACGGTTTCCGCGAGATCCTGATTGTCTTCAACTAGCAATATGCTGCTTGTGCCCATCATCTGGTGCTTTGTTTCCACCCGCTGTTTAGGGTAATCCTGGCAGAGAGATCGTGAAAGTCGCGTGAATGATCGCCGCGACGTGGGGCTGCTTGGCAAGGGAGCATTTCGTAGCTATAGTCCGCGCGTCATGATGCCAATTACTCCATCCAACTCGCTTCGAGTCCTCCTGGCGCTGCTACGACTGCCAGCGTAGCTGGCATATCTATACAAAAATTGGGCTTCGCGCCCGCTCATCCCCCAAGACACAGTCGATATATCATCCGATATGGCGGCCTTTGGCACGTCCAGATCGAAGGCAAGCAACCATGAGCGAAAAGATCAATCATCCAGCGGCTGGCAGGTCACCGAATGCCATGCCGTTCCAAAAATACAAGCGTTTTGAGCCGGTAATGTTGCAGGACCGGCAGTGGCCGAGCCGAACCATCGAACGCGCGCCGCGCTGGTGCAGCGTGGATTTGCGCGATGGCAATCAGGCGTTGATAGACCCCATGAACGTGGACGAAAAGCTGCGCATGTTCGAACTGCTGCTGGAAGTGGGGTTTGCCGAGATCGAGGTGGGTTTCCCGGCCGCATCCCAGCCCGATTTTGATTTCATTCGTCGCATCATCGATGAGGGCCGGATTCCCGAAGGGGTGGCGGTGCAGGTGCTGTGCCAGGCCAGACCGGAGTTGATCGAACGAACGGTGGAGGCGCTGGATGGTGCCGCCGATGTGATTTTCCACCTTTACAACTCCACCTCGGAGCTGCAGCGCCGAGTGGTGTTCCAGATGGATCGTCAGGGGATCATAGATCTCGCTGTGGTGGGCACCCGGGTGGTTAAGGAAGGCTTGGCAAGTCTCGATGCCAATGTGACCTTCGAGTACTCGCCCGAGTCGTTTACCGGCACCGAACTCGATTTCGCGGTTGAGATCTGCACCGCGGTTGCAGACGAGTGGGGCGCGACAGCACGGGCGCCCATGATTATCAATCTGCCGTCCACCGTGGAAATGGCGACTCCCAACATCTACGCCGATCAGATCGAGTATTTTTGCCGTAACTTTCCCCGCCGCGAGGCCGCGGTGATCAGCTTGCACACGCACAACGACCGGGGTACCGGCATCGCAGCCACTGAGCTTGCGGTGATGGCAGGTGCCGAGCGCGTCGAGGGTACGCTGTTCGGGAACGGCGAGCGCACCGGCAACTGCGACATCGTCACCGTGGCAATGAACCTGTTCAGTCAGGGCGTGGACCCCGAGCTGGATTTCCGCAACATGCCGCAGATCCGCGAAACCGTGGAGGCCATCAACAAGCTGCCAATACACGAACGCCACCCGTATGCGGGCGACCTGGTGTTCACGGCCTTTTCCGGATCACATCAGGATGCCATCAGAAAAGGCATGGCCAAGGTGGACCGCGAGCATTGGGAGGTGCCCTACCTGCCGATCGACCCTGCGGACGTAGGCGCTTCGTACAAGGAGACCGTGCGCGTCAACAGCCAGTCGGGTAAGGGTGGTGTTGGTTTTCTGCTCGAAGAGTACTACGGCATCTCATTGCCCAAAGAGATGTTGGTGGAATTCAGCTCGCTAGTGCAGCGTCTTACCGAACGCCTCGACCGTGAGATAAAAGTCGAAGAGATCCTGCAGGCGTTGCTGGACGAGTACGTGTGTGACGAGGGGCCCTATCGGCTCCTTGACTATGATCTGCTGATGGGCCGAAGCGACGATCAGCGGTGCGTTGCCCATGTGGAGGTGGCGCAGAGCAAGGTGACCATCGAAGGTGAGGGCAGCGGCCCCATCGAGGCCTTTGTTAACGGGATGGTAGAGACGCTCAACGAGCCCCTGAATATCGTGGACTACCATGAGCACGCCATGTCCACTGGTAAGGACGCTCAAGCGATCAGTATTGTCGCAATCGACGACGGCGATGGTCGCTGTATCGGCGTGGGTGTGAGCAGAAATACCATCACCGCTTCGCTCAACGCCATTGTCTCCGCGCTCAATCGTCGCTGGTCGGGCTGACTTCCGGATCCGGCTGGTGGGTGACCTTGATGTTCTTTATGACGTTGTCTTTGATGTGCACCGTCTCCACGAGATAGTCGTCGATCTTCAGGCACAGGTTGCTCTCGGGAATGGTCTCCAGGTGCTCTAGCACCAGCCCGTTCAGGGTCTTGGGCCCGTGGGTGGGGAGATCCCAGGTCAGCGTCCGATTGATGTCGCGCAGCAGGGCCATACCGTCGATGAAATACGAGCCGTCCTCTTGCGGGTGGATTTCCGGCATCTTTGAGGCGAAGTCCGTGGTGAACTCGCCGACGATTTCTTCCAGGATGTCTTCCAGCGTAACGATGCCTTCCACGTCGCCGTACTCGTCCACTACCAAGGCAATGCGGCGCTTCTCTTTCTGAAAGTTGATCAGCTGAACTTGCAGCGGCGTGCCTTCGGGTACGTAGTAGGGCTCGCTGGTCAGCGCCATGAGATCCGCCTTGGTCAGATCTTCTTCCCGTTCTTTTTTCGGCAGGTAACGTGCGACCCGACGCAGGTGCAGCATGCCCAGAATGTTGTTGATGTTGTCTTTGTAGACAGGCAATCGGGTGTGCTGGCTGTTGGCCAGAATCTGCAGGATGTCGGGCATGTCGTCGTCAACGTCGATGCCCACTATTTCGCCCCGGGGCACCATGATGTCGTTGACGGTGACGTTCTCCAGATCGAGTACGCCCAGCAGCATGTTCTGCCCCTGTCCCTCGATGCCAACACCCTCGTTCACTACCGTGCGTAGCTCCTCCACGCTCAGGTTGTCGTCATGCTCGTCCTCGGCTTCGGGTGGCAGCAGCGGCCGCACGATGAAGTTTGCGATGGCGTTGATGAATACCACGCCCGGATAGAGCAGCTTCAACAGCGGCTGCAATACGTGCGATGCCGGAAACGCCAGCCGCTCCGGAGTCCTTGCGGCGATGGTTTTGGGCGCCACCTCGGCAAAGATGAGAAAGAAGATGGTCAGCACGATGGGCGCAAGGACAACGCCCGCAGTGCCGAACAGTTGCAGCCCGATCACGGTGGCCAGGCTCGCCGCAGTGAAATTAACCAGGTTGTTCCCGATCAGGATGACGCCGAGCAGACGATCGGGTCGCCTCAGCAATCGGTTCGCCTCGCGGGCGCCGCGGTGGCGCTGTTTTACGAGGTGCCGCAGGCGATAGCGGTTCAGCGCCATCATTGCCGTTTCGGATCCGGAAAAGAACGCCGACAGCCCGGTGAGAATCAGGATCATGGCGAATAACGCGGCGGCGGGGAATTCAGTGGGTGTCATTGCCCTTGCAGAATGATCTCCAGGACGAATTTGCTACCGAAATAGCCGAGCACCAGGAGAGCGAACGCAAACAGCGTCCAGCGCACGGCCCTGGGTCCACGCCATCCGGCGTAGTAATGGCCTGCCAGCAGCACCGCGTACATTATCCATGCGGCGCTGGAGAGCACCGTGTGGTGTACCACATGCTGCGCGAACATGTCATCCAGGTAGACAAAGCCGCTGATGATGGAGATGCTCAACAGCCCAATGCCGGCCCACAACATGGAGAACAGTAGCGTCTCCATGGTCTCCAGGGGCGGCAGCAGGCGAATCAGCGCGATGCCCTGGCGGCCGCGCAGGTTGCGTTCCTGTAACGCCAGCACCAACGACTGGCAGGCCGCCATGAACAGAATGCTGTAGGCAACGATGGAGCTCAGCACATGCAGGGCGAGTTGGGGTGACAACTGCGTGCGCGCCTCTACCGAGGAATCGCCGGTTAAATGTGTCAGCAGGGCCACCAGCGCAATAGGAAGTACCAGTATGAGCAGGCTGGCTACCGGAATGCGCGTGGACGCCGTCAGCACGAACGCGGCCATGACCCAGGTCACCAGCACCGCAGATGACTGGATGCCTAGATCGATACCCTCTGGTGTGTCTATGGCCAGGTAAGCCACCAGCCCATGCAGAACCACCCCCGGCAGGGCGAACCCCATGGCCGCCTGGTTGGTGATGGGTTTGGCCTGGTTGACGCGACGGGCGAGGGTGATGGCGGCGAGCAGGTAGCAGACTCCCGCGGCCAGCCCTGCGGTGAGCTCCAATGTGGTGGCAATCATTAACGATTATTCATCAAGTGCCCGTTCGTTGGAGTTTCGCATAACCCTGTTTGGGCGTGAAGGGCTATAATTCGCGCGCTTCAGCCAGCGAGTGTCACGCCTATATGTTCGATAGTTTGTCTGATCGCCTAACCCAAACGCTCAAGGGTATGTCCGGGAAGGCCCGCCTGACCGAAGACAACGTAGGGGGGGCGCTGCGGGATGTTCGGGTGGCGCTGCTGGAAGCCGACGTCGCTCTGAACGTGGTTCGCGAGTTCATCGATCGAGTGAAGATGCGAGCGCTGGGCCAGGCCGTCGGGGCGGAGCTGAATCCAGGTCAGGCGTTCGTGAAGATCGTGCACGAGGAACTGGTGCACGTGATGGGCGATGCCAACGACGCCCTCAATCTGGCTACCACGCCCCCCGCGGTGGTGCTCATGGCCGGATTGCAGGGTGCGGGCAAAACGACCACGGTGGCAAAGCTCGCCTTGTTCCTGAAGGAACGGGAAAAGAAGAAGGTGGCGGTGGTGAGTGCCGACGTCTACCGGCCGGCCGCCATCGAGCAACTCGAGACACTGGCGGGTGAGGTGGACGCCTATTTCATCCCGTCCACGGCCCAGGAGGAGCCGGCTGCCATCGCCCGGCGCGCCGTAGAAGAGGCGAAGACGCAATTTGCAGACGTGCTGTTGGTGGACACCGCTGGTCGGCAAGCCATCGACCAGGAGATGATGGCCGAGATTCAGGCCCTGCAGCAGCAGCTGATGCCTGTGGAAACCCTGTTCGTGGTCGATGCCATGACCGGTCAGGACGCGGCGAATACGGCTAAGGCGTTCAACGACGCGCTCACTCTGACCGGGGTCGTTCTGGCCAAGGCGGACGGCGATGCGCGTGGCGGCGCAGCGTTGTCGGTACGTGCCATCACCGGCAAGCCCATCAAGTTCATCGGCATGGGTGAAAAGGTAGACGCTCTCGAGCCATTTCATCCCGACCGCCTGGCCTCGCGCATCCTGGGTATGGGCGATGTGCTCACGCTTATCGAAGAGGCGGAACGCAAGGTCGACAAACGCCAGGCCCAGAAGCTGGCACGTAAGATCCAGCGAGGTAAGAAGTTTGACCTGGAGGACTTCCGCGAGCAGCTCAAGCAGATGGCGAACATGGGCGGGGTCGGAAGTATGGTGGACAAGCTCCCGGGCATGGGCCAGCTGCCCGCGAACGCTCAGGCGCAACTGGATGACGGGTTGTTCGTGAAAATGGGCGTGATCATCGATTCCATGACGCCGCACGAACGCCGTTTTCCCGACGTGATCAACGGCTCTCGCAAGCAGCGCATCGCCAGGGGCAGTGGCACCCAGGTTCCGGACGTCAATCGTCTTCTAAAGCAGCACAAGCAGATGCAGAAAATGATGAAGAAGGTCACCCGCAAAGGGGGGATGGAGAAGATGATGCGCGGCATGCAGGCTATGCAGGGCGGGCAGGCCCCCCGGCCCCGGGGCAGGCGCTAGACCAGGGCTGCGGCGCGTTGGCGGCCCGCTTGATTCAAGGCGCGGTTGCTATAAAATGGCGCGCCTTTCGCCTACGGGATAACGCAATTCATGGTCACCATTCGCCTGGCGCGGCACGGGTCCAAGAAGAACCCTTTCTATCACATCACGGTTGCCGATCGGGCAGCCAAGCGTGATGGTCGCTTTGTGGAGCGTGTCGGCTTCTACAATCCGGTGGCCAGGGGCGCGGAAGAAGAACTGCGCATCGACCTCGAGCGGGTGGATCACTGGCTCGGCGTGGGTGCACAACCCTCCGAAATGGTGACCAAGTTGATCAAGCGCGCGCGTGCCAACGCCGACGTCCAGCCTGCCGAAGCCGCAGCAGCAGAGTAAGCCTTCCCGCGCTGATGCGTTTTCCCCTGGAGGGGAGATGGACGGCGACGAAATCGTCATTGTGGGTTCCATCGGCGGTCCTTACGGAGTTAAGGGCTGGGTCCGCGTCAATTCCTTTACCGAACCGCCTGGCAACCTGGCTGACTATGGTCCCTGGCTGCTGCAGAACGAAGCCAGATGGCGGGAAGCTCATCCGCAGTCCGTCCGGGCGCATGGCTCCGGCCTGGTGGCCCTGTTCCCCGGTGTAGACGATCGCAATGGAGCGGCGGCGCTCACCGGCACTCAGTTGGGGGTGCGACGGGCCGTGCTGCCGGACCCGGAGGAGGAGGAATACTACTGGCGCGACTTGGAGGGCCTGGAAGTGGTCGATCAGCGGGGCAGGCGGCTCGGCTGGATCAGCTATCTGATGGACACAGGCGCTCACCCCGTGGTCGTGGTTGAAGGCGAGCATGGGGAGTGCCTGATTCCCTTTGTAGAACGCCATGTGGTCGGAGTAGACCTGGCCAATGGCCGGTTGAATGTGGATTGGGAAGAACCCGAATAGGGGGCATGGCATGTGGTTGGGCATTGTTAGCCTGTTTCCGGAGCTGGTAGCCCAGGCGGCTGACAGCGGTGTGGTGGGCCGCGCGGTGCGCAATGGCATTGTCGACCTGCGCTTGTTCAACCCTAGGTCCTACACCACCGACAAGCACCAGAGCGTGGACGATAGTCCCTATGGCGGGGGTCCAGGCATGCTGATGATGGTTGAGCCGCTGTTGCAGGCCGTGGAAGCTGCGCGGGAATGCGCGCCGGTGGCGCCGCGGGTGATCTATCTGACGCCCCAAGGCGCGCCCGTGGACCAGCAGCGGGTAAGCGAGCTGTCCCGGGAGCAGTCACTGGTGCTGGTGGCTGGCCGGTATGAGGGCGTCGATCAGCGGTTCGTCGAGCTGGCCGTGGACGAAGAACTTTCTATCGGGGATTACGTGCTCAGTGGCGGGGAATTGCCCGCCCTGGTGCTCATGGACGCTATGGTTCGGCTGCTGCCGGGCGTTCTAGGAAATGCGGCCTCGGCTGAAGAAGAATCACACCTTGATGGATTGCTTGATTACCCTCAATATACGCGCCCCGAGAATGTCAGGGGGCTGCCGGTGCCGGAACTACTGCTGAGTGGTGACCACCGGGCAGTAGCGCGCTGGAGGCGTCAGCAGGCACTGTTGCACACCTGGCGCAAACGACCGGATATGCTGGCCGAGCGGCCACTGGACGACCGCGATCGGCTGCTACTGAACGAAGTGCTGACGGAAGTATTGAAACAAGAGTTGGGCGAAGCTTTTGCCGCCGTTGAGGAGACCGAAGGTGCGAAGAAACAAGATCATTGAAGCGCTGGAAAACGACCAGCTGAAGAGCGACGTGCCAAGCTTCGGACCCGGCGATACGGTTGTGGTTCAGGTAAAGGTTCGCGAGGGCAACCGCGAGCGGCTGCAGGCCTTCGAGGGCGTGGTGATCGGCAAGCGTAACCGTGGCCTGAACTCTTCGTTCACCGTGCGCAAGATTTCTCACGGCGTGGGGGTGGAGCGCAGCTTTCAGACCCACAGTCCCATGATTGCTGGTGTGAAGGTCAAGCGTCGCGGCGATGTGCGCCAAGCCAAGCTCTACTACCTGCGTGAACGCTCCGGACGCGCCGCGCGTATCAAAGAAAAGGTATAGCCCAGGCGCTCGGCTCGCTTGCTGGCAGGTGGACATGCTCCCGAAACCGGGCAGAGACGTCCGGTAACAGGCGACGCCCGCAATGCGCAACCCAGGTGGACCGTTGGTTGATGTCGCGCAAGGCGTTGTCGAGATGCTCGGGACTGTTCCCGTGTCAACCTAAAGAATTTCGACATAATCCTATAAAAAACAAATATTTATGAGGGTTTCCCGCACTCCGTCCAACCGTTATGTGTGTGACATGGTGGGGCATCAGTGGGACACTTTACGCCCGAGTGCGTCATCGTCGTGCCATGTCAGGCTCTGTTGATCGTTATCTGGACGAGGTGTGGCTGGAGCGTGGGCTGAGCCGCAACACGCTGGCCGCCTACCGGCGCGATCTGGAATACCTGGAGCGCTGGCTGGAGCGTGACTTGCTCGATGCCACCGAGAAAGATCTGCTGGCCTGCCTCGCGCAGCGTTATCAGGCCGGCTATCGCACCAGTTCTGGCGCGCGGTGGATATCGTCGATCAAGGGTTTCTACCGGCACGCGCTGTCCAAAGGGCGCATCACCGAGGACCCCAGCGCCCATGTGGCGCACCCTAAACGGGGCCGTCCGCTGCCAGATGCCATGAGTGAAAAGGAAGTGGTCGCCTTGCTGGCGGCGCCGGATGTAGAGGATGCCGTTGGCTTGCGGGACCGCGCCATGCTGGAACTGCTGTATGCCTCGGGTCTGCGCATCTCGGAGCTGGTGGGGCTTACCAGCGCGGCGGTAAATCTGCGCCAGGGTGTGGTGCGGGTGACCGGCAAGGGCGGTAAAGAGCGTCTTGTACCCATCGGACAGGAGGCGATGCAATGGCTGCGGCGCTACCTGGACGAGGCGCGCCCTAGACTGCCTGGGAGCGACGCTACCGCTGCCCTGTTTCCCAGTAGGCGCGGCAGGGCCATGACCCGGCAGAACTTCTGGTATGCCGTTAAACGCTACGCGCTTCGCGCGGGAATCGATCGCGACATTTCGCCACACACGTTGCGCCACGCTTTTGCGACCCACCTGCTCAATCATGGGGCAGATCTGCGCGCGGTGCAGATGATGCTGGGGCATGCGGACCTTTCCACCACGCAGATATACACCCATATCGCGCAGGCCCGCTTGAAAGAGCTCCACGAAACGCACCATCCGCGGGGTTGATCACGAACAGTCGCTGTCAGGTGCGTATAATTCGTTGCCGTCGGGATATATGCGGACGCCCGGGGGTCCAAATTTTGGTGAGTGAGTAGCGGAGGGGTGCTGTGAAGCTAAGGAACAAAATTGCCTTTTTCCTGATGGTCACGCTGGCGGCTCCGCTCGCGTGGGTGTTGGCTGAAGCAAGCGCAGCGAGCGAAACGGTCAATGGTGCGGGCCCCCAAGCCCTGCCATTGGAACGCGTTAGCGGGGCCGACAAGGCGGTGGCCCGACTGAAGGCGCTGAGGCCGGAAATTACGGTAGAGAATGTGCTGCCCACCCCCATTCCTGGTATCTACGCGCTGGAAGTGTCCGGCGGCGTTTTCCACGTCACCGAAGACGGCAACTACCTAATCCAAGGCAAGCTGTTTCAGCTGGGTGACTCCGAGATCATCGACCTCACCGACGCTGCCCGCATGCCACGCCGCAAGGCCCTCATGGACTCCGTTCCCCTAGACGATATGGTGGTGTTCGCGCCCAGCGGTCCAACCAAGGCGGTCCTGAACGTTTTCACGGATGTGGATTGCGGGTTCTGCCAGAAGTTTCACCAGGAGGTGCCACAGCTCAACGGGATGGGAATAGAAGTCCGCTATCTGGCCTGGCCGCGCGGCGGCATGGGTACAGAAGGCTACAGCAAGCTGGTCACCGCCTGGTGTTCGGATGATCCCCATACCGCCATCACCAAGCTGAAGGCGCGCGAGCAACTGCCGGCGGTCAGCTGCCCCAATCCGGTGGCCGAGCAGTTCGAACTGGGATTGAAATTAGGCATATCCGGTACGCCCTCCATCATCGTTGGGGATGGACGCATCTTCCCCGGCTATCGACCGGCCGAAGTGCTGGCCGAAATAGTAGGCATCTAAACCGCTCGCCAGTAGACTGGCCGTCGATTTATCGACACAAAGGCCGTCTTCAGTGGATCCCTTGAGAGTAGGACTATGTGGCCTCGGCACCGTGGCCCAGGGCGTGTTACAGGTGCTGAGCGACAATGCCGAAGGCATCGCGCGCCGCGCGGGTCGGCAGCTGCAGGTGGTGGCCGTAGCCAGCCGTACCGCAAAGCCCGAGGTGGATCTGGGTGGTGCCACGTTCTCCACTGACGTACTCACCTTGGCAGGGCGCGACGATCTGGATGTCGTGGTAGAGCTCATCGGCGGTGAAGACACCGCATTGCAGCTGGTTGAAACGGCGTTGTCGAATGGCACTCATGTGGTGACCGGCAACAAGGCCATAGTGGCGCTGCATGGCGAGCGACTGCTGTCGCTGGCAAGTGCTAATTCGGCCCACCTGGGGTTCGAAGCCGCGGTGGCAGGCGGCATTCCCATCATTTCGAGCCTCACCAACGCCCTGGCTGGCAACGCGCACGAATGGATCGTGGGTATCATCAACGGCACCTCTAATTTCATCCTCACGGCCATGGCCGAGCAGGGCCAGTCGTTTTCCGACGCCCTGGAAGAGGCGCAGGCGTTGGGGTATGCGGAGGCCGATCCGACATTTGATGTTGAAGGGGTGGACGCCGCCCACAAGCTGACCATTCTTACCGCGCTGGGATTCGGCGCCGGTTTCCGGTTCGACGATGTCTATGTGGAAGGCATCAGTGCTATCGCGGTTGAGGACATCGAGTATGCGCGTCAGCTCGGCTACGTCATCAAGCACATCGGTATGGCGCGGCGGCGCGCCGCGGGCATCGAGGCCCGCGTGCACCCCGCGCTGGTTCCGCAGAGCCACCTTTTGTCCAGCATCGGTGGCGCCACCAATGCGGTAATGGTGCGCAGCAATGCCGCGGGCGATACCTTCTATGCAGGGGCCGGCGCTGGCGCCCTGCCCACCGCTTCTGCGGTGGTGGGTGATCTGGTGGACATTTCCAAGTCCAGCGCGCGGTTGCCCCGGTTGCCCGACGGGTCCGCCACGCCGTTGCTGCCCATCGACCGGGTGGAGACCGAATACTATCTGCGCATCCCATCACTGGATCAGCCTGGAGCGTTCGCCCGGGTGGCAACTATCTTGAGCGAGTGCAAGATCAGCATTGAGGCGGCCATTCAGCGCGAGCAGGCGGGACCCTCCCTGGACGAGGGTCAGTGGGTTCCCATTGTGATTCTCACCCACGCCGTGGAAGAGCAGGTCATGAACCGGGCACTGGCCGAGGTGCAGGCGCTGCCCGAGGTGGTGGGGGAGATCACGAGGATCCGGGTCGAACAGCTCGCAGTGACGAACTGACCCGTGCTCGATGCGCCCGCGCTCAACTTCGTCGCCCGTCAGCCTAATCAGGAACTGCTTCCGCCGTCCGAACCGGCCGTATTAGACCGGATATTTGCCGCGCGCGGCGTACGCCGTACCGATGAACTGGATCGATCGCTGGCGCAGCTGCACACGCCTGATGCGATGATAGATATCGAGCCCGCCGCCGAACGCCTGATGGGCGCCCTCCTGCAAGGCGAGCGCATCCTCATCGTGGGTGATTTCGATGCGGACGGCGCCACGTCGGTGGCGCTGAGCGTTTCCGTTCTGCAGGCCATGGGGGCCGACAACGTGGACTTCCTGGTGCCCAATCGGTTCGACTTCGGTTACGGGTTGTCTGAAGAGATCGTCTCTCTGGCCGCTACGCGAAACCCCGCGGTGATCGTGACCGTAGATAACGGTGTATCGAGCGTGGCTGGTGTGGCCGCGGCCAACCAGCTAGGTATCGACGTGATCGTGACCGATCACCATCTGCCGGGGCAGCAGCTCCCCGAGGCGCTGGCCATCGTGAACCCCAACCGGCCCGATTGCGATTTTCCCAGCAAAGCGTTGGCGGGCGTGGGCGTGATCTTTTACCTGTTGGGGCGGCTGCGTGCCAAGCTGGAGGCGCAGGGATGGTTCGATAGCAGAGAGCGGCCCAACATGGCCGACTGGCTGGACCTGGTAGCCCTTGGAACCGTTGCCGACGTGGTACCCCTGGATCGCAACAATCGGATTCTCGTGCATCAGGGGCTGCAGCGTATTCGCGCCGGCCACTGTCGGCCCGGAATCCAGGCGCTGTGCGACGTGGCTGGACGTTCCCGCAGCAATCTCAGTGCCGGAGATCTCGGCTTCGCGCTGGGCCCCCGACTCAATGCCGCCGGCCGCCTGGACGACATCAGCATTGGTATACGCTGTCTGCTCGCGCCGGACGTGAAGTCGGCAAAGCAGTTGGCGGTGGCGCTCGACGAGCTCAACCGGGCGCGGCGCGAAATCGAGAACACCATGGTGCGTGAGGCGGAGCTGATGCTGGCTGCCCTGGACATGGAGTTTGGCGACGCCTACGGCATTTGCGTGTTTGATGAGAGCTGGCATCAGGGGGTGGTTGGGATCGTGGCCAGTCGGGTCAAGGATCGCGTGCATCGTCCCGTTATTGCATTCGCGCCTGCCGGTGATAGCGCGCCTGATGAGCTCAAAGGGTCGGCGCGCTCCGTATCCGCCGTTCACGTGCGCGACGCGCTGGATGCGGTAGCCGCCCGCTACCCGGGCATGATCAGAAAGTTTGGTGGGCATGCCATGGCGGCGGGCCTGTCCATTAAGCAGATCCACTATGATCGCTTCCGTCGAGCGTTTGACGACCAGGTCCGGCGCATGCTGCCTGCCGAAGCGCTTACCCCGGAGGTGTATACCGACGGTGAGTTGGCGACTCACGAAATGAACCTGAAAACCGCGCGCAGCATTGCCTCGGCCGGTCCCTGGGGGCAGGGCTTTCCTGAACCGTTGTTTCATGGTGAGTTCGCCCTGGTGAGCCAGCGTGTGGTGGGAGAGCGGCATCTGAAGCTGGTGCTCAGACAGGAAGGCAAGCTGTTGGATGCCATTGCCTTTCGTCAGGATCCGGTTCCTGCCGAATGCCGGCTGCGGGTGGCGTATCGGCTGGAAGAAAACGACTATCGGGATCCATCCACGCTTCAGTTCGTGGTGGAGCATCTCGCGACGTTGGCATAAACTGGCGCGCTTTTCCAAGGCGTCCCCCGGACCGCGGTATCTCTAATGGCCGAAATAACCTCGGTGCGAGAACGAATCAAAGATCTGCAAGAGCGCGACAGTGCGCTTAGGGGGTACCTTTGACTTCGCTGCCAAGGCCGATCGCCTGCAAGAGATCGAATTGACCCTGGCGGAGCCGGATGCGTGGAACGATCCGGATACGGCGTCGACCCTCAATAAAGAACGCGCCAGCCTCGAGCAGATCGTATCGGTGCTCTCCGAGCTGGGGGGAAATCTCAGTGACTGCTTGGAGCTCGCCGAGCTGGCGGCGGCAGAGTCGGATGCTGAAGCGCTTGGTGAAGTGGATGCCGAGCTTGACGACCTGCAGGTGGCGTTGGAGGACTTGGAGTTCCGTCGCATGTTCCAGGGCGACATGGACGACTCGAACGCGTATCTGGAGATTCAGTCCGGATCCGGTGGGACCGAGGCGCAGGACTGGGCGGAAATGCTGCTTCGCATGTACCTGCGCTGGGCGGAGAAGCATGGCTTCGATGCGCAGATCACCGAGCTATCGCCAGGGGAAGTGGCCGGCATCAAGGGGGCGACCGTGCAGGTGGCGGGTGACAACGCCTTCGGCTGGCTGCGCACCGAAATTGGTGTTCACAGGCTTGTTAGAAAATCGCCGTTTGATTCCGGCAACCGGCGCCACACATCTTTTGCGTCGGTGTTCGTCGCGCCCGAAATCGAAGACGATATCGAGATCGACATCAACCCCGCAGACGTGCGTGTGGACACTTATCGGGCCAGCGGGGCGGGCGGGCAGCATGTGAACCGGACGGATTCTGCTGTGCGCCTGACGCACCTGCCCACCAACACCGTGGTGCAGTGCCAGAGCGAGCGGTCTCAGCATCAAAACAAGGATCGGGCTTTTAAGCAGCTCCGGGCCAAGCTCTACGAGCTGGAGATGCTCGCTCGCAAAGCGGAACAGCAGCAGATCGAAGACTCGAAGGCCGATATCGGTTGGGGCAGCCAGATTCGCTCCTATGTTCTCGACCAATCCCGTGTGAAGGATCTGCGTACTCGTGTGGAGCATACCGATCCGGGCGCCGTGCTGGATGGCGACCTCGACTCATTCATTCAGGCGAGCCTGAAGGCCGGCCTGTAGACTGGCGTTTGGTAAGAGGCAGCAATGACGGACGAAAACGACATCATCAAAACGCGGCGGGAAAAGCTCGCACGCTGGCGTGCCGAGGGCAATGCCTTCGCCAACCATTTTCGGCGCGATGCGCTGGCCAGCGAGCTGCACGAACGCTGCGCGGAGCTAGACAAAGAGGCGTTGGAAACCGAGCAGATTCCAGCAGCCGTGGTGGGTCGTGTCATGCTGCGCCGGGTGATGGGCAAAGCCAGCTTCATCACGCTGCAAGATGTGAGCGGACGCATTCAGTGCTATCTGCAACGCGACGGCGTGGGCGAGGATGCCTATGCCCAGTTCAAAAACCTCTGGGACATCGGCGACATCGTGGGTGTGCGCGGTGTGCTCATGCGCACGAACAAGGGCGAGCTGTCGGTTCAGGCGTCGTCTATCGAGTTGCTCAATAAGACTGTGCGCCCGCTTCCTGAGAAGTACCACGGGCTGGAAGACAAGGAGATCAGGTATCGGCAGCGCTATCTCGACCTGATCATGAATGACGAATCCAGACGCGTGTTCGAGGTGCGATTCAGGGTGGTAGCGGCGTTGCGCCGGTTCTTTGCCGAACGCGACTTCCTTGAGGTGGAAACGCCCATGATGCATGTCATCCCCGGGGGCGCCACGGCGCGCCCGTTCGTGACCCATCACAACGCCTTGGACCTCGACCTCTATTTGAGGGTTGCGCCGGAGTTGTTCCTCAAGCGACTAACGGTGGGGGGCTTCGAACGGGTTTTCGAGATCAATCGCAGTTTTCGCAACGAAGGGCTGTCCACCCGGCACAACCCGGAGTTCACCATGCTGGAGTTCTACTGGGCTTACGCGGACTTCAATGACCTCATGGATCTGACCCAGGAGCTGCTGGCGAGCCTGGTGAGGGAAACCACTGGCAGCTCGCAGATCGAATACCAGGGCGAGCATATCGACTTTTCCTCCGAACCCGCCCGCCTCACCATGCTGGAATCCATCGCACAGCACACCGAACTCACCCAGCAGGAGCTCGGGGATGCCAAGAGGCTTGCGTCGGTGCTCAAGAGCATGAACCTGGAGGTGCACGACGACTGGGGGCTGGGCAAGCTGCAAACGGAGGTTTTCGAGGCGCGGGTGGAGGAACGACTGCTGCAGCCCACGTTCATTACTCACTACCCGGCCGAGGTGTCGCCGCTATCGCGTCGCAACGACGATGATCCACACTTCACCGACCGCTTCGAGCTGTTTGTGGGCGGCCGGGAGATTGCTAACGGTTTTTCTGAGCTCAATGACCCGGAAGATCAGGCGGAGCGCTTTCGCGAGCAGGCGCGCAGGAAACTAGGCGGGGATGCGGAAGCCATGCATTTTGACGCCGATTACATCACCGCGCTGGAATATGGCATGCCGCCAACGGCTGGCGAGGGCATTGGCATCGACCGGCTGGTGATGCTGCTCACCGACTCCCCGTCCATCCGCGACGTGCTGCTGTTTCCGCTGATGAAGCCTAATCCCACCGATGGCTGACGATCGCGTAAAGCTGGAAGCCAGCTGGAAGGAAGCCCTGGGGGAGGAGTTCGGCAAGCCCTACATGAAGCAGCTGCGCGAGTTTCTGCAGCGTGAAAAGCAAGCGGGCAAGCGCATCTATCCGCCGGGTTCGCGAATATTTGCCGCGCTGGACGCGACCCCGTTGCCCGATGTAAAGGTCGTGATCATCGGACAGGACCCATACCACGGTACCGGTCAGGCTCATGGTTTGTGCTTCAGTGTTCCTCCTGGTGTGGCAGCCCCACCTTCGCTGATCAACATATTTCAGGAACTCGGCGAGGAGTTCGCTGAGGAGCGCCGTGGCTTCCAGGGTGCGTGCCTGGAATCCTGGGCGGCCCAAGGCGTGCTGCTGCTCAATGCGGTGCTGACGGTGGAGGCGGGCCGGGCCGCGTCCCACCAGGGTAAGGGTTGGGAGCAATTCACCGATCGCGTGGTGGAGATCCTCAACGCGCAGCGTTCCGGATTGGTGTTCCTGCTGTGGGGCAGCTATGCGCAGAAGAAGGGGGCCATGGTGGATCGCAGCCGGCACTGCGTGCTGTCGGCCCCCCATCCGTCGCCACTGTCGGCGCATCGAGGCTTCTTTGGCTGTGGTCATTTCGCCCGGACCAACGCCTACCTGACCGAACAGGGCGCTGATCCCATCGATTGGTTCGCCTTGGCTTGATAGCATTCGGCGGCGGGCGAACGTCAAACGAGAAATAGGAGCTCACCCATGATCGAATCTCTAACCGAGAAGCTGCTCGTAGAGCAGCGCGGGCACACATTGCTGATCACCATCAACAGCCCTCCTGCCAACACCTGGGACGAGGAGAATCTGAGCGGATTGGTAGACATCGTTCGCCAGTGCAATGACGAGTCGAGCGTGTATGCCATCGTGATCACCGGGCAGGGTGAGAAGTTCTTTTCCGCGGGCGCGGACCTCAAGTTGTTCGCGGACGGCGACAAAGGGGTTGCCGCTGGCATGGCCGGCAACTTCGGGTCCGCCTTCGAAGCACTTGCGGATTTTAGAGGCGTGAGCATAGCGGCCGTCAACGGTTTCGCCATGGGCGGCGGGCTGGAGTGTGCGCTGGCCTGCGACATTCGGATTGCCGAAGCGCAGGCGCAGATGGCGCTGCCGGAAGCTACCGTTGGCCTGTTGCCCTGCGGTGGTGGCACCCAGAACCTGGCGTGGCTGGTGGGCGAAGGCTGGGCTAAGCGCATGATCTTGTGTGGGGAGCGGGTCAATGCAGAGACCGCGCTGCGTATTGGCCTGGTGGAAGAGGTGGTGGACGCTGGTCAGGCCCTTGGCCGCGGCCTGGAACTTGCCGAGCTGGTGGGTAAGCAGAGCCCGCCCGCTGTGGCCGCCTGCAAGGGCCTCATTCAGAAAGCGCGGGGTGGCAACATCAACGCCGCGTACGAGGTGGAGCGAGGGGCGTTCGTAGATCTGTTCGACACCCAGGATCAAAAGGAAGGCGTACAGGCTTTTCTCGAGAAGCGTTCCCCCGAGTGGATCAACGGCTGAGGGGCGCGTGACGATGGAACCGCTAAACGACCCGGCAGCGCCGGTATTGTTCTACGAGCACGCTACCGCGTCGGGCGAGGTCCTGGCGCACGCAGAGTTGAGTGTGGAAGCTACGCTCAATTCGCTCAGCCTCGACATGATCGACCTGCTCGCGGATGCTCTGAGAGGCTGGGCGATGCGCGACGACGTGGTCGCGGTGTTGTTCACGGGTGCAGGCGACCGTGCTTTCTGCGCGGGAGGCGATATTCAGGCGCTCTACCATGCCATGGTAAAGAACCATGAGCAGGGCGAGCTGGTGGATGACTACGCGTTTCAGTTCTTCGAGCGGGAGTATCGGCTGGATTACCAGATCCACACCTTTCCAAAGCCGACTGTGGCCATGGGCCACGGTGTGGTGATGGGCGGGGGTCTGGGCATATTTTCCGGGTCCGACTTCCGTATCGTTAGCGAACGGTCCCGCATCGCCATGCCTGAAGTGACCATCGGGTTGTTCCCGGACGCCGGTCAAACATGGCTGTTGCGCAACATGCCGGCGCACTACGCCACCTTCCTGGGAGTAACCGGAAGCCACATGAATGGCGCGGACGCGCTGGAAGTGGGACTGGGTACCCATCAGGTCGACGGCCAGTCTCGCGCCGTGGTCCTGGAGCGCCTGTGCGCGGCAGATTATTCGGCCGGGGCGGAGGCCGCGGTTGCCGGCGCGCTTTCAGACCTGCCCGAAGCGAATCTTCCGGACGCCCAGGTCACTGCCATTTCGGACGAACTGAATCCGCAAAGCGGTCTGGAGACGGTGGTGACCACCATCAGAGGGATGAGCGGAGCCAGCGAGTGGGTCGACCGCGGAATTGCAGCCATGGACAGCGGCTGCCCCACTACCGTGGGGATCGTGGTTGAGCAGTTGAATCGAGCCAAGGGTATGACCCTGGCGGAGACCTTTCAGATGGAAATGGTCATCGGCACGCACTGTGCCGAAAACCAGGACTTCGCAGAAGGCGTGCGAGCGCTCTTGATTGAAAAAGACAACGCGCCACAGTGGCAGTTCCAGGATCTGGAATCGCTGCCGGCGGCATACGTTTCGGCGCATTTCGCCGATCCATGGAACGGCGCGGGCAACCCGCTCGCGGATTTGGGGGAGTAGGAACATGGCTACGATAGGTTTTGTTGGGCTGGGCAACATGGGCGGCCACATGGCACGCAACCTGGTGGGAGCGGGGCACGAGCTGAAGGTTTTCGACCTGGTGCCCGAGCTGATGGAGAGCGTAACCGGCGCGGCGGGTCAGGCGTCAGCCGCGGACACTGCAGCTTCCGTGGACGTATTCATCAGCATGCTGCCCGCAGGCAGGCATGTTGCCGGGCTCTACAACGACGTATTCGATGCGTTTGCCCCCAATACGCTGCTGATTGACTGCAGTACCATCGATCCCGAAACGGCGCGCTCGGTGGCGCAGCAGGCCGAGCAGCATGGCCTGGATATGTTGGATGCGCCGGTTTCCGGAGGGACTGCGGGCGCCGAGGCCGGGACGCTCTCCTTTATGGTGGGTGGATCGGATGCGGCGCTGGCCAGGGCCAACGAGTTGCTCGACGTGATGGGCGCCAACATCTTTCACGCCGGCCCCAGCGGCGCTGGACAGATCGCCAAGGTGTGCAACAACATGTTGCTGGCCATTCACATGGCGGGTACCGCGGAAGCACTGGCCCTGGGCGTCAACAACGGGTTGGATCCTGCGGTACTCTCCGAAATCATGAAGCAGTCCTCGGGGGGCAACTGGTCGCTCAACGTCTACAACCCCTATCCCGGTGTGATGGAGGGCGTGCCCGCTTCGCGCGGCTATGCGGGGGGATTTCTTGTCGACCTGATGACCAAAGACCTGGATCTGGCCATGGACACCGCCGCGCAATCGCGCAGCTCCGTACCCATGGGCTCGCTCGCGAAAAATCTCTATCGCGTGCACCAGCAGAACCACGACAGCGGCGGACTGGACTTCTCCAGCATCCAGTTGCTCTACAAGCCGGATCTCAACGAAGGTTAAGGAAGGCTAGCGACGCGGCGGCTTACGCCGCCGGGTTGAGTTGAGTTGCTCCGTGCTCAAGGGGAAAGTCGGCGTCCGTCGCCACAACGGCCAGGGCTAAACCTGACGCGCTGGATGTTGCGACCACGTTGACGAGCGTGCCACAGCTGCGTCCCGAAGGCGCGTTTAAGGGGTCGCCTGCGTTGGGATCTCCGCCCTGCCAGCTAAGCAACTGGGGCAAGCGCTTTACCGCCCCCCGGTGCTGCGCGCGGGCCACCACTTCCTGGCCGAGATAGCAGCCCTTGTCGAAGCTCACCGCGCCCACGCGTTCCAGGCCCAGCATCTGCGGCAGGAACTGGCCCGAGGTGGCTGCTTCCACCAGGCACATGCCGCCGCGTAATAGCTCCAGGTACCAGGCATCGCTGGTGAGTGCGGGGTCGCTGAGCGCTTGTGCGCTGGCCAGGTCGTCCACGAGATAAATGTGCTGGTCTTCGGCGATCTGCAGCGCGCCTGGCAGCGCGGCGCCTACCGTGCCGAACACCAGTGTGTCCTCCGCGTGGGAGTGCAGCTCACTCTTGGCAAATAGGAGGTAGGGTTTGAAGAACGTTGCCACCTCATCGGCAAGACTTCGATGCATGACCACCTTGATGCAGTCCGTGGCCGTCAATAGACACCAGCCGTTGGCCACTACGCGTCCTTTCAGGTTGCACAATGCCCAAGGCGACGGGCGCTCGGCATCGAGCTGGGTGGTGTCGCACGTAAGATACCCCTGCAGAAAATTCACCACGTCGGGACCGGTGAACGACATCGCGCACAAGTCCGCCAGCCAATAGCCGGCGGGCTGGCTGGGTGAGGACTGCCCGGCATCGGCGCCGGAATCGGCAAGCCATTGTTGGTGCAGCGTGGTCATATGAGTGAATCGTTCTGCATGAAGGCTGCATGTTACCGTCAAAACGGATAGGGTCGAAGTATGGATACCCAAACCCGCATACGTCAGTTGCGCTGGCGCAGCAAGCGGGGTCTATTAGAGTTGGAGCTCATGCTCGCCCCCTTCGTCGAATCCGATCTGGGCACGTTGTCTCCAGAACAGCTGGAATCCTACGCGCGCTTGCTGGAATGTGACGACCTCGACCTTTACGACTGGCTGCGCGGTCACGAGGCGGTAGCGGATCCCAGCCTCGAATCCATCGTCGAGCGCATCAAGCTCAGTCATCGCGTTTGAACTTTGCCACGGCCGCCGGCGCAGGTTGCATGCGTGCGTTGCCGTGTGCGTTGGGTTGGCTGCGGGCTGGATGTGGCTGGGCAATGCGGGTGCAGCACTGCTGGGTTTGTGGGCCTACCATTCCAACCGGTGGGCATGGCGCGGCGGCAAGCGCCTGGTGGTCATTGCGGTGGAGGCCTTGCGTGGCGTTCGGTTCAGTGAGCACAGGGTGCAATGCCGCCTTGGGCGATGGCAGAGGGTCGAGATATTTTCTGACGAGTTGCGTGCCGACGAGTACGCGCGCGTGCGGCGCGAACTCAAGCGCGCCGCGGCGGGGTCATCGGGCAGATCGATCAGCTGATGGCCGGCTGCAGCACGTCGAGGCGGTCCACGGAGCCCGGGAACAGGATGGTGTCTTCGTGGCGAGTGGACCGTGCCGGGTGGTCCAGGTTGTAGTGCAGGCCGCGGCTCTCCTGCCGGGCCAGTGCCGACCGCACGATGAGTTCGGCCACGTGAATCAGGTTTCGCAGCTCGATGAGATCGTTGCTGACGCGGTAGTGGCTGTAATACTCGTGGGTCTCCTGCTTGAGCAGATCGATGCGCCGCTGCGCTCTCTGTAGCCGCTTGTCGGTGCGCACGATACCCACGTAGTCCCACATGAAGCGCCGCAGCTCCTCCCAGTTGTGAGCGATGATGACTTCCTCGTCCGAATCGGTGACCTGAGTTTCGTCCCACTGAGGAATGCTCGCGGGCGGCATCGACTCCCCCAGCCGCGCGTAAATGTGGGCGGCAGTCGCCTTGCCGAACACCAGACACTCCAGCAGGGAGTTGCTCGCCAGACGATTCGCTCCGTGCAGCCCGGTGCAGCTGACTTCTCCGATGGCATACAGGCCGGGAACGTCGCTGGCGCCGTTGGCATCCACCAGAACGCCACCGCAGGTGTAGTGTGCGGCGGGCACCACCGGAATGGGTTCTGAGGCGATGTCTATGCCCAGGTCGCCGCAGCGACTGGCGATGGTTGGGAAGTGCGATTCGATGAAGCTGCGTGGGCGGTGCGTGATGTCCAGATACACGCAATCGATGCCCAGCCGCTTGATCTCGTGGTCGATGGCGCGCGCCACGATGTCGCGCGGTGCGAGTTCCAGCCGGGAGTCGAATCGGTCCATGAAACGCTCGCCCGACGGTAGGCACAGCACACCGCCTTCTCCGCGCACGGCCTCGCTGATGAGAAACGATTTGGCGTGGGGGTGAAACAGGCAGGTGGGATGGAACTGGTTGAATTCCATGTTGGCCACGCGGCATCCGGCGCGCCAGGCCATGGCGATTCCATCCCCGGTGGAGCTGTCGGGATTGGTGGTGTACAGGTAGACCTTACTGGCACCCCCCGTGGCCAGCACCACGAAGCGTGCCTGAAACACTTCGACGTGTCCGGTACTTCGGTTGAGTACATAGGCGCCGGCACATCGATTGGGGTAGCGCCCGAGCTTGCTAAGGTTGATGAGGTCGATCGCTACCCGATCATCGAACAGCTCGATATTGGGATGGTCCAATACCTGTTCGGTCAGACGATCGTTGATGGCGCGCCCGGTGGCGTCCGCCACGTGCAGGATGCGGCGGTACGAATGACCACCTTCTCGGGTGAGGTGATACTCGTTGTGGTCCTGGTCGAAGGCCACGCCCCATTGAGTGAGCTGCGCGATGGCGCCTGGTGCCTGGGCCACCGTGAACTCCACCACGTCTCTGTCGCACAAGCCGGCGCCCGCTGTGAGCGTGTCCTCTACATGGGATTGCAGGCTATCTTCCGGGTCGGTCACCGCTGCCACGCCGCCTTGGGCCCAGTGGCTAGAACTGCTTTCCATGCCGCCCTTAGAAAGCACGGTGACACGCGCGTGCTCGGCCAGATGCAGTGCGGCGGAGAGCCCCGCCGCGCCGCCACCGATTACCAGAATGTCTGTTGAGAAACGTTGGCTCATGACCGCTCATGCAGGAGGTGGTCAGCTAGTATAAACCGCCGCATACCGGCAGAATAATCGCCCTCGTGATGGCCGAATAATAGGCGCCGTGGCCAAGGATACCGACAAGGAGTTAGTCCGCCGGGTAAAAAAAGGGGATCGCGATGCGTTCGATTTGCTGTTTAGCCGCTATCAACACAAAATCCTCAACCTGGTGAGCAGGTACTTGCGTGACCCACAGGACGTGGAGGACGTCGCGCAGGAAGCCTTCATAAAGGCGTTTCGGGCGTTGCCGAGGTTTCGGGGGGACAGCGCTTTTTATACGTGGTTGTACCGCATCGCCATCAATACGGCGAAAAACCATCTGGTGACCAGGGGCAGAAGACCCCCGGGAACGGACGTCGACGTGGAAGATGCGGAACATTTTGATGGCAACGACGCTCTAAGAGAGTCCGAAAGCCCGGAATCGGTGCTGGCTCGAGATCAGCTCTCTGCTGAGATCGATGGGGCGATTGCGGACTTGCCAGATGATCTGCGTAGCGCGGTAACGCTTCGAGAATTTGATGGTCTAAGCTACGAGCAGATCGCCGAGATCATGGATTGCCCCGTGGGAACGGTGCGATCGCGGATATTTCGGGCTAGGGAGTCGATAGACAAGCGCATTGAGCCGTTGCTTCTCAGGCGCCGGAATTGAGACCGTGGAAGCTGAATTGGCTCTGGACTAGAGACACTACACAGATACGTATAGAGATAGGTAACAGGTAACAGGTAACAGG
>DEBD01000046.1:0-1664 GCA_002348385.1 Gammaproteobacteria bacterium UBA2965 | reverse complement strand
AGGTAACAGGTAACAGGTAACAGGCAGCAGTTAGCAGGTATAAGCAATGAGACAGAGGTTGCGATAGATGTCAGAAAAGCTCAGAGAGTCGTTGTCTGCAGCCATTGATGACGAGGCCGATGAGTTCGAGCTTAGAAGGGTGCTCGATGAGATGCACAAGGATCCGGAATTGCGGGATTTGTGGGATCGGTATCACACCGCCGGGCAGATCTTGCGCGGTGAGCCGGGGAGCCTGGAATCTTCCCTGCGCGATCGTGTGTGGGCGGCGTTGGATGCCCCTGAACAAAGCAATTCCCTGGGCCTGCACGCTTTGGAGGAACCGGCATCAGCCGGTGCCCGTGGGCAGTGGATGGGTCGAATTACCGGAGTCGCGGTGGCTGCGGGGGTGGCATTTGCCATCATCTTCGGCCTGGGAGCGGGTGAAGAAGAACCAGCCTCCCAACTGACCTCCGCTGTGACCATCGAGGGGCCTACATTGAGTCAGCCGAATATGGGCAATCAGGCTTCACCTAGCGACGTGCAGCGAGCCAACGCATACATGATGCATCACGTGCAGCAGCAAGCGCTGAACCAGCCTGGCGTGACATCCTTTGTCAAGCTGGTGACATTCGAGGACCCATGAGAGCAATCGCGCGCGCAACTTGCCGGACCGCCTTGTGGGTCGTGGGCATGGCCCTGGCCACAATGGTTTCGGCACAGCAGGGCGACGCATCCGAAGATCAGGGCCCTTATGCGTGGCTGATGGACATGCACAAGGCCTTTAGCGAGCTGAACTACGATGGCGTGTTCAGCTATTACGGTGGGGACGATCTGGCGAGCCTTCGCGTGGTCCATATGCAGATCGATGGTGTGCGGCGCGAGCGGCTGGTGCATCTCAATGGTGCGCCACGAGAGATCGTGCGGCATGGAGAGAAGGTGGCCTGCATTCTCATGCCGGGAGACGACCTGCTGGCCCTTGAGGGGCGTATCCCCGCTGGACCTTTCGCGCGCGCCTTCGTGCGCCGCTACGATCAAATTTCCGATCACTACGGCCTGTCGTTTTTCGGCGAGGACCGGGTTGCAGGCCGTCAAGCAGTGCGGATTGCGGTGTCTCCTCGGGATGAGGACCGATTTGGCTATCGCCTGTGGCTCGACAAGCAGACCCGCTTGTTGTTGCGCTCCGAGCTGATCGACGCGCAAGGCACGAGGCTCGAGATCTTTCAGTTCAACCACCTCCTGCTGGGCGACGATGTGCAGCCCAGCGCGGTGGAACCCACGGGGCGCGATGGCTCACTGGTGTCGCACCTGACGCTCGCCCAGGATCAATCCCTGTCCCGATCCGAAACGCCCATGCGCTGGAGCGCGCGTTGGGTGCCCTCCGGCTTCAGTATGGCGGCAGCTGACGTGCGCCGCACACCTTCGGAGCTCAAATCCGTGGATACCATGATGTACTCCGATGGCTTGGCGGCGTTTTCGGTGTTTGTGGAGGACATGCCGCGCGCGGGAGCGGCCAGCATAGTGTCCCGCAAAGGGGCCACGGTGGCGGTTACCCGTGTGCTGGGCGGAAGCCACGATGCTAATCATCTGATTACGCTGGTGGGCGAACTACCCACGCCCACCGCGGTGCGGATTGCCTCTTCCATCCAGCGCATGCAACGCTGAGCGATTGCCGCAGGCAGGCACGA
>DEBD01000010.1 GCA_002348385.1 Gammaproteobacteria bacterium UBA2965 | reverse complement strand
CTTCTTGCGCTTGGCAGGCGCTTTTTTCTTCTTAGCTGGAGCTTTTCTCTTCTTGGCCGCCGCTTTTCGCTTGGGCGCCGCTTTGCGTTTAGCTGTTGCTCGTTTAGTGGTCTTCCGCTTTACGGCCTTTTTCTTGGCCTTCTTGGCGGGGCGTTTCTTAGCCTTCGCTCTCGGCATAAAGAATCTCCTCAGCGTTCCTTTACGTCATTGGTAAGCGCACCTTGATGCGCGTTATCCACAGGGTAAGTCGAATTCCAGATCAACCTAACGCGTGGTGATTTCTTTGAAACCGTCTAGTGACTTCTTGTGCATCAGCGAAGGATCACACTCATCAAGTTATACGCTAACGCAGGAACAACTGAACTGATCTCGCCAAAATCCGCCCGCATAATATGTAAACGAGATCAAAATATCACTACCCAGTTTGCATCTCGCTGAGAATTTTTTGCTGTATTCCCTGAACGTCACCAAGCCCATCAACGCACACGAAACTCAGTTCGGTGACGCTTGATTGTTTCTGGTAATAGTCGATCAAAGGGTGCGTTTGCTCGTGATAAACACCCAGCCTATCGCGAACTGTTTCTTCGTGATCGTCATCGCGTTGGATCAACAGCTCACCGGTAACGTCATCAACGTCCGGTGTTTTGGGCGGATTGAACTCGACGTGATAAACGCGCCCGGACCCGGGATGAACGCGCCTGCCACTCATGCGCTTAATTATTTCTGCGTCAGGCACGCGAATCTCTACGACATAATCTATAGCAACGCCCGCATCATCCAGCGCCTGCGCTTGCACGAGAGTGCGCGGAAAACCGTCGAACAGAAACCCATTCGTGCAGTCGTCGTGGGCTATACGCTCCTTCACCAGATCAATAATGATTTCGTCGGAAACCAACGCACCCGAATCCATTACCTGCTTCACCCGTTTGCCCAAGTCGGTTTCCGCGGTTATGGCAGCACGCAACATGTCTCCCGTAGAAATCTGTGGTATGCCGAATTGCTCGCAGATGAACTGCGCCTGGGTGCCTTTTCCCGCGCCCGGCGGGCCAAGCAAGATCAACTTCATTGCATGTATCCTCGAGTTCTAGTTCTTTATTTTCGTTTGCCGTTCTTACGCCGCCGCGCAACGAACGTCGACGACATCCGGCACGTGCGACAGCTGCTCCAAGATGAGCGCCACCTCCTGCAGCCCCGGCAGCAGCAGTTCCACACAGATCACTGCTGCGCCGCTTTGTGGGTCGAGCCTGCTGGAGTTGGCCAATATCGATATGCCTTCCCCACTGAGTAGCACGGTAACGTCCCGCAACAATCCATCTCTGTCGCGAGCTTGAATTTCCAGGGAAAACCGACGCATCTGTGAGGTCTCATCCGGCGGCAGCAAGCTCAGCTGCACATCGCTTGCGGAGCCAAACATGGCGCCCACAACATCCGATACCTGACAGTCGCCAACCGCCAGCGCACTGGCAAGCTCAGTCTCGCTTGCAAAGCCTAGCTCTGTAGCCACCTGCTGCAAATCTTCTTTGTCGGGATGCGCCAAACCCAACCGGTCCATCATGTCAGCGATAAGCGTGATGCCGAAAGCGCTGTTCTCGTACTCCGGGCGCTCGCGGAACCATCCTTGAATTTTTTCTCGTGCGCGCGCGGTCCGAACGAAACCCAGCCGCGCGTCGAGCCATGCTCGATCGGGAGCTTCGAACTTCCCGGCAACGATTTCCACCCGCTGACCCGTCGCAAGAGGCGTATTCAACCGCACGGGCCGACCGTCCACCTTGGCGCCCTCGCACCGATGCCCTACTTCGGTATGCACTCGATAAGCGAAATCCACGGGCGTCGCACCCATGGTCAGATCGATCACATGTCCTTGCGGCGTGTAGACGTAAACACGCTCCTCGGCAAGGCCGTCGAACAGCTCGTCGCTTACGCCTTTGGCAAAAGAGTACGGAAGCGTTTCTTCAGGCCAATCGACGAACTGACGAAGCCAATTCATTTTCTGCGCGTAGGGATCAGGCTCTGCCATGAAATCTTTGTAGCTCCAGTGCGCGCATACGCCCAGCTCGGCTTCCTCGTGCATCTCCCGGGTACGAACCTGGACTTCCAGCGTCTTGCCACCGGGACCCATGACTGCGGTGTGAATGGATCGGTAGCCGTTCTCCTTCGGGCACGCAATGTAGTCGTCGAACTCGCTTGGAATATGTTGCCACTGAGTGTGTATCACCCCCAGTGCGGCATAGCATTGGGCGATGCCGTCCACCAGGACTCTCACAGCTCGCACGTCGTACACCTCATCCATGCCCACCTGCTTGCTGTGCATCTTTCGGAAAATGCTGTAAATGTGCTTGGCGCGACCAAGTACCTCGCCATCGATGGCCTGCTCTGCGAGCTTCGCCTCGAGCTGTACGACCACATCAGCAATCTGCCTCTCACGCTCCGCACGGCGCCCGTCCAACTGCTTGGCAATAGCCATGTAGGCTCCTGGTTCGAGGTAACGCAGCGCCAAGTCCTCGAGTTCCCACTTGAGTTGCCAGATTCCGAGACGCCCCGCCAGAGGCGCAAAAATCAGGTGCGCCTCGCGCGCGATCCGTTCCCGACGCTGCTGGGGCGCGTTCTTTGCCAGACGCAGCGCCACGATCCGTTCTGCGAGCTTCAGTACGGCGACGCGCGGGTCGTCGATCATGGAAACCAGCATTCTGCGAACGTTATCCACCTGATTGCGCGCTTCGGTGGTCTGCAGTCTGGTGTTGGTCATCTCCAGCAGGCTGGTGGTCGCCACGCGGGCTACGGCGGCCACCAGCTCGGCAATGTCTGCGCCCAGGGCTTCGCTGAGCTCAGCAGCGCCGAGCACCCCGGCGCGCACCGGGCGGTAGACGATAGCAGCGGCGACGCTTGCCGTGTCCATGCCCAGACCCACTACCAGCTGGCCTATTTCCAGGCCGCTTTCGAGATACCGCTCGCCGGCCTCGGGTACGGCCGCGGTAACACGTGCGGCATTGGCAAGTACCGCCGCGTCAATATCGTGGCCGTCCGTCGCCACCGCGCTCGACCAAGCCGCAATGTCCACCGCACCGTTTGCCAGGCGAGGAATATCGTCGCGCACCTTAACCATGCCCACTCCGCGCAAAAACGCCCAGCGTTTCAACGTGAGCGGTCTGAGGAAACATGTCGTAAATGCCGACCTCGGTGAGCTGAAAGTCCTGACGAGCCAACGTTTGCGCATCTTTCGCGAACGTGACCGGATTGCAGGACACATAGACCACGCGCTGCAACGATGGCGCTTGAAGCCACTGAGCCAAATTGTTTCCCGCGCCCGTTCGCGGTGGGTCGAGCAGCAACACGTGTGCGTCCCCTACCACCCCACTCGCATGATCATACAGATCCGCAGAACGAAACTCACACCGCTGCCCCAGGCCGTTGTGTTCGGCATTGCGGCTGGCCCGCTGCACGGCCGAGCTGGCATCGAATCCCAGAACGTTGGCGCCGCGCCGAGCCAACGGCAGAGAAAAGTTGCCAATACCGCAAAAGAGATCCAATACACGCACACCGGAAGCGGGAGCAACTGCATTAACGGCGGCTGAGACGAGCAACTCGTTCAACGGTGCGTTGGCCTGCACGAAATCGGCGAGGCCAAACTGCAAGGTCACGCCAAACGCCGGCAGCGCGTAATCCATCTGCCGAGCATGCGCAGGAGCCAGCAGTTCCAGGCTGTCGTATCCACCCGGCTGTAGATAAATCTGAACATCATGAGAATGCGCAAACGCCGCCAGCGCTGCACGATCATCTCCACTCAGCGGATCCAGATGACGGATCATCAGCCCGACGTCCGCATCGCCCACCACCACTTCCACCTGAGGGATTCTGCGCCTGGCGTCCAGCCCCTGTAGCACACCTCGCAGCGGCTTGATCAAGCGCGACGCGCCATGGGCCAGCGTCTCGCAGCTCTGCAAGCGCGCCACACGACTACTAAAGCTCTCGCGAAACCCAACCAACAATTCGTCGCCCAGGGCACGAACGCCCAGCCGAGCCTTGCGTCTGTAGCCCAGTCGCACGCTGCTCACCGGTTCGCGCACGCGCTTGGCGCGCACCTGCACCGCGGCAAGCGCCCGAAGCAACCCCCGCTGTTTGTGCTCGAGCTGTGCCGCGTACTCCAGATGCTGCAAGCTGCAGCCGCCGCACCTGGGAAATGCCGAACAGGGAGGTTGTACCCGCTGCCCGGCCGGCGAGTTCACCTCGACGGCTTCTCCGAACCACTCACCACTCCTGCGCTTGAGCATGCGTGCCCGAACCAGCTCGCCGGGCAGTCCATTGCGCACCCTGACAATGCGGTCATCTACCATCCCCTTGCCCATGCCGCCGTCATCCAGTTCTGTGACCAATACCGGCAGCTCGCGAGGCAGCCGCCGGCTCACTCGCGGCTTCCGCGCAGCAACAAGCTGCGGCTGAGCAACGGTCGGGCACCCAACTGCGCATTGAGCAAGCCGCGAAATATTTTCTTAGCCGATCGCCGGGTGGACGCTGCAGAATAGTCATCGTCCGCGATAGCGAGCAGATCGGCGCCGCTATACCCCTCTTTCCCCTCCGCCGCCGCGACGAACCCCTGTTCTGGGATGAGTTCGTAACGCGCCTGGGGATCGATGGATTTCAAACTGTCCGCGCACTGACCGAACTCGATGCCGTAGCCCAGATCCTCCAGCAGCAGCTTCTCGAAGCTACGCAACACCACTTCCGTAGACAGATCGCCGGCCTCCAGACTATCCAGCGACCACACCACCGCCGTGAATATGCGCGGCGCGATCTCATGCTCTGCAAGCAGCCGCATGACCAGTTCCGCCACGTAGAATGCGGCAGCCATCTGGTCACCTTTCAGCACCGGGTGGGATATGGCCTCGAAGGAAGTCAGCGTCATCAAGGAGCCCCGCCCGCTCCACCCCGCCACAAGTTGATTGAACGGCTGCAGGCTGCTGGCTTTGCGCGCCCCACGCGCGCCCCTCACCACCGCGGCAATGCGACCATGGCGCTCTGTCAGAATGTTGGCGATCATGCTCGTTTCGCGGTACGGGCGCGTGTGCAGCACCACCGCGCGTTCTCCCGTCACCCTAGTCATAGCCAAGGCGCTTGAGTGCAGATTCCTGATTGGTCCACCCGGGTTTGACCTTGACCCACAATCGCAGCATGACCTTGCGCCCAATGAGGCGCTCGATATCTTCACGGGCCTCCTGGCCCACGCGACGCAGCCTCTCTCCAGCCTTGCCGATGAGTATCCGCTTCTGGCCGGCACGCTCCACGTAGATATCGGCTGCGATGTCTACCAGCTCTTCGCCTTCTGAATAATGCTCGACCACCACCGCCGCCCGATGAGGGACTTCGTCGCCGAAGCCACGCATGAGCTTCTCTCGTATAATCTCAGAGACTAGGAAACGCTCAGACTGGTCTGTGAGCTGATCGGACGGAAACAGGTGCGGCTGTGCGGGCAATCCACGGTGAACCGTATCGCGCAGCACATCCAGTCCCTCGCCGCGCAACGCCGACACCGGAAATATCTCATCAAAACAATCCAGGCGACTCAGCCGCTCGATGATAGGCAGCAGCTGCAGTTTGTCCGGCAGCAGATCAATCTTGTTGATCACTGCGAAGCGCGGACCCGAGAACGCGGCTACATGTTCAACCACGAGCTCGTCGGCCGGCTCCCATTTACCTCGATCAACTACCATGGCCAGCACGTCTACATCGTGCAGTACCGAGGTTGCGGCACGCACCATGTAGCGGTTGATGGCGCGTTCGTCATTTGAATGAATGCCCGGCGTGTCCACGTACACGGCCTGGTAGGGTCCGCGCGTATCTACGCCCAGCAGCACCTGACGCGTGGTCTGCGGCTTGCGGGAAGTGATGGCCAGTTTCTGGCCAAGCAGGTGGTTCAACAAAGTGGACTTCCCCACGTTGGGCCGACCCACCAACGCCACATATCCGCAATGTTGCGCAGCGTCACTCACTTTCGGATATCCGTTGCAGCATGCCCGCGGCCGCTGACTGTTCCGCCGCACGTCGACTGGACCCCGATGCGTCCACCACCAGATCCATTGCCGCGACACTGCATCGAACGATGAACGTTCGGCTATGGTCCAATCCTGATACGTCCACGACTTCGTAGCTGGGCAGCGCCAAACCTTTCCCCTGCAGCAGTTCCTGCAGCCTGGTTTTGGAATCCTTTATCGAGTTGTGGTCCAGCTTATCCATTCTTTCGGAGAACAGGTCGCCCACCAGCTTGCGAACCGGCTCCAGACCACCGTCCTGGTGCATGGCACCGAGAACAGCTTCGAAAGCATCCGCCAGGATCGACGCACGCTGATGGCCACCGCTTCGCTTCTCACCCTGACCAAGCACAACAAAATCGCCCAGCCCGATCTCTTGAGCCACTACAGCCAGCGTGTCGCGTTTTACCAGACTCGCCCGCATCAACGTCATCGTGTCCTCTGCCGCATCCGCCCTCTCATAGAGCATGCTGGCCACCAGATAACCCAGAACCGCGTCCCCAAGGTATTCCAGCCGCTCGTTGTTGTCCGCTCCCGCGCTCTTATGAGTCAGCGCGCACGCCAGCAGATCACGGTCATGGAATGCGTAGCCGAGGATTGATTCCAGCTTATCGAGCCTAGGCGGGCCGGGGATAGCCATACGCCTTCCGGCTAGCGGTAGCTATAGGTCTGACCGAAGGACAGCACCACATCGATGTTGTACAAAATGGGCTCGCGGATTTCATAGGCGACCTCGATTACCGCCTCGTCTTTCTTGCGTTCGATCTCCACGATGTCTTCTACCTTCAGGTCGCGGATATTGTTGATCTTGTAGCGCCTGGTCAGAATCTCGCGGATCTCCGATTTGCTCAATAGCTTGATCTCTCTGGCCGCCAAGCCGTCCATCACGGAATCGATCTTTCGAAAGTCGATGTAGTGCGGCACGAGCCTGAGCAGCAGGATCACAAAGAACCCCACCAGAGATATCAACAGTAGCAGGCCGAGAGCCGAAAGGCCGGCCGGGCTGCGCGGGAATCTGCCAAGGAATGATTGTCGGTGCATGTTCACCTCTGTTGGGATCGATCAATCGAACCACTGATTACGCGCGAACGTCGGCCAGTGCCAGCCCGGATCCTTGTGAACCCAGATGGCAACCGCCTTCCCTACAATGTTCTCCTCTGGAACAAACGGCGTTGGTCCCGCCAGAGTCTTCCAAGCTCGGCTGTCTTCGCTCTTACCGCGATTATCGCCCATCATAAAGTACGCGCCCTCGGGCACCACCCACTGTTTAGGAGACTCTGGAAACCCGTAGCGATAGGTGGTGTGAGATCGACCGTCTATCGTCTCTTCATACTCTCGTATGGCGATATGTCCACCCGAAAACCCCAGTGGTTCACGGAATTGCCGGATGAACTCATAGGATGCACGAACATCGTTGATGTATAGCGCCTTATCCTCGTAGCGAATTCGATCGCCAGGCAGGCCAATCACCCGCTTTATGAAATAGCGCGAGTCGTGGGGCGGCACGAACACCATGACGTCACCGCGCTGAGGCTCGCCCACATCGATGATTTTCGTGCCGAGCACCGGCAGGCGAATGCCATAGACGAACTTGTTTACCAGGATAAAGTCTCCCACCGTCAGCGTGGGCACCATGGACTCAGATGGAATCTGGTAGGGCTCGGCGAGAAAGCTCCGCAACACCAGCACCAACAGCAGTACCGGGAAGAACGATCGCGCATACTCCACCGGCATCGGCTCTTTGAGGGTTTGCTCAACATCTACCGAAGACGTACCACCCGCGGCCAGCGCATCGGCTGCTCGCATTCTGCGAGGCCGCAGCAGAAGGTGATCGAACAACCAGATCGCCCCGGTAATGAGCACCGCCCAGGTGAGTACTAGGGGGAAGTCGATATCCACTAGCGATCCACGCGCAGCGCCGCTAGAAAGGCTTCCTGTGGAATTTCTACGCGTCCAAGCTGCTTCATTCGTTTCTTGCCCGCTTTCTGCTTTTCAAGGAGCTTCTTTTTCCGACTCACGTCGCCACCGTAGCACTTGGCCGTGACATTTTTTCGTAACGCTTTCACAGTTTGCCGAGCGATGATCTGCCCGCCGATGGCAGCCTGAATAGCGACGTCGAACAGCTGGCGCGGAATGAGTTCCTTCATCTTTTCCGCCAGCAGTCTGCCCCGGGCTTTAGCGTTTTCCCGGTGCACGATGATCGACAACGCATCAACACGTTCAGAGTTGATTAGCATATCCAGCTTTACCAGATCGGCATGCTCAAACCGCCTGAACCCATAATCCAGGGAAGCAAAACCCCGACTCACCGATTTGAGTTTATCAAAGAAATCCATAACCACTTCGCCCATGGGCATTTCCCACGTCATCGCCACCTGACCGCCAGAGAACTGCATATTCTGCTGAACCCCACGGCGCTCCACACAAAGCGTCATGACGTTGCCCACGTAGTCCTGGGGCACGAGGATGTGAACCTCGGCAATGGGCTCACGCATCTCCCGGACGCCGTCGGGCAGTCGGGAGGGGTTGTCGATCTGTAGCACTTCGCCCCGTGCATCTTCCACTTCGTAGACCACCGTGGGGGCTGAAGTAATCAGGTCCAGGTCGTATTCACGCTCCAACCTTTCCTGAATGATCTCCATGTGCAGCATGCCGAGGAACCCGCACCGGAAACCGAAGCCCAGTGCATCTGAAGACTCCGGCTCGTAGAACAGCGACGCGTCGTTTAGTGTCAACTTTTCCAACGCTTCCCTGAAGTTCTCAAAATCGTCGGAGTTCACGGGAAACAGACCGGCGAAAACCTGGGGCTTTACTCGGGCAAAGCCAGGCAGCTGAGGCACGTCGGCATGCGAGGCAGCAACGATGGTATCCCCCACGGGAGCACCTTGGATCTCCTTGATGCCGGCAACCACATACCCCACCTCGCCCGCGCTGAGCGAATCCCGGGCGGATCGCTTGGGCGTAAAGCAACCAACCTGGTCCACGGAGTGCGCTTTACCCACCGATTTCACCAGCACCCGATCGCCCTTGCTGATCTCACCCTGAACCACGCGCACCAGAGACACGATTCCCAGATAGTTGTCGAACCAGGAGTCGATGATCAGCGCCTGCAGCGGCTCTGCGGATGAACCCTGAGGTGGCGGCACGCGGGCTACCAGCTGCTCCAGGAGCTGCGGAACGCCCTCACCGGTTTTTGCGCTGACGCGCAACACGTCGTCGGTGGCCAGCCCTATGATGTCCTCGATTTCAGTGCACACCCGCTCAGGCTCAGCCTGGGGCAGGTCTATCTTGTTGAGCACCGGCAGGACTTCGAGCCCCTGGTCGATGGCCGTGTAACAATTCGCGACGGACTGCGCTTCCACCCCCTGGGCGGCATCTACCACCAGCAATGCGCCTTCACAGGCGGCCAGGGAGCGGGACACTTCGTAGCTGAAATCCACGTGTCCCGGCGTGTCGATAAAGTTGAGCTGATAATCCCTGCCGTCCGCCGCGCGATAGCTCAAGGTGACACTTTGAGCCTTGATGGTGATTCCGCGCTCACGCTCCAGATCCATGGAATCCAGCACCTGGGCTTCCATCTCACGTTCACTCAACCCCCCACACAGCTGTATCAGCCGGTCGGCCAGGGTCGACTTGCCATGATCGATGTGGGCAATGATGGAGAAGTTGCGGATATGATCGATGCTGGGCATCTGCCCCAATACGCCGAACTAGGAAGGCGCGCGAGTGTAGCCTATCCCCGGGTGGCCGCCAATGCGGCCACCCGGGGCCCGAACGGAATCAAGGCACACGCAGCGGCAGGAACGTGGGCACCTGGCCCCGGATCACGAGAACCGGCACAGA
>DEBD01000042.1 GCA_002348385.1 Gammaproteobacteria bacterium UBA2965 | reverse complement strand
CTGAAAACCTGCCAGATCAATGAGGCTAGCGGCCGTTACGTCACCATACAAAAAGGCAACTCCCACGGGGTCGCTCGATTTTATGGCGTCGAAATATGGGGTAGCTGACGTTCCTGGCAACAGCTCTCTGATGATCCGTGCGTCTCATAATTATGTCAGCTATAAATTCTTGGACACGGTGGGCTATCAGTGTGGGCGATCATCGGTTATCAGATAGGCGCTTGCCTGTTTTAGTATGCCCGCAACGGAATTACTTCCGCTCTGTGCCATGACTGCGACTCAGTTCTTGTAGCCATCGTGCTTATACGTTGATCAGAGAAAATCTAAAAACGGGATTTGCTCTAGGCCTATTTGTTTGCGCCATCATTGGTTATCAAGTGATGGCTGATGATAATGAGCCCTGTGAGCCGAATGCGACTATACGGCTCAATAGCGCTGAGGTAGAGCGGGTTGATCTTGAAGGTGGCTATTTCCGGCTGCGTGCAGCCGATGGTTCCATTTACCTGCCGGATAATTTCGGTGACTTCAGCCATCTGCAACAACACGGGCTGCATGTTCAGGGTGTGCTGAGAAAGCGTGACGTTCGCTTTGACTACAGAATGGGCGGAGAAGTCCAAGTGCACATCGTAAGTCTGCGAAAAATGGAGACTGCTTTGGAGTAAGCCGTGTGCTGCGCTACTGGTCGTTGCGACGGGCCTTAAGGCGGACGAGTAAAGTGCTGCGATAGGCTTGGTAACTTGGGATTTGTTTGTCGGTCAAGAATAAGGTCATGCGCTCATCCAGTTTTTTGGTCAGATGATCGAGCGTAGGAACTTCTCTCTGGTATTCAAGCGCATCGGGCGCTTCTTCTCTATTAGTGAGGCTTGTGTAGTCGTTGAGGAACACACTGACTGCTTCACGAAATTGCCGTAACTGAAGCTCGGTCATTTGGATTGCTTCCGCTGCACTAATGACATCGGTATCCATCCAGACTGGCGCTTTTGCTGGTGTCTCAGCAGTCACATATGCAGATGATAGTGATAGGACAATTAATATCGATCCTAGGCTTTTCAGCGTTCTATTCACTTTTTTCAGCTCGGATTCATGGGATGGTGGTCCGTGGTCGCTTCAGAAGTCACGCAATATCTTAAAATATGTCCATAAGCTATTGTAATATAAAAACAAATACTTGGGATGATTTGCGGGTGAACGGTGCGGTTGTTGATATTATGCAACAGCGTCTAGATGGCCTGCAGCTTTCGAGGGCCTACCCTCTTGACAGGCGACGTATCCCGGGTGGCATTTAGGTCGAGTGCGGCGCGCGAGGGGCGCAGGTCGCTTCCGCTTTACCCGACGTTTGGTTTTGTCGGGTTACATCTCGTCTGATCGGGAAACAAACGCATGCATGGCTGAAGGCGTTCGCTGAGTCCTACTACAACGAGTCCAGGAAACTGCGCACCGCTTGGTTAAAGCCCTCCGGTTTATCGATATTTGCCGCGTGACCGGCGCCTTCGAGTATCACCTTCTTCGCATTGGGAATCTTATTGGCCATGTATTCGGTTGGTATCCGAAACGGTGCATCGTCTTCTCCCACCAGCACCAGAGTGGGTAGTTCGATGTGTGGAAGCGACTGAATGACTCTGTCGTCATGCTGCGCCAACATGCCTCGGGCCGCGTGGGCGAGACCGGAAGCCGAGGTGTGTTCCGCCACGCGTACCTCGCTCCCCTTGCCCAGGGCCGCGAGTCCCTGCGCGTCTAACGCCGCTCCGCGCTCGTTAGCGCTTTCGTTCCAGGCCGCGCGGCCCTTGTCACTCTTGTAGCCGGGTCCGGTATCGAACAGCATGAGCGCGTCGCACATGTCCGGGTGGGCAAGATGAAAGGCCAGCGTCATGTATCCACCCAGCGACAGGCCGCCAATGATCGCGCGCTCAATGCCGCATTCGCGGAGGATCCCGGCCATGTCGTCCACGGATAGCTGCTCGGAGTAGAGATTCGGATCTTCCGGACTAGCGGATCGGCCGTGACCGCGCATGTCCCAGGTGATGAGATTGTGGGTGGTGGTCAGTGCTTGGATTTGTCCGCGCCACATTGATGCAGTGGCGCTATAGCCGTGACTGAGCAGGATGGACGGGGCATCTTGCGCCGCGCTTGGGTGCCACTCGTAGTAGATTGCTGCGCCGTCGCGGTTGAGTTCAGCCATGGTTGCCCTCAAAGAATTCCTCCTACGGCACTGTAGCACGCGGTGCATAGCGGAGTTAGGCTGGAGGTTTCCCAAGCATGGGTCCAAGGAGGAATGGGGATGAGTGACGAGTTGGAAGCATTGCGAGCGCGGGTCGCCCGCCTGGAGGCCAAGGAAGCGGTAATCAGTACCTTCAACCGGTACCTCTACAGTCTGGACACGGGCTTTGGCGACGAAATTCTGGATTGCTACACGGAAGATGCAGTGCTGGATGTGCCTAATTTTCCGGGAGCGGGCGGCAACGATCTGCATTTCGAGGGTCGTGCTGAGATTGCACCCCTGTATGCACCTTACGGAGACCGCGAGCCGGGAATCGGCGGGGGCCACCATTCAGCGAATCTGGCCATCAACGTGGACTTCGAATGCAAGAAAGCCGAAGTGAGCGCCTATTTCATGACCTCGGGCGCCAACGGGGTGCAAGGCGGCCGCTATGAGGGTGTGATGCGCCACGAGCCAGACGGTCAGTGGCGCTGGGAAACGTTGAGCATCACCAGCGCTTGGGGCTGGCGGGCTACCGAGTTCGAGACCATCACCGAACCGGTCACGCTCAAGTACTCGCCCTTCGGCGGGCATCCGGTTGCCTACGTGCCTCATGGCGGGTGATGTACAAGCAGGCGTTGTTCTGCCGGGTGGGCAAGCCGGTCGAACCGGCCGGCTGAGATCGCGGTGCTGAAGGCCATCGAGTTCTTCAGGGGTCGCGAAGACCTGGTGCCCGAGGCGTTTCTTGAGCATTGGGTGGCACACCATACCGATGTGGTATTGGGCGTGGAAGGCCTACGGCGCTATGTACAAAACCCGGTGATCGGCCTCGCCGGGGTGCCACCGGCCGACTGTCATGGGGTGGTGGAAGTGTGGTTCGATAATCTCGCGGCCATGCGCGCGGCGGCGCAGAGCCCCTACTGGCAGACGGTTGTGGCGGACGAAAAGCGGTTCATCAACCGTGAGTCGCGTAGTCTGCTGCTGGCCGAAGATGCGGATGCGCCGCCCATCGCGCCAGGCCCCAAGGTTTTTGTGCGGGTCCACAAGCTGGCCGCGTGGTCCGTTGAGGATTTCCAGGCCCAGGTGAACGGCTGGCGGCACGCGCGAAAGCCAGCAGCCGGTGAGGTGTGGTGTGGGTGCGACTTCCCGATTCCGTCCACCTACCAGGGCGGATATCGCTATGCGGCGGATGCCCTGATCAGTGCCAGGTTCGAAGGCTGGCACGATGCGGAGCAAGCGCTTGCTGTAGGCGCGCTAGCGCCCGCCGGCGAAGGGGTGGCGCGCACGTCCTGCGTTGCCGCCCACGAGCGGGTGATCGTGCAGTAGCAGCGGGCTTCAGTCCTGACCGGGCAGCGCGAATACGTAGAGCGCCTGGCCATCCGCGGGTTGGTAAATCTCTGGGCTCATGGTAGCCGTCAGCGCGCGGAACACGCCGATCCCGGTTGGGACCGCCACGTACTGCACGCCTGCCACCGAATAGGTGATGGGGTAACCATGCAGCGGCGCACCCAGGCGGGACTGCCACAGTAGCTGTCCGCTGTTCACGTCGAAGGCTTTGACAAAGCGATCCACGTCTCCAACGAATACCAGGCCGCCACCCGTGGCCAGCGCGCCAGTAAGCAGCATGGCCCGTTGACGGTGGCGCCATGCGGGCTGCATGGTACGGACGTTCACCGCTGCCAGCTCGCTGAGGTTGCCGCCACTGCCTGGCATTTTGTACGACTTGGAATCCCCGCCGTAGCCGCCGGCGCCCATGCTCGGGTCCACTGCACGTCCCACCATTTCTGCGCACAGCAGATGCAGGGGAATGATCAGATTGTCGGTCTCTGGGCTGTAAGCCATGGCTTGCCAGTTGTGCCCGCCATAGATCCCGGGGCACACCGAGAACGCTTCGCCTACGCCGGCTTCGGCGATGTCGCTGCGGTAGTGCACGCTGCCGTTCTCGTGGTCCAGCGTAAAGATGTTCTGATACACGGTTTCGACGAATTCGAGAAACGACCCGCTGCGCCGATCGAGCTTCCACAGAATGCCATCCTTGCCCACGGTGAGCAGCCAGCGCTCGTCGTCGGCATCCACCAGCACGCGCTCGTAACCTACCTCCATGTCGATGGTTTCACCGGGAATGTGCTGGTAATGCCACTTGATCTCGCCGCTGCGGGGATCCAGCGCCAGGGTGGCGTTGGTGTACAGGGCCGCATCACTGGTGTGCATGCCTCGGCTCGCCGCCACCCAGGGTTTGGCCTGGGAGGTGCCAATGTAGAACAGGCCCAGTTCGGGGTCGTAGCTGCCTGGAATCCATGTATCGCCGCCGGCCCGAAGCTCCGGTGGAAGGCCGCCCCAGGTTTCATCGCCGGCGTCGCCCGGTCCAGCGATGGTCGACGTCCGCCACAGTTCCTCCCCGGTATGCGGGTCGTGACCGGTGATGAAGCAACCGTCGGGTTTATAGCGTTCGCAGCCATTCAAACCGCTGATCACTACCCCGGCGGCAACAATCGGGCCGCTGGTGTGTGTGTAGCCCAGCCGGTAATCGGCTTTTTCGGTGCGCCAGCGCTCCTCGCCCGTGCGTGCATCGATTGCGACCACTGCGGCATCGTAGGTTGCCAGGTACACGTTGTTTCCGAACAGGGCGATATTGCGCATGGGCCCGCCCAGGGTCTTCGCTTCGGGAGGGAACCGGTAGGCGTACTCCCAGAGCAGTTCGCCGGTAGCTGCGTCCAGGGCCTGAATAATGTTGCCCGGGTGGGTCAGGAACATGATCCCGTCGTGGACTAAGGGCGTCACCTGATTGCTGCCTTCGCGCATGGCGATGACCCAGGCCAGCTGGAGGTTGCCCACCGTGTTGCGGTTGATCTGGTTCAGTGGGCTGTGACCCTGGGCGTCCAGGGTGCGACGCCAACTCAGCCAGTCGCTCGGCGGCGGCTTGTTAAGCATTTCCTGTGTGACGGGCCGATAGTCTTCAATGGTTCTGTTGCTGAATCCGCCCTGACTGCGGGCGGCGGCATCGATCGATCCGGCTTCCGACCACGAAACCCAGTCGTCGCTTCCGGCCGATGGATTGCCGGTGCCGATGTTGAGGTTTGCGTCCGATGCCAGCGGTTGCTCAAGCGTAAGACCGTTGGCGTTCAGCAGATGGGCAGCCACGGCGAGATGCTCTGCTTCGCTCAACCCTGCGGATCCGCCCGGCGGCATGGTCGCCTGGTTGTAGCGCAACAAGTCTGATGTGGAACGTGCTCGCCACTTACTCAGAAACGCACTGCCTACCAGTTCCGCTCCGTGTGCGGACCCTCTCAGATTCAGCCCGTGGCAGCTGGCGCACTGAGCGGCGTAGATGCGCTCGCCATCAGCGCGCTGGCGCTGTGCCTGATCGTCCGCGAAAACGGGTGTGGCGGTCAGGATGAAAAACAAGCTGTACCATGCCAATTGGGCGTGGGGGCGTTGTTGGATCATGCATCCGGCTCTTTGTTCGGTTTTAGCGGCTCGCACTTGCGCAGGTAGCCGCGAAATTGATGATACGCCAAGCTGAAGATAGATGGTTAGGAAGTCGCGGAGGCGAGCTCGATCTTGTTGGGAAAGTCGGTGAACAAGCCGTCCACTCCTGAGCGGGTCAGCCTTGCCGCGTCGGCAGGGTCGTTGACCGTGTAAACCAGTACCTTGAAGCCCCGCTCGTGGGCGACGTTGATCCTCGCGTCGGTGGCAATACGCGCTGCTAGGTTGATGGACCAGGCCTCAACCTGAGCCGCGCGCCGCCAGGCGTCAGGTCGCCAACGTGAAAACAGCGGCGCCACCGGGATTTCGGGGCGTAAACGGTGGAATCGCTGCAGCTCCCCATAGTCGAATGAGGAAACCAGCAGATCACGCTCCAGATGGGTGGCTAACATTGCGGCGGCGGGCGCCGCGCAACCCTTGCCTTTAAGCTCGATGTTGATGCCAATAGATGCAGGGATCACCGCGAGCACCTCTTCGAGCAGCGGTATGGGGGCCCCAGCGCCGGCATCCAGTCGGCGCAGGGTATTGAAGTCGCTGTCCTCAAGGGCGCCGGCACCGTCGGTAGTGCGCTCCAGGGTGGCGTCATGGATGACCCATAGCGCCCCATGGGCCCAGTGGATATCCAGCTCCACCGCATCAACGCCCAGCCGTGCGGCAAGCTCGAAACCGGGCAGTGTGTTCTCCGCAGCCAGACCGGCAGCGCCACGGTGCCCGATGGTCAGGCATCGGCCGGATTGATGATTGCGGAAAGCCATCGGTACATCTATGCCGGGTAAGTCTCTACAATGCACCATCATGAGTTACCAGGTTTTGGCGCGCAAACTCAGGCCCGCGGACTTCAGCGAACTGGTGGGGCAAGATCACGTGGTGCGGGCGTTGTGCCACGGGCTGGACCATGATCGTCTGCATCATGCGTACCTGTTTACCGGGACGCGCGGTGTTGGAAAGACCACCATTGCTCGCATTCTGGCCAAGAGCTTGAATTGTGAGCACGGCGTGTCGTCTAAGCCGTGCGGCGAATGCTCCGTGTGCGAGGAGATTCGGGAAAACCGCTTCGTGGATCTCATCGAGGTGGACGCTGCCTCGAGAACGCGTGTCGACGACACCCGTGAGTTGCTGGACAACGCGCAGTACCTCCCCAGCCGAGGCCGCTACAAGGTCTACCTCATCGACGAGGTGCACATGCTGTCTGCGTCGAGTTTCAACGCGCTGTTGAAAACCCTTGAGGAGCCGCCGGAGCACGTCAAGTTCCTGCTCGCCACCACCGATCCGAAAAAGGTACCGGTTACCGTGCTGTCGCGCTGTCTGCAGTTCCAGCTCAAGAACATTTCTGATGACAATATCGTGGCGCATCTGGCCGGCGTGCTGGCTGCCGAAGACGTGCCGGCTGAGCGCGGTGCGCTGGAAATCATCGCCCAGGCGGCGGGTGGCAGCATGCGCGATGCGCTGTCGATCACCGACCAGGCGGTGGCTTTCGGAGCGGGTTCGCTCAAGCAGGACGACCTGGTGGATATGCTGGGTCTGGTGGGTCGTGCCGAGGTCGATGGCCTGCTCAAGTGTCTGGCCGCGGGCGACGCTGCCGGACTGCTGGAGGCCAGCGCCGACCTTGCCGAGCGCGGCGCCGATTTCAACGCGCTACTCGGGGATCTGGTGCGTGCTTTCCATGAGCTGGCCGTCGACCATGCGGTAGACAAGCGAGCAACCGCCCAGTTCGATGAACAGGCGGTGCAGCTCTTCTATCAGATCGCGCTGATAGGCTACCGCGATATGCAGATTGTGCCAGACCCGAAAAGCGGTTTCGAAATGACCCTGCTGCGGATGTTGGCCTTTGCCCCGGATGAAGACTCGGCCGGACGCATTCCCGTGGCAGTAGCCCAGCCCGCGCAAGCGGATGGGACATCTGGCGAACCCGGTCCGGCCCAGGCTCAAATGCCGGCGCCCGAATCCAGCGTGCGCTTTCCCGACGGAACGGCCTGGCACGAGGCCGTGGGGTCGCTGGAGATATCGGGAGTGGCTCGGATGCTCGCTGAGCACAGCGTGCTGGTGGGTTGCAGCACCGAGACGGTTGAGTTGCAGCTGGACGTAGCGCACGACACGTTGCTCGACGAGCCGCAACAACAGGCAATCGAACGAGCCTTGTGCGAGCAGATGGGTGCGTCGGTGAAGCTGAAGATCACTGTCGGCACGATCCAGGAGGAATCGCCGGCAGCCCGGCGTGAGCGTGAGGCCGCCGAGCGCCAGCGTAATGCCGAGGCTATTTTAGAATCGGATCAGACCGTTCAGTCGCTGCTGAACGAGTTCGGTGGGCGCCTGGGTGCGGTGAAGCCGCTGGATGACGCGGCACGATAGAGGGTGACGTTGCGATGAAAGGACTTGGCGACTTCATGAAGCAGGCGCAAGAGATGCAGGAGCGCATGCAGCAGGTACAGCAGGAGATCGCTGAGCTGGAAGTGCACGGCGAGAGCGGCGCCGGTCTGGTGAAGGTGCTGATGAATGGGCGACACGAGATCAAGCGCGTGCACATCGATCCCGGATTGATGGACGAAAGCCGCGACGTGCTGGAGGATCTGGTGGCGGCGGCGGTCAACGATGCGGTGCACAAAGCCGAAGCGGCCCAGCAGCAGAAGATGGCGTCCATGGCCTCGGGATTGGGGCTGCCCCTGGACAAGCTGCCGTTCTGATGGGCCTTACGCCGCTCGTAGACAAGCTCATCGAAGCCTTTCAGATTCTACCCGGTGTGGGCCCGAAGAGCGCCCAGCGCATGGTACTGCACCTGCTGCAGCGCGATCGAGACGGTGCCGCCCGTCTGGCCGCGGTCATGCAGGATGCACTTGCCAACATCGGGTGGTGCGATGCCTGCCGGAATCTGGCCGAGGGTGACGTTTGCGGGTTGTGCGAAGATGCTCGGCGTGAAGACGAGTTGTTGTGCGTGGTGGAATCGCCTGCCGACATCGTTGCCATTGAGCAGGCGGGCGGATATCGGGGCCGTTACTTCGTGTTGCACGGGCGGCTCTCCCCCATCGATGGCGTAGGGCCGGAGGAATTGGGCATGGAGCGCTTGCTTCAGCGTGCGAGGGAACTGGGTCCGCGGGAAGTGATCGTTGCCACCAACCCCACAGTGGAAGGTGAAGCCACCGCGCACTACGTCGCGCAGTTGCTGGAGCCTCATGTGGCGCTGGTCACGCGTATCGCTCACGGGGTCCCCATCGGGGGAGAACTGGAATACACCGACGGAGGAACCATCGTTCATGCCTTGCAAGGGCGACGCAGCATCAATTAGCTGGATCGACACTGACGCTGATTTGCGCGAGGCGGTTGATCGTTGGGCGTCTTTCTCCAGCATCGGCGTCGATACGGAATTTCAGCGCACGGACACCTATTTCCCTCAGCCGGGTCTTTATCAGGTGGCGGCGGGAGACCAGGTCTATCTCATCGATCCGTTGGCCATCACCCAGTGGCAACCGTTTGTGGATGCGCTGCTGGACGAGTCCCTGATTAAGATCATGCATGCGTGTTCCGAGGACCTCGAGCTCCTGCACCACCATCTGGGTGTGGTGCCGGTAGGTATGTTCGACACCCAGCTGGCGAACGCTTTCTGCAGCACCGACTACAGTGCCAGTTATGCCCGATTGGTCGGCGGGCTGCTCGGTGTGGAGCTGGAGAAACACTCCACCCGTTCGGATTGGTTACGGCGGCCGCTGTCAGAGCGTCAGATGGAGTACGCCCGGGAAGATGTGATCTACCTGCAGGCGATCTACGAGAGACTCGCCAGCGCGCTCGATGACCTGGGACGCAGCCAATGGTTTGCGGATGCCATGGTGGATCGTGGCAGTTTCGTCCGCACACCGCCCGACCAGTACTACCTGGGCGTGAAAAAGGCCTGGCGCCTAGATACCCAGGCGCTTGGCAGGCTGCGCGGGTTGTGTGCCTGGCGCGAACGACAGGCCATCGCGGAGGATGTGCCCCGCAAACGGGTGGTTTGGGATGAGCATTTGTTGAGCTTCGCGCAGTCCGACGCGCTCACCGAACGGGAAGTGGCGCAGTTGCTGCCGCGAGGTGTGGCGCGCCGCTATGCGTCGGACATCGTCCGTGAGCACAGCGCGCTGCTAACCGAATCACCGGCCGCCGAGCCTGTGGCGCGGCCGCTGACGCAATCCCAAACCCAGGTAAGCAAGCGCCTGCGCGAGATAGCGGGCGCGTGTGCCGCGAGCCTCGAGGTTGCTCAGGAACTGATTGGACGCAAACGCGATACAGATCAGTGCGTGCGTCATTTCCTGCACACCGGCGAGTTGTCCGATACCTATCGTGGTTGGCGGCATGGGCTGGTAGGTGGAGAGTTTCGCGCTGTGTTGGTGGAGCGCCTGTAGTGCGTACGGTAAAGATCTTTCGCAGCAAACGGCGCGAAGGAACCTATCTGTATGTGGATGCACAGGAGGAATTCGAGCGTGTGCCGCAAGCGTTGGAAGCGCAATTCGGTGCCGGTGCGCTGGTGATGGAGTTGGAGCTGACGTCTGATCGCCGTCTCGCGCAGGCATGCGCAGCGGAGGTGTTGGCCAGCATAGAAGCCCGGGGCTTTTATCTGCAGTTGCCTCCTCAGGTGGATCCGGTCACTGGCGAAGAGCGAGGATCGTGAAGCCGTTTTGGGAAGCGAAGTCGCTCGCGGAGATGACCCCGGGGGAGTGGGAGTCGTTGTGTGACGGCTGTGCCCGCTGCTGCCTGATCAAGCTGGAGGACGATAGCGGCGCCGTTCACCACACGTCGCTGTCGTGCGATCTGCTGGATCGCGAACGTTGCCGCTGTACGCGATATCCCCAACGTCATGAGCTGGTGGAGGATTGCATTCGGTTGTCGCCGGATCTGGCCGAATCCCTTCAGTGGCTGCCAACCTCCTGCGCCTATCGGCGCGTGGCGGAGGGCCGTGGCCTGGCGAGCTGGCACCCGCTGGTCAGCGGCGATCTGGAATCCGTGCACGATGCGGGAATCTCCGTGCGCGGCAAGACGATTCCGGAGAGTTGGGTGCATGAGGAAGAGCAGGTGGCGCACATCATCGATTGGGTGGACACCCGGTGAGCTATCTTGGGGTGTGGGCTATTGTCGTCGTGGCCGGGCTGCTCAGCGCGGGTGCGCTGTATGGGTTGCTGCGACCCCTGGTGTCTGGGTTCGTGCGGGCGTTGCTTATTGTCTTGTATCTGGTGGTGATTCTCCTGCCGGCGCCAGTCCCCGAATTTGCCGGCAGTTATGCGCCTGCGTTCGTGGTGCTTATTTTTGAAGGACTCTTCCAGGCCGACGGTAATCCTGGAGTGGCGCTCAGAATCCTCGCCGCTGGCGTGGTGCTGTCCAATGCGCTCTTGGGCCTGGCATTCCTGATCCTGCGCCGACGAGCCCGCACGCAGGTGCGGAGATTGGAGTAACTATATAATTTTGAAAGGAAATTCATTCGGGCTTGTAGGGCCCGTCCGTGCACGCCTTGATAATGGCGTGGAAGCTCCAGTAAGCTAGCTCGGTTGTGTGCCTGGCGTGCACCAAAGGCGCCAACACCCGCCCTAAGCAAAAATTCCAAGGTGAGAGATACCGCATGATCTTTGATAGTACCGACACTTATATCTCGACAGATGAGCTGAGCATGGCCGTAGACGCCGCGGTCAAACTCCAGCGGCCGTTGCTGGTCAAGGGCGAGCCGGGCACGGGTAAGACCATGCTGGCTGAAGAGGTCGCCAAGTCTTTGGGGATGGAGCTGATTCAGTGGCACATCAAGTCCAGCACCAAGGCCATCAATGGGCTGTACGAATACGACGCTGTATCGAGGTTGCGCGACTCTCAGCTTGGCGATGAGCGGGTTCAGGACATCCGCAACTACATCAAGAAAGGCAAGCTTTGGGAGGCTTTCGAAGCTGATGAGCGCGTGGTGCTGCTCATAGACGAGATCGACAAGGCAGACATCGAGTTCCCCAATGATCTGCTGCAGGAACTCGACCGCATGGAGTTTTTCGTCTACGAGTTGGGCGAGACCATCAAAGCCAAGCAGCGCCCGGTGGTGGTGATTACCTCAAACAATGAGAAGGAACTGCCGGATGCGTTCCTGCGCCGCTGTTTTTTCCATTACATCAACTTTCCCGATCGTGAAACCATGCAGCAGATCGTGGAAGTGCACCATCCGGACATCAAATCGAATCTGGTCAAAGAAGCCATGGAGATCTTTTTCGACGTGCGCAAGGTGCCGGGCCTCAAGAAGAAGCCTTCCACCTCCGAGCTCATCGACTGGCTCAAGCTGCTCATGGCGGACGATATACCAGACGAGATCCTCACCAACCGCGACACCAGCAAGGCCATTCCGCCGCTATACGGCGCCTTGGTAAAGAACGAGCAGGATGTGCACCTGCTGGAACGGCTGGCATTTATGAATCGTCGGGACTCTCGAGGTTAGGGCGAACCGCGCTATGTTGATCAACTTCTTTCTCACGCTCAGAAAATACAAGGTGCCCGTCAGCATCCGTGAGCTGATGGACGTGCTGGCCGCGCTGCAAGGAAAATTGGTGTACGCGAACATCGATGACTTCTACTTGCTCAGCCGCACCTGCATGGTCAAAGACGAGAAGCACTACGACAAATTCGATCGGGCGTTCGCGGCGTACTTCAAAGGCTTGGAGGACCTGCACGGCATGCTGGAGTCGCTGATCCCCGACGAGTGGTTGCGAAGAGAGTTCGAAAAATCCCTCACGCCCGAAGAGTTGGCGCAGATTGAGTCGCTGGGCGGCCTTGAAAAGCTCATCGAGGCGTTTCAGAAGGCGCGCGAGGAAGAAGAGAAACGCCAGGCCGAGGAAGCTCGAGAAGGTCAGGAAGGCCAGGAGGGCGAGGAAGGCGAAGATCCCGAGCAGCAGGGGCGCAAAGGCCCCGGCGGCCTGGGCAAGGGCAAAAAGAAGAAGGCAAAAAAGGTCTGGGATGAGCGGCAGTACAAGAATCTCGACGATTCGGTTGAGCTGGGTACCCGCAATATCAAGGTGGCGTTGCGGCGGCTTCGTAAGTTGGCGCGATCGGGCAAAGACGAAGAGCTCGATATCGATACCACCATTCGTTCCACTGCCCACAACGGCGGCATGTTAGACATACGCATGCGCCCCGAGCGAAAGAACACGGTAAAGGTTCTGCTGTTCCTGGACATTGGCGGTTCCATGGACGCCCACGTGAAGGTCTGCGAAGAGCTTTTTTCGGCCACGCGCACCGAGTTCAAGCACATGGAGAGCTTCTACTTCCACAACTTCATCTACGAGTCTGTGTGGAAGGATAATCGCCGACGCATGAACGAGCGCATTCCCACTTATGAGATCCTCAACAAGTACGCCCACGACTACAAGGTTGTGTTCGTGGGCGACGCCACCATGGCGCCTTACGAAATCACCCATGCCGGTGGCAGCGTGGAGCACTGGAACGAGGAGCCGGGCGCCGACTGGATGGCCCGTTTTGCAGGATTGTACGACAAGCTGGTTTGGATCAATCCCACGCCCCAGGAGACCTGGGAGTACTCCAGCTCCGTTGGCATGACCCAGGAGCTGGTAGGCGGGCAGATGTATCCGCTGACTATCCGTGGGCTCGAAGAAGGTATGGCCTTCCTATCAAAATAGTCCGGATTGGCTTGCCCGCGCTATCGTGTGGGTGAGCGCATTCCGAGAATCGAATCCAATGTCATTCGATGCGCAAACCATAGCGCGCCGTCGGGCGCTGCCGGTGAACGTCACCTACCCTCCGCAGCTTCCCATCAGCGCGCATGTGGACGAGATAAAGCACTTGGTGGCCGCCCACCAGGTGGTCGTTGTGGCTGGCGAGACGGGATCGGGCAAGACCACACAGCTGCCGAAAATCTGTTTGGAGCTGGGCCTCGGGCGGGCCGGGATGATCGGGCACACGCAGCCGCGGCGGCTGGCAGCGCGTACCGTGGCCGCTCGGGTGGCGGACGAGCTCGGCGTGGAATTAGGCCAGTCGGTAGGCTACGCGGTACGCTTTAGCGAGCGGGTCAGTCAGAACACGCTGGTCAAACTGGTGACGGATGGGTTGCTGCTCAGCGAGATCCGGCACGATCGTTCGCTGAGTCGGTATCAGGTCATCATCGTCGACGAAGCGCACGAGCGCAGCCTGAACGTGGACTTCCTTCTGGGTTTTCTGCGCCGACTGCTCAAGCGGCGAGATGATCTCAAGCTGATCATCACCAGCGCCACCATCGATGTGGGCGCCTTTGCCAAGCATTTTGATGACGCACCGGTGGTGGAGATCGGCGGCCGGGGTTATCCCGTGGAAATGCGCTATATCGATGGAGAGGACGATCCCGAACAGGACGCCGTCGTGGCGTGTATCCGAGAGATCGATGGAATGCCGGTCCAGGCTGCGGCTCGCGACGTGCTGATATTCCAGTCAGGTGAGCGGGAAATCATGGAAACGGCGCAGGTGCTGCGACGCACGTTTGCCGAGCGCTTCGAGATCCTCCCGCTGTATGCGCGTTTGTCCGCGCGGGATCAGGCGCGGGTGTTTCGCGCGGGGAAAAAGCGCCGCATCGTGATTGCCACCAATGTGGCGGAGACCTCGCTCACGGTGCCCAATATAGGTTTCGTCATCGACCCGGGCTTTGCGCGAATCAGTCGTTATTCCTACCGCTCGAAGCTGCAGCGCCTGCCAGTGGAGCCAATCTCACAGGCGAGCGCCAACCAGCGTGCGGGGCGCTGCGGGCGGGTAGCACCCGGCGTTTGCTTTCGTCTGTATGCCGAGGACGACTTTGCATCGCGACCCGAGTTCACCGACCCGGAGATCAAGCGCACCAACCTTGCTCAGGTGGTGCTGCAGATGCACAGCCTAGGTTTGGGTGAGGTGTCGCGCTTCGGATTTCTCGATCCTCCGGATCCAAGGGCGGTGCGGGATGCCCAGCGGCTGCTCCTTGAACTGGGTGCGCTGCAGGAGGGCAAGCTGACCGGCATCGGTGGAGATATGGCGAGATTGCCGGTGGATCCCCGCCTGGCTCGGATGCTGTTGGCTGCTAGCCGAGAGCGCTGTCTTACGGAAATGCTGGTGGTGGTCAGCGCGCTCGCCATTGCCGATCCCAGGGAGCGCCCGCTGGAAAAGCGCGGATCCGCTGATCGCGCGCACAGTCAGTTTCTCGATCCGCGCTCGGATTTCCTTGGCGTCATTAAGTTGTGGCACTGGTATCTGCAGCAACGCGAAGCGCTTGGCTCTGCCCGTTTGAGAAAAACGCTTGCGGCCACATATCTATCGCCCAGCCGCATGCGCGAGTGGCATTCCCTGCACCGACAGTTGCGGCTGGCCGCGCGCGAGCTGGGCTTGCGTCCGAATGACAAACCGGCGGGCTATGCCAGCGTTCATCGCGCGCTGCTGTCCGGGTCGTTGAGCTTCATCGGCCTGCATGACGAAAAGGGCAGCTACCAGGGCCCCCGTAACTTGCGCTTTCGCATCTTTCCCGGTTCCGCGCTGGCAAAGTCGCAGCCGCGCTGGCTGGTGGCGGGGGAGATCAGTGAGACCCAACGGGTCTACGCGCGCAGCGTTGCCAGGGTCGAAGCGAAGTGGATTGAAGACGCAGCCGGTCACCTGGTGAAGCGGCAATACAGCGAGCCCCATTGGAGTGTGCGGCGTGGTGAGGTCATGGCATTTGAGTCGGTCACGCTGTTTGGGCTGCCGCTGGCGGAGCGGCGCCGCGTGAGCTACCGGCGGGTCGATGCCCCGGCCTGCCGTGAGCTGTTTCTGCTGGAAGGCCTGGTGCGTGGCGGCATCGATCAGCCACCGGAATTTCTCGCGCATAATCAGGCGATCGTGGCTGATATTGCGGAGGAGGAAGCAAAGGGTCGCCGACGTGACGTGCTTATTGCGGAGTCTGCTCAGGCGGATCTCTACGATGCCGTCGTTCCCCCAGACATATGCACTAGTCGAAGTCTGAAACGGTGGTGGAACAAGCGCACGCCGCAAGTGGGCGGTGAGCTGTTCTTCTCTCGCGAGCAACTGGTATCGAGCGATTATGGCGGGCTGTCGGAAGATGACTTTCCCGGCGTGCTCGAGCTGAGGGGGCTCACGCTCAAGCTCAGCTATCGGTTTGCGCCGGGCGAGCCCGACGATGGTGTGTGCGTAGACATCCCGTTGGGGGTTCTGCCTGGCGTAGTGGGGGAGGCCCTGGAGTGGAGCGTGCCAGGATTTTTTGCCGCGCTGCTGGAGCAGTGGTTGCGCACCCTGCCCAAGCAGAAGCGCAGGCCGCTGGCGCCGATCACCGACCGGGTGGAAGAGGTGGTAGCCATTCTCGTTAAGCCAGATCGGTATCGACAAGGTCGACTGTTGCCGGCGCTTGCCCGCGTACTTAATGACCTGTACCGGGTGGAGGTGGGTGCCGCTGACTGGGATCGTTCGCGTGTGGATGCTCACCTGTTGGTCAACGTGCGAGTGATCGGCGAGGGCGGCAAGGTGCTGGGACAGGGTCGTGACGTGGATGTGCTCAAAGCGCAGTTTGCGGCGGCAGTGCAAGAGCAGATGTCTCCGCGGGTCGAGGCCATAGAGGCGGACGGGTTAGACGAGTTCCCGGACAATGAGTTACCCGCTACGCTGCGGCTGTCCGACTCGGAAGGGGACTTGGTGGCCTATCCGGCATTGGTGGACCACGGGCGCAGCGTGTCGGTGCGATTATTTGCGGATCGTTCGGAGCAGCGAATGGCCAATCGCGCGGGCTATGCTCGACTGGCGCTGTTAGGCGTGCCTCAGACGGTAAGGGTACTCAAGAAGGAACTGGAGAAGCACAGTGCGCTTGGTCTGCGCTATGCAACACTGGGTAGTGCGGCTGCCCTTACCGACGAGATTCTGCGGGCCGCCGCGTGGCGGTGTTTCTTCGCTTCTTCGGCGCTGCCTGCCACACGTGCTGCGTTTGATGAGACCATCAAGTCCCGCCGCGGTGATCTGGCGAGCGCGTTTGAGGAGGTGGTCACTCTGCTGGAGGAGATTCTCCAAAAGCGGTTCGATCTGATGACCAAGCTGGATACGCTCACTTCGCCAGCGTTTGCTGATGCCGTGCAGGATGCCCGTGCTCACATTGCCCAGCTTGTGCCTTCCGACGTGCTAAGCGTGACGCCGCCAAGCCGGCTGGCAGCGCTGCCTCACTATCTGGATGCAATGGACTACCGTCTGTCGCATCTGCAGGGAAAGGTGGCGCGGGATACCGAAAACCTGCAGTTGATGGCGTCGCTTGGCGAGCGTCTCGAGCATGTTCGTGGCTGTGAGGGCGTAGAGGCTGAAGAAGTGGACGCGCTGAGGTTTGCGCTGGAAGACCTGCGCGTGGCCCTGTTTGCCCAGCCGATGAGCCGCGAGCGCACGTCTGTAAAACGCGTGAATGCCGCCATGGCTGCCGTGGAGCGCGATCTTGGGCTGGTCTGATGGTCCGTGGTCAACGTAGGATGTTTGAACTTTCTGTTTCTACCTCAGTCTACCGCCAGGCACGTCGGTCGGGGGCAATCAGTAACCAAGGTCGGCCCTGTGCTAAATTTTGCCTCGCAAAGGAGCTTTAAAGTCCATGAACAAATCCAAGAGAAACACGCTCATCGCAAGCTCAGTGGCATTTGCCGTCGCCGCGCTCGCGCAAACGGCGGTTGCAGATGAACACGGAGCGAAAGAAAAGTGCTACGGCGTCGTGAAAGCAGGAAAGAATGACTGCGGGAACATCAGCGGAACGCACGGCTGTATGGGCCATGCCGCGGTAGACGGTGATCCCGGCGAGTGGGTGCTGGTTCCCGCCGGTCTGTGCGAAAAGCTGGTAGGCGGATCGCTGGTGGGTAAGGAAGGCGAAGCCAATGCCTGCAATGGGGAGCATGGTTGCGAACATGCCTAGCATTGGTTCGCTGACTTCCAACAATGGGATCTGATTCCCGTTCACGGCCAATCGCTGGCAGGCCGTTGCGGTCTGCGGGCATTGGCCTGCGGGCCGCCCACTACGAGGACGTGGTTGAGCAGCGGCCAGGCGTAGGTTGGTTGGAGGTTCACCCAGAGAACTATTTTGGCGGTGGCCTGCCGCGTCGACACCTGCACCAGGCGCGCGAACACTATCCTTTGAGTCTCCACGCTGTTGGACTTTCTCTGGGATCCACCGAGGCAGTGGACGCTGCTCATCTTGGCCAGCTGAAGGAACTGGTCGACCTGTTCGATCCGTTTCTCGTTTCCGACCACGTGTCTTGGAGCGCATCCGGTAATGCTCACTTTCCCGATCTGTTGCCTCTCCCCTACACGGGGGAGACGCTGGAGCGACTGATCGCGAATTTGGATCGTGTGCAGAACGTGCTGCAGCGCCAAATTCTGGTAGAGAATCCATCCACCTACGTCTCTTACGCGATCGACGAGATGGTGGAGTCGGAATTCATGAACGAGGTGGCGTGCGCCTCTGGCTGCGGGATTCTGCTAGACGTCAATAACGTGTTCGTGCAGTCCTACAACCATTCATTTGATCCATTCGAATATGTGGCGCGCATACGACCGGACTTGGTGGGCGAGATTCACCTAGCCGGTCACACCGAGCGCTCGTTCGATGATGCAACGCTGCTGATCGATACGCACAATCGCCACGTTGGACCTGAGGTGTGGGCGCTGTACGAGTTTGCGTGCGAGCGCTTTGGTGAGGTGCCTTCGCTGGTCGAATGGGATTCGGACATTCCTGATCTAGGCGTTCTGGTGGCCGAGTCGGACAAGGCCCAGGAAATAGTCGAGCGCAGTCTCGTTGGTGGGGTATCTGCGGGTGCGGCTGACTGAGCTACAAACTCGCTTCAGCCAGGCGATCCGGGGCGCTGAAATTGCTGAGGCCGAGGTGGACGCGCTGAGGGGTGTCATGGCTGAAGGCGGGGTGGCCTTGGAGAACCGGCTCGACGTATACCGCAACAACGTTCTGGTGGGTTGCGCAAAGGCCGTGGTTGGCGCCTTTCCCATGGTCGAGAGTTTGGTTGGAGAAGAGTTCATGCGGGCGGCGGTGGATCACTATGTGGTAGAGCACCCGCCCACCGAACTTAATCTGAATCTCTATGGATCGAGCTTTCCCGAGTTCATCGGTAGCTATCCGCCGGCGGCAGAGGTCGACTATCTGGCAGATGTGGCATGCCTGGAGTGGGCTTGGCAGGAAGGCTTCTACGCCCCCGACGAAGCCGTGCTCGACATCTCAGAAATCGCCACTCTCGATCCCGACGCGCTGGCAAATCTGTCGCTACGCACCGGCTCCAGTATTGCGCTTATTCGCTCTGCGCACCCATTGGACGAGATCGTCGACGCCTGCCGCTCAGACCAGGACATCGGCGAGCTGGCGCTATCTCAACGAGGCGCGGATATGCTGATCCTGCGCCAGGATTATCGATTGCAGATGCACCGACTCACGGCGCCGGAATACACATTCCTGGCTGGCATGATGCGTGGCGCCAGCATCGCAGCAGTTTTCGACGAGATCGTGGATTTGGGCGGAGAGCTCGGGCCGCTGATGCAGAAATTCTTCGGCCTGGGCTGCTTTGTGGGCTATGCGCTCATGGTCGGCAATCCGCAACAAGAAGACATTTCGTGAGACTTGCCGCTACAGCCAACGGCGCTTTGGGGCCGCTGCGAATGCCTGCCGACGTGCAGGGCGCACCTTAGCTAGGGCTCGGATTCCGAATGTATCTAGCCTGGGCGTTTTTCGTGTCTGGCTGCTCGACCTGTGAGTAACTTGTTATTTGCGTGGCTTCGCGTTGCATTCGCTCAGTGATAGGAGTAGGGTCCGCGTCCCATCGATGTAGCAGTAGTGTTGCTAGATGAGCCTCGTCGTCGCAGACGCGAATGAGAAGGCCGCGGCCTCGCTTTGTGAGCAGCTCGAGCACCTGGGATTCGAAGCTATCTCCGCGGCAGATCTGAAGCTGGCGCAAAGCATCTGCGCCCATGCCGAACCGCAGATGGTGGTGTGTTGCAGCTACGATTGGGCGGAGCAGCTGGCGGGTGCCCACCGCCGTATTCCCATCGTGCTGGCACGGCCGGAAGCACCCGATGCTCAGCTACTGACCCAGGCATTACGATCGGGTCTGGCTGACGTGTGGACCCTGCCCATGACCGACGAACTGGTGCGGCAGCGGGTTAACGACACCTTCGAGCGTTACGCGTCGGCGGCCACCCAGGCGGAGCGCCGTTTGAGCCAGTACGTCGCCGATCTGCAGCGTGATCAGCGTGCCGGTCGCTACATCCAGATGGGGATGCTGCCGCCGAATCCCATGGCCATTGACCGCTATCGCATCCAGCACCGCATCGTTCCCTCGCTCATGCTCAGTGGTGATTTCGTCGACTATTTCCGTATCACCGACCGGCATTTTGTCGTCTACGTGGCAGATGTGTCGGGACACGGTGCTTCGTCGGCATTCGTCACGGTACTGCTGAAGAATTTCTCGCGTCGGTTACGTCGCGAGTATCGTCCCACCATGCTCAGCCGGCCGGGTGAGATCCTGGAATGGATCAATCGTGAACTGCTTGAACAGAATATCGACAAGCATGTGGCGATGATCCTGGCTGTGGTGGACGTGCAGGCAGACCGTGCCGCGGTGGTGAATGCGGGGCATTTTCCACCCGTGATCCGCGTGCGCGGGTCGGGCGCCCAGTTCGTGGAGCAGAAAGGCAAACCGCTGGGTCTGTTCGACGCGGTGGATTACGAGCCCGAGGTGCTCGACCTTGGTTTCGGCGAGTCACTGGTGATTTTCTCGGATGGTGTGCTCGAGGCTTACCCGGACGAGAGCCTGGCACAGAAGGAGACGCGTCTGCTGGAGGCGGCCCGTGCTGCGGGCAGTATTGATGGCGTGTGGAATGCGCTTGGACTCGACGCCGAGGTCGATGTGCCTGATGATATGACCTGTCTCATCTTGAGACTGGAGAGTTAGCCATGCCGGGGAGGATTTTGGTGGGTTCCCACGATGGCGTCTACGTGATGCTGTTCGAGGGCGATGTGCGCCTGACTCTGTATACCGCCGTTGAGGACTATCTCGAGAAGATGTTTGGAGACCCGATGTTCAAATCGGTGCTCGTGGATTTGTCACCCACCGAGAGCATCGACAGCACCTCTCTGGGACTCCTGGCCAAGTTGTCGATTCAGGCCGACAAGCTGGTGGGTTACCGGCCAACTCTGGTGTCAACCAATCCGGACGTGACACGCATCCTGGAGTCCATGGATTTCGAGGATGTTTTCCACATCGTGGATTCGCAACTGAATCAATCCGCGCAGCTTGCCGAGCTGCCGCCGGTGGAAGCCGACCCGGAAGCAATGCGCCAGCGCGTCATCGACGCCCACCGGACGCTGATGTGCATGAACGAGACCAATCGCGAAGCGTTTCAGGATCTGGTGGCCACCCTGGAAGCCGAAGCACTCAGTATCGAGGGGCCTAAGCGCGCCTCGCTTTGATCTTCGCTTCGATGAAGCGGTCGTGACTGAGATAGAGCAGTTCGGCGATCTTCCGAATAGTGTGTTCTTCGAATGCGTCCAGATCGTCGTCAATCAGGGCTAGCTCCCAAAGACTCACCAGCAGCTCGAACTTGGTTGGCTCGTCCCAGCCGTCGTTGAGGGTGCGGGTGAAGCGATAAATCCCCACGCTGGCGTCGTGCTGGGTGCGTGACTCGTCGATGATTTCTTCGATCTGATCCGCCGGCAGCTTGAATTGGTGTGCGAGCCGGCTGCGTATTTTGTCTATTTCGGCGTCCGCGATGTCATGATCCGCCCAGGCAACCTCCAGGTACAATACGGCGGCCGCTAACGGCAGCAGTTCCTTGGTTTCTTCGTCGTTAGTGGCGATAGGCTCCCTGAGGCGGGCCAGCAGTTGAGACAGCATTGGTTTTCCTTAGGCAGCTTGCGGCAGGACAACCGCAAGGGCGTCGTGCACCAGCGTGATGTCGTTCTTACGGGTGCGTTGCGCGTCGCTCAGCAGCTGACGGTATCGGCGCGCCCCCCGGCCGCCCTTGAACAGGCCGAGCATGTGGCGCGTCATGTCGTGCAATCGCGCCCCCCCTTCGAGCTCTTCGCGCATGTAGCGCAGGTACTGCCGAGCGACCTCAATCTCCGCCACCGGCATCGTGCCGAACAGCAGCGCGTCCAGCTCGGCTACGAATTGGGGCGATTGATAGGCGGCGCGCCCCACCATGATGCCGTCGGTGTGTTGCAGGTGTTCCCCGGCGCTCTGAGCGTCGCGTATGCCGCCGTTGAAGATCACGGGCAGTGTCGGGAACGCCGCCTTCAGCGCATAGACCCGTTGCGGCTGGAGGGGTGGAATATCCCGATTCTGGGCAGGCGTTAATCCATTCAGTAGCGCTTTTCGCGCGTGCAGGTAGAGCGCATCACATCCAGCGTCTATGAGGCGAGCCGCAAAGGCGTGCAGCAGTTCGTCGGTGTCGGCGTCATCCACGCCGAGGCGACACTTGACGCTTACCGGCAGGTGCGTGGCTTGGCGCATGGCCTCCACGGCGCGCGCTACCAATTCGGGTTCAAGCATGAGGCACGCACCGAAGCGCGCTTTTTTGACGCGCGGCGACGGGCACCCCACGTTGAGATTAATTTCGTCGAAGCCGTGCTGCGTGGCCAGTCGCGCGGCCGCCGCAAGCTGCTCTGGGTCACTGCCACCGAGTTGCAGCGCTAATGGGTGTTCGGCGGGGTGATACGACAGCAGGCGGTCGGGTTTGGCATGCAGCACCGCCGATGCGGCAATCATCTCGGTGAAAAGGAACGCGTTGGGGCTGGCCAGCCTCAGCAGGTAACGGCAATGGCGGTCGGTCCACGCCATCATGGGTGCGACACAGAGTTTTCGGCCACCCAAGGTGCTCATACTAGGTTAAAAAATTTGTGAGCTGTGTTTTGTGCGCTGTCGTCAGCTTTGCAACTTTTCGCCGTGATAACATCAATAGAGGAGATGAATGGTCCACGGGATCCTATCTTAATGCAGTTTCCCGCTGTGTTGTGAGTTTGGTACGGTAAATGTCGCATAGACCTATCCTCATTACAGGCTCTCACCGGTCTGGTACCACTTGGGTCGGTAGCATTCTTTCTTCGTTACCGTCTGTTTACTACATTCACGAGCCATTCAACGTAGACTATCCTCCTAGCGCGGGAGTCAGCGCGGCCCGGTTCCCCTGCTGGTATATGTATGTCTCTACGGAGAATGGCGAGCAGTTCTACGAAGCTCTGAGTCGGACGATGGAATTGCGCTACAACCTTTGGCCAGCTTTGCGGTTGGCGCGGTCTTGGCGTCAGATCAGGCGAGTTCGCAATGAATACGCGTCGCTATCTAAAATCCGCTATCGAGGTGCAAGACCTCTAATCAAGGACCCTATTGCACTCTTCTCGGCGGAATGGCTCGCTTCGTCTTTTGGGATGCAGGTTGTTACGATGATCCGGCATCCTGCGGCGTTCGCCAGCAGCTTGAAGCGCCTTGATTGGCGTTTCCCCTTCCCGGACCTGGTCAAACAGCGTTCATTAATGGAAGATCATTTGCACCCGTTTGAAACCGCCATCAACGATTTTGCATCCAAGGAACGCGACGTCGTTGAGCAGGCCGCATTGATGTGGAAACTGATCCACCACGTCATACACAAATATCGTCGAAACAACCCCGATTGGCAATTCGTTCGCCACGAAGATCTATCTCGAGAGCCTGTCGCCGGGTTTAGGGAAATTTTTGAGAGGCTAGATATCGAATTCTCCGACTACGTTCGAGAGCAGGTTATCGAATCCAGTCATGGCAACAATCCTGCGAATGCGCCGGAAGGTACAGTGCACGTCATCAAGCGCGACAGCGTAGCGAATATCTTCAATTGGAAATCAAGTTTGAATGCTGCGGAGATCAGGACCATTAGAGATGGTGTCGCCGAGGTGTCTGAGCTGTTTTATGCCGATGAGGATTGGTGATCTGCTCGAAGGGGATACGGATCGCTAAACCCCAATGTCAAAGTCGTGGCGATATCCGGCGGTAGTTTAGCGTCCCCGATACAATGGAAAAAGTAGACGATCTAGGAGGCAAACAGCGCCGAAGGGAGGGCGGCAATTGGTCGGCTTTGCGGCTTCTCGGGCGAAGCCGTGATGGACTTCGCGTAATCGTAGGCAAGCCAGTGCGCCTGGGGAATTCTACCTTTAGACTTGGTAGCTGCCGCGTTGTGAGTGATTGAGTTTTCGAAAAAGTGCTATGACCTTACCGAATTTTCTGATTGTCGGAGAGATCAAAGCAGGAACTTCGTCCTTGTACGAGTACTGTGCGGCGCATCCACAGATCTTTATGTCTCCCGTGAAAGAGACACGTTTTTTCTCTCATGAGAAGGGCCATGTCGGCAGACATGGCCGCATAACCACGTTGGAGGAATACGCAGACCTGTTCGACGGTGTAACGGACGAAACGGCCATTGGAGAAGCATCGCCTCAGTACATTCATAGTTTGAATGCAGCCCAGCGGATTCGACAACTCCTGCCAGACGTCAAATTGATTGCGAGTATCAGAAACCCTGTTGACAGGATCTATTCCGAATACGTCATGAGCGTCCGGGCCAGGGAGCAGGAGCGCGAATTCATCGAGATGTTCCGAGAAGACTCGAAATCCGGCGCGTGGGCCATTGAGTCAAGCCTTCCGTACGCGAATCTGAAGCGCTATTACGATTTGTTCGACGCCTCTCAGATCAAGGTCGTCCTGTTTGATAACTTGACGGCTCAACCCGAGACCGTCGTCGCTGAGATATTCGAGTTTCTCGGTGTGGATTCAGCCTTCATACCCGACACCACCCAGATCTATAACAAGGGTGGCATTCCCAAAAACCAGGCGTTGCACAGCTCGCTCGTGTGGCTCAGACGAAGCACGGCGGGTCGCGCGCGATCAATTGCCAAAACGGTGCTGCCGAAATCTCTGTTCACGTTGGCCCGCAAGCGGTACGAAGAGAACCTGCAAAAAGCACCGTCGCTTACGCAGGAGCAACGCCAGGAAGTGACTGACTTTTACCGGGACGATCTGTTGAAATTGGAACAGCTGGTTGGACGCGATCTATCCGGGTGGCTGAATCTTCCGGTCATGTAAGGAACGGGCCGGGAAGGCAACATTATTGATAGAGACTGAAGGCGTTCTGTAGCCTGGATCAGAAAGTTGAGATAAGCCACTGAAATTGGGAAAAATATTGGGTCCTGAAACCTCCATTTTATGTTCATATTGGCTAACTGCTGCGGTATAGTACCGCCGCGTTTGATCGGCATACCCCAGATATTGCGACAGCGAACCATCCAGCGTTACGTCCATGCCATCGGCACAGGGGTGCACAGCGCAAAAAGAGTCCGTATGACATTACGCCCTGCCGGGGAGAATGCGGGCATTGTCTTCGTCCGCACGGACCGTGGTAACGCGGCCGTGCGGGCGAAGGCACAAAACGTGTGCGACACCACCTTGTCTACCAGCATTGCCGAGGCCGGCGTGCGAGTGGCTACGGTGGAGCACTTGATGTCGGCGCTGTGGGGGATGGGCGTCGACAATCTGCGTGTGGAAATCGATGCTGAAGAAATACCCATCATGGATGGCAGTTCGGCGCCGTTCGTAGATCTGATCCGATCGGCCGGCCTGGTTGAGCAAAGCGCCGAACGAGAGTTCATTCGCATCAAGCGCTCTATCAGAGTGACCCAGGGCGACGGCTGGGCCCGGCTTGATCCCTTTGAGGGGTTTGGAGCGGCGTATACGTTCGAAGCGGACCACCCCGTTTACAACCGCTACCCCAAACGCGCCATCGTGAACTTTGCTCAGACGTCCTATGTCGATCACGTCAGTTGGGCGCGGTCCTTTGGTCTGGTTGCAGAATTGGACCAGGCCCACGCCATCAATCGGTGTCTGGGATCGAGCTTGCACAACGCGGTGGGCATCGACGGCGATGAGATCCTCAATCCGGAAGGACTGCGCTACGAAAACGAATTCGTGACTCACAAGATTCTCGACGCTATCGGAGATCTGTACCTGCTGGGTCGCCCAGTGTTGGGATTCTTCGTGGGCCACAAGTCGGGCCACGCAATCAACAACAAGCTGGGCCAGGCACTGCTGCGTTGCGAGGACGCCTGGGAGATCATTTCCGCGCCGACCGAAGACGGCGTGAGCACCCCGGAGGTTCGCGTCAGCTGATTGAGCAGGGCCTATTAGCGCCGCCCCGTATTCGCCTCATCCAGTATTTTGATCAGGAAGCTGCAGATTGCCCGCCGGACTTCAAAGTGCGTCACAATTGCTGTTCTTCTATGTGCTTGGCCATTTCCTTGAGGCCGCGCTTGCCGTCAATGAGTGGCATCACGAACGCATCAATTCGGGTGGATAGCATCTTGGATTGGAGTTCAGGCGCGAGCAGCTTCTGGCGGCCTTAGAGAACGCTCGATGGCGCTCGCCTGAATCGAGCTCAGCGCTGGTGACTGCCGCTCGGGCAAGCCCTGGGCGAGCCCTTATAAGCGCAACAACCTGGCCGACCTGATCAAGAGCTTTTCTCGTGCTCTGGCGTCATCGGTAGACCTGCATCACGTGTATCAGGTCGGGGAAGGCGCTCCCGACGACGACATCGTAAGGTGAGAGCCCCCTGGGGTTTGCGACCCGGCGCGGCTATACTCGCGCGCCATGTCAATCCGCACCCGCATTGCGCCTTCCCCAACGGGAGATCCCCATGTGGGGACCGCGTATACCGCGCTGTTCAATTGGGTATTTGCCAAGAGTCAGGGAGGAGAGTTCCTGCTGCGCATCGAGGACACCGATACGGCGCGCAGCACGCCAGAATCCGAGCAGCTGATTATCGACTCGCTGCGCTGGCTGGGGCTCGACTGGGACGAAGGCCCTGACGTTGGTGGCCCGCACGGCCCGTACCGGCAGAGCGCGCGCAAGCACATCTATCGGGAGCACGCACGCGAGCTGGTTGAGCAGGGAGACGCTTTTTACTGCTTCTGCACCAGCGAGCGGTTGGACGAGATGCGGGCAGCTCAACGAGCGGCGGGCGAGACCTCGCGCTACGATGGTCGCTGTCTGCAGCTGACGCCTGAAGAGGTACACGCCGAGCTTGGGCGCGGCACCGAGCACGTGATACGCATGAAGGTGCCTGATGAAGGCACCTGCACGTTCGAGGACGAACTGCGTGGCGGTATCGAGATCCCCTGGTCTCAGGTGGATATGCAGGTGCTTATCAAGCACGACGGCATGCCCACCTATCACCTGGCGGTTGTAGTAGACGACCACCTTATGGGTATCACCCACGTGCTGCGTGGCGAGGAATGGATCAACTCGGTGCCCAAGCACGTGTTGCTCTACGAGTACTTCGGTTGGCAACGGCCTGTGATGTGCCACCTGCCGCTTCTGCGCAACCCAGATCAGAGCAAGCTCTCCAAGCGCAAGAATCCCACCAGCGTGAACTACTATCGCCGCATCGGAATGCTGCCAGAAGCGTTCATCAACTATCTGGGCATGATGGGATGGTCCATGCCAGACGAGAGCGAGATTTTCTCTATCAACGACATGGCGAAGAACTTCGAGCCTGCCTCCATTCGCCTGGGTGGCCCGGTCTTTGATCTGGAAAAGCTGTCCTGGTTGAACGGCCAGTACCTGCGGGCGCTGTCGGCGGATGAGTTCATGAGCCGGGTGGGCGAGTGGGCCCTGAACCGGGAAACGCTGCAGGAACTGGTGCCCTTGCTGCAGGCGCGTACGGAGCGGCTGTCAGATCTGGTGGCGCAGGTGGACTACCTGCTGGGCGATCGTCGTCCCCTGCAGGCAGATGACTTTGCACACAAGTCGCTGCAGGTTGACCAGGTGGTGAGGATTCTTCATCACGCGCTGCAGGAATTCGAAGCTTTGCGCCATTGGGAAGGCCCCCGTCTACAAGCCATCTGCAGGGGCCTGGCCGAGCATCTGGGACTGAAGATCCGTGACGTTCTGGGGCCCCTGTTTATGGCTATATCAGGCCGATCCGTGGCTTTGCCGCTGTTCGATTCCATGGCGTTTCTCGGCCCGGATCTCAGCCGCATGCGGCTGAGAGACGCGTTGCAGGTGCTGGGGGTGTCCAAGAAGCAGACGAAGCAGCTGGACAAGCAGTATCGAGAGTATCTGCAATCCAGGAAAGCAGATCAGGAGGAAGAGGGGGGCTGATCTGTTCGGGCAGCCCCGACTGGCCTGGAGTCTACCAATTGCTCATTGACTATCGCGGGCGTGATTCTTAACATCCCGCGTCTTTTCCGACCTGCACTGCGTCGGGGACCTGTGGGGCCATAGCTCAGCTGGGAGAGCGCTACCGTGGCACGGTAGAGGTCGACGGTTCGATCCCGTCTGGCTCCACCAAAGATGCCTTTACCCGTGGGCGCTGCGCATACCAGAATAAATTCAACGCGCCGTTGTGATTTTGTGTGTGGCTAGCGTATGCGGTTCGGGTATTTGAGGGAAACGCGTTATGCTTTTGGCGAACGGGTCGCCGGGCCGACTGGTTACTCGTTGACGGTTATAGCGATTGAAAGTCTTTGGGAGAAGCTTTGTGCGAAGGTTGCAGTTACGAGGAAGGGTGGCCCCGGCGATCTATTGCCTTGGATTTCTAGTTGGGTGTGGCGGAGGAGATAGTTCGTCCACGCCTCCTCCTCCTCCTCCTCCTCCGGATCCCACCTTTTCGGTCGGCGGCACAGTTAGTGGCCTGCATTCCATTCGATCATTGGAATTGACTCTTGGAGATCAGAGTTTAGTGGTCTCCGAAAATGGCGAATTTTCGTTTCCTGAAGAGTTCGATGCAGGAGCGGAGTATGAAGTCGAAATCGCAAGAGAACCGGCCAGACAAGATTGCGAGATAAGTAACGAAAGCGGTGTGGTCAATGATTCAGATGTGAACGATGTCAGTGTCGTTTGCGAAGATGATGAGAGCACGGCCTTATTCTCCCTCGATCATCTCCATAGGTTCCGTTTGACGATGACGGTTGAAGAGTGGCGGGCTCTGGAGTTAGACACAATAAGGTCGAAATATTTGATCAACGACGCGAGCGGCCCCGCATTTGCTTGGACGTCTTGGACGCATAGTGAGATTTATCGGCAGGCCGATTTCGAGTACCTCGATGAATATGGAGCGACCATTGAGGCTGTTGAAAAAGTTGGTTTCAAAATGCAAGGCAACACGAGTCGCCAGTATCCGGTCGATTACGATAGTTCGCCAATTCGCCCACGTCGATTTAGTTTTGCAATTAAGTTTGATGAAAAATTCGATGAAGATGAAGGCGTATATTCATGCATAGATATGAATGGCAATCCCGCTTCGGTCGATGGCGCACCTTGTCTAGGGATAGTTGGTCAGGACATACCGGAATATCCTGAAGCAGATGATCGGGTATTCATGGGTGTGGAGAAGATCAGGTTTCGCTTCAATCGTTCTGACCCCAGCTATCAACGGGAAGTATTGAGCCACCAGTTGCTCAACCAAATCGGTGTTCCCGCTGCCAGAGCAGCTCATGCCCAGATTGAATTGGTGATAACTGGGATGCCTGGACAAACACTTTTCGATCGACCGTTACCCCATTCATACAATATGGGTGTATTCGTTATGGTCGAGCAGATCGATAAGCCATTTTTGAAGCGCTACTTCGATGAAAACGATTTCATATTTAAAGTGGGAGCCCCAGGTAATCTGGCCGGCCCGGAGGCGGTAGATACCGCTTGTGACCCCTATGAGGATAGCGACCTCTATTTCAATGAGAATTTTTGCGAAATAGGCGTAGAGAAATCAGACCCTGAAAGTGCTGAAGAGTGGTTGGGTTCGGAAAGATATCAAGACCCGGATTTTGTTAACTCTGATATCAACGCAGATGGGGTTGCGGGCAATGTATCCCAGTTTGTGCCGTACAAGCCCACATACGACCTGAAAAGCAAGAAGAAGAAAGTGGCGGAGGGAAGAGAAAAACTCATAGATTTCTCGGAGTTCGTTCAAAGTGGGCCCTCCGCAACGCAACTTAACGAAAGGTTTGACGTTCCAGGTTTCATCAAAGCACAAGCAGCTGAGATAGTTGTGGGCGCGGTGGACCATTATGTGCGTGTCGCCAACAACTATTATCTTTACTACAACGAGCCGTCAGAGAGGTGGATTTACGTACCAACTGATTTTGATTACACCCATATTGATGTGCCGGGGCCCAAATGTTCAGCTAATCCCGATTTGCCGGAATGCAATGGCTTTTTGAATCCTGAAGCCTTTACGGATGCGATCGAGATGCGGGCGTTTCCTTCCGGCGATCACCCGCATTGGGCTGGTGAGCCTTTCTACCTGAACTATCCGCCAGTGCTTTGGGATATCGTGTTTGCCGACGCAGGCAATAGAGCTACTTTGTATGAAGAAATTCAGAAGATACTGGATGAATTCTTTGACTGGTCTCTCGTTGGACCAATGCTGGAAGAGAGGAAAGAAAGAATTCACGACCTAATTATTTCCACCGACGCAGCAGTCACTCGTCCTTTTAGTACGGGGGGTGCTGATTGTTCAGACGAATATAATCCTGAAGAGATTGCTGGCGATGAGACAACGTTTTGCGAAGAGGGCAGGGCGTCAATAAAAAGGTTTATCGAACAGCGGCGCACAATCCTGCAAAATGAAATTGATGAGCACTCATGAGATAGGCGGTTAAGATGCGCACCCGCGGAGTTTGTGCGAATGTGACTCTGATCATTGCCGCCAATCGACCTGATGCTGATCCACATTCACGCCGTCGTTCGGGCACAGTGTAGCGTTTGCCACGTGACCGCCGCCAGCCGACGCAGCTGCCGTTGCCGGATATCCGAATCCCCAATCCAGAGGCATCACAACGCCGTTGCTGGAGGGCGTTGGTCCGCTTGTGGCTGTGGCGAAACAACCGTGTGGCAGCATGGGTAGGTGCAGCGCGCCCTGGCTCACCTGATAACGTCCTTCCGGCAGCGTGCGTTTTTGCGGCGCCGTCAGGTGGCACGGCTCTGAGCCGAAATAGGCTGCGCTGCAGAACGCGCCAGGCATCTGCGTGGTAAGGGTGAGGCGAATGGAATGGCCCGGCTCGAGGGACCAGAGCCTGGGGAACAGGCCGATCTCCAGGGCGTAGGAGTGTCCGGGTACCAGGTAGTCGTCTTCTTGTTGCCGCAGGTAGGGATAGATGGGCTTGCCGTTGGCGCTATACCAGGTTTTCTCCTCATCCAGCGCGCGCTGACTACCCAGCACCGCGCCATTGGTAATCTCTGTGGCAGTCCCATCGGGTGCGACGTCGTACAGCGTGCCCACCAGGAGAAGATTACTGTTGGATGAACTGGCCGTTACCGAGACGTTCATGGGACCGGCCAGAGTGGCACCATTTGCCAGGGGTGCGGTGGTGTAGGTCAATACAGCACCGCTGGACGGCGGCGCCCAGGCAATGGGCTGAGTCGGTGGCGCTGATGGCGGATCCGGCGTGAGCGTCGACGAGGGGCCGAGATGATAGGAAGTGTAATCCCCCACCATGGGGTAGCGTGCCGCGTTGACCCAGCGTTCGGAGCCCTTCTCAAACAGGTGCATGGGAGCAGGCGTGCTCTGCATACCCGTGTCCCGGCGTTCCAACCAGGTTTCGAACCACTGCAGCACGATGCCGTTGTCCAGGCCCTCTCCGTGTGCCCAGTCGCCCAGGATGATCTGGTAGCGGCTGCTTGGCTGTTGGGAGGGTTGCATGGGCCCGCGCACCGGCCGACCGGCCTGAACATTCTGGAAGTTGGCGTACATTTCCAGCTCCGCTTTCTCTACCACGTCGCGCCAGCCTGCCCACAGCAGCACCGGAATGCCGTTGGCCACCACGCTGGCGGCGGATTCGTCCGTGAGCAGACGGTCCTGCCAGTATTGCCGGTGATAGGCAGCGTCTCCGCCGTCCAGAATTTCGTCGCGCAGAGCCGTGAAGTAGGCAACCGTTGTCGGATTGCCGCCCACGGCCTGCGCGATGTTGGGTAGCACTGCCACACCGGGGGTGGCCACGCCGCTGGCCAGTTCGATCTCGTGACTGTAGTCGCCCGCCGCACAGAGAGCGGCCACCGCCCGCACGGGTGAATCGGGGCCTATCGCGGCTGCATTGGCCAGTGCAAGCTGCCCCGGGTAGGAGCATCCATACAGGCCGAGCACGCCGTTGGAACCTTCCAGCCTGCGGGCCGCCCAGTCGATGATGATCCTGCCGTCCGCGCGGTCCTGCAGTCCATTGAAGTCCACGTCGCCTTCCGATTGCCCGGTGCCGCGCGCGCGAACGTTGACGAAGATGTACCCGCGCTCCACAAAGTAGGCAACGGGCGTGTCGGTATAAGGGCTGTGCTGCAGAATTACCGGGAACGTTCCCGGCGCTCGCTCTCCGGTGGTGCGATCAGCCGGATAGCCGATGGTGGCGTGCAGGCGAACGCCGTCGGGCAGTGTCAGCCAGGTGGATATGTCCACTTCGCCAAAGGATGCGGGTGGGGGTGACCAGGTTCCTCCTGGGTAGCCCGTGGGATCGGCCACGGAACTGTTGGGCGTGTCGGTCTGGTCGGTGCTGCACCCGGCCAGGGATCCCATGCCAAGACCTATCCATAGCGCCAATGCGCGTCTGATCAATGCCGCCAATCCACCTGATGCTGATCCACATTCACGCCGCTTTCCGGGCACAGCGTGGTGATGGCCACGTGGCCGCCGTTGGCCGACGCATAGGCGGCCACCGGAGAGCCGCAGTAGTAGGCGCGCGTTGGCCCCTGGCTCATATCGCCCCACACATGCACGTGGCCCAGGGCCAGATAGTCGAAGCCCGAGGCGCGTATCTCTTCGTGAGTAATCTGCGAGGAGCCGTATCCGGCCCGCTGTTCCACCACCAGCCCATGGGCCATACCGATATTCCAGACATGATTCTGGGGATCGGGTGCGTCGTGCAGCGGTACGTTGTCGGGTGTGTGCTCAGCCATGGCCCGGCCCCACACGGTTGCCCCCTGCTCTTCCAGCGACAGCCTGTCGCCATCGTGGTCCAGCAGCGCGTGAACGTGGGCGCCGACACCGGCGCTCACCATGCGCGCCCAAACCGAGGTGTCGTCGTGAACGTCATGGTTTCCAGGCAGCAGAACTACCGGACAGTCCACGCGTTGGAACTGATTGCAGACGAACTCGATATCGTGGTCACGCACGCGATTGTTGTCGAAGAGATCCCCCACGATGAGCAGCATGTCGGCCTGCACGGTTTTCGCGCAGGTCACCACGGCGGCGAACGCCCGTTCCGCAACGTTGCGGAAGTCACCGTCGACGTCGTGGGTGTAGCGTCCATCCAGGTGCACATCGGAGGTGTGGACAAGTTTTAGGGATGTGGTGGGCATTGAGGGGGATGTTAACCCATCCACCGCTGGGCCCGCATGTGGCGCCGATTTGCATTACCCACCACGGCAATGAAAAGATGCGCTCATGTCGCAGGCATTGGCAGGTGTTCGTGTCGTGGATCTGAGCCGCGGGCCCGCTGGGGGGCTTGCGACCATGATCCTGGCCGATTTCGGTGCCGAGGTGCTGGTGGTGGATCCACCGGGCGATGACCCGCTCGCCGAGGTGGCCTCCGCGCCCATGTGGCGGCGGGGCAAGAAGAACGTGCAGTGGAACCTCAAGGACGACGACACGATGGGGCGTCTGCACGAGTTGTTGGCGGGCGCCGACGTGCTGGTGTGCAACTGGCGTTCGAGTGCGCTCGCCCGTGCGGACCTCACCTTTGATGCGCTGCACGAACGCCACCCACATCTCATCTTCTGCCATATTTCCGGATTTGGCCCGAGCGGGCCATGCGCCGAGTATCCGGGCTACGAGCATGTAGTGGCGGCGCGCACCGGTCGGATGCTGCTGTTCTCGGGGATCGTGGAGCGCCCCGGGCCGGTGTTCTCGGCGCTGCAGGTTGGCGTTCACGCCTGCGCTCAGGCAGCGGCTTCGGGAATTCTCTCCGCGCTGCTGGCGCGCGGCAAACACGGGCCGGGCCGGTTGGTGGAAACCAGCATGCTGCAAGCCATGCTGGCTTACGAGCAGGGGGCAATGATTGCCGGACAGCTGGAGCGGTTCGAGGAGCTGTGGACCCTCATGCAGGGCAGCAGCGAAGCGCCCATGCCGAGCCTTTTTTATCACCCGGCGCAAGCGGGCGACGGGCGCTGGATGCAGTTTGGCAATCTGCTGCCGCATTTGTTCGACAACTTTCTCATCGCCACCGATCTGGTAGACATCACCATAGACGAGGATTTCGATGCGGTGCAGCTGTTGTTGCGGGGCGACAAGCAGGACATTTTTCGGGCTCGCATGCTCAAGCGCATTCAGGAGCGGCCCGCGGACGATTGGATGGCGGATTTCATAGCCGACGGCGGCATCGTGGCCGCCATCTATGAAACCACCCAGCAGGC
>DEBD01000032.1 GCA_002348385.1 Gammaproteobacteria bacterium UBA2965 | reverse complement strand
ATCGATATCGCGACTACCACTTGGGCCACCACCATTACGCTGGCACGGACAAAGATCCTGATCTCTATTTGGCCCAGATGTATCCTGTCGAGCGCAACAGCATGCGGCGTAAGCTGCTGCGCGATATCACCGGGCGCACGGGCAGCCGGGACACTTGGCGCCAGCTGCGGCGCATGACACCGGTACGTAATGCCCCGTTTTTCGTGATGCATGCGATTCTGATCGGTTCTTTGACGCTGGCAGGCGCACCGTGGGCTTACCTCTTGTGGTGGGTGGCGTACGTCTTCGTGTACCCGTTGATTACGCGCATCCGCTACATGGGCGAGCACGGTGTTGCCACCGACTATGCGAGCGCCGATCCCAGGGAAAATACCAGTAGCACCAATGCCGCCTGGTGGGAACGCTTGTTAGTGGCTCCCAATCGGGTGAACTACCACCTGGAGCACCATCTGCTGGCCAGCGTTCCGTTGTATCGATTGCCGGCCATGCAGCGCCTCCTCAAAGCACGTGGGTTCTATGGCCACAAGGACTGCTTTTCTCAGGGCTATGTTGATGTGGTGAGGAGGGCTACCGCAGCTTGAAGGCCACGCGGGTGGTTCGCTTTTGCGCTGCCGTCGCGCTCAGGCGGTTTCCTCACCGAGCCTGCCGGATGGCCCGTAACTAAGGCGCGCACTCCGGACAGATCGACCTGCGCCCTGCCTGTGAGCAAGCTCGCTAGTTTGCGCAGAATTGACCAAGCTATCGAGGCCGATGAGTGAGGTGGTGGGTCGTCTGGGGCTCGAACCCAGGACCAACGGGTTAAAAGCCCGGTGCTCTACCAACTGAGCTAACGACCCACGTCGCCAGGAGGCGGAAGGACGCGAATTGTAGTCGCGGCCTGATGGGTTAACAAGCCTTGGCGCTGGGCGGCGGGGTGCTCCGGGTGAGGGTAACCATGAAGAATTTATAGCTGGCTGCTGCCATGGTTGGCGCAGTGGTGCCCTACGTTTTCTTTTTCGACTTTTTCGCCACATCTGGCGTGGACCTGGCCGGTTTCGTCGCTGTGGCGTTCGTTAATGGTGCCGCCGCCGGCTTCACGGCCGACCTGCTCATCACGTCTGTGCTGTTATGGGTCTATCGGTTCGGGCGTAAAGATGGACCGTCGCCCCGGTCGTTTGTGCTCATCAAGCTATTGATCGGATTGTCTTGCGCGGTGCCGGCCTGCCTGTGCGTCAATGCGCGCAGCGCTGAGCGCTCGGGATAAATTGCAATGGGCCCCTATGCTCCCTACAGTGGCGCCAAGACGCGCGTTAGACAGGGGGGATCATGAAACTCAGCGAGCTCAGCCGTTCCATCGAAGGCAAAGTGGCCATCGTGACCGGTGCTGCCAGCGGCATGGGGCGGGCCACGGCCCGGTTGTTTGCCGATGAGGGCGCGCGCGTGGCCGCGTTGGACATCAACGCCGGGCCCTTGGAGGTGGTGGTATCCGAAATCGAGCAGGCGGGTTGCCCGGTGCGTGGCTGGACGGTGGATCTGGACGATGCTGATGCCATCAAGCGCACCATCGATGAGGTAGCCGAGCACTTTGGCGGGGTGGATATTCTGGTGAATAACGCCGGCATCTCGCGATTCGCTCCCATCGACGACGAAGATTACGAAGCGGCGTGGGACATCTCGCTGTCTGTGTTGTTGAAAGCTCATACGCGCACTATCCGTGCGGCGCTGCCCTTTCTTCGGCAGTCCGACGGCGGGCGCATCGTCAATATCGCGTCCACGGAGGGCCTGGGGGCCACCAAGTTCGGCAGCCCCTATACTGCCGCCAAAACGGGGGTTATCGGGCTTACCCGATCGCTTGCCGTGGAACTGGGCACCGAAGGTATTACGGTGAACTGCATCTGCCCCGGACCAATTCGTACGGGCATGACCCAAGCCATTTCCGAGGGCGACAAGGCGGAGTTTGCTCGCCGCCGGGTAGCGCTTAAGCGGTATGCAGAGCCGGAGGAAGTGGCCCACGGCACCTTGAGCTTGGTACTGCCGGCCTCCAGCTTCATTACCGGAGTGGCGCTGCCCGTGGACGGGGGCCTGACCATCCGCAACGCGTGATCCGGCGAGTTTCCAAGACGACGTCCAGCGCTACGGCTTGGCGTCTGTGCTGAATTTCCAGCAGGGCCACGTGTCTGTGGATCTCTACACCCACGGCACCGAAATTTTCCATGCTTTCGCTCCTTCCGGAATCAGATGCCTTTATAGGGTATTGCACCAAGGTTGAGCCAATCAGCTGAGCGCCCGCGGACGTTGACCGGTTCGGGGCCTTCTGCAACGCTCTTCGGTTCAAGGAGGGTGACATGCTCAAATGGCAGATTGGCTCGGTGCAGATTACGCAGATCGTCGAACTGACCACGGCGTCGCTGGGCCCGTACCTGCTGCCTCAGGCTACACCGGAAGTGCTGCGCCGCGAGGAGTGGCTCCGCCCGTTCTGTGATCCCGAGGGAAAGCTGGTGCTCAGCGTGCATACTCTGGTAGTGGAGTCCCAGGGCGAGTGCCTGCTGGTGGATACCTGCATCGGCAACGACAAGCAGCGCAGCTATCCCCGTTGGAACAAGATGCAGACCGACTTTCTGGACCGGCTCGGCCAGGCGGGCTTCGCACCGGAGCGCATCGACACGGTGATGTGCACCCACCTGCACGTGGATCACGTGGGTTGGAACACGCGGTTGGTGGACGATCGTTGGGTACCCACCTTCGCAAACGCGCGCTACCTGTTCGCGGAGGAAGAGTGGAACTACTGGCGTGACGAGCCCCAGGAGTACGGCCCGGTGGTGGAAGACTCGGTTCTGCCCATCGTAGACGCCGGGTTGGCGGATCTGGTCACCCCCACCCACCAGGTGACCGATGAGGTGTGGCTGGAGCCGACGCCTGGCCACACGCCAGGACATGTCAGCGTGCACATCGCCTCCAACGGTGAAGAAGCGGTGATCACCGGCGACATGATCCATCACCCCTGCCAGATCAGCCACCCGGGCTGGTCCAGCAGCGCCGACTGGAATCAACAGATGAGCGCCGAGACCCGAGGCCATTTTCTCGATCGCTATGCGGATCGGCCGGTGCTGGTGATCGGTACCCACTTCGCGGCACCCACGGCGGGGCACGTGGTGCGCGACGGGGAGACCTTTCGGTTGGATTACTGATCACTCTACGGACAGCGGCTGCCCTGAAGTGCCTTTTTCGGGCACGTGGTAAACTCGCCCGTTCACTGGAGGTCATTCCCTCAGGGGGTGGGTGATGCGAATTGCAAGGTGGATCGTCGTGCTGGGTGCTTTGTGGGCGCAGCTGGCGCTGGCTGGCACCGTCTACGTCAGCCGCGGAGAATTTGGTGAGGTGAGTTTTTCTGACCAGGCCTCGCCCGGGGCTGCACCCCTGCAGATCACCGTGCGCGAACCCTCCACCGAAGCGTTGGCCAGAGCAGATCGCATTACCCAGGCCACCTTGGCGCTAGCGGATGATCTCGCAGAGGCGCGCCGTGCGCGCGAAGCGCAACGCAAGCGCGCTCAGGCACCTGCGGCGCGGCGGCTTGCCACACTAACGCCGCGGGCCGCATCAGTGCCGGAAAGGGAGCCCGTGCGCACCGTGGTGTGGCCCTTTCACCGTCATCACGCGCGCCGTGGTCCGGGATATGGCGATCCCGCCCAT
>DEBD01000036.1 GCA_002348385.1 Gammaproteobacteria bacterium UBA2965 | reverse complement strand
ACGTACTTCTTGGCGTTGTCCCAGGCGCCACCAGCGTTGGCCATGGTAAGCGCCAACAGCACGCACCCCAGCAGCCCGCCACCCAGCGTGCCACCCAGGGCTGCGGGGCCGAGGCCGAAGCCTACGATGGGGGGAACGCCTACGGCGATCACGCCGGGCAGCAGCATGCGCTGCAGCGCCGCTCGCGTGGCGATGTCGATGCACTTGGCGTTGTCCGGTTCGGCGTTGCCTTCCAGCAGGCCAGGAATCTCCCGGAACTGACGTCGGATCTCCTGGATCATCTCCATGGCCGCATCGCCCACCGCGGTCATGGTGATAGAGGCGATGAGGAATGGAATCAAACCGCCGATGAACAGCCCGATGAGCACTTCAGGCTCGCCGATATGCAGGCTGAAGGTGGGATCCTGATAGGAGATGGTTTCTACGTAGGCGGCGATGATGGCCAGCGCGGCGAGTGCTGCAGCGCCGATGGCGAAGCCCTTCCCCATGGCGGCTGTGGTGTTGCCGAGCTCGTCCAGCGAGTCAGTGATGGCGCGGGTGTCTTCGCCCAGACCGCCCATCTCGGCGATGCCGCCGGCATTGTCCGCCACCGGGCCGTAGGCGTCGATGGCCATGGTAATACCCACCGTGGCCAGCATGCCCAGGGCGGCGATACCCACTCCGTAAAGACCGGCCAGGGTGGTGGATACGAAGATGATCCCGCAGATGGCCAGGATCGGAATCACCACCGACTGCATGCCTACGGCAAGGCCGGTGATCATCACCGTAGCCGCTCCTGTCTCGCCCGCTTCGGCGATGCGGACGATAGGTTTGGATGACGTGTAGTACTCGGTTACCAGGCCGATGACCATGCCGCCGACGGCGCCGGACACCACCGACCACCACACCGCGGACGTGAGCCCCACGCTCTGGATGACGAAGTAAGCCACGATGATGAACACGATGGGCGCGCCCATGGTGCCGAAGCGCAGTGCCACGGCGGGCTCACGCGCAGACATCAGGCGGACCAGAATGATGCCGGCCAGCGAGCACAAAAGCCCGGTGGAAGCCAGAATCAACGGCAGGCTCATCAGCGAAGCGCGACCCGCGCCCTCGTCCAGGCTCGGGGCCAATCCGTTGATGGATACCGCGGCTAACGTGGATGCGATGGCGATGGTGGCAATCATGGAGCCGCAGTAGGACTCGAAGATGTCGGAGCCCATGCCGGCCACGTCGCCCACGTTGTCGCCCACGTTGTCGGCAATTACGCCGGGGTTGCGCGGGTCGTCCTCCGGGATTCCGGCTTCGATCTTGCCTACCAGATCTGCGCCCACATCCGCGCTCTTGGTGTAGATGCCGCCGCCAACCCGTGAGAACAGGGCAACTGTGGAAGCGCCCATGCCGAAGCCGTGAATGTGGTGGGCCGTTTCCGGGTCACCGCCGAACAGGTAGTAGAGGAAGCCAAGACCCAGCAGGCCCATGGAGGCCACCGTGAGGCCCATGATGGAGCCGCCGTAGAATGCAACCGACAGCGCTTCGGGAGCGCCCTTGCTGTGCGCGGCGGCGGTGGTGCGCACGTTGGCCTTGGTGGCAGTGTACATGCCGATACCGCCGGCGGCTGCAGACGCCAGCGCGCCAACGATGAAAGCGATGGCGGTATCTGTACCCAGCGCGAAATACAGGATGATCAGGAGCACGCCGGCGAAAATAGCCAGCATGGTGTACTCGCGCCGCATGAACACCATGGCGCCGTCGTGGATGGCGTCGGCAATCTTCCTGATGTTCTCGGCGCCTTCATCGTAGCGCTTGACGAGGCCGAAAATGATGAACGCGACGATGAGACCGAGGATACCGAACGCAGGCGGTATCAGGGCTGAATCTAACATTAAAATCCCCAACTCCATGACCAGTAGTAGTTCTGGAACGAATCACCTACATGCCGCGCTTGCCTGCGCGGTTCGCGTGGCGGTGATCGACCCGGCGCGCATTCTAACCAAGCGTCGGGGGAATAAGAACCGCCGTAGGGCCGATTATTGCAGGTTGTTTACACGCTTTTCCTTGCTTATCCCTGGGCCAGGAGCGCGCGCAGGTCGATGATGCCGGCGTTGGCTCGTGATACGTGCGACGCCATGACCAGGGAGTGGTTGGCAACGAATCCCAGCCCGTCACCATTGAGAATCATGGGACTCCACACGGTGTCCTGGGTGGGTTCCAGTTCGCGGATGATCTGCTGCAGGCTCACCCGGGCGTTTTTGTTCTCCAGCACGTCGGCAAAGTCGCGTTCCATTGCCCGCAGCAGGTGTATGAGCGCCCACGTCTGGCCTCTAGCTTCGTAGAACACGTCGTCGATTTCTAGCCAGGGGGTTTTCAGTTCCTGCTCCCTGGGCGCTTGTGTTGCTTGGCTGGCCGCCGCGTCGCCAGCGAGCGCAGTATCCAGCTGTCGTTTGCCCACGCTGGCCGATAGCCGTTGGGACAAGCTGCCCAGGCGGGTTTCGACGATCTGCAGCCACTGCTGCAGATTGTCGGCGCGGGCATAGAACTGGGCAGCAGGCTGGTCCGGGTCGGCCAGCCTGTCCAGATAGGAGCTGGTGAGCTTGATGCCGTCTCGATACTCGTTTTCGGTCTGCGGGAACACCCAGCTGGAGTTGTCGAAAAAGAACTTTCCTTCGGCCTCGGCCAGGTCGGGGTCTTCGGTGGACTGGCTTTGCGAGCGCGACAGTTCGTTGCGAAATGCGCGTGCTGTGTCGCGAATGTGGGTCAGCACCCCAAACTCCCAGTTTGGCACGTTGTCCATCCAGGCCCCGGGTGGGAGCAAGTCGTTGGACAGGTAGCCGCCGCGTTTGTCCAGCAGCGTTTCCGCCAGGTGAATCAGGGTGGCAGTGGTGACGTAGCCGGTCACCATGCTGTGGTTGTGCGCTTCGGCGCGCTTGGCCGCCACCTCCGACACGGCAAACGTGTCCGGCTCGTAATCCCACCACCACCACAGCACCGCGCAGCCCACCAGGTAGGCGCCCACGAGCCCCACCACCATGCGGGTGATGTTATTAGTGCGGCGTTCGGGGTCTGCACGCAGTGGTTGGGGTATCCAGTTCATATCTGCCGATTCCTTTTTTTCCGACTGTCCGACGTGGCTCCGATTATCGGGCGCCCAACGCCACCCGACGAAAGGCCACGATGAACGCGCGGCCCTCTGAGGTGGAGAATTCGACCTCGATGTGGGCGGGCAGCCGAGTCACGCCGAGCAGCATGAGGTGCAAACCCCCAGGCGCTAAGCGTACGGTCTGATGGCCTTGCACCACAATACTGTCCATCCGCCGCATCTGCATGATCTGGCCGGATCGGGTGGTTTCGTGGAACTCGATGGTTTCGGCGTGGGGGCTGCGCGCGGCGGTGAGAGTGATGGGGTTGGCGCCGGTATTGACCAGGTCTGCGTACGCCACCGTTGTATTGATGCCAGGCGGTAGCGCGCGCACCCGTGCGTTGTCGGCCTGCAGAACTTCCCCCGAGCAGCCGGCCGTCAGAAGTGCGGCAAAGAGGGCCCCGGTCAGCCGGACTGACACAGTACTTCCACCTGCGGCGGTGATCCGATCTGCACCTGGGCGCGAATGCGCCGCTGCTCCGGGCCGCCGCTCATGTGCTTGTAAATCCAGCGCCCGTCCGCATCGCTGCCCACCCGGATGGTGGTGCGGCAGCCCGGCTTGCGGGCCTGGGTGCCAATGCGCTGCAGGGACCCGATCAGGTCGGGCGCCCTGCTGCGCAGCGCTGCTGGATCCATGCGCAACAGTTCCCGCTCCGCAGTTTCCAGAAACTGCAGACGTGCTGTGGTGGGGCCGATGGCTGGATGATCCGGGTCTACGATGCGGGCGCGGTCCAGCATGGAACGCGCGCGAGCCACTTGGCCGCGTGCCGCGGCCCGTTCGGCCAAGTCCACGTAGCGCTCTACGATGCGTTCCAAGCCCCGCCGCGCGGGAGCGCTGGTGGGGTCGATGGCGAGCACGGCATCCAACAAAGTGAGTGCGCTGTCCTTGGCGGGATAGCTCAGGTGGTCTGCCGCTAGCGCCGCGTCCGCCCTGCTTAGCAGGTCGTCGACGCGCCGTTGATCGGCTTCCGAGAGGATGGGCCCAGCGGGATCGGCCGGGGCTGCGGGCTCGCGCTCGGGTTGCGGGCTTTGGCAGCCGCACAGCATTAGCGCGGCGAGCCAGATTAGGGTCGCCCCAGGCGTCAGCCAGGGTTTTTCATTACACTGCAAAGCACTGGTTCACGGTTGCGGACCGTCGGAGCGGATATATTGCACGGTCTTATGCCGAACTCCAATGCGGATGGCCTGTCCGAGGACTTGGAGCCTATGGGATCGGACCTATGACACTGTGGTTGGACATGAATGCGCGGCGCTGTTCTGCGGCGTTGTTGCTGTGTGTGTGCGCCTGTCTCGCCGTGGCCACCTCGGCGCAGGATTCCTGGCTCGATGACGAGCCCGAGTTCCTGCCCGTGGATGTCGCATTCGTGCTTAGTGCCGACGTGGGCCTTGATGGTGCGCTCGTGGCCAACTGGCAGATGCCCGACGGCTACTACCTTTATAGGCACCAGTTTGCTTTCGATACGCGTACCAGCGAAAACAATGTCGACTCCCCGGTGGTGCTCGGTGCTGCGGAAATTCCGCCGGGCAAGCGCAAGGTGGATGAGTGGTTCGGCGAGGTAGAGGTTTACTACCACTCCGCCCAGGCTCGGGTGCCGGTGGCTAGTGGGTCGGGCGCGGTTGAGGTGGGTATCAGCTATCAGGGCTGTGCGGACCAGGGCTTGTGCTATCCGCCGCAAACGCGCTGGGTGGCCATGGACCTCAGCGGGCCGGCGGGTGCTGCTGTGTGGGCAACTACCACCGATACATCCGCGCCGCCTGTGATTACCACCAGCGAGCAGGAGTTGGCCGGCGTGCTCGAGCAGAGCAGCCTGCTCACCGCGTTGTTGTTGTTCTTTCTCGGTGGCGTGGGGCTTGCCTTCACACCCTGCGTGCTGCCCATGGTGCCGATCCTCTCCAGCATCATCGTTGGCGAGTCGGACAACATCACACGATCCCGGGCCATCTCTCTGTCGCTTTCCTACGTGCTCGGCATGGCGCTCACGTATGCCGCCATCGGGACGTTGGTAGGCTTGTTTGGCGCCAGCTTGAACCTGCAGGCGGCGCTGCAGTCGGCCCCAGTGTTGATCGTCTTCTCCGTGGTCTTCGTGGTGCTGTCGTTTTCCATGTTCGGCTTTTACGAGCTGCAGCTCCCGCAGTCGTGGCAGAACCGACTGAATGCCGTGGGCGACGAAGTCAGTGGCGGCAAGTTCGCCAGCGTGTTCGTGATGGGGGCGCTGTCGAGCCTGGTGGTGTCTCCTTGTGTATCGGCACCGCTGGCGGGCGCACTCATCTATATCAGTTCCACGCAGGATGCGCTGCTGGGCGGCGCCGCGCTGTTGGCGCTGGGCCTGGGCATGGGGCTACCGTTGCTGGTTATCGGTGCCAGCGGCGGTCACCTGCTGCCGAAAGCCGGCGCGTGGATGAATGTGGTGAAGGCAGTGTTCGGTGTCGGCCTGCTGGCGGTGGCCGTCTGGCTGCTGGAGCGGGTAGTACCGGCCTCGGTTACTCTCCTGCTGTGGGCGGCGCTGGCCATTGGGTCCGGTGTGTATATGGGTGCGCTGGACTTCAGCGCGCGCCGGGGCTGGGGCCAACTCTGGAGAGCCACCGGCGCGGTCAGCTTCATCTATGGCGTTCTACTGCTTATCGGCGCTGCGAGCGGGGCGGTGGATCCGTTGCGGCCCCTGCAGCAGTTTGCGGGGTCGGGCGGGGTTGGTTCTGCCGAGGTGCAGGCCGAGGAATTGCATTGGCGCCCGGTCAACAATCTGACGGACGTGGCGCTTGCACTGGATCAGGCGCGCGCCGAGGGACGCCCCGCCATGCTGGATCTCTACGCCGATTGGTGTATCAGCTGCAAGGTCATGGAGCGATCGGTGTTTCCGAGGCCAGACGTTGCCGGCAAGTTGGCGCAGTTTAATCTGCTGCGAGCCGATATAACTGACAATAATGATGACCATCAGGCCCTGTTGCAGCACTTCGGTCTGTTCGGGCCACCGAGCTTGCTCTTTTTCATGCAAGATGGCCGCGAGTTAGCCGACGTTCGTATCCAGGGCGACATCGATGCCAAGGCTCTATCTGCCCACCTCGGAGCGATTCTCGATTTCTCCGAAGATCTAAAAATCGTCGAAAATACGTTTAATTTCCGTTAACTTGTAGCTATCTTCCCTATTCGGCCCATCGCCAATCCATGCCATGGGCGAGCTGCAACAGGAGGTGAAATTTTGGATCTTCGGAAGATTAAGAAGCTCATCGAGCTGGTTGAGGAATCCGGTATTGCCGAGCTGGAGGTGCGAGACGGCGACGAGGCCATCCGTATCGCCCGGCCCGGTGGCATGGCGACGCCAGTCGCGCTGCAGCCGGCGGCTCCAGCGCTCCAGCCCGCGCCCCCTAGCCGCGGCTCCGCCGCGGCGGTGGTTGCCGCGCCCATGGCAGGCACTTTCTACGCGGCCAGCGCACCGGAGGCGGAACGCTTCGTGCGCGTGGGCGACCGGGTGGAGGTCGGCCAGGTGGTTTGCATCATCGAGAGCATGAAGATGATGAACGAGATCACCGCCGAGCATGCTGGGGTCTGCTCGGAGATCCTAGTAGACAATGGGCAGGCCGTGGAGTCGGGCCAGGCGCTCATCGCCCTCGGCTGACGTGGCCAAGTGGCTGAAACTGGCGGTGGAGACCGACGAAGCAGGCGCCGACGCGGTGTCAGATCTGCTATTGGAGCTGGGCGCAGTGTCGGCTTCTGTTGCTCCCCGCTCTGGAGAGGTGCTGGAGCCCGACCCCCAGGCCACGCCGCTTTGGCAGCAGTGTGTGGTCTGGGGTCTGATGCCTATGGGGGCTCCCCTCGATGGTCTGAGCGAGCGATTGGCCGCGGCGTCTGCCCGGGTGAGCGCGGTGGAGTTCGTGGACGATGCCCACTGGCAGCACAGCTGGCGCCAGCATGCGGTGACCAGGCACATTGGCGGGCGGTTCTGGCTGCTGCCCCGCCATGCGCCGCCGGTTGATGGCCCGGCGCTGCGTCTGGACCCGGGCCTGGCCTTTGGCAGCGGCAGCCACCCTACCACTCGGCTATGTCTCGAATGGACGGCGTGCGCGGATTTCAGCAACGCGCACGTGTTGGACTATGGCTGCGGCTCGGGCGTGCTGGCGCTGGCCTGCGCGCTGCTGGGTGCGGATCAGGTGGTCGCCGTGGATCACGATCCCCAGGCGTTGCAGGCCACCCTCGATAATGCGGAGTTCAACGACGTCGAGGAACGGCTGCTGGTGGGGACGCCCGAGGTGTGTGAAGGACGGACGTTTGACGTGATCTTGGCCAATATTCTCGCTGCACCCCTGATAGAGCTTGCGCCACGTTTGACCGCCATGCTGCGCCAGGGCGGAACCCTGGTGTTGTCTGGCATGTTAGTCGGCCAAGCCGGTGAGGTGTCGGCAGCCTACCCCGGTGTGGACTTCGATGCTCCGCTCGTGAGCCAGGAATGGGTATGTCTTGTGGGCAGGTGCCTCGCTAACCGGGCGGGGTCAGAGTAAAGTGCGCGCGTAGCGTAAGCCGGTACGTTCCCGACTCTTTGCATGGAAGCGGACAGCCCCGAACTCCTCGTTACCCAGTGCCCCCATTGTGATACGCGCTTTCGGGTCACCGAGCAGCAGCTTCAGCTGGCATCAGGCCGGGTGCGTTGTGGTGCCTGTCTGAGTGTGTTCGAAGGGGTAGACCATCTGGTTTGGGCCGAGTCCGGAGAATTTCAATCCGAGGAGGAAGCCCAGCAGGCGCTTGACGGCCTGCTCAATGAGCTGCAGGTCACCTCTGAACTGCCGGACGGCGATGTGGAGGCGCAACGCGTGCTGCCTGACGAGGAGGATGCCAATCCGTTGGTCCAACCGGGCCTCGACCCTGAGACGAAGTTGGCGCAAGCGAGCCATACGCTTGTGCAGGCAGACGACGACCCCGGCGATCTCGCTGCACGCGACTCCAATCAGAATGAGGAGACGGCTGAGGCGCTGCAGGAGGTGGCCGCGGCAGACGACGAAGCACGCTGGTTGCGCGAGGCTCTGGAGGATGAGCCCGCCGAATCGCCGGGTACACAGTTGGCCGGGTCCGGCGCGGCCAGCGTTCAGGTATTCGATCTAGAAAGTACCGCAGGTGTCGCGAAGAATGCGGGGTCGGATGGGGATTCGTCGGGTGAAGCGGACGCGCGGGCCATGCCCGAAGCCGACCTCTCCCGCGCATTGGGTTACCCGGCCGAGCCGCCGGGCGCCGCACCGTCGGAGCAGCAGGCGGCCGTCGCCGATGGGTACGATGAACCCGAGCGCCGTTGGTGGGTGTCCGTGGTGCTGGGAGTGGCGGCCATCACCCTGGTCGCTCAGATCCTCTGGTACCAGTTCGCCAGCTGGTCGGTTAATCCCACCACACGGCCGTTATATTCGGTGCTATGCAAGGTGGTGGGCTGTGAGCTGCCAGTGATGCGGGATGCAGACGCATTCGTTGCCACCGAACTGGTGGTGCGCAGCCACCCGGATGTAGCGGAGGCGCTGCTGGTAAATGCGGTGATCGTCAACCGCGCTGAGTTTTCCCAGCCTTTCCCGGTGCTGGAGCTGAAGTTCGCCGCACTGCAGGGGCGGGTGGTGGCCGGTCGGCAGTTTCGTCCGGAGGAGTATCTGGCCGGCGAGTTGTCGGGCGCGGGCGTGTTGGAACGCAATGTTCCAGTGCACGTCGAACTCGCCATTGCAGATCCGGGCACCGAGGCGGTGAACTACTACCTGAGTTTTCGCTGAAGTCCGTGGATGCGAGGCCTTGAGGTCGCCCACCGGGCGAGTATGATTACTGGCCTTTCCCGACCGCGTTTGTAAACGAGTGTTGTCCATCGGCCCGCACGAACTGCGCAACAACGTTCTGTTGGCTCCAATGGCGGGAGTGACGGATGCACCCTTTCGCGAGCTGGCCTGGCGGTTCGGTGCCGGCTATGTGGTGGGCGAGATGGTCAGTTCCCGCAGCGATCTGTGGGACTCTCCGAAGTCCCGGCTGCGTCGGTGCTTTGGCCCCACCGGCGCACCCCACGTGGTGCAGATTGCCGGCGGCGATCCGCTGGACGTAGCCGATGGCGCTCGCCGTCATTGGCTGGCCGGGGCCCAGGTGGTGGACCTGAACTTCGGATGTCCGGCAAAAAAGGTGTGCCGCAAAGCCGCCGGCTCGCAACTGCTGCGCGACCCAGATCTGGTGATTGAGATCGTACGCGCGACGTTGGCGGAGGTGGAGGTTCCGGTCACGGTGAAGATGCGTACCGGGTGGTCTCGCGATCTGCGTAACGCTCCGGATCTGGCTTGCCGCCTGGAAGACGAAGGCGTGGCGGCGCTGGCCGTGCATGGGCGCACGCGGGAGTGTCGTTTCATGGGGTCTGCAGAGCACGACACCGTGGCCCGGATCAAAGCGCGGGTGCATATTCCAGTGTTCGCCAATGGAGATATCGACTCGCCGGAAGTCGCGCGCCGGGTTTTGGCGCAGACGGGATGTGACGGGGTTATGATCGGCCGAGGGGCGTTGGGACAGCCCTGGCTGTTGGGGGATATCGCGGGGGCCAGTTTCCGTCGGCGCGGACCGGTTGAGCGGCTGAGCGTGGCGCTGGAGCACGTGCAGGCGTTGCACGCCTTCTACGGCGAGCCCGGGGTGCGTATCGCCCGCAAGCATGTGGGCTGGTACGCCCAGCGCATGCAGGAGCAATGTGTGGTGCACGATGGGGACTGGACAGAATTGGGCAAGCAATTCAATCGACTTGAAGAGGCCGCGGCGCAGCTCGACTACCTGGGCGCGCACTTGTCGCAAGCGGCCTGAAAGGGAAGAGCAATGACGCAAGCTGTGGCGCGGGCGCTGATCAGCGTTTCCGACAAATCTGGGGTGGTGGAGCTGGGGTCCGGATTGCAGGACCTGGGGGTGGAAATTCTCTCCACCGGCGGCACATACAAAACGCTGGCCGAGGCTGGTATCCGGGTGACCGAGGTGTCTGAGCACACCGGTTTTCCCGAGATGATGGACGGCCGGGTGAAAACCCTGCATCCAAAAATTCACGGCGGTATTCTGGGCCGGCTCGGGCTCGACTCGGACCTCATGGATGAGTACGGCATAGCGCCCATCGACCTGGTGATCGTGAACCTGTACCCCTTCGAGGCCACTATCGCGCGCGAAGACTGCACCCGAGAGCTTGCCATCGAGAACATTGATATCGGCGGTCCGGCCATGGTGCGTTCGGCGGCGAAAAACCACGACAGGGTGTGGGTGGTGGTGGATCCCGACGACTATTCGCGCGTGCTGGGGTCGCTGCAGGGTGGCGGTGAGGATCCCGCTGAACTGCGGCGCGTGCTGGCGGCTAAGGCATACCGTCATACGGCGCGTTACGACGCCATGATCTCCAACTACCTCAGCGAAGAGGAATTCCCCGAAACCCTCACGTTGGGGTTCCGCAAGGCGCAGGAGATGCGCTACGGAGAGAATCCGCACCAGAGCGCGGCTTTCTATCTGGAGTCGAATCCCAGCACGGGCACGGTGGCTACATTGCAGCAGCTGCAGGGCAAGGCTCTGTCATATAACAATATAGCAGACACAGACGCGGCGCTGGAGTGCGTCAAGGTGTTCGATGAGTGCGCGTGCGTGATCGTCAAGCATGGAAACCCCTGTGGCGTTGCCGTAGCGGACGATCCCCGCGAAGCCTACGAACGCGCGTTCGCGACCGACACCGTCTCGCCGTTCGGGGGCATCATCGCCTTCAATACGCCGGTAGATGTGGACATCCTCTCCATGATCCTCGGCCGCCAGTTCGTCGAGGTGATGATTGCGCCGGAGTACACACCGGAAGCGATTGAGGCGGCCAAGGTCAAGAAAAACGTTCGGCTGCTGAGCGTGGGCCCGCTGCAGCAATCCAGCCGTGGGTTGGAGTTCAAGCGGGTGGGCGGTGGCCTGCTGGTGCAGAGCGCCGACGAGCTGTGTCTTGGCGACGAGGGGATGCGGGTGGTCACCCGCCGTGCCCCCACACCGCAGGAGCTGTCCGACCTGGAATTCGCCTGGAAGGTGGCCTGGTTCGTGAAGTCGAATGCCATCGTCTATGCCAAAGACGCGCGCACCGTGGGGATCGGTGCGGGCCAGATGAGTCGGGTGATATCGGCCAGGATCGCCGGTCTCAAGGCGGCGGAAGAAGGATTGGACGTTACGGGCGCCGCCATGGCCTCAGACGCGCTGTTTCCATTTCGAGACGGCATCGATGCGGCCGCTGAGGCCGGGATATCTGCCGTGGTGCAGCCCGGCGGATCGTTGCGTGATGAGGAAGTGATCGAGGCCGCGGACGAACATGGCATGGCCATGGTGTTCACGGGAATCAGGCATTTTCGGCACTGATAGCGGGAGAGTGGAGCGAGCATGAAAGTACTGGTGATAGGCGGCGGCGGGCGCGAGCATGCGCTGGCCTGGAAACTGGCTCAGAGCGATCAGGTGGAAGAGGTTCTGGTGGCGCCCGGCAATGCGGGCACCGAGATGGAGTCGGGCTGTCGCAACGTGGACATTGATGTGGAGGACTTCGAGGCGCTGGCAAAGTGTGCCCAGGAGGAAGGTGTTGGGCTCACGGTCGTAGGCCCGGAAGCGCCTCTGGTGGGTGGTGTCTGTGAGTATTTTTCCGAGCGTGGGCTGGCCTGTTTCGGTCCCAGCACGCGTGCGTCGCAGCTTGAGGGATCCAAATCGTTTACCAAGGATTTCCTTGCCCGCCACCAGATTCCAACCGCCGAGTACGAGACCTTTACCGACCTGGAAAGCGCAGAGGCGTTCGTGCGTGAGCGCGGTGCGCCCATCGTCATCAAAGCGGACGGCTTGGCTGCAGGCAAGGGCGTGGTGGTGGCTCAGAGTGAAGAGGAAGCGATCGCCGCGTTGCGTTCCATGTTGAGCAACAACGCATTTGGCAGCGCGGGCGAGCGCGTGGTCATCGAGGAATGTCTGTTTGGCGAGGAAGCCAGCTTCATCTGCGTGTGCGACGGCGCCAACGTAGTGCCTTTTGCTACGTCCCAGGACCATAAGGCCAGAGATGAAGGTGATAAGGGCCCCAACACCGGTGGGCTTGGCGCTTATTCTCCCGCGCCGGTGGTCACCGATGTGGTTTACCAGCGGATCATGGACGAGGTGATCTGGCCCACGGTGCGGGGCATGGCCTCCGAAGGCATGCCCTATGTGGGTTTCCTCTATGCGGGTCTCATGATCACGCCCGACGGCACGCCGAAGGTCATCGAGTACAACTGCCGGTTTGGCGATCCGGAAGCCGAACCGATTCTCATGCGGCTGCGCTCAGATCTGGTGGAGTTGTGCCAGAAAGCCTTGGCGGGGGGACTCGATGGGGTGGAGCTCGAATGGGATGACAGAGTGGCCCTGGCCGTAGTCATGGCGGCGGGCGGCTACCCGGGCAGCTATGCAAAAGGCGAGCCCATCGCCGGCCTCTCGGAAGGGACTGAGACTTCTAAGACCTTCCACGCCGGCACCAAGCGGCAGAATTCGGACGTCGTGACGAACGGTGGCCGCGTGCTGTGCGTGGTGGGCTTGGGTGGCGACGTGGCCGCTGCCCGCGATGTTGCCTACGGGGCCGTGAGCGAAATCAGCTGGCTCGACCATTACTATCGCCGCGACATCGGCCACCGGGCGCTGGCTCGACAGCAGTAGCCCGGGTCAATACCGGTGTGAGTCTCACACCGGCAATCGGTTCCTTCCGGCTCCAAGCGCGATGGGAGCAACCCGATGCTACCATCCATTCCAGTGCACGATGCTCTCCGCGGCTGGTCGCGCCGCGGGCTTGAAGTCCGTACCGATGGTGTAGGCTACCGGTAGCAGCGCATACACAGTCACGTCATCGGGAATGCCCAGCACCCGGGTCTTCTCTTCCTGCGAAACCATGCCCAGGCCTGTGGTGAGGGTGCTGCCCAGCCCGCGCGCACGCAGCGCCAACTGGAAGCTCCATACGGCCGGATAGATTGACGAACCCGCCATGGCCGCGAATTCGGGCGGAAACGCACCTTCGAGACACGCGATGGCGTGGATCGGCACTTCGTGGAAGCGGTCCACGAGATATTGGGCGCCGGCGTAAACTCGCGCAGACTGATCGTTTCCAGCGGCTTTCGCCGCGTTGCTCGCCTCGGTGAACCGGGTACCGATTGCGTCCTGAAACAGCTTCGCTACCTCCTTGCGCTTGTCGGCATCATCCACAATGATCCAGCGCCAACTCTGGGAATTGCCCCCGGTGGGGGCTTGTTGCGATATCCGCACGCATTCCAGCACCGTCTCGCGCGCAACCGGTCGCGAGAAGTCCAGCCGCTTGCGCACCGCGCGCGTGGTGGTTAAAAGCGCGTCCGCACTAGCCAAATCGATAGTCATTCCATCCTCCGTGCAGCGTCAGCTGCACATTCTTTCACAGCAGGAAGGCTGAAGACCAAACCCTTATCGTATCAATTCTGCTCGTGCGGAAAATTGATGAGGTTGAATCTGCGAGCGAGCAGCCCTAGTCCAACTTGGTGCTGGCCTTAGCAGGACCATCCCACGAGCCGAGCAGCTCATACCAACCCGAGCCGGGGCAACTGAGCACGTTGCCGACCCGTTTGCCCGTTTCCATGTGATGAGCGCGGCCCTCCCAGGCGTTGGGATTTCGCTGCCATTCGTTGAGTGCCCGTTCGGCTTCTTCCCAACTCGGCGCATCGACTTCGTAGAAGGAAATGTAGTCGGTATACGTCGGCCCGGTGAGGTGTTTTCCGCGCAGCTCATAGACCCGGCCTCTCACAAAGTTCGGGCCGTGCGCGACGTCCTCGACGTGCTGATTTACGAACCATTCTTTGAATCCCGCCAGGGTTTCAGGCTTATCGTCGGCCGGCTCGCATAACCCAATAAGGATGAATCGCTTGATCTCGCCCGCTGGCTCCTGAGCCCACACGCTGTCTGGCAGCCCGAATCCAAGTATGAGCGCGGCGGCCGAAAATCCGGAAACCGTAGCCTTGCATACGCGATCAAAGACGGAACTCCCGTTGAGCGGCTTGTTCTTCATGTCTTCTGCTCCTGCGGACAAAGAGGTGTGTCGGCGGGAGACTATCACGATTGATGGTCTGCCACGGGAGCGAACAACTCGGCGATGCCTGTAAAACCCTGGTCTCCGATAGATCGAAGAGAAGAGAAAATGGCGAATTGGGAGGCGATCGGCGCGACCCGGGAAAATGTTGTCGCAATCGCTGTTATTGGGGTGCTCATTTATCTGGCGCAGCAAATCAGCCAAATTGGCATCAACGCGCGCGCGTGGCAGATTAGCTTGCTAAATCAGTCATACGCGGTCATTAACGACCTTATTGATGTTGCGCCGAAAGGCACCTTCTCAAGCACGCGTTGCTCGTCGTGAGATTCGAGATTCACGATGGGGATCCTGGCAGCGCGGTTTGTGGCGAGGTCCTTGGTGCCCGACATGCGCTTTAAGGTCCTTGTTCGGCTTGCCTCGTTTGCCCGTGGCACGGGGCCGGGTTACATTTCAACCATTAATCTGGGGCCATCACACCTATGAGCGACGACTGCCTGTTCTGCAAGATTGCCAGCGGCGAGATACCCGCCGACCTGCTGGCGGAAGACGACGATCTGGTCGCCTTTGCGGATATCAGCCCTCAGGCACCCGTTCACCTGCTGATTATCCCAAAGAAGCACATTGCGACCGTAAACGATCTAACTGAAGACGATGCTCAGGTGGTAACTAAGCTCATTGCTTGCGCAAAATCCCTGGCGCAAGAAAAAGGCATTGCCGATTCCGGGTATCGGCTCATTCTCAACTGTAACGCCCAGGGCGGTCAGACCGTATATCACCTGCACCTGCACCTGCTGGGTGGGCGGCAACTCACAGCGTTGGGCTGAATCGTGGCGCTGGCAGACAGACTAATCGAGCAGTTCGACCGCGCATTGCGGACGCTGGCGTCGGTGCCGCGGGCCCAAAGCGAAAATCCAGCCGCCGGGTTACCCGAGGAGGAACTCACGCCACAGGAGGCCAGTCATGCAGCGGGCCTCATGCGGGTGAATCACACGGGCGAAATCTGTGCTCAGGCGTTGTATGAGGGTCAAGCGCTCACCGCGCAGGATGAGCGTACGCGCGCGGCCCTGCTGGAGGCTGCGGCGGAGGAGGCCGACCATCTGGCCTGGTGCACACAGCGCCTGGAACAGCTGGAAAGCAAACCCAGCGTTCTCAATCCGGGCTTTTATGCCGCATCCTTTGCCATGGGCGCGTTCACCGGTCTGTTGGGAGATCGGGTGAGCCTGGGTTTCGTGGAGGCCACCGAAGAGCAGGTGTGCGAGCACCTGCAGGATCACCTTGCCGAGCTACCCGGGGCCGATGCGCGCAGCAGGGCGATCGTTGCCCGCATGCACGACGACGAAGCACGCCACGGAGCACGCGCTCTGGAGGGAGGGGGCGCAGAGTTTCCGCGGCCGATCAAGCAAGCCATGCGGGTGCTGTCGAAGGTGATGACGGAGACCACCTACCGGATTTAGCGTAATCGTGGGGCCGGGCCTAGCTGGGCGGGGTCAGCGGTGGGTGGTAGATCAACTGCACCACGGTACCGTCCGGGTCCGCGCAATACAGGGATCTTGCCCCGTCCCGGTGGGTTTTCGGCGGCTGCAGGACTCGTACTTGATGAGCTGACAAGTGCGTGTGCCAAACGTCCACGTCTTCGATGTGGTCAACGATGAATCCGATGTGGTCCAGCCGTTGTGCGGACTCGGCTGGCGACACCGCCGCGCGGTGTAGGGCTAGGTTATCGTTACCTGAGGTGAGGTAGTAGTTGTCTGGATCGGGGTTCCACTCCACGGTCATGCCCATGACTTCGGTATAGAAGCGCAGGCTGTCTTCCAGTCGCTCTGTATATAAGGCCACGTGACGTAATCCGGAATGTCGGGGGGGAGTAGGCACAAGCGCTCCGGCAATCAGTTTGCGGGAATGATTTCGTGGCTGTGTTCGATGCGCACGCCGCCACGTTCGAGCATGAGGGAGGCCGAGCAGTACTTCTCCGCTGAAAGCGCCACGGCGCGTGCCACTTTTTTGGGGTCCAGGTCGTGGCCCGTTACCTTGAAGTGGATGTTGATGTGCTCGAACACGGCGGGCACTCCATCGGCTCGCGTTGCCGAGAGCTCCGTGACGCAGTCGGCAACACGCTGGCGCGACTTGGCCAGGATGTTGATCACATCGAACGACGTGCAGCCGCCCAACCCCATGAGCAGAAGCTCCATGGGCCGGGCGCCGCGATTCTCGCCTCCGCTGTCTGGCGGTCCGTCTACCACGATGGTGTGCCCGGAGTCTGCGGTAGCTCGGAAAGCTACCTTGTCTATCCATTGAACGGTGGCGTGCATGCTCTGCAATTCTCGCGTTGAAATGCTCAGTGTCGTGACATTTTCCTGGATATTCGGGTGAACTGCGACCGCTCGTACTGTGAAATGACTCCGTTCATCGACCAGTTCTCGTTGTCGCGCTAGGCCCTGTGCAACTATGCGTTGGCAAGGTGTTAATTGTTACGAAGGAGCGGAACGAAGATGCTTGCGACGAAAAGTTTACAGACTCAGGGCGTAGGACAACCACTCATGGCGAAGGGTTTCCAGCTAAACAACGCCCAGGAAGATACTCATCTCGATGCCTTTCTTGCGGCGGCCCATCGCCGTAAGTATCCGGCCAAGAGCACCCTCATCTACGCGGGTGACAAGAGTGATTCCATCTACTACATATTGAAGGGTTCGGTCACCGTACTCGTTGAAGACGAGTCGGGCCGCGAGATCATTGTTGCTTATCTGAACAAGGGCGACTTTTTTGGCGAGATGCCGCTGTTTACCGAAGACGCGCCTCGATCGGCTTGGGTAAAAGCCAAGATCGAGTGCGAGGTTGCAGAGCTGAGCTACGGCAAGTTCAAAGAGCTGGCCGATAAGCACACCGACCTGCTGTATGCCGTTGGACGGCAGATGGCGGATCGTTTGTGCCGCACTACGCAGAAAGTGAGCGACCTGGCGTTTCTGGACGTCACCGGTCGCGTCGCCAGAACCCTTCTGGAGCTGACCAAGCAACCCGATGCCATGACTCATCCTGACGGTATGCAGATCAAGATTACCCGTCAGGAAATCGGTCGTATCGTCGGTTGTTCCAGAGAAATGGTTGGGCGCGTGTTGAAGACTCTGGTTGACCAAGGACTGGTCTCCGTGAAGGGCAAAACCATGGTGGTTTTCGGAACCCGTTAGGTCTTCTCAGCCTCCCCGGCGGGCTCTTTGGCGAAATAGCAAAGAGCCCGCTTTTTTTCTGGCTGGAAAAACTTCAGCCCGCCGAAAAACCGCTTAGCGCGGATCGAACAACGAGTTAAGCGCAGCGCCGGGATCGGGCTCGCGCATGAACGCTTCTCCCACCAGGAAGGCATGCACGTCGGCGTTGCGCATGGCGCGCACGTCTTCTGGCTCGCGGATACCACTCTCGGTCACCACGATGACCCCGTCGGGGATCGCTGCGAGCAGGTTGTAAGTGGTCTCGAGGCTCGTCTCGAAAGTCTTCAGGTTGCGGTTATTGATGCCGATCAGCTCGGGCTGCAGGCTGAGTGCCGCCTCCAGTTCGGTTGCGTCGTGCACCTCGATCAGCACGTCCAGCCCCAGGTTGCGTGCTTTGTGATAGAGCACCGTCAGCGCAATGATGTCCATGGCGGACACGATGAGCAGCACGCAGTCTGCTCCCATGTCGCGCGCTTCGAACAGCTGATACTCGTCGATGACGAAGTCCTTACGCAGAACGGGCAATGCAGTTGCCTCCCGCGCGGCAACCAGATAACTGTCGTGGCCCTGAAAGAAGTGCTCGTCGGTCAGCACAGACAGGCAGGTGGCGCCGGCGCTCTCGTAACTGCGCGCGATGGCCTCCGGGTCGAAATCTTCTCGGATCACCCCTTTGCTGGGAGACGCTTTCTTTACCTCGGCAATGACGGCGGCTCCGCCTGCCTCGATGCGCGCCTGAATGGCTTCTACGAAACCTCGTGTGGGCGGCGCGGATTGGGCGGCTTCGCGTAGCTGGTCCTTTGAGCGCAGCTCCGTGCGCGCGGCTATCTCTCCCCGCTTGTGCGCGAGAATGCGGTCCAGCACGGTCTGTGTGTCCCCGGCGCTCAACTTTCCGCCATGAGGTTGGTCACGCGCGCAAGTTCGGCCAGACGCTCCTTGGCGAGCCCCGATGCGATGGCATCTTGGGCCATGGTGACGCCGTTGGCGAGGCTGGTGGCTACGCCGGATGCGTAAATCGCTGCCCCGGCATTCAGGCTGACGATGTCGGCGGCGGCGGAATCGGGCTCGCCCAGGGCCTGCCTTACCAGCGCCAGACTTTGCTCGGGTGAATCCATGCTCAGTGCGTCATGGCTGGTGCTGGCAATGCCGAAGTCGCCGGGCTTTATCTCGTAGCTCGTGATCTCGCCGTCGCGGAGTTCCACCACTGTGGTAGGTGCGGCCAGGCCGATCTCGTCCAGCCCGTCGCAGTGCACCACCAGCACGTGATCGGCACCCAACAGACGAACCACCTCGGCTACCGTATGCTGCCAGGCGGCGCTGAACACGCCGATCACCTGGTTGGGCGCGCCGGCGGGATTGGTGAGAGGGCCGAGCACGTTCATCACGGTACGCGTGGCCAGTTCCTGACGTACCGGTGCGGCGTAGCGCATGGCGCTGTGATGGGCTTGAGCGAACAGGAACCCCACCCCCACCTCGCTGATGCAGTGAGCAATTCGCTCGGGATCCAGATTGATGTTGACACCGGCGGCTTCTAGCAGATCGGCGCTGCCGCTGGCGCTGGATTGCTTGCGGTTGCCGTGTTTCGCCACATGGGCGCCAGCGGCTGCCGCGACAAAAGCGGATGCAGTTGATACGTTGAAAAGCTTTGCTCCACCGCTGCCGCCGGTACCGCAGGTGTCCACCAGATTCGGCGCGCTTACCTCCACCTTCAACGACAGCGCCCGCATGGTCTCGGCGGCGCCGGCCACTTCTTCGGGGGTTTCTCCTTTAACCCGTAAGGCAGCGAGCAGCGCGCCGATCTGGGCCGGTGTGGCGTTGCCCGACATCACCTCGGCGAACACGCGCTTGGTATCTTCCCGGGAGAGATCCTTTCCGTCGAATAGTTGGCCCAACGCAGACTGCACGTTCATGAGGCAACTCCCATGGCAAGAAAATTCTTCAACAGATCATGCCCGGACGCGGTGCGGATGGACTCCGGATGAAACTGTACCCCCTGCAAGGGGTACTCGCGGTGTCGCAGGCCCATGATCTCGCGTTCGGAGCCTTCATCTTCTGTCCACGCCGTAACTTCCAGACACTCGGGTAACGACTCCGGCTCCACCACCAACGAGTGGTAGCGAGTGGCTTCGAATGGATTCGGCAGCCCGGCAAAAACGCCCTGATCATTGTGGTGGATCAAGGAAGTCTTGCCGTGCATGACTTGCGCCGCGCGCACGATGCGTCCGCCTAGCGCCTGACCGATGCTCTGGTGGCCCAGGCAGATGCCCAGGATGGGGATGCTGGGCGCGAAGCGTTTCACCAGGTCCATGGAGATGCCGGCCTCGTTGGGCGTGCAGGGCCCCGGTGAGATGACGATCTTCGCGGGCGCGAGCTCGGCGATGGCGTCCAGGGTGATCTCGTCGTTGCGGTAAACGGTAACCTTCGCGTCCAGCTCGCCCAGGTACTGCACCACGTTGTAGGTAAACGAATCGTAGTTGTCGATCATCAGTAACATTGGGCTAACCGGTTGAAATCCTGGTCCTTCTCGCGCGACGGGGCGGAGAAAGGTACCCGCTTTGCAGCCTGCTTGGAACCGTTTTTTCGCAATACCCTAGCTTGGCGGAACACGGGGAGCGTATGGCTTTTAGCGCAGATGCCGCCGATCTGCTTGAGTCCATGAGCATGGTGGCCGAATTCTCTATCAGCCTGCCGGGATTCGCGGGTGTAGCGGCGGCGTCGGGCGGGTACAGACCCCGACCGAGGTTGTTCATTTACTCCACCCGGGCCATGTGGGTGGTGGCGTAGCCTGCCAGCGCATCAGTTACCAAGAACTCTTCGTCCGTGAGCCTGTCGTCGCCCGGCTCGATGCTGGCAAGCGTTTCTGCAGAAAAGTTTCCGAGCTTGGTGAGTCGGTCCGCACCGTTTTGCAGATAGACGTCGCTGCTGATCTGAGCGCGAACGTGCCGGGTGTTCGAGCGAATCCGCGTGGCCAGATGGGCGAGCGAACCGGCCCCGAACGTGCCCAGCGACGGTTTTAAGGTTGGGGAAACTCTGGGATAGTGGCCGGTCCAATAGGCTAGATGGGAACGGTGTTGAACATGTATAGACTATTGATGCTGGGCCTGTGGATCGGCCTGGCGCCGCTTGCCTGGTCGGCGGAGCAGGAGCAGCGGGAGCCGCCCGAGCAAGAAGAGAAACGGGCTTCCACGCCCTTGGAGGACATCGAGACCATACTCACCCAGCCCATGGGCCAGGAAGAGTACGTGGAAGCCCAGCGATGTCTTTCCAGGTACCAATACCAGAGCGTGAAGATCATCGACGACCAGCATGTGCTGTTCGAAGGTCGGCGCGGTAAGGCATGGCTGAACACCCTGCGGCGGCGTTGCATCGGGCTGCGTCGGCACGATATCCCGGTATTCGACAACCGCACTGCGCGTGCTCAGCTATGCAACTTGGACGATTTCGTGGGTATGGAGCAGCGCATGTCGGGGCTGGGCCGTGCCAGCGCCACCTGCGTGTTGGGAGATTTTCAGCCGGTCACCGAGCAACAGGTGGCATTGATCAAGGCCACCGTGGAGTCGCGCAAGGGGCGTCGCTCCAAGCGCAAGAAAGATCCGGGAGAGCAACCGTCCGATGTGGATGGGGGTGCCGGTGACGAATCGGCAGATGGTACAGATCAGGCCGGTTGATTGACGGCTGTCTGAAGCAGACTCTCCAGCGTCCCCCAGCCATTGCTCGCACGGTGGGTTCGCTCGCCGCGCAAGGTGTAGGTGGCGAATGCGCGCTCGTCCGATATCGGGGCGAGGCCCTTACGCCAGTTCTTCGAAGCGCGATTCCGCCAGTGCTGCCGCGCGGAAGATGGCGCGACCTTTGTTCATTGACTCCTTCCACTCCAGCCGCGCGATGGAATCCGCCACCACGCCTCCGCCCGCTTCGATATACAGGGTGCCGTCTTTGATAACGGCGGTGCGAATGGCGATGGCGGTGTCCATGTTGCCGTTCCAGGCCAGGTAGCCCACCGCGCCGCCATAGATGCCGCGCTTGACCGGCTCCAACTCGTCGATGATCTCCATGGCGCGGATTTTGGGCGCGCCGGAAAGGGTGCCGACGGGAAGCGTAGCGCGCAGCACGTCGATGGCCGACTTGCCTTCCTCGAGTTCGCCCACCACGTTGCTGGAGATGTGCATCACATGAGAGTAGCGCTCGATGACGAACTGCTCGGTGACCTCCACCGATCCCGTGCGCGCAACACGCCCCACGTCGTTGCGCCCCAGGTCGATCAGCATGAGATGCTCGGCAAGCTCCTTGGGGTCGGAGAGCAGCTCCGCTTCCAGCGCCTCGTCTTCTTCTGGCGTGTGGCCGCGTCGGCGGGTGCCCGCCAGAGGGCGGTTGATGATCTCGCCGTCCTCCACCCGTGCCAGGATCTCCGGCGAGGAAGACACGATCTGGAACTCGTCCAGGTCCATGAAATACATGTACGGAGAGGGGTTGAGGCTGCGCAGGGCCCGGTAGAGGTTGATGGGACTGGCCCCGAAGGGCAGCGACATGCGCTGTGCCAGCACTACCTGCATCACGTCTCCGGCGCGGATGTACTCGCGAATGGTCTCCACCGCCTGCTTGAACCGTTCTTCACCGAAGGAGGAGACGAAATCCGATTCCTGCACCTGCTGATTGGTCGGGCTGTCGGGTACGTGAGGCGCCTGTTCCGTCAGTGAGCGGGCGCGTTCTGCCAGGCGCTCGGTGGTGCGCTGGTATATGTCTGGCTCCGCCGGGTCCACCAGGCTGATGATCTGCATTCTGCCTTTGAGGTTGTCGAACACCACGACCTCCTCGGAGAGCATCAGCAGAATGTCCGGCGTGCCCAGCGGGTCGGGCGGCGTGCTGTCGCGCAGCCGGCCTTCCACGTAGCGGATGGTGTCGTAGCCGAAGTAGCCCACCAGCCCCCCGTAGAAGCGCGGCAGCTCAGGTAGCTGCGCCACCCGGTAGCGCTGCTGAAATGATTCGATGAACGACAGCGGGTCATCGCTCTCCAGGCTCTCCACCACCGCGCCGTCGGTTTCTACGCTGATGTGATTACCGGTGACCTTTAAGACCGTGCGGCTGGGCAGCCCGATGATGGAGTAGCGCCCCCACTTCTCGCCCCCCTGGGCGGACTCCAACAGGTAGGAATAGGGGCCGCTGGCGAGCTTCAGATAGGTGGAAAGGGGCGTATCGAGGTCTGCCAGCGTTTCGTGCACCACGGGTATGCGGTTGAAACCCTGCTGGGCGAGTTGGGCGAACAGTTGCGAGTTCATTGTTAGGCTGCCGTGGTCGAAAGAAGCTGTGTCGACGCCGCGCGCGCGATGGCGGGCGCGATGGTCAGGAGGTGGCTTGGCGTCGCCAACACAGGCCTTGCAGGTTGCCTTTCATTGGGGCTTTCCGAAATTGCGCTTCTCGACCGGCCACCATCACCGATGGCGACCGCTGGCGCAGACTAAACGAGGTCCAGCAACGATTCAATCACGACATCGGCGCCCAGTTCGTCAGCCGGCACGCCGTGATTGTATCCGTCGCGCACGCACACAACGGGGCAGCCGGCTGCGCGAGCGCAGTCCACATCGGTCGTAGAGTCGCCCACGAACAAGGCGTCGCGCGGGGTGATTGCGAGCAGATTGCAGGCGTGCAGGGCGGGGTCGGCGGCCGGTTTGGGCACGGCGGCGGTGTCGCCGCACACCACCGCCTCAAACGCGGCCGCCAGATCCAGTTCTTCCAGCAGCGGCAGGGTGAACTGGGTGCGTTTGTTGGTGACGACGGCAAGCTTCGCTCCGCGCGCCTGGAGCACCTGGAGGGTTTCGCGCACCCCTGGATAAGGTTGGCTGTGGTCAGCCACATGCAGCTGATAGCGGTCCAGAAATGCCTGATGCATGGCGTCTAGATCTGCAGCGGCAGCGTTCTGGTGCGTAAGCGCCTGTTCCACCAGGATTCGGGCGCCGTGGCCGATCCAATGACGGGTCAGCGACTCGTCCACCATGGGCATGCCAGCCTGTTCCAGTACGTAGTTGAGCGCCACGTTGATGTCCGGCGCGGTGTCCACCAGCGTGCCGTCCAGGTCGAACAGATAGGCTGAATAAGACTGCAAAGGATCAGCCTAGCGCGTCGCGCATGGCCTTGATGGTGGCCGCGTAATCGTTGCTCGAGAAGATCGCTGAGCCTGCCACGAAGGTGTCGGCGCCAGCGTCCGCGGCCGCCGCAATGTTGTCCGGGTTGATGCCGCCGTCGATCTCCAGGCGGATATCCCGCGGGCTGGAGGCAATCATCTCAGCCGCGTCGGCCAGCTTGTTCAGGCTGGACTCTATAAATTTCTGTCCCCCGAAGCCCGGGTTGACGGACATGATCAGCACCAGATCCACCAGGTCCAGCACCTCCGCCAGCGCCGTCAGCGGCGTGGCTGGGTTGAACACGATGCCGGGCTTGGCGCCGCCGTCTCGAATGATCCCCAACGTGCGGTGCAGGTGCTCCGTAGACTCCGGGTGCACGCTGATGATGTCGGCGCCGGCGCTCACGAACTCGCTAACGAGTTGATCCACGGGTTTGACCATCAGGTGAACGTCCATGGTTGCCGTGATACCGGCCTCGCGCAGCGATTTCAGCACCAGAGGGCCGATGGTGAGGTTGGGAACGTAGTGGTTGTCCATTACGTCGTAGTGAATGATGTCGGCGCCGGCATCCAGCACGTCGTGGATCTCCTCGCCCAGGCGTGAGAAGTCGGCAGACAGAATAGAGGGAGCAATCCAATGTTTCATAGGCGGCGTATTCTAGCCTGGTTCCTCGACGTAAGGGTGATTCTGCTGCGTTTCGATGGCGCTTCAGCCGCTTTCCAGTTCCTGCTGGATTGCCTGGAGCTGCTCGGGAGAGCCGATGTCCGTCCAGCGCCCGGGCCAGACCTGAGCGGACACGCGCCCTTCGGCCACCGCATCGAACAAAGGCTGTTGCAACGACAGCGGGGTGCCCGTCGGCGCCAGGGTGCGCAGCCAGGCCGGGCGCACCACGGCGATGCAGGCGTACACGAAAGTGTTGCCCCGCCTCACTACCCGGCCGTTGGCATACTCAAAGTCGCCCTGGGCTCTGAAGGTGGGGGTGGGGATGAGCACCACATGCAGATCCGCCCAGCTCGGAGGCGCGCTGGGCAGCTGGGTGAAATCGAAGTCGGTGTAGATGTCTCCGTTGAGCAGCATGAAAGGGTCGTCGCCCAGCAGGGGCAGGGCCTTGATGAGGCCGCCCGCGGTTTCCAGCAGGACCTTCTCCCGGCTGTAGGCAATCGTTAGATCGGACCCCTGCCCGGTGCCGCAGAACGCCTCGATCTGATCGCCCAGGTGGTGCAGGTTGATGACCACCTCGGTGACGCCGGCAGCGCGCAGCCAGCTCAGCTGGTGGGCAATGAGCGGTTTGCCCCCTAAAGGCAACATCGGCTTGGGCGTTCGGTCGGTCAGCGGTTTCAGCCGTTCGCCGCGCCCGGCCGCCAAGATCATGGCCTTCACCCGGCGTCCTCCAGCTTGCGCGCCGCGGCTTCGGCCCAGCGGAGGAGGTGTGGGGGCAATGCCGCCAGGTCCTTGTAGCGCCCGCAGAGGGTGGCCACGTGCGCCAACGTGGAGGGAATGTATCGAAGGTGGCTGGTTTTTTGGTCGCGCAGCTGTAGTCGGGCAAAGATGCCCGCTGCCTTCAGCAGCCGCTGAGCGGCCATGAGGTCCACGTCGGCGGCAAACGTTTGCGGGTCCAGGGGGAGGCGTGAACGCTCCAGATAGCGTTGCCGCCAACGCGCCACCTCGGCCGGCGTGAAACGGTAGTAGCAGTCATGCAGCAGCGAAGACAGGTCGTAAGAGGTCGGCCCAAACAAGGCGTCCTGAAAATCCACTACTCCCATCACCCCGTCGCCGGGGAGCAGATTGCGGCAGTGGAAATCACGGTGCACGCACACCTGGGGTTGGTCTTCGGTGCGATTCGCCAGGCCTGCGAACGCGTCGTCCAGATCTTGGGCGGGAAATGTTTCCCCCAGCCAGGCTTCTACCAACCACTCGCGGCAGATGGCCAGCTCGTCGTGGAATCGCTGGACGGTGTAGGGCGGCACGGCGCCTTCCGGAATGGTCTGAATCTTCAGCAGCGCATCCAGCGCCAGCTCCAGGCTTGCCGCGCTATCCTGCTGGTAAGCCTGCTCCAGGTGCAGCGTGCCCAGGTCACTCAACAGGTACCAGCCGGATTCGCGCTGACGCGCCAGAATGCTCGGCACGCAGACCCCATGGGCGGCGAAGACTTCCGCAAGGTGCTCAAAGGCCTGGTTGTTTTCCCGGTCCGGCGGGGAGCTCATCAGTACCAGCGATCCGGTTGGATTGCCGGCGGGCAGGATTCGGTAGAAATGCCGGTGGCTGGCCTCGGCTTTCAGCGCGCGCACTTCGAAGTCTCCGGTGCGGCTCAGCTCCACCAGTTCCTCGGCCACCCATTGGTGCAATGTGGCGTCCAGTACTTCCACGGCCTCTGTCAGCTGTTTCGTTGCTAGCGGTGCGCGGCATTCTACTGTCAATCCGTCGGGTGCGCGTTATTCCCGGCCGGGTAATGTGTATCATCCGCCCGATGTTCGCCCCAGCCCATCGGCGCCCATGGCCTCCCACGCGCTTGCGCGCGCGCGCGCTAATGCTCGCATGCGCCCTGCTGGCGGCTTGCACCACCAGTCTGGCTGCCGAAGCCGCAGACACGGCTGCCACCGAAAGCAGACTGGTCGAAGATGCTTCCCTGGCGAGCCGCTACTGGCGCAGCGTCGAGGAGCTGCCCCAGCGTGCGCGCGAGCGCCTGCCGGCGTACTGTCCGGGTGCGTATGTGGCGCCGGACTTTCCCGACAGGGGCCGCATGCCGGTGATCGACCAGCCGGTGCACGCCGAGGCGCAGCAGGCGGAGTATCGGGTGGATGGGGTGGCCACCCTCACCGGCGACGTAGCGATGCGCCAGGGTGATCGCACGGTGCGCGCTGGGCGTGCCACGGTAGACACCGAGACCCTGGAGGCCGAACTCACCGGGGGCGTCCTGTTCGAGGAACCGTTCGTGGCGGCGAGCAGCGACGTTGCCGTGCTGAACCTGGATGCCCGGTCGGCGGATCTCGATGACGTGGAGTTCTTCCTGTTCGATGCTGAGATCCGCGGTCGTGCCGAGCAGATGAGCAGAGACGAGGCCGGCACGATGGCGCTGCGGAAGACCACATTCACCCGCTGCGAGCCGGGTAACGACGGCTGGCGCATCAGCTCGTCGCGGCTGACCCTGGAAGAGGGCGCGGTGTTCGCGACCGCGCGTAACGCGACCCTGCGTATGAAGGATGTGCCTATTTTCTACACGCCCTACATCCGCTTTCCCGTGAGCGACGACCGGCAATCGGGATTCATGTTTCCCGACCTCGGTTATTCCAGCGAGGAAGGGCTGGACCTCACCGTGCCCTACTATCTCAATCTGGCCCCCAACTACGATGCCACGCTGTCACCGCGCATCATCACCAACCGCGGCTTGCGGATGGGGGCCGAATTCCGACACCTGTCCGGCTGGCAAAACACGAGCATTACCGCGGAATTTCTGCCGGACGACGACCTGTTCGACGGCACGTTCGATCGGGATGACTTCGACAATGCGATGGCCCAGGGGTTGGCGTCCGGAGAGTTCCAGCCCGCCGACCGCTGGCTTTACGGTGTGCAGCATCGCGGCAATCTGGGCCGCTTCTCCACTTTGGTGAACTACACGGCGGTGAGTGATCGAGACTACGTTCGGGACCTGGGCTCCGATCTTGATTCAGATGTGGGTGTGACCCGGCGCATTGACCTGGAGCGCATGGGCGCGCTGCAGTACCGGCGCGGCGGGCTGTATGCCCGGGTGTGGGCTCAGCGCTTCCAGCGCCTGGACGAGGTGACCACGCAGCCCTACCAGCGTTTGCCAGAGATTGAGGTGAGCTACGAGGGCAGGTTGCTCGGAGCGCTGGAGTACTCGGTGGGGGCGGAGTGGGTGTCGTTTACGCGCGACAATGCCGACCTCGCGGGCCGGGCCACCATCGTCGGCGACCGGTTGCATCTGGAGCCGCGCTTGCGCTTGCCGCTGAATTGGTCCTGGGGATTCGTGAACCTCACCGGCGGCTACCGCTACACCTCCTACGAGCTTAAGGATTTTCCCCACAGCGTGGAGCCAAAACCGGACCGTGGCATCGCTCTTGCCAGCGCCGGGGCGGGGCTGTATTTCGACCGCGATGTGAACCTGTTCGGTGCCGAGGTGGTCCAAACCTTGGAACCGCGCGTGTTCTACCTTTACCAGGAGTTTGAAGACCAGTCCCGCCTGCCGCGTTTCGACGCCGGCAAGCTGACCTTCGCTTATGACCAGCTCTATCGTGACAATCGATTCACCGGTATCGACCGTATCGGCGACGCCAACCACCTGGCCGTGGGCATCACCACGCGCTTCGTGGACCGCCGCACCGGCCGCGAGCGGCTGCGCGCGAGCATCGGTCAGATCAAGTATTTCAAGGAGCGCCGGGTGACCCTGTCGGGGGCGCCGGACGATGACGATGGCCATGGCGTGTCCGAGCTGGCCGGCGAGGTGAGCTGGCGCGTGACGTCCAGGATCAGAGCCCAGGGCACGCTGGTTTGGGACACGGCCGAAGGTCAGGTGGACGAGGCAGCGGCCTCGCTGCAGTATCGCGGCGACAGCCGGCACCTGTTCAATGTGGGCTACCGCAACCGGCGGGCGCGCGACATCGATCAGACCGACGTGTCTGTCTATTGGCCCATATCGCGCAGTTTTGCCGGCATAGGGCGGTGGAACTACGATCTGAAGAGCAAGCGTACAATTGAGGGGCTGGCCGGAATCGAGTACAACAACTGCTGCTGGCAGCTCAGGATCGTGGCGCGCCACTTTCTCGACAGCCCCAGCGCTCGGTCGTTAGAGGACGTGGACGCGGATCGGGGCATATTTCTACAGATCGTGTTCAAAGGCATGGCCGGTTTCGGCGGCAACTTGGATGCGGTCATGCGGCGTGGCATCAAGGGTTACAGACCGGAGGACAACTATGGGATCTAGACATCGTCTCGCGGGCCGGCTGCTCATCGTGGCCGCTTGCCTGATGGGCTCGCCGGTGGCCCTGGCCGAATACAAGGAGCTGGACTCCATCGTGGCGGTGGTGGAAGAGGACGTGGTGCTGGCCTCGGAGCTGCTCAGTCGGCTGGAGCTCATTCGCGACCAGTACGAGGCGCGGGGCGTGCAGCTTCCGCCCAACGACGTTCTGGTCAGCCAGCTCATGGAACGCCTGGTCATTGAGAGCCTGCAGCTTCAGGAGGCATCGCGGCGAGGGGTGCAGATCGACGACGAACGTCTCACCGGGGCGGTGGTGGCCTACGCTGAGCAGAACCAGATGACTTTGGAGGAATTCCGTGCGGCGCTGGCCGCGGACGGGATGAGCTACGTGGAGTTTCGCGAAGAGATTCGCCGGGAGATGCTCATCAGCAACGTGCAGCGCAACCTGGTGAATCGCCGTATCACCATCACCGATCAGGACATCGAGGATCTTCTGAACTCGCCCTACTACCAGCAACTTTTGTCGGACGAGTTCCGGGTGGGCCACATTCTGCTCGCCATCGACGAGCGGGCCTCCGATGAGGCTATTTTGGAAGCGCAGCAAGCGGCCGTGGATATCGTTACGGAGCTTCGCGAGGGAGCGGACTTTGCCCAGATGGCCGTTGCCAAATCGGCGGGCGCCCGGGCACTGGAAGGTGGCGATCTGGGCTGGCGTCGCGCTGGCGAGCTGCCGAGCCTGTTCGGTGAGATCGTGCTTGAGCTGGAGCCGGGAGCGACGGCCGATCCCGTCATGAGTGCAAGCGGCATCCACATCGTGCAGCTTCTGGAGCAGCGTGGGGCGGGGATGCAGAAAGAGATGCAAACGAACCTGCGCCACATTCTGGTGCAACCTTCGGAAATTCGTACGGAAGAAGAGACCGAGCAGCTGATCGCCGATCTGCACGTGCAGCTCACAGGTGGGACTGATTTTGCCGAAATGGCAGCTGAGTATTCGGAGGATCCTGGCAGCGCGCTCAACGGCGGAGATCTTGGCTGGACCGCGGGCAACGAGTTCGTTCCCGCCTTCCAGCAGGCCATGGTGGCCACGCCCACCGGCTCGATATCGCAGCCGTTTCGCTCTCAATATGGCTGGCACGTGCTGGAGGTGCTCGGGCGCCGGGAGCAGGACCTCAGCGACGAAACGCGCCGCCGCATGGCCATCAACATTCTTCACCAGCGTCGCTTCGAGGAAAAGCTGCAGGAGTGGCTCAAGGAACTGCGTGATGAGGCATTCGTGGAGATGAGGCTGTAATCCATGCAGCGCGCAACCAGGTGGCCCAGCCCCTCGCCATAACTCCCGGAGAACCCGCGGGGGTCGGTCCGGAACTCGTGATTGCCCTGGCCCAGCAGGCCAGGCCTGTGCCCTGGGTGGTGGTAGCGGACGCAGATTTGCTGCGGGAGCGTGCACGTGCGCTTGGAGTGGCGCTGCGGGTGGATGATCATCTGGACGACCCTGCCGGAGGACCGGGTGAGCTGAGTGTGGCCCACGTGCCCCTGGCAACCCCATCCCGGCCCGGCAGCCTCGACCCAGCCAACGCCAGCTACGTGCAGGCCACCCTGGAGGAAGCGACTCGGGGGTGCCTTACGGGACGATATTCCGGCCTGGTGACGGGGCCGGTACAGAAATCGGTGATGAACGACGCCGGCATGGCGTTTTCCGGTCACACGGAGTGGTTGCGAGACCGCTCGGGTGTGGACGACGTGGTGATGCTGCTGGTTACCGACCAGCTGCGCGTCGCCATGGCCACCACCCATATGCCGCTGTCTCAGGTGGCAGGCAGCATAACCAGCGAGTTGCTGGCACGCCGTCTTGGAATTTTGCTGGCAGGTCTGCGCGCGCTTTTCGCCATTGAGCGCCCCCGGGTATTGGTGTGTGGTCTGAATCCCCACGCCGGTGAGGGCGGGTATTTGGGCGGCGAGGAAATCGCGGTGATCGAGCCGGTTTGCGAAGACTTTCGCGTCGCGGGAGAGGATGTGGTGGGCCCGTTGCCCGCAGACACGCTGTTTACGCCGCGCCATCTGACCGGAGCCCATGCGGTGCTTGCCATGTATCACGACCAGGGCTTGCCGGTGCTCAAATACGCGGGCTTTGGTCGTGCGGTGAACGTCACTCTGGGGCTGCCCTTCGTGCGTACGTCGGTTGATCACGGCACGGCACTGGATCTGGCGGGAACCGGACGCGCAGATACAGGCAGCCTGGAGCAGGCCGTCGACCTTGCCGCGCGGCTCGGCTGACGGCATGGTTCGAGCCCGCAAGCGCTTCGGTCAGAACTTTCTCGTGGACGAGTCGGTGGCCTACGGTATCGGGGAGGTACTGGCCATACAGCCGTCGGATCTGTTGCTGGAGGTGGGCCCGGGGCGCGGCGCGCTGACGAAGGTACTGTATCCCTATGGCGCCAGACGTTATGTGGGTGTTGAGATCGATCGGGATCTGATTGCGGGGCTAGAGCGCGACTTCCCCGGCTTGGAGTTAATCAACCAGGACGTGCTGCGGGTGCGGCTGGGCGAGTTGCTCGCGGATGGGCCGTGGCGGGTAGTGGGTAACCTTCCCTACAACATTTCCACGCCGCTGCTGGTGCGGCTGCTTGGGCATAGCGAACAGATCGGCGATATGCATTTCATGCTGCAGCGGGAGGTGGGCGCTCGCCTGGCCGGGGTGCCTGGTACCAAGCAGTGGGGTCGGCTGGGTGTGCTCGCCCAGTATCACTGCGAGATCGAGCGGCTGTTCGATGTGGCACCCGAGAGCTTCTCTCCCGTGCCCAAGGTTCATTCCGTGGTAGTTCGTTTGGTGCCGCGCTCCGAAAAACTGCCCCTTGTCGATGCCGCGCGCCTAGATCTGGTGCTGCGCCATGCGTTCTCCGGCCGGCGCAAACGCCTGGCCAATGCACTAAAATCGCTACCGGTGCGTTGGGAAGAGTTGGCCTTGCCCGAGCAGGCCCGCCCGGATGAGCTGTCGGTTTCCGATTACGTGGCTCTGGCCAACGCTTGCGATGCGCAGCAGTCATAGGAAGCGGCGGAGCACCAGTGAGCGGATTTAGCGTCGACGTGGAAACCTGGTATGTGGAGAAGGAGAGCGTCCCCGAGGACGGGCGCTATGTCTTCGGCTACACCATCACCATCGCCAATGCGGGCGATCTGCCCGGTCAGCTGCTGCGCCGGCACTGGATCATCACGGACGGATCCGGCCACGCTGAGGAGGTGCGCGGCCCCGGTGTGGTGGGGGAGCAGCCGCGCATCGAGCCGGGCCAGGCCTTTCGGTACAGCAGTGGTGCGGTGATCGAAACGCCGGTGGGCGTCATGCAAGGCAGCTATGAGTTCGTGCGCGACGACGCCACGCCGTTCAGCGTTGCCATCCCGGCCTTTTCTCTTAGCGTTCCGAACATGGTGCATTAGGCGATGGCCACCTACGCGGTAGGTGACGTGCAGGGCTGCTACGCCGAATTCAGCGACCTGTTGGAGCGGGTGCGATTCGATCCGAGCAGGGACCGCTTGTGGTTGCTGGGCGATCTGGTCAACCGTGGTCCCGAGTCGCTGCGCGTGGTGCGGCTTGTGAGGTCCCTTGAGGGTGCGGCCGAGATCGTGCTGGGCAATCACGATCTGCATTTTCTGGCCATTCATTTGGGTGGTCACTCCATGAACCGGCACGACACCTTTCTGGATCTTGTCAACGCGCCGGATGCGGACGAGATTGCCGACTGGTACTGCGGCCAGCCGCTCATGGTGGCAGACGCGGACCTCGGCTATGCCATGGTCCACGCGGGGATACCGCACCTGTGGGGTCTGGACAAAGCGCTGTCGTTGGCAAACGAGGTTGAGTCCGTGATTTCCGGGGACGATCGCCGCACCTATTTTGAAACTATGTACGGCAACAAGCCCGCGGGTTGGAACGATGATCACGAGGGTATGGATCGGCTGCGGGCGATAACAAATTATTTCACGCGAATGCGTCTTCTCGACGATCGGGGGCGCATGGACTTTTCTCACAAAGGTTCGCTGGATGAAGCTCCGCGCGAGTTAACTCCATGGTACGAGCTGCGCGCCGAGCATCCGCTGCCTGTGAAGCTGGTGTTCGGCCACTGGGCGGCCCTGGAGGCGGGCACGGGGCTCGCTGACGTG
>DEBD01000029.1:22601-131730 GCA_002348385.1 Gammaproteobacteria bacterium UBA2965 | reverse complement strand
GTGCTGCAGCGCAAGCTGGACACGCAAGAGTTCACGGAGATGACCGTAGATCTCATCATATCCGACGACGATATCCGCATTGCCAACGTTCGGAAGATTCTGTTTGCGGACGGACTGTGGGTAGGCAACCTCATCGGCGGCAGCGTCGAACTGACCGAGGCGCAGCGCGCGGTGCTGATCAACGTAGGCGAGTATGCGCGCAGCATGGGCTATGTGCGGCCCGAAGGCCTCAATTGCGGCATCGACTATTTCGTCAGCGCCCAGGAGACGCTGGTAACGGAGATCAACGCGCGTTGGACGGGCGGGCTGTTTCCCGCCGAGATGAGCAAGCGCCTGGGTCTGGGCGATACCGACGTGGTGGCATTCTTCGATACCGTCACCACGGCCTCGGTGGACCGATATCGTGATTTCCTACAGGCGCACCTCTACCCGCAGCCCGGATCCGATTTCGCCAACGTCCCCATCGGCTTCAGCCCTTTTCCGCTGCAGATGAACGGTGAAGACGTGGTCTTCGTTTGGCACATGGTGGTGGGTGATCTGGATGCGTTCAAGAGCGCCAAGCGAGCGGCGCTGGGCGCGAACGACATGCCCACAGCCGAAGTGCTGAGTGTGGTGGTGTAACGGTGTTTCCGCTTCGAGACGAAAATCCTCTCGCCAACGTGCCCTATGCCACCATCGCCTTGATCGCCACGAACGCGGTGGTGTGGTTATTCGTCCAGGGCGCCGGGGACGGTCAAACGCTAGCGCAGTCATTGTGCTTGTACGGATTGATACCTGGCGACCTGCTGGGAAATGTGAATCCCGGCGTGAGCATTGCGCTAAGCGAAACGGTGGGCTGCCGTTTCGACGGCGCATCCAATTCAAAGACCCTGCTCACCTCCATGTTCATGCACGGGGGCTGGTTCCACCTGCTGGGTAACATGTGGTTCCTGTGGGTGTTCGGCGACAACGTGGAAGATGTGATGGGGCCTGTGCGGTTCGTGGTGTTCTATGTGGTCTGCGGGCTCGCCGCCGCGGCTGCGCAGATTGCAACAGACACGCACAGTCTCATCCCCATGGTAGGCGCATCAGGCGCCATCGGCGGCGTGATGGGCGCTTATGCGCTGCTGTTTCCGCGTGCCCACGTGCACACCCTGATCTTCCTCGGGTTCTACATCACTACCATCGCGGTGCCGGCCATCTTCATGTTGGGCTATTGGTTCCTGCTCCAGCTGCTGCAAGGCCTACCTGCCTTGGGATCCACCCAAGGAGGGGTCGCCTTTTGGGCTCACATCGGCGGATTCGTTGCTGGCGTGGCGCTCATTCACGTCTTTAAGCGCCGTGATCTGCTTACCGCCCATCATGCCCAACCACAACGACGCACATCGAGGCACCGCTGGTTCTAGTCAGCATGCCGACACCAGGGCCAGGAAGCGGATCCACCCTCACAAACGATCAGCTGGAGATGTTGGATGTTGTGCGGGCAAATCCGCGACAAAGGCGTCCAGCGCCTCCATTAACTTATCCGGACATTCCTCCTGTGGCACATGTCCACAGGCATCTAGCACTATCAGCGGGGCGCCGATTTCCGAGGCTAACCTGACGGTGTCCTGGGTGGGTATCACGCGGTCGTCATCCCCTGTGACGATCAGCAGCGGCAGTTGGGCGTGTGCCAGACCACCAACCAGACCGGTCGGTCGCTCGCTGGCCAGGATGAAATTCCAAAGGCCGACGTCCCAGTTTGCAGCCCGGAGGGGCCGCCCATAGCCAGCCATGATCTCAGAATCGAGAAGGGTTGGGTCATGCCAGGCAAGTCTAGCCAGTGAATTACCCGCATCCTGAATAGATGAGCGGAGTACCCGCAAACCAAAATACCTAACTGGCGGCAACCGCATAAGCGGCTTCACCCAGCTAGGCAAACCACCAGTCTGGTAGATGGCAGGGCTGATCAGGACCAGCGCACGAACGCGCTCGGGTGCCCGCAGGGCAACTTGAACTGCGACAGTTCCGCCCGCTGAATTGCCGACCAGTATCGCATCTGTCACTCGGTGGTGATCAAGAAGCGCCAGGGCGATATCGACTTGGGCGCTATCGCTGTATGGGTTCCATAAGCCCCACTCCATGGGTCTCTCGGTCAACCCAAATGCCGGTCTGTCATAAGCAAGGATCGTGGCCTGTGTTGCCATCGGGCTCATGATCTCGCGCCAGGTGTATAGGCTGGCGCCGAAGCCATGTAGCAGCAGAAATATAGGGTCGCGACTGCCGCGTTTCTTGTAGTGCAGCTGCAGGCCTTCAACCTCAATGAAACGGCTGTCGGAATCGACCAGTTCGCTGAGTGGAGCAGTTGCAGGGAGGTCCGGCCCCGGCAGCAGGAGCCAACCGGCGAACAACAGCACAATCATGATGAACAACACAGTCAGCATCTTGCGCATGGCTGATCTCCAAGCATCGCTATAGCCTAGCCGAAATCTATAGTTCTCCAGAAAAGACAGGACAACTGCCGGGACCCCTCGCGGGCTTCAAGATCCTGGAGACTTCCCTGGATATTGCTGAATCAGAAAAGTGCATGGCGAGATGCGCACGCTTCATTTCCTCAAGGCTTTACTCGCCCAAATCTTTTCGAAAGATAGTTGCTAGGAAGTATAGCTGATGAAAGCGCGTGAACTTGCGGCGCCAGGTGGGGCGACGCGTTGCAAACAACGTCGCAATGCACCACCCTGACGACAGGCAACAACCAAGAGCAAGAACATGGCCCAGCAACTACCCGCCGTCAGCCTGGCGGCCGTTCCCGGCCGCCGCAACACCATTATCGAGCTGGCCGGAGAAATCGAGCGCAGAGGGTTCGCAGGCATCTACTGCCCCAGCATGGGGGACGGGCTCGGGCTGTGCGAAGCCATCGCGCTGACCACCAACGAGATCCCGTTCGGAACCGCCATCACGCCCATCTACACCCGCAACGTCGCCGACTTCGCTCAATCAGCCGCGTTCATTCACGAAGTGTCCAAAGGACGTTTTCGCTTCGGCATCGGCGTCAGCCACGCGCCGGCCATGCAACGCCTCGGCGTCAAACAGGGCAAGCCGCTGTCGGACATCAGGGAGTTTGTGGAGAACCTGCGCGCCGTGCCGAGAACGGGCGAGCTGCCACCAATTGTGCTGGCCACCCTGCGCACGCGCATGATCAAGCTGGCGGAGGAAATCGGCCAAGGCATGGTTTTTGCCAACGGGGCGCGATCCCACATGCAGGCGTCTCTCGCCGCGCTGCAGGACGATACCCGCAACAGCAGCAATTTCTTTATCGGCAACATGGTGCCCACCTGTATCAGCGATGACATAGAGGCAGCGAAAGCCGTCAATCGCCGCACGCTGAGCGGCTACGCCATGCTGCCCAACTACCGGAACTACTGGAAGGAAGCAGGCTACACCGAGGAGATGGAGGCGGTGGAGCAAGCCATGCAGGCGGGCGACATGGAGAAGATTCCCGAATGTCTGTCGGATCGATGGCTCGCGGACACGACTCTGTTCGGCAGCGCCGACCAGGTACGTGAGGGTATCGAAGCGTGGTTCGATGCCGGCATACACACACCCATCGTGGTACCTTCGTCTGCGGTGGGCAACCAACTCAAGGCGTTTGAAGAGTTCTTCGCGCTGTGGGATTGATCATCGTCGTCGATGAACCTGTGGATCATACGGCACGCTAAATCCTCCTGGGCCGAGCCAAGCCAGAGGGATTTCGATCGCCCGCTTAACAAGCGAGGCAATGCAGACGGGCCGCGCATGGCCGCGTGGCTAGCCAACCAAAGCCATCCGGCCCAATGGATCTGGACCAGCAGCGCGGCCCGCGCCCAGGCCACCGCAAACTTCGTAGCCGATGGTTTTCGTGCCGCCTCACCACAGATCGTCAGAGACAACCGCCTATATCACGCCGGCGTGCATGAACTGGTGGACGTGCTGCGGGAAACACCCGTAGAAGCTCAAAGCGTGGCGCTGGTCGCACACAATCCCGGTCTCACCTATCTGGTAAATCATCTAGCCGACCACCAAGAACTGGACAACCTGCCCACTTTCGGCATCGCCCAATTCGAGGTGCAGGTTCCGTGGCATGAACTCGCCCCGCACAACGCGGCATTGCTCCAGGTTGTCAGCCCTAATCGCCTGTAGGGCTCACGCCTTTTTGACAACCTTGGCGAGAAAGAACCCGTCCCACAAACGATCGGGTAGCACGCGCCGGGCGTGGCCCACCTGGACATCAAACTGGTGGCCACGCCACTCAAGCAGCGCATTTGACAGCCGGGACTCATCGATGCCCAGAGGCACCACCTCGGCACCCGGCTCCGGCGACAACATATAAGCCAGATTGGCCTCGTTCTCTTCCGGAGCGAAAGAACAGGTACTGTAAACCAGCCGTCCGCCTACCTTGAGGGCAGCGGCATCCCACCCCGCAGCGGATTGGCCCAGTACGCACGAACCTTGGGTGACCGCATGGTGTCCAGGATCCGCTGGCAATTCTCCACTCCCAAACCCTCGGTCAGCCGCTCTGCAAGCGCCCCAAGAGCGGGCGGTAGCGCCACCTTCAGCGTGTCACTGGTAGTCGTTCCCATGCCGCTAGACTAGGACGATGGGAGCCGGTATATCTAGTGCTTTCGCAGGCATTGCAACGGAGAGACTCACATGGGCTTCCTTTCTTTCATGGTACTCATCGGCATCGCGTATCTGGTCTGGCGGGTTACCGATCAGCTGCCGGATCTGATTTTCCGATTGAGCGAACTGCAGCGGGACGTGGCAGAGATTGCGCGCCGTATTAAAGAAGATGACGCGGCCGCCACCTCAGCCGACGACGACTAAGCAAAGCTGACAGGCTTGCCGCCCAACGCCCCCAGCGCGAGGCGCTTGCGGCCCCATCGCAGCCCACACGATCCGGCGAAGTCATGAATCCCATCGAACAGCTACTCAAAGACCGGGAGCAAGCGCGGGCGAACGAAGACCCGTGCGCAAACCTGTGCACAGTGGCCAGTGTGGATGCGCACAATCTTCCCCAGGCGCGCACGCTGGTGCTGCGTGAAGTGGGTAGCCGGCTCGCCCTGTTTCTCAACCAGACCAGTCCCAAGTGGCAACAGATCACCTCCACCCCGGTAATCTGCGTGGTGGTGTGGCTGCCGTCAGTCAACGTTCAATATCGGCTGCAGTGCCGGGTGGAGCCGGTGGAAAAGCGCCTGGTGGACGAAAGCTGGCTGCTGCGCCCGCGCATACCCAAACAGCTGGACTGGTTCTATACCACCCGTCAGGCCCAAAGCACGTCGGTGGCAGATCGGCAGAGTCTGGTGGAAGCGATAACGGGTCTGAACGACCCGGAACACGAATTTGCTCCCCGCACGGCACGAGGTTGGTACCTGAAACCCTTTCACGTAGATCGACTGGACCTCGCCAATCCCAGCGGCGTGCATGACCGGCATGGCTACGCGCTCGTCGCAGGCGTATGGCAGGAAGCCGTCTTAGTGCCCTAGACCTCTGCGGTAACGATTCCTACCAAGTCCCGAAAGCACGTCTGCTTGGCGACGTCCACGAATCCCTGGATAAAGGCCGCCTCGGCTTGATCGCTGCGCACCGCCGCGTACAGGGTGGGCCAAACACCCTCCTCCCCCAGGCTCTTGACCACCAGGTAGTCTCGCTGGCGATATTCATGCAATGCCCAATTCGGCAGGCAGGCGACACCGCGCCCACTGGCCACCAGCTGGACCATCATGGTGGTCAGCTCGGCATTGCGCACCCGGGCAGGTTCTACCCCCGCAGGGTCGAGAAAACTGGTGAACACGTCCAGCCGACTCCGATCTACCGGGTAGCAGATCAACGTTTCATCGGCCAGGTCCCCGGGCTCTATCCAGGGGCGCTCCACCAGGTCATGTTCACGCGCCACTGCCAGCTGCGCTTCGTAACTGAACAAAGGCACGTAGGCGAGCCCCTGGTCATCCAGCGGATCCGCGGTAATGACCAGGTCCAGGTCACCACGCGCCAGCGCGGGCAGCGGCGCAAAGTGAAAACCACTGGCAATATCCAGCTCCACGTCCGGCCAGTGTTCCCGATACTCATTGATGGCAGGCAACAACCACTCGAAGCAGCTATGGCACTCGATGGCCATATAGATTCGGCCGGACTCGCCGCCGGCGATGCGTCCCACATCCTGTTCGGCACTATGCACCCGGGGCAGCACTTCGTCGGCGAGCTTGAGCAACCGCCGCCCGGCCGTGGTAAACCGGACAGGCCGCGTTTTACGGATGAACAAAGCGCTGCCCAGCCGATTCTCCAGATCTTTGATCTGGTGTGACAGGGCCGACTGGGTCAGGAATACCCGCTCAGCGGCTTCCACCATGCTGCCCGTATCCCGCAGCGCCACCAGGGTTCGCAGGTGCCTGAGCTCCACGCTTGACATGAATACCACTCAAATTGGCATCAATTAAGTTGCATTGTATTCATCTTTTGTGCTCCGCAAAACCCTGACGAATTCTCGCGGCAATAGATTTTGCGCCGCTTTGAGCACTCGGACACGCAGCGGTCACCGGGGCTAACATACACTCCCCCGCTGTCGGAGCACTCTGCAGTATAGATGTTCAACCCCTATCGGACCGTGTTGGATGCATTCGTCACCGATTGCGTCGGTCACTATCGCGAAGCATTTCCCAATCGCAATCTGGGCCATGAGGAATTCCTCGAGCAGGCAGCGCGCACGGCCATCGAAACCCTGTTGAATTGCGACTGCCCTTACCACGACGCCAATCACACCATGCTGGTCACCGATGCGGGCCAGACCATATTGCGCGGGCGGTTGATCTCCCAAGGGGACATCAGCCCACAGCAGTGGGTACACGTGACGCTGGCACTGCTGTTTCACGACATCGGCTTCGTGCGCGGCCTCCTCAAGGGAGATGGCGACGGCGACTACCTGGCGGATGAAAACGGCGAGCGCATCACCCCTCCAGAGGGCGCCACGGACGCTTTCATGATGCCCTACCACGTCACGCGCGGGCGCCTGTACGTCGGTGAGCGGTTTGCCAACGAACCCCTGGTAGACGTAGCTACGGTGGCCAGCTACATCGAAATGACCCGCTTCCCGGTTCCCGCGGACCCCAGCTATGCGGGGGTAACAAGCCTGGCCGGACTGGTGAGAGCAGCCGATCTCATCGGTCAGATGGGCGATCCCCTGTACGGACAGAAGCTTGCGCGGCTGTTTGCCGAGCTGAGCGAGACCGGCGAGGCCAGCCGCCTTGGCTACGCAAACGTGGGCGAGATGCGCAGGCAATTTCCAACTTTCTTCTACAGTCAGGTCTTCCCCTATATCACCGAGGGTCTGCGGCTACTGCATAAGACCCAGGAAGGCCGGCAGTGGGAGGCGAACCTGCACAACCAGGTGCACAACGACACCGGTTGGGTAGCGGAGCGCGGGGTCGAGATGCCTCGCTTCCGGCCCCACATCGCGGTAAACAACGCCTAGGCGCCGAGTCCGCCCACCGTTGCCACCCCAGGCGCAACGCAAAAAAAATGTCTGCAGCAAGTTGATTTTTTCTCAGGAAGTCATAGACTTGCCGCCGCTGACCCTGCCGAGTCATGATAATGAACGATCAAGAAGAGACCGAAGCCACGGAAGAGCTTGCGGCCGCGCCTGCGCCCAGCTTTCCCAGCCAGCTTTTCACAGAAGAAGACGGCGAAGACAACCAGAGCTTCGTGCGCGGATACAACTGATTACTGCCGGCCAGCGCAAACCCGCGCTGTCCCGGAACCAGACTTAAACCAGTTCCAGCACGAAGAACACCACCACGAACGCTACGGGGAGCGCGGCGCCCACGTAGAGCACCAGATTGAGCAAATCATTTGTCTGCCCATCCTCGGATAGATGCAGCCGCGCACCCAGGGCCAGCCACAATCCACCGCCCGTGAGAAACGCGAACACCAACGTCAGAACCCCTGCAGCCATTTGCGATACGCTACATTTCGTTTAGTTGGAGCATTCCACGAGGGGCAGCGCCAGCGAGATCCGAGATTGTCTCCCAATTGTCGCCTATGTCTTCCGCGCTCGCCTCCATCCCTAGATCGATTCCCCGGTTCTCGACAATACAGGCAACCGAGTACTGTCCGCCCTGAGCCTGCAGCACGACACCATTGGGCGCATCTTCGCTGCACAGGTAGATCACGCCCGGAGTGACTAATTCCGGAGCAAGCGCCGCCAGCGCTTGCTCGGACATGAGACCCTCCGTCATGCGCGTAGCAGCCACCGGTGCGATGGCGTTGGTGTGAATGTTGTTTTTCGCGCCTTCAATCTTCAGCGAGTTCATCAAGCCCACCAGGCCCAGCTTGGCAGCGCCGTAGTTGGTCTGACCGAAGTTCCCGTACAGTCCCGACGGCGAGGTGGTAACCACAACCCGGCCATAGTTCTGCTCGCGCATCACCGGCCAGGCCGCCCGAGTGACGTAAACGCTGCCCATCAGGTGCACGTCGATCACCGTGGAGAAGTCCTCCAACTCGATCTTGTGAAACGACTTGTCGCGAAGGATACCCGCGTTGTTGATCACGATGTCCACACGGCCCCACTGCTTCACGGCGTCGTCCACGATGCTCTGGGCGCCGGCGCGGTCCGACACCGATCCTCCATTGGCGATAGCTTCGCCGCCGGCGGCTTCGATTTCGGCAACAACCGCTAACGCGGCATCTGATGATCCACCAGTTCCGTCAACGGCCCCGCCCAGGTCGTTGACCACCACCTTGGCTCCCCGTCGCGCCAGCTCCAGCGCGTGGCAACGGCCAAGCCCACCGCCGGCGCCAGTGACGATGGCCACTCTGTCGGCAAACGAATAACTCATGAATCAACTCCCTTACTGGCGACACCCAGACAAACAAGGGCGCCGATTCTCACCGTATCAGCCGAAGTGTCAAGGCCTCATGCCAAAACGCACCGGCACTACCAGGGTATCCAACTGGGGCTGAATCCAGTCTATCCAGCGACACAGCATGGGGCGGGTCTCCCTGGGATCGATAAGTTCGTGCACAGCAAACGATTCGGCCCGAGGAAAGGGCGAGCGCGCCGAACGCAGGCCCTCTTCCAGCTCGCGGCGGCGCTCGTCAGGCTTGTCGGCCGCAGCGATCTCCCGGTGAAAGGCCACCGCCACGCCGCCTTCCAAAGGCAACGCGCCAGTCTCCACCGAGGGCCACGCCAGCACGTAGGCGCCATCGCTGTAGTGGGCGGCCGTGGCCACCCCGAAACCTTTATGGACCTGGATAGAAGCCCAGGGAACGCTAGCTTGAACGGCCGCGCTGACCGCCGCCATCCCGTAACGGATGGTCCCCGCACGCTCGGACTCCGGGCCGATCATGAAACCCGGCTGATCCACGAAATTCACGATAGGCACATGGAAGGTGTCGCACATCTCCACGAAACGCCGGTATTTCTGAGCTGCCTCCGCGGTCATGGCACCCGCGTAATAGCGGTTGTCGTTGGCCAGCACGCCCACGGGTTGGCCAGCCAGTCGGGCAAGACCGCAGATCTGGCTGGGCCCATAGGTAGGACCCATCTCGAAAAAGGAGTCGCGATCCACCACCATTTCCACGATGGCGCGCATATCGAAGGACTGATTAGCCTCCCGAGGCACGGCGGTGAGCAACTCCTGCTCCATGCGATCGGCAGGATCGTCGCACGCCACCCGGGGGGTACGCTGCCAAACGTTGTCGGGCAGGTAGCTCAAAAAGCGGCGTATCTGAGCCAGGGCGTCGTACTCGTCGTCGGCCACATTGTCGATCACCCCGCTAAGGGCGTGTACCGCAGCGCCGCCCAACTCTTCTTTGCTCATGCGCACACCCAGCGCACGCTCCACCAGCGCCGGGCCGCCGATGAGCACCGCTGCCGTATACCGGGTCATCACCGAAAAATGGGAGGCAACCAAGCGTCCGGCAGGAAATCCGGCCACCGCACCCATGGCGCCCGACGCGATTGGCACCTGGTTCATGGCATCGGCGATGATTTTGAAGCGCGGCTGCGAGTAGACGGGCTCGCCCACGGTGCCGCGGGTCTTGCCGGAGCCTTTCACGCTGCCGCCGCCACCTTCAAGAAGCCTCACCAGGGGAACCCGGTACTGGCAGGCCAGGTGTTCGGCGTACACGCTCTTGCGCAACCCAGCCGCGTTGGGCGACCCGCCTTTGAGGGTAAAGTCTTCGCCGCCGGCCACCACCCGGCGGTCGTTGATACGGCCGAATCCAACCACATAGTTGGCGGGCACAAATCCCACCGGTTCGTCGTTGTCGTCGTAGTCTGGTATGGCGGTGGCTTGCCCCTGCTCCACGAAGCTGTCTGGATCCAACAACGCATCGATGCGCTCGCGCACCGTGAGCCGGCCGGCAGCATGCTGCTTGGCAATCCCCTGTGGCCCGCCTTGCTGCTTGGCCAGGTGGCGGCGGCGCTCCAGCTCCCGTACTTCGGAATCCCAGCTCATGCGGGATCGTCCGTGAATTCTGGGGGGCGATTTTCCAGATTCGCCATCACCGCCTCGATCTGGTTGGACGACCCGATCAGCTCCTTCTGCAACGACGCTTCCAGCCCCAGGCCAAGTTCGGCGTCCGCGTGCCAGCTGCTTTCAAACAGACGCTTGCCGGCGCGCACCGCCTGGGGCGATTTACCAGCAATTTCCCGCGCCAACTCCATGGCAGCCGCCAGCGGATCATCTGCCACGTGGGTAACCAGCCCCAGTTCCTTGGCTTCCAAGCCGCTGAGAATTCGCCCCGTGAATGTCAACTCTTTGGCAATATCCTGAGGCACCAGGTCTCGCAGGGTCTGGGTGATGCTCATGTCAGGCACCAGCCCCCATTTGACCTCCATGATGGAAAGCTTGGCATCGGGTGCGGCAAAGCGGATGTCCGCACCCAATGCGATCTGGGCACCCCCGCCATAAGCCACACCGTGCACGGCGGCGATGACGGGGACCGGCAGCTGCTTCCACAGATACGCGGGCCGCTGCGCGGGATTCTCCGGGCCGTCGCCACGCCGATCTAGGGCTGGCCCTGCGCCGGCCGATTCCCCGGGTTCGGCCATGCTCTGAAAGCTGGCCATGTCCAGACCGGCACAAAATCCGCGGCCATTGCCCGACAGCACCACCACCCGCAGGTCCTTGGCCTGCGCAAGCCGGTCGCCCGCGGCCACGATGGCCTTGAACATCTCCGGACTGAGCGCGTTGTATTTTTCAGGCCTATTCAGCCGTACGTCGGCTATGCGGTCCTTCTGCTCGATGGACACCAGATCACTCATGTCACCCCCCTTTTCCGTCCGCGGCTCGCAAAGCCGGCCGCACCCCGCCGCTACGTTATCACGGCCTCGATTACGACGAGAACCTGGTCTTCATCCACGGCATCTTCCGGACTCACCAGCAGCTCATGCACGCTGCCCGCCGCGGGACTCTCCACCGGGATCTCTACCTTCATGGACTCCAGGATCATGAGGGTCTGACCCGTAGAAACGGTCTCGCCCACACTTACCAGTACCTTCCAGACGTTACCTTGTACCTCACTCTCTACTGCTACTTTGCTCAAGCGCTTGTCCCCATTTCAGCCAAGAAACCGGTGTGCACCTGGCCCGCGAGAAACGCCGGGTCGCCCAGCACGCGCTCAAGCGTAGCTATGTTGGTACGCACCCCCCGAACCTCGAACCCACGCAACCCGATGCGGGCACGGCCGATAGCCTGCTCGCGGGTGGTCCCCCAGGTGATCACTTTGGCGAGCAGGGCGTCGTAATAGGGAGTGACCGATTGGCCCTCCTGATAGCCCGTCTCTACTCGAACTCCATGCATGCGCGGCGGCCGATACGCGGTCAGTCGTCCCGTATCTGGAAACCCCGTCAGCGGGTTCTCCGCATACACACGGACTTCCAAGGAGTGGCCGTGCAGCGCGGGAGGGCCGGGTACACGCTCGCCGGCCGCCACGCGCATCTGCCAGCCCACCAGATCCATGCCGGTGACCGCTTCGGTGACCCCGTGCTCAACCTGTATGCGCGGATTGATCTCCAGAAATCCCCACTCGCCGTCTTCTCTGCGCAGAGTCTCCAGAGTGGCTACTCCGCTGTAACCCAGACCGTTAAGCACCGACACCGCACGCGCACCCAGCGCGTCTACCTCGCTACGTTCTATGCCGGGAGCAGGCGCCTCTTCCACCAGCTTCTGGTGGCGCCGTTGCACCGAGCAATCACGCTCGAAAAGAGCGACTGCGCCGCCATGGGCGTCACCGAGAAGCTGCAGCTCCACATGCCGAGGCCGCTCGATGAAGCGCTCGAAATACAGCGAAGGATCCCCGCAGCTCTGTTGCGCCAGCGTGCGGCAGACCTCGAAGCTGTCGGCGAGCGCGTTGGCATCGTGCAACACACGCATGCCGATGCCACCACCACCGGCCACCGGTTTGAGCATGAGCGGGAATCCAAGCGAATCGGCAACCTGCCGCGCAACAGCCAGATCCGGAAGCGGGTCACTTCCGGAAAAGGTGGGAAAACCCTGCTGCGCAAACAGAGCCCGTGCCGCTACCTTGTCGCCCAGTTTGCGCAGCAACTCAGGATCAGGGCCCAGAAAGGTGGCGCCGGCCTGGGCAACGGCCTCGGCAAACGCGGCGCTCTCGGCAAGAAAGCCATAACCAGGATGCACGGCATCTGCGCCACTCTGCGTGATCGCAGCCTGCAACGCGCCAATGTTCAGATAGGTGTCTTCGGCCTTGTGTCCCGCGAGCGCCAATGCCTCGCTGGCCTCCGCCAGATAGGGTGCTTGCGCATCTGCCTCCGAGTACACCACAGCACTTTGCACGCCCAACTCATGGCAGGCGCGTACAACCCGGCGCGCGATGGCACCCCGATTGGCGATCAGGACCTTGCGGAACAAACCAACGCCCTGTCAGCCGGCGGTGGCTTTGGCAAACTGCGACTGGAAGTCGGCCAGATCGAAATAATCGCGCCAGGCCGTAATCTTGCCCTCGCTCACCTCGAAGATGCCCATCACCGGTAGCGCGATCCAGGCGCCGTTAACCTCGAATTTGTCCACTCGTTCGGTCAGCACCACCCCGTCGCTCTCACCGATGTTCAACAGGTCCCACTGCACCGCCGATGCGCTGCCCATGAATCCTTGCAGCACGCCGCGTATGGCGTCCGTCCCCGTTACCTTTTCCATGGGAATGTTGTGATAGTCGGCGTGCTCGTCGAAACAGGCGATCACCCGATCCAGGTCGATGGCGTTGAAGCCATCTATCAATTCCAGTACTACCGCTTTTTGGTCGCTCATGCTCTTTCCTTATTTGTTTTCGTCATCGAAATTCGCGTATTCCTGCCAGGATTCCACGAAGCCTCCCAAACCCCTGTCGCGCGTCGCAGAGGTGGTGCGCCCTGCGCTGACCGCGCAGCGCACCGCCTCCAGCACCTCCCTGCGCCGCTGCCCGGTCAGTTGCAGCACCAACATGTCTGTTGCCGCGCCGCCCTTGTGATCCACGGGCTTGGGCAGCGGAGAGCGGGCCAACGCAGCAGCCAGACATAGCCGCGCGGGGCCATCGAGCAGTTCTCGTGTCTGCTCCAGCATCCAGCGGGACCACACGTCCGGGCGGTCACACAACGCTTTGTAGCTGGCCCAGTTCAAGCCCCACCTTCCCCCGCATCGAGCGGGCGATGGTAGCAAATGCCGCGGATGCCTGTGCTCAGACAGTTACTTTGCGGTACCCTGCGGCCACGGTCCGGCAGGGCTCTGTCGGAGCGCGTTTCGATGCACATCGAGGAGTACGGTCTATGAGCACGTTGCTGCAAAACGGCCTGGTGGTCGACGGATTAGGAAACCCAGCCTATCAGGGATCAGTACGCATCGAAGGCGATACCATCGTGGCCGCGGCACCAGAACTCAGTGCCCAGCCCGGTGACGAAGTGGTGGATCTGCAAGGTAAGACCATCATGCCCGGACTCATCGATGCACACTGCCACGTGACCTTGGACGAACCCCACTCCAACGACGAGATGTTCTTCCATCGACGTCCGGGACTGGGCGCGCTGGTTGCGGCGTACAACGCTCAGCGCGTGCTGCGAGCGGGCGTTACCAGCATCTTCGACGCCGATTGCATCTTCGACCTGGGTGTGGATCTGCGCGACGCCATCGAAGCGGGCATCGTCCAGGGTCCCCGCATGGCCAGCGGCGGCAATGCACTGGTGACTTCGGTGGGCGGCACAGCCGGACTGCTGATCCCAGACCAGGGATTGCGCGGCTACGCCAAGGTGGTGAGTAATCGCGACGAGATCGTCAAAGAGGTGCGACGCCAGATCAAATACGGCGTGGACTGGATCAAGGTTCACATCACCGGCCTGGTTCCGCGCCAGAAGGAACGCGGGGAGGTGGCCGCCTGGAACTACGAAGAACTCAAAACGGTGTGCGATACGGCCCACGACCTGGGCATTCCGGTGGTAGGCCACTGCCGCAACGCAAAAAGCATTGCCGATGCCGTCAGGGCAGGCTTCGACATGATTCTGCACGCCACGTTCATGGACGACGCCGCGCTGGAACTGCTCGTCGAGCACAAAGTACCCATTGTTCCCACGTTCACCTTTCAGGCGAATTTGGCTGACTACGGCGACCGCGTGGGTGCAGACGCCAATCTCAAGGAGATTTTCCGGCGCGAAATCGAAGAGAGCGCGCACATGATCCGAAAAGCCTACGAGGCGGGCGTACCCGTGCTGTGCGGTACCGAGTCGGGATTCTCACTCACCCCCTACGGCGAGTGGCACTATCGGGAGATGGAGGTATTCATTCGAGACATCGGATTCACCCCTGAAGCCGCCATTCGAGCCGCCACGTCGGAGTGCGGACGTTGTCTGGGACTGGACGGCAAGATTGGGGCGGTGGAAGCCGGCCGACTGGCCGACCTGCTGGTGGTGAATGGCGACCCCACCAAGGATGTCACGGTGCTGGGCAATAACGACAACATCGAGGACGTCTACTTAAACGGCAAGCGGCTGGACCTGCCGCCACTACCGCCTCGAGGGAGCATCTCCGGCTGGCAGGTTTCTGCCTACTCCTCCGGCAAGCTGCATTGGAAGGACGTACACGGCAAGTGACGAAAAACGTCATGCTCATCGGAGGGATCTACCATCCCTTCGAGGAAGCGGCCCCCGCCCTGGCCTCCCTGCTCGGCGGGCTGGGCATCGAGAGCGTAATCACCAGCGACGTGGACGAGGCCGTCGAAGCACTGGCAGGGGCCGATCTTTTCACCCTCTACGCACTGCGCTGGCGCATGCTGAACCACGAGAAGTACGTACCCTTTCGCGCCAAGTGGGCTTACGAGCTCCCTGAAGCGCACGCCGACGCCATCACTGAGTTCGTAGAACAGGGGGGCGCGCTGCTGGGACTGCACACGGCAAGCATCTGCTTTGACACATGGGACGAGTTCCCCGCCCTGCTGGGCGGCTGTTGGCGATGGGAGCAGACATTTCATCCGGATATAGGATCGGTGGAGGTCCAGCCGGTGGACGGTCACGAGATAACCGAACCACTCTCGGGCTTCTCGCTTCACGACGAGATCTACCACAAGCTGCACATCGCCCAGGATAGCCAGGTGCTGCTGCGCGGTCGTGTCCCGGACGGTGGCTGGGAGTCTATCGCCTGGTGCCGGGAAGCCGGCCACGGTCGGGTGTTGTACTCGGCTCTGGGCCACGATGCGCATTCGCTGCAGACTCCCGCACACGCCCAGTTTCTGGAACGAGGCACGCGCTGGTTGCTGTCGCTTTAGGCCGCCACACCCGACGCACTATGCGCTGGGCCCGCGTTCGGTTGTCTGTTACACCGGGCGTCAGGCGGTCATGCCACCGTCGGCCATTTGAACCGACCCGGTGACCCAGGAACTCTCATCACTGGCGAGAAAAAGCATGACCTTGGCGATCTCCTCGGGCTCGCCGTAACGTTTCAGCGGAATGGCGGATGCCATACGGGACTTGATGCGCTCGCTGTCGCCAGGGGCGATTCCCTCCTCGAGGCTGCGCATCATGCGGGTTTCAACGGGCGAGGGATTCACGCTGTTCACTCTGATATTGGCGCCCGCATATTCCTGAGCCGCACTCTTCATCAGGCCAATCACCGCATGCTTGCTGGCGCAGTAAGGCCCGATGCCGGCGCTACCTTTAACGCCGGCCACTGAGGAGGTGATGACGATGCTGCCGCCACCGCGCTCCATCATTGGCGGCACGGCACTCTTAATGCCAAGGAATACGCCTTTGACGTTGACGCCGATAACCTGATCGAAGCGCGCTTCATCGTACTGGACCAACGGCGCCACATCCCCCTCGATGCCAGCATTGGCCAGCAGCACGTCCACACCACCGTAGCGCTCCGCAGCGGTGGCAATCATGGCCTGATTGTCAGCCTGGCTGGTAACGTCCGCGACGAAGTACGAAATGCGATTGCTGCCGATTTCCTGTACGGCGGCGGCCAGCGCCTCTTCGTCAAGATCCACCAGGAGCACATCAGCCCCTTCTTCCACGAACAACTTGCCCGCCGCTCGGCCAATACCGCCGGCTCCGCCGGTGATCACGGCCACCTTTTTGTCCAAACGACCCACGAGCGCCCCCAATCCTGATTTCCTGCAGTCAGCCTAGCTTAACCCGACATGCCCGAGTGAGGTATTCGACCTTCTTGAAACCCGGCAGGCTAGCCGGCTTTGGCGAGTGCTGCCCCAAGGTCGTCCAGCAGATCCGACGTCTCTTCGATGCCCACCGAGATGCGAATCAATGAGTCGACGATACCCATGCTGGCGCGGCGCTGCGGGCCCATCTCATGGTAGATGGTGTGCGCCACCGGAATCGCCAGGGTGCGGTTGTCGCCCAGATTGCTGGATTTGATGACCACCTGCAGGTCGTTCATGAAAGACCAGATGTCCAGCTCAGGAGCAAGCTCGAAGCTGAACAGCGCGCCGGGATGGCGGAACAGGCGCTTGGCGCGCTCGTGCTCGAGATGATTCGGCAATCCAGGGTAGTAAACGGCCCCCACCTTTTCGTGGCCCGCAAGAAATTCCGCCATGGCCAGCGCATTGGCGCACTGCCGCTCCATGCGCAGCGCCAGGGTTTCAGCGCCCACGGCGATGTGGTGAGCGGCTTCCGGTGCCAAAGCCGCACCGAAATCGCGCAAGCCCTTCTTCTTGATCTGGGTGATTGCCCACTTTTCCACGCCGCCGGATTGATAGGTGTCGTAGATGTTGGGAAACGCGCCCCAGTCGTACTGACCCATCTCGGTAATGGCTCCCCCCAGGGCGTTGCCGTGACCACCGATGTACTTGGTAAGGCTATTGACCACCAGGCTCGCGTCTACCTCCGCGGGTTGAAAGAGGTAAGGCGACGTCATGGTGTTGTCTACCACGTACGCCAAACCCCGCTCGGCACACAACGCACCGATTTCACTCAGCGCGGATACCTGAGTACGAGGGTTGGCAATGGTCTCCACGAATACCAGTCGGGTCCGCTCGTTAATGGCATCCGCTACCGCTTGCGGGTCGGTGGCGTCAACGAAGCTCACGTCTATTCCGTGTGCGGCAAACTGGTTGAACAGACTATTGGTGTTGCCAAACAGGAAAGAGCTGGAAACGAAATGGTCGCCGGCGCGCAACAATGCAAAAAGCATGCTGCCGATGGCGGCCATGCCGGTGCTGAAGCAGACCGTCTGCAAGCCGTTTTCCATCTTGGAGATCTTGGTCTGCAGCGCCTCGATGGTGGGATTGACCTGCCGGCCGTAGGTGAACCCCGCTTGGGTACCCTGAAAGACCGCGGCCAGATCCTCAGCTTTGTCGTAACCATAGGCCACGGTTGCGTGGATCGGTTTGTGCAGGGAACCGTGCTCCACCACGTCGAGCCGGTCGCTATGCACGATCTTCGTGGTAAATCCTTTCATGTAAGTAGCCTCAGAGCGCCGGCTCGGCCTCGGGCTGTTTCGCCGCGACGAGTGACCCATAGGGGTTATCGGCGATCAACGCCTTCACCTCGTCTGCGGGTACCGGCCGGCTGAAGATGTAACCCTGCACCTCGCTGCACCCCTGCGAGCGCAGGTATTTGAGCTGGGTGCGGTTCTCCACCCCCTCAGCGATGAGATCGAGCTTGAGGCCGCGCGCCATGGCCACAATGGCGTTGACGATGCTGGCGTCGCTTTCATCGGCACGAATGTCCCCCACGAAGCTACGGTCGATCTTCAGCGTGTTGATGGGAAACTGCTGCAGATAGCTCAACGACGAATAGCCCGTGCCGAAGTCGTCGATGGCAATCCTTAAGCCCAGGCGGCGAAGTTCCCTGAGCTTAGGAACAACCACTTCCATATCCTGCATGAGGATGTTCTCGGTAATCTCCAGCTTGACGCCCTCCGGATCCAGGCCGCTGCCTCGCAGGCTGGCGATGAACCGGTCCACGAAGTCGTCCTGCTCGAGTTGGGGTGCGGACAGGTTAACCGATACCCGGATGTCTCCCAGCCCGTTGCGACGCCAGGATGCTACGTCGGAAAATGCCACCTGCTGGACGTGCTCGTCGATCTGGGTGATCAGGCCTGTTTCCTCGGCCATGGGCAGGAAATCCGCAGGCTCCACAATGCCGCGCTCCGGGTGCTGCCATCGCACCAGCGCCTCTACGCCCACGATGGATCCTGTCTCCAGGCTCACCTGCGGCTGGTAGAAGACGCTGAGCTCTCCCTGGGCCAAGCCGTTTCGCAGCTCACGCTCGAGGGACAATCGGGTGGAGAACCGGTGATTCATCTCGTCTGAGAAGAACTGATAACCGTTCTTGCCACGGGTCTTGACGTGATACATGGCAATGTCGGAATTCTGTATGAGCGCCTCTTCGGTTTCTCCCGCTTCAGGATAAAGGGCGATACCAATGCTCGCGCCCACGAACAGCTCATGGCCATCGATGACGAACGGGCCGCTCAAACGATCGAGAATCTTGCCAGCAATAACCACCACGTCATCTCGCGTGCGCACCTCGGGCAGCAACAGGGTGAACTCGTCGCCGCCGTAGCGCGCAAGCGTGTCACCCCGGCGCAGGCAGCTCTGCAGTCGGTTTGCAACGGCCTTCAACAAGCGATCACCCATGCTGTGACCCAGCGTGTCGTTCACCAACTTGAAGCGGTCGAGATCGAGAAACATTACCGCCAGCTTGCGCTTATTGCGCCGCGCGTGAGCGATAGCCAGCGACAACCGGTCTTTCAACAGCGCCCGGTTAGGCAGGTGCGTGAGCAGGTCATGGTAGGCCTGGAAATTGATAACCTCCTGGGCTTCCTTTCGCTCGCTGATGTCGCGGGCAGTACCGTAGGTACCCTGGAAGTTCTCTCTAGTGCGCTCGTTGTCATCCGAGTAGATGCCCATGGCGGTGAGTTCCATCCACACCGACTGAGCCTGGAACAGCCGCGGACCGCGCCGCGCCAGCCGGCTCTTCAATCGCAGCTCTACATTGGTTGCCGCACGGGCGCCGGTGCGCCGCTCGTTGAATACGTTGCGTGCCAGCTCCAGCTGGTCTTCGTCTACGATCTCGGAATAGTGCTTGCCCAGGAGTTCGTCCTTGGAGAACCCCAGAAGCGACTCCACCCGATTGTTGACGAAATCGAAGCACCCATTGCGGTCGAGCATGTAAACCAGGTCCGGCGAGCTGTTGACGATGAAGCGATGCAGCTCTTCGGACTCTTTGAGCTTGCCCTCCATCACCTCGTTCTTGGACTCCAGCTCACACTGTTTGAGCGCGGTCTCCATGGTGGCAACCAGCTCGCCCGCCTCGTAGGGCTTCTTCACGAAGTCAAAGGCACCGCAATGCAGAGCGTGCTTCACGCCGCTGAAACTGGAATCTCCGCTGACCACAATAATCTTGCAGGAGAGCTTCTTGGCCGCCGCGTGCTCGAGCACGTCGTGACCGCTGACCCCTGGCATGATGAGATCCAGCAGCACCACGTCGTAGTCTTTCTGCTCCAGGTGGTCTAACGCCGCCTGCCCGCCAAGAGCCGCATCGGCTTCGTATCCGTGCAGCGTGATCAGTTGGTAAAGGCTGTTGAGCAGTTCCGGCTTGTCATCGACCAGTAGTATGGAAGCGCCGCTGGATTCAGGCGCGGTGTCAGGTCCGCTGGTCAATCGGGAAAACGACTCCTGGGGGCTAGACGTATCGAGCGCCCGGCTTTCACTCATACCACCACCGTCCCCACGCGTGGCTAACTCCAGTGCGCAATTGTGAACAATTTCGACGCGCGAGCCTAGTGCCCCACCGGATATATTTAAGCGGCTGTTTTGCGGCCAATGTCACCCCTTCAAGCGCCATATCCGGTCAGCTCCATATAGCCACTACCCACCCGCTCACCCTGCGCGTCGAACACTCTGATCAGGCCCTCCCAATATACGATAGCTGTGTCCATACGCTGGTCATCCACCGCCGCGCGCAGCCGCCAGCTTTTGTCCCCCACTGTGAGCTTCCATCCAACGGGCCAGCGCACACCGGAGTCATCCACCCAGTATTGTATTGGGTCCAACATGAAATCTTCCGGGTCCAGCAGGCGCGTTGAGCCATCTCGGCGGACCATCAAACCGTGGTCGTACTTATCGCGTGCACCATCCTTGCGGCGCAGGCGAAAAGCCATGAGTTCGGTGTGGTCGTCGAGATGCACAGCGAACCAGTCCCAGCCCTGCTGGCCTTCCGACAGAACGCTGGTACTCCACTCCCGATCCATCCAGGCGCTGCCACTTACCCGATGTCGCGCCCCATCCACCACCAGCGTCCCGGCTGCCGTCAGGCGTGGCACGGAATAGTAGTAGGAAGCCTGGTCAGGGCCCTTGGCGCTGAGCCCCTGATGACCCTGCAGCACCGGCGGTTTGACCACCTCGAGGGTGAGATCGATTTCGAAGCGGCGAGCTCCCACGATAAGCCGCTGGGTAGCGAACGTTCCCGACTCCCCCCCAATCCCGGTGAGCGACCATCCATCAACGCCGACTTCGTAGGGTTCCGCCCGGGCGCCCGCCACCCCAGGATGGCCACGGGCCAAGCGCTGTGCTTCCCAGTGGGCATCGCGGCCCACCGAGGTGACCGCAGCATGAGCCATGTAGGCCTGCGGTGATCGCCAAGGATTGGCCGACGGCTCCATGACCGCCAACGCCTGGCGAAACACAGTGAATTGAACCCCAAACTCTTCTCCCGCTTCGTCCGTGAGCATGACCACCAGGTACCACCACTCGCTACGGTAATCGGGATGCGCCCCGTGGTCGGCGGGGAACTGAAACGCCCGCGGCGCTTCGGCACGGGCGAACGGCTCGGAGGTTTCCCCCAACACGCCGCCCAACCGCAGCTGACCTTGCATGGACTCGGATTCCTCCGCCACAGGGGTGCATGCGGCCAACGCGACGACGCCTGCCAACACGCGAGAGCGCCACAGGCGCGGATTAAACACCCTCCACCTCCGCCAGCTGCAGCTCACTCCGTGGCGCAGGAAGCAGTCCGGTCACCAACGCAACGGCCACCGCAAGCAACAGTGGAACGGCAACATCCATCAGGGTAGGCGCAAAGCTCAACTTCCACCCGAAGGCCCTGGGATTGACCACCTCGCACAACAGATAGGCCATACCCAGACCCACGGGGAGCGCCACAGCACAAGCCAGCCCGCCCACCATGAGGGCGCGCATCAGTGACAACGTGCGCCTCTCGCCGGACGTGATCCCCAATGCCTGCAGCAGCTGCTCGCTGCGCACCTGGTTGAGACGCAAAGCCAGCAACGCGTTGTACATACCGATGGCCGCTACAAGCAGGCTAAGCAACGTCAGACTCCTTGTTATAGCGAAAGTCTGATCAAAAATATCCAACGCGCGCTGACGCATCTGCGTGCGAGACTGCAATGCCAGCCACGGAAACGCCTCGACCCACGTATCCAGCAGTTGATCATCCACACCCGTCAGACTTGCTCGATCAAAGGTAACCGGCACGCCAAGCTCCACCGCGGTGGCCGTGTCCACCAGAGCCCGCAAGCCAGGCTCGCCAAAACCGGGAAACTCACCCACCACGCGCAATGACCTGCCTTCAGCAGCGTCGCCAGACGCAACCCCAGCGGAGTCGACCCGAAGCGCAGATCCCGCAGCCACACCAAGCGACCGCGCCAAGCGCTGACTCACCAACACCTCGCCGGCATCCAGAGCACGGGGAAACCCGTAGCGTAGCGCTTCCTCAGCGGCAAAGTCGGTGTATCCCAGCGATACTGCGAAGCCGCCGATGCGCAAGCGATCCTCACCATAGAGTTGCCCCCTGTGACTCGGCGCGCGCGCAGCCAACCAACCATACGCGGCAACCAGGTCACGGCCCCCTGTAGTCACGAAGACCTCATGTGCCAGCCGTTGATCCAGCATGCGCACGAAGTCACCACGGAAGCTCTCCACCATGACACCGATGCCCATACCCGCGCCCACGGCAAGCCCCAGCGCGCCCACGGCTACCGCCGACTCGGCCGGGTGCCAGGCCACCTCGCGCAAGCCGATGCGCCTGCGCAGCGATCCAAGACGGCCCTGCCGGCGAACTTTAGTCTTCACCAGGAGCGGCCGCACCATGAGAACGCCCAGCAGGCACAACGCCAGTACCGCGGCGAACGCTCCCACCAGCCCGCTTCCTTCGAACCGCAAGCCCACCGCCAAAATAAGGCCCAGCATGCCCAGCAACAGCAGGCGGGGGGCCAGACGCCACGACATTGGGCGACAGGCCATCCAAGCGCCGAGAACGCTAACGCCAACCCCAGACGCCGCACCCTTGAACAATGCCCAAGGCGCGACGTTGCCCACCTCATCGGACGCTGGAACCGGGCTTACCCAGACCGCCAGCGTCGGACCCAGAAGCAGGCCCAGCACGGTAGCAACCACGCCGATGAGAGCGAAAGAAAAGATGAAGTGGCGGTTCAACAAGGCGCTGGAAACGCCTACGAGATGCAGGCGCTCCATGAGCGGACGACGCTGCCGGTACCACACCACCGCCACCTGGTGGATGAGGAACCAGGCCACCACCAGGGTAAGCGTCCCCAACGCACCAAGATTGAACAGGATAGAGCGGGCGAATCCTAAGGTGGGTAACTCAGTGCTCACGGAGCGCACACGCCACCGGGCGACCTCCCAGGTTTCCGGCAGCGCAAACCCGGCCGAGCTGCCCGGCAGCGCCTGCTCCATGACATCTTTGAACGCCGCCAGGGGATCCTCACGAACCGCGGCGACATAATCCAACTGGTCGGGATCACGCCCAAGAATCTCCTGGCCGGTACCGATGTCCGAAAACACCGCAGACCCCAGCCCACCCTGCACCGTGGCGAGCACCACGCAGCGCAACCCGCCCAGCACGATCTCGTCTCCGGCTTCCAGGCCGAGGGCGGCATCAGCCACTACCGCGTCACGGCCAACCATGGCGAGCCCGCGCAGGGCTTCGTTGGTCTGCAGGCCGGAGGCTGCCAGCCAATCCGTCGCGAACACCCGGGTGCGCCGTCCGTCCTCCAGCAACTGCCCCTCCACTACCGGTATCAGCGAAGTCACCCCAGGGTGCTCGCCGGCGCGCCAGCGCCGCCGCAGCTCGAAGTAATCCTCGGCAGTGGTCTGCTCATTCCCCCGATCAAGCAAGTGGGTCACACCCGAAAGGTGCGCCGGCGTGGCCAGGGACAACGCGTCGTTCACGCGCACGTTGAGCTGATGCACGGCAACCACGGAGGCCACCCCCAGCGCCACGCCCAACAGCACCGTGGCCGTACTCCAGGGGCTACGCGAGAGAAACCGAAGCTGAGCGCGCAGCAGCAGGGCACGCGACTTCATCTAGGCGCCCTCGGAAGGTGGCGCATCCAGGCGCAGCACCCGATCGGCGCGCTGGGCCACCGCCTCGCTGTGTGTGGCCACCACCAGGGCACACCCCTGTTCTCGCACCGCCTTCCATAACTCGCTCACCACGCCCTCGCTGCGCTCGGCATCCAGATTGCCAGTGGGCTCGTCCGCCAGCACCAGCAACGGCCTGTGTGCCAGGGCCCGCGCAATTGCCGTGCGCTGACGCTCGCCACCCGATAGCGTTTCCGGAAAGTCGTTGAGCCGTGTGTCCAGCCCCAGACTACTCAGGCGGGACAACGCCTCTTCGGCAAGCGCTTCGCGCCCCGCCAGCTCCAGCGGCAGCAGCACGTTCTCTCGCACCGTCAACGTGGGAACCAGGTTGAAGAACTGGAACACATAGCCCATGTGCCGCCTGCGTACCGCGCTACGCTGCTTCTCGCTCAACGAGGCAAGATTCATGGACCCGTCCGGCAGGGTCAGCCAGACTTCCCCCGCATCAGGCGCAATCACTCCCGCCAACAAGTTCAGCAACGTCGACTTACCCGAGCCGCTGGGACCACACAGCGCCAGAGTTTCTCCCGCCTTGAGCGACACCGAAATGCGGCGCAGCACTGCCCTCGTGGATGCACCGTCCTCGAACGATTTCGCAAGATCTTTCGCGTTGAGCAGTTGATCAATCACAAGCCCATCAACTTGCTTCGCAACCAGCGGTTGATATCACTTTGACATCTCTTGTTGGTAAATTTATTGGGCGCTACCCTGATCATTGGAACTGCAGCCTGGGGAAGATTCCAGCTACAGACTGGCCGTGCTCGATAGAATCCAGATCAATCGAAAGCGATCACACCATGCCAAGCAAAGAAAAGCCCTACAAGTTTGTGGTACGCCTGCCTCTAGAAATGCGCGTTCAGATCGCCGAGTCCGCACAACACTACCGGCGAAGCATGAACTCGGACATTGTAGCGCGTCTGCATCAGTCGTTCAGCGGCATACCCACAGACGCATCGGAGCGCGGCCTGGCACCGCCGCTGCACGAACAGCTCGAGCGGATTCTCAAGCCGCAACTGACCCAGGAGGAACGCGAGCTCATCCGAACCTATCGGCGTTTGAGCAAAGACAAGCGACAGGCCCTGCAGAGTCTGCTCACATGAAACCCTTTGCACTGGCCCCCTACTTCCATCCCACCACGGTGTGCGTGGTAGACGACAACGAGTCCTTCCTGGAAAGCTTGTGCTTCGAGATGCCGGCCAGCTGGGCGTGGCGTTCGTTTGTGGACCCTTTTGAGGCGCGCGACTTCCTCACCGAGGAGTGCGCCCTGGAGCCGCTGGCCGACCGTTGCCTGTCAGCAGCGCCGGCCGGCGGCTCCGAAGCCATCATCCACCTGGATTTAAGTTTGATCGAGCAGGAAATCAACCACGTGGAGCGGTTCCGCCGGGTATCCGTGCTCATTGTGGACTACGCCATGCCGGCGCTGAACGGGCTGGATCTGTGCGCCGGGCTCAACGACCCCTACCTGAGAACCATCATGCTGACCGGTGTTGCAGACGAGAAACTCGCCGTAGAGGCATTCAATGCGGGGTTGCTCCATCGCTTTGTACCAAAGCAAGGTACCGACGCCATTGCCACCACCATCGCGTACATGGAAGAGCTGAACCAGGCGTATTTCGCTCAGCACACCGCACGCCTGAGAAACGCCCTGTCCGTCAGCCCACCCCAGTTTCTGATGGACCCGGCTATCCGCACCTGGGTAGCCCAGTTGATGCAGCAGGAGCGCTTCATCGAGTACTACCTGGTAGACGAACCGCCCGGATTCCTGCTGCTTCGCTCGGACGGATCCATGCAAAGGTTGCTAATTCTCGACGCTGCGGCGCTGCATGCTCAGCTGGATTTTGCCATCCGGCACAACGCGCCCGAAGCGGTTCGCACCAGTATCGGCGAGCGGCGTGCCGCTTGCCTGTTTTCCGGAGACCAACCGGGCAACTACTTCGGTGAAGAACGCTTCGGTTGGGCCGAGAGCATGGTGACCCTGGAGCACATTCGAGGAGAGACTGACTGGTACCTGGGCGTATCCATCGATCCTCCCGCCGATATCGACTTTGACGCCTCACGCACGTCCTACGACGCCTATCGGGCCGGGTTGGTTCGCTAGGTCCAGCAGAGCCAGCGGGCTCTCAGGGAGCTTACTGCCTTCGCATATGCCCAGGCAGCACCAGACGCTCCACCCCTTCGAAAACCAGTTCCGTGACGATGGCCAGCAGCGCCGCCGGCACCGCGCCCTGCAGGATGAGTCCCACGTCATTCAGCGCCAGGCCCGTCACGATAGGGTCCCCCAGACCGCCTGCTCCGATGAAGGCCGCCAGGGTGGCCGTACCGATACTGATCACCGCCGCCGTACGCACGCCGGCGAGAATGCTCGGCATGGAGAGCGGCACGTATACATGACGCAGCTGCTGCGCGTCGGAAAGCCCCATAGCGATAGCCACGCGAATCAACGTGGGGTCGATGGTCGTGAGCGCGGTGATGGTGTTGCGTAGCATGGGCAGCAGCGAGTAAAGGAACAGGGCCACGATGGCAGGCACGGCCCCAATACCCAGCAACGGTATCATCAACGCCAGCAGCGCGATGGACGGAATGGTCTGCATCAGCCCGCTCACGTACAGCAGCGCACGCGAGGCCACCGCGTTTCTGAACACCAAGAGGCTCAGCCCAATGCCGGCTACCACCGCAAAACCCAGGGCGATGCCGGTGAGCTTCAGATGCACCAGGGTATTGCGCCCCAAATCCTCCCAAAGAGTAGGCACCGAAGCGACCGTGGATGCCAGCTTCTGCGACGCAAGAAATTCCCTAGCCACCTGGGCGAAGGTCTGGCCACCGAACACCACCTGCGCGTTCAACGCCTGCATGCTGGCATCTGTAAACGTATTTCCCAGCGAAGACAGCAGGGCCTGCGCCGCCGGGTCCAGATCAGCCCGTACCAGCGGCACCGCCAGGTATGCCGGAAAAAATCCCTTGTCGTCCTCCAGTAGCGTCAGCTCATAGCGGGCCAGCTCCCCATCGGTAGAGTACGCGTCGGTGACGTCGATGGTGCCCTGATTGATTGCCTGGTAGGCGAGACCGTGCTCTAGGCCGGTGACCTGATTGACCAGGCCGTAGGCAGCCGCGAGCCCCGGCCAGCCATCCTCCCGCTCGAGGAACTCGTGACTGACCACCACTCGCAAGTCGGGATGTGCGGACAGATCCGAGATGCGCGCAAGCCCCCGCTCTTGAGCCAGGCCGGAACGCAGGGCCAGCGCGTAAGTATTGTTGAATCCCAGCGGCGCCAGCAGGGCCAGATTCCGCTCGCTGACTCGGCTGCGCAGTTCATCAAGGCCAGCGTGCGCACCCAGCTTGAGAATGACTTGCTCCAGAGTGCCGGAATACTCGACGTAGACGTCGATCTCGTCGTTCTCCAGCGCCTGAAAACAGATGAGCGTGCCACCCAGCCCGAAGCGTCTCTCCACCTCGAAACCCCCGGACTCGAGCAGCTGTGCGGCGCTCTCCGCAAGAATGTAGGACTCGTTGAAGTTCTTCGACGCAACCCGGATCACATGATCGTCGGACCAAGCGTTTGCCGCCGCGAGCAACGCAGCCACCACGATGAAAACCTTCAAACGCACGACTACAGCTGCTCCTTGACAAGCATAGCCACGTAATCGTCCACCGGCGCATCAATCACCTCCTGGGTGGGGGCAGCTTGCAGCACGCGCCCAGCCCGCAGGATCACCACATGCTCGGCAAGACGAACGGCTTCACGCATATCGTGGGTAACCAACAGAGTGCTGATGCGCTGCTCCTGCTGAACCTGCGCGAAATGCTCATAGATGCCCAGCCGGGTTATGGGATCTACCGCGGAAAAGGGCTCATCGAGCAGCAGCAGCTCCGGCTCGAGCATCAGTGCCCGACACAGGCCTACCCGTTGCTGCTGACCCCCGGAAAGCTCATGGGGGTAGCGCTGCGCCGTATCCGCGGGCAGACCCATCTGTTCCATCAGCGTGTCAAAGCGAGCATCGATACGCTCCTTGGGCCAGCCTTCGAGTCGGGCTAGCAAGGTGACGTTGTCGTAGTTGCGCAGGTGCGGGAACAACCCGGCACCCTGGACCGAATAGCCTATACGACGGCGATGCACGATGAGATCCGACTCCGGCACCGGGTGCCCGAACACTCGAACCTCGCCGGCATCAGGTCGCACCACCGCATTCGCCAACTGAAGCAGCGTGGTCTTGCCGCTGCCACTCTCTCCCACCAAGGCGGTGGTGCATCCCACTTCGAAGCTGAGGCTGATGCCGTCCAGCACCGGCGGTCCAGCAAAGCGCTTGTGCACCTCGTGCAATTCGACGCAATAGTCCTTCATGTGGGGCTTCGGGTATCCGGCGCGTGACCGTAACGCTCGGACAGGCGTTCCCCATGCCTGCGCAGATCCAGCAGGACCGCGCGCCGCCTGTCACGATCAACCCCGTCAGGATTGTCGTCCAACTCGTCAAGCAGCGTAGTCACGCGCGCCGAAAATGCGTTCAGATTCAACCACGCGCTCTGCTCGCAGGTGAGTTTGGACGCCACAAACTCGCTCCACTCATCGGCCTCGTCGGCAGTAAGAAACTGCTCGAAGCTTCGTGCCTTGAGTCGCGAAGCCAACACGCCCAGACGCGGATCGGCGTAGTCCAGATCGGTCCAGCGTCCTTCGTTCAGGGCATCTACGAAGCTCTCGCAGCGGCGCCGATCTTCGTCCTGCAGAAACCCATCGTAGAGGGCAGCGTCTACGTCGCCTGGCGGCTCGTGAGTCTGACCGGCATACACCTTCATAATCTTCTGCGCGATGCCAGGCGCACCCAGGCGGCGGTGTCGTTCCTTAATGAGCTTGGCGTCGAACCCCAGCCGCGACCAGTTTTCCTCCGTGAGCACACCCAATTCCGCCACGAACGGACACCGGTTAATGCGTATCTCTTTGAGTGGCGGGCGCGGCGACGCGCCGCGGGAAAACAGGCTCTCGCGAATGCGCTCGGCACTCCAGCTTAACAGCGGCTCCACGTCCTGACTGAGATCCGCCACCACCACCGAATTGCTGTTTTTCGGATGCCGGCAGACCGACACCACCGGAGCAGTGCCGTACTGGGCACGGGGATACATCCCGGAAACATGCACACACACCGCGGCACCAACCGGCTCCAGCAATTGGCGCACGGCCTTTTTGAAGCGCAGGCCGAAATAGTAATGGAACAATCTGGGCTGCGAGCGTTGAATCAATCGCGCCAACGCCACGGTGGCTTGCACGTCCGACAGCGCGTCGTGGGCCTGCCCGTGGTCCAACCCGTTTGCTTGGGTCAGCAACTCCAGCTTGTATACCGGCAGGCCATCGTCTCCTTGCGGCCAATTGATGCCTTCGCGGCGGAGCGCCCCGGCAGCACGCACGAGGTCAATCAGGTCCCAGCGAGAATTGCCGTTCTGCCACTCCCTCGCATACGGGTCGCGCAGGTTTCGGTAGAACCCATAACGCACGAACTCATCATCGAAGCGCAGGCTGTTGTATCCAACCGCACAGGTTCCGGGTTGCGAGAACAGGCTTTGCAGGCGATTCATGGCCTGCCACTCGGTGACGCCTTCGGCGTGGGTTCGCTGCGGCGTAATGCCGGTTACCAGGCTGGCGTCCGGATTGGGCAGCACATCGTCGGGCAGGCGAACATAAAAGCTCTGCTCGTCACCGATGTGCTCAAGATTCGCGTCGGTTCGAAACCCCGCAAACTGCACCACGCGATCCCAGCGGGGATCGGTCCCCGAAGTTTCCAGGTCATACCAGTAAAAACTCTCGGTCATTCTGTTGCCTCAGCAAAGACCCGTTTGCGCACTGTGGGTGGTGACGCTTGCTTTCGCCGCTGACGGTTGGCACCCTGGCGCCGCCATGTCCGCAGACCCGTTACCCAACTCATCCATCAAACGCATCGCCCTGCCCGCTGGCCCCATTCTCGCATTGTTGGCCGCATACCTCATGCTCCACAACGGGTTTCCCTTTGCGGCCGCGGCCACGTTGGGGGTTACCCTGCTTTGTGTGGTGTGGTGGGTGTTCGAGCCCATCCCTATTCCGGCCACCTCTTTGCTGCCGTTGGCGCTGCTACCCATGCTGGGAGTCATCACGCCGACCCAGACGGCGGCTGCCTATGGTCACCCGTTGGTGCTCCTGCTGTTGGGGGGCTTTCTGTTATCCACCGCGCTGGCGCGCAGCGGCGCCCACAGGCGCCTGGCGCTCACCATGGTGCGCGCATTCGGTGGCAACAGCAGCCGCTCCCTGGTATTCGGCTTCATGGCGGCCAGCGCTGTGCTCAGCATGTGGATCTCCAATACCGCCACCACACTGATGCTGCTCCCCGTGGCCCAGGCCATCTTGGAGAAAGCCGAAGATCGTCATCTGGCCACGCCGCTGCTGCTGGGCATCGCCTACGCGGCCAGCGTCGGCGGTATCGGAACGCCCATCGGCACACCCCCCAACGTGGTATTCATGGGCGTGTACAACCAGCTCGGCCAGGAAACGATCGGATTCGCCACCTGGATGAGTTTCGCCATTCCCGTGGTGGTGGTCTTCGTGCCGATCATCGCGCTGTGGCTGACCCGCCATCTCACGCACAAGGGCCAGATTAGCCTGCCCGAAGTCGGCCGCTGGCAACCCATGGAAAAGCGGGTGCTGGCCGTGTTCTGCGCCACTGCGGCCTTGTGGATATTTCGCCTCGAACCGTTCGGCGGATGGACCGCCTGGTTCAACGTGCCGCAAACCAACGACGCCATGGTGGCGCTGCTGGCGGTGGTAGCCATGTTCCTCATACCAGACGGCAGGGGCCAGCGGCTGATGGATTGGGAGAGCGCTCAGGAGATTCCCTGGGGCATGCTCATACTTTTCGGCGCGGGCATTTCAATCGCCACCGCGTTCATGTCGTCGGGCTTGAGCGAAACCATCGGCGGCCTGCTGACCGGCCTGTCCGTTCTGCCCATCGCCGTGATCATGGTGGTCATCTGCCTCACCGTGACTTTTCTCACGGAGACCACAAGCAACACGGCAACCACCACGCTGCTGATGCCCATTCTGGCCGCTGGCGCCATCGGTGCGGCCATTGATCCCAAGCTGTTCATGATTCCCGCCGCCATGAGCGCCTCGTGCGCATTCATGCTACCCGTGGCCACCGCGCCGAATGTCATCGTCTTCAGTACGGGAGCTTTCAGCATCGACACCATGGCCCGGGAGGGTTTCGCACTCAATCTGATCGGCGCGGGCATCATCGCTCTGTCCTGCTACACGCTGCTGGCCTAGTGCAGCCAGGCGGCTGCGGCGGCGGGCTGGCTCCAACTCGGCAATTTCCTGCACAGCCGCAAAAAAATGCGCCCAATCCCCGCCGTGGGTTTCGAACAGCTTGGCGAACGCCGGCACGTGGTCTTCATAGGTGACCAAAGACGCCAGGTAGGCGTTGTTCAACCGCTGCATGACGCCGTCGAACCGCGGCGCCCCGAAATACTGCGGATTTTCTGCGTAGCACGCACGCGCCTCGCCCAGGAGGGCTGACTTCGCGCGGCGTTTTTCTTCGTCGCTTCGGGGCGACTCGTACACACCCTGCAGGCGATCGCGCAGTATAAGCAGCAGCTGCGTCATTCGGTGCTCCCCGCCTTCACGGACAGGCGCCATGGGCGTGCTGCCCAGCAACTGCGCCGCTCCCTGGCGGCCCACAAAGGTCGCAAACGCTTCGTTGAAGGCCACATCGGAGCGCACCCATACCTTGCCGTGGGCCAGTTCGTGAAAAAGCAATTCGGCAAGCTCCGCATCCGGCCAGTAGACGAACGAGCTGAGCAGAGGATCGGAGAACCAACCCAGGGTGGAATAGGCGGGAACCCCGCCAACATGAGTTTCCAGACCGCGCCGACGCAGGCGCGCGGCGTAGCCTTCGGCCCGCGCGCGACGAAAGTACCCTCGGTACGGCGCGCACCCTACCAATGGATAGCACCAGGTATGAGGACTTACCGACAGCTCCGGCGCCGCGAATACGTTCCAGAGCGGATAGGCTGCATCGAGCTGCACGAAGCTGCTGTAGCGCCCACCCACCTCCAGGCCGAGCTGGTCGGAAGCAAACGCCAACAGCTCCTGGGTGTAGGCCAGGCGCTCGCCCAGCCGCTGATCCTCCGGTCGCTCTGCCTCGGCCAGGCGGGTCAGCACAACGTCGACATCCTGTCGAAGCAGCAGGATGGAAAACTGACCAGAAACCGCCTGCGCATAGAAGCCCAACGACTCGCAAGCGGACAGGAGCAGCAACAACATCGCGCCAACCAATCCCCTCAGCATGCTGTGGCGCCGTCTGTGCAGCTATGATTAGAATCCACAATGGCCAAGGTTATAGGCGCCGGCAAAGGCGTTTGCACAATTGTCCTGTTCACCATCAACGCCATGTTGGTATGCATCCCCTTGCTCATCGTCTGCCCCATCAAGCTGATCAGCCCACAATCCCTGCGCCGCTTCTGGGAACGCAAACTGGACCATTGGGTCATTGACGGATGGGTGGGAACGAACCGCCTGCTGATTCGATGGCTGTCGCTCGCCAACGTGTCGGTGACGTGGTACGACGCCGATGACCTCAGCCGCGAGCAATGGTACATGGTGATCAGCAACCACCAAAGCTGGACAGACATTCTGGTGCTGCAGACAACTCTGTTCGATCGAATTCCGCCGGTAAAGTTCTTTACCAAACGCCAGCTTATCTGGATTCCCTTCGTGGGCATCGCCATGTGGCTGCTCGGATTTCCCTATGTGCGGCGGCTGGACAGAACCCAAGTCACTCGCGCGGCAAACAAGGGTACCAAGTCGGACCGTCAGGCCACGCTGGAGGCCTGCGAGCGTTTTCGCAGCCACCCCACCGCCGTGCTGAACTTTCTGGAAGGCACGCGTTTCACCCCGGCAAAGCACGCCCGGCAAGCTGGCCGCTACAGACACCTGTTGAACCCCAAGGTGGGTGGCCTGTCCTATGTAATGGGCGGCTTGTCCTCACACCTGCACAAACTCCTGGACATCACGATCGTCTACCCGGACGGCACGCCGACCTTCTGGGAATTCTTGCAGGGCAATTGCACTGCGGTAAACGTACGCATCGACTGTTACGATATTCCCGCAGACCTGCGCGAGGTGACCGACGACAGCGAGCAGCGTAAGCTGCTCGCACCCTGGGTCAGGGACCTCTGGCAAGCCAAGGACGAGCGCATCCACAACGGCAAAGCGGACTGATGTACGAAGAGCACTTTCACTTCGACCAAACACCGTTCTCCATCGCACCGGATCCGAACTTCCTCTACCTCAGCGAAGGCCACAGCGAAGCCCTGGCACACTTGATGTACGGCTTCTCTCACGGCGGCTTCGTGATGATCACGGGAGAGGTAGGCACGGGAAAGACCACACTGCTGCGCAATCTGGTGCGGCAGACACCCCCGGACCTGGACGTGGCGTTCATCTTGAACCCCAGACTCACGGTCAAGGAGCTGCTGGAAACGCTGTGCGACGAGCTGGGTATTCCCTACCCGAGTGCCCAGCATCCCACCATCAAGCAGTACATCGACGTACTGAACAAATACCTGGTCGAGTCTTACCGGCGCGGCCGCAGCACCGTGCTGATCATCGACGAAGCACAGAACCTATCCCCAGCGGTGCTGGAACAGATACGCCTGCTCACCAATCTGGAAACAGACAGCCACAAGCTGCTACGCATCATTCTTTTGGGCCAGCCGGAACTCGGCCGGTTGCTGGAACGCACCGAGCTTCGCCAGCTAGCCCAGCGCATCACCGCACGCTACCACCTGGGCCAATTGGGGCGAGCCGATTGCTACGCTTATGTGGTGCATCGCCTGAGTCAGGCTGGCGGGGACCCGCAATTGTTTCCCAGGGCCTCTCTGGCACTGCTGTATCGGCTCTCCAAAGGCATACCCCGCGTGCTCAACGTCATTGCCGATCGCGCCCTGCTCGGCGCCTACGTGGAGGGACGCCACCGGATCCCGAGACGAATCGTCCGGCGCGCCGCCAACGAAGTCTTGGGCAAACCGACGAACTACCGTCTGTGGGCAACCAGCGCCGCGGCCAGCCTAGGCATGGCGGGCATCGCCTGGGCATATTTCGCCCTGCCGGGCGATCAGGCAGCGCCCGCGCCATCCACGCAACCGGCAAAGGGCGCGGAACAGATCGTGCAGCCATACAGTCGCACCCAAGCCAGTCCCGCCAACATCCAACCCAGCGCGCCCACCATTGCCAGGCGCGAGCGGGAACGCCCCCCACCTGCGGCGCCATCGGAAGCAGAAAACCAGCCGGCCCCGCCACAGAAGCCCAGGAGCGCACCCTCCGAGCCGGCAACAAAACGTCCGGCGCCAAGGACCGTGGCTGTCCAGCGGCCCGACATGGACCGTTACGTGGGCCAGCGCAAGGCCTATGTGGCCGCGTTCGCGGCCTGGGGGGCCGACTACGCACCCGAGGTGGACACCACCATACCCTGCAATTTCGCGCCCACCGCCGGCCTGCAATGCCTCAACCAGCAAGGCGGCTGGCGCGCTATCAAACGTCTCAACCGCCCCGTAGTGTTGGAGCTCTGGGGTGACGGAACGGGGCCATTCCACGGCGCCGTGCTACGCCTTAAGGGAAACCACGTCACCCTGCAGGTGGGCGACGAGCGTATAGAGACCACCAGAGCTGCCATTGGCAGGGTGTGGCAAGGTGACTACATGTTGCTGTGGCAGACGCCACCGGACTATCACGGCAGCCTGGCCAGCGGCGACGTCCACGCGACGGTTGGGTGGCTTCGCTCGCAGCTGAGCGGCTTGGTGGACCAGTCCATTGCGTCTTCCCGCCCAAATTTTTTCGACGCCGACCTGGATGCCGCCGTGCGTGAGTTTCAAGATGCCCATGGCCTGCAGGTAGACGGCGTGGTCGGACCCATGACCTGGATTCACCTGACCCGGCAACTGCAGCTGCCAGGACCCGTGCTGGACGGCTGAAGTGTCGTACATTCTCAAAGCGCTGCAGCGCCGCGCAGCCCAGCAAAACCCCCAGACTGCCACGGCCGAAATGTTCAAGCGCCACAACGAGCAGCGCCTGCGGCTGATCGGCGGCGGCTTGGCAGCCGCATTGCTCATCAACGGCACAGTGCTGGTGTGGCTGTATGACCCGTTCGGACCCAAACCAGCAAACCAGCCGGCAACGTCATCAGCACCAGCGGAGCCCGCAGCCGCCCGACGGCAACAAACACCCGCACCGCAGAGCCCGGTGCAGGCTTCGCCGGATTTGCCGGCAGATCCAGACGCGACAAGTCCACCGGCCGAAACATCTCCCGCAGCCACCGTCGCCCCGGTGATTGCACCAGCCCCTGCCCCTCCCACGCCGCGGCGCCGCACCTTAATCACCAGCCTCCCCTCAGATGCCAAAGCCCGCTTTCCCGGCCTGACGTTCTCCACCCATGTTTTTGCCGAGGATGCCAGCCTGCGCGCGGTGGTGGTCAACGGCACGCGACTGACCGAGGGTGATGCCTTCAGCGGCATTCGTATGGAACAGATTACGGAGACCGGGGTGGTGGTCGCCTTCGAAAGCTATCTGGTGGAGATACCGGTTATCGCCCAGTGGCAGTAGTCAGCCAACGCGTTTGCGTTGCTCACCCCACACAGACTCGTACACGCCGGCATCGATGAAGATCTTCACGATGTCGCCGTCAAGGAGGCCCGATCTGGCTTCCTCCTCGAGAATTCCCAGCGCGCGCTCCGCGCTGATCGCAGATTTGTATGGGCGGTCCATGGCGGTAAGCGCATCGTAAATGTCGCACACGGCCATCACCTTGCTGGGCAACGGGATCTGCTCGTCGACCAATCCATCGGGATACCCGCTGCCATCCAGCTTCTCGTGGTGGGCAGCCGCAATCCGGGGCACCCCGGCCAACTCCGGCGGCCACGGCAAAACGGCTAGAAAATCCCGCGTGTGGCTCACGTGGTTTTGGATTTCCAAGCGCTCATCCGGCGTCAGACTGCCCTTGCGCACAGACAAGGCCAACAGGTCCGAATCGCTGATCAGACTGCCCTGGGTGCCGTCCAGCTCGCGGTAGGCGTAATTGCGGATCTCGCGCAGGTTGTTGAAGTCGCCCTCTGCCAAAACCGTGGGATTGTTGGCTTTGCGGATACAGTCCAGGTAGTCGTCCAACAGCCCAAGCTGCCGGCCCAACTCGCGCTGCACCCGACGCCGAGCTACTTCCAGGTCTACTTTGCCATGATGGAAGAGCTCAAGCTCCCGCTCCAGGGCCTGGCGACGCAGTCGTTCTTTCTGCAGCTCTACCCGGAAGTTCAGCAGTTCCAGACGGTCGTCGGATAGCTTGTTAGCCTTGAGCAGCACATGCTCGCGCACGCCCACCTTGCCGAAATCGTGCAGCAGAGCCGCATAGCGAACCTCCCGCAGGTGGGCATCGCTCAGGGTGAGCTCCTTGAACCGAGCGTTGCCCGATTCAGGCAGCGCACGAAGTAGCGCCAGAGTGGATTCCGCAACGCGAAATGAGTGACCGCTGGTACCAGGATCACGTTGTTCGATGGCTTTGACCGATGCCTGCACGAAACCCTCGAAGAGCTGATTGACGTCCCGAATAAGCAGGTTCTTCTGAATCGAGACCGCCGCCTGGCTGCCCACGGCCCTAAGCAGCTCCGCAACTTCCTCGCCAAATGGAATGGGTTGGTTCTTAGTGGGATCCAGACGGTTGATGAACTGCAGCACGCCCACCACCTTGCCGCGATGGTCACGCATGGGAAGCACCAGAATCGATCGCGTGCGGTAGCCCATCTTTTCATCGAACGATCGATTGAACCGATAGGGTGCATCTTCAGGAATGGCGTAGGCATCCGGGATTTCCAGAGACTCTCCGGTCTGCGCCACGTACCCGGCAAGCGACTGGGAAGACAGCGGCAGACGTTGCTCCCTGAACGTCACTTCCAGAGAGTCGGTCTGGCTGAGCTTGAATATGAGCGAAGGCGGGTCGCTGTTTTCATCCAGCAGATACAAAGACCCGGCATCGCAGCCGGCTAATCGGCGCGCTTCGAGCAGGATGGTCTCCAGCAGATCGTCGAAGTCGATCTGGGTAGACAGCGACAGAGCAATGTCCGACAGCTGCCGCATCCGTTCTCGCCGGGCTCCCACCTCGCGGAACAGCTGCATGGATTTGCGCTGCTGGCGCCAATGGGACGCCGCATGATTGAGCAGAGAATTCAGCGCGACGGCGTCGCGGCAAGGCGTAAGCACGATGTCTGCATCAACGTCGGCCACTTCAGCGCCATCGGCCAACACCACCAGCAACGCATGGGGAAACCGGCTTCTTAGCTGCTTCGGTTGGGAAGGCTCCAGCAGCGCAAGTGAGACCCGTTCGTCTACCACTTGCTCGTCCACGTCGTACACACGCTGGATTTGCCAGCCGAGCGCTCGCGCACACTGCTGCATGGCGGCAGCAGTGCCTTCGATACGACGAGAACCTACGACGCACAAGGTGGGGGCCTGATCGCTGTTCATCCGCAACCACTTCAGGGACTGATGAACCGGAGAGTATGACGCTACCCACAGACAGGTAACCGGACCTGCGTCGCGCTGTGGGCGTGACGCAGTGCAGGTTGTGGTTCACAAACAGAACCTGTTCTAACTACATAGGTGGCTTCAATAGGTGGCCGGCGCAGACAGCCCATCCATGCGCCGTTCCAGGGCGGCAAGACGGCTGTTCAGCTGGAGGCGGTAGGCATCTATGGCCACCACCGCCTGCTCGTTTTCCGTCACCCGTCCAGCCAGCCCGGACTGCAGTCCGGCCATGGTCTGTTGCGCCGCATTGACCTTGTCGGTCAGGTCCCGCTGGATGTTGACCAACTGCTGCATCTGCAGGTCGACGCTGGTCAGCTGATCGATGATCGCCTGCTGTTGAGCAAACGCCGCGTCGTGACGGCTAACGGCGCTGTTCAGATCGCGAAGGCTGGCATCGATGGCAGAGGCGCTCTTCTGCAGCTTATCGATATTTCTCTCGTTGTCTTTGATCCACTTTCGATTGCGCTCGTTGGCAACCGCCCACAGCTTGCGCACCTCCGACTCCCAGAAACCGAGCTTCTGCTGGGTGTCCTGGCCCGTCTCGGTCATAGCCTCGTCCGTGACCCGAAGCCGATCTTCCAATACCGCGATACGCTCCGCCGCCTGCTCCCGGTCGACTTGCGCCTGCTCCAGCAACTGATGCTGGTTTGCAATGAACCAACCCGCCACCATCAATCCAGCCATCAGCACCGCCATGATTAGGTTGATCCCGATCATTCGCGGTGCCCCGCCACCGGCGCGGCGCCGCTGACCCCCGCGCCGGTAGCCGCCAGCGTCGTCCGGGTTGGCAGATATCGAGGGCTTGTCGGCCATTTACGTTCTCTTGAGCGATGAGGCGGCGAATTATAAGCAAAAAAAAGAGCCTGCGATGGGCAAGCTCTTTTCGTGCCTTGGCCACCCGTCGCCGGGGACCGTGCGTTGGGTGCCGGCCTATAGGTACGCCACTACCGCCCAAAACACGCCCGTAAGCACGATACTGGAGGTAATCACGCCCTGAACGCTGGCGATAGGACCGGGCTTACCGAAAATCGCATTCAGTTCCAGCGCGGCGATGATGACCAGCGATACGATGAGCGCCGCCGTGCTGGCGCTGCCAATGGCTCCGAATCCCAACCCGCTCGTGGTCGCCAGGTGGGCACTGCCTACCATGAAGAACAGCATGGGAACGGAAAACAGCGTATTGGTGCGAGATGCCAATGCTGCTTTGGGCGCTGCAGCTGCTGCTTCAGGAAGCGCTTCGCCACCGCCTTTGACCTGCTCATTGGACGCTATGAGGATCTTCTGATTGGGCCAGATGATCAGCCACACGTTCAAGAACATCAGAATGCCAAGTACGGACCCCAACGTAATTGCGAAGGATGTAGCGCGACCCAGAATGGCCAGCATGAGCAGACCGGTCAAGAACGTGAACATGGCCCCCCAACGGAACCACCACAGGGCACGCGGCGCCAGCTTGACGAATGCGTCGGTGCGCGCATCCGGATCGGCTTCCTTGAAATACTCGGTCTGAACGAAATTGAAGTAGTAGAGCAGGCCGATCCACGTGATGCCGAATACCACATGCCACCAGCGCGCGAGAAAATACAAAAGATCGCTATCCATTTTTGTCCCCTCGGTTACGGACTTATCGTCGTTCGCCCAAGAATATAACCAAACCTCCGACGCAGCGCACCCCGCAAATAATCACGCAATTTCAATAAGGCCCGATACACATAAAAAAAGCCCCTCAATTGAGGGGCTTTTTTGCAACGCAATGGGCGCGTCTACATCATGCCGCCCATATCGGGCATGCCACCCGGAGGCATGGCCGGGGCCGGGCTGTCGTCCGGGGCCTCGGATACCATAGCTTCCGTGGTAATCATGAGGCCCGCTACGGAAGAAGCGGCCTGCAGGGCAGTACGCGTAACCTTCGCGGGATCCAGAATACCCATCTCGAGCATGTCGCCGTACTCGCTGGTAGCGGCGTTGTAGCCGTTGTTGCCTTCCAGGCCCTTCACCTTGTCCAGCACCACGGCACCCTCGTCGCCGGAGTTCGCAGCAATCTGACGCAGCGGGGCGGTCATGGCGCGCAGCGCGATGGTGATGCCCACATTCTGGTCTTCGTTGTCGCCCTTGAGGTCTTCGATAGACGCCAAAGCGCGCACAAGGGCAACGCCGCCGCCGGCAACCACACCTTCTTCAACCGCAGCGCGGGTGGAGTGCAGCGCGTCTTCCACGCGCGCTTTCTTCTCTTTCATCTCCACTTCCGTGGGCGCACCCACCTTGATCACAGCCACGCCGCCGGCCAACTTGGCCAGGCGCTCTTGCAGCTTCTCACGATCGTAGTCCGACGTGGTGTCTTCGATCTCGGCGCGGATCTGCTTGATGCGACCTTCGATGTCGCCCTTGGCACCCGAGCCATCCACGATGGTGGTGTTCTCCTTGGTGGAGGCGATGCGCTTAGCAGTACCCAGGTCTTCCAGCGTGGCACCTTCCAGGGTTAGGCCAACCTCTTCAGAGATGACCGTACCACCCGTGAGGATGGCGATGTCCTGCAGCATGGCCTTGCGGCGGTCGCCGAAGCCCGGCGCCTTGGCCGCGGATACCTTGACGATCCCGCGCATGTTGTTCACCACCAGCGTCGCCAGCGCTTCGCCTTCGATGTCTTCTGCAATCACCATCAGCGGCTTGCCGGACTTGGCAACGTTTTCCAGGACGGGAAGCATGTCCCGAATGTTCGAGATCTTCTTGTCGCACAGCAGGATGTAGGGGTCTTCCAGCTCCGCTGCCATGGAGTCCTGGTTGTTGATGAAGTAGGGGGACAGGTAGCCGCGGTCGAACTGCATGCCTTCTACCACGTCCAGCTCGTTCTCAAGCCCGCTGCCTTCTTCTACCGTGATTACGCCTTCCTTGCCGACCTTCTCCATGGCCTCGGCAATGATCTCCCCCACGGCGGTATCGCTGTTGGCCGAAATAGTGCCAACCTGAGCGATGGATTTGGTGTCCTCACAAGGCGTGGACATGTTCTCTACTTCCGTCACCGCGGCAGCAACGGCTTTGTCTATGCCGCGCTTGAGGTCCATGGGGTTCATACCGGCAGCCACCGACTTCAACCCTTCAGTGAGAATCGACTGGGCCAGAACGGTGGCGGTGGTGGTTCCATCACCAGCCTCATCGGAGGTCTGGCTTGCAACCTCTTTGACCATCTGGGCACCCATGTTCTCGAACTTGTCTTGCAGTTCGATCTCTTTGGCCACGGACACGCCGTCTTTGGTCACTGTGGGGGCGCCGAAGGACTTATCCAGCACCACGTTGCGGCCCTTAGGACCCAGCGTAACCTTTACCGCGTCGGCGAGAATGTTCACGCCTTCAAGCATGCGGCCACGCGCATCATCTCCAAACTGTACGTCTTTAGCGCTCATCGCTTATTCCTCTCAATATTCGCTGTTTAGCCTTCCACTACACCGAAGATCTCGCTCTCGGTGAGGATCAAAAGTTCCTCGCCGTCGATCTTTACGGTGCTGCCGCCGTACTGGCCAAAAATGACCTTGTCTCCAACCTTGACGTCCAGTGCACGGACTTCCCCGTTATCCAGTGCCTTGCCCGGACCCACGGACAGCACCTCGCCCTGCGACGGCTTCTCCGCGGCGGAATCAGGCAGGACAATCCCACCGGCTGAGGTGGTTTCCTCTTCCAACCGGCGCACCACGACGCGGTCGTGTAGGGGTCGAATATTCATTTACTGTAATCTCCCATTTCAATCCCAGATGGGTAACCCATTAGCACTCACGATAGGGGAGTGCTAATCCAAGGGCCGCTTATAATAGTGTCGCGCCGAAGAGTTTCAACCCCGGCGAGGCGAAATTAGGGGTCTTTTTGGTCCTCTCGCACCACGAATTCACCCTCGATGACGTCAGGACGGTGCCCCGCGGCCGATCTGCGGGCAGCATCCGACGTGTGAAAAGGCTCCGGGGGGCCAAAACGTCGGGCCAGGTTTCCCGCCACGCGCACGCGACCCGCGGGTATCAGGAGCAGGAAGCCTATCGCGTCGGTCAGGAAACCGGGTGTGATCAGCAAAGCCCCCGCCACGGCCAGCATGAGGCCTTCGGCCACTTCCAGCGCGGGTAGCTCTCCCTGCTGGAGGCGTCCGAGTCCGCGCGTCAACGTGGCCAGTCCCTGAATGCGCAGCAATGCCAGGCCTAGCACGGCCGTGAGCATCACCAACCCAACCGTCAAGGCAGCTCCGATGTGGCTACCCACCTCGATCAGCAGGTACATTTCCACAATCGGCACGCAGAAGAAGAGCACAAACCAGGGACCCATGTTCACCCGTCGACAGGTTCAATCCAGCCAATCTGGGGGCGACGGCGGGCTAAGTCAACCAAGCCCCGAAGAGCGCATCTGGCAGGTGATCTCGCTAATCCCCAGCGGACGGGTGGCAAGCTATGGACAAGTTGCCGAGCTGGCCGGCATGCCCAACCGAGCCAGATTCGTCGGCCGCACCCTGAGTAAGCTTCCACCGGAATCGAAACTACCCTGGCACCGGGTGGTCAACGCAAGCCTGCGCATCTCGCTGGCCGGACCCGCCGGCGCGCGACAACGCAAACGTCTGACGCGCGAATCCGTGCAGTTCGCAGGCGATCGCATCGCTAGCACCCACCGTTGGGAGCCCGGCTAGCCCAAGAGGGCCGATCTACTTGCCGCCCTCAGTGACGCTGTGGCGCGCCAGGTAGACAAGGTAGAAAACGGGCACGCCGAGCAGCGCAGCGCCAAGGAAGAAGTAGCTGTATCCCACCGCATCCACCACCTGACCGGAATAGCCACCGAGCAGCTTCGGGAACAATGTCATCAGGGAGCTAAATATCGCGTATTGCATGGCTGTGAACGACAGGCTCGTCAAACCCGACAGATACGCAACGAAAGCCGCGCTCGCTAGCCCCGCCGTCAGGTTGTCTGCGCCGATCACCAGATACAGAAGGGTCAGGTCACCGGCGGCGTTTGCCAGGGTGATGAAGAGCAGGTTGGTCAACACCGTGAGAACGGCCCCCAGCATCAGTACCCGCATCACGCCGTACTTCACGCTCAGCACGCCGCCGAGAAAACCACCGAGGATGATCATCCATATGCCGAAGACTTTGGTCGCCGTGGCGATCACCTGTTTGCTGTAACCCATGTCCTGATAGAACACATTGGCAATCACACCCAGGACGATGTCCGACACCCGATAGAAGCCGACGAGCAACAGAATGATCAGCGCGGCCCGCCCATATCGCGCGAAAAAATCCGCTACGGGCGCGACGTAGGTGTCGCGCACCATCTCCCGCTTCGCCAAGCCTGCGGCAACCGCCAGCCAGGTCGCACCCAGACCCACGGCCAACGATATGACGAGCCGCAGCGCCTCCGACAGGAACCCCCCCAACAGCGGGCTCGAAAAGGAATCGCCAAGCGTAACAACCGTGTCGGACAGCATCCTGAAGGCAATAACGAAGCTGCCCACGAACACGCCGAACAACAGGAGAAATCGAGCATAGTCCGCGGTGCCGTGAAAATATGCAGACGTTTCCCTTTCTATGGGCTCCCCGATCAGCAGTGTGGTCAGGAAGCCGACGCTCATGGTGGCGGCCATGCACCAGTAGGTCCATCGCCAAGCATCGTAGGCGTAGTTGTCCACCGTGCTGCCGAAGCCGGCCGCCAGGTAAAGGGCCACCGCGCCGGCTACCAGCATGCCTATCCGGTACCCGGCCACGTAACTGGAGGACATGAGCGCCTGCAGAGATTCGTCCACCGCCTCGATCCGGTAGGCGTCGATGACGATATCCTGAGTCGCCGCAAAGAAGCCGAGCAGCACCGCGCCAACGGCCATCAAGGCCAGGCCGTCAGCCGTACTCGGGTCGCTCTCGGCCATGAGCAGAATGGCGCATGCTAACGCCACCTGGGCCGTTGCCAACCAGCTACGCCGCTGACCCAGGACGCGGGTGAGAAAAGGCAAAGGCAGCCGATCGATAAGCGGGGCCCACACGAACTTGAATGAGTAGCCAAGCGCCGCCCAACTGAAGTAGGTAACCGCAGAGCGCTCCACACCAGCTTCGCGCAGCCACAACGACAGCGTGCCGAAAATCAACAGCAACGGCAGTCCCGACGAGAAGCCCAGGAACAACATTGCCACCACCCGAGGATGGAGGTAACTACGCAGATCGAGGTTATCGGTCGCCGTGCTCGGCGTAGAACTCACAACCAGTCCCGAATCAGTGGCTCTACGGCCATTCAATCACGGAAGTTGGTGAAGTCCAGCGGGATCTGGAAGTCGGCTTCCTTGAGCACGGTGATTACCTCCTGCAGGTGGTCGCGCTTTTTTCCGGTTACCCGCACCTGTTCTCCCTGAACCTGTGCCTGCACTTTGCGCTTGGAGTCTTTTACCAGCTTCACCATGGCCCTGGCGTCGTCGCGACCGATACCTTGCTTCAAACCAAATCGCTGGCGCTTCTGCTTGCCTGCCGCTTCAACCTCGCCCGCATCCAGCGCCCGCACGTCGACGCTGCGTCGCACCATCTTGTCTCTGAGGATATCCAGCATCTGAGCGAGCTGAAATTCTTCTTCCGCGGCGAGCACGATGCCCGTTCCATCGTACTCGAAACCAGCATCCACATTCTTGAAGTCGAAACGGTTTCTCAGCTCGCGGGCGGCCTGGTCCACCGCGTTGCGAACTTCCTGTGCATCTACTTCCGACACTACGTCAAACGATGGCATGACTTGCTTAGCCCTCCGACTCAATCAATTGCGTTCAAGCTGACAACGTAGACGCCCCATGGCCGTGCGCTTGTTGCCAACTTCCTCTTACATTGGGAAGCACAAGCCGACAAAGGTGACAAACGTCACCATGTTAGACTTATCCCTGATTCCTGAGCAGTCCGTTTCTTGACAAAGCACAGTGCCTCGAATATCAAGGTTGACTCGCACGCCGACGCCCAACCGCTAAGTTACATGTCAAACGAAGACATTCCAATCCTGGTTGTAGATGACGCAAAGTTCTCCAGCACCATTATTGCCAAGGCCTTACGCGGCGCCGGTTTCACCAATGTGCGCTTTACCAACAATCCGCTGCAAGCGCTGAGGTCTCTAGAGAAGAAGCCCGCACAAATCCTGATCGCCGACTGGCTCATGCCGTCGATGGACGGGCTGGAATTGACACGGCGGGTAAAGGCCCTCGACAAGAAGAACGAGCAGTTTACCTACGTCATGCTGCTGACAGCACGCGACGACTACGAGGCGATGCATAAAGCTTTCGGAGAAGGCGTAGACGATTTTCTGAACAAGGCGCATCTGCGCACCCAGCTGCTGCCACGCGTCGCAGCGGCACAGAGAATCACAACCAGACACAACGGCCTATTGCATGACAACCGACTGCTTGAGAAGAAGATCCGAGACCTAAAGGTAACCGACCTGGTAGATCCGGTAACCGGGCTCGGTAATCTCAAATTTGCTCTCGATCGCATCACCGATACCACAAAACAAGCTGAGGCACGGGGTGGCGCCGCATGCGTGTTGCTGGTGGGTATAAACAACCTGAACGTAATCGAAGAGCAATACGATAAACCCACCGTGGATGAGCTGGTATCCGGAATCGCGGCGAAAGTTCGTCAGCTGGTTCGCCCGCTGGACATCGTCACGCGCCCTGAAGCAAACATGCTCGCCGTGATCACATGGCAGTCGGATATAGAAAACTGCACGTCGCAGAGCTTTCGCCGGATATTCGACAGCCTGTACATGCACTCTTTCAAGACTGCTGAGGGCTACATACCCGCAGTGGTCGGCGTGAGCATTTCGGCCGCAGACCGCACCACCGGATACCCCAATGCAAAGCTGTTCATGCAGCACGCCTACGACGGGCTGACACGCTCTTTCGCCACCGGCGTGATCTCTGTTGCGCAGTACAATCCGAGGCAGATCACTGCCTCAAGAGACGCATAGCCGGCGTGGCGCGCAAAGGGAAAAGAATCACCCGGGTTACCACGAAAGCGGGGGATTCCGGCAGCACCACCCTGGCCGACGGCAGCAAGATCGCGAAGACTCATCCGCGCATGCACGCCATCGGTGATGTCGATGAGTTGAACAGCCTAGTTGGTCTGCTGGTCACCGAGCTCCCGGCCAACGGCCCCCTCGCACAAGTGTGCTCCCGGCTGCAGCAGGAACTGTTCGACTTGGGAGGCCATCTGGCGACTGAAGGCGAGTTCCCCTGCCCTGATGCCCTCTGGTTGGAAGAACTGGTAGTCGAGCTCAACGCAGCACTTCCCGAACTCGCCGAATTCGTCATTCCCGGGGGAACCCGGAGGGCAGCACTGGCCCACGTATGCCGGACCACCTGCCGACGTGCCGAACGCACCTTATGGGATGTTGACGATGCAGCGGACGCTGCCGTCTACGCCAACCGATTGAGCGACGTCTTCTTCCAGATGGCGCGCACGCTCAACGAAGGTATTGAGCCCCAGTGGCGAGGCTCACAGGGAGAGCCGTCGGATGTCTCCTAGCAACTCGCTCAGGTAGCTGACGAACCTTCCCGCCTCCGCACCGTTGATGGCCCGATGATCGTAGCTGAACGATAACGGCAGCATGTTGCGCGGCACGAACTGCTCTCCGTCCCACACCGGGCGCATGGCGAGGCGGGCGACACCCAGTATGGCTACTTCCGGTGCGTTGATGATGGGAGTAAACCCCGTTCCGCCGATGGCACCAAGACTCGACACGCTGAAGCTACCGCCTTGCATATCATTCAGGGCCAGCTTCTGCTCGCGCGCATCCCGCGCGAGGCGAGCGATCTCCTCCGACAGCTCCCAAACACCCTTCTGATCTGCATCCTTGATGACAGGCACCAGCAACCCTTCCGGCGTGTCCACGGCAAAACCGATGTGGTAGTAGCGCTTGAGAATGAAGTTCTTGGCGGCACCATCCAGCGAGGCGTTGAAGGTTGGGAACTCCTTGAGCGCATAGCAGCAAGCCTTAATGATGAACGCCAGGGGCGTGATCTTCACACCACGGCGCTCGCCTTCGGGCTTGAGCGAAGCGCGAAAAGTCTCCATTTCGGTAACGTCGGCCTCGTCGTGCTGGGTAACGTGGGGGATGGACGACCAGCTGCGCTGCAGGTTAACGGCCCCGGCGGCTCGGACCCTAGACAGGACAACCGTCTCAACCTCCCCGAAGCGGCTGAAATCGATTTCCACCGGCACAACAGCAACACTCGCCGGCGACTGGGTCATCGCGTTCTTTACAAAGGATTTCACGTCGTCTTTGACGATGCGGCCGCGACTGCCACTGCCCGAGACCCCTGAAAGGTCGACGCCTAACTCCCGCGCCAGCCGGCGCACCGCGGGCCCGGCATAGATGCTGCTGCCCACCGACCTGGTCGCAGCGTCTGGCACCCTGCCGGGGCGTTCGTGGGCGGCGGCCTCAACGGGAGCCCCCGGTTCCGCACGCACCGCTGGTTCACGGGGAGCAGCAGGCTCGGGCTCAGGCTGAACAGGCGCCTGACCTTCAGCGGCGATTGTGGCCAGCAGAGTGCCTTCCACCACAGGCACGCCCTCTGACACGTGCACCTCCAACACCCTACCGGCATGCCCGGCGGGAATTTCCATGGAAGCCTTGTCAGAATCCACCACCACGAGCAGATCGTCCGCCGTCACCTCCTGATCCGTCACGACGGCAACCTCGATGACGGTGACATCAGCAGCGTCACCGATGTCGGGCACCCGCACCTCCAGCATTCTGGAACCCCTTGCGGGCTCCGCCGCCGGGGCCCACAGCGCCTCGGTCCGAGGCGCGTCGGCAGCCTCAGGGTGCGCCGCTTCGGCGGCTGCCGGTTCGGCTTCAGCTTCGAGCCGCACGATGGGATGGCCTTGCCCCACCGTGTCACCCACGCTCACCAGCACTGCCTCAATACGTCCGTCCGTGCCCGCCGGCACCTCCATGGAGGCCTTGTCAGACTCGATGACCAGAAGCGCGTCGTCCGCAGTGACCATGTCACCGGGCGCCACGCAGACCTCGATGACTTCGACCTCGTCGATGTCACCGATATCAGGAATGCAAATTTCCTGGGTCACGCGGATCTGCTCACACCAGCCGTGGGTTGGGTTTCTCGGGATCGATGCCCATGGCATCGCGCGCCTGCCGCACGGACTCCAGCGGAATCTTCTGGGCGTCAGCCAGCCCCTTCAAAGCAGCCAAGGTAATGAAACAGTGGTCTACCTCGAAAAACCCCCGAAGCGCCTCGCGGGTGTCGCTGCGGCCAAACCCATCGGTTCCCAGGACCTGATAGGGGGCAGAAATATCGCTCCTGATCTGCTCGGCCAGCGACTTCGTGTAGTCGCTGGCGGCAACCACCGGGGCATCCCCCGCGAGTTGCTCCGCCACGTAGCTCACTCTGGGGGGCATCTCAGGGTGCAGTGTGTTCCAACGAGCCACGTCCAATCCCTGACGGGCCAACTCGTTGAAGCTGGTGACGCTGAAAACCTCCACCGCGGCTCCATGCTCTGAGTTGAGCAGCTCCGCCGCCTTCTCCACCTCGCGCAATATGGTGCCGCTTCCCAGCAAGCGCACTCGTTTCGAGTCGTCGCCGGGCAACGTACGCAAGCGGTACATGCCTGTCAGGATTCCCTGTTCCACACCCTCGGGCATGGGCGGTTGCACATAGCTTTCATTCATCACCGTCACGTAATAGAAAACGTTTTCTCCGCGGCCCACCATGCGCTCTAGACCGTTTTGAATGATGACGGCCAGTTCGTACGCATAGCACGGGTCGTAGGTCACGCAATTCGGAACCGTGGATGCGAGCACATGGCTGTGTCCATCCTGATGCTGAAGCCCTTCGCCGTTCAACGTGGTGCGTCCCGCAGTGCCACCCACCAGAAAGCCTCGAGCCTGCATGTCTCCGCCGGCCCAGGCAAGATCTCCAATTCGCTGAAAACCGAACATGGAGTAAAAGATGTAGAAAGGAATCAGCGTGTACCGGTGCGTGCTGTAGGAGGTGGCCGCCGCAAGCCAGGCAGAAAATGCGCCGGCTTCGTTGATGCCTTCTTCGAGCACCTGGCCGTCTTCGGACTCCCTGTACGCCGCAATCTCCGACGAATCCTCCGGCTCGTAAAGCTGCCCCGCCGACGAGTAGATACCCAACTGGCGGAACATGCCCTCCATGCCGAAGGTCCGGGCTTCGTCAGGCACAATGGGCACGATGCGTTTGCCGATGTGTTCGTCACGTACCAGGGTCCCCAGCATGCGCACAAAAGCCATGGTTGTGGAGTTGGTGCGCTCTCCCGTTCCCTGTAGCTGCTGATCAAAGGTGTCCAGAGCGGCAATGGGAATGTTTTCGCGCGCCAGACTACGGCTCGGAATTGGGCCGCCCAGATTCTTACGCTGTTCTCTCAGATAGACCATCTCAGGCGTGTCTTCCCCTGGCCGGTAAAACGGAATCTGCTCTATCTCGCTGTCGGTCAGGGGGATGTCGAAGCGGTCACGGAAGTGCTTGAGCTCATCAAGGTCGAGCTTCTTTACCTGGTGGGTGTCGTTTTCCGCCTCTCCGGCGTCACCCATACCATAGCCCTTCACCGTCTTGGCTAGAATTACCGTAGGCTCCCCGGTGTGGTTCACCGCGGCGTGATAGGCCGCGTATACCTTGAAGGGATCGTGACCGCCCCGGTTCAGACGCATGATGTCATCGTCCGACAAGCGCTCCACCATAGCCAGGAGTTCCGGATGGGCCCCGAAAAAGTGGTCTCGAGTGTAGGCCCCTCCTTTGGCTTTGTAATTCTGATACTCGCCGTCGACTACCTCGTTCATGCGCTGCTGGAGGAGCCCATGGGAGTCGCTTTCGAACAGCGGATCCCACAAACGCCCCCAGACCACCTTGATGACGTTCCATCCGGCGCCACGGAAATTGCCTTCCAGCTCCTGAATGATCTTGCTGTTGCCCCGCACCGGACCGTCCAGGCGCTGCAAGTTGCAGTTCACCACGAAGATCAGATTGTCCAGCTTCTCGGTACCCGCTTTTGACAACGCCCCCAGTGCTTCCGGCTCGTCACACTCGCCGTCACCCAGAAAGGCCCATACCTTTCGATCACCCCTGGGCACCAGAGCGCGGCTATCCAAATACTTCATGATGTGAGCCTGGTAGATGGCCTGGATGGGACCCAGGCCCATGGACACCGTGGGGAATTGCCAATAGTCGGGCATCAGCCAGGGATGGGGGTAAGAAGACAGACCCTGCCCGCCGACCTCACGCCGGAAATTGTCCAGCTGATCTTCGCTGAGGCGACCCTCTAGAAAGGATCGTGCGTAAATGCCGGGCGCGGCATGCCCCTGGAAGTAAATCAGATCCCCCGGGTGCTCCTCGGTGGGCCCCCGGAAGAAGTAGTTGAACCCCACGTCATACAGCGTGGCCGACGACGCGAAGCTGGAAATGTGGCCACCCAGATCTCCCGGCCGGCGGTTCGCCCGCACCACCATGGCCAGCGCGTTCCAGCGAATGAGCGAGCGTATGCGCCGCTCCATGAACAGGTCGCCCGGCATGACCGCCTCACGATCCGGCGGGATGGTGTTCCGGTAGGGGGTGGTGATGGTGTAGGGCAACCGCGCGCCGGTCCGGGTCATGCGCGCCGACAGCCGTTCGAGAAGAAAGTTGGCGCGCTCTAAGCCCTCGTTCTCGAGCACGTATTCAAGGGAGTCGAGCCATTCGCGGGTTTCAGCCGGTTCTACGTCTTGCAGATTCCTCGGGTACGCCATGGCCATCCTTCTATGTGGCGCACTCACACGAGCCCGCCGCGCGCCGCTAATGGTAGCGCATCAGCGCAACCGGTTCGCCGACCAGGAGCGCCAACCCCTCACTCGGGCTTACCCAGCCCCCTGAGAAAGCGACCCCAATCAAAGGCCCCGCCCGGGTCTGTCTTGCGCCCCGGCGCGATTTCCGAGTGACCCACCACCGTGTCCAGGCCAAGGCGCGGATACTTGATCATCAACGCGCGACTCGCTGCGAGCAGCGCCTTGTATTGATCATCGGTATACGCCTCATCGTCGCAGCCCTCAAGCTCGATGCCCACGGCAAAGTCGTTGCAACCCGGCCGGCCTCGCCAAACCGACTCGCCCGCATGCCAAGCGCGTAGATGAAAGGGTACGAACTGCTGGATCTCTCCAGTCCGCGATATGAGCAGGTGGGACGACACTTTCAGATCGCGCAGTTCCTGCAGCCTGGGGGGTAGGTCGTCGGGCAAGTGGTCGGTGAACAGCCGGGTGATCAGATCTCCGCCATACTCTCCAGGTGGCAAAGAAATACCGTGAATCACGAGCAGGGCCACGTCTTCGGGATCCGGACGGACATCGCAGTAAGGCGACGCGTGCTGCTCTGCATGCTGCAGTCGATGCTGATTGGTTACCCGCACGAACTCCCGCGCCTCAACAAGCCCAATGCATTAAAATTATGCTTGCACCATCAGGTTCGTACAAACGTGAAAGACCATTCCCTGCTCAAGAGTTTCGCCCATGCCGATTTGCTCAAAGCAGACCTTGCCGACCAGGTGCGTCGCGCCCTGGGCGAAGACATCGGTGGCGGCGACATCACCGCGGCGCTCATCGGCGCGGAAACCACCGCTCATGCCGTAGTGATCACACGGGACGACGGAGTCTTCTGTGGGGCTCCGTGGGTAGACGCCGTATGCGCTGCGATGGATACGCAAATCGAGTCAACGCTGCACGCCCATGACGGAGCGGACGTCGCTGCCAATCAAGTGCTGTTCGAGATCAACGGCGACGCCCGAGCCCTGGTCACCCTGGAACGCACGCTGCTGAACTTCGTCCAGCTGCTATGCGGTACCGCCACCACCACGCGTCGCTTCGCGAACCTCATCGACTCGTTACCTACCCGGTTGCTCGACACCCGCAAGACCGTTCCCGGATTGCGTCTCGCCCAGAAGTACGCCGTTCACTGCGGCGGCGGGCACAACCACCGTCTCGGCCTGTTCGACGCTTATCTGATCAAGGAGAACCATCTCAGCGCAGCAGGCGGGATCGCCTGCGCCGTGCGGTCCGCCCGCCGGGCCCACCCTGAGCTAACGGTGGAAGTCGAAGTGGAGTCGCTGGACGAGTTGCAGGCCGCCATCGCTGCGGGAGCACAGATCGCGCTACTGGACAACTTCAGCCTGGAAGACACCCGCCGAGCCGTTGAGCTGGCTGACGGCCGCATCGAGCTGGAGGCGTCGGGTGACATCACCGAGGAAACCATCGCAGAAATTGCCGCCACTGGGGTGGACTATATATCCAGCGGGGCAATCACCAAGCAGGTAATGCCCTTGGATCTGTCCATGCGTTTTTCCTGAAAGGGGAGATCATGAACCGATTTGGCGCCTTCGGGATCCACCTCGGTATCAGCCTGGTGTTATTTCTGATACTAGGTTACCTAATCCTGTTCCACTGGTACCCAGACTTCTTTTTCACTACAGACGGCGGCTGGCAGGGCATACGCATCATAGCGCTGGTCGACCTAGTGCTCGGCCCAATGCTGACGTTGTGTGTGTACAAAGCCGGCAAGCCGGGGCTGCGCACCGACCTCACCCTCATCGGGGTGTTTCAAGCCGCATGCCTGGTAGCCGGCACCTTCGTGGTCTACACCGAAAGACCCGTCGCCCTGGTGTACTCGGACGGCTTCTTCCACAGCATGACCGCCGGCGACTATGCAGAAGTCGGCAAGCCAACGCCCGAGCTGCGCCACCTACCAGGGCCCAGCCCCAAGTGGATCAGGGTGGCGCTGCCGGAAGATCCTACACAGCAGTCGGAAGTTCGACGCCACGCGATCAACAACCGAATTCCATTGGCGACGCTGACAGAGTACTACCAGCCCTTCGACCCTAGAGGCATCGATATGGAGCGTGACCCACAACCCCCGGGAGACCTACAGAAGGCGCGCTCATCCGAACTGGCAGCATTCACGCAGCAACACGGCGGCGAACCCTCAGACTACCTATACTTCCCCCTAGGTACCCGTTACCACCTGGCCTTGCTGGCGCTGCGAAAATCCAATTTAGACCCTGCAGGCGTAATCTTGTTACCAGTCACTTCCCCTGAAACCAAAGCTGTCGAGGACGAAACTCCAGCTTCCGAAGCCGCTCCTCCAGCGCCTTCAGGGTAGTGGCGTAAGCCGCGTCCTGCTCCCGCGCGGCCCAGGCCTGCAGGTAGGTCAGCACGCGTTCTGCCGCCAGAGGGTTTTGGGTGGCAAGCCACACCAGCCAGGGCCCAAGTTGCTGCTTCACCACCTGGTAAGCCAACTCGCCGCGCCCCTGGGATTCCAGCGCAGAGATAAGACGGTCGTATGCGGACAGCAGTATCGGATCCAGTGATATGGCCGCAAGCAGCAAATCGAACGGCCGCTCACCCTCCGGCAAGCCCGAAACCAACTCGGGGTGCGTCAGCAGCAGGGAATGCATCTGCAGCAATACGGCGGGGTTGTAAGGATCTACCTGACGAGCGCGCCGATAGGTCGCCACAGTCAGACCACGCAGGTATTCGGACTCGGGCTTTTCGTCCAGACGGGCCTGGTAGTAGGCGGCTTCCGCCAGCACGGGTACGCCACGATCCGCATTGACCGTCTGCACGAATCGTGAGTAAGCCAGCGTACGCTCCGGGTCGGCCCTGAGCTGGGAGGCGAAAGGAATGCCCGCCTGCGCTTCATAGACACCCAGAGAGAAAACATCCAGAACCAGGTACGCGAATGCCAACCAACCCCAGCACAATCCGCCGATCACCGCGAAACGCAACCGTGCCGCAATCGTGCTACGCGCCACCTCGCTCACATTCTGCCAGGGAATCAGGGCAGCTCCCAAACCCAGCAGACAGGCGAGAACAGACGTCATCAGCACGAAGTTGATGGCCGCGTGGGCCAGCGTGGCACCCAGCGCCAACAGAATGCCGTAGGACGCATCCGGCCCCTCGCCATCGCTAGAAAAGGTCAGCTGCAGGAAACGAACACCCACGCCCAGGGCAAATCCCAGCAACACCAGGCACATCAGCGGCCCACCTTCCGCCAACAGCTGCAGGTAGTCATTGTGGGGCGATAATCCAGCGGTCTCCTGATCAACGGGATTGCGATGCATGCGGTAGAGCACGGGAAACAGGTTGATCCCCGCCCCGACGACCGGATGCTCTCGATAGATATCGAGCGCGGACATGTTCAGCGCTGCGCGCAGCTGGGCGCCCTCGCCGATATCTTGCGCATCGAATCGGCCACCGCCCGCCTGAATGGCGTTGATTCCCACGTAGAGGAGCGCGGCCATTCCCAACAACGACAAAGCCGGCCACTTGCGCACACTCCGCACCAGCGAAAGACCTACGAAGATGGTCAGCCCGGTCGCAACCACCAGGGTGCCCACCCGGGATTGGGTGGCAAACACCACCGTAACAATGAGACCAACAGCCAGATGAGCCACCAGGTGCCACCACCACGCCAAGCCATCGCTGCGCCAAGCCCTGACAAGATACGCATAGGTGCCCGGCAGCAGCACCATGTACAAGAGCGTGCAGTAGTTGTTGAGATCCGCCAGGGGCAGAGCGGGCCGCACGCCCTGGCGGAAGTAACTCCACAACGACGCGGCGGCATACGCCAACACCAGCAGGCCCAACCCCGCGCACACCCGCCAACCCCAAACGCCCAGGGCACGTGCCACGATGAAGGACAGCGGAATTAGCGCCAGCGACCAGCTGGCGGCAAAGCTCGAATCCTTGCTGAGCGAAAGCTGGTAGTTCAGCCCCAACAGCACCACTGCCGCAACCGCCAGCGCCGAAGCCCATGGCACTTCGGCCATACCCTGGGCCAGACGACGCGGGCCCAACAGGCTCGCCGCGGTCAACAGACCAAACACCGCCAGAAGCAGCACCACCGCATTTACCGTCATGCCGTAAAACACGGACAAGCCTGCGATACTGGCAAACACAAGTGCTGCGGCCACCGGCATACGGCTCGGATGCACCGGGGGTACCGCGCTCACTCGAGGTGCGCTCCTGTGTCTATAAGGGGATGACTGGTGCCGGAACGGAGACTTGAACTCCGGACAACCGCATTACGAATGCGGTGCTCTACCAACTGAGCTATTCCGGCCAGGCGCCGGCAGAATACATGGTTTTGGCGACCCCAGAAACGCCTGGGCAAATGCGGTTACGGACAGCGCGTCTTTTCGGGCATACGCATGCACACCACGACGCTGTCGTTGCCGGTAGCAGTCACGTCGTAGCTGCCCCCACCCGGATCGGTGATGGCATAGGTAGTGCCGTCGTCACTTTGCGGTGCCCATCCGATTGCCGCTTCGATGGCGGCAATATCCGCCGCATCTACGAGATAGTTACCGGTGCGCAAGCGAAAGTCTTCCTGAAACACCTCCATGGTGGAGATGTTGGTGGTCAGGGCGCCCTCGCGGGAAGTCTGGATGTAGTCGTTGTAGGCGGGCAGCGCCACCGCGGCGAGGATCGCCACGATGGAAATCACGATCATCATTTCGATCAGGCTGAATCCTCGCGTTCGTCGGATCGACTTGCTCATGCTGGCACCTCCGCTGAGGTTTCCTTACAGCGCGAAAAACCGAGGGCCGCAAGGGCCCTCGAATCTTACTCTTTATCTAACCGGGTCGATTAGATGTTCGAGAAATCAACAGCCTTCACACCGCCGTTGACCGAGGTGGGCGCCGGGAAAGCACCGAACTCAGGACGGGTAAAGGTGATGACGAGGTCGCGGCCTGCGAAAGAACCGCTAGTCTCGGCAATACCAACTATGCCAGAAGCGTTGTCGGCAGCGGTGCCGTATGGATCGTCCCCGCCGGGAGATCCCCCGCCGTTGGAATTCAGCACGTCAACCCACGCTTGCGCGTCCGGATACTCGGTGTCCGCAGCAGTCAGATTGGCCAGACGACCGATGGAAACGTCAGCTTGTACCTTACGCATTTCATTGTGTGCGAAACGCACACCTTCCTCGAAGTGCGAAGCCACCTTCGCCATGTTCGAGTTCTCGATATAGTCCTGATAAGCGGGCAGTGCCACAGCAGCCAGAATGCCGATGATGGCTACCACGATCATCAATTCGATGAGGGTAAAACCCTTTTGCATCGCATTTTTCATCTTGATCATTACTCCATTGTTTAGCTCAAAACGTGGCAGCTCATGCGGGGGCATTTGCGCCGCGCGTGTCGCACTAGCGGTGACATAAAGCTTCTGCTATGTTCGACCAGCTTCTCTTGTTGGCTCACAAATCACTTTAGAGTCAATAGGTTAGCTTGCGTTACCGAGATTGACCAGCTTTCGGTGAGGCGCATTATACGACTATCCGTAAGTTTCTCACCGCGTCACTTGATGACATTTCCGGTCAGTCACCGATGTTGTCCGACAACCTGCCCATAGGGTGCACCTCGACACAAAAAAAGGGCAGGTAACGGACTCTTCGGCCAAGCGCTGACAGGCGCTATCATGTGGTAAAGGCGACAACAAAACTGTGATCGCTTTATCGAGCCGTTAGTGACGCCAGATTAGACTTGGCGACCCGGCGAACTGTAATGTTTTTGAGTTAGTACAAGGATTGCCCAGCCAGATGGCTTCTGAACCGATTCCACTCAGCGGTTTGGCGCGACGTCTCGTTGAGGAAGACATCCTCGACGCGGACACCGCTGTCGCCGCGAGCGACGAAGCACGCAAGAAGGGGGTGGCTTTCGTTACCCACCTGGTGCAGAGCGGGCTGGCGGATTCGCGCACCATTGCGTTGTCGGCTTCCGAAGAATTCGGCGTGCCGGTTATCGACCTGTCCGCATTCGACCTGGATTCCATTCCCAAAGATCTGGTGGGCGAGAGTCTGATTCGACAACACAGCGCACTGCCCCTAATACGTCGCGGGGCGCGCTTGTTCGTGGCGGTATCCGATCCCACCAACCTGCAGGCGCTGGACGAAATCAAGTTTCACACCGGCGTCAACACCGAGACCATTCTGGTGGAAGACGACAAACTGCAGGCAGTGATCGAGCAGTTCCTGTCCACCCAGGAAGACGATGGCTTGGGCGATCTGGATGGCGACGAGCTCGACGACCTGGACATGGAAGCCTTCGACGAGACGAAGGCAGACGATGACGAAGATGTCAGCGGGGCAGACGACACGCCCATCGTGCGCTTCGTCAACAAGATGCTACTCGACGCCATCAAGACCGGCGCATCCGACATTCACTTCGAGCCTTACGAGAAAACCTATCGAGTGCGGTTCAGAACCGACGGCATCTTGCACGAAATGTCCGCCCCACCCGCAAACCTGGGTACGCGCTTGGCCGCACGCCTGAAGGTCATGGCGGAGCTCGACATCTCCGAGCGGCGGGTGCCCCAGGACGGCCGCATCAAGATGAAACTGTCCAAGACCCGTGCCATCGACTTTCGTGTGAACACGCTGCCGACGCTGTGGGGCGAAAAGATCGTGCTACGAATCCTGGATCCTTCCAGCGCCAAGATGGGTATCGACGCGCTGGGTTTCGAGGAGGATCAGCAGGCGCTGTTGATGGATGCCATCCATCGGCCGCAAGGCATGATTCTGGTAACAGGGCCCACTGGATCGGGCAAGACGGTTACCCTATATACCGGCTTGAACATCCTCAACACGGCGGAGCGCAACATCGCCACCGCGGAGGATCCCGTGGAGATTAACCTAGAAGGCATCAACCAGGTGAACGTGAATACCCGGGTGGGGCTGGATTTCGCTTCCGCACTGCGCGCCTTCCTGCGTCAGGACCCGGACGTGGTAATGGTGGGGGAGATCCGCGACATCGAAACCGCGGAAATCGCCATCAAGGCAGCCCAGACAGGCCACATGGTGCTCTCCACCCTGCACACCAACTCCGCTGCCGAAACGCTCACCCGTCTTCGCAACATGGGCGTTCCGGCCTTCAACCTGGCCACCAGCGTGAATCTGATCATCGCCCAGCGACTTGCGCGCCGTTTGTGCGCCTCGTGCAAGCAGGTGATCGATGTGCCCAAGGAAACCCTCTTGGCGGAAGGTTTCACGGAAGAAGAGATCGCCCAGAACTTTGAGGTGTTCGAAGCCAATTCCAACGGGTGCGATAAGTGCAACGAAGGCTACAAAGGCCGGGTCGGAATCTATGAAGTGGTTAAAATAACCCCGGAGATCGCCCGCCTTATCATGGAAGAAGGCAACAGCATGCAGCTTGCCGAGCAAGCCCGGAAGCTGGGGTACAACGACCTGCGCCGCGGGGGCTTGCGCAAGGTGATTCAGGGCGTAACCAGCCTGGCGGAAGCCAACCGAATGACCACGGGTCACTAAGACATGGCGGAAAGCGCAATCTTCCGGTGGGAAGGTACCGACAAGCTTGGCAAGAAGGCCAAAGGCGAGATCACCAGCACCACGCCGGCCATCGCCAAGGCGGAGCTGCGCCGCCAGGGAATCAATGCCACGCGGGTGCGCAAGAAGAGCAAAGGTCTTTCCTTTGGCTCGGGCGGCAAGCCGAAGCCCGCCGACATTGCTTTGTTCACACGCCAGATGTCCACCATGATGCGGGCCGGTGTTCCGCTGGTACAGGCCTTCGATATCGTCGCCGACGGCGTAGAGAAGCCCAAGCTGGCCGATCTGATTCGCGAGATTCGCAACGACGTATCCGGCGGTAACGCGTTTGCCTCTGCCCTGCGCAAACACCCGCTCTACTTCGACGAACTGTTCTGCAACCTGGTGGACGCCGGTGAGCAATCCGGTTCGCTGGAGATCATGCTCGACCGCATCGCTACCTACAAAGAGAAAACCGAATCCCTCAAGGCCAAGGTACGCAAGGCCATGACCTACCCAGCGGCCGTGATCGTGGTGGCCGTGGTGGTCACCGGTATTCTGCTCATCGAGGTAGTACCCCAGTTCGAGGAAGTATTCGCCGGATTCGGCGCGGAGCTGCCGGCATTTACTCAGTTCGTCATCGGTATCTCCGAGTTCGTGCAGGAAACCTGGTTTCTGATTCTGCTGTGTCTGGTGGGTGGTATCACCGGCCTGAGCATGATTTACAAACGGTCGAAAAAACTCCGTGACACATTGGACCGGCTGGCGCTCAAAGCACCCGTTGCGGGCAACATCATCGAGAAATCCGCCATCGCCAGATACGCACGCACGCTGTCGACCACCTTCGCTGCCGGCGTGCCTCTGGTGGACGCGCTGAACTCAGTAGCCGGGTCCACTGGCAACTCGGTATATACCTCCGCCGTTTATCAGATCCGTGACGATGTCAGCACCGGTCAGCAGTTGAACGCCTCCATGCGAGCCACCGGCGTGTTTCCCACCATGATCATTCAGATGGTGGCCATCGGCGAGGAAGCCGGCGCCTTGGACGACATGCTCGACAAGTCGGCTAACCATTACGAAGAGCTCGTCGACAACGCCGTAGACAACCTCACAGCACTCATGGAACCCATGATCATGTCGGTTCTGGGTATTCTGGTTGGCGGCCTGATCGTCGCCATGTACCTGCCCATCTTCCAGCTGGGTGCAGTGGTCGGCGGCTAGGCCCCCATGCCTCCCCCACATCGGAGTATATCCGCTTGATCGCACAGGCACTCATGTCCTGGGGCTGGCAGGGATTGGCCCTGCTGATTTTCATCGGCCTATCGGTGGGCAGCTTTCTCAACGTGGTGATCTACCGATTACCCGTGATGCTCAACCGCCAATGGGAGGGTCAAGCTCGAGAGATACTCAATGAGCCCGAGCAGAGCACCGAACCGTTCAATTTGATGGTGCCTCGGTCCCGCTGTCCCAGTTGCGGGGCGACCATCGGCGCCTTAGAGAATGTTCCCGTGCTCAGCTGGATCGCCCTGCGCGGGCGCTGTCGTCATTGCAAAGCCGGCATCAGCGCGCGCTATCCCCTGGTAGAAGTGCTCACCGCGGCAGCCTCCGTCGCCGTGGTAGCCGGCTTCGGCTACACCTGGCTGGGTCTGGCCTGCCTGGTGTTCACGTGGGCGCTGGTGGCGCTCACGTTTATCGACTACGACACCCAACTGCTGCCCGACCAGATCACCCTGCCCCTGGTGTGGTTGGGTTTGCTCACCAACCTGCTCGGCGGCGTGGTACCTCTGGCAGACGCAGTGGTGGGCGCGGTGGCCGGATACCTGTTTCTCTGGGCAACCTACTGGGCGTTCAAGCTCATCACCGGCAAGGAAGGCATGGGCTACGGCGACTTCAAACTATTTGCGGCCATCGGCGCCTGGCTCGGCTGGCAGATGCTGCCGGCCACAGTGCTCATCGCCTGCAGCGCCGCCTTGCTGTACGCGCTGGCGACCACCGTGGCAGGCAAGCGGGAATCATCCCAACCGATCCCATTCGGCCCGTTCCTCGCCATCGGCGGTTGGGTTTCTCTCGGTGCCCGTGATACCTTGCTGCCGTTATTTCTTCCCTAACTCGTTACCCCAAGACAATAAGGACGACAGCGTGAGCAATCTGGTGGTGGGCGTCACCGGCGGCATCGGAAGTGGCAAGACGGCAGTATCTGACGAGTTCGAGCGGCGCGGCATTACGGTGGTGGATGCTGATCTGGCTTCCCGCGCGGTAGTAGAACCCGGCGCACCCGCGTTGGAGGCCATCGCCGAGCACTTCGGAGCCGATTCCATCAACCCCGACGGCAGCATGAACCGTGCGCGCGTTCGAGAACTTGTTTTCGCCGATCCGGAAGAACGCAAGTGGCTAGAATCACTGACGCATCCGTTGATCAACCAATATCTTGCAGACGCACTGGCCGCCGCCGAGTCCCCTTACGCCATTCTGGTCAGCCCGCTGCTGCTGGAGACGGGCCAGTACCGCATGTGCGATCGCGTTCTGGTGGTGGACGTGCCGGTGGAAACCCAGGTGGAGCGCACCATGAAGCGGGACAACAACGACGAAGCTCAGGTGCGCCGCATCATCGCGGCCCAGACCAGCCGCGAAGACCGCCTGGCCAGGGCAGACGACATCCTTGTCAACGACCGAGACCTGCAACACGTGCACTCCGAGGTACATCAGCTGCACGAGCGGTACCTGACGCTGGCAGAGAGCAACGCATGAGCCGCGCAGCGGAAAACCCGCCCCGCATCGTCAGCTGCCCAACTTGCAGCGAGCGCGTGAAATGGACGGAAGGCAACCCGCATCGGCCCTTCTGCTCCGAGCGCTGCAAGCTGCTGGATCTTGGCGCCTGGGCAGACGAAACGCACACCATTCCCGGCGACGCGGCCCACGACGCGGTCTCTGAGGGCCTTCAGCCCGACGGTCGTTAGGTGCGGTACTCGGCGTTGATGCGCACGTATTCGTAGGAAAGGTCGGTGGTCCAAACCACCTCTTCCGCCGCGCCGCGACCGAGTTCGATGCGCACTTCAAATTCCTCTCGAGCCATCACGACGGCAGCCTCGGCTTCGTCGTAGGCCATATCTACCAAGCCGCCGCGGGCAACACAGACGTCGTCCAGGAACAGGTCCACGCGGGTGGTGTCCAGCGACTCGATGCCCGAGCGGCCGATGGCCATGCAGAAGCGCCCCCAATTCGGATCGCCGGCGAACAGCGCCGTCTTCACCAATGGTGACTCCGCAACGGTGTATGCCACCGCAAGAGATTCCGCGGCATCCGCTCCACCACAAACACGCACGGTGACGAATCGGGTGGCACCCTCTCCGTCGCGCACGATGCGCTGGGCGAGTTTCGTGGCCACCGACCCAAGCCCCTCTCGCAACTCCTGGTATCCGGCATCTTCCGGACCAGAGACAAGCGCGTGATCGGCTGCTCCGGTAGCGCATAGCAGAAACGCATCGTTGGTGGAGGTATCGCCGTCCACGGTGATGCGGTTGAACGAGGCATCAGCCAGCTCACGCACCATTGTCTGGAGGCATTCGGTGGTCACGTTGGCGTCGCAGCACACGAACGCCAGCATGGTGGCCATGTCCGGCTTGATCATTCCAGCGCCCTTGGCCATGCCGGTAACATGCACGTCGACGCCCTGGACCGTCACCGTCCGGCTCAACGCCTTGGGTCCGGTATCCGTCGTAAGAATGGCCCTGGCCGCCGCTTCCCAGCCGTGGTCGGAAAGCCCAGCAACGGCTTCGGCAGCCGCACCCTCCATCTGTGCCACGGGCAGCCGCTCACCAATCACGCCGGTGGAGAAAGGGAGCACCTCAGCAGGCTGCAGACCAAGCGACCGGGCAACCGCCGCACAAACCGCCATGGCATCTGCCCTGCCAGGCACACCCGTGGCTGCGTTAGCGTTGCCGCTGTTGATCACCAAAGCTCGCGGAGCCACCTCGTCCAGGTGCTCTACCGCAATCTCCACGGGCGCCGCACGAAAGTCACTCTGTGTGAACACGCCTGCTGCACGTGTGTCAGGGCCCAACGCCAGCACGACCAAATCGTCGCGATCCGCGTATTTGATCGCGGCCCGGGCCGTGCCAACGGCCACGCCTGGCACGGCCTCCAGCCTTTCGAGCTGCGGCAGATTAACGGGCACGGGCGTGCCGCAAGGCCCAACGACCCGACAAGGCGAAAGCTAGGAGCGGCCGTGACACTGCTTGTATTTCTTTCCCGAACCACACGGGCAAGGCTCGTTACGCCCGACCTTACGCTCCGAACGCACGAAGGTTTCCGGTCTGCCTTGCGCGGGCGAATCCGGCGCAGCCGCGGCAGGCGCTTCCCCCATCCCATTGTCCAAGGTGTTCGCCTGAGCGTGAGAGAATCGCATTCGCTGCTCTTCCTCGGCACGGCGCTTGCGCTCCACCTCTTCCACGGCATCCGACGCTTCGATCTGCATGCGGCTGAGAAACCGCACCACATCCCGCTTGATATCGTCCAGCAGCTGCTGAAACAGCTCGAAGCTCTCGCGCTTGTACTCCTGCTTTGGCTGCTTCTGGGCGTACGCGCGCAGGTGAATTCCCTGGCGCAGGTGATCCATGGTGGACAGGTGCTCTTTCCAACGCTGGTCGAGGATGCGCAGCATCATCTGTTTTTCCACCTGCCGTATGTCGATGCCCTGGTCGGCCCACGCTCGCTCTTTCGCCTGGTACTCTTCTGCTATCTGGTCGAGGATCTTCTGCGCGAGGGTTTCCTCGTTAAGCTCGTCGTCGGTTTCCAACCATTTGCGCACGGTCTGCCGGCTGGCAAACTCCGCCTCCAGGGCTTGTTCGAGCCCCTCGACGCGCCACTGCTCCTCGATGCTCTGAGGCGGGATGTACTCGGCCACCACGTCCAGCACAACCTCTTCGCGCAACCCCTCGATGGCTTCCGAAATTTCGTCGGCGGCCATGAGATCGCGACGCTGCTGGTAGACCACCTGACGTTGGTCGTTGGACACGTCATCGAATTCCAGCAGGTTTTTGCGAATGTCGAAGTTGTGTCCCTCCACCTTGCGCTGGGCCTTCTCGATGGCATTGTTCACCATGCGGTGCTCGATGGCCTCGCCTTCTTCCAGGCCGATGGACTGCATCAGCCCACGTATCCGATCCGATGCAAAGATACGCATCAGATTGTCTTCCATGGACAGATAGAAGCGCGATGATCCCGGGTCACCCTGCCGGCCGGAGCGCCCTCGCAGCTGGTTGTCGATGCGTCGCGATTCGTGACGCTCCGTGCCGATAATGTGCAGGCCGCCGGCTTCGATCACCTGATCGTGGCGCTTCTGCCAGTCGGTGCGTAATCCTTCCGCCGCCGCCTCGTCGGGATCGTCCAGCTTGGCGGCTTCCGCTTCCCAGTTGCCTCCCAGCACGATGTCGGTACCGCGCCCAGCCATGTTGGTAGCCAGCGTCACGACGCCGGGGCTCCCCGCCTGGGCGATGATGTCGGCCTCGCGCTCGTGCTGCTTGGCATTCAATACGCTGTGCTCGATCTTGCGCTTATTGAGTTCGCTGGACAGCCGCTCCGAGGACTCAATGGACGCCGTGCCCACCAGCACCGGCTGACCTCGATCAATGCAGTCGCGAACGTCTTCCACGATGGCGTCGTATTTCTCGTCGATGGTGAGGTACACCAGGTCGTTCTGATCGTCGCGAACCATAGGCATATGGGTGGGAATCACCACCACGTCCAGGCCGTAAATCTGGTTGAATTCGAAGGCTTCCGTATCGGCGGTGCCCGTCATGCCGGCCAGCTTGGCGTACAGGCGAAAGTAGTTCTGGAATGTGGTGGAGGCCAGCGTTTGAGTTTCGTTCTGTATGGGCACTCGTTCCTTGGCCTCGATGGCCTGATGAATGCCCTCCGACCACCGCCTGCCCGGCATGGCTCGACCCGTGTGTTCATCGACTATGACGATTTCCTGATTCGCCACCATGTAATCCACGTCGCGCTTGAACAGCGCGTGGGCTTTGAGCGCCGCATGCACATGGTGAAGCAGGCTCAAATTGGTGGCCCCATACAGGCTGTCGCCTTCTTCCAGCAACCCCAGCTTCACCAACTGGGCCTCCACCTTTTCGTGGCCCAGTTCGGTGAGTTCAACCTGCCGGTTCTTCTCGTCCACCACGAAGTCGCCGGTGGGTTCGGCGTCTGGATCGTCCGTCTCCAAAGCCGGCGGTTGCACCTTGAGCTTGGGCGCCAGCTTGTCGATTTGCTGATACAGCTGCGTGCTCTGTTCGGCGGGACCTGAGATGATCAGGGGCGTACGTGCTTCGTCGATGAGAATGGAGTCCACCTCGTCCACGATGGCGTAGTTGAGCTCCCCCTGAAATTTGTCCTCCAAGGTGAACGCCATGTTGTCGCGCAGATAATCGAAGCCGAATTCGTTGTTGGTGCCGTAGATGATGTCGGATTGATAGGCGGCACGCTTTTCGGCCGGGTCCTGGCCCGACTGGATGACGCCTACGGTGAGACCCAGGCCCGCGAAAATCGGCCCCATCCAGCCGGCATCGCGGCGCGCCAGGTAGTCGTTCACGGTCACGATATGCACTCCCTGGCCCGGCAGCGCGTTCAAATAAGCGGGCAGGGTGGCTGCCAGGGTTTTGCCTTCGCCGGTACGCATCTCGGCAATACGACCCTCGTGCAGCGTGATTCCACCCAACAACTGCTCATCGAACGGCCGCATGTTCCTGGCGCGATAAGCCGACTCCCGCACCGCCGCAAAGGCTTCCGGCAGCAGCGAATCCAGTTCGGCGCCCTGGGCCAACCGTTCCCTCAAGCCATCGGTGGTCGCCCTCAGCTCGTCGTCTGAAAGCGCGCGAACGTCATCTTCGAGCGCGTTGATCTGCTTGACGATGCGACCCATGCGCTTGAGCTCACGGGAATTCTTAGTACCAAAGATCTTACTGAGCATGCTATTGCGGGAACCCTACTGATGCGGCCCCGATTCGGTGGCGCCGCGCAACGGTTATCGGCGCGCCACGTAGCGGGCGGGATCCACCTGACGACCGTGCTTCAAGACCTCGAAATGCACGTGCGGGCCTGTGGCGCGACCCGAGGAACCCATAAGCCCGATAACCTGGCCTTTCTTGACGATGTCACCAAGGGCGACCGCCACTTCTGCATGATGTCCGTAGCGAGTAACGTAGCCGTCGCCGTGGGTGATCTCCACCATCTCGCCATAGCCGTAGCGAGCGCCAGCATGGGTCACCACGCCACTGGCAACAGCAATGACTTCCGAACCAGCCTTGCCCGCGAAATCGACCCCGGCATGCCAGGACCGCTTGCCGCTGAACGGATCCACACGGTGACCGTAAGGAGACGACATCCATCCCCATTTGACCGGCCTGCCTGCCACCGCGGCATCTTTGCGGTAGTCACGATTGCGCAGCAGAGACTCCAACACCTCGAGCTGGCTCTCGCGTGCTCTGAGATCCCGCGCCAGTCCGTCCAGCTCGCCGCGCAGTTCAGTCCATGGCAGTGCCGCCTCGCCAATGACAGACGGGCCGCCCTGCGGCACCGGTTCGCTGAAGGCAAATTCACCTTCGTCTAGGTCAGCCACCGCGGTGACCCGCGCTCCCAGTGCTTCCATGCGCACCAGGCGCGCCTGCATCTGCGCCAGCTGTCGGCCCACCGCCTGTGCTTCCGCACGCGATCGGTCTCGCATCGCGTCGACCTGTGCCTGCTGATCCAGCAGACGCCCGCGCCAATCTGCGACCATGGCTTTTCCCATGGCGCCCTGTCCGAGAACGCCGAAAAGCACAGTGCCGGCGAGGACAACCACGCCAATACCAGCCACGCCAAGAAGCACGGCGACTTTGCGTGTGAGTCTCATCGTCCGTGAGCGTCCAGAGCTTGTTAGAAGAAAGATTTTCATCGCGCTTCGCTTGCGATTCGGCGGGCCCGGTATTCAAATACGCCCAGTATGCCTTTTGGTCCATGGGACCCGGCGGTAGCAAGCGTGCTGAATCGGCCCACTGGCTTACCTCGCTCCCGCTGACGGAATCGGTACTGCCCGTTGTCCAGACACAAGATAGATGATCTGCTGAACGAACGCCACCGCGGGTTTTCCCCGCTGCATCGCCTGTTGCGCCAGGCCGCAGACCAGGAGGTTTGGACTGCCGGATTGCAGGCGCTGCTGCCGGAATCGCTGCGTCCGCACTGCCGGGTGGGCAGCATACGGGGCGACAGAGCCACCATTGTCTGCAGCAACGCGGCTTGTGCCACGCGAGTGCGGTTTCTCGCCCCCAGCCTGCTCCCGCAACTGCAGGACCTGGCGGACTTCCGCGCGATCAAAGAGCTGAAGGTCAGAGTGAGCGACAAGTGAGCGCCTGCGAGTACTGCCAGTAGGCGGGCGCGCATTATCCGCTTGACCGCGATGGCGTTTTGCGGAAGCGCGCAGATTCTCCGCCAGCCAAATGACGGCCGTGTATACATGAAGCAGGGTACACCAGAAGACGAAGCAAACCCCTAGATGGCCAGCACCGGCGCGCTGAAGGTAATCGGCGCTTCCGATTCACTGGTGAACGTCACGATCTCGTACGCATCGGGATCTTGCAGCACCGCGCGCAGCAGCGCGTTGTTGGGGCCATGACCCGACTTGTGGCCGGCAAAAGCGCCGATGACGCTGTGACCCAGCAGATACAGATCACCGATGGCATCCAGAATCTTGTGTTTGACGAATTCGTCTTCCTGGCGCAGCCCGTCGTTGTTGATGATGCGGTAATCGTCCACCACAACCGCGTTGTCGAGGCTGCCGCCCCGCGCCAGGTCGTTGGCCCTGAGCTTTTCGTAGTCTGCCAGGAATCCGAAGGTACGCGCCCTGCTCACCTCGTTGACGAAGGACATGCTGGAGAACTCCACTGCAGAGGTTTTGGCATGCTTGCGAAAAACCGGGTGGTCGTATACCAGCGTGTACTCCACGCGAAATCCATCGTATGGCTTGAGCTCGACAGAGATATCGCCGCATTCGTAGCGCAGGGCTTTCTTGATGCGAATGAAGCGCTTGGGCGCAGACTGCTCCTCCATACCCGCTGACTGCAGTAGGAATACAAACGGCGCGGCACTGCCATCCATGATCGGTAACTCCGGCGCGCTGACATCCACATAGGCGTTATCTACGCCAAGGCCCGAGAAGGCAGCAAGCAGATGTTCCACCGTGGCGATGGAGACCCGGCCGTCGGACAGCGACGTGGCCATGGTGGTCTCGCCCACGTTGTCCACGTGGGCACGCAGCGCCACGGGCTCAGGCAGATCCGTGCGCACGAACACAATGCCCGTGTCCACGGGGGCGGGCCGCAGCGTGATGTAGACCTTGTCACCGGTGTGCAGGCCCACGCCGGTCGCACGGATGACGTTCCTGAGAGTTCTCTGGTTCATCATGAACTACCGGGGAGCCTTAATGCCGAAATCCTGTTTGGCAATGTCTCACTCAATCTCTGAATGCTCACTGAACGCCATTGCATAGCCGAGCGTCACGCGAAAATGTGAGCAGGCGACATGGGCCGGAGAAGGGACCCTGCACAGGCTGGCGGGGATTGTACCAGGCGTGCCCCGCTGGCACACGCCAGCGGGCCTCACCCCACGACTCCGGCTGCCGATCACCGGTTCAGTCCGCCTGGCGTCGCAGAAAAGCCGGAATATCCAGATAGTCCATATCCGGACTTTCCAGATCGTCATCCGCCGCATCGGACTGAGGCGCCGCTTGGGCAGCCGTGTTGTGGCGCGCATAGGCTGGCCGATCTAACTGCTTGTAGTCCACCTGCCCCTGCATCGCGGCATCTGTGAGCGTGTTGTCCACGACCACATTGGGGCGCACGGGCTCGCCGAGGCCCGTGGCTACCACGGTTACCTTGAGCTCTTCGCCCAGGTCGTCGTCGATCACCGTACCCACCACTACGGTGGCCTGCTCCGAGGCGAACTCCTGAACGATGTTGCCTACATCGGTAAATTCCCCGATGTTCAGGTCCGGGCCGGCGGTAACATTCACCAGGATCCCGCGGGCGCCATGCAGGTCCACATCTTCCAGCAGGGGGCTGCGAATGGCAGCTTCGGCGGCATCACGCGCCCGGTTGTCGCCCGAGGCGCGGCCCGTTCCCATCATGGCCATGCCCATTTCGGACATCACCGTGCGCACATCGGCAAAGTCTACGTTGATGATTCCCGGCCGAATGATCAGATCCGCGATGCCCTGCACTGCGCCCAACAGCACGTCGTTGGCGGCGCTAAAGGCGTCCAGCACGCTGGTGCGCTCGCCCAGCACGGCCAGCAGCTTCTCGTTGGGAATGGTTATCAGAGAGTCCACGGTATCCTGCAGCTCCACGATGCCGGTTTCCGCCACATCCGTGCGCTTTTCGAACTGGAACGGCTTGGTCACCACGGCAACGGTGAGAATCTCGAGCTCCCGCGCCACGTTGGCCACGATTGGCGCCGCACCAGTACCCGTGCCACCACCCATACCTGCGGTGATGAAGACCATGTCCGCGCCCACCAGCACTTCGGCGATGCGATCCCGGTCCTCCAGGGCAGCGCGCCGGCCAATGTCCGGATCCGCTCCCGCGCCCAATCCCTTGGTGATGTTGCTGCCGATCTGCAGCAGGGTTTTCGCCTCGAGATGCTCGAGCGCCTGAGCGTCGGTATTGGCCGCGATGAAATCCACGCCCTCTACCTGCTTTTTGAGCATGTGCTGCACCGCGTTGCCGCCGCCACCACCAACGCCTACCACCTTGATTACCGCGCTCTGGGGTGCGCTATCCACGAGTTCAAACATGACGATCTCCTACTAAAAATTGTCGCTTAGCCATTTCTTCATCCGTACGAAGGCTGAAAGCCCGCGCGACTTGCGCCCGTGCTGCCCTTCTTCTCTTTCTTGGCCGTACAGCAATAGCCCTACGCCGGTGGCGTAGACCGGATTGCGCACGATGTCCTTCAGGCCCGCGACGTTGCGCGGCGAACCCAAGCTGACCGGCATGTGGAAGATCTCTTCCGCAAGCTCGATCACCCCTTCCATTTTGGCGGCTCCCCCAGTGAGCACGATGCCAGCCGCAATCAGATCCTCGAATCCGCTGCGACGCAGTTCTGCTTGAATCAAGGTGAAAAGCTCGTCGTAACGGGGCTCCACCACCTCAGCCAACGCCTGCCGGGACAGCTCCCTGGCCGGCTTGTCGCCCACGCCCGGGACCTTGATGGTCTCATCGGGGCGCGCCAGCTGGGTGAGCGCGCAGGCGTATTTGATCTTGATCTCCTCGGCATTCTGCGTAGGCGTACGCAAGGCCATGGCGATGTCGTTGGTCACCTGGTCACCGGCGATAGGTATCACCGCCGTGTGCCGGATGGCACCGTCGGTGAACACCGCGATGTCGGTAGTGCCGCCGCCAATGTCCACCAGGCATACGCCTAGATCCCGTTCGTCGTCGCTCAACACGGAGTAGCTGGACGCCAGCTGCTCCAGCATGACGTCCTGGACCGCAAGCCCGCACCGCTCGATGCACTTTTCTATGTTCTGCGCCGCATTCACCGCACAGGTCACCAGGTGAACCTTGGCTTCCAGGCGCACTCCGGACATCCCCAACGGCTCCTTCACCCCCTCCTGGTTGTCGATGACGAACTCCTGGGGAAGAATGTGGAGGATCTTCTGGTCGGCCGGGATGGCCATGGCCTGGGCCGCATCGATGACCCGGTCCACGTCCTGCTGAAGCACCTCCCGGTCGCGCACCGCCACGATCCCGTGAGAGTTGATGCTACGAATGTGGCTGCCTGCTATGCCCGCGTACACCGCATCGATCTGGCATCCCGCCATGAGCTCTGCCTCTTCCACGGCGCGCTGTATGGACTGCACGGTGGACTCGATATTCACCACAGCCCCTTTCTTCAAACCCCGGGAGGGGTGAGAACCCAGACCAATCACCTCCAACAAACCATCAGGCGTAATCTCCGCCACGATAGCGGCCACCTTGTTGGTACCGATATCCAATCCTACGATCCGCGTTGCATCAGCCGATGACGCCATAGTTTCCCTACTCTTTGTACGCAACAAGCGGCGGGTCCCAACGCACCGCCACGCCATTGGAATACCGGGCATCCACGTACCCGACCGCATCCAGCCGGTCCGCAAGCACACGCGCGTAGACCAATGCAAAACGCTGCATGCGCTCCGCCAACCGCTCCCGTCCCAGGGCCACACTGAGCCCGCCCTGAAGCTGCACTTGCCATTCGCCCAGCTCCGATTCACGTAGCACCGCGATGGGCTCGCCATGGACTGCGAGCACATCGCTGAGCACGCGGTAGACCTCCATGGCCTCCCTGGGTGAGGCAACTTCCGAGCTCAGTAGTGGCAGTTGCGCTGCCTCATCCTGGGAGGCGCTGCCTGGAATCACTGCACCCTGGGTGGACAGGTAGCCGCCTGCACCCCAACGGGCCACCGCCCGCTCCTTTTCCACGTCGATGGCAAGTCCGGCCGGCCACAACCGCCGCACAGTCACCTCGCGCGGCCAAGAGAGCCGACGGATGCTGTCCTTGACCACGGCCAACCGCACGCCCAGCAGCCCCCGATCCAGGGAAGCAGACACCGCCCGACGGATGGCCTGACGCTCATGGTCATTCAGGTCGCCGGTTACCTGGACGATGGTGATGGGCGCGTTGAGCACCTGCCAGGACCACGCCCCGGCAACGACGGCAACCAACAACAGCAACGGCGCCACCCACCTAATCATCGATACCCCCCTCTCCGTCCCTTGTCCCCAAGAGGCGCTGGGAGATCTGATTGACATTGCCGGCACCCTGCACCACCACCACGTCGTCCGCCTGGGTGAGCTCTCCGAGCACCACCAGCGCCTCACCCGGATCCCTGGCAAACACCGGGTTCACGGCTGCGCGTTGACGTATTCCCTGACAAAGCGACTTGCCATCAGCTCCGGCGATCGGTTGCTCACCGGCGGCATAGGTATCCACCAGCACCAGCACGTCCACCTCGGAGAGCACCTTTACGAAGTCATCGTAAAGATCGCGGGTTCGGGTGTAGCGGTGCGGCTGATAGACCATGACCAGACGCCGCTTGGGCCACACGGACCGCACCGTCGAGATCACGGCGCACACCTCGGTGGGGTGATGCCCGTAGTCGTCCACCAGCGTGACGGCGCGCTCGCCCACTCTCGCGCCTTCGAACACGCTGAAACGGCGGCCCACGCCATCAAACTGGGCCAGGCCCTGAACGATGGCTTCGTCGTCTATTCCCTCATCGGTCGCCACGCTCACCGCAGCCAGCGCGTTGTGTACGTTGTGCCGCCCCGGAATACCCAGCGAGATGTTCAGTGGCCCATGACCGGCAGGGCGCTGCACGGTGAACTCCCAGCGATGCTCCCCCACCCGGAGATCTACGGCGCGATAGTCGCAGTCCTCGGCAAAACCGTAGGTGAGCATGGGTCGCGAGACCTGCGGCAATATCTCCTTCACATGGGGGTCGTCGCCACACAAGACCACGGCGCCGTAGAACGGCAGCCGATGAATGAACTCGATGAACGCACCCTGCAGCGTTTCGAAATCGTCGTCGTATGTGCCCATGTGATCGCGGTCGATGTTGGTGACCACCGCAATCATGGGCTTGAGGTACAGAAAAGACGCGTCGCTCTCATCCGCCTCTGCGATGAGATAGCGGCCCGCGCCAAGACGCGCGTTGGTGCCAGCGCTATTGAGCAAACCGCCGATTACGAAAGTCGGGTCGAGGCCGGCCGCCTCAAAGATCGACGTGATCAGGCTTGTTGTCGTGGTTTTCCCATGGGTTCCGGCTATGGCAATTCCATGCCGGTAGCGCATCAGCTCCCCCAGCATCTCGGCCCGGGGCACCACGGGAATGCGCAGGTTATGGGCGGCCACCACCTCGGGGTTGTCTGCCACTATGGCGCTGGACACCACCACCACGTCCTTGCCCTGCACATGAGCCTCGCTGTGACCAATCTGGATACTCGCGCCCAGCCGGGCAAGCCGGATCGTCACCTCGCTACCGCGCAGATCCGAACCCGAAACGCTGTAGCCCTGATTGAGCAGCACCTCGGCAATACCGCTCATACCGGCGCCGCCGATACCCACGAAGTGGATGTGCCGGACGCGCCGCATCTCGGATACCTGGAGCTCAGCCACGGCGCGACCTCGCCTTGCGGACAGCCGCCTGCCGCGGATCCGACTCCATCTGAGCTCTCAACACCAGCCCCACCAGGGCGCATGAAACCAGCAGGCTGTTCCCACCATAGCTGACAAAGGGCAACGTCAATCCCTTGGTGGGTAGCACTCCGGTGTTCACGCCGAAGTTGATCAGGCACTGCAGGGCCAGAAGAAGCCCAACCCCGTATACCAGGAAACCAGCGAACAGGCGGCGCTCCTCCAGCGCGGTTCTGGCAGTGCGCAGCACGCGCAGGATCAGCAGCGCGAACAGTCCCACTACTGCCAGCGCACCCAGAAGGCCCAGCTCCTCAGCAATGACGGCAAATATGAAATCGTTGTGCGCTTCGGGCAGGTAGAAGAGTTTCTGAATGCCCTCGCCAAGGCCCAGTCCGGTGAGCTCGCCCCGCCCGAATGCGATGAGCGCCTGGGTGAGCTGATAGCCGCTCCCGTAAGCGAAGGCCCACGGATCGGTAAAGCTGACAATCCGTTGCCATCGATAGGGCTGCAGAACCACCAGCAAGGCAAAGGCCACGGCTACCAGACTCGTCAGCAGGAGAAAATGCCGCAGCTTTGCACCCGCCACGAACAACATACCTACCGCCGTGCTCCCCAGCACCACCGAAGCCCCGAAGTCGGGTTCGGCAAGCAGCAACGCCGCGACGACAGCCACCATACACAGGGGCCGCAGCAACACAGTGATGGAATCACCCAGCATCTCGGAGAAACGCGCAAGGTAGCCAGCCAGATATATCAGCACGAAAAACTTGGCGAGCTCGGAAGCCTGTAAGGTGAACACACCCAGATCGATCCAGCGACGCGCACCGTTGGCCTCCAACCCGATACCGGGTATCAGCACCAGCGCACACAGCCCCACAGCCAATACCCAAGCCACGCGATGGCCCGTCTCCCACCAACGCAGCGGCACGGCGGCCACCACCAGGCAGCAGAACAAACCCATGGTCAGATAGACCAGATGCCGAACCACGAAGCTGGTACTCATCGCCATGGCCGAAGAAGCCACCATTACCACACCCAGGGAGAGCACACAGACCCAAGCCAACAACAGGGTGCGGTCTACCGACAGGTTCACGCGGCCTCCGTGCGCACTGCCGCGGCAAACTGCCGGCCGCGGTCCGCAAAGTTCTCGAACATATCCATGCTCGCGCACGCCGGCGACAGGATGACCACATCGCCTGGTTCCGCCGCCGCCCATGCCCGAGCGACCGCTTCACGCATGTTCTCGACCCGTATCACGGGAACATCACCGCGCAACGCATCTTCAATGAGCTGAGCATCCCGGCCCATGAGCACCAGCGCTTTGACAAAGCGATGTACGCTGTCACGCAAAAACGAGAAATCCGCTCCCTTTCCGTCGCCGCCCGCGATCACCACGAGCCGCTTGCCCAGGTCTTCGCCCAGACCCTCCAGGGCAGCCGCGGTGGCCCCCACATTGGTGGCCTTGGAATCGTCGATGAAGGTGACGCCCGCGTGCTCGCCTACTTGCTCGCAGCGGTGCGACAGACCCGTGAACGTGCGGACCCCCGACGCAAGCTGCTGCATGCCAACGCCCGCACTGTGAGCCAGCGCGCAAGCCGCCAGGATATTCAGCAGATTATGCCGCCCCGGCAGCGGCACCTCGGGGGTTTCCATAAGGGCTTGGAAGCCGCCGCTGTCGCACACGCCCAGTCGGCCCGCCCGCACACCCCAGCCACGCTGTTCGGGCTCGTCCAGTCCGAAGCTAATCTGGCTGGGAACCTCGCCTTGAGGCGTGGAGCGCGCGTCGTGACGATTTACCACGGCCAACGCACAGCTTCGATAGATACGCTGCTTGCTCGCCGCATAGTCTTCCAGAGATCCGTGCCGATCCAGGTGGTCTTCGCTCAGGTTGAGGATGGTGGCCGCGGCAAACGCCCAGTCATCCATGCGCTCGAGCTGGAAGCTGGACAGCTCCAGCACGTATGCGTCGCGCGTTGGAGACAACAGCTCAAGCGCCGGCTCACCCAGGTTTCCGCCCACGCCAACGTCCTTGCCCGCCGACGCCAGCAGGTGTCCGGTCAGCGCTGTGACCGTACTCTTGCCGTTGGTACCGGTAATGGCGATCACCGGAGCCGCGGCAGCGGCGCAGAACAGGTCGATGTCGCTGGATAGCCGCAAACCACGGGAACGCGCATCGGCGACAAGCGCACCATCCATTGCCACGCCCGGGCTGACCACAGCACGCTGTACGTCCTGGAAATCAAACGACTCCACACCGAAGTGGAAATCCACGTCGGGATACTCCGCCCGGGCACGCTCCGCCATGGGAGGCTCAGCTCGGGAGTCCAGCACCACCAGGGCATCTCCTCCATGCAGATAGCGCAGACAGGAGTATCCCGTGATACCAAGCCCGATGATTGCCGTCCTAGCCAATCCCGTGCTACCTCAGCTTCAACGTAGACAAGCCAACCAACACCAACACCAGCGTGATGATCCAGAAACGCACGATCACCCGCGGCTCGGGCCAGCCTTTAAGCTCAAAATGGTGGTGGATGGGCGCCATGCGGAAAATTCGCTTTCCGGTGAGCTTGAAAGACGCCACCTGAAGAATCACCGACACCGTCTCGAGCACGAACAGCCCACCCATGATGAACAGCACGATCTCGTGCCGCACGATGATGGCCACCACGCCAATGGCCGCCCCCAGGGCAAGCGCACCCACGTCGCCCATGAACACCTGGGCCGGATAGGTATTGAACCAGAGAAAGCCCAGGCCCGCGCCCACCAGCGCACCACAGAACACGGCCAGCTCGCCAGCGTGCGCGATGTAGGGAATCTGCAGGTAGGTCGAAAACTGCGTGTTGCCCACCAGATAGGCGATCAAGCCAAGGGCCGCCCCCACCATGACCGTGGGCAGGATGGCGAGCCCGTCCAGACCATCGGTGAGGTTCACGGCGTTGCTGGTGCCAACGATGACGAAGTAGGCCACCACCACGTAACCGATACCCAGAGGAATGGCGATCTGCTTGAAAAACGGAACGATCAGTGCCGTATCCTGTGGCGCTTCGGCGGTCATGAACAGGAACACGGCGGCCGCCAGGCCAAACACCGACTGCCACAAATATTTCCACCGCGAAGCCAGCCCGCGACTGTTCTGACGGGTGATCTTCAGATAGTCGTCCACCCAGCCGATGGCCCCGAACGCCAGGGTAACCAGCAGGACGGTCCACACGTACCGGTTGCCGAGGTCGCCCCACATCAAAGTGGTAAGCAGAATCACAATGAGGATCAGCGCACCGCCCATGGTGGGTGTACCCGCCTTGCTGAAATGGCTCTCGGGGCCGTCGTCGCGCACGGTCTGACCGATCTGGTGATGGGTGAGCCGGTCGATGACGTAAGGTCCGATCAGCAGCGACATGGCCAAGGCGGTGAGCACACTCACCATGGTTCTGAATGTGAGGTACTGAAAAACCCCAAACCCGCTGATGAACTCCGACAGATACTCAGTAAGCTCCAGCAGCATCAGGCATTTACTCCCAATAGGCCTGCGACGAGATCGCGATCATTGAGGGGCACCCGTTGTCCCCCAATCTCCTGAAAGGCTTCGTGCCCACGGCCGGCCACCACGATCAGATCCCTGTCTTCCGCCGCGTCCAGCGCCTGGGCAACCGCATCGCTGCGGTCCACGCAGCGATGCGCGGGAACGCGCCCCGACAGACCCCGCTCCATGTCGCGCAGGATTTGCAGGGGGTCCTCCGAGCGGGGATTGTCGCTGGTAAGCCAGATTTCGTCGGCGGCCCGTTCCGCCGCCAGGGCCATCTGCGGGCGCTTGCCGACGTCGCGGTCGCCTCCGCAGCCGAACACGCAGATCACGCGCCCCGCAGCGTGCTGACGCGCCGCCGCCAGGGCCTGGTCCAGCGCATCCGGGGTGTGCGCGTAGTCCACCACCACGGTGGGGCGCCCGGCCTTTCGAAAGAACTCCATGCGGCCCGGCACGCCGCTAACGCTGTTTGCTGCCTGGGCTACGTCGGCAAACGAATACCCCACCAGGCATGCAGAGGCCATGGCTGCCGCCAGATTCGCCACCGAGAACTCCGCCGCCAGGGCCAGTTGAAAATCGGCATCGCCCCAAGGGGTGCGCCACCAGCCCGCGATGCCATCCGGAGAAAAGCGTAGATCAGACCAGCCGACCTCGCCGCCGCGCCCGTAACTGATCCGCCGCACGTCAGGCGCCAGGCGCTGCGTCAGGGCAGCACCGAAAGCGTCATCCACATTGACCACAGCCCATGTCAATCCGTCCCACGCAAACAGCCGCGCCTTGGCCTCTCCGTAGGCTTCGAAACTATCGTGGTAATCCAGATGATCGCGGGAAAGATTGGAGAATACGGCCCCGTCGAAGGCAATCTCGTCGACCCGACCCTGACTGAGGGCGTGGGAGCTCACTTCCATGGCGACCGAGTCAGCGCCGCCCTCACAGAGCACACGCAGATGCTTCTGTAGCGTAATGGCATCGTCCGTGGTAAGACGCGCCGGTTCCAGCGCTTCCAGAAATCCCCAGCCGATGGTGCCGAGATAGCCGCAGCGGCCTCCGAGCAAACCCGTCAGCTGGGCGAGAAAATGGGCAATAGAAGTCTTGCCGTTGGTACCGGTGACCCCAACGCAATGCAGCTCGGCGCTTGGATCCGCGCAGAACCGGCGGGCAATCTCGCCGCGTCGCAAAGACAGCTGTGAAACTTCCACCACGGGTACGCAGGTGTCGGCCGGCGCTCGTTCGCACAAAATCGCCGCCGCGCCCCGGCGCACCGCCTCGCCAATGTGCAGATGTCCATCGGAAGTCTGACCGCGCACGGCAACAAAGGCATCCCCGGCCACCACTGTTCTGGAATCCTCGCTCAAACCGGTAACCGACACGTGCTCTAAGCCGCAACCGGGCACCAGCTCGCTGAGCGCCATAGCCCTCACGCGGCGTCCCCGGGTCCGTCCGGCTTCACCCCCAACAGCCGCATGGAACGCGCCACCACTCGGGCGAATACCGGAGCCGCCACCTCGCCTCCTCCACGCAGCTGGCCCTGGGGTTCGTTGATCACCACCACCACGACCAGGCGCGGTGCACTGACCGGCGCGAGACCCGCAAACAGGGCCACGTGACGCTCGTCGTCGTAGCCATCCGATCCCACCTTGCGGGCGGTGCCGGTCTTGCCGGCAACCCGGTAGCCGGGAACGCGCGCCTTGGGCGCCGTGCCGGTGTCTGCCGTGACGGTCTCCATCATGGCAATCACCTCCCTGGCCAAAGCCGCCGGAAAAACCCGGGTGGAGTCCGGCGGCATCTCCTGGCGCAGTAAGCTCAATGGACGCCGCAGCCCGCCGCTGGCAAGCGTCAGGTACGCATGGGCCAACTGCAGCGGAGAAAGAGCCAGGCCGTAGCCGTAAGCCAGGGTAGTGCGCACCACCGGGTCGCCCAATCCGGCATCGTTGATGGCCGCCACGGCTTCGCCCGGTAGCCCGGTGCCCATGTAGCTGCCCATGCCCGCGCGCACCAGCACATCAAAGACGGCCCGATCCTGCAGAGCCAGGGCAACCTTAGCAATGCCTACCTGACTCGACTTCTGAAGCGTCTGCTCCAGGGTGAGCACGCCGCGGTCGGCGGGATCTTGCACGAGCTTGCTTCCCACGCTGAAGTATCCGGGGGATGTATCGATGGCGCTGTCTGCCGCGAAATCCCCGGACTCCAGCGCGGCCAGGACCGTGAATGGCTTCACCGTGGAGCCGGGCTCGTAGATATCGGTCACGGCCCGATTGCGCATCCCAGCGGTATCCCCTGGAGTGAAGTCATTGGGGTTGTATGAGGGCTGGTTCACCAGTGCCAGAATCTCCCCCGTAGCTACGTCCAGCATCACCAACGAGCCGGACGCGGCTCGATGCCCCGCCACGGCGGCCTTTAGCTCGCGATAGGCGAGAAACTGCAGGCGCAGGTCCAAGCTCAAACGCAGGTCCGAGCCGAAGCGCGGGGCCGAGACGAACTCCAGGTCTTTCACGGTGTCTCCGCGCCGGTCTTTGAGCACCACTTTGCGGCCACTCTGCCCGCGCAACACCTCGTCGAAAGAAAGCTCCACCCCTTCAAGACCCGCGTCGTCAACGCCCGTCATACCCACCACGTGGGCCGTGGTTTCCCCTGCCGGATAGTAGCGGCGATACTCGTTCTGGAAGTAGACCCCGTTCAGCCCCAGAGCGCGAACGGAACCGGCGAGTTCCAGGCTGACCCGACGCCGCAGGTAGAGAAACTCACGATGTGCGCTGGCCGCAAGCTCCGCCTGCAAGCGATCCGCATCGAGATCCAAAAGCGCGGCCAGGTGCCTGACGTCGGCTTCGCCCAGGGAATTGCGGCTGGGATCCATCCACACTGCAACCACCGGCGTGCTCACAGCCAGCGGCTCACCATAACGATCGAAAACCAAGCCTCGGTACGCGGGCACCGTTTCCGACCGGATCGACCGCGCGTCACCCTGCTGCTGGAGAAAGTCCCGCTGGGTGAAGTTCAGGTAGCCCACCCGACCGACGATGGCCAGGCACGCCAACACAAAGCAGCCAACTACCGTGAAGTGACGCCAGCGCCTCAAGGCTCCAGGTGCTCCACATGTTCGGGAAATACCATGGCAAGATCCGCCTGAGCGATCCGCTCGATGTTCTGGTAGGAGGTCTCCACACTGCGCTCCAGCAGCAAGCGGCTGTGCTCGGCAAGCTGAGCGTCCTGATGCATCTGCACCGCCTGAAGCTGGCCGTGCAGATCACGAACACGCTGGCTGTAGTAGGACACCTGCACGCCGGAAACCACAACGCCCAAGAACAGCAGCCCAAATGCGATTACGTGAACGACTTTCATGCGACGCGCTCCACCGCACGAAGCACAGCACTGCGCGACCGTGGGTTTGCAGCGCGCTCTTGCTCACCCGCTCGCAAGGGCCCGGATACGGATAGCGCGCGGGCTGAACCACCCTGGCCACGAACCGGTATACGGCGAGGCAATGCCTGGCTGCTGGTCAACGACTTGCAGAAGCGCTTGACCAGGCGGTCTTCCAGAGAGTGAAAACTGATGACCACCATACGCCCGCCCGGCAAGAGGCTTTCGAATGCGGCATCTAGGCCTCGCCGAAGTTCGCCCAGCTCGTCGTTCACATGCATGCGCACGGCTTGAAAGGTACGCGTGGCGTCGTGCTTGCCAGGCGTTCCCCGCGGCTGTCCTGCACGCACAGCGGCAACCAGATCGCTGGTTGTGTGCAACGGTCTCTGTCGAACGATCGCCGCGGCAATGCGCCGGGCATAACGCTCCTCCGCGTACTCCCTGAGCACCCGGGAGATATCCGCCTCAGCCGCTTCATTGACCCAGCTGGCGGCGGTCTGCTGCGCGCTCTGGTCCATTCTCATATCTAGCGGCCCATCGCTGCTGAAGCTGAACCCACGACCCGGGTCGTCGAGTTGCGGCGAAGATACGCCCAGGTCCATCAGCACTCCGTCCACGGCTTCGATCCCAGCAGACTGGAGCGACCCACGCAGGTTCCCGAACCGGCCATGACAAACCAGGACACGCGGATCGCTGCCGGCAAGACGGTGCGCCGCTTCAACGGCTGCCAGGTCTTGGTCAATGGCCAGCAGTTTGGCTTCGGGCCCCAGATGCTGGAGGATTTCAACGCTGTGGCCACCGCGACCGAAGGTCGCGTCAACAAATGTTCCATTCGATCCTTCGACTTTAACAAGCGCACTCACTGTCTCGGCAAGCAGAACCGGCCGATGCTTTTCGGTCACACAGACAACCCGGTAAATTCGTCACCGTTGGCCTGCAGATCACCACTCGCATCGGCAAGCCAGTTCTTCATCTGACCGTGCCACAAAGACTCGCTCCATATCTCGACCTTGTTGCCCTGACCCACCAGCACCAGACGCTTTTCCAATTCCGCGTAGCTTCGCAACATACCGGGCACCAGGATTCGCCCCTGTGCGTCCAGCGCCAGGTCGGTTGCGTGACCAATGAGCAACCGTTGCAGCAATCGAGCTTGAGAGCCGATATTGGACAGCCCCTCAAGCTTGCGCTGCACGATCTCCCACTCGCCCAGTGGATACATCAGCAGGCATTTCTCCTGGGTATCGATGGTGACCACCAGCTTCCCTTCGCTACTCGCGGCCACGGACTCACGAAACCGCGTAGGCACCGCAAGCCGCCCTTTGCCATCCAGGGTGGCGCTGTTGATTCCTCGAAACACAATCGATACAAGGTGTGCGGGTTGCTTACCATGGCTGCCATGACCAACACCACGTGGTCACCAACGGGCCGCCACCCACTCCCACTTTTTCCCACTACAACACACAGCGACCCTAATTTAGCCAAGGGTCACCGTCAAGGCGGAAATGGCCGATAAGTCCAAGAAATTTATAGGTTTTTTGAGAACTTGAGGATTTTCTTCTTAGTTAACGACAACTCTTCTATCGTTCCTCGAAACCACTTGAACTATAAGACCCCATTGGTATATGAGATCGTAATTTAAGATCAAAAGGAAATAATGAGTTGGCCGATAAGCCGGGTTCTGTGACCCGCCGGCATGAGAATCACGCCAACGGGCCGGCAGCCATTCATCTAGGATACCCGTCGCCGGATACCTCGTGCGGCCTACCCGAATCCAGCGCGGGCCGCGCCTTTGGATTCCTATTTGGCCTTGCTCCAGGTGGGGTTTACCCTGCCACGCAATGTTGCCATGCGTGCGGTGCGCTCTTACCGCACCCTTTCACCCTTGCCGTTCGCGCCACCGCGATACCAATCGCAGGCGACGCGCCTTAGGCGGTCTGCTCTCTGCGGCACTTTCCGTGGGCTCGCGCCCCCCAGGCGTTACCTGGCACCCTGCCCTGTGGAGCCCGGACTTTCCTCCCGAGTGCTCTGCACGCATGCATCACACCCGAGCGGCTACCTGGCCAACTCAGCCCCTAGCGTAGTTTGACCAACGCGGGAAATCTACCCCGGACTCGGCGGCCCTCGCAGCGCGATGGCAAGGTCGTACAACTCCCGCCGATTGACTCCGAGCAGGGCGGCGCCAATTTTTGCCGCCTGAGAGGGAGGCAACTCGGAGGCCAATACTGCCATGGCATTGCGCACATCCAACGCGAGTCCGCCGTCGGACCCCGCTTCGATCACCCCGACGAATTCTCCCCTGAGCGAATCGGTTTGACGTAACTCGCCGAGCAGCTCGGCCGGCGTTCCAGCCAGGTAGCTTTCGTGGCGTTTGGTCATCTCCCGTCCCAACATGATCTGGCGGGTGGGGTCCAGTTCCTTAATGTCCATCAGACAGCGTTCGATGCGGTGCGGGGCTTCGAAAAACAGCACCGCTTCCTGGCGGGCCAAGAGGGCTTCGAGCTGAGTGCGGCGCGCCGTGTCCCGCGCCGCGAGAAATCCCTGGAAGTAAAACTGGCCCGCGGGCACCGGACAGACGGACAGCACCGCCGCCAGCGCGCTGGCACCAGGAATGGGCAAAACCTGAATGCGCCGCTCCCAGCACCGACGCACCAGATCGAAACCGGGATCGGACAGCAGCGGGGTGCCCGCATCGCTCACCAAGGCCACGTCGGCGCCACCCTGTAACGCGTCGAGGACCCGTGCCGCGCTTTGGTCTTCGTTGTGACCGTGCAGCGCCACCAGGGTTACGCCGTGCACGCCGATTTCGTCTAACAGCACCCGGGTGCGTCTGGTATCCTCGGCCGCAATCATCTGTACCGACGACAGGACATCGACCGCTCGACGTGTAATGTCCTGCAGGTTTCCAATGGGCGTGGCAACGACGTAAAGAACACCGAGCATGACAACTAGGCAGTTAATGGCTTTGCTAGTGTGGACCACCATTGTGGCAGCCGCCGGCTGCCAAAGCACGCCTGCCCCGCCCGAACCCTCACCACCCCCAGCCCCAACGGACTCAATCAGCGACGCGCAGGCACTTTTTGCCCAGGCAAATCAGTCCAGCGGGGCCCGCGCGGCCGCGCTATATGTAAAAGCGAGTGCGGCGCTGCTCGCTGAAGGACTCCTCCAGGAAGCCAACCACGCGCTCGATCAAGCCGACTTCAGCGCGCTGGAAAGGGAAGGTCGCGCGGGCTATTGGTTCACACGCGCCCGCCTGAATGAAACCTCAGGCGACAACGCAGGGGCACGAGAAGCCCTGCAGCAGGCGCAGGCGCTTGCCTCGAGAACCATCGACAACTACGCAATGGGGCAGATGGCCGCACGTCTATGCCTGGCACTCCTGTCCACCGATCTGGATCGGTACGCCTGTGCGGTGGAGGAACTTGCCCGCCTGGCACCCACACCCGAGCAGTTGGGCCCAACCAACGAGCAGATCTGGCAGCTGATGGATAGCTCGCCCCCCAACCAGGTAGGGACACACGTGGCCAACGCAACCGGTCGGGCGCAGGGCTGGTGGCAGCTCAAGGCAGACCTGCAGGCCGGCTTCTCCATAGCGGAGCAGCGCATCCGGCTGGCCCACTGGCAGGCCCTGTGGCCGACACATCCCGCCAATGACTATCTTCCAAGGGCAGTGCAGAACATGGCCTCCGACAACAACCGCCCCCGCCACGTGGCACTGCTGCTACCACTTTCAGGTCCCCTTGCCCGGGCCGGGCGCGCGGTTCGCGATGGCTTCGTGTCCGCTCAACTGCACGCCGGCGAGCGCGTGTCGGCGACCCTCGATGCGCTGGAGGGTTCCAGGGCGGACCCCACACCCCCGTTTACCGTGAGCGTGTACGACACCACGCTAACGCCCATCCCGGCCCTGCTGGAACGCGCACTGACAAATGGCGTCGACGCTATCGTGGGTCCGCTGGCGAAATCCCGGGTAGAACAACTCAACGAGCTGAATCCGAACATTGCCGTGCTCACTCTCAACTATCTCGACGCCCACGCAACGCCCAGTACCAATCTGCGCCAGCTAGGACTGGCCATTGAAGACGAAGCCGACACCATTGTGAGTCAGTTGCTGCTCGACAACGTCCAACGCGTACTGGTTTTCAACAGCTACAAAGAGTGGTCGCGGCGCGCCACGGACCGCTTGGCAGAAGGCTGGCCCTACCCCCTCATGGTGCAGTCCTTTGCAGACGTGAAATCCATTACCGAGTCCGTCGGGACCGCCATGGACGTAGAAGCCAGCCAGCGCCGCCGCGACGTCACCGGCCGCGCGCTGGGGCTGGAACTCGAGTTTCTGCCCCGGGCGCGCCGCGATGTGGAGGCCATCGTCGCCTTGCTGGACCCGGTGGAGGCAAACGCCTTAGCGCCCGCCCTTCGCTTTCATTTTGCGGAAAGCTTACCCGTATATGCCAGCTCACAATCCGTAGGCGGCACGAAATCCGGCGAGATGCGAGCGCTCCGGGGCTTTCGCGTGCTACAGCTACCGTGGCTGCTGAGCAACGACGCGCTGTACGTCGAAATCAACTCGGCCTTTTCGCTGGAAGGAAACTCGTTCTCCTCGTTGTACGCGCTGGGGGTAGACGCGTTCCGGCTCACCGACCGCTGGGGGCTGCTGCATGGACAGAACCCTCGCGCCCTCATGGGTGGCACCGGCTCGCTCGCGTTGGACGCCCATGGCCGCTTCCACCGACGGCTTGCCTGGGGTCTGGTCATAAACACCGGCCTCGAGCCAATGCCCAAAGAGCGCTGAGCACTGGCGAACGCCGGTGCATGGGGCGAAGACGCGGCCCTGGCATACCTTTCCGAGCGCGGTCTCACTCTGGTAGAGCGCAACTACCGATGCCGACTGGGGGAACTGGATCTCATCATGACCCAATCGCGCGTGCTCGTCATTGTCGAAGTACGCATACGCCACCACCCGGATTTCGGTTCAGGGTTCGAGTCGGTAACGTACGCCAAGCAGCAGCGACTGCGCCGAGCGACAAGCCACTTTCTGATGCGCCAACCCGCCTTCGCTCAGTGGCCCTGCCGATTTGACGTTGTCTGCGTATCGAAGCGAAACTACCCTTCACGGATCGACTGGTTGCCCCACGCGTTCTAGCCACCTGAACCCCATTGCCCGGCTATGGATAGTCACTTCGCTCTTCGCCACGCTTTGGGGCTGCTCGGCACTCACTAGCGACCCCAGAATCCGGACCCCGGGCGCGATGTTCGACGACGGAGTCATCGAATCCGTGGTCAAGCGCGACATACACGCCTCCGACCCCGACGGATTCAAGGACGCCCACCTCATCGTCACCTGCTACAACGGTGTGGTACTACTGGCCGGGCAGGTGGCCACCGCTGACCTCAAGCGGCGCGCCCAGGACGTCGCGGCGAGCGTGGCTAGCACCATTCCCAGAATCGAGAAGATCGTCAAGGTATTCGAGTACCTCGACCAGGAATTATGCGCGCATAGCACGGCGTGAACTTGGCATTCACAATGCGTGGAAAAACCCTGCCTTACCCTACTTGATCACCTGCAGGTGGCTGGCGCCCTTGCCCTTAGTCGGCTCGTCGGCAGTCTCATCGTCGTCCCGCTGAGCTTCCGGTTCCGCCTCGAACATCATGCCTTCGGAGGTTTCTTTGGCGTAGATCGCCTGTATGTTGCCAACGGGTAATTCCACATCGAAATGATTGCCCGAGAAGCGGCCCGCAAAGGTCACCATCTCGTTGCCCAACTCCAGATCACCGATTGCCGTGGGGGAGATGTTGAGAACGATCTTGCCGTCACGGACATGCTGTAACGGAACCCGTACCTTCGGCCCGTGGGCAATGAGAACGTAGGGAGTCAGCCCGCTGTCCACAATCCACTCGTACATCGCTCGCAGCAGGTAGGGTTGCCTCGAGAGGGCGGCCATCGGCCTAATCGCGCATCTCGATTTCGGCTTCGGATAGACTCTGCCGAAATGACTCGCGTTCAAACATCGTCTGCATGTATTTCTGCAGCGGCCGGGTGGACCGTTCTGGCAGTGAAATCCCCGCATGCTTCAATCGCCACAGAATGGGCGTCACACAGCAGTCCACCAGGGTGAACTCCTCGTTCATGAAGAAGGGTTTTTCGCTGAAGATGGGCGCGATGCTGATCACGCTCTCACGAAGCTCCTTACGTGCGCGGGTGATCACCGTCTCGCGCCCCTTGCCCGCCATGAGCACATCCAGGCGGCCGCTCCACTCCTTCTCCACGCGCGTAATCCACAGCCGCGACAGCGCGCGCTGCACAGGATACACAGGCAACAGAGGGGGATGTGGAAACCGCTCGTCCAGGTACTCCATGATCACGTTGGCCTCGTAGAGCACCAGATCACGGTCCAACAGAGTGGGCAAACTGTTGTAGGGATTGATCTCCGCGAGGTCTTCGGGCTTGTGGCTCGGGTCCACATCGATGATGTCCACGGTCACGCCCTTTTCCGCCAGCACCATGCGTACGCGATGCGAATAATGATCGCGAGCATCGGAAAACAGGGTCATGGACGATCGCTTTGTAACTACGCTGCTCATAGGGCTACCTTATGGACCCGGAGGGGCCCTTAAACGTCGGGTCAGTGCTTGACCTCTTTTTGATACTCTCGGGCCAGCAGATTGGTGACGACAAACAGCACGGCAAGGAACAGCAGAACCCAAACGCCCAGGCGTTGACGAGTCAATCTATCCGGCTCTGCCACGTAATGCAGGAAGTTGGTCAGATCAAAGAGGGCCGTGTCGAATTCCTCCTCAGAAAGCGAACCTGTGCCCGCTCGAACCACCAGGTTGGTGCAGGTTTCCTCCCCTGCGTCGCACTGCAATTCCTGAACACCCTGCAGGTGCATGAGCACGTTGGGCATGCCAACGTTCGCGAACACGCCGTTGTTCACCCCAAAGGGGCGCGTGTCATCCAGGTAGAAGGTCTTCAGGTAGTTGAACAACCACTCGGGCGAGCGCACGCGCGTCACCATGGTGAGGTCGGGCGGGGGCGCGCCAAACCATTGCTTGGCCTTCTCCGGATCCATGGCCGACGTCATCAGGTCACCAATCTTCTGATCCGTAAATACCAAGTTTTCCAGCGCCACCTCATGCGGGATGCCAAGATCATCCGCAGTACGTTCATAGCGCTGGTACTGCAGGGAGTGGCAGCCGATGCAATAGTTCACGTAGAGCTTGAAGCCATTCTGCAGAGAGGGGAGGTTTTCAAGCTCCGGATCCATGGGCTGCATGGGCCAGTTGGATTCCGCAGCCCAAACACCGCCCACGGACAGGAAAAATGCCAGCACAGCACTACCCAGGGTACGCGCCTTCACGATGATGCCTCCCCCGCCTCGCTAAGTTTCGCCTTGGCACCGTGGCCGCCGGTCACCCGCTCGGGCACCGGTTTGCACTGCTCCACCCGCGTATACCATGGCATGAGCACGAAGTAGGCGAAATACAGAATAGTGCAGACCTGCGCCAGAAGCGTAGCTTCGGGCGACGGTGGAATGGTGCCCAGATAGCCCAGAATGAAAAAGCTGAACACGAGGATGGCCAGCATCACCTTGGAATACATGCCCTTGTAGCGGATGGACCTCACCGGACTCCGGTCGAGCCATGGCAATACCGCCGGCAATACGATGGCGCCAGCCATAACGACCAATCCCCAGAACTTGGCGGCGATGCCCAGGAACGGGTATGTGGTTGCCCGCAACATGGCGTAGTAGGGGGTGTAGTACCACACCGGCGCGATGTGCTCGGGGGTTTTGAGCGGATTGGCTTCTTCGAAGTTCGGCTTCTCGAGGAAGTACCCGCCCATTTCAGGTGCGTAGAACACCACGGCGCAGAAGACGAACAGAAAGATCACCACAGCCGGCAGATCGTGGCCAATGGTGTAGTGCGGGTGAAACGGAATGCCGTCACGGGGAATGCCATTGGCATCCTTGTTCTGCTTGATCTCGATTCCGTCGGGATTGTTCGACCCCACGTGGTGAAGCGCGACTATATGCACGAACACCAGCATCACCAGCACCAGTGGCAGCGCCACCACATGCAGCGCAAAAAATCGGTTCAGGGTGATCCCGGACATGAGGAAGTCACCGCGCACCCACTCCATGAGATCCGGACCGATCAGCGGAATGGCGCCAACCAGAGAAACGATCACCTGGGCGCCCCAATAGGACATATTGCCCCAGGGCAGCAGGTAGCCGAAGAAGCCTTCGGCCATGAGACACACGAAGATCGCCATGCCGATTAACCACAACAGCTCACGCGGCTTGCGATACGAGCCGTACATCAGGCCGCGGAACATATGCAGGTATACAACCACGAAAAAGGCCGAAGCGCCGGTGGAATGGAGATAGCGCAGCAGCCACCCGTACTCCACTTCGCGCATGATGTATTCCACCGATGCGAATGCCGCCTCGCCGCTGGGCACGTAGTTCATGGTCAGCCAGATACCGGTAAGCAGCTGCATCACCAGCACCACGATGGAGAGCACACCGAACACGTACCAGAAGTTGAAGTTCTTCGGCGCGTAGTACTTGGACATGTGGTATTCGAACGTTTCCGTGAGCGGAAAGCGCTCGTCTACCCATCCCACAAAACCGGTCCAGGTTTGAGCGAGCTTTGAAGAGGTTTGCGACTCCGACATCAGGCAGCCTCCTCGTCCAGGCCTATCACCACTATGGTATCGCTGGCGTAATAGTGTGGTGGAACCTCCAGGTTGTCCGGCGCCGGGAGACCGGAGGCCACCCTGCCGGCGAGATCGAATCGAGATCCATGGCAGGGGCAGAAAAAGCCGCCTTGCCAATTGGGATCGAATGGCTCCGGCTTGATCTCCCCGTGATACTTGGGTGAGCAGCCCAGGTGCGTGCACAGCCCCAGGTAGATACCCAACTCGGGGCGTCGCGCGCGCCAGGAGTTCTGAGCGTAATCCGGCTGCATTTCGGTGTTTTCCGACAGCGGATCCGCCAGGGAATCGCCGTTCTGCTGCAGCCTCGCAACCGCGGCCTCGTCTCGGGAGACCACGAACACCGGCTTGCCACGCCACGCCGGCGTGGGGCCCAACATCTCACCCGGGCGAAGTTTGCTGATATCCACGGTCACCGGTGCGCCGGCGGCCCGCGCTTTGGCACTGGGCGCCCAGGAGCGGACGAAGGGTACCGCGGCAAACCCGGCGCCGATTGCGCCGGTAACCAGAGAGGCACCTATGAGAAAATAACGTCGTTCTTTATTTACCGCTTCGGGGTCCAGCGATTCTGGAATCGCGCCCGCGTCCGCACTCTGCGTAGAGCTCAAAGCTCGCCCCCAACAATCTGTCAACAAACCGCGAAGTTTAACATAGGCCCCGCGCCAGCCCGTTCCGAACCACGGTTTGACGCGCCGTGGCGCACACCAAATCTATCGCTTGGAGTATTGAGGACGCTTGCGGGCTTTGTGCAATCCCACTTTCTTGCGCTCTACCGCGCGTGCGTCACGGGTCAGGAACCCGGCTCGACGCATGGAAAGCCGCAGCGACTCATCGTGCTCTACCAGGGCTCGCGCTATACCGTGCCGGATGGCGCCGGCCTGACCGGAGTTTCCACCACCACACACCGTCACCTTCACATCCAGTTTGTCTGCCAACTCAGCCACATCCAGAGGCTGGCGGACAATCATGCGGGCGGTCTCGCGGCCGAAATACTCATCGAGAGGCTGGTTGTTCACCGAAATCTTGCCGTCTCCGGCGGCCAGAAAAACACGCGCCGTGGACGTTTTGCGGCGACCGGTGCCGTAGGTCTGCGCCATGTGACTATATCTCCAGAGGTTGCGGCTGTTGGGCGCTATGAGGGTGTTCCGCTCCGGCGTAGACCTTGAGCTTTTTGAACATAGCGCGCCCCAGCGGATTGCGCGGCAGCATCCCTTTCACCGCTTTTTCGATAATTCGCTCCGGATGCTTTTCACGCAGATGCTCGAAGCTGATCGATTTGATACCCCCCGGATAACCACTGTGCCGGTAGTACATCTTGTCCGCGGTCTTGTTCCCGGTCACCCGCACCTTTTCCGCATTGACGACGATGATGTAATCGCCGGTATCCACGTGGGGGGTGTATTCAGGCTTGTGTTTGCCGCGCAGTCGGCGGGCAATTTCCGTTGCCAAACGGCCCAGGGTCCGGCCATCCGCGTCGACAACCAGCCAGCTTCTCTGCACGTCTTGCGCTCGCACGCTCACGGTTTTCATTTTTGTAGTACGCACTGGCCGGGATTTTGGGAGCGCGAATGGTAGCGAAGCGACCTAACCATTACAACCGCCGCTGCAGCGCCCTTTGCCGGCCTCAGGCCCGGTGGGAGCGGGCCAGATAGTCGTGAGATTGCATCTCCAGCAACCGGCTCGCGGTGCGTTCGAACTCGAAGCGTAGACGCTCGCCCTGATACAGCGCCGGCACATCGGCCTGGGCCGACAAGATGAGCTTCACGTCGTGATCGTAGAACTCGTCGACCAGGCTGATGAAGCGCCTCGCCGCGTCCTCGTTACGCCACGTGAACACGGGCACGCCGCTGACCAGCACCGCATGAAAGATGCGAGCTAGCTCGATGTAGTCATTCTGGCTGCGTGGCCCCTCGCAAATCTCGGCAAAGTCGAACCAGGCCACATCTTCAGCCACCTGGCGGGCGCTGATCTCACGGCCCTCGATCTCCAGCGCCACGTCTCGCTCCGGGGGCTCCACCGCAAGAGCGTCGAAACTGCGCGCCAGGGTGTCCATGGCCCCTTCGTCCAGCGGCCAGTGGTAAATCTCCGCACGCTCGAGCACCCGCAACCGGTAATCGACCCCAGCGTCCAGTTCGTGGACCAGGGTGTTCTGCTCGATCAGATCGATGGCGGGCAGGAAGCGCGCGCGCTGAAGGCCATTTTCATACAAACCCCGAGGCGCCACGTTGGAGGTGGCCACGAGGGTCACCCCACGGGAGAACAGGCCTTCGAGCAGCTCCGCCAGAATCATCGCATCACCGATATCCGATACGAAAAACTCATCGAAACACAACACATCGGACTCGTCCGCGAAACGCGCCGCCACCGCGTCAAGGGGATTGGAGGTCCCCGCCAAACCCTTTAAATCGCGGTGCACGCGCTGCATGAACCGGTGGAAGTGCAAGCGCAGTCGGTTGTTCGCCGGCAAACATTCATAAAAAGTGTCCATGAGGAGAGTCTTACCGCGGCCCACGCCGCCCCACAGGTACAGCCCCTGCAAGGCTGCCGGGCGCCGCCAGGGCAGGCGCGCCAACCAACCGCGGTGGCGCCGGGCGCGCAGGCGGTGATACAGATCATCAAGCAGCGTCATTGTTCGACGCTGTGCAGGGTCATCGGAGAACCCTTCACCGCGCAGAAGCTGTTCGTATCGTTGTTGTGGCGACATCTGTCGCACTTTAGCCGCAGCCCGCCGAACCGTGCAAACAAGTAAGCGCTTGCCACCGGCACCGCGAAAAGCGCTCCGGGCCACCGGTTTTCTGCTAACGTCGCGCCCCATGCAGCAGCTCATCCGGTACATCCTCGTGCCAGCCGCAGTGGGCGCCCTAGTCGGCCTGCTGGTCATAGTGGCGGGCCTGCGCCCCACCCCGGAAGGCAAGCCGGGCTATGCAGAAGCGGTCAAACGGGCCGCACCGTCGGTGGTCAATATCTACTCCACCAAAGTGGTGCAGCCGCCCGTCTGCGAAATTCCGCGTTTTCGCGAGTGGTGCGAACGTTTTTCCAGTTACGGTCGTGACCACACCCAAAGCTCTCTCGGGTCGGGTGTGATCGTGCGCAAAGACGGTTACGTCCTCACCAACAACCATGTGATCGCCGGCGCGGATGAAATTCTGGTGGCGTTTGCGGATGGGCAGGCCACCACTGCTACGGTGGTGGGCAGCGACCCAGAAACCGATCTGGCAGTGATCCGGGTGCAGGTTCGCGGCCTAACGGCCATACCCATGGGCTCATCGGACGATCTGGAGGTGGGCGACCTGGTGCTGGCCATCGGCAACCCTTTCGGTATTGGGCAGACGGTATCTAGTGGCATCATCAGTGCCAAGGGCCGCGCCGGTATCAGCAGTCTTTACGACGACTTCCTGCAGACCGACGCTGCCATCAACCCGGGCAATTCAGGCGGTGCGCTGATAGACGTCGCCGGCCGGCTGGTAGGCATCAACACGCTGATATTCAGCCGCTCGGGAGGTGCCGAAGGCATCGGTTTTGCCGTGCCAGTAAAGCTGGCCATGAGCATCCTCGAGGAGATCGTGGCTACCGGCCGCGTCACCCGAGGCTACCTGGGCGCAGCGCTGGCGAACTACCGCGGAGCGGGGATGGGCCTTGAGGTCGCCGGTGTCGAGCCCAGCGGGCCGGCGCACGCGGCTGGCCTGCTGCCCGGCGACCTGATACTGGCCATCGACGGCCGGCCGGCCGCCAGCCCCACCATGGTAACCCGACAGATTGCGCGCACCGCCCCGGGCAGCAAGCTTTCCCTGAGCATTCAGCGCAACGATGAACAACTGGTTCTGGTTGCCACGGCAGGCACGCGCCCTCCCCGGGAGTAACCTCACGCCATCAGTCGTTGTGGCCGAACCCCTCTATGCGCACCTCCGCTGCACGCGCGTGAGCTTCTAGGCCTTCACCCCGAGCCAGCAGTGCAGAGGGGCGCGCCAGCTCGCTGCTGCCCGACTCGCTGAGTTCGATCACCGAGCTACGCTTGACGAAGTCGTAAACACCCAGCGGCGACGAGAATCGCGCGGTGCCGAAGGTAGGCAGCACGTGGCTGGGCCCAGCGCTGTAGTCTCCGACCACCTCCGCAGAGCGCGCTCCAAGAAACACCGCTCCAGCATTTCGAACGCCTTCGAGCAATGCCCGGGGATCGGCCACCGCCAGTTCCAGGTGCTCTGGAGCGATGCGGTTGGCGATCTCGATGCACTGCTGCAGATCGTCGGCCTGGATCAGGGCACCACGCCGGGACAAAGACTCAGCAATGGTCTCAGTACGCGCCATACCTTCCAACAAGGCGTCCATTGACGCAGCGACTTCATCTAAATATTTCCCACTCGGAGAAATCAACAACGCCTGAGCGGCCGGGTCGTGCTCGGCTTGCGAGAACAGATCCAGCGCCATCCAGTGGGCTGGCGCCGTGCCATCCGCCACAATGAGCACCTCGCTGGGACCGGCGATGACATCAATGCCCACTGCACCGAAGACCATCCGTTTCGCCGCCGCCACATAGGTACCGCCCGGGCCCACGATCTTGTCCACTTTAGGGATGGTCTCGGTTCCATATGCCAGTGCCGCAATCGCCTGGGCTCCGCCAACAGTAAAAACCGCATCCACGCCAGCCAGATGAGCCGCGCCCAGCACCAACCGCGAACGCTCGCCCGCCGGCGTGGGCACCACCATGATCACCTCGTCCACCCCAGCCACGCGAGCCGGAATCACTGTCATCAGGACCGTGGAGGGATAAGCCGCCTGGCCGCCCGGCACGTAAACACCAACCCGCTCCAGGGGAACAACCCGCTGTCCCAGGCGATTGCCGAGATCGTCTGCGTACTCGAAGCCATCCTGGCGCTGATGCTCGTGATAGCTGCGAATACGCTCAGCGGCAAGCGTCAAAGCTTCCCGCTCGGCGTCGGGCAGCGCCTTGTACGCAGCTTCCAGCTCCGATGCACCGATTCGCAGACCCCCAGAGTCGTCCACCTTCAAACCATCGAACCGCTCGGTGAGTGCCAGCAGCACCTGATCACCGCCGGATCGGACATCACGGATGATCTCCGCCACTACGCGGTCGACTTGAGCGTCTAGCGCTTCCTCCCATCGTAACAATTCGCCCAACGCCGTATCGAAATCATCGTCACGGGTGGCGAGGCGGCTCACACTCACAGGCATGGACGCACCTCGTCTCTCGTTGCCAATAGCCTGCATACGTTCAGTCTCATGGGGATCTCCAGGCCACTCACGTCAACCAGAGACGCGACGCACGTCGGCGCCCAACTGCCGCAGCTTCTCTTCGATGGTCTCGTAGCCGCGGTCGATATGGTAAATGCGGTCGATGCGCGTTTCGCCCTGGGCCACCAGCGCCGCCACTACCAGCGAAAACGACGCGCGCAGGTCGGTAGCCATCACCGGCGCACCAGTCAGCCTGGACACGCCGTGCACGTTGACCTGGGACGGTCCGAGCAGGTCGATCTTCGCACCTAACCGGGATAGCTCCTGCACGTGCATGAAGCGGTTTTCGAAGATGGTTTCAGTAACTGTGCTGGATCCTTCCGCGACCGCATTCATGGCCAGGTACTGGGCCTGCATGTCAGTAGGAAAGCCCGGATAGGGCGCCGTGTCGATGTCCACGGCCTTAGGCCGCTTGCCGTGCATGTCCAGTTCTATCCAGTCCTCGCCGCAACGGATCTCGGCGCCGCTTTCGATGAGCTTGTCGATCACGGCTATCAGTGCCTGGGGGTCGGTACGCACCAGCTTCACCCGACCGCGGGAAGCGGCCGCAGCGATCAGATAGGTGCCCGTCTCCACCCGGTCGGGCATGATCTCATAGCTGCAGCCAGACAGCCTCTCGACACCCTCCACCTCGATGTTGGGCGTGCCCAGACCCTTTATCTTGGCCCCCATGGCGATGAAAAAGTTTCCCAAATCCACGATTTCGGGCTCGCAGGCGCAGTTGCGCAAACGCGTCGTGCCCTGGGCCAGGGTCGCCGCCATTAGCAGGTTCTGAGTGCCGCCAACGGTGACCAGATCGAACTCGAAATCGCTGCCGCGCAAGCGGCCCGACACCTCACCGTTCACGTACCCATCCTCAACGGAAATCGTCGCCCCGAGCGCCTCCAAGCCCTTCAGGTGCTGGTCTACGGGCCTTGCCCCGATGGCGCAGCCACCTGGCAGCGACACCCGCGCCCGACCGTGCCGAGCCAGCAGCGGTCCAAACACAACGAACGAGGCACGCATGGTCTTCACCAGTTCGTAGGGAGCCTCGAGCTGATCCAGGGCGCTGGAAGAGACCTGCACCCGCATCTTCTCGTCCACCACGATATCGGCGCCCATGGCGCTCAGCAGCCCGATCATGGTAGTCACATCGCGCAGGTGCGGAACACCGCTGAGCGTCACGGTGTCTTCCGCCAGCAGCGTGCCGGCGAGAATCGGCAGGGCGGAGTTTTTCGCGCCGGAAATCCTCAGCGTGCCGTCGAGCCGCCGGCCGCCGGTGATGATTAGTTTGTCCACTGTGGAGACTAGGCCTCGGCAGGAGCGGAAGCTTGGATGGTCACCGCGTGTATGCGGCCATCCGCTATAAAGGAGTCAATACATGCGTAAACCGTTTGTTGCTTCCTCACCCTGCTCATCCCGTCGAACAGCGAGCTCACCACTCTGATCAAGGCACGGTTGCCATCGACCTCGACTTGAATGTCCAGATCGTCAGCCTGGGAAGAGAGCCCCTCACGGAGGCTGGCAATGATGTCTTCGTCCACAGCGGTATAGCTTGCTAATCGTCGGTATGAAGCGGCAACACGTCGTCTAGACCGGATACCTGGACGATGTTGACCAGGTCCGAAGCGGCGTGAGTATAAACGATCGATTTTCCCTGTGCGTGGGCAAATCGGTACCAGGACATCAGCAATGCTACTGCCGCGCTGTTGCACTCGCTGATTGCCGACAGGTCGAACTCCACATCGGACCGATCCGCCATGAACGCCTCACCCTTGGCGCGCAAGCCGGAGAGGGTGTCGAAATCAACGGTAGCCGGCACCTGAAAAGCGTCTTGGCTCAAGATTCCGTGACCACCGCTTCCTCACGCTGCTCGGCTTCCTTGGCCAGCACTTGCGCCCAGGCGTCGATCACCTTGTCCAGATCGCCCCCATACTTCTGGTCTCGAACCGCACTGTCGAACTGACTCCTGTAGGTAAGCCCGACATTGATGCCGTTGACGATAATGTTGAGAAGCCGCCACACGCCGTCTCTGCCCCGCCGCATGCTGAAGGTGACGGGGTAGACCTCGCCAGAGCCGAGGCGAATCTCCATCTTGACGTTCTTGCGGCCCTCGCGCTGCGCAGGGCGATCGTCTGGCACCATCAGCAGCTCACCATCCTTGAACTCGGTAAAAGACATGGAGAAGGTGCGTACCAGACCCCACTTGAAAGTCTCCACGAATCGCTCCCTCTGCACTTCGCTTGCGCTTCTGTAATGCACCGCCATCACTCCGCGCGCAAATCCTGCGAAATCAAGGGCAGGTGCAAGCAGCGCCTCGACCTCTGTGAAGAAGCGCTCTGGATCGTCCTTGGCGTACGTGCGCGAATCATCGATTAACTGCAGCAGATCATCCGACACCTGCTGGACCACTTCTTCCGCCGATGGTGGCGCACCTTCCGCCACCGCTAATCCGGCCAGCACCACCAGACCAAACACAACACAACCTCTAGGCAAAATGTTCACTACGATGCCCCCAACCGCGTAACGATGTCACCGATCAGGTTCTCGAGAACGAAGGCTCCCTGAGTGAATTCATCCAGGATGTAGTCCCCATCACGCAGCGTATCCGGATCCGCACCGGGCACCAGGCTGACGTATCGGGCACCCAACACGCCCTCAGTGAGTATTTTCGCACCGGTATCCAAGGTCAGCCCGCCTTCCTCACCATCTATCTCCATGGTGACCTCGGCGTCACCACGCAGCATATCGACGTCGATGCCCGACACTCGACCAATGGTGACACCCGCCATCGTGACCTTGGAGCGCAGTCGCAGCCCGGACACATCGTCGAAGCGCGCCTTGATGATGTAGCCCCCTCGATCCTCGCTGAGGCTGATGCCGCTCACCTTTACCGCAAGAAAAACCAGTGCGAGCATTCCGGCCAGAACAAAAGCGCCAACGCTGATTTCTATGGTTCGCATCTGCATTTAGAAATCTCCATACATGCTTAGTGTCAGCAGGAAATCCATGGCCAGCACGACAACCGACGAGATGACAACCGTGCGCGTGGTGGCAAGCCCTATGCCCTCAGCCGTAGGTTCGGTATCGTAGCCCTGAAATACGGCAATCCAGGTCACCACAACGGCGAACGCCACGCTCTTTAACATACCCTTGCCAACGTCTTCCCACAATTCGACGGCATCGCGCATGCCGGACCAGAAGGCACCCGGATCCGAGCCGAGCCATTCAACGGCAACAATGACGCCGCCGTAGATTGCCACCACATTGAACACGGCCGTGAGCAAGGGCATGCTGATGATCCCCGCCCAGAGTCGCGGCGCGACGATTCGGTGCAGCGGGTCCACGCCCATCATCTCCATGCTCGACAGCTGTTCGGTGGCCTTCATCAGGCCGATCTCGGCGGTGATGGCCGAACCCGCCCGACCGGCAAACAAGAGCGCGGTAACCACGGGCCCCAATTCTCTCAGCAGGGTCAGCGCAAGGCCCAGGCCCACAGCGTCTTCGGCGCCAAAGCGCGACAGCTGGGTGTGAAACTGCAGAGCGATCACAGCACCGATGGAGAAGGCCGACAGGACGATGATGATGAGCGAGAGCACGCCAACGTGGTAGATCTGCTTGAGCATCAGGGTAAAATCGCCCGGACCGGGTAGACCCCACATGGCGGTGCCCCACATCACAGTGGCACGACCCAGGCTCGCTAGACGCTCCAACGCCTGGGCGCCCACGCTGCGCATGAACCGGATCACCCGTTCGACTCCCCCATCAGGTCGTAGACGAAATCTTCGGCTGGATAATGAAACGGAACGGGCCCATCCGGGGAGCCGTTGATGAACTGCTGGATCCGAGGCGAGGGGTTGGACGCCACGCTGTCCGGAGAGCCCTCGCCGATGACCACCCCATCTGCGATCACATACACATAGTGGGCGATGCTCAGGGTCTCGCGCACGTCGTGAGAGACAACCATGCTGGTGGTGCCGAGCGCCTGATTGAGATTCTTGATCAGGCTCAACAGAACACCCAACGCGATCGGGTCCTGGCCGGTGAACGGCTCGTCGTACATGAGCAGCCGGGGATCCAGCGCGATGGCACGCGCCAGCGCCACCCGACGCGACATGCCGCCGGACAGCTGACTCGGTTCCAGGTCTCGGGCACCCCGCAGCCCGACCGCGTTCAGCTTCATCAGCACCAGATCGCGAATGGCGTCTTCCGGCAGGTCGGTGTGCACGCGCAGCGGAAACGCCACGTTCTCGAAAACGTTGAGATCAGTGAACAACGCCGACGATTGAAACAGCATGCCGATGTTCTTGCGCAATTCGAACAGCTCGGATCGCCCCATGCGACAGACATCCTTACCGGCAACTCGCACGCTGCCGCTGTCCGGCCGAAGCTGGCCACCCACAATGCGCAGCAGCGTGGTTTTGCCGCTACCACTCGGGCCCATAATGGCGGTTATCTGCCCGGCCGGCACCACCATATCCAGCCCGTCAAAGATCACGCGATCACCGCGCTTGAATCGCAGGCCTTCGATTTCTATCAGGTTTTCCACGGGCATAGGCAGGCGTGATTCAAACCGGGCGCACTATACCACCGGCAAATGCCACCCAGGCAATCAAGTTGGCTGGCGCCGCATATCCGACTAAAGTGCCACTCTTGGCTAGTTCAACACACATCTGGGTTCCCGTCGCAGCGCTGATCGCAGGCTTCATCGCGCTGATTTGGAGCGCAGACCGATTTCTTGCCGGCGCGGCAAGCACGGCCACCAATCTAGGCGTCTCCAAGATGCTGATTGGTCTGACCATCGTATCCGTAGGCACCTCGGCTCCCGAGATACTCGTTGCCCTGGCCGCCGCCCTGGAAGACAACCCGCTGCTGGCAGTAGGTAACGCCATCGGCTCCAACATCGCCAATATCGGCCTGGTGCTCGGCGTGACCGCGCTCATCGCACCGTTGCCCTTCTCTCAAGCCGTGCTGCGAAAAGAGCTGCCCTGGCTGATCGGAGCCACCGTGGGCGCGCTGCTGCTGCTGTTCGATCTGGAACTGTCTGCGTTCGACGGACTGCTGCTGCTGTCGGCCCTTGGCGCCATTTTCTATCGACTGGTCACCAACCGGGAACGCGCCACCGACGAAATCCACCACAACCTCGCCAACGAGCTCGAGGAAATCCCGCAGATGACCACCGGGCAAGCGGCAACCTGGCTGGTGGTGGGCCTTGCCGTGCTGTTGGCCAGCGCCGAACTGCTGGTGTGGGCAGCCAGCACCATCGCCGACCGGCTCGGAGTCAACGACATCATCATCGGCCTGACCATCGTCGCCATCGGCACCAGCCTGCCCGAACTGGCGGCAACCGTGGGGTCCGCGCTGAAGGGCCATACGGACATCGCCATCGGCAACGTGGTGGGCTCCAACATCCTCAACATTCTGGCGGTGCTTTGCGTGCCGGGTCTGGTAAACACCACCTATATCGAAAGCGTCTCTCTCTGGCGCGACTGCGGCATGATGCTGGCCCTCACCCTGATGCTGGCCCTGTTCGCCTACGCGGTAAACTCCCGGCAGTACATCACGCGATTCGAAGGCGCGGTGATGCTCAGCGCATGGATCGGCTACAACATGCTTCTGGTGCAGCAAGCGCTATAGCCAGCAGATGGCATTTCCTCAAGACATTCTCACGCGCGCCGCAACCATCCGGCTGGTCACGTTCGACGTGGATGGGGTGCTCACCGACGGCAAGCTGCACTACACCAGCGCCGGCGAGGAGATCAAATCCTTCCACGCTCGAGACGGCGCCGCCATCAAGCTGCTCGTAGACTCGGGCATCCATGTGGCGCTGATTTCCGGGCGAAGCTCACCGGCGGTATCCCGGCGCGCCAACGAACTCGGTATCCGTCATGTTTATCAGAATGCGGGCGACAAGCTGGCCGCCCTGGCCGACCTCTCCGGCAAAACCGGAGTGGAAGCAGCCGGCACCGCCCATGTGGGCGACGATCTGCCAGACCTGCCCCTGTTAGGAGCGGTTGGGCTTGCCATCGCGGTCGCCGACGCGCAAAGCGCGGTACGAAGGGCTGCGGACTACGTCACCATAACACCGGGGGGCGAGGGAGCCGCGGGAGAAGTCTGCACCCTGGTGCTGACCGCTCAGGACAAGTGGCCCCACGTTTGACACGCTACAGCCGCGCCGCCATCGCGCTTGGGGTGACCGTAAGCGCGCTGGTCATCGCCATGGTGGCAGTGGTGGCCTTGCGCCCAACTACTCACTCCGAGCAGACGCTCCCCGAAGAGCTCGAGGGCGAGCCTGATCTGTACATGCGCGATGCATTGATTACGCAATTCAAAGGCGACGGCGGCATCAAATATAAGCTGGCGTCCGCCCAGATCCGGCACTTCGAGAACGACCGTATGACCAGGCTATCGTCCCCCGAACTGGCCCTCTACAACCCTTCCGCGCCGCCGTGGGAGATCAGCTCCGATTACGGCTACATCCGCCAGCCGCAGGGTGCCCCGACGGCCGAAGAGGTGGTCTTTCTGCGCGAGAACGTGGAGCTGCTGCAACGCTATGACGACGGGCGCCGGTTGCGCCTGCGCTCGGAGTCGCTGTACCTGTATCCTGACCGCCAGTTCGCCGAGACAAACCAAGATGTTATGATCGACACCGACGTGGGCAGAACAAAGGCCATAGGGCTAAAAGGCGACTTGCAGCATGGTTTGCTCAACCTCTCTTCCACAGCGTCTCAGCGCGTTCACACGATCGTTCTTCCGGGTCAATTTAAGTAGCCTGCTGGTTGTGGCCGCCGCAAGCCACGCACTCACCAACGACGCCGACCAACCCATCCACATCCGCGCCAACAACGCCGAGATCGATCAGGATCAGCAACTGGTGATCTATCGCGGCGAAGTCCAGGTCGACCAGGGATCGCTTCGTGTGATTGCGGACGAAATGCGAGTAGAGTACCGGGATCAGAAGGTGGTAAAAATCATCGCCACCGGTGCGCCCGCGTACTACCAGCAGCAGGTCGAAGGGGACGACGAAAACGTGCGCGCCAGATCCTCCACCATCATCTACCACACCCAGGAAGAGCGCCTGGACCTCATGGGCAATGCCTATCTTTCCCAGGAAGGGAACGAAATTACCGGTGATCTGATCAAATACGACATCGTCGCCGGAAAAGTAGACGCCAAGTCCGAGTCCGGCGGGCCGGTGCGCATGATTCTGCAGCCCGCTCCGCGCACCGATTAGCGACTCACGACCAAGATGACAACACTGGAAGCGCGCGCCCTGCGCAAGCAATACCGTAACAAGCTCGCAGTGGAAGATGTGAGCCTGCGGGTTTCCAGTGGAGAGATCATCGGACTGCTGGGTCCCAACGGCGCTGGCAAGACCACCTGCTTCTATATGATCGTGGGACTGATCCGCGCCGACGGCGGCAACATCTTTCTCGATGGCGAGCGCCTGACCGACACGGCCATGCACCAGCGCGCACGAGCCGGAATCGGCTATCTCCCCCAGGAAGCCAGTGTGTTCCGCAAGCTCACAACAGAGAACAACCTGCGCGCCATCCTGGAGCTGCGCCGCGACCTGAATCGAAGTACGCGTAAAGAACTGCTCGAGCAACTACTGGACGAATTTCACCTCGGCGGTGTCCGCGAATCTCTCGGCGAGCGTCTGTCCGGTGGAGAACGCCGACGCCTGGAAATCGCTCGGGCGCTGGCCATGGAACCCAGCTTCATGCTGTTGGACGAGCCCTTCGCCGGTGTCGATCCTATTTCTGTGGGAGACATCAAAGAGGAAATTCGTGATCTGGCCAACCGCGGAATCGGCGTGCTGATCACCGACCACAACGTGCGCGATACCCTGGACATTTGCGACAGGGCCTACATCGTCCATGAGGGACACATCATGGCAGAGGGCGACCCCAGGGCCATACTGGACGATGAGCAAGTAAAAAACGTCTACCTGGGGGAAGGATTCTCTCTATAGACCCGCGGCATCTGACCTACCACGGAGAACCCCTCATAGCGCACCACGCCACGAGCGGGTATGTTAAGAGCCATTAGCGACACCACGCGGTGGGACTGCGGTTGGAGCGCCAGCCAGCGCGTATTGCTAAGCGCAAATCGTATGAAGCAAGCCCTGTTCGCATGAAACAGTCACTATCGCTAAAGCTCGGCCAACAGGTCACCATGACCCCGCAGCTGCAGCAGGCCATCCGCTTGCTGCAGCTCTCCAGCCTGGATCTGCATCAGGAAATTCAGGAAGTCCTGGCAGAAAACCCCATGCTGGAGCTGGATGAGGAAGAAACCACCCAAGAGGAGCCGGATATCGGGCCCACCGAAGCGTCGAACGAGTCGGCCAGCACGGACGAGAACATTGCATCGGTAAACGAACACATAGACCAACCGATACCCAAAGACCTTCCCGTAGACACCGATTGGGACGACATTTACCAAGGCATACCGGCACCCACACCCGTCAGCGAGAGCAATGACTGGGACTTCGAGCAGACCGCCACATCCGGCGAAACGCTGCAAGAGCACCTGTTGTGGCAACTCAATCTCACCCCCATGGCACCCACTGATCGCGCCATCGCCACCACCATCATTGACGCCATCGACAGCGATGGCATGCTCACGCTGGATCTGGAGGCACTGGTCGCCAGCCTGAACATCGGCGACGCAACCCAGCAGGTGGATCCCGCGGACGTGGCCGCCGTTCTCGCCCGTGTGCAGCAATTCGATCCCGTGGGCGTAGCGGCCCGAGACCTTTCTGAGTGCTTATGCCTGCAGCTGGCGACATTGCGCGACGACATCCCGTGGCGCGAGCGAGCCATAGAGGTTGCCAGGAACCATCTGGACCTGCTAGCGGCGAAGGACTTCGCCACACTGATGCGCAAGACCACACTCGACGAGAGCCAGCTCGCCAGCGTGGTGGCCTTAATCCAGTCCATGAATCCCAGGCCGGGCGCGGCCATCTCGCCCGCGCAAACCGAGTACATCGTCCCCGACGTCATCGTCACCAAGGTCAACGGAAGGTGGCACGTGGAGCTGAATCGGGACGCCACGCCCAACCTGCGCATCAACCCCATCTATGCCCGATTGGTGAAGCGCGCAGACAACAGCGCGGACAACGCCTTCCTGAAAGAAAACCTGCAGGAAGCCAGGTGGTTTCTGAAAAGCCTCACGAACCGCAACGAAACACTGCTCAAGGTAGCCACTCGAATCGTAGAGATTCAGCGGGGATTTCTAGAATACGGCGAAGAGGCCATGAAGCCTCTCGTTCTGCACGACATTGCCGAAGCGGTAGACATGCACGAGTCCACCATCTCACGGGTCACCAGCCGCAAATACATGCACACGCCCCGGGGCGTGTTCGAGCTGAAACACTTCTTTTCCAGTCGCGTCTCCACCAACTCCGGCGGCGAGGTGTCCAGCACAGCCATCCGTGCCCTGATCAAAAAGCTTACCGCCGGGGAAAATCCTAGAAAACCGTTGAGTGACAGCAAGATCGCTACGATACTGAAGGAACAGAACATACAGATTGCCCGACGGACCGTAGCCAAGTATCGGGAGTCGCTTGCGATCCCACCTTCCAACGAACGCAAGCGCCTCGTCTGACAACCACCCACAACATAGATAGAGAGCGACGATGCAGCTGAGTATTACTGGCCACCACCTGACCGTCACAGAGCCCCTGCGAGATTACGTAACCGAAAAGCTGCAGAAACTGGAACGGCATTACGACCACATCACCAACACCCACGTCGTACTCAGCGTCGAGAAGCTGCAACATAGGGCCGAAGCCACAATACACATCAGCGGCGCGGAGCTGTTTGCGGAGTCAGACTGCGACGACCTGTATGCCGCTATCGACAAGCTCACCGATCGGCTGGACCGGCAAATCCTCAAGCACAAGGAAAAGCTGGTGGACCGACACCACCAACGCACCCGCTGAGCGCAGCATCGGCACAACAGTGGATATCGGCACCATCCTAACCAGCCAACGCACCCGCGCCGCGCTCGCCGCGCCGTCGCGCAAGCGCGCCCTTCAGGCTGCTTCCGAACTGCTCGCCAGCAATCAGCTCGACGGTAGCGCCCCCATCTCGGCGCGGCTGTTATTCGACGAGCTCATGTCGAGGGAACGCCTGGGCAGCACCGGTCTGGGTGACGGCGTTGCCATTCCGCATTGCCGTATGCCTTGCAAGGAGATTCAAGCCGCTTTTCTGCACCTGGCGCAAGGCGTGGATTTCGATGCCATTGATGGACAATCCGTAGACCTACTGTTTGTGCTCGTAGTACCAACGGACGACAACACCGCACACCTGGAAATACTGGCCAACCTGGCACGTGTGTTCAGCAATCCAGACAACCGGGCCACGCTGCGGGGCGCTACGTCTGATGCGCAGCTGTTTGAAGTCATGGCAGGATTGTGCAGTAGCGAAGCGGCATGAAGCTGATCGTCATAAGCGGGCGATCCGGGTCCGGCAAGAGTACCGCGCTGAGGGCATTGGAAGACGCAGGCTACAACTGTATCGACAACTTTCCGATCACCCTGCTGCAATCGCTCATACACAGCCTAACCCCGACCAAGCAAGCCAACGTTGCCGTGTGCATAGACGCCCGCAACGCGGAGATCGCAAGGTTTCCGGACATTCTGCTCACGCTGGATCGAATGGACGTCAACTGCGAGGTCATCTACCTGGACGCGCTCAGCGGAACGTTGGTAAAGCGCTTCAGCGAAACCCGCCGCCGCCACCCGCTGACAAGCCAAGGAACGGATCTGCTTCAGGCGATCGAAGCCGAGCAGCAGGTACTTGAGAGCATCGCAGATCTGGCAGACCTCAAGATCGACACAACGCTGCTGCGCGGTAGCCAGCTCACGGAACTGATCAAGACGCGGGTGCTGGGCAAGGCCGAATCGCGAATCTCGCTGTTGTTCAGATCTTTCGGCTTCAAATTCGGCGTGCCCGTGGACGCCGACCTGGTGTTCGACATACGCTGCTTACCTAATCCCCATTGGGTTGAGGAATTGCGCGAATTGAGCGGACTGGACGATCCGGTAAAGGAATATCTGCGCGAGGAACCCATGGTGAACGCCATGTACGCCGACCTGCGCGACTACCTCAGCCGCTGGATCCCCCGGTTCGAAGACGACAATCGGGCGTATCTGACCGTGGCCGTCGGATGCACAGGCGGCCAGCACCGCAGCGTGTACCTGGCCGAGCGTCTTGGCGCCCATTTCGCGGGCCAGCTTGGCGACGTGCTCGTGCGCCACCGCGAACTGCACCGGAGCTGGTAGCGTGCGCCAGGCGAACATAACCATCGTGAACCGACTTGGACTGCATGCCAGGGCAGCGGCCAAGCTAGTCAATCTGGCCAAAACCTTTCAAAGTGAGATCGCTCTCACCCGAGACGACGAGCCCGTCGACGGCAAGAGCATCATGAGCGTCATGCTCCTGGCCGCGGCGGTGGGCACCGAGCTGCAGATCACTACCAGCGGTCCAGACGAAGATGACGCGTTGGCGTCAATCGAGCAGCTTTTTGCCGAGCGATTCGGCGAGCCAGAGTAGCCTCCGCAATCTAATCATGGCCGGCGCTGTGGGGCGCTAGTATCGCCCCTGGCTTCCCGGTAACCTGCCGACGCTTTAGTGTGACGCGGCGGGAACAGGGCCTGTGCCGAAGACCGTAGAACTCCAAGAACGTCTCAGCGAAGTGATTCGGCAGTACGGCCAGGGCAGCGTCGCGGAAACCCGGCACCTGCTGGCATCCATGCGTTCACCGGAAATCGCGGACATGCTGGAGTCCACGCCCCACAACGTGCGCTGGGTACTCTGGGGCCTGCTCGACGAAGAAGAGGAAAACCAGGTCCTCGCGCACCTGCACGAGGACGTGCTGGCCGAATTCCTTGAGTCCATGAATGCCCAACGCCTGGCTGCGGCAGCCGACGAGCTGGAAACGGACGACTTTGCCGACCTGCTGCAGCAACTGCCAAACGCCATCGCCGATCAGGTACTCGGCGCCCTGGATGCCAGGGACCGCGCCCGAGTGGAGTCCGTGCTGTCTTACGCCGAGGACAGCGCGGGCGGGCTCATGAACACGGACACCGTCACGGTGCGCCCGCGCCACTCGCTGGAGATCGTGCTGCGCTATCTGCGCCTGCGCAAGGAGCTACCGGAAACCACCGACGCGCTGATCGTGGTGAACAGCCGCGATGAGTACGTGGGCATGCTGCCCGTAGCGAAGCTGCTCACGTCGGACCCAACCGTCACGGTGCGCGAAGTCATGGATACCGACGCCGAAGCCATCGACGTGGCAACACCGGACACTGACGTCGCCCACATGTTTTCCGACCAGGACCTTATCTCGGCACCCGTTATCGACGAGAAAGGCCACCTGCTGGGTAGGATCACCATCGACGATGTGGTGGATGTCATCATCGACGACGCGGACGAAGCCGTCCTTGCACGTGCCGGGCTGCATCTAGAGGACGATACCTTCGCGCCGATCATGAAGTCGGTACGCAGCCGCGCGCTGTGGCTGACCATTAATCTCATGACCACCTTTCTGGCAGCCACCGTAATCAACCTGTTCGAGGAGACCATTGCTAAGGTAGTGGCACTCGCGGTCCTGATGCCAATCGTTGCCAGCATGGGCGGGATCGCCGGCACCCAAACGCTGACGCTGGTGATTCGCGGCATTGCGCTCGGACAGGTGGGACGAGCCAACCTGATGTATCTGTTGAACCGCGAGTTCGTGGTCGCCCTGCTCAACGGGGTGATGCTGGCCGTTGTGGTTGCCGCCGCGGCGGCGCTGGTATTTCAGGATCCGCTGCTGGGCGGCGTCATCGCCCTGGCCATGATCATCAATCTGATCGTGGCTGCGCTGTCCGGCAGCCTGCTGCCGAGCATCTTGAATCGCCTGAACATCGACCCCGCCATTGCCGGGGGCGTAGTGCTCACCACGGTCACCGACGTCACCGGCTTCTTCGCGTTTCTGGGTCTGGCAACCTGGGCGTACGCTTAACCGCGCCGCCAGCGAATCTAGTGCCAGGCCACTACTGGCTGGCCACCGTCATGCCGCCCACGAGAATGCTCGGCGTGCGGATGTTTCCGCGCTCGTCGACGTCGTCGCCGAGGGCAACGATGTCGCAATACACATCGCGCAGGTTGGCGGCGATGGTGAGCTCATCCACGGGGTAGGCGATGGCGCCATCTTCTACCCAGAAGCCCGAGGCACCGCGTGAGTAGTCTCCGGTAACGCTATTAACGCCCTGGCCCATCAGATCCGTGACCAACAACCCCTGCCCCATCTCACCGAGCAACTCGTCTACCGTCAGGGTCCTGCCCTCAACCTGCAGGTTGAAGACACCGCCCGCATTGCCCGTGGTGGCCATTCCAAGCTTTCGGGCCGAGTAGCTGCCTAGCACGTAGTTCTCAACCACGCCGGCGTTGACGAAGTGCTTCTCCCTGGTTGCGACCCCTTCGCCGTCGAATGCCGCGCTGCCGATCCAACCATGCATCAGCGGCCGCTCGCGCAACGTGACATGCTCGCTCATCACCCGCTCGCCCAACGAGTCGAGCAGAAAAGACGCCTTGCGGTAAAGCGCGCCACCACTGATCGCACCGATCAGATGTCCGATGAATCCCGCCGCCATCTGAGGCGTGAACAGGATTGGGTAACGCCCGGTCGCAATACCACGCGGAGACAACCGGGCCGCGGTGCGGCGCCCAGCTTCGCTGCCAACATGCTGTGCCGACTCGAGCTTGGACGGTTCGCGCGCCAGGGTGTACCAGTAGTCACGCTGCATACCGTTTTCGTCTTCGCCGATGAGCACGCAACTCATGGAATGGCGCGTGCCGTTGAAACCGCCCACGAATCCATGGCTGTTGCCGTACACCCGGCAGGACTGCTGGGTACTCACTTGAGCGCCATCAGAATTCACGATGCGCGCATCCTGCGCTAACCCGGCCACCTCACACTGCCTGGCAAGCTCCTCGGCCTCATCAGTACCCAGCGACCAGGGATGAAACAGTCCGAGATCGGGAAGCTCGACGGGCATCAGTTGGGCCTCGGCAAGCCCGCTGCAGGGGTCTTCCTCGGTGAAGCGAGCGATGTTCGTGGCGGCCGACACCGTCTCCTTGATTGCTGCCGCACTACTATCCGACGTGCTTGCCGAGCCCTTGCGCTGTCCGTGGTAGACGGTGATTCCAAAACCGCGGTCCTGGTTGAACTCCACGGTCTCCAGCTCGCCCTTGCGCACGGTTACCGAAAAACCGGCATCTTCGTTCACGGACACTTCCGCCGCGCTTGCGCCCTGCCGCTCGGCTTCCGCCAGGATATCGCTCACCAACTGCTTGAGCGCGGCCTCGCTTTCACGGACGTCCATCATTGCGGTTGGCATATGCTACGATCCAATCGATTTCTAACTGTCATCAACTTGTGCAGTCTCTCAACGATCCTAGTGTCCGTGCCGCAGGCGAATCCAGCAAATCCGAGCGAAAGCGCGAAGCCAAACGCCTGCTGGAGCTGGGTCGCGCGCTGACAAAGCTCAACTCGCGCCAGATCGGCCAGATTCCTCTGACGGAGGAACTCACAAACGCCATCAACGAGCACGGCCGCATCACCAGCAACGAAGCGAAGCGCCGCCAGCTGCAGTTCATCGGCAAGCTGATTCGCGCGGCAGACGCCAGCGCCATAAAGGCGGCGCTCGACCGCGTAATGGGCACTTCCGCGCAAGCGCGCTTCGAGATGCACCAGCTGGAACGGTGGCGCGATCGGCTCATGACCGACGACAACGCGCTGACAGAGTACCTACAGTTATATCCTGCTACCGACCGCAAGCTGCTAAAGCGTCTCATCAGCAAGGCACGCGCAGACACAGGGCGTGCAGCACCCAGGACACTATTTCGCTTCCTGCGCGACCACGAGCGCTTGCATACTCAAGACGACTGAGTGCCACCAACGGTGACCTCGTCGACCTTCAAAGTGGGCTGACCCACCCCAACCGGCACCGACTGGCCGTCTTTGCCGCACACACCCACGCCGCCATCCAGCTGCAGATCGTTGCCAACCATGGAAATGCGCGTCATCACTTCCGGACCGTTGCCGATCAGCGTGGCACCGCGAATGGGCGCGGTCACCTTGCCGTTCTCGATCAGATAGGCCTCGGTGGCGGAGAACACGAACCGGCCGGAGGTGATGTCCACCTGCCCGCCGCCGAAGTTCACCGCGTAAACGCCATCGTTGACGCTCTCGATGATTTCCTGAGGATCGTGTGGTCCCGGCAGCATGAACGTGTTGGTCATACGTGGCATGGGGAGATGGGCGAACGACTGCCGGCGGCCGTTCCCCGTGCTGGGGACGTTCATGAGACGCGCATTGTGCTTGTCCTGCATGTAACCCTTGAGCACGCCATTCTCGATCAGTACCGTTTCCTGGGTCGCGATGCCTTCATCGTCTATGGACAATGATCCGCGGCGGCCCTGCAGCGTCCCGTCGTCCACAACGGTGCACAGCTCGGATGCCACCTGCTCGCCTACCCGGCCGGCAAACGCGGAGCTGCCTTTGCGGTTGAAGTCACCTTCGAGCCCATGACCCACGGCCTCGTGGAGCAACACGCCCGGCCAGCCCGGGCCCAAAACGACCGTCATGGGACCGGCCGGCGCATCCCGAGCTTCAAGATTGACCAGCGCGGTGCGCACGGCTTCCTTGGCAAGATTCTCTGCAAAATCGCCATCGGCTACGAGTGCCAACTCGCTGCGGCCGCCACCGCCCGCGGAGCCGCGTTCGCGGCGCCCGCCCTGACTCACGATTACGCTCACGTCGAGCCTCACCAGCGGCCGGATGTCCGCCGCCAGCGTACCGTCGGACGCCATCACGAGCATGTACTCATGGCTGGCGGACAGACGCACATTGACCTCAGATACGCGCGGGTCCTGCTGGCGCGCCAGCGCATCCACCCGCGCAAGCAGAGCGACCTTGTCCGCATCGGCTAACGAGCCGATGGGATCCGCCTCCATGTAGCGGCGCTGCCCATCGGGTGAGCGCCATGCCTGTACCTGGCGCTGTTGCCCCTGGCGCGCAATTGACCGCGCCGCCTGTGTGGCGCTGGTCAGCGCCGCCATACCCAAGTCTTCCGCGTAAGCGAAGCCGCTCCTCTCACCACTCACCGCACGCACGCCAACACCCTGGTCGACGCTGAAACTGCCATCTTTGACAATGCCGTCCTCCAGCGACCAGGACTGAGATTTCTGGCGCTGGAAAAACAACTCGCCCAGATCCACCAGCCCTTCAAGCAGCTGACTCATCAATCCTTCTGCCCGGACCAAATCCATGCCCGCAGGCGCCCAAAGCTGCTCCTGCACATCGGCCAACAGATCACTCAAATCTCGGATCTCCCCGCTTCTTCAT
>DEBD01000029.1:0-22262 GCA_002348385.1 Gammaproteobacteria bacterium UBA2965 | reverse complement strand
TACCGTTGCTGCGTCCTGCTGCACATCCACCACCGGTTCGTCGTCAGCCTGCTCCTGATCCTCGCTCATGGAAGTACCAAACACGCTAACCAGGTTCACCTCCGGTTCGTCTATGGTCCCACTGATCTGGTACCTGGCGCTACTGAACTGCTCCATGGGTTTGCGTAGCACCCGCTCGCCCACGATAACGCCGGCGCCCGCGAGGGGGTTGGCCAGCGCCAGGTACATGCCGTACCAGGGCAGGCTCTTGCTAACCGGCAGCGTGACCACCATCTCGTTGTCCAGGGTTCCCGCCACAAGGTCCACCCGCCCCCCCAACTCGAAGCTCGAACCGGTGCCTTTCACCTTGAGCGACTTGGCAAACTCCAACGCGCCCGCATCCAGCCGCACCGATGCCGACAGTTCGTCGAATACCAAGCCCCTGCCCGTTAGATCGGTAAAATCACCACGCATACGTTTGGCAATGGTGTTGAAGTTCATGAGGCTGAATATGCGCATAGCGCCGCCGCCCGTCTCCACGTCGACGAAGCGGCCGTTGCGCGCGACCACCTCGGCGGTGCCCACCAGCCGTTCGATCTCGATGTTGGCCGGTGACCCCGCCCAGGCAAGATCTCCCACCAGCAAGGCCGATTCCGTTTCCAAGCTGGGCGCGTAACCCCAGTGCGGCAGCACATCAGCCAAGTCGGCCGCGCGCACCTCGCCGGTGAAATGGCTGGTGTCGTCGGCCGATCGCCACATCACGCCTTGCGGCGCCAACACTTCCATGCCATGGATGGTGGCATCCAGGTTGACGAACCTGACGCCCGCCGGCTCAGGCACCATGTCGAAGTGCCAACGGCCGTAGTCGAACTCGCCCACACGCAGGCTGGCCACCCTGACCGAAGCATCTGGCAGATCCGGAATGACACGGACGTCGAGTGGATCGGCTTGCTCGTCATCGGATTCAGGTAGCACGATGTACTCCACGTCCGCGAAGAGCGGCTGATCTCCATCCAGGAGAAAATCAGCCCCCATCATGGGGCTCGCCACGTTAATCGCGAACCCGTCAGCGGTGATGTCTCCATTGAGCACCACATCTTCCACGTGAAAGTCGTCAACATCGATGGTCCCAGCGCGCAGATTAGCAAGCTTGATGGGCAGAGCAGCGTCACTGGTGTCGCCATCGTCCGGTACCACGCTGTCCAGAGTGAACCCCTCTACAGTGCCCGTGAGCAGAAGGTAATCGGCATCGGCAAGCATCGGTGGCGCCAGGCCAAACCCTACCGCGCCCCGCTGTGGCGCCTCGTTGACATGCAGCCATCCGCGGGCACTGGCGTGGGAGAAACTCACCACCTGGTGATCGTCGAGGAACTGCACGCTGACTTCGGAAGGCCGCGGTATCTGTGCGGCCTTGGCAAATTCGCCCGGCAGCGTGAGAGCCGCGCCGACCAGATCCGTGCTTATGTCCAGTCGCGTGATGTCCTCGTCCTGCGTACCCATGAACAGGTCTGCCGTGAAATCTACCCGACCTTCTGCAACGCCGGGATCATCCAACTCCAGCACGTGCAGAACATCGTCGTGGCTTGCGCTGCCTTCCACTCGGAGCACCATGAAGCCTCCATCGTCGCGGGCGCTGAGGCGCGCCGGCGCACCGAATGTGGACCCGGTAACGGCGGAGGCCCGCAAACTGTTGGGGTAGCGGTAACGGAACGCGCCGGTCAGATCGGTAAATGCAATGCGCAAGTCCGGCATTTGGAGATCGGCATCTATCAGCTCGATCTGCATATCCACTTGCAGAGCGTCTTCGTCCGGTTCCTGCTCGCCGAGCGGAATGAACAGCTCGCCGTTGAGGCGCATATCACCCGCCCCGCTCCATCCAGGCATCACGAAGCTCAGCGAGTCGCGCAGCGGTGTGGAGCGAATGAAGTGCAGAAGGTCCTGGGTGGGCGCCCTGGCAATCAGATCCACGGCAGCAAAGTTAGCAGCGTCCAACAACTCCACCCGCGCGCCCGAGCCCAAGGTGGCGCCCGCCGATCGTCCCGCCTGGAGTTCCACCCTCGTACGGGGCCCTGCCACGACGAGCTGACCAAGTACGTCGGATATCTCGGGCCAGTCCTCGTGGTAGCGAACGCGCACGCCACGCAGCCCGCTGCTGAGTTCAACGCGCCGGTGGCGTTCGCCAGGCTTGCCATGCATATGTCCGTGCAGGGCAAATCTCGGGGCAACCAGGGTGCCTTCACGGGGCCCTTCAGCCAGCCACCGACGCAAACCCTCCGCAAGGGTGTAGGGCACGTAGCTGCGGGCCTGATCCAAGTCCACCTCATCCAGCGCGATGAGCAGCGTCAGACGCTCCTCGCTTCGGTCTTCGGGCCGAGCAATGGAGAAGCCGCCCGCCATGCGGTGGGTGGCCGTTCGCCACTGGATCTCCGGCCCACGCAGACCCAGATAGCCATCCTTGGCCCACAATTGCACCACACCCTGGGCGTAAGCCAGCTGCCAGGCATCCGTAAAGGTATCCGGAAAGCGCAGTGCCAGATTCTGGCTGTTGAGACTGAACTGCACGCCGCGCCGGAAGCCGATGAGCTCGCCCGCGCCACCGCGCATGTATGGCGCGCCCCGATAGCCATCGAGATCCAGATCCGCAAGGCTGGCCGCAAATCCCACCTTCAACTCCGGCCACTCCACACGCGCACGCACGTTCAGTGCCGTCGCGTCCGCATTCAGCGCACGGAGCCAGCGGCTGGGGCGTTCCAGGCCACGCAGCGCCTCGGACAGGAAATTCGAGGCGCTGGCAACATCCAGGCTGCCGGCCCACAGCTCCGCGTGGTTCGGTTGCACATCCAGCCTCAGCTCCGGCAACTCCCAGCGCACGGGGGCGGCATCGAGGTCGGGGGACGAGTGGGACAAGCGCAACAGATCGACCACCCCACGGTGTGCCTCATCAGACCCCGCAACGCGCCCAGCGAATTCCACGGACACCGCCACCTCGTCGGGAAGCATGAGATCGTCTGCCACCAGATCGAACAATCCGCCAGACACATCCCCTTGGCGATGCCATTGCAAATTCAAGCGCGACACCAGGAAATGTTCCAATCCGGCCAGACCTGTGGGAACGGGCAGTTGCTGCAGTCGGACGCGCACCTGCACCTCGTCCTCCCACATGGGCCAAAGTCCGTCTTGTGCTTGCAGCTCAAACCGGCCTCCACATTGCTGCTCGCAGGCGCGCGCGGAAGCCGTTGAGGAAAGCAGCAACCGATGGCGGTGGCGACCAGCGCGATTTAGCGCCACGTAGTCGGCCAGGTAGCCATAGGTACGCGCACCGTCACGCAGAACCACCTGCATGTCTACAGAAATCTGGTCGCTGTGATAGACGAGGCCCTGCAGGTCGAAATCCCCACCGGGCTCCATACCACGCAGGCGCCAACCACCTTGCCCGTCGCTCAACAGCTCAACCACGCCGCCGGAAATCAGCAATCGGCGCGTTACCAGACGGTTTCTAATCAGCGTTTCAAGCCAATCCACCTCCACCGTCACGCCATCCAGGTAGCCGGCCGGAAACTCCAGGCGCTCCATGGACAGCACCGGATTGAGCAGCCGCCACGAGCCGTTCAGCCCGTGCACGCGGATCTGCTGCGCCGACAACCACTGGTTGGCCGCCAGCTCCAGGCGATCGAGCACGGCGAACGACAAGCGTCCCACGCTTTGGCCCAGGGCGACGCTCAGCATGATGAGCGTCAGGACCACTAACAGCGGTCTTAGAAAGAGCCGATGCAACTGCTGGATCCATCCTTTGCTATGGAAATTTGACCTCGTCGGCCGCTTTTAGGTCCCACTAACTGGGGCGTACGCGCACCACATCGAACTGACCCGCCGCATAGCTAGGCTCCACCTGAATGCGAATGGAACAGCCCACGCGTTGCGACAGTGCTTCCAGATGAGCGGCATCCTCATCAAGTAGCCTATCGATAACCGGCTCATTGGCACGAATGAGATACTCACCACCAGCGGCGCCGGGGCCGCAGTGCACCCGAGCGTCATCTGCCACGGCCCGGAAGATCTCGATGCTCGTGGTCTGTGGCGTTTTCACCACCCCCACACCTGCGCAGTGCCCGCACGGCTCGCACACCTGCTGGGTCAGACTTTCCCGGGTACGCTTGCGGCTCATCTGCACGAGCCCAAGCGACGAGAAGCCTTCCAGACGAATTTTCGCCGGATCTGCCGCGCAGGCCTCCTGCAAAACCTGGATAACCTGGTTCTCGTGCTCTTCGTCCTCCATGTCGATGAAGTCGATGACCACGATCCCACCCAGGTTGCGCAGCCGCAGCTGGCGGGGAATGGTCTCGGCTGCCTCCAGGTTGGTTTGAAAAACCGTTTCTTCCAGGCTGTGAGCGCCGAGATAGCTGCCGGTGTTGACGTCGATGGTGATCATGGCTTCCGTCTGCTCGATCACCAGGTGACCTCCAGACCTCAGGCCGACCTTTTTGTCCAGACAGCGATCCAGCGCTTCGTGCACGGATCGGCTCTCCAAAAGGCCCACCGGCTCCTCGTAGTAGCTGACTCGATCTACGAAGTCGGGCAGGAATTCGGAAACAAATTCACGCACACGCTCATAGGTGGGCAGATGGTCGATTTGAATGCGATCGAGGTTAGTGCCCACCATGTCGCGCACCGTGCGAATGTGAATGGGCAGCTCCTCATAGAGCAGTCCCGGGCAGCCTACGTCCGTGCGTTTGGCCAGGATATTATCCCAGATCCGCGCCAGCACCCGCATGTCGGCCGCAATGGCACCTGCCTCGACACCCTCGGCCGCGGTGCGCACGATATAGCCCATGCTCGCGCCTTCGTCCTCCCGAACGCGCGCCACTATCGCGCGCAGGCGCTCGCGCTCCACTTCCTCGTCCATCCGCTGAGAGATGCCGATGTGCTCGTTGAATGGCATCAGCACCAGGTAACGCGACGCGATGGCCAGCTTGGTGTTCAAACGCGCGCCTTTGCCCGATATGGGGTCTTTGGCCACCTGCACCATCAGGCGTTGGCCCTCACGCAGCAGCTCGCGAATGTCCGGCGGCGCGTTCTCCTCCGTCTCGCCCAGCATCAGCCTGGGGCCCTCGATATCCCTCACGTGAAGAAATCCGGGTCGGTCCAGCCCGCAGTCGACGAAAGCCGCCTGCATGCCGGGGACTACACGCTCCACTTTTCCCAGATAAATGTTACCCGTGCGGCTGTATCCCTCCGGCCGGGCAAGGTGAATCTCCTGAACGTGTCCTTCAGCCAGCAGGGCCACTCGCGTTTCAAACGCCGAGACGTTGATGAGCAGTTCTTCAGCCATCGCGCCCGCGCCAGATGTCTACCCCAAAGTTTCTGAGCAGTTGCTCTGTCTCGCTCAGCGGCAGGCCTACTATGGCGCTATAACTACCCCTAATGCTTTGGGCAAATATACCCCCAATGCCCTGAATCCCATAACCGCCGGCTTTGTCCCTCGGCTCGCCCGTACGCCAGTATGCTTGCGCCTCATCCCTCCCGATTCGGCGGAACTCCACGTGGCTGGTGACGTGCAGTACCTCACCGCGCTCCGCCGCTAACAGCGCCACGCCGGTTACGACCTGGTGGGTCCGCCCGCTCAACGCCATGAGCATGTCCACGCCGTCCCTCAAATCGGCCGGCTTGCCGAAAATCCGACCATCCAGTACCACCGCGGTATCGGCTCCCAACGAGAGCCGCTCGGGCTCACAGACGCTACGCGCCTTGGTCTGTGCAAGGCGCTCAACGTAGCTTTCCGGGCTTTCGCCAGGGTGCTGCGACTCGTCCGCGTCGGCGGGCCGGACCTCGAACGCTACGCCGATCTGGCGAAGCAGGGCCGTCCTGCGGGGGGAGGCGGAAGCCAGAATCAGCGGGGTCATCGCTATTCGATTCGAAATTGCAGCCGATAGCGCTGCAGTACCAGATACACCAACGGCCAGATCAACATGCTCATAAGAGCTGGCGCCAGAACGCCCCAGGACCATCCCCGACCCCAGGCCACATCCTGGACCAGTGCGCGCATCAGTTCGCTGCCCAGCACCAGCAGGAACACCACGCCGCATTGCTGAATGACCGAGTACATTCGCAGTCGCTCGTAGAAGCGCCAGGCAATATAGGTGATACCGGCCAGGAGAATCCCGTTCAAGCCCAACGGATCTGCCTGCAGCACATCGGCGCCTAGACCGATCACCCACGCTGAGATCAATCCCAATCGGTGGGGTAGCTCCATCACCCAGAAAAACACCACCAGGGCGAGCCAAGCCGGGCGCAGCCAGCCCAGCCACTGGGGCCAGGATTCCGGCGTGTGCAGCACCGCCAGAACCATGGCTAAACCCAGGCTGAGCAGAATCAGCCAACCGCCGTTGGCAGGATTCACTGCCGGCCCTCCGTTACCACCAGCACGTGACGAGAGCGATCCAACAGCGCCGCGGGCCGCACGCTCACCTGCGCATAGCTGGCGGTGGGCTCTACCACTACGGAATCCACGACGCCCACCGGGTAGCCCTGTGGAAAACGCCCACCAAGACCCGAAGTTTCCAGCAGGTCGCCCTGCACAATATCCGCGCTGGTAGGCACGCTCTCCAACTCCAGCCGGTCGAGGCGACCGGTACCCGCGGCGATGCTGCGAACGCCATTGCGGTTGATCTGTACGGGTACCGCGTGGCTGATGTCGGTGACCAGCAGCACCCGCGCTTGCGCCTGCTCGACCTCCACGATCTGGCCGAACAATCCCTCTGAATCAATCACCGCCTGGCCCACCTCGACGGCAGCGTTGACACCTTTGTCAATGATGATCTGGTGGGTGTTCACGGTAGGTACAACGGCTACAAGTTCGGCGATCAGTCCGGCATCCGGCAAGCGCGCCTGGCTACCAAGGAGATCGCGGAGCTGTTCGTTTTCCCGCTTCAGGTTCGACACAACCAGTGCGGTCTGAGAAAGCTCCAGCACGCGCTGCTCCAGAAGGTCGTTGCGTTCCTGGAGCATGTGGCGGGTCGCCATCATCTCGCCGAGCTCGCTGCCCAGGAAGTAAGGCGAGTGAGCCGCATAACGCAGCGGGCTGACCACCGTGCCGATTACGCTACGCACGGGCTCCAGCAGGCGCGTGGTGAATTCCAGAGAAATGAGGACCGCCGATACCAGGGCAAGCCCGGTAAGCAAATAGCCGGCGCCGGATTCGCGAACAAAGAGCGCCTTGATTCTCCGGACCTCCCTCCTATTCGGTCGATAGCAGGTCTGCGTTGCCTGCCTTGTCCATCAGCTCGAGGGCCTTGCCGCCGCCTCGGGCGACACAAGTCAATGGGTCCTCGGCGATGATCACCGGCAAGCCGGTCTCTTCGGCAAGCAGCACGTCCAGGTCTCGCAGCAGGGCTCCCCCGCCCGTGAGCACCAGGCCCGTTTCCGCGATGTCCGACGCCAGTTCCGGCGGACACTGCTCGAGCGCACTCTTCACCGCCTGCACGATCATGGACAAAGGTTCCTGCAACGCCTCAAGGATCTCGTTGCTGTTCAATGTGAAGCTGCGCGGCACGCCTTCCGCCAGATTGCGTCCGCGCACGTCAATCTCTCGAATCTCTTTCTGCGGGTAGGCGGCGCCAATTTCCTGTTTGATCCGTTCGGCCGTGGCCTCACCAATGAGACTGCCCTGGGTGCGGCGCACATACGCCACAATGGCTTCGTCGAAACGGTCGCCACCTACTCGAACCGTGTCGGAGTAAACCACGCCGTTGAGGGAGATGATGGCGATTTCAGTGGTGCCGCCGCCTATGTCCACCACCATGGTTCCCACGGCTTCCTGGACCGGCAAACCGGCACCAATGGCCGCAGCCATGGGTTCTTCCACCAGCCGCACATCGCGAGCCCCCGCAGACAGGGCGCTTTCGCGAATTGCACGGCGTTCCACCTCCGTGGACTTGCATGGCACGCATACGAGCACGCGCGGGCTGGGACGGATGACTGAGTTCTCGTGCACCTTGCCGATGAAATACTTGAGCATCTTCTCGGTAACCAGAAAATCAGCGATCACGCCGTCTTTCAAAGGCCGAATGGCAGTGATATTCCCAGGCGTGCGGCCCAGCATGCGTTTGGCGTCCAACCCAACCGCCGCCACGCTCTTCTGGTTGCCCTGGGTGCGGATTGCCACCACAGACGGCTCGTTCAATGCGATTCCGTGATCCCGCACGTAAATCAGTGTGTTCGCGGTCCCCAGATCAATGGAGAGGTCTCGGGAGAACAACCCGCGAATATTCTTGAACATCAGAAAGGCTCTGGCGATTGTCTTAGGTGAGCGCGCACTACTGTATCAAGTTGCGATTCCGCTTGGAACCAGCGCCCGAGCCCCTGGGCCTGTTCGCACTCAATCTGGAACCGCGTTGCCGACCAACGTTTTCATTGCCTGCGCGGTGCTTTAGGCTTCGCCCCATGGCGGACATCGACATAGCCCACCTATCGCGCCTGGCGCAGCTGGCCCTGGACGACGGCGAACGCGCCCGCGTGCTGCAAGATCTGGAGCGCATCATCGTCATGGTGGATCAGATGCAGAGCATCGACACTGGCGGGGTGGCCCCACTGGCCCATCCGCTGGACGCGGGTGCGACGCTCCGACCCGATCAGGTCACCGAGGAAATCGACCGCGAGCTGTATCAAGCTGGTGCACCCGCCACTGAGCGCGGCTTTTATCTGGTTCCCCGAGTCGTAGACTAACGTGGATCCATTTGCCGAAATTACCCGCCTGCGCCGCGGCCTGGACGACGGTGAGTTCTCCAGCCGGGAACTCGCCGAGTTTTATCTGTCGCGCTCACGGCAACTCAACCCGCAAATCAACGGCTACATCAACCTCAGCGAGGATCGTGCGCTGGCTCAAGCGGCTGCCGCCGACGCCCGCATAGCCGCAGGCGAAGCTGGCCCGGTCACCGGCATTCCGCTGGCTCACAAAGACATCTTCTGCACACGCGGCATCCCCACCACGTGCGCTTCGCGCATGCTGGCTTCCTTCGTGCCACCCTACGACGCAACCGTGGTTGAGCGGCTGGAAGGCGCAGGGGCCGTCACCCTGGGAAAGGCGAACCTGGATGAGTTCGCCATGGGTTCATCTAACGAGAACAGCTACTTCGGCGCGGTGAGCAATCCGTGGGACACCAGCCGGGTACCAGGCGGCTCCTCGGGAGGGTCCGCGGCTACAGTGGCTGCCGGCATGGCGCCCATAGCCACCGGCACCGACACCGGCGGGTCCATTCGACAGCCGGCCGCGTTCTGTGGCGTATGCGGCCTGAAGCCCACCTACGGCCGGGTATCCCGATACGGGATGGTGGCCTTCGCCTCCAGCCTGGACCAGGGGGGTGTGCTGGGCCGAAGCGCCGCCGACATCGCCATGCTCCTTGCCCAGTTCGCCGGGCCCGACCCGAAGGATGCCACCAGTCACCCGGAGTCGGACCCCTGGCTCAACGCGCTGCGCGAGATGCCCGACCCCGAGCAGGCATTGACACCCTCGGATGGATTGCGCGTTGGCCTGCCGAAAGAGTACTTCGCCCATCTGGCGGAGGCAGGGCACCTGGACGAAGCGAGCAAGCTGTTCGAAAGCTGGGGCTGCACCCTCACGGAGGTTTCGCTGCCGCATACCGACGCGGCCATTCCCGCGTACTACGTCATTGCCGGAGCGGAGGCGTCCACCAACCTGTCACGCTACGACGGCGTGCGCTATGGGCACCGCTGCAGCGACCCGGTATCGCTGGAAGACCTCTACCAGCGCTCGCGCACGGAAGGTTTTGGCGCAGAGGTGAAGCGCCGCATCCTCACCGGCACGTACGCCCTGTCGGTGGGGTATTTCGACGCTTACTATCTGCAAGCGCAGAAGATCCGACGGCTGATCCAGAACGACTTTCTGACCGCTTTCGAATCCGTGGACATGATCCTGGCCCCCACCGCACCCGGAGTGGCTTTCGCCAAAGACGATCTGACCGCCGATCCGGTCGCCATGTACCAGCAGGATCTGTTCACCATTCCGGCAAGCCTGGCAGGGCTGCCGGCCATGTCAGTGCCATGCGGCGTGCAGGACAACCTGCCGCTGGGCATGCAGCTCATCGCGCCGCATTTCGCCGAGCGCACGCTGCTCGCGTGGAGCCACCGCTTTCAGCAGGCCACCGATTGGCACACCCGTCACCCCACTTTGTCGGAGGCCGCGACCTGATGGCGCCGCCGGGATGGGAAGCCGTAATAGGCCTGGAAGTGCACGTGCAGCTGGCTACGCGCAGCAAGATCTTCTCAGGCGCGCCTAGCGCATTCGGTGCGGCCCCCAACGAGCAAGCCTGCGTGATCGATCTGGGGCTTCCCGGCGTGTTGCCCGTACTCAACGAGCAGGCGGTGCGCATGGCGGTCACCTTCGGTCTATCCATCGGCGCCACGATCCACCCGTACTCCATATTCGATCGCAAGAACTACTTCTACCCCGACCTTCCAAAGGGGTATCAGATCAGCCAGTTTGCCCACCCCATCGTCGGCCCCGGATCGCTGACCATCCAACTGCCGAACGGCGAACGCAAGACCGTCGGCATCACCCGCGCGCATCTGGAAGAAGACGCGGGAAAATCCGTTCACGATGCCTACCCCGGCCTGACGGCCATCGATCTGAACCGCACCGGCACGCCGCTCTTGGAGGTGGTGTCGGAGCCCGACCTGTCCAGCGCTGCCGAGGCCAGCACCTACTTCCGTCAGCTGCACAGCCTGGTGCGCTATCTGAAGATCTGCGACGGCAATCTGGCTGAAGGGAGCATGCGCTGCGACGCCAACGTGTCCGTGCGGCCGGTGGGAACCACCGAGCTCGGCCAGCGTACCGAAATCAAGAACGTGAACTCCTTTCGCTTCGTCGAGCGCGCCATTGACTACGAGATCGAACGACAGGTTGGCGTGCTCGAATCGGGAGGCGAGATTAAGCAGCAGACCCTGCTCTACGACGCAGACCAGGACGAAACCCGTCCCATGCGCAGCAAGGAATATTCCGAAGACTACCGCTACTTTCCGGATCCCGACCTTCTGCCCGTGCACATCACCGAGGCAGTCATTGCCGAGATCAGAGACGGCCTGCCGGAACTTCCAGCCCAGCGGCAGCAGCGTTACGTGGACGAGTACGCACTGAGCAGCTACGACGCCGGCTGGCTTACGGAGGATCCCGCCGTGGCCGATTTCTTCGAAGCCACCACCAGCGCGTGCGGAGACCCAAAGCTGAGCGCGAACTGGATCATGGGTGAGCTCAGCGCTGCTTTGAACCGTGAGGATGTCGCCATCGACACGGCCCCCATCAGCGCCGGGGAACTGGGCACCCTCATTGCCCGGATCCAGGACGGCACCATCTCCTCAAAGATCGCCAAGACCGTGTTCGAGGCCCTTTGGCAGCAGGAAGGTTCGGTGGATGCGATCATCGACGCGCGTGGGCTGCGCCAACTCAGCGACACTGGAGAACTCACTGCCATTGTGGACGAGGTGGTGACCGCCAACCCCGATCAGGTGGAGCAATTCCGCGCCGGCAAAAACAAAGTGCTGGGCTTCTTGGTAGGCCAGGTAATGAAAGCCACCCAGGGCAAAGCCAACCCACAGCAGGTAAACACACTCCTGCGCGAACGCCTGAAATAAGGCCTCGGTTCGCGCCACCCGGGAAGGCTCTGCGCCCCATAGTCAGGCGCCAGGCCAAGGTGCTTTGCCCAAACACAAATAGTATGCTTGGCGGCAGATAATCAGAAAAAAAAGCGGGGGCAAAGACCTTGAGCGAGCAACCACTGCCCGTTGTGGAATACCTGAAGGTTCCAGAAAACGGAGACCCTTATCTCGAGGGCTACAAATGTGACGCCTGTGGCGCCACCTTCTTGGGAGAGCGCTCGGTGTGCTCGAAGTGCGGAGCCCGTGACCAGATGAGCACCGTGACACTACCCAATTCCGGCAAGCTCTACTCGTACTGCATCGTGCACCGGTCGTTTCCCGGAATCGACGTGCCTTATATCAGCGCCATCGTAGACCTGGACGATGGCACCGCCATCAAGGGCAATCTGATCAACATCGAACCGGATCCCGAGCAGATTGAATTCGGCATGGCCGTGGACGTCGTGTTCGACGACGCCCTGGGCCGCAAGGACAAAGAAGGTAATTCGTATCTTTCCTATTTTTTTCAACCAGCAAACGGCTGAGACCAGATCGGCCACAAGCCAACACATAGCAGCCAAGCGCTAGGAGACAGCGATGAGTGATGCATACATAGTCGGCGTCGACATGATCAAGTTCGGGCGTTTTCCCGAAAAAACCGTCCCGCAGATCGGCGCCGAGTCTGCGCTGATGGCTCTGGACGACTGCGGGCTGACGATTCAAGACATGGAAGCCCTCTACTGCGGCAACCTGGGTCAGGCCAGCGGGATGGTAGGACAGCGCATGCTGCAGCAGATTGGCCAGACGGGCATTCCCGTGGTCAACGTGTCGAACGCGTGTGCCACCGGTGCCACGGCGTTTCGCGAAGCCTGGGCTTCAGTGAAAGCCGGCCTGTACGACTGCGTGCTGGCTGTGGGCGTGGAGCAGATGGGTAAGGGTTTGCTGGGGGGCGCCGGTGCAGCCACCGGGATCCCCAAGGAAGGTCTGCTGGGCTCCGGCACCATGCCCGCCGTCTTTGCGGAAGCCGGCATGGAGCACACCAACAAGTACGGCACTACCTTTGAGCAGTTCGCCAAGGTGTCGGTGAAGAACCATCACCACTCCACCATGAACCCAAAGGCCATGTATCAGATCGAGACGCCTTTGGAGACGGTGATGAACGCGGAGATGATCTCCTATCCGAACACCAAACTCATGTGCTCGGTAAACGTGGACGGCTCGGCCGCCGCCGTGATCTGCTCCGAGTCAAAGGCCAAAGAACTGGGACTGATGAGCCGGGCAGTGAAAGTCCGGGCATCGGTACTCACTTCCGATCCCTGGCAGGAGCGCGACCTGGTCATGCCAGACGTAAACTCCTGCACCCGCAAAGCGGCTGCCGCTGCGTACGAGATGGCTGGCTTGGGGCCGGACGACATCGACCTCATCGAGCTGCACGACTGTTTCGCAACGGCGGAGATTCTGCACTATGAGAATCTGGGGCTGTGCGGCGACGGGGAAGCCGGCCGTCTCATCGACGACGGCGAAGTGGCTCTGGGCGGCCGCATTCCCGTCAACGTATCGGGCGGGCTGCTGTCCAAGGGGCATCCCCTGGGCGCCACCGGCATCGCGAATATCTACGAAGTCACCACCCATCTGCGTGGGGAGGCAGGGGAACGCCAGGTGGAAGGCGCCCGCATCGGCCTCACACACGTCATCGGCTTGGGTAGCGCCTGCGGCATACACATCCTTGAGAAGACTTAAGGCAAAGCCGGGGCAAGAGCAGGAGGCGCCACCGAGGTGGCGCCTTTTTTCTATCTCATGAAGATTGGGGTCGTAAGCGACACGCACAACAACCTACGCAATGTGGGGCGAATCGTTGAGCTGTTCAACGAATACGGCGTGGATCGAGTGGTCCACACCGGCGACATCACCCAGGCCAAAACCCTGGACGTATTTGCCCAACTCGACGCGCCCATGTGGGGTGTTTACGGCAACAACGACCAGGAGCGCGAGTCCCTGGAAGCTGCCGTGCAAGCCCATGGCTTCCTGTTCCAGGAGCCACCTTTCGAACTGACCTGGTACACGCGCAGCATCCTTCTGGTGCACGACCCATTGGACCTGAACGACACGTTGGCGCCGCATCACGAATTGGCCCTGCACGGGCACACCCACCTGCACCGTTACGAATCTCGCGCTGGGCAGGTGTTCTTCAATCCCGGGGAATGTGCCGGGCACATGCGCGGGCACAACGCCGTGGGCGTCGTAGACCTAGCGACCTTGAGCGCGGAGCTGCTGCGCTTTTAGCAGGAAACCGTGCCGGATAGTCGGCTCACGGTTAACCGGCACCGGCCTCGATTCGTTCCAGAATTTCGCTGATCCGCTCCGCATTCGTGCCCAGATCCCCCAAGCCCACGCGCGACACGCTGCGCACGTCCACCAGGGAGCCATCGTTCGTGGGGCTGATCCGAATCGCCACATCGTCCTTGAAGCCAAACCAGAAGGTAGTGGCCGTAGCCTCCACCAGGCGCTTGTCGGGATCGGCGTTTACCAATTCCAGCCCCATGTCTTCCAGCGCAAGAACCGCAACGGCAAAAGTGTCCGCCACGCTGGCCGGAACGGCCAATGGCTGGAGCCACGGATAGCTTTCGGCCTGCATCTCGATGGTCTCAGCGTCGATCTCCAGCGGGTTGCTCTGAGTGCCGCGCAGGGCGACCACCTTGTCGAACCTAGGGGGATCGGTCACGTCCGTGGAGATGTTGTGAATCGGCGGCGCTCGCCCACCACCGATGAACTGACTGCCCATGACGATCAGCACCACCACGTTCACCACCATGGCCAGATAGATCGGCCGGCGCGAGGCTGGCACGTGGCGCTTGCGTGCAACCAATAGCGCCACCACGCCGATGATCACACCCAGCGCGGCCAGGCCCATGGCCAGCACCAACGACAACAGACCAACCTGAAAGCCCCAGATGCCGGCTTTGGCGCCTAGGGGCCCCAGCGGTAACAAAGCCGCAGCAATCAACGCCAACAGCAGGATGGCCTTTGACCACCGCAAGTTAGTCGATTGCGTCGATGCCCGTGTTTCCCCTTCGGCCATAGCGTGCCCCAATCTCGGATGTGCGCCGACTATAGCCTAGGCGGGGCAGGCGGTACTAATGCGTTGGGAGCCTCAACCTATGGGGATCGGCGCGCTTCCAGGCGCAGGTCTTCTTCGGCAGCGCCGTGTTGAAGGGAAGACTCTTCCATGGTCACCAGGGTCAACGGCATCTCGCTGTTGCGGCTTTGCTGGAGTTCACCCCAAGACTCACACCACTGGGCGTAGCGTGCCGCTTCTTCCAGGGCCAGCCGCTGGCTCTGGAACGGCCCCTGGTCGCCTTCACGCGTGGCAACCCACCAGGATCCGTTCTGTTTGAAGATTCGCGAGTCCGAACGGAAAAAGGGCCGCCTTTGTGAATCACCTTGTCTCATGTTGTCTCACGGCCGCTTCTCTGGCCACCAAACCGGCCCCTGCTATCTAGATGAGTATTGGATCACACACCAAACGGGACCATTCCAATCCCTTGTGAGTAGGCTGTGAGCGATTGTAAAAAAATGTAAGCGCAATTTCGGGCCGCGCGGCAACGCCCGGCGTTGTGGGAAGTCCGCCGGGAGATCCGGTATAGTGCCGGGCCTTATTTCGACAGGGTTTTCCGGTGGCCGCATCATCAATGGAAGAACTGGTTTCGCTGTGCAAGCGGCGGGGCTTCATCTTCCAATCCAGTGACATCTACGGCGGCCTACAGGGGCTCTACGACTTCGGCCCGCTGGGCGTGGAGCTGAAAAACAATCTCAAGTCTGCCTGGTGGCGCGCCATGGTCTATGAGCGCGACGACGTGGAAGGCCTGGATGCCGCCATCCTCACCAATCCGCTCACCCTGCAATACTCGGGGCACGAGGAGACGTTCACCGACCCGCTTGTAGACTGCCGCAACTGCAACGCCCGCCACCGTGCCGACCACCTGGAGCGGGATGTCTGCCCAAACTGCGGGTCTACCGACCTCACCGATCCACGTGCGTTCAACCTGATGTTCAAGACCTCGGTGGGGCCAGTGGACGACGGATCCAGCTTTGCCTACCTGCGCCCGGAGACGGCCCAAGCGATCTTTACCAATTTTAAAAACGTGCTGGACTCCACCTCGCGGCGCCTGCCATTCGGTATCGCCCAGATGGGGAAAGCGTTTCGCAATGAGATCACCCCCCGGAACTTCATATTCAGGGTGCGCGAATTCGAGCAGATGGAGCTGGAATTCTTCGTGGAGCCGGGCAGCGACGAGGCATGGCACCAGGCTTGGGTGGAAGAGCGCCTGGCATGGTGGACGGCCCAGGGCGTCAGTCCGAACAACCTGCAGATTTACAACGTGCCGGCGGATGAGCTGGCGCACTACTCCAAGGCCACCGTAGACCTGATGTACCGCTTTCCTCACGGCATGGAGGAGCTGGAGGGTATCGCTAACCGTACGGATTTCGATCTGGGCTCCCATACTAAGGCGCAAGGGGATTTCGACATCCAGGCAACCGTCACGTCTAACAAAGACTCCAACGCAAAACTTGCGGTCCACGACCTGGAAAGCAAGAAATGGATCGTTCCCTACGTCATTGAGCCCTCTGCCGGCGTGGAGCGTGGCGTGCTTGCCGTGCTCAACGAAGCCTACAACGAGCAGCAGTTGGATGACGGAAAAACGCGCACCGTGCTCTCATTGCAGCCCCACCTGGCTCCGGTGAAAGCCGCCGTGCTGCCACTCAAGCGCAACCACGAAGGTATCGTGTCCAAGGCCAAAGCCATCAAGGCAGAACTGCAGTCGCTGGGAATTGGCCGCATGCTTTTCGAAGACACTGGAAACATCGGGAAAGGGTACCGGCGACACGACGAGGTGGGCACGCCGATCTGCATCACGGTGGACTTCGAAACCATCGAGGGCGACGACACGGTTACCGTGCGCGACCGGGACAGCATGGAGCAGCAACGCCTGGCGGTCGCCGAGCTTGCCGACTTCGTGAAGGACTACTTCAAGTAATGGCTACCGCCGTCATCGCCACCATCGGAGAAGATCGGCCCGGCCTCGTCAACGAGCTCTCGGAGCTAGTCGTTCGGCTCAACTTGAACATCGAAGACAGCCGCATGACCGTTCTAGCCGGTGAGTTCGCGGTGCTGATGTCGGTTGCAGGAGAGGATGCGCTGCTCGACGAGCTGGAGCAGCAGCTCAACGCGCTATGCGCTGACTCCGGCCTTGCCCATCTGTTCAGAAGGTCTACCCAGCGAGCCGCCGAAGACTCGCTGGCCTGTCAGGCTCGGGTGATCGCCATGGACCACCCCGGCATCGTCAATCGTATCGCCGGCTTCTTCTCCAGCCGCGGTATCAACATCCGCGAGCTGAACACCGAGACCGAACATGCCGCCCACACGGGCACACCCATCTTCAACCTCACGTTAACCGTGGAGCTTTCCGCCCACACGAATGCGGCCACGCTGGCCAGCGCGTTCGAAGCGTTCTGCGACGAGCATAGCCTGGACGGCACGCTGCGATCCGACTAGCGGCGCGACTTAACCGTCGGTGAGTGGTTCGAGCACCAGTTCGACACACCGATTCAGCTGTCTTCCCTCGACCCTGCCGTTGTCCGCTACGGGGTGGTGGGGGCCATATCCCGCGTGTAAAAACGCCGTCTGTCCACCTCCCGACTGATCGGGTAATAGGCCACTCCGCGAGCGCGACGGTCAGACAGATCTATGCTGCACGCCACTGATCCGGTGTTATCGGTATGACCGTTCGGCTCTACCAGGGGCTTGTTTGATGCCTGACGTTTGCCCACATAGGCGTTTGTGGTGCACGCGGCAAGCAGCATCACAACCAGATTACAGGTGGCAGACCGTCGCATTTCTTAATCGACAGCCGTCACCACAATTCGAATCGAACACTCAGGCGCACAACCCGAACTTGACGTTAACGGCTCACCTTTTCGAGGCGATCGGCGTCACCCAGACGCCAGGGTCATCGACCAAACAGTTTGCGCACCATTGGCCGCAGACTCAGCCGCAGATCGCCGGGTAGGCGCCTGTAGTGTGATTGCAGCCAATAAAACAGACGCGAGCGGTCTGACTGTGGCGACCCTTGCGCCCCCCAACGCGCTGCAAACCCAGGATCGCGTCGGGTCAATTCTTCGATGAGTTTCACCGATGAAGCACTTTCTAAACTGCCGCCGAGGTCGCCCCGCCGGTCGGTTATGGCACGAGCCAGCGTTGCATCGGTCGATCCATCCAGCGCTAACGGCTTCCAGTCGATGCGAAAATCCGGCGAGATCGCCGCGACGCTCAGCAAATCAGGACGCATACTCAGCTCGTCCACTGACTGCCGGGTCTGCTCGCGCGAGCGGTGTTTCGCAATCTCGGCCTGATAGCGATTGGACCGGGAAGACAGCTGGCCGTCGGAAATGGTGAAAGCGGCCACCGGCCAATCCACGTGGTAAGGGATCGCCTCCTCGGCGAATGACCGCCACAGGGCCCAGTCTCCAGCCAACCTCATGGTTTCCAAAGCATCGCCAGCTCGCGCCCACAATCGCCGTCGCCAGAACACCCCTTCCTGCTGGATGGTGGGCCAGTAGATTCCATCACACAAGCCCGCCGACACAACTGCCTTGGGATACTGCACGCCGGCAAACGAAATCGGCACGCCGTCACGATAGACGAGTACAGGAGGAACCACCCAGGAAACTTCGGGGAGCTCACTGAAGACCCTTGACATGGCCGCAAACGCCCCCGGCAGGAAGAAGTCGCCAGCGTTGATCCAGGTCATGGGCGAGACTTCGGCACCGTCCAGCGCAAGCGCGCCTTTTTGCAGCGCATCGTATAACCCAGCGTCGGGTTCGGATGCGAAAGTGAGGTGCACGTTGCATCCCTGACGATCCGTGTTGTCGCGCAGCTGCCGCTGAAGCGCTTCCAGGAGGGTCAGCGTATCGTCCTCAGACCCGCCGTCTTGAACGTGAAGCCGGATGTCGAAATCGCCTTGCTGGCTCAGCACGCTGTCCAGCGTGCCGGCAAGCGCACTCCCCGCATTGAGCACCGGCACCACTACCGCAAACTCCAACCGTGCGGGAACCGCTATGCCATCCACCTGCGTCGAGGCAGCGCGGCGGGCCGTAGCGCTGCGCGCGAGCTTTGCGGCCTCTTCCCGGGCGGCGACCACACGGCGATAGGATGGCTGCCACGAGCGCTCAGCAGAAACGTGTTGCTCCACCAGCTCGATCAGCTGCGAGCGCTGATTCAGCAGAGCCTCTGCGCTCAGCTCGCCTGTATAGACACGGCGGCTGACCGCTTCCCAGAAGCCGTCCCGTATCATCCACTCTGGCGTCATGCGCTCTTGCTGAATCAGATGCGACACCACCACACCAGGATCATAAGCTACGGAATATCCGAGGCGACGAATGGCCCGAGTCGCCGCCAGCTCTTCGTGACACAGCGGCACCCCCGCAGCGCGACCCAGCGATTCATCGAATCCCCCCGTCTCCAACAGCGCGCTGGTGCGATAGGCGATGTTTGCGCCCACCAACCAGCGCTCTTCATCCTGCTCGAGAACCAGCTCCTCGTCGCCCCAGTCAATTACCGCAAGCGCACCAAGCAATTTTCCGCGCAGCCAGCTCGGTGGGGTAGATTCCCAGGACGGGCGCACCGGCCCACCCAACACGCCGAGCCGCTCGTCTGCCTGCGTCAGAGCGCGCCCCAGGTTTTCGGCCCAGTCCACGTCTGGCACTGCGTCGTCGTCCAGATACGCGATGAATGGAGTAGAACAGCTCTGTAACGCCACATTGCGCGCAAACGAGAGGCCGGACCGCTGCGTGATAACATATTCCAGATTGGGCGAGCCGCCGTAGCGCTCCCGGCAGCGCTCCGACTCGGCGGGCATACAGGAATTATCTACCACCAGGAGCTTGAAGCCGGCGTCGCTCTGCTGGGCAAGCGCTTCGAGGCAACGACCGAGCTGCTCGAATCGGCGATAGGTGCATACGGCAACGGTAAAGGTTGAATCTTGCAACGGCCTACCTACATTCATCGCCACGCACGTTACCGGGATTCTGCGATCACATCACGTGAACGGAATGATCAATGATTTGCGCACCCCTTGGAAGTGTCCAACTAGCAGGCGGGCGCGCCGTTGGCGTCGCCAAAAACCGTTCAGTCGGCGGCTAGCGCAAAGTTAATGGTACACCTCGCCACCTATCGGCGCAGGCTCACCCGCCTGCTCAAGGGTTCCCGAAACGCGCAGCAGGAACTCGCTCGCATCTCCAAAGCCCTTCGCTCCAAAAGCGACATCGTATTGGTACACACGTGTGGAAAGGTAGGGTCCACGGCGATGCATGCCGCCATCGCCTCCTTGCGCAAGGTAGCCTGCCTGCAAACGCACTTCATCTCCCCCGACGGAATAAGAACTGCGCGCGCAGACCATGCAAACCTGGGGCAGGATCCTTGGCATCTGCACGTAGGCGAGCGCATTGGCCAGGAGCTGGCGATCCACCCCCAACGCCCGGTGAAGATCGTAACCTCAGTGCGTGACCCCATCGCTCGCGCTATCTCCAACCTGTTCGAGAATCCCGAACTCACTACTGGGCACGCAGACCTCGAAACACTGCCCATGGGGAAGCTCGCCGCCCTTGCCGAGGAGCAGGTAGCCGCCAGCCTGAACTATATGGAGACTTGGTTTGACACAGAACTTGCCTACTTGCTGGGCGACAACCTCCTGAATCGGCCCTTTCAGGCGGCAAGCGGCTTTTGCGCGTACCCCGATGACCGGCGCGGGCTGTTCGTGGTCAAGCTGGAATCACTAGACGATGCCCTAGCGGCCGCCTTGGCGGAATTCCTCGGGCAGCCGAAACCGCTGCGCATTCCAATGCGCCGAAGCCGTTCCAACACGCCAGATGCCGGACTCTACACGCAGCTGCATGCCCGGCTGTCGTTGCCGGAGACACTCGTCACCAAGGTGTATTCGTCACGCCTGTGCAGGCACTTCTATTCCGAGGCAGAGATCGTGCGCTTCTCGAAGCGCTGGAAGGCGCGGAGCTGACGCCTCGGGAAGTTCCGACCCCGCATACCCCCATGCTATTCTCACAGCCCAATTAAACGGCCCGTCGACCAAGATTGAACGCGTCTGAGTCCCTGCACGTAGAGCACACCGGCTGGCTCGAATTCCCCCCCGGTGACCTGGTGGCGCAATACGTTCGCCAGGGCTGGTTCGAATTCACCGAGCGCGCGTTCCTTTGGGTTTACCTGCGCCGGGGCAACACCTATCTGGACATCGGGGCCCACGCGGGTTTCCACGCGGCAACGGCGAGGCAGGTGGTGGGTGAGTCCGGCACCGTGGTGTGCGTCGAACCCAATCCGGCCCTGCACCCGCTCCTGCAGGCCAATGTAGCGAGCTTGGACCTGCGTCCGGTCGCCGTTTCCGACCATACGGGCAGCGCCCGACTGCAGATCGCATCGGCGGCCGGAAGCTCGTTTGCTCACCTCAGCGACGATACGGGCGGAATAGAGATCAACACGGTGACCCTGCCCCAGCTGATGGCGAGCCTCAATGGCAACCAGCCCGAACTGATCAAGATCGACATTGAAGGTGCCGAGCTGGCGCTGTTCGCTTCGGCCGAGGACGTGCTCGCCGACTTCGATGGGGTGGTGCTGGTGGAGTTCTCCAAGGAGAACCTGGAACGCGCGGGGGCCACAACTGAGGCCTTGGAAGCCATGGTGCGCGGCCTGGGGCTGGAAATCTGCCGGTACGATCCCACCAGGAACCGTTTGGTGCCCGCCCAGCCTCAGCATCCCGTATGGTATGAGAATTACTATCTGTGTCGGCGGCCTGGGCAGATCAACAGGCGCCTGGCTCGCGCAAGCCAACAGCACCGCCGGATCGCCACGGATATCTGTGCTAAGGGACTGATCGCGAAAGCCAACCACGAGCTCATCGAGGCGCACCAAAAGGCCGACCTGATGTTGGCTGACCTATGCGACAACTTTCGCGGCTTGCATGCATTCGTGGAAAGCAACGGCAGCAAGCCGCTCAAGCCCAAGCGATTGCGGCGCAAGCGTGCCGACAGGATTGCAGACTTGCAGCATCTGTTCGGCGCTTCCAAGGCCATCGCCGAATACACCCTCGACGAACTGGAGCGCAGACAGAACCTGTTGGCCGACACCGCGGCGACGCTGAGCCAAGCCGTCCACAGCACGCTGTCTTTGGAAGACGTGCTGGGCGTGTCCAGGCTACACGAGCTACAAGCCGACCGGGGCGAGGTCGATCCGCTGGAGGCAGGGCTAGCAGACGCCCGTCAGCTGATTGAGTCCTATCAAACCATCAACGCAAGGGCTCAAGGGCTCATGGAGTCGTTGGCGTGGGCCACCAGCACTCAGGAAACCCAGGCGCAACTGGTGGCAACCCTGGAAAGCGCGCTGGCCGAGAAACGCGACGAATTGCAGGTCCAATACCAGGCCCTCGCCGAAACCAGACAGTCGTTGGATTCCGCCAATCAATCGTTGCAGGACGACGGAGCCGAGTTGGCCAGAACGCACACGACGCTCGAGCACACCACCGCCGAACTGACCCAAAAGGGTGTCGATCTGGACCAGGCCTATGCGGACCTGA
>DEBD01000003.1 GCA_002348385.1 Gammaproteobacteria bacterium UBA2965 | reverse complement strand
TGGTAGCTACGGGTGGACTTGAACCACCGACCCCAGCATTATGAATGCTGTGCTCTAACCAGCTGAGCTACGTAGCCATTCGTCGGAGGCGCGTTGTACCTCATCCGCCTCCGGCAGTCCAGCAACACATCCCACCGCCAGGCTGTCGATGTCATCGAAGGCCTGCGCGAGGCTCTCACTTGCGGTAACCCAAACCACCAGCGTGAAGGGGGTTGATCAGGCTATGCGTCTGTTTCTGTTCGGGAGTGTACTTGTCTTGAAACAACGCAGGAGAGTTGGTTCTTTCAGACACTGTGCAGGAAAGATAGTGCGAATAGGCAGGTGCTATTTCACCAGTAGAAACTACTCTACCGTCACGCTTTTCGCTAGGTTACGCGGTTTGTCCACATCGCAGCCGCGCTCCAGCGCGACGAAATACGCGATGAACTGCAGCGGCAGCAACAGCATGATGGAATCTGTAAGCCAGTGTCCGCTGATGGGCACCACCACCAGGTCATCCACCTCCGCCTCGATCTCGTCGCTCTGTGCGATGGCCACTACCGGTCCCTTGCGGGTTCTGATCTCGGCAATGGTGGATGCATTTTTCTTCACCAGGTCGTCGTTGGGTACGATGGCGAAAGTCGGCGTCTGCGGATCGATGAGGGCAAGCGGACCGTGCTTCAACTCGGATGCCGCATAGGCTTCGGCATGCAGGTAGGAGATCTCCTTAAGCTTAAGCGCACCTTCCTGCGCAAGCCCGAAACCCTCACAGCGCCCGATGAAATAGGCGTGGTCGAAGTTCGCATAGCGCTTGGCAATGTCGTGGAAGTCCTCAGCACGCTCGATCACCGCTTCCATCTGCGCCGGTAGTGCTTCCAGAGCCTCGATGACGCGCTCCCCTTCCGCGGGAGAAACGTCGCGCATGCGTCCCAAGTACAGAGCGAACAAGGCGAAGGCAGCGAGCGTATTGGTGAACGTCTTGGTGGACACCACCGCCACCTCCGGGCCCGCGTGCAGGTACATGCCCGCGCCACACTGCCGAGCGATAGTGCTGCCCACCACGTTCACCACGCCGAGCACGGTCCCACCTTTGCGCTGTATCTCCTGCACAGCGGTGAGGGTGTCGTAGGTTTCACCGGACTGGCTCACCGCAAAATACAGCGTGTCTGGATCGATGATGGGGTTGCGGTAGCGGAACTCGGCCGCGGATTCCGCTTCGGCCGGCAAGCGCGCCAACCGCTCGATCATGGAGGCACCGATGGTCCCCGAGATGTATGCACTGCCGCAGCCCAGGATCTTGATGCGCTTGAACGCCATCAGCTCTCGCGGCTCCAGGTTTAACCCCCCGAAGTGGGCGGTGTTGAACCGGTGGTTGAGCCGACCCTGCATCACGCGCCGCAATGCGTCCGGCTGCTCGTGAATTTCCTTGAGGGTAAAGTGCGCGTGGTCGCCCTTGGTGGCCAGCACCGCTTCGGCGTCGATGAGGGCTACCGGGCGATCGGTCACCGTGGCGTGCAGATCCTGGATTTCATAAGACTTGCTGCTGAGCGTGGCGATCTCGCCGTCTTCAAGATGCACCACCTGGCGTGTGTAGGGCACCAGGGCGGAAACATCCGAAGCGACGAACATCTCTTTGTCGCCCACGCCGATGATCACCGGGCTTCCGTTGCGGCCAACGATCAGCTCGCCGGGCCGGTCGCAATGCATTACCGCGATGCCATAGGTACCGGCAACGCTCTGCAGCGCACGACGTACCGCCGCGGCCAGGTCTTCGTCCACCGCGTACGCTTCGGCGATGAGCACAGCCAATACCTCGGAGTCGGTGTCCGAAGCAAACGAATGACCGCGCGCTTCCAACCCCTCGCGATGCTCCTGGGCGTTTTCCACGATGCCGTTGTGCACGATGACGATCTTGCCGGTGTCGTCACAATGGGGATGGGCGTTGACGTCGCTGGGCTCGCCGTGGGTGGCCCAGCGTGTGTGTCCGATACCCGCCGTCGCCGCATTGCGTTTGGGCAGTGCTGCGCGCAGTTCGCCTACGCGACCCTGCCGCTTCACCAGGTCGAATTTGCCCGACTTCTGCAGCGCAACGCCAGCAGAGTCGTAGCCGCGATACTCGAGCCGGCTCAAGCCCTCGAGCAAGATCGGCATGGCATGCCTAGAACCCACATAACCTACTATTCCACACATAAGCTCACCCGTAGATCATCCGGCGAATCTGCCGTTCGCTCAGCGCCGGCGCGCTGAAACGACGCGCGCGCGCCTCCGCCAGCAACCGAGAGTAAATTTCTTCGTTCCTGGACCCTTCCTGCCTTTTGAGTTCCTTGTGCCGACGCAGCACGAAGTCCTCCAGCGTCTCGTCGTATTGAGACAGCACTTCCAGCACCACCCGCCGGCACACCTCCTCGGATAGCCCCAAGGAACGCGCAAGGTAGTCGACAAAGTGTGGGTCAAAACCATCGTCCATGAGCCCAGACTAGCAATTAATCGGGAACAAAGTATGAGTATTTACCCGAAATCGGGTAGAAGATTGTATATAGCTTATGAAAGCTGCCTGTTTTCGTGCGGGAGAGCTAATTTTTGGGCGGCTAGCAAGCCGGGAACCGCACGGCGCCACCCCCTACAGTGGGGCTCAAAGAAAGCGCCTGAGCAGGCCGGGCAACCCTACACGTTGAAACGAAACAGCACCACGTCGCCGTCGCTAATGACGTACTCCTTGCCTTCCAGGCGCCACTTTCCCGCATCCTTGGCGCCCTGCTCGCCGCCACAGCTCACGTAGTCGTCGAGGGCAATCACTTCAGCGCGAATGAAACCCTTCTCGAAGTCGGTATGGATGACCCCGGCGGCCTGGGGGGCCTTGGCGCCCACAGGAACAGTCCATGCCCGGGCTTCCTTGGGGCCGGCGGTAAAAAAATGATGCAAGCCCAACAAGCGGTATCCGGCACGAATCACACGATTGAGTCCAGGCTCCTCGATACCCAGAGCATCGAGAAACTCCGCCCGCTCTTCGTCTTCCAGCTCCGAGATCTCCGCTTCGATCTTGTTGCAGATAGGAACGACTTCCGCACCCTCCTGCCGGGCGATCTCGCTCACGGCATCAAGCATGGGATTGTCGTCAAAGCCATCCTCTGCCAGGTTGGCTACGTACATGATGGGTTTCGCGGTGATGAGGTGAAACTCACGAATCAGTGCCAGCTGCTCTGGGCCGAGATCCAGCGCCCGCACCGCGGTTCCGGCTCCCAGCCCCTCCCGGACAACCTCCACCACGGCAAGCAAGCGCTGCGCCTCTTTTTCGCCCGCGCTGGCTGCCCGGCGGGTGCGCTCGTACACCCGTTCTACGGTTTCTAGGTCTGCCAGCGCCAGCTCGGTATTGATGACCTCGATGTCGTCCACCGGAGAGATGCTCCCCGCCACGTGCACTACGTTGTCATCTTTGAAACAGCGCACCACGTGGGCAATGGCATCGGTCTCTCGTATGTGGGCAAGAAACTGATTGCCCAGGCCTTCGCCCGTCGAAGCACCCGCCACCAGTCCGGCAATGTCGACGAACTCCATCGCCGTGGGAATTACTTTTGCAGCCTGCGCCAGGCGCGCCACCTCATCCAGTCGGAGGTCCGGAACCGGGACAACCCCGGTATTGGGATCGATGGTGCAGAATGGAAAGTTTTCCGCATCGATGCCTGCCTTGGTCAGCGCGTTGAACAAGGTGGACTTGCCTACGTTGGGCAAGCCGACGATTCCGCACTTGAATCCCATCAGTCTTCTCCCGGACCGTGCAGCGCATTCATGGCGCTGGCCATATCGCCGGAAATTACCGCGCGCAGCAACTCATCCGGAAACTCCCACGCCTGCTCCACGGCCGTGCGTTCCTGCTTCGGCATGGTGTGCGAAGTGAGATAAGGCGTCACCTGCTCCCGATCACCCGGGTGCCCAACGCCAATACGCAACCGGTGAAAGCCGCGCTGCCCACCGAGGCACGCGATGATGCTGCGCAGCCCATTGTGGCCATTGTCTCCGCCTCCGGGCTTCAACCGCAGCAGGCCGGGCTCGAAGGCCATTTCGTCATGCGCCACGAGTATCTCTTCAGGCTCGATTTTGAAAAACCGCGACATGGGCGCCACGGATTCTCCGCTGTCGTTCATATAGGTGGTCGGCAACAGCAGACGCACGTCGAATCCGCACAAGTCGCCGCGACTGACGAGGCCCTTGAACTTGGAGTCCGGCGACAACGACAGCGCAAATCGACGAGCCAGGTACCCTACGAAATTTGCACCCACATTGTGCCGTGTGAGTTCGTAACGTGGGCCCGGATTGCCCAGGCCCACGATCAACCGGATGGCTGCCATGACTACTCTTCGCTGGCTTCCTCGTCGGAGCCAGTGTCCGCGTCGCCCTCTTCCGGGGTCTCTTCGCCTTCGACAGCTTCGCCTTCGGCCGCCAACAGATCCTCTTCCTCTTCGGCGCCACCCCTGGGCATCTGCACGCTCACCACGTTCGCGTCTCGCTCCTCACCATACTGCAGGGCGACGATGGATACGCCTTCCGGCAGCGCGAGGTCGCTCAAGTGGATCACCTGGTTGAGTTCCACGGCTTCCATATCAATCTCGATGAACTCGGGAAGGTCCTTAGGCAGGCAGCTGATCTCCACCTCGTTCATGTTGTGCGATATGATGCCGCCACCCACACGCACGCCCACGCACTGCTCTTCGTTGATGAAGTGCAGCGGCACGCTCACCTGCATGGCCCGATCCGCACGAATGCGCATGAAGTCGATGTGCAGAACCTTCTCGTCTGCAGGGTGCCGTTGCAGGTCACGCACTACCGCCTGCTCGGATTTTCCGTTCAGCACCACGCTCAGAATCTGCGAGTAGAACGCTTCAGCCTGCATGGCCTTGGCGAGTTCGTTCTGCCTCAACGTGAGCGGTATTGGATCTTCTCCGCCGCCGTAGAGTATGCCGGGCACTTTTTCCGCTTTGCGACGCAGGCGGCGGCTCGCACCCTTCCCTACGTCTTCGCGCAGCTCGGCATTCAGTTCAATTTGCTGCGACATAATTTGTCTCCCTTTTCATGTAGAAAAGCTAATCAAACGCCATCACCCTCGCGACCAAGGCGTGCGGCGCATACACGTCTTCAGCGACACATAGCGCTGATAGACTCCTCGTTGCTGACTCCGCGTACGGCCTCAGCCAGCATTCGATCCATGCTCAGCCGCTCGATTTCGTCGCAACTGAGCACATCCGGTCCCAACGGTTTGGTGTCGGTAACCACCATGGCGTTGAGATCGGAGTTGGCAATTTTCTCCACCGCCCTCCCAGAGAACACGGGGTGCGTGACGTAGGCCACCACGTCCACCGCACCTTCTTCTTTCAGTGCCTGAGCGGCCGCAACGCGCTTTGACAGAGGGGCGATGGCGCTGCCCGAGAAGATCCTGAGATTAGACAATTGCTTTCCCTCAATGCCAGGCAGCCCGGCCTGGGATCAAAGACGACGCGTTTATTCTTATGGCTGGGGTGGCAGGATTCGAACCTGCGAATGCCGGGATCAAAACCCGGTGCCTTACCACTTGGCGACACCCCAACGGCTATCAGCCGGCTCGGCCCTGCGCGCGAGGGCCGCTATTGTGCTGTCGCACCCAGCACGTGTCAAACCGATTCGCTCAAAAAATCAAAGGGTTAAACGCTACAACCGCCACTGCGAAAGCACCATGAGCACGCGCTGGCCCGGCCGTTGGGCGGTAATCCTGGCCGGTAGCCACGCTGCGGCAGGTTCCGCCTCCACCGCTCGGTGGTCTTCGAAAGCCACGGCCCAGCCAAGCTGCGCGAAACCCAGCAAGCGGCCAGAGCTGTCGCGCCGCTCATCGGTCACAAGCAGCCCGGGCGCGGGGGCGCCACGGGACCAGTGCACCATGGCGCGAATGGGCACAGCCCACCCCAACTCCGCGCGCATCACCGCTTCGGGCGGGCCTTGCCGAATGGTCTCGCCCCGGGCATCCACAATGGCCAATGCGTCAGCGTCGCCGTGCAGCCGCATCCGCCCCTGCCCCAGGGGCCCCCAAAGCTGAACGTCGAACGTGTCACCTTCCTGTAGCCATACGAAACGGGCGCTGAACCCTGCGTCATGATCCTTTACAGATAGCTTACCGCGCAGCTCGAAATCGCCGCTTTGCAGAATGGGTGCCGGAGCCTGTGTCACGCAGCCGTTCAGAACCAGAACACAAAACGCTTTTATAAATAACGACTTACACGTTATCGCAGGCCTGATAAAATAGCCCTTCACTGTTCCACCCCACGCACCACACTTAACGCTGACATGGCGATACTGGCATACGGCATAAACTATCGCACTGCACCCATAGACGTGCGAGAACGCGTTGCGTTCCCCGAGGAGGCCCTGTCCGCCGCACTCGTGGACGCCCGCGACAATATTCCCAGCGCTTCCGAAGCAGCCATTATTTCCACCTGCAACCGCACCGAACTGGTGCTGGCCATCGATCCTGACCAGGAATACGCGGTTCCGCGGTGGCTGGCGGACTACCGTCCGGTGGGTGTGGGAGAGCTCACCAGTATGGCCTACAGCCACTGGGACCAGGAAGCGGCCCAACACCTGATTCGCGTGGCCTCCGGCCTGGATTCCCAGGTGCTCGGGGAGCCCCAGATTCTGGGTCAGGTCAAAAGCGCCTACGATTCCGCTCGGGCCGCCGGCACCCTAGGCCCGGAACTCAACCTGCTCTCGCAGCTCACCCTCAATGCCGCCAAGCGCGTCCGGTCCGACACGGACATCGGACGCAACCCGATCTCGGTGGCCTATGCTGCCGTTACCATGGCCCAACAGATCTTCACCGACCTCAAGCACAATACCGCACTACTGATCGGAGCCGGCGACACGATCCAGCGCGTAGCAGAACACCTTCGCGAGCTGGGCATCGGGGGCCTGGCCATCGCCAACCGAACGCTGGCCAACGCCGAATCCCTGGCAGCGGGATTTGACGCCCAGGCGATGCAGCTCACCGATATCGCCGGGCGTCTAGCCGATTTCGATATCATGATTGCCTCTACTGGCAGCTCGCTGCCAGTAGTCGGCAAGGGCGCGGTGGAAGCGGCCATCAAGCAGCGCCGACACAAACCCATGTTCATCGTGGATATCGCGGTGCCCCGAGACGTGGAGCCCGAGGTAGCAGAACTACCGGACGTCTACCTGTATACCATCGATGACCTCACCGAGATCATTGAAGAGAACGTCAAGCAGCGGCGTGCCGCGGCCGAAAGTGCCGAGACCCTCGTGTTGGATGGCGCCGCACGCTACGTGCGGGAGCGGCGCGCCCACCAGAGTCAGGCCCTGCTGCGACGGTTTCGCGACAACGCGCAATCCACGGCCCAGGCGGAGCTGACCAAAGCTCAACGTTCGCTGGACGCTGGCGCCGATCCTCACGAGGTGCTGGCGGATCTTTCACGCAATCTTACTAACAAGCTGATACACCATCCTACGCTGGCGATTCGCAACGCCAGCGCCGAAGGCCGCACGGATCTTCTAGAATATCTGAAGACTCTCTACCAGTTAGACTGATTACCCAATGAGCCTATCCCCATCCATGATGGCCAAGCTATCAGACCTCACCGACCGCTTCGATGAGGTGAGCACGCTGCTGTCCGACCCGGATGTAGTAGGTGATCGAGGCCAGTTCACGGCCCTGTCCAAAGAATTTTCGGAGCTCCAACCGGTAATCCAGAGTTTCCGCTCTTTTGAAGCGCTTGAGACGGAAGCCAAGCAAACCGAAGAGCTCAGCCGCGACGACGACCCCGAGATGCGCGAGCTGGCGACCGAAGACATGGATCGCATCTCGGCAGCGCTGACAGAACAGGAGCAGCGGCTGAAAATGCTGCTGCTACCCAAGGACCCTAATGACGGCTCCAACGTCTATCTGGAGATTCGCGCGGGAACTGGCGGCGACGAAGCCGCAATTTTCGCCGGTGATCTGTTCCGCATGTACAACCGCTTTGCCGAAACCAAGGGCTGGAGCATGGAGGTGCTCAACGAGCGCCCCGGAGAGCACGGAGGCTTCAAGGAGATCATATCGCGCATCGAAGGAAAGGATGTTTACAGCCAGCTCAAGTTCGAGTCGGGTGCGCACCGCGTTCAGCGCGTTCCGGAGACGGAATCCCAGGGCCGAATCCACACCTCGGCCTGCACGGTGGCCATCCTGCCCGAAGTGGACGAGGTAGACAGCGTGGAGATCAACAAAGCGGATCTGCGCGTGGATACCTACCGTGCGTCGGGCGCCGGCGGGCAGCACGTCAACAAGACGGACTCCGCCGTCCGCCTGACCCACCTGCCTACGGGTATCGTGGTGGAATGCCAGGACGAGCGATCACAGCACAAGAATCGGGCCCGCGCCATGTCGCTACTGCAGGCCAAGCTGCTGGACTCCGCCCGAGAGCAACAGCAATCAGAACAAGCCGACGCACGCAAGTCTCTGGTTGGTTCCGGTGATCGATCGGAACGCATCCGCACCTACAACTTTCCTCAGGGTCGGGTCACGGACCACCGCATCAACCTGACGCTGTACAAGCTCGACGAGGTAATCGAAGGTGCACTGGACAACGTGGTTGGGCCGCTGATCCAGGAGCACCAGGCCGACCAGCTGCGTGGGCTGAGTGAGCCGGCATGACCAACATCCAGCAGTGGCGCAGCAGCGCCGGCCTAGAGCGGTTGGATTGCGACGTGTTGCTGGCGCATGCCTTGGGTTGTGATCGGGCTGCAATAATCGCTCATCCGGAGCGCCCTCTGAGCAAACCCGTGCTGAGACTACTCGACGAGTGGCGGGAGCGACGCATCGGCGGCGAGCCGGTGGCCTACATTCTAGAAACCAAGGAGTTCTGGGGGCTCGACTTCACCGTCACGCCAGACGTGCTGGTACCGAGGCCGGACACGGAGGTGCTGGTGGAGCGTGCTCTGGCGAACCTGGCGCCGGGTGCGAGGGTGCTGGAACTCGGTACCGGCTGCGGTGCCATCGCCATCGCTATCGCCCATACCGCGCCCGGTTGCAGCGTGACTGCCGTGGATATCTCTCCCGCGGCGCTGGCCGTGGCCCACAGCAATGCCGAAAAGCACGGCGTTCAGGTGACCTGGCTGGAATCCAACTGGTTCGACGGCGTACAGGGCCGATTCGACGTGATCCTGAGCAATCCCCCTTACGTGGCGGAGCATGACCACCATCTCAACGCTCTGGCGGGAGAACCCCGGCTGGCCCTGGTGGCAGGCAAGGAAGGTCTAGACGCCCTGCGCCAGATCATCGGCAAGACGCGCCGGCATCTGGCGCCCAACGGACGGCTGCTGCTGGAGCACGGATACGAGCAGGGCACCGCCGTGCGGCACCTGCTGGCGGGCGCCAAATTCACTCGCATCGAAAGCGTTCCCGACCTGGCGGGTCACGAGCGGGTCAGCACGGCGGTGCGCGCGCCATGAGCGACATCAGCGACGAGCTGCTGCTGCGCTACAGCCGACAGATCCTGCTGCCGGAAATAGACGTGGCCGGGCAGGAAAAGCTGCTCGACGCCCGCGTGCTCGTCATCGGCATGGGCGGGCTCGGCTCGCCCGCCGCAGTGTATCTGGCGAGCGCGGGAGTCGGAGAGCTGGTCATCAGCGATCACGACGTAGTGGATCTGTCCAACCTGCAGCGCCAGATCGTGCACCGCCAGAGCAGCCTGGGGGAAGCTAAAGTCATCTCGGCAAAACGCACCCTGCAGGAGATTAACCCGCATGTTCGCGTGGTTACTGTAGACCGCAAGCTCGACTCTGGGGAACTGACCGAACTGATCGGCACCGCAGACGTGGTGCTGGACGCCACCGACAACTTTCTAGCACGCTATGCCATCAACGATGCCTGTTGGGCAACGGGCACACCACTGGTATCCGGAGCGGCCATTCGCTGGGAGGGTCAGGTCGCCGTGTTCGACGCACGCAATCCCAACGCGCCCTGTTATCGATGCCTGTATCGGGAAGGTGACGACGAAGCGCTGAACTGCTCTGAAAATGGCGTGCTTGGCACAGTGGTCGGCATAATCGGCACCTGCCAGGCCATGGAAGCCATCAAGCTCATTACCGGAGCCGGGGAGTTGCTAGTGGGCAGCGTGCTTTACTTCGACGGCAAGCGAATGGAGTGGCGCAAGCTACGCCTGCCACAGGACCCTAACTGTCCAACGTGCGGAATCTGATCGAGTAGGCGCGGGCAAGCTTGTCCAACAGAAGCGAGCGAACCGCACCAAGATCTTCAGGCCCACCAAGGTCGCACACCTGGGTTACCTGCATATCCAGCAACCCACACGGATTGATCCTGGAGAACGGCTCCAGATCCATGCACACGTTCAGCGCCAACCCATGATAAGAGCAACCGCGGCGTACCCGCAGACCCAGCGCGGCGATCTTGGCTCCGCCAACATAGACGCCCGGCGCGTCCGCTCGTGGCGCGGCTACGATGCCGTAGTCCACCAGCAGGCTGACCACTGCCTCTTCGATGCCAGTGACCAGGCCACGCACGCTCACGCCTAACCGCTTCAGGTCGAACATCAGGTAACCAACGATCTGTCCGGGTCCATGGTAGGTGACCTGCCCGCCCCGATCGGTCTGAACCACCGGGATGCTGCCGGGGGCCAACAGGTGCTCTGCTTTTCCGGCCTGCCCCTGAGTAAACACCGGCTCGTGCTCGGTGAGCCAGATCTCGTCAGGCGTCGTTTCGGTGCGCGACGCCGTGAACGCCTTCATCGCATGGAACACGCCCTCGTACTGCGTGCGCCCAAGGTCCTTGACGCCAACCTCGATCACAGCACCAGCCGTACCAAAGGCTCGGCGATCAGATCCTGATGCAGAGCGCGAAGCTGAGCCTCCCCGGTTGCCACGATAGATACACGGACAGAACAGTAGGTGTTCTCGCGGCTGTTCTTTACGCTGACTGACCCTTCCACCGGGCCCTGGGCATGCCGCGAAACGATGGCAAGTACTGTCTCCCGCATGGACGGGTGGTTGTCTGCGATCACCTTGATCGGATACTCGCAGGGGAACTCGATAGTGGGCGTATCACTCATCGCCAAAGAATCCCCTGAAGAACAGGTATATGGCATCGCCAAAGCGTGACAGCACACCGGCTTCCGGGCTGCCTTGAAGCGCCACCAGCGGAACGCGATGAATCGTTTCGTCAAACAACCGTAAACGCAACTCGCCCACCTCAGCGCCCTTCGCCAATGGCGCCTCGATGACCCGGGCCACAGTGAGTTCGGCCTGAAGATCTCCGTAATGGCCTCTGGGTATGGTGGCGTACATGTCCTCTTCCACGCCCAGCTCCACTTCTTCGAGCTCCCCGTACCACAACTGTGCCGTTTTTAGCGGCACGCGGGCCTGGTAGAGCTTCTGGGTTTCGAAATGACGGAAACCATAGGTAAGCAATTTGTGGCTTTCCAGCATGCGGTTTTGCGACCCTTCCCGGGTATTGGCTCCAGGCACCCCCATCACCACAGAAATCAATCGCATGCCATCTCGCACCGCAGATGCCACCAGGCAGTAACCCGCTTCCTCGGTGTAGCCAGTTTTGACGCCATCTACCGTCTTGTCACGGCGGAGCAGAGGGAGGTTTCTGTTTGCCTGTGGATCGTAATGTAGATATTTGAATTCGGGCTCGGCATAGATGGCATAGGTATCCGGAAAACGCTTGATCAGAGAGCGGGTTAGCAGTGCCATGTCCCACGCCGAACTTCTATGATTGTCGCTCGGCCATCCGCTGGCGTTCTCGAACATGCTGTTCTGCATGCCCAGCTGAAGGGCCTGCTGGTTCATCGTGTCCGCAAAGGCCTCCTCGGTTCCGGCCACGTATTCGGCAAGCGCCACGCTGGCGTCGTTGCCGGATTGGATGATCAGGCCCCTGAGCAGGTCCTCCAGACTCACCTCGCTACCCACATCGATGAACATGGTGGATCCTTCCATCCGCCACGCTCTTTCGCTCACCGGGACCATATCGTCAAGGCTCGCACGGCCGGCTTCGAGCTCCGCGGCCACCAGATAGTGAGTCATGATCTTGGTCAAGCTGGCTGGCGGTAGCGCCTGATGCCCGTTGTGCTCCACCAGCACCTTCTGACTGTCCGCGTCGATGAGCAGATAGGACAACGCATCCACCGACGGCGGCTTGGGCATCATGGGCGCTGCCGCCAGGGCAAGGGCGGGGAGCAGCAGCGCGACCACCGCGCAAGCCCATCTTCCGGATACAAACATGAACGACTACCTCAAGGCGACACCGCGGATGTTACCACCGCGTCTCAACGATCAAGAATCAGCGGGCGTCCGTATTTCGCCGCGACGATGAGCGCCTGAAGCCGCAGTGCCTCCGGCCGACCTACCACCGGCCCGAGACGCACGCGGAACAAGTCGTCGTGACTCACCTGCACGATGTGCGCCGGCAGCCCGGTAAGCTCGCCCAGAGCAGCCTTCAGCGCGTCCGCAGCATTCAGCTCGCGAAACGCCCCGGCCTGCAGGTAGAACTCGGGTGCGTCCTCAAGCACTTCTACCCGCACCCAGGCCGTACCCTGCTGCGCAAACCCCAGCTTCACGGCGCCAGCATAAGACAGGTCGATAATCCGCTCACCGTAGAACGGCCCCCGGTCGTTGACCCGCACCAGAGTGGTTCGCCCGTTGCCCAGATTGGTCACGCGCACATAGGTTGGTATGGGTAGGGAGCGGTGCGCGGCGGTGAGCTGGAACATGTCGAAAGGCTCGCCGCTGGAGGTCTTGCGACCGTGAAACTTGCGTCCGTACCAGCTAGCCTGACCTTCCTCCCGGTATCCGACCGCACTGTCCATGACCTGATAGGTCTTTCCAAACACCGTATAGCTGGGCGGATTGCCTGACCGGCTCTTGGGTTCTTTGCGAGGAACCGGATCCGGCAGGTTGGCCAGATCGCCGTGCGGCGCGAGCGGCGGTCCGTCGCTGGTCTCTGGCACGCGCACGCTGGGCGAGACGCAACCCACAAGGAACAGCGCACAGGCGACGGCTAGGAAACGCAATGGCACGACGTTCAGGCGGCTGGGGCCGCGTTGGGATCAAATCCAGCATCATTTGAGTCGCCAACCCCCTCGCGACGCTCCAGGATGGCCTGGCTGAGCTGGTGCACCGCCATGGCGTATAGGCGGCTGTGGTTGTAGCGGGTGATCACATAAAAGTTCTTCAATCCAACCCAATATTCAGCGCCGTCTTCCGTTTCCATACGGAACAGCGCCGCCTTAGTATCGGCCGATACCGTCTCGTTCTCACCCACCCGCACGCCCAGCGATGCCAGCTCTCCGACGGAGTGATTCAAGCTCAAGGATTTGTTTGCCAGGGGGTCCGCATCCTCACCGGTGACGCTGGCACGCAGCACCACATCTCCACCGGACTGCCAGCCGTGACGGCTGAAGTAGTTGGCTACGCTGCCAATAGCGTCCGCGGTGTTCTCCCAGATGTCGCGCTGTCCGTCGGTGTCGAAATCCACCGCGTAGGCGCGGAAGCTGGACGGTATGAACTGCCCGTAACCCATGGCGCCTGCGTAAGATCCCTTCAAGCTGCGCGGGTTGATGTTCTCTTCCCGCGCTAAAAGCAACAGCTCCGTAAGTTCAGAGCGGAAGAATTTGGAGCGCGGCGGATAATCGAATGCCAGCGTCGTCAACGCATCCAGCACGCGAAAGCGCCCTGTTATCCGACCATAACGCGTTTCCGCACCGATGATGGCCACCACGTATTCCGGTGGCACGCCGTATTGCCGATGAGCCGCATCCAGGGCAGCCTGGTTCTCGCCCCAGAACGTCAGTCCCTGGTTGATCCGATCTTCTTCGATGAAGATATCCCGGTACTCGTGCCACTTCAGCGTACGCTCCGCAGGCCGCGCGATGAGTTCCAGGATGCGCTGCTGGCGCTCGGCATCTTCGATGAGCGCCACCAACTCCTCCCGCTCGAAATCGTGCTGTTCCACCAGCTCGTCGATATACGCCTGGACATCTGCGCGCTCAGAGTAATCCGCACACGCCGAGCCAAAGAGCAAGAGCGTTGTCATCCCTAACACGCTTACTTTACGCATAACCGTTGGTCTTCCTTTTGAATCTTTGGTTCCGTCTTTTACCGTGTCACTACCAGGCTCTCTGGGGCCGCACGGCCATGATAATGCCGAAGCTGGCCAACAAGGTTATGGCTGAGGTGCCGCCATAACTTACCAGCGGTAGCGGTACTCCCACAACCGGAAGCAGCCCACTGACCATGGCGATATTGACGAAAGCGTAAACGAAAAAGATCAGGGTAAGCGAGCCCGCTAACAAGCGCTGAAACGTGTTTTGTGCCTGAGTGGCGATATACAGACCGCGCCCGATGACAACCATGTACAGTCCCAGCAGAAAGAGCACACCGACGAAGCCGAGTTCCTCGCCGATCACCGCAATGATGAAATCCGTCTGCGCCTCGGGCAGAAATTCCAGGTGGCTCTGGGTTCCTTCGAGCAACCCCTTACCGTAAAGCCCACCGGATCCAATAGCCGTCTTCGACTGAATGATGTTCCAACCCGCTCCCAACGGATCGCTTTCCGGATCAAACAGGGTAAGGATGCGCTGGCGCTGGTAGTCCTGCAGCAGGTACCACAACCCAGGCGCCGCCACCGCAACGGCCGCCGCCGCATAGGCGATCCAGCGCCAGTAGATTCCGGCCAACACCATCACGGCCAGGCCCGCTCCCGCAACCAGTATTCCGGTGCCCAGATCGGGCTGAAGAACGATGCACCCAGCCGGAACGGCAACGATCACCAGGGCCACCGCAATGTCTTTGAGCGAGGGCGGCAGCGGCCTTTCATGCAGGTACCAGGCAACCATCATGGGTACCGCGATCTTCATGAGTTCAGAAGGCTGAAATCGCGGCAGCCCGGGGAAATCCAGCCAACGCTGAGAGCCCTTCACCCGCACGCCCATCACCAGCACGAGCACCAGCAGCAGCAAACCGCCCGCATAGACGAAGGGCGCCCAGCGCAGGTAGAGCCGCGGGTCCAATTGAGCCGCCACCACCATGGCCACCAGCGCAAGTCCCATTCGAACCAGCTGATTGGTGAACAACGCCTGGTCGCCGCCAACCACGCTGTAGAGCACAATCAATCCGAAGCCGATGATCGCCAGCAAGGCAGCAAGCAGCAGGGGGTCTAATCGAATGCGCACCAACCGGCCGCGCCCGGCCATGGCGGCCGCGCCCGGCAGGCGCCGCACGAAATCCTGATCGCTCATGAATCAGTCACAGATCAACGAGCTGCCAGTTGGGGCAGGATATAGGCATCCAGCACCTCACGGGCAACCGGCCCGGCCACCGAACTGCCAGCCCCGCCGTTCTCCACCAGCACTGCCAGCGCAATCACCGGGTCGTCCGCCGGCGCGAAAGCAATGAACCATGCGTGCTTGCGCCGATACTCATCGAGTTCCTCTTCGTCGTACTCTTCGCCCTGCTTGATCTCCACCACCTGCGCGGTCCCGGACTTGCCCGCCATCCGGTAGCCGATGTCTCTACCTATATACGCCCACGCGGTGCCGTTGTTGCCGTATCCCTGATTGCCGCGATGCACCACGTCTTCCATGGCGTCTACCATCTGCTCCCAGTCGTCGGCCGAAGGGCCCTGCACTCTGGGCAAGGGACGTGGCGGGTCGAACTCACTGAGCGGGCGGTCGCTGGCCAACAGCATGCGTGGTCGCACCCGTGCGCCACGATTGGCGAAGACCGCCGCCACAGTGGCCAGCTGCAGCGGCGTCACAAGCAGATCACCCTGGCCGACGCCCAGGTTCACACTATCGCCTGGATACCAGGGTTCACCTTTCACCTCGAGCTTCCAGCTTCGCGTGGGCAGCAAACCCTCCGAAGCGTCGGCAATATCCACCGCGCTCTTGTGGCCGTAGCCGAACTGAGCGGCGAAAGCCGCCAACTCGTCCACCTCCAACCGGGTGGCCAGATCGTAAAAAAACACATTGGAGGAGCGGTAAATGGCACGACGCAGGTTGGTAATGCCCTGCCCCCCGGTATTGGACTGGGACCAGTTCCAGTCGCGATAGATTCGGCTCTGACCAGGCAGCTGGAAGTAACCGGGGTCGTCGATCTCATCCTCCCAGGTCACCGCCCCACTGGCCAGACCCGCCAATCCCACCACCGGCTTGAAGATTGAGCCGGGCGCATACTGCCCGCTGATGGCGCGATTGAACAGTGGCGTGTCACGCGACTGGGACAGCGACGCGAACTGTTGCGAGGACATGCCCAGCACGAAGGCATTGGGGTCGTAACCGGGGTTGCTGACCATGGCAAGAACGCCGCCGGAGCGAGTGTCGAGCGCCACCACCACACCACGCCGCTGGCCAAGCGCCGCCGATGCGGCAATCTGCAGACGACTATCCAGATGCAGCGTGATGTTCTGCCCGGCAGTGGGCCGATTCACTTCCAGCTCGCGACGGACCCGCCCATGCGCGTCGGTCTCCACACGCCGGTAGCCCACCTCTCCGTGCAGCGAATTTTCGTAGAAGCGTTCCACGCCACGCCGACCCACGAACTTGGTGGCGCTGTAGCGGACCGGATCAAGATACTGCAGGTCCTGCTCGGACACGCGGCGCACCGACCCGACCGCGTGAGAAAACAAACTATCAAACGGATAGTTCCTCACCAGCTGCCGGGTCACCTCTACGCCTTTCAGCCGGTGGCGGTTTACCGCCAGCACGGCCTGCTCATCCTCGCTCAACACCAGTTTTAGCGCCACGGGTTCGTAGGGGCGCCGGCGCCGCTCTAGACGCCTGCCAAAATCGGCCAGATCTCCGTCAGAAATATCTATCAACGCACGCAGCTCGCCCACCAGGGCATCAAAATCACTGACGCGCTCGCGCACGATGGACAGGCTGAGCTGGGGTCGATTGTCCGCCAGCAGAACCCCGTGGCGGTCGTAGATCAACCCTCTGGGCGGGGCGAGAGGCTCTACCTGTATGCGATTCTCGTCGGATCGCGTTCGATATTTAGCGTATTCAAAGATCTGCAGCTGGACCAGTCGCCCCACCAGAATCATCACCAAAACCGTTGCAACGACGAACAGCGCCAACGACCGTCCGGCAAATTGTCGACGTTCGGAAATACTGTCTTTAATCGAGAGCGAGGCAGGCATGATCAGGCGCGATGATACGGGTGGCCGGAAAGTATGGTCCAGGCTCGATATAGCTGTTCTGCAACGATAACCCTGACCAGTTCATGGGGGAAGGTAAGGTTTGACAACGCGACGACCTCGTTGGCACGCTCCAGAACCTTCGCATCCAGGCCGTCGGCCCCACCTACCAGCAACGCCACGGTGCGGCCCTCATTGCGCCATCCATCCAGCTTCGCCGCCAGGGCCGCACTGTCGCAACTGCGCCCCGTCTCGTCCAGCGCCACCACCCAATCCTGCCTGTCTACGGCTTTAAGCGCGCGCTCACCCTGGCTGGCGCGCGTGCGCGCTTTTGCGGTTGGAATCTGCACCAGATCGAGGCTCAATTCCCGGGGAAGTCGGCGTGCGTAGTCATCGAATGCTTCGGTCACCCAAGACCGGGGTTTGTCTCCCACAGCAATGAGACGAATCTTCAAGGCTGCGCCCTAGAGCAGCGACTCCGAATCCGCAGGCAGTTCCGACCAGAGTCGTTCGAGGTCGTAGAAGCGCCGGGATTTCTCCTGCATGACATGGACCAGCACATCACCCAGATCTACCAGCACCCACTCGTTGGTTTCCCGGCCTTCCACACCCATAGGCAGCGTACCGCTGGCCTTGGCGTCTTCCACCACCTGATCCACGAGCGCCTTCACATGCCGGTTCGATGTGCCGCTGGCAATCACCATATAGTCAGTAATATCTGTGACCTTGCCTACTTCGAGGGCAACGATGTCTCGGCCCTTGCGTTCGTCGAGGGACTCCAGCACCTGGTCGCGTAAAGCATCAGCGCTCACTTCATGCTCCGTATAAGCCATGCTCGCTAATATATGCCGCCACTCGGGCCGGGAGCAAATGCTCTACGGACCCCCCCACGGCCACGGCATGGCGCACCTGGGAGGCCGATATGGATCGCATTCGCGCCTCTACCACGAAGACCTGCCCGGTGGGCTCGTTCGGCACCGCATCGGTAGCACGCTGCGCCAACAGCTCCCGCACCGCTTCAGGGTATACCTCCTGCGAACCGGGCCTGGAAAGCACCACCAGGTTGCACAAGCGCAAAACATCCCGCCACCGCTGCCATGACGGCAGGTCGGCCAGCGCGTCACTGCCAATGACCCAGCACAGGGGATCGGCCCCACACTCGGCCCGGGCGTCGGTGAGGGTGTCCACGGTGTATGACGGGCCCGACCGGCGCATCTCCCGATCGTCGGCAACGAGCCGGGGCTGAGACTCGCAAGCCAGCTTCAGCATCTGCCAGCGCTGCTGGCTGGTGGCCCCAGTTGGATCCCGGTGTGCCGGCTGTGCGGAGAGCACCATGTGCACCTGGTCGAGACTCAGCGCCTCGCACACCGTCAGCGCGGCATGCATGTGCCCGAGATGAATGGGATCGAAGGTGCCGCCGAACAGGCAGATCATGCTATCCGCGCAGCTTGTGAACCAACCGAGCAAGCTCGGCGAGGCGCTCCCGGGGAAGCTGAAGCTTAAGCAGACTCTGTTTGATTTCCGGCTCTATAGGCAACAGCTCGGCCAGCCGGGCGCCAACGCTGCGCGCGTCTGAAAAGTCTATCTCCAAGCCCAGCTTTTCCACCGCCGGATGCTTCGTCAGCTGTTTCAATATTTCCACCAGGTCCTGATGCTCTGTGCCTACCACCAGCTCGGGTTCAGGGGGTAGATATTGCACCTTGCCAAGCAGAAGATAGTCCGACTGCTCCCGTGTAGATAGCACCCGAAACTTGCGACCACCTCGCACGACGATTCCAAGCTGCCCATTGGGAAGCTGGTTGAAATCGACGATATGGCCCTCGGTGCCTACCTCGAAGATGTCCGGCTGCTGCCAGCCTTCACCGAGTCGAGCATCACTGCCCGCACGAATAAGCACCACACCGAACGGCTCCGAGGCCTTCATGCATCGGCCGACCATGTCCAGATAACGGGTTTCGAATATCTGCAGGGGAAGGCGGCCTCCGTCGAACAAAACCACACGTAGGGGAAACAGCGGCATCTCAACGCCTGTATCCACCAGAGATAGGGAACCGCCCGACATCGCAGCACCTTAGCACGCGCCCAACCCGGAGTCGCGCAGACGCGCCACAGCCGGTAGACTGCCGCGCCGTGGATTGGCTTCAACTCATCCTGCTCGCGCTCATCCAGGGCGTGACGGAATTTCTCCCCATTTCCAGCTCTGCCCATCTGGTGCTGCCCGCGCTGCTCACCGACTGGCCCGATCAGGGCCTGGAGTTCGACATCGCCGTGCACCTCGGCACACTGACTGCCGTGGTGATTTACTTCCGTAGCGACCTACAGCAGTTTGCCGTAGGTGGGGTACGCAGACTGGCGGGCACGCCCAACGAACCCGCCACGTTAATGATGAAACTGGCGGTCGCGACGTTACCCATCGCGGTGGCGGGCTTTGCTCTGCAGGGTTGGGTAGAAACTCAGGCGCGCTCGGTACTGGTCATCGCGCTCGCCACCATTGGCTTTGGGCTAGCCTTGTGGTGGGCCGACCGGCGCCACGGCGAGGCGCTCGAGCTCAGCTGGGCACATGCATGGATCATCGGCGGGGCCCAGGTGTTGGCACTGATTCCGGGCACTTCGCGCTCGGGCATCACCATCACGGCTGCTCTACTGCTGGGGCTGAGCCGTACCAGCGCAGCCAGGTTCTCCTTTCTGCTTTCCATCCCCACTATTTTTGGCGCCGCGCTGCTGGCAGTGAGTGGCCTGCTCAGCGCAGGCGACGACTCGCGCTGGCTGGACATGTTGGTGGGCGGCAGCGTGGCCGCAGTATCCGCCTTTTTCTGCATCAGCGCGTTCGTTGCCCTGCTGGAACGCACAGGCATGCTGCCCTACGTGATCTACCGGCTTGTGTTGGGCTCGATTCTGCTGGGTCTGCTTGCCGCCGGCATCGGTCAGATCGGCTAGAAAGGTATGTCGTCGTCGAAGTTGTCGTCCGGCAGGGTGGGCGCGTTCCCACCCGCAGCGGCCGCTGCTGCCGGCTCGGAAGACTCGAACCCGGTGGGCGCCGCATTGGAGGAGCCCCGGCTGTCGAGCATCTGCATGTCGCGAGCCATCACCTCGGTGCGGTAGCGCTTCTGCCCGTCCTGGGCTTCCCAGCTGCTGGTGCGCAGGCTACCTTCGATGTACACCTTGGATCCCTTGCGCAGATACTCGCCAGCGATCTCCGCCAAGCGCGCGAAGCACACCACATTGTGCCACTCCGTGCGCTCCTGCTGCTCGCCGCTGTTACGATCGCGCCAAGACTCCGTGGTGGCTACGCTGAAGTTGGTGACCGGGCTGCCGGACTGGGAATATTTGGTTTCCGGGTCTCTGCCCAGGTTGCCGATCAGGATGACTTTGTTGATCCCCCGCGCCATAGCTGCACCGCCATTGTATGTCCTTGCAAGTGGCGTCAGTGTACCACGCAGCGCGCCCGCTGGCGGTAAGCCATCCACCAACTTGCCCCGCAGATTGCTTACGTTTATGTTGGAGCGTTTACTTCGTCTGGGCACGGGAAGGCACTTGGACACCATCGCAGTACGCGGCGCACGCACGCACAATCTGCAGAACATCAACCTGGACATACCCCGCGATCAGCTGATCGTCATTACCGGATTGTCCGGCTCAGGCAAGTCGTCTCTGGCTTTCGATACGCTCTATGCCGAAGGTCAGCGGCGCTACGTGGAATCTCTGTCGGCATACGCGCGGCAGTTTCTCTCCATGATGGAAAAGCCCGACGTGGACCACATCGAGGGGCTCTCGCCAGCGATCTCCATCGAGCAAAAATCCACCTCCCACAACCCCAGATCCACCGTGGGAACCATCACCGAAATCTACGACTACCTGCGCCTGCTGTTCGCCCGGGTGGGCGAGCCACGCTGCCCGCATCACAACCTGCCCCTGGACGCCCAGACGGTCAGCCAGATGGTGGATCAGGTGCTCGAGCAACCGGAACAGCGGATGATGGTGCTCGCGCCGGTCGTGACCGAGCGCAAAGGGGAGCACCTGCACGTATTCTCCGAACTCATGAGCAACGGGTTCATCCGCGCACGCATCGACGGCCTGGTGGTGGATCTGGATCAGGCTCCCGAGTTGGACAAGAACAAGAAGCACACCATCGAGGCCGTTGTGGACCGGCTGCGCATCAGCGACGGCGTACAGCAGCGGCTGGCCGAATCGTTCGAGACCGCTCTGGAGCTCACGGACGGGCTGGCCAAAGTCAGCAACATGGACGATCCGGACGCAGCGGAGCTCACCTTTTCCGCCCGCTTCGCCTGCCCCACCTGCGGCTACAGCATTCCCGAGCTGGAGCCGCGCATGTTCTCATTCAACAACCCTGCCGGCGCCTGCCAAGCCTGCGACGGACTTGGGGTAAAACAGTTTTTCGATCCTGACCTGGTCATTTCAGATACAGAGCTGACCCTGGCCGAAGGCGCGATCAGGGGTTGGGACCGGCGCAACGTATACTACTTCCACATGCTGTCGTCGCTGGCGGAGCACTACGGTTTCGACGTAGAGGTGCCGTTCCGCAAGCTCAAGAAGAAGCACCGGGACGCCATCCTGTTCGGCAGCGGACGAGAGCGCATCGACTTCAGCTACGCCAACGACCGGGGGGACATCATTCAGCGTCGCCACCGCTTCGAGGGTGTCATTCCCAACATGGAGCGCCGCTACCACGAAACGGACTCCAGCATGGTGCGGGAGAATCTGCAGAAATATCTGCGGGTGCGTCACTGCCCGGACTGCGGTGGCACCCGCCTGCGCGAAGCCTCGCGGCACGTTTTCATCGACTCGATCAACCTGCCTCAGATTACCTCAGGCAGCGTTGAGGACAGCCTCAAATACTTCAAGAACCTCAAGCTCACAGGCCGGCGTGGCGAAATCGCCGAGAAGATCCTCAAGGAGATCGGGGCCAGGCTGCAGTTTCTCGTGGACGTGGGCCTCAACTACCTCACTCTGGATCGCAGCGCCGAGACGCTTTCCGGCGGTGAAGCCCAGCGCATCCGTCTCGCCAGCCAGATCGGCGCCGGTCTGGTGGGCGTGATGTACATTCTCGACGAACCCTCCATCGGCCTGCACCAGCGCGACAACGAGCGCCTGCTGCGCACGTTGAGCCACCTGCGCGACCTGGGCAACACCGTGCTGGTGGTAGAGCACGACGAGGAAGCCATACGCACAGCGGACCACATCATCGATATCGGTCCGGGTGCAGGCGTGCACGGCGGGAAAATCGTGGCGTCCGGGGCCTTAGAAGATATTCTGGGTAGCAAACGCTCCATTACCGGGCAGTATCTGTCTGGCGCCAAGTGCATCCCGATACCGAAGCAGCGCACGCAGGTCGACAACGACCGCATGGTCAGGGTGATGGGGGCCAGCGGCAACAACCTGCAGGAGCTCACCGTCGACATACCCACCGGACTGTTTACCTGCGTGACCGGCGTGTCGGGCTCCGGCAAGTCAACTCTCATCAATCAGACCCTCTACCCGGTGGCCGCTGCCGAGCTCAACGGGGCCACCACGCAGAGCCCCGCAGACTACCAGTCCGTCGCCGGCCTTGAGCACCTTGATAAGGTGGTCGATATCGACCAAAGTCCTATCGGTCGCACCCCTCGGTCAAATCCGGCCACCTACACCGGGTTGTTCACTCCCATTCGTGAGCTTTTCGCGCAAACCCAGGAAGCGCGCTCACGAGGTTACAAGCCGGGCCGTTTCAGCTTCAACGTCAAGGGCGGGCGCTGCGAGGCCTGCCAGGGCGACGGTGTGATCAAGGTGGAAATGCACTTTCTTCCGGACATCTACGTTCCCTGCGACGTCTGCCGCGGCAAGCGCTACAACCGCGAGACCCTGGATGTGCGCTACAAGGGCAAGAACATCCACGAGGTGTTGGAGATGACCGTGGAGGAAGCTCGCGAGTTTTTCGACCCGGTGCCTATGCTGGCCCGCAAGCTGCAGACTCTGATGGACGTGGGGCTGTCGTATATCAAGCTCGGTCAGAGCGCCACCACCCTTTCCGGCGGGGAGGCGCAGCGGGTCAAGCTGTCGCGGGAGCTGTCCAAACGGGACACCGGAAAGACACTCTATATACTCGACGAGCCCACCACGGGGCTGCACTTTCACGATATCGCTCAGCTGCTGGCCGTGCTCCACCGCCTGCGCGACCAGGGCAACACCATTGTGGTCATCGAGCACAACCTGGACGTCATCAAGACCGCGGACTGGGTGATCGACCTGGGACCGGAGGGAGGATCCGGTGGCGGCCAGATCGTGGCAGTAGGCACACCCGAGCAACTGGCCAAAAAGCGCGGGTGCCACACCGGCCGGTTCCTGAAACAGGCTTTGTGCTAGCAGGTCGCGGCCGTTGCCACGGCAAGCACGCGGGCACCACAACGGCGACCCAAGAAGCGGACCGGTAGTCCGAAGGGTGCCGGGTATGCGACCGGTGGTAACGGAGATCCGGTTCTACCCCCTGCGTCGGCTCACCAACCTCGCCGGGTCGCGCACGCCGGCCAACAGGGTATCTCCAGTGCCAGACAACTCCTTTTCCTTGCTCCCCAGCCGAATGCCCAGGAGGGAAATACGCGCTACGCGGTTTCCCGATGATAGCGTTGCATCATGTGTGCCATCTTGTCTTTGGCAAGGAGCTTTCGGCGTTTCAGCCTGGAAAGAGCGAGATCGTCTAGCTGGTGGATGCCGATTTCGGCTTCGCGAACTTGGATCTTGAGGTCAGCGTGTTGCTGATAGAGCTGTCTGAACCGTTCGCTGGAATCCAGCAGCTCTTTGACTATATGTTCCTCGTACTCGAACATCAGAACCTCTTCTGTCGTTGAGCAATTGCAAGCTAGTTAATTTTCCAGCGGGATACAAGCCAAATCGTCTTCGAGGTTCCTCGGGTAACCAACCCATCGCATACGAAAGCTGTGGCTGAGCCCGCCGCACCTGCCGGCGCACCTTCATGCCTCGACGCTTGCATCACGCCCACACCTCACGGCTGCTTTGGGCATTACCCTGGATACCGAACCGGTTTTCTCTTGTGCTGGCAAGCCAAACGCGCGGCCGACCGGCACTGGCTAGCTTAGCCGTCGGTGCCAGTCACCATACGAGCCATGGCGGCGTCGGACGTGTTCAGAATTCAGGGCATCTCGGTGGACGGCGCATTCATAACGCTGCACGTCCCAACTCAGCAGCCTACCTAGGATCTGTTTTCCTCTGCTTCGACTGCCTCGGTTTCTTCCTCGGCAACCTCGTCTTCCATGAAATCATCATAGTCGTCGTCCGGATCCACTTCCGGACGATCCACCAACTCCACGAAAGCCATGGGCGCCGAGTCCCCCGGACGGGGCCCGCACTTGAGGATGCGCAGATATCCGCCAGGCCTGTCCTGGTAGCGAGGACCCAGCTCGGAGAAAAGCTTGGCCACTGCCGATTTGCTGCGCGTGCGTGAAAACGCCAGGCGGCGGTTGGCCACGCTGTCTTCTTTCGCCAGCGTAATCAGCGGCTCTGCGACACGCCGCAGCTCCTTGGCTTTTGGCACGGTGGTCTTGATGATCTCATGCTCGATCAACGACGCCGCCATGTTGCGAAACATGGCCTGGCGATGCGAGCTCGTCCGGTTCAAGTGCCGGCCACTCTTGCGATGCCGCATGACTGCTTCCTGATTCCTCTACTTCTCGCGCCCTACGCGACCTTATCGTCGCCCCGCAGGCTCGACGGCGGCCAATTCTCCACGCGCATACCCAGTGACAAGCCTCTAGACGCGAGAACGTCCTTGATCTCGGTGAGCGACTTCTTGCCCAGGTTGGGTGTCTTGAGCAGCTCCACTTCGGTGCGCTGAATGAGATCGCCGATGTAGTAGATGTTCTCTGCCTTGAGGCAGTTGGCCGAGCGTACCGTGAGTTCGAGGTCGTCTACGGGGCGAATGAGTATCGGGTCGATCTCGTCTTCCGTCTCCTCAGCAATGGGCTCGCCTTCACTTTCCAGATCGACGAACACCGCCAGCTGCTGCTGCAGGATCGTCGCCGCGCGGCGAATGGCCTCTTCCGGATCGATGGTGCCATTCGTCTCCAGATCGAGCACCAGCTTGTCGAGGTCGGTGCGCTGCTCTACCCGGGCGCTTTCCACGGCATAGGAAACACGGCGCATGGGGCTGTAGGTGGCATCCAGGCGCAGCACACCAATGGGGCGCGTATCTTCCTCATCTTCACCACCTTCCACGGGCGCATAGCCACGTCCACGTGTTACGCGAGCCTCCAGACGGATCGCACCATTGTCGTTGAGGGAGCAGATGACGTGATCGGGGTTGGCAATCTCAACATCCTGGGTGAGTTGGAAGTCACCCGCCGTTACCTGGCCAGAGCCTTCCTTGCTCAGCGAGATCACCGCTTCGTCCTGGGTATGCAGGATCACAGCGATGTCCTTGAGATTGAGCAGAATATCGATCACGTCTTCCTGAACACCCTCGATAGTGCTGTATTCGTGCAGCACGCCATCAATCTGCGCCTCCGTGATTGCGCATCCAGGCATGGAGGACAGCAGAATGCGCCGCAGCGTATTGCCCAGAGTGTGGCCGAAACCGCGCTCGAGAGGCTCCAGCGTGACCTTCGCCTGCGTCGGGCTGGATGCCTGTACTTCTATATGGCGCGGGGTCAGAAAATCGGTTGCCGACTGTGACATGTAGTTCGTCTCCTACTCTTGAGAGTATTGGGCGCTTACTTGGAGTAAAGCTCCACGATTAGGTTTTCGTTGATTTCCTGGGACAACTCTTCGCGGTCGGGGGAACGCTTGAAAACACCCTCCATCTTGCTGGGATCCACGTCCACCCACTCGACCGGCGCGCGCTGGCTGGCCAACTGCAATGCGGACTGAATGCGCAGCTGCGCTTTCGCATGCTCGGCCACGGACACCACGTCATCAGCTGAGACCTGGAAGGACGGGATGTTCACGCCGCGGCCATTCACGGTGATGGATTTGTGGGAAACCAACTGCCGCGACTCAGCACGCGTGGCGCCGAATCCCATGCGATAAACCACGTTATCCAGGCGCCCTTCCAGGAGGCGCAGCAGATTCTCACCGGTGGCCCCTTTCTGCCGATCGGCTTTTTTGTAGTAGTTGCGAAACTGCTTTTCCAGCACGCCGTACAATCGGCGTACTTTCTGCTTCTCACGCAGCTGTACCGCATAATCCGACAGCCGCGTGCGGCGTGCACCGTGCTGGCCAGGAGGCTGCTCCAGCTTGCACTTCGAATCGATGGGCCGCACTCCACTGGTCAGAAACAGATCCGTTCCTTCGCGGCGAGACAGCTTCAATCGTGGACCGAGATAACGCGCCATACTAACTTGCCCCCTAAACCCGGCGCCGCTTAGGCGGACGGCAACCGTTGTGCGGAATCGGCGTGATGTCCGATATGCTGTTGATCTTCAACCCTGCGGCGTTAAGCGCGCGCACGGCAGACTCTCGACCTGGCCCCGGCCCTTTGACGTAGACGTCAACACTCTTCATCCCGTGCTCGATGGCCGTGTTGGAGGCACGTTCCGCAGCCACCTGGGCAGCGAATGGCGTGCTCTTGCGTGAGCCTCTGAAGCCCGATCCACCAGCCGTCGCCCAGCACAGAGCGTTGCCCTGCCGATCAGAGATGGTGATGATCGTGTTGTTGAAAGAGGCATGAACGTGGGCCACCCCATCGATCACTACCCGCTTCGCCTTCTTTTTCTCTGCCATTTACGGTCCTATGCCTTAAAGGCGCTTACTTTCTGATGGGGCGCCTTGGCCCTTTACGTGTTCTTGCATTGGTGCGCGTGCGCTGACCATGCACCGGCAGCCCGCGCCGGTGACGCATGCCCCGATAACAACCCAGGTCCATGAGGCGCTTCACGTTCATGGACACTTCTCTGCGCAGGTCGCCCTCAACGGACAGCTTGGACACCTCGCTGCGAATTGCGTCCAGGTTTTCCTCGGACAGGTCCTGCACCTTGCTAACGGGATCTACGCCCGCGGCTTCACAGACCTTAACCGCGGTGCTTCGACCTATGCCGAAAATATAGGTGAGCGATATGCCCGCGTGCTTGTTGTCCGGAACGTTTACCCCAGCGATACGTGCCATCTAGATACTCCTGCTAACCCTGCCGCTGCTTATGACGCGGCTCCGCACTGCATATCACACGTACTACGCCATTGCGCTTGACGATCTTGCAGTTGCGGCAAATTTTCTTTACGGATGCTCGTACTTTCATCTCTATTGCAACCTCTACTTCGAGCCGGCCCTAGCGGACCCGCCCGGTACGGCCAACGCCCTGCAGATTCGACTTCTCCATCAGCTTAGAGTACTGGCTCGACATCAGGTGCCCCTGCACCTGTGACATGAAATCCATCGCTACCACCACCACAATCAACAGCGCGGTGCCGCCGAGCTGAAAGGTGATGTCGAACGCCACGATCATGAATTCCGGCAGCAGGCACACCAGCGTGACGTAAAGGGCGCCGAAAACCGTCAGGCGCGTAATCACGTCGTCTATGTAGCGGGCCGTTTGCTGACCGGGGCGAATGCCAGGCACATAGGCACCCTGGCGTTTCAAATTGTCCGCAACATCTTTCGGGTCGAACATGATGGCGGTATAGAAAAAACTGAAAAAGATGATGCCCGCGGCAAACATCAGGATGTAAAGCGGCTGTCCAGGCGAGAGCACCAGGGCAATTTCGCCTAGCCAATCCATACCGGGACTGTTACCGAACCATTGGGCCATGGACGCTGGCGCAAGCAACAGGCTGGATGCGAAAATGGCCGGGATCACCCCAGACATGTTGATCTTCAGCGGCAGATGGCTGCTTTGGCCCTGGTACACCCGGCGACCCTGCTGCCGTTTGGCGTAGTTCACCGTAATGCGGCGTTGGCCCCGCTCCACAAACACCACGAACCCCACGATGGCTATAGCGAGTGCGGCGATCACCAGCAGCGCGATGATGTTGATATCACCCTGGCGTGCCGCTTCGAAGGATTGCCCGATGGCGGATGGGAACCCTGACACGATTCCCGAAAAGATGATCAGCGAGATGCCGTTGCCCACACCCCGCTCAGTGATCTGTTCACCCAGCCACATCATGAACAGCGCGCCGGTGACCAGGGTAGTGGTCGCAACGAAGTGGAAGGCAAACCCAGGAGCAAACGCGAGCCCCTGATTCGCCAGGGTCACAGACAGCGAGGTGCCCTGAATGAGCGCGATGAACAAACACCCGTATCGCGTGTACTGCGTGATCTTGCGGCGGCCGGACTCACCTTCTTTGCGCAACTGCTGCAAGGTGGGATACATCATGGTCATGAGATTCATGATGATGCTGGAAGTAATATAGGGCACCACGCCCAGCGCAAGGATGCTCATGCGCTCCAGCGCGCCACCAGAGAACATGTTGAACAGATCGAGAATGCCGCCCTGCTGCTGATCGAACAGCGCAGCCAGACGATCTGGGTTGATACCGGGCACCGGAATGTGCGTGCCCGTCCGGTAGACGAGCAGCGCCATCAACACGAACAGCAGCCGGCCGCGCAGCTCAGAGAGCCCCGCCTGTACGCCTGCTAGTTGTCCGGCATTGGTGGCCATTACCCTTCTACCTTGCCTCCGGCAGCTTCTATGGCGCTGCGTGCACCTTTAGTGACGCCGATGTCACTACCAACGGCCACGGTGACCGCCCGGGAAACCTCTCCGGAACTGAAAATACGTACCCGCTGAATGTTGCGGGAGATGATGTTGGCGGCCTTGAGCGCAGCCACCGTTACCTGATCGCCCTCTACCTTGGTGATCTCGTTCAGCCTGACCTCTGCGGTAACCATGCCAACGCGCGAGCGGAACCCGAATTTGGGAACGCGCATCTGCAGCGGCAGCTGGCCACCCTCGAAACCGGCTCGAACGCCACCGCCCGAGCGTGCTTTCTGCCCCTTCTGGCCCCGGCCAGAGGTCTTTCCCCAGCCAGAGCCCGCACCACGTCCAACGCGACGCCTGGTGGTCTTGCTGCCCGGAGCCGGAGATATTGAATCCAGCCGCACGTTACTCTCCTTCAACCTTAACCATATAGCCCACGCGATTAATCATGCCCCGCACGGAAGGTGTATCTTCCACCTCTACGGAATGACCGATGCGGCGCAGGCCAAGGCCTGCCACACAGGCCTTGTGCTTCTTCAGCCGACCGGCCGGGCTTTTCACCAGCGTTACGCGTATCGATTTGCCGCTCATTCGTCTTACCTTGCAGCGCCGCTATGCCGCGCCGATCTCCTCCAATGTCTTTCCGCGCTTCTCCGCCACACTGGCCGGTGAGCGCATCCCAGACAGCGCCTTGAATGTGGCCTGAATCACGTTGACCGGGTTGGTGGAGCCGTAGCACTTGGCCAGAACATTGTGCACGCCGGCCGCTTCCAGCAGTGCCCGCATGGTGCCCCCAGCAATGACCCCGGTTCCTTCCGATGCGGGCTGCATGTAGACCTTCGAAGCCCCGTGACGTTCTGTGACCGCATACCAGATGGTGGATCCGTTCAGCTCCACCTCCACCATGTTCTGGCGCGCCGCCTGCATGGCCTTCTGGATGGCCACTGGCACCTCACGCGCCTTGCCTCGGCCGAAGCCCACCCGGCCATTACCGTCACCCACGACGGTGAGTGCGGTGAAGCCGAATATCCGGCCACCCTTGACCACTTTGGCCACGCGATTGACCTGGACCAGCTTCTCAACCAGCCCTTCTTCCTGTACCTGTTCGGTATATGCCATGAACTAAAACTCCAACCCGCCTTCCCGCGCGGCTTCTGCCAGCGCCCGGACCCGGCCGTGATATTTGAAACCGGCTCGGTCAAATGCCACTTGCGTAACCCCAGCCGCTTGTGCCCGCTCGGCGATCAGGCTGCCTACCTTGGCCGCCGCCTCCACGTTTCCCGTACTGCCACCACGCAGCTCTTTTTCCAGCGTGGACGCCGCAGCGAGCACGCGATCGCCTGCGGGGGTAGTGACCTGAGCGTAGATGTGCCGAGGCGTACGGTTCACCGTCAGCCTGGTGGCACCTAACTCGCGCATCTTTCTGCGACCGCGCCGCGCCCGCCTCAATCTGGATGTCTTCTTGTTGCTCATGACCACTATTTCTTCTTGGCTTCTTTCCTTCGCACCCGCTCGCCTTCGTAGCGCACGCCCTTACCTTTGTAGGGTTCCGGCGGCCGGAATGCCCTAATCTCGGCGGATACCTGCCCCACCAGCTGTTTGTTGATACCGGTAACCACAATCTCCGTCTGACTGGGCGTGCTGACTTCGATGCCTTCAGGCAGTTCGTACTCCACCGGATGCGAGAAGCCCAGCTGCAGATTCAGCTTCTTGCCCTGAGCCTGGGCGCGATACCCCACGCCCTGGAGTTGCAGCTTGCGCTCGAACCCTTCAGTCACCCCAGTGACCATATTGGCGACAAGCGCCCGGGTAGTGCCCGCCAACGCCGCGGCCGCTTTGCCGCCGGCGCACGCGGCCACCTTGATCTGGTCGTCTTCCTGCACCACCTCTACGTGTTGGTGCACATCCATCCCTATCTGGCCCTTCGAGCCTTTCACGTCGACGCGCTGGCCATTGACCTGCACCTCGACGCCCGAGGGAATGGAAACCGGATTGTTGGCAACTCGAGACATACCTAACCCTTTAGAAAACCGTACACAGCACCTCGCCGCCTACCCCCTGGGCACGCGCAGCTCGGTTAGTCATGACGCCTTTGTTGGTGCTCACGATGGCAATTCCTAACCCACCACGCACGTCAGGCAGCTCATCGCACGCCTTGTACACACGCAGACCCGGCCGGCTGACTCGCTGGATCTCTTCGATGACGCCCTGGCCCTGGTGGTAACGCAGTGCCACGTTCAGCTGCGGCTTGGCGTCCGCAGTGGTGCTGAACTCGTCTATATAACCTTCGTTCTTGAGCACCTCGCAGATGGCCACCTTGATCTTCGAGCTCGGCATGGCCACTTCCGGATGGCTAGCCGCCTGAGCATTACGCAAGCGGGTAAGCAGGTCGGCGATCGGGTCTTGCATACTCATCTACGACTCCTACCAGCTCGCCTTCACCAGGCCCGGCACGTCGCCGCGCATGGCAGCTTCCCGCAGCTTGTTGCGGCCCAACCCAAACTTGCGATACACACCGTGAGGCCGACCGGTGATACCGCAACGTCGCTGCTGGCGCACGGGGCTCGCATTGCGCGGCAGCTTCTGCAGCTGTAGTTGAGCTTCCCACCGCTCCTCGTCGGGTGCGTGGCGGTTGTTGACGATGGCCTTCAGCGCCGCACGCTTAGCAGCGTACTTGGCGACCGTCTTCGCCCGCTTCTTTTCCCGCTCAACCATTGAAGTCTTTGCCATAGTCCTGCTTTCTCAATCTTCGTGTTAGTTCCTGAACGGAAAGTTTAAGGCTTGCAACAGCGCCAAACCTTGCTCGTCGTTCTTTGCACTGGTGGTGATCGCAATATCCAGACCACGAATCTTGTCGATCTTGTCGTAGTCGATTTCCGGGAACACGATCTGCTCGGTGATACCCATGGAATAGTTACCGCGGCCATCGAACGCACGAGGATTCAACCCGCGAAAGTCGCGTATGCGTGGGATGGCGATGCTGATCAGCCGCTCCACGAACTCATACATACGCTCCCTGCGCAGCGTCACCTTGCAGCCGATGGGCCAGCCAGCGCGGATCTTGAACGCGGCTTCTGATTTGCGCGCCAGGCACACCACCGGCTGCTGCCCCGCAATCAGCCGCAGGTCGCCCAGCGCGTTGTCCAGGATCTTGCGGTCTGCAACCGCCTCGCCCACGCCCATGTTGAGGGTGACCTTTTCCAGACGCGGCACATCCATGACGCTTGCGCATGCAAGCTCCCCCTGCAGGGAGGGCCGGATCTCGTTTACGTATCGTTGATACAGTTCAGCCATAGTCTTTGTTTACTCTTCAACCGCCTTGCCGGTGGACTTGAAGTAGCGCACCCGCCTGCCGTCTTCCGTGCGGATACCCACTCGGTCCGCCTTGCTTTCTTCTGCGTTCCAGATCGCTACGTTAGAAATGTTGATGGGTGCTTCTTTCGTCAAAATGCCACCCTGCTCTCCGGCATTCGGATCAGGGCGGGTGTGTTTCTTCACCGTATTGACGCCGGACACCAACAGCCGCCCGTCGTCCAGCACCCGCAGCACGTCGCCACGCTTACCCTTGTCACGCCCGGCAATCACCACCACTTCGTCGTCTTTCTTGATCTTCAGCACGGCTACAGAACCTCGGGCGCCAGCGAAATGATTCGCATGAAATTCTCGGTACGCAGTTCGCGCGTGACCGGGCCGAAGATGCGCGTGCCTACCGGCTGGTTCTGCGGGTTGAGCAGCACCGCCGCATTCTGGTCGAATCGAATCACGGATCCGTCAGGGCGCCGAACGCCTTTGCGGGTGCGCACGACCACGGCGTTCATCACCTGGCCCTTCTTCACCCGACCACGCGGGATGGCCTCTTTGATGGTCACCTTGATGATGTCACCCACGGCCGCGTAGCGACGGTGCGATCCGCCCAGCACCTTGATGCACTGGACACGGCGCGCACCGCTGTTGTCCGCGATATCCAACATGGTTTCGGTTTGAATCATGGCCCCTAAACCTCGCGTGCCCGCTCGTCGATGCTCTGTAGCATCCAGGTCTTGGTTTTCGATAGCGGCCGGCACTCCACCACCGTGACCGTGTCGCCAATGCGGCACTCATTCTGCTCGTCGTGCGCATGCAGCTTGGAAGACCGGCGAATGATCTTGCCGTAGACCGGATGCTGAACCTTACGCTCGACCATGACAGTAATGGTTTTGTCAGCTCGATCGCTCACCACGACGCCCGTGACGGTGCGCGGCAGACTATCCCGGCCCGCCTGGTCAGACTGATTGTCAGCTTGTGCTTCAGCCACTCTGCTTCTCCTGCAATACGGTCTTTACTCGCGCCAAGTCGCGCCGCGCTTCCGCCAGCAGATGGCTTTGCCCCAGCTGCCCGCTGGCCTTCTGCATGCGCAGATGAAATCGTTCCTTACGCAACCGCAGCAGCTCGTCGTTGAGTTCCTGCACGTCCATTTCTCTTAATTCGCTAGCCTTCATAACTACATCGCCGTGCGACGGACAAACGTCGTGGCAAACGGCATCTTCGCCGCAGCCAAGGCAAACGCTTCACGCGCCACATCTTCCGACACACCCTCCATCTCGTAGAGCATTCGACCCGGCTGGATCTGCGATACCCAGTACTCCACAGCGCCCTTACCCTTGCCCTGGCGCACTTCCAACGGCTTCTTGGTTATGGGCTTATCGGGAAAAACGCGAATCCATATCTTGCCACCGCGCCGAACGTGCCGGGTCATCGCACGCCGTCCGGCCTCGATCTGGCGTGCAGTGAGGCGGCCACGGCCCACGGCTTTCAGTCCGTACTCGCCGAAGCTCACTCTGCTTCCCCGCTGCGCCAGCCCGCGATTTCGGCCCTTTTGCTGCTTTCTGAATTTAGTTCTTTTTGGCTGTAACACTTTCTATCCCTAACCGGCCGCCGCGGGGGCTTCCTGCTCAGCACCAATAATCTCGCCCTTGAACACCCACACCTTGATGCCCAGCACCCCGTAGGTGGTTTTAGCTTCCCAAGTGGCGTAGTCGATATCGGCCCGCAACGTATGCAACGGTACGCGCCCTTCGTGATAAACCTCCGAACGAGCGATCTCCGCGCCGCCCAATCGACCGGCCACACGCACCTTGATGCCTTGAGCACCCAGCCGCATCGCGTTTTGAATCACGCGGCGCATGGCGCGGCGAAACTGAACCCTACGCTCCAACTGCTGACTGACGTTCTGTGCCACCAGCAAAGCATCGAGCTCGGGTTTGCGAACCTCTTCGATGTTGACGTGCACCGGCACCTGCATGATGCGCGACAGCTCAACGCGCAAGCGCTCAACGTCCTCACCTTTTTTGCCGATTACCACGCCAGGCCGCGCGGTGTAGATGGTGACCCTGGCGGTCTGTGCCGGGCGCTCTATTTCGATCCGGCTCACAGAAGCCTGCGCAAGCCGCTCGCGCAGGTAGTCCCGCACCTCAAGGTCGTTGAGAAGATATTCCGGGTAATTCTTCTTGTCTGCGTACCACACCGAGGTGTGGTCTTTGACGATACCCAGGCGAATACCCGTGGGATGAACTTTCTGTCCCATAACTAACCTATTCGTCCGTGACGGTCACAGTGATGTGACTCGACCGCTTAAATATTCTGTCTGCCCGGCCTTTCGCCCGGGTCTTAATGCGCTTCATGGTGAGACCTTCGTTCACATAGATCTCACAGATCTTCAACTCGTCGATATCCGCGCCTTCATTGTTTTCCGCATTGGCAATGGCGGATTCCACCACCTTGCGCACCAATCCAGCCGCCTTCTGAGGGCTGAAGGTCAGGATGTCCAGGGCATCACTGACCGGCTTGCCACGAACCTGATCAACCAACAGCCGCGCCTTCTGGGGAGAGATACGCAACCGATTCGCTTTCGCCGTTACCTGCATCATGTTCCTCCTGGCCGCCTAGCGCCGCGCCTTGCGGTCGGCTGCATGACCCCGGTAAGTGCGGGTAGGGGCGAACTCTCCGAGCTTGTGGCCCACCATGTCTTCGCTGATGAACACCGGCACGTGCTGGCGCCCGTTGTGCACCGCGATGGTCAACCCGACCATCTCCGGCACCACCATGGAGCGGCGCGACCAAGTACGCAGCGGGCGCTTTTCGTTATTGGCAACCGCCGCCTCCACCTTTTTCATGAGGTGCAGGTCGACAAACGGTCCTTTGTGGAGTGATCTCGGCACCAGTTATCTCCTACCCCGACGGCGCACGATGAGCTTATCCGTCCGCTTGTTCTTACGTGTCTTGTAACCCTTGGTGGGAACGCCCCAGGGGCTGACCGGGTGCCTACCACCAGAGCTACGCCCTTCGCCACCGCCATGCGGGTGATCCACCGGGTTCATGGCAACACCCCGCACCGTGGGCCTGACACCGCGCCAACGCGTCGCACCCGCCTTACCCAGGGAGCGCAGGTTGTGCTCGCTGTTGCCTACCTCGCCCAACGTCGCCCGGCATTCCGCCAGTACGCGGCGCATCTCGCCCGAGCGCATGCGCAGAGTAGCGTAGGCACCTTCGCGGGCAACCAGCTGTGCCGACGATCCGGCGCTACGCACCATCTGTGCGCCTTTGCCCGGCTTGAGCTCGATGCAGTGAATGACACTACCCACCGGAATGTTACGCAGCGCCATGGCATTTCCGGGGCGGATGGGAGCGCTCGATCCGCTCATCAATTCTTCCCCAGCCTGAAGGCCGCGCGGGGCGATGATGTATCGCCGCTCACCATCTTTGTATTTCAGCAGCGCAATATTGGCGGTGCGATTGGGGTCGTACTCTAGGCGCTCAACCACAGCCGGTATGCCGTCCTTGTTGCGTTTGAAATCAATGATCCGATAGTGCTGCTTGTGACCGCCACCACGATGCCGGGTGGTGATTCTTCCCGCATTGTTGCGCCCCCCGGACTTGGACTTGGGCGCGATCAGCGCCTTGTGCGGCGCGCCCTTGTGCAGGTCTGGATTGACCACTTTGACCACAAAGCGGCGCCCCGGAGAGGTCGGTTTTGCTTTTACGACAGCCATTACTAACCCGATACCATGAAGTCGATTTCCTGGCCGTCAGCCACGCGAACGTAGGCCTTCTTCCAGTTCTTGCGACGCGACGCGCCGTGGACGTTCCGCTTTACCTTCCCTTTTACGTTCAAGGTGGTAACGCTTTGCACAGTAACCTCGAAGAGTTGCTCCACGGCCTGCTTGATTTCAGCCTTGGTCGCATCCTTCGCGACGCGGAAGCCATATTGGTTGCTGGCATCACCCAGAATCGACACCTTTTCCGAGATGTGGGGCTCCAGCAACACCGTGTATACGCGTTCCGGATTCATGCCAGCAGCTCCTCCAGCTTCTTGAGCGCATCAACGGTGATCAGCACCTTGTCGTGGCGGATCAGGCTCACCGGATCTACGCCCTGGACGTCCAATACGTCTACGTCCTTCAAGTTGCGCGCGGCCAGGTACAAGTTCTCGTCCACGTCGTCGCCGACGATGAGCACGCTGGCGAGATCCAGCTGCTTGAGCTTTGCCAGCAGGCCCTTAGTCTTTGGCGAATCCACCCCAAAGGACTCACAGATCACCAGGCGCTCCTGACGAATCAGCTCGGAGAGGATGCAGCGCAGCGCACCCCGGTACATCTTGCGGTTTACCTTCTGCGCGTGATCCAGGGGTTTGGCGGCAAATGTACGACCGCCGCCACGGAAGATGGGGCTGCGAATGGTTCCCGCTCTGGCGCGGCCAGTACCTTTCTGACGCCACGGCTTGCGCCCACCACCGCGCACCTCGGAGCGGTTCTTCTGAGCTCGAGTGCCCTGCCGGCCACCTGCCATGTACGCCACCACCACCTGGTGGACCAGCGCTTCGTTGTACTCTCTGCCGAAGGCGACGTCGGACACTTCCACGCTACCGCCATCTGCTGCCAAGTTCAGGTTCATTCAGTAGTCCTCCGCGCGTATCAGGCCTTCACCGCGGGGCGGATGTATACGTCGCCCCCGGCCGGTCCTGGAACTGCCCCCTTGATGAGGATCAGATTGCGCTCTGCGTCTACGCGTATTACCTCGAGGTTCTGGGTCGTCACTTGAGCGTTGCCCAGGTGGCCCGCCATCTTCTTTCCTTTAAACACCCGCCCCGGGGTCTGGCACTGTCCGATGGAACCCGGCGCACGGTGGGAGATGGAGTTACCGTGAGAATTGTCCTGCCCGCGGAAATTCCAGCGCTTGATAGTGCCGGCGTAGCCTTTACCTTTGGACACACCACGTACATCCACCTTGTGGCCCGCTTCGAACTGCTCGATGCTTAGCTCGCCGCCGACGCTCAATTCCTGCTCTTCGTCGGCGCCTTCCAGGTGGAACTCCCAAAGCCCACGCCCGGCCGGCGTATTGGCCTTGGCAAAGTGGCCCGCCTTGGGCCGGCTGACCCGATTCTGCTTGACTGCACCGGTGGTCACCTGCACGGCGTCGTAGCCATCCGTCTCCAGGGTCTTCACCTGGGTGATGCGATTGGGCTCAACCTCGATCACCGTTACCGGCACGGAATCGCCCTCTTCGGTGAAAACGCGCGTCATGCCGCTTTTTTTACCAACCAAGCCAATAGCCATTTCGAACATCATTCCTTTGCAGATAGTGAAGACCGCTTACCAGTTGCCTGCCGGCTTGCGGTAAACGGCCTTCTTCTCTATTCACCGGCTCCCCATCGGAGCCCTGTCGTTTGCCCGCATTACTTGACGGGCAAAAAAAACGTCGGAGCTTACCCCGACGTTCCTAATTCAAACTGATCTGTACTTCTACGCCCGCCGCCAGATCCAACTTCATCAACGCATCCACGGTCTTCTCGGTGGGCTCGACGATATCCAGCATGCGTTTATGCGTGCGGATCTCGTACTGATCCCGGGCATCCTTATTCACGTGCGGCGAGATCAGCACGGTAAAGCGCTCCTTACGAGTAGGCAGCGGTATAGGCCCCTTTACATGAGCCCCGGTCCGCTTCGCGGTGTCGACGATCTCCTGAGTCGACACATCGATCAATCTGTGATCGAACGCTTTCAGGCGTATACGAATGCGCTGGCTTTCCACCGGTGCTTTCTCTCCAGTCGTTGTGCAAACCCGCGCCAAACATCTCGGTCTTATAATCGTGACGCTGGCAATCGCTGCCCCCGGCTTACAAGCCTAAAAGGCTAGCCCGCCTTGCCCAGGGGTGGCCAAAAATGGGAGGCGGAACTATACAGAGCGAGGGGGTCTGTGGCAACCGCGGCCCGATCACCCGAAATCCGGGCGCTCGATGCTCCAAGCAGCGCTACAACCCCTGCATTTATGCAACTTACCTTGCCGTTCTCCAATCCCGCTCAAGGCGCCACTGGTAGGACTAACCGGGCCGCCCGTCGGGTTGGGATCCTGAGCGTGCAGAGGTTCACAGTTGGCCAACGAGACCTTTGTAAACATGCTGTTTGAGATAGAGATTCGCCAGGCCCGGGAGGCAGCACTTGCCCAAGCAGCGCGGGGTAACACTCGTCGAACTGCTAGTAGCGCTTACCGTACTCAGCTTCATGCTGGGTGTGGGGGGCCCTTCGTTCGTCAGCTTAGTAAGCGACAATCGCATCGACGCGGCAACCAACCGGATCGCGGCCAGCATGAACTATGCGCGCAACGAAGCCGTTACGCGCGCAGCGGTGATTACTCTGTCTCGCAAGAGCGGCACTCAATTCACCTGGTCAGAAGGCTGGGAGATCTATACCGACACAGACCCAGCGGGCAATACCAGTCGCGTGGCCGGAGACACGCTGCTGAGAGACGCCAATGGTTTCGGTGAAGGCCTAGACATCCTGACCAATGGAGCGGGAAACAACTGGATAAGCTTTCGCAACAACGGGATGTTGAACGAGGCCGGCAATCCCGTGGTAATCGCGATCTGCGACGACCGCGGCGAAGCCAACGGGCGTGACATCACCATCAACCTGGCGGGGCGCGTGGATATCGTCGCGCCATCCAACGACTGCACCCCTTAGATCACACATGCACCGAAACACTCTGAAAACGGGCGGCTTCTCCCTGATCGAGATCCTTGTGGCCCTGGTGCTCTTGACCTTGGGCCTACTGGGTCTTTCCGCGCTGCAAGCGTCAGCGATGAAGGTAAGCTTCGACTCCGGCCAGCGCTCACAGGCTACCTGGGTAGTTGGCGAACTAGTCGAGCGAATGCGCGCTAACGTCGATGGCCAGGCCAGCGGCTACACAGCAGCAGCAGCCAATGCCGATCTCTGTGAAAACGGCCCCGCCAAGATGTGCGCCGACCACTACGACGGGGAAGATGAAGCAGACGCCACTGCCGACTGTAGCGCGAACGAACTGGCCGAATTCGACATCTGGGAGCTCACTTGTGGGTTCGAGTTCGCCAACACAACCACCGCAGGCATCGACCAGATCAAGCTGGCTGGCAACGGCCTGACGCTGGCTTGCCACGACAGCGATTCGGGTGACTCGGACCCCTGCACAGCGGGATCGCAGTTTACCGCCACTTTGAATTGGACCTCGACATCGGCGCTGGCAGCCCGTACAGGCGAAGAAGCGGCGAAATCCATGACCTTCGAAGTCATGCCATGAGAAAGCAGCGCGCTGCCGGGTTCTCTCTGGTCGAACTCATGATCGCGTTGGTACTCGGGCTGATTCTCGTGGGTAGTGCCGCCGACGTGATGATCTCGACCAAGCAGACCTTCCAGACCACCGACGATCTGTCGCGCATCCAAGAAAATGGCCGGTTCGCGCTGGATGTGCTGGTACGCGACATCCGCATGGCCGGCTACCGTCCGCCGGGGATGGGCGACCTGCCACATTTTTTCTTTGTCGACGACTGCGGCGGCGTGGATCCCTGCACCAGAGATGGCGGCGGCAACGCGAGCGATCGGATTAGCGTGCAATACGACCCAACTAACGACCTGGACTGCGGCGGCAACCCGGTGGGAGCAAACGACATCATCGCGAACGTCTATGAGGTACTGACCGTAGACAACGTCAACACCCTAGCGTGCCGTGCCTGGAACGTGACCACCGGGGCCTGGGTTGCCACAGCTCAGCCCCTCATCGGCGGCGTAGACAATCTACAGCTGCTCTACGGATTGCGCAGTGCAGCCAACGCCAGCGTCTACCAGTATGTTTCGGCAGACCAAGTGGGCGACTGGGCCAACGTGCTCTCAGTGCGCGTCGGCCTGCTGGTCAACCGCGGCGCCCAGTTCGGACAGTCTGACGAGCGCACGCGCAGCTACGTCTTGCTGGACACCCCTCCGTTTTCCGAGACAGATCGCCACAATCGGCGCGTGTACTCCACGACGGTCACCTTGGTAAACGCGTTCAATACCTAGAGCTTGCATAGATGAACATCATCACGACCTCAATATCACAACAGCGCGGCGCCACCCTTATGGTAAGCCTGGTGCTGCTGCTGGTGCTGACCGTCATCGGCATTTCCGCAGTGCACAACACCAGCCTGCAATCCCGCATGTCACTCAACAGCCAGTTCCAGGTTCAGGCCTACCAGGTAGCGCTTAGCGAGATCAACGCTCAGATCGTTGACCTGGAACAGGATCTCGGTGTGCTCGACGACACCCTCCTGAACGGATTACTGCAGCGCACCGGCGACGACGTATTCATGCAGCCAGACAAATACGAGCAAACGGTCAGTTTCGAATACCAAGGAGAGGGACTACCCCCCGTCGGATATAGCGTCGACGCCTATGTGGGGCGCCTATACGAACTCAACAGCCGTGCTCAGCTGGACAACACGGGCATTTTTTCCGATCAGACACAGGGATTTAACTACGCTGGCCCCAAGTAGCGAGGATGATTACGCCGATGACCAAGCACAGCACTTTGATCGTTTGTTTGTTGATGGTGCTGAGCGCACCTGCATTCGCAGGGAAGCTGAACATCTCGAAGACTCGTTATGTGGAGGGCCTGTACATAAAGGCCGCGGTAAACGAGGAGGGTACCGGTGGCACGTTAGATGTGCGCCCGGAGGAATGCCTGACCTGCCCGCTCACGCGATACGCCTTCGACAGCACCGCCACAATACTCTACGGCAACAGCGTTCGGACGATTGAAGCGCTGGCTGACTGGAGTCGGTTCTCCGGCGAACTCTCCATCGACAAAGTCACAGAGCAGCCGGTCACCATCCGGCGCATTCGCTAGCAGGACGCCGGATGAAAAAGCTACTGATCACTCTGACGGCGTGCGCCTACTGGTTGGGCGCAGCAGTGTCCATTTCCGTTTGGGCGGACGACACGGAAATTTACGTAACCGGCTCTGCAACTTCCAATTCACCTGCACAGCCAAACGTGCTGTTCGTATTCGATACTTCCGGCAGCATGAACGACTACATCACCACGCTGCCGAATTACAACCCCGCCAACACCTACGGCTCATCCAGCACGGACTACTACTACTTCTACGAGCAGGACTACACATTCGTGAAGGCGCTGCACACTGACCATATCAACTGCCAGAGCCTGAAAGACACGATTGCCGCGCAGCCGGACAATCCGGTATTTAACGGCCGGGTCGCATGGTGGCCCGTCAACGCGTGGCAGTTCTGGAGCAGGGATCGCTGGCTGAACGTCAAATCATGGAGCGGCATCGGCCCATCCAATCCGCTTGAGTGCGAAGCCGACAGGGGCGTGCACGGCGCCAACGCCACCGATCCGGACACATATGCGGCCAACCGCAACTACGGGCCATACTCCAACAACCCCGGAAAGGAAGTCCAATGGTCGAACCGCACCCCACTGATCGCAACATCAGCGAACTTTCACGACTTTCTGAGCGACGCCAGCAACATCTCTACACGCAAAAAGACCGACATCATGAAGGATGCGGCCAAGGACCTGGTGGATGACTTCAACGGTCTCAACCTCGGCCTGATGCGTTTCGACGGGGGCGCCGGCGGGTACGTGATCCACCATTTCCAGGACATCACGCCCGCGGCGAACAAAGCCGCCATAAAAGCGTCCATCAACACACTCCCTGCATCGGGTACTACCCCTCTTGCAGAGACGCTGTGGGAGGCAAGCCGCTACTTCCGAGGTGACAGCGTGGACTACGGCACCAGTTCTGTTTCTACGGCGGTTTCCAGCGGCGACTACATCTCGCCCATGACACACAGCTGCCAGAAAAATCACCTTGTCTACCTCACCGACGGACAGCCCTACGGCGACAGCGGCCGGGACAGCCAGATTAGCGCACTCACGGGAAACACCTGCTCGCACATCGAAGGAGCGAGCGAGGCATACGGCACGTGCTTTGATGAGCTGGCAGAGTGGATGAAGAGCACCGATCACAGCTCGCTCACCGGCATCCAGGACATCACGCTGCACGCCATAGGCTTCGATATCAATCTGGAGCTACTTAAGGTGAGCGCACAGAAGGGCGGCGGCAAGCTATATAACGCCAGCGACGCTACCGAGCTGAAAACAGCATTCAACCAGATCATCCTGTCGATACTATCGACGGACAGCACCTTTGCCGCACCTGCGGTCACCGTGAACGCGTTCAACAACCTGCAGCACCGCGACGAGCTGTACTATGCCATCTTCCGACCTATGGGAGGTCCGCGCTGGCCGGGCAACCTGAAGCGCTATCACGTGACGCGCGACGGCGTAATCCTGGACGCCAAGCAAGCCCCTGCGATGAATCCAACAACCGGATTTTTCAAAGACACGGCACGCAGCGACTGGTCGAGCAGTACTGACGGATACTCCGTCACCAAGGGTGGATTCGCAGAGCAGATGTCACCAACACGCAACATATATACCTACACAGGTAGCGCCGCGCCGTCGAACGAGCGACTGAACGCGCTCGAAAACATCTTCGATCCGGCCAACACTCTGATCACGAACTCCATGTTGGGGCTCGATCCGGCCACTGCGCCAGATGAACGCAAAGCAGTGATGGACTGGATCGCTGGCATAGACGTGGAGGGCGTAAACTCTCCGAATCCGGTGCACGCTTTTATTTCTGATCCACTGCACAGTCGGCCGCGCGTCGTCACGTACGGCGGTACCGAAAACGCGCCGGACGACACCGTGTTCTTTGCAACAAACATGGGCCACCTGCATGCGGTGGATTCCGACAATGGTCAAGAAGTGTTTTCGTTCATGCCTCAGGCGCTGCTACCAAACGGCCTGGCCTATCTAGAGGACGACCCAACCAATTCCGACAAGGTGTACGGGCTCGATGGAGCAATCACCGTCTACCGGCAAGAGAATCCGGACGACGTCGACGCGACCATCGAAGCCGGCGAAGGCGACAAGGTATACGTTTATGCGGGCATGCGACGGGGGGGCGGCAACTACTATGCCATCGACGCCACCAATCGCAGCGACCCCCGCTTGATGTGGCGCATCGAGGGCGGCTCAGGCGAATTTCTGGATCTGGCCCAGACCTGGTCCGCACCCAAGCTCGCCAAAGTTCGTTGGAACTGCGACACCAACGGCGACAACTGCGCGGACAAGCTTGTGCTGTTGTTCGCGGGCGGCTATGACCCGAACCACGACGTTGCAACACTACCAACCACTGGCGACGCGGGTGCAGCGGTGTTCATGGTCGATGCGACCACGGGCGCCCTCTTGTGGTCCGCCGGACGTCCCGATAACCCCACCCTACATGATCTGGTGCTGTCGGAGATGCACAACAGCATTCCGGCGGACCTTACTCTGGCGGACATGGACAACGACGGCTATCTTGATCTCATATACACGGTAGACATCACCGGACACCTGTGGCGGTTCGACATCAACCAGCAGAACACCAACGCGGGCGACTTTGCCACGGGCGGCATCACCGCGAAGCTGGGAGACTACGACAGCGACTCGGCCAACGACGAGGCGCACTTCCGCCGATTCTTCTACGCGCCGGACGTCGCCTTCTTCCAGACCCGTGGCGACAAATCGTTCCTAAGCATTGCGCTGGGATCCGGCTACCGTGCTCACCCCAGGGATACCACGGTGACCGACAGGTTTTATGTGGTTTTCGACCCATTCCCGTTCGGCCCACCTACCGACTCCGCGGGCAACATCGACTATTCAGCACTCGGCCCATCCGGCTCCGACCCGCTTGATGAAGGCGATCTGTTCGACGCAACGTCCACCCTCGCGGATCGCAACAGCACCGCGCCACACGGATGGTACAAAACCCTACAAGGCGCGGACGAGAAAGCACTGGCACAAGCTACCACCTTCGGCGGCACCACCATTTTCACGACCTATTTGCCACACACCAACGCCGCGGGCGCCGTCTGTGCGGGCAACCTTGGAAGTGGACGCACCTACATCCTCAATCCGCTGACCGGTGGAGGCATGGTGGACACGGGTGACTCCAACCCCTCCGAGTACATTCAACTCGCCCACTCGGGCATACCGCCGGCAGCAACAATCGTCTACACGGATGCCTCGGAGACTTACCTGAATCAGAACGGCGACCCGGAGACTAATCGACACACCAAACCGATCGTCTGCATAGGCACGGAATGCTTTGGAGACCTATTGCCATCACACGACCCGCTAGCACGCACGTTCTGGAGGGAGAACCGATAGCCATGAAAGGATTCACGGTCATTGAAATGGTGGTCGCACTGGTGATCGCGGCCGTGCTCGCTGCGCTCGCGTACCCTTCGTATCAGGAGTACGTGCAGCGCGGCAATCGGGCAGACGGATACGGTCTCATCGTGCAGGTAGTCAACGCCCAGGAACGCTTCTTTGCAGAAGAGTTAACATACACTGAAGACCTCACCGACCTTGGCTACGCCTCGGATGAGAACGTCTCCAGCGACGACGGAAACTATCTGGTGAGCGCCGCCGCCTGCGGCGGTGGAACCATTGCCGACTGCGTGGTGGTCTCAGGAGTCGCTCAAGGAGCGCAGGCCGAGGATGGCAATCTCAGCCTCGACACCCGCGGAGTCACCACGGGCAATTGGTAGATTGCACACACCCCACCAGCGATTTTGACGAAAGAACATAGAATCCCGCCCAATCACTCTAGATCAGCACCGTGTTCCTGGATTCGTTGCAGCTACGATTCGTTCGGCACCCGGAGGGAAGCCATCACCGTTCAACTGTGGCTGCCTGCACTCACGCATGCGGCCGTGGAACAGACTCCTCTGATGGAGGCTGCCCAACGGCTGGCGAAGGGGCTACGCTTCGCACGGCGGCCAGGTGGGCCTGGACGTCTTCGGCACCGCAGCTTCTTTTTTTGCGCCGCCTGAACGAATAAGCCCGCGGAACGCGGGCTTATCTTGAGGTCATTGCTGCGGGTGTGCCACCCGCGAGGGCGCGGCTTACTCGATGATCTTGGAAACCACGCCGGCGCCAACCGTTCGGCCACCCTCGCGGATAGCAAAACGCTGACCCTCTTCCATGGCAATCGGCGAGATCAACGACACCTTCATGTTCACGTTGTCTCCCGGCATCACCATCTCAACGTCCGCCGGCAACTCCACACTGCCCGTCACGTCCGTCGTCTCAAAAAAGAACTGCGGACGATATCCCTTGAAAAACGGCGTGTGACGACCGCCCTCATCCTTCGACAGCACATACACCTCAGAGTCAAACTCCGTGTGCGGCGTAATGCTCCCAGGTACCGCCAGCACCTGACCACGCTCAACCTCGTCTCGCTTGGTGCCACGCAGCAATACGCCCACGTTCTCGCCCGCACGGCCTTCGTCCAAGAGCTTGCGGAACATCTCTACACCCGTGCACGTGGTCACCTGCGTCTCCTTGATGCCCACGATCTCGATCTCTTCGCCCACCGTGATCACACCACGCGCAATACGACCCGTCACCACCGTGCCGCGTCCCGAGATCGAAAACACATCCTCAATGGGCATCAGAAACGGCTGATCCACCGGCCGCTCAGGCTCCGGAATGTACTCATCGAGCGTCTCAACCAGCTTCTGCACGCTCTGCGTGCCAATCTCACTCTCATCACCTTCCAGCGCCTTCAACGCACTACCAATCACGATCGGCGTGTCATCACCCGGAAACTCGTACTGGTCCAGCAGCTCACGGACTTCCATCTCAACAAGCTCCAACAGCTCGTCGTCGTCAACCATGTCCGCCTTGTTCATGTACACCACAATCTTCGGTACACCCACCTGACGCGACAGCAGAATGTGCTCGCGCGTCTGCGGCATCGGACCGTCCGCCGCGCTCACCACCAGAATCGCCCCATCCATCTGAGCCGCTCCCGTGATCATGTTCTTCACATAATCAGCATGTCCCGGACAGTCCACGTGCGCGTAGTGCCGGCTATCCGACTCGTACTCAACATGCGACGTCGCAATGGTAATACCGCGCTCGCGCTCTTCCGGCGCATTATCAATCTGGTCAAACTCCCTGACCTCGCCTCCACGCGCCTGCGCACAGACCTTCGTCAACGCCGCCGTCAGCGTCGTCTTACCATGGTCAACGTGACCAATCGTTCCTACATTGACATGCGGCTTAGTCCGCTCAAATTTTTCTTTGGACATGCGCTACTCTCCAGCGTCAGCGTTTGATGATTGACTCCGCGATGCTGTCAGGCACCTCGGCGTATTTGGCAAATTCCATGGTGTAGGTAGCGCGCCCTTGCGTCGCGGAGCGCATGTCGGTGGAATAACCAAACATCTCCGCCAGGGGCACATCCGCACGGATGATCTTGCCGGCAGGGTTTTCGTCCATGCCCGCAATGATGCCACGGCGCCGATTCAGGTCGCCCACCACATCACCCATGTACTCTTCGGGCGTGACCACTTCCACGCTCATAATGGGCTCCAGCAACACGGGACTGGCGGCTTGGGCACCGTCGCGCAGCGCCATGGAGCCGGCGATCTTAAACGCCATTTCCGAGGAGTCCACGTCGTGGAAGGAGCCATCATACAACGTCGCCTTCACCCCGATGAGCGGATACCCGGCGATCACGCCATTTTGCATCTGCTCCTGGATACCCTTATTCACCGCGGGGATGTATTCACGGGGAACCACCCCACCGACGATCTCGTCGACGAACTCGTAGATGCTGCCCTCTTCTTCGTCTACATAGGGCTCGATCTTCAACCACACGTGCCCGTATTGACCCCGGCCACCGCTCTGACGTACGAATTTGCCTTCCTGGTCCACGGCAGAGCGGATGGTCTCGCGATAAGCCACCTGAGGCTTGCCGATGTTGGCTTCCACTCCGAACTCGCGCTTCATGCGGTCGACGATGATGTCCAGATGCAGCTCGCCCATCCCCGAGATGATGGTCTGCCCGGACTCCTCGTCGGTCTCCACGCGGAAGGACGGGTCCTCCTGAGCCAGCTTGCCCAGCGCAACGCCCATCTTCTCCTGATCGGGAACCGACTTCGGCTCCACCGCCACGGAAATGACCGGCTCGGGAAATTCCATGCGCTCCAAGGTGATGATGTCGTCCTGGGCACATAGGGTGTCGCCCGTGGTGACGTCCTTGAGCCCGATAGCCGCAGCGATGTCGCCCGCGCGGACTTCCTTGATCTCCTCACGGTTGTTGGAGTGCATCTGCACCATGCGACCCACGCGCTCGCGCTTGGACTTGACCGGATTGTATACCTGGTCACCGGAGCCCAGCACGCCAGAATAAACCCGGAAGAAGGTCAGGGTGCCCACAAACGGATCCGTGGCAATCTTGAACGCCAACGCCGCGAATGGCGCCTCGTCGTCAGATTCGCGCGACTCCACTGTCTCATCGTCTTCCAGAATGCCCTCAATGGCTTTCACCTCGGTGGGGGCCGGCAGAAAGTCGATTACGGCATCCAGCATTGCCTGCACGCCTTTGTTTTTGAAAGCAGTACCGCACATGGCCGGCACGATCTCGTTCGCCAGGGTCCGGATGCGCAAGCCCGCCCTGATGTCGGCTTCGGACAAGTCGCCTTCTTCCAGGTACTTGTCCATGAGTTCCTCATTGGCTTCGGCCGCCGACTCCAGCATCTCCTCGCGCCAGTGTTCGGCATCAGTCTGCATGTCTTCCGGAATGTCCAGTAGGTCGTATGTCAGCCCCTGGTCTTCCTCGTTCCACAGGATGGCCTTCATACGGATCAGGTCCACAACGCCCTGAAAGTTGTCCTCGGCGCCAATGGCAAGCTGGATGGGAACCGGGGTGGAACCCAGCCGATCCTTGATCTGACCGACCACGCGCAGAAAATCTGCTCCAGCCCGGTCCATCTTGTTGACGAACACCATGCGCGGCACCTGGTAGCGATTCGCCTGCCGCCACACGGTTTCAGATTGGGGTTCCACTCCGGAGGTTGCGCAAAACACCACCACGGCTCCGTCCAAGACGCGCAAGCTGCGTTCCACCTCGATGGTGAAGTCCACGTGGCCGGGGGTATCGATGATGTTGACACGATGCTCGTCGTACTGCTGGTTCATGCCGCTCCAGAAGCAGGTGGTAGCAGCCGAGGTGATGGTGATGCCCCGTTCCTGCTCCTGCTCCATCCAGTCCATGACCGCGGCACCGTCGTGCACCTCACCGATCTTGTGAGACAGACCGGTATAAAACAGCACCCGCTCGGTGGTGGTAGTCTTACCCGCATCCACATGGGCGACTATACCGATATTGCGATACCGGTTAATCGGAGTCGTACGAGGCATCAGGCTCTCCGCAAACGATTGAGAAAGAATCTAGTAGCGATAGTGAGAAAACGCCCGGTTGGCATCTGCCATCCGGTGAGTGTCTTCTCGTTTCTTGACCGCAGAGCCGCGGCCATCGGCTGCATCCATTAGCTCGCCAGCCAATCGGGCCGCCATGGATTTTTCCCCCCGGTTGCGCGCGCTTTCCACCAACCAGCGCATGGCCAGCGCATGGCGCCGGGACGGACGCACCTCCACAGGCACCTGGTAGGTTGCCCCACCCACACGCCGGGATTTCACCTCCACGAAGGGAGCCACGGCTTCCAGCGCCTTTTCGAAAACTTCCACCGGATCAGGATTTTCGCGCTCTTCGATGCGCGACAGGGCCCCGTATACGATGCGTTCGGCTACGGCTTTCTTACCACTGACCATGACGTGGTTGATGAACTTCGCCACCGTCTGGTTGTGATATTTTGGGTCAGGGAGAATTTCGCGCTTGGCGACAATTCGACGTCTTGGCATGTGTTGCTCCTTGGCTTCAGGGACATCCCCGAGTCGGATCCGGGGCCTTACTTCGGAGGTTGCGGCGCCAGCAGCGCCGGACCTAATTTTGTACCTACACTATTTCGGTCGCTTGGCTCCGTACTTGGAACGACGCTGCCGCCTGTCTGACACGCCAGAGGTGTCCAACGTGCCGCGGATAGTGTGGTAGCGAACGCCGGGGAGATCCTTCACCCGACCGCCACGAATCAGCACCACCGAGTGCTCCTGCAGGTTGTGGCCTTCGCCGCCAATGTATGAGGTGACCTCATATCCATTGGTAAGTCTCACGCGGCACACTTTGCGCAAGGCCGAGTTCGGCTTCTTCGGCGTGGTCGTGTACACCCGGGTACACACCCCGCGCTTCTGAGGACAGCCCTGCAGCGCCGGCACGATGTTCTTATCCACCTTGCGCTTGCGTGGCTTCCTCACCAATTGGCTGATCGTTGCCATGTGCTCTCCATTGAAACGGCGCTCCACGAACCTAAAATCGCGGAGCGCGCGATTGTAATCACCTGCCCGTTGCCAGGCAACTGGCTATTTAGCTCCTTCGGAGGCAAATAGCTTGCAAGTTGCGTCGCACGTCACTACCCCAAGGGCCACGAGTTTCCCAAAAGGGGAAACTCGCCCACCTCGCTTCGCGAGGCGCCTATTCCTCCTCGCTGAGGGCCTCGGACAGCGCCTGTTCCACCTCGTCGGCGGTCGCGCCCTGCTCCTTGGCCGCCCGCGCAGCAATGTCTTCTTCCCGCTTGCGCTTACGGTCGCTGTGATAGGTAAGGCCCGTCCCTGCCGGGATCAGGCGTCCAACCACCACGTTCTCCTTGAGCCCGCGCAGGAAGTCTTCCTTGCCGGTCACCGCCGCTTCGGTCAGCACCCGGGTGGTCTCCTGGAAGGACGCTGCAGAGATAAAGGACTCGGTAGCCAGCGATGCCTTGGTAATACCCAACAAAACACGCTGGTAGGCGACCTTTTCTTTGCCCTCGGCTTCCAGCACCTCGTTGGTCTCTAGCACCCGGCTGAACTCCAACTGCTCGCCGCGAATCAGCTCCGACTCTCCAGAAGACAGCACTTCTGCCTTACGCAGCATCTGGCGCACGATGACCTCGATATGCTTATCGTTAATGGTCACACCCTGCAGCCGGTAGACTTCCTGGATCTCGTTGATGATGTACTTGGCCAGCTCGGCAACACCCTTCAAACGCAGAATGTCATGCGAGTTGGGTGGACCATCGCAGACCACTTCACCCTTTTCCACACTCTCGCCTTCGAACACGCCGATGTTGCGCCACTTGGGAATCAAGGTTTCCACCGGATCGCCGTCCAGAGGCGTGATCACCAAGCGCCGCTTGCCCTTGGTTTCCTTGCCGAAGCTCACCGTACCGGTGGCCTCTGCCAGAATGGCCGGCTCCTTGGGCTTGCGCGCCTCGAACAGGTCAGCCACTCGCGGCAGACCACCCGTGATGTCACGGGTCTTGGAGCCTTCCTGAGGGATCCGAGCGATGACGTCGCCCACACCAACATTGTCCTTGTCCTCGAGATTCAAGATGGCGTCATTGGGCATGAAGTAGTGTGCGGGCACATCGCTACCCGGAAGCAACACCTGCTCGCCCTTGGCATCCAGCAGGCTCACCGCTGGCCGCAGGTCTTTACCTGCCGTGGGCCGATCCTTGGGGTCTAGCACAGTAATGTTGGTCAGGCCGGTCAGTTCGTCCGTCTGACGATTGATAGACAGCCCTTCTTCCATTCCCTGGAACTCAACAACACCGCCCACCTCGGCAACGATGGGGTGGGTGTGCGGATCCCACTGGGCAATCACCTGCCCAGCTTCCACTTCGTCCTGATCCGCCACCGAGATGACCGCACCATAAGGCAGCTTGTAGCGCTCCCGCTCACGACCATGCTCGTCCGCTACGGCAATCTCACCGGAACGGGACACGGCCACCAGCTCTCCGCTCTCGCGGGAAACCGTCTTGAGGTTGTGCAGCCTGGCATTGCCGCCGTGCTTCACCTGAATGCTATCCACGGCAGTTGCACGTGATGCGGCGCCGCCGATGTGGAACGTACGCATGGTGAGCTGGGTACCCGGCTCGCCAATGGACTGCGCGGCCATCACGCCTACGGCCTCGCCCACGTTCACGCGATGCCCGCGAGCAAGGTCGCGACCATAACAGGAAGAGCACACACCGTATTTAGTAGTACAGGTGATGGCAGAGCGTACGACCATTTCGTCGATACCCAGGATATCAAGCTGATCCACCCAGGCTTCGTCGAGCATGGTGCCCGCCTCGACGATCACCGAGTTGTCGGCGTCCAGCACGTCCTGGGCCACCACGCGGCCGAGCACCCGGTCGCCCAGGGGTTCAACCACGTCACCACCTTCGATGATGGCCGACACCAGCAAGCCGGCATCGGTACCGCAATCTTCTTCGGTGATGACCACGTCCTGCGCCACGTCAACCAGGCGCCGGGTGAGATAACCCGAATTGGCGGTCTTCAGAGCGGTGTCAGCAAGGCCTTTACGCGCCCCGTGGGTGGAGATGAAGTACTCGTTTACGTTCAGCCCTTCGCGGAAGTTCGCGGTAATGGCGTTCTCGATGATGGCGCCGTCCGGGCGCGTCATCAGCCCGCGCATGCCAGCAAGCTGACGAATCTGAGCGGGTGAGCCACGAGCTCCGGAGTCGGCATAGATGTATACCGAGTTGAAGGAATCCTGCTCTTCTTCCTCTCCGTCCCGGTTGACCACCGTTTCCTTGGAAATGCCGTCCATCATGGAACGCGCAACCAGGTCGTTGGCGCGAGACCAGATGTCCACCACCTTGTTGTATTTCTCGCCCTGGGTCACGAGACCGGAGGCGTACTGGGACTCGATCTCGGCAACCTCGTTCTTGGCATCGTCGATGATTGCCGGCTTCTCAGCCGGAATCACGAAATCGTCAACACCGATGGATGCCCCAGAAGAGGTGGAATGAGCAAAGCCCGTGTACATGAGCTGGTCGGCGAAAATCACCGTTTCTTTCAGCCCCACGTTCCGGTAGCACGCGTTGATCAGCGTAGAGATGGCCTTTTTATCCAAAGCCTTGTTGACCAGCTCAAACGGCAGCGCCTTGGGCACGATGTCGTAGAACAATGCGCGTCCAACCGTGGTGTCCACCACCTCGCGAGCATTGGCAACACTGCCGTCTTCGGCCACCTGCTGCTGATCGATTCGAACCTTGACCTTGGCGTGAAGATCGATGCACCCGGCGTGATAGCTGCGGTGCACTTCGTCGATTCCGGAGAACACCATACCTTCGCCCTTGGCGTTAACCATTTCGCGCGTCATGTAGTACAAACCAAGCACCACGTCCTGCGAAGGCACGATGATCGGCTCGCCGCTGGCCGGCGACAGGATGTTGTTGGTAGACATCATCAGCGCGCGGCTTTCCAGCTGCGCTTCCAGCGTCAGCGGCACGTGCACGGCCATCTGGTCACCGTCGAAGTCTGCATTGTAGGCCGTGCAAACCAGCGGGTGCAGCTGAATCGCCTTACCCTCAATAAGCACGGGCTCGAAGGCCTGGATGCCCAGGCGGTGCAGCGTCGGCGCCCGATTGAGCAGCACAGGGTGCTCACGAATCACTTCCGCCAGGATGTCCCAGACCTCGGAGGTCTCGCGCTCCACCATCTTTTTCGCGGCCTTGATGGTGGTTGCCAGGGCACGCGCCTCAAGCTTGCCGAAGATGAAGGGCTTGAAAAGCTCCAACGCCATCTTCTTGGGCAGACCACACTGATGCAGGCGCAAGGTGGGCCCAACCACGATCACGGAGCGGCCGGAGTAGTCCACACGCTTGCCGAGCAGGTTCTGGCGAAACCGCCCCTGCTTTCCTTTGATCATGTCCGCCAGCGATTTCAGCGGGCGCTTGTTGGATCCGGTGATGGCGCGACCGCGGCGCCCGTTGTCCAGCAACGCGTCAACAGACTCCTGCAGCATGCGCTTTTCGTTGCGCACGATGATATCGGGCGCAGACAGATCGAGCAGCCGCTTCAGGCGGTTGTTGCGGTTGATGACCCGACGATACAGATCGTTCAGATCGGACGTTGCGAAACGTCCGCCGTCCAGAGGCACCAGCGGGCGCAGATCCGGCGGCAGCACCGGCAGCACCGTCATGATCATCCACTCCGGCTTGTTGCCGGAGTTTACGAAGGCCTCCATAAGCTTCAGCCGCTTCGACAGCTTCTTGATCTTGGTTTCGCTGTTGGTGGCCGGAATCTCTTCACGCAGGCGAGCAACGTCGCCATCGATATCCATATTGAGCAGCAACGCCTGGATGGCTTCCGCACCCATACGGGCGTCGAACTCGTCACCGTACTCTTCCAGCTTCTGGTAGTAGTCCTCATCGGTGAGCAGTTGGCCCTGCTCCAGATCCGTGAGGCCGGGATCCACCACCACGTAGGATTCAAAGTAGAGAACCCGCTCGATATCACGCAAGGTCATGTCGAGCAGCAATCCGATGCGCGAAGGCAGCGACTTCAGAAACCAGATGTGAGCCACGGGGCTGGCCAACTCGATGTGGCCCATGCGCTCGCGCCGCACCTTGGTGAGCGTCACTTCAACACCGCACTTTTCACAAATCACACCACGGTGCTTTAAGCGCTTGTACTTTCCACACAGGCACTCGTAGTCCTTGACGGGCCCAAAAATCCTCGCGCAAAACAATCCATCACGCTCAGGCTTGAAGGTCCGATAGTTGATCGTTTCCGGCTTTTTGACTTCTCCGAACGACCATGACCGAATCATCTCCGGCGACGCGAGACCGATTCGCAGCGAATCGAATTCGTCGACATCACCCTGGGCCTTCAACAGATTAAGTAGATCTTTCAAGTTCTCTCCTCCAACTCGGATTTGAGGGTTGCCGCACTGCGGCAAACATTAGGAATCTCTTTGACAATGTGGCTTACCACGCGCTATTCGCTCTCCAGTTCCATGTGGATGGCCAACGAGCGAATCTCCTTGACCAGCACATTGAACGATTCGGGCATGCCCGGCTCCATAAGGAAATCACCATCCACGATGTTCTTGTACATCTTGGTACGCCCGGTGACGTCGTCGGACTTGACCGTGAGCATTTCCTGCAGCGTGTATGCCGCTCCGTAGGCTTCCAACGCCCAGACCTCCATCTCACCGAAACGCTGGCCGCCGAATTGGGCTTTGCCGCCCAACGGCTGCTGCGTCACGAGACTGTATGATCCGGTGGAGCGCGCATGCATTTTGTCGTCCACTAGGTGGTTGAGCTTGAGCATGTACATGTAGCCAACGGTTACCGGACGGTCGAACTGATCACCCGTGCGCCCATCGTAAAGGATGTCTTGGCCGCTGGACGGCAATTCAGCCAGATCGAGCATCTTCTTGATCTCGCCTTCGCTGGCGCCATCGAATACCGGTGTAGCGATGGGCAGACCATCACGCAGGTTCGCTGCCAGCTCCATCAGCTCGCCCTCTTTGAGCGACTTGATGTTCTCGACCCGCTCACCCACGGCGTTGTAGGCCTCCTCGATGTACTCGCGCACCTCCGCTGCTTTGCGCTGAGCATCAATCAGCTCGCCGATCTTCTCTCCAATGCCCTTGGCGGCCCAACCCAGATGCGTCTCGAGCACCTGACCCACGTTCATGCGCGACGGCACCCCGAGTGGATTCAGCACGATATCCACCGGCTCGCCTCGCTCGTCATAGGGCATGTCTTCCACAGGCATGATCACCGAGATCACACCCTTGTTGCCGTGCCGGCCCGCCATCTTGTCGCCAGGCTGGATGCGACGCTTGATAGCGAGATACACCTTGACGATCTTCAATACGCCCGGGGCCAGGTCGTCCCCGCTCTCCAGCTTGGAGCGCTTGTCGGCGTACACCGCGTCCAGATCCGTCTTGCGCTGGTTGAGCTGTGCCTCGGCACGCTCGAGCTGCGCGTTGAGCGCATCGTCAGACATTCTGATCTTGAACCAGTCGTCTTTGGGCAAACCATCCAGGTACTCCTGATCAATGGTCAGCCCGCGGCTCTGGCCGGGTGCACCGGCGGCTTTCTGCCCGACTAGGGCCCGCTGCAAACGCTCGAAGGTCGCTGCTTCGACGATGCGATACTCGTCATCCAGATCCTTACGTACCTGGGCGAGCTCGGCCTGCTCGATGTCCTTGGCGCGCTGATCCTTCTCTACTCCGTCGCGGGTGAAAACGCGCACGTCAATCACCGTGCCCTTCACGCTGGTAGGTACTCGCAGGGACGTGTCCTTCACGTCCGAGGCTTTCTCACCGAAGATGGCCCGCAGCAGCTTCTCTTCCGGAGTGAGCTGGGTTTCGCCCTTGGGCGTTACCTTGCCCACCAGGATGTCGCCCGCGCCAACTTCCGCGCCGATGTAGACAATGCCGGATTCGTCCAGCTTCGACAGCGCCCCTTCCCCAACGTTAGGAATGTCGCAGGTAACCTCTTCCGAACCCAGCTTGGTGTCGCGCGCAACGCAGGTGAGTTCCTGAATGTGCACGCTGGTGAATCGATCTTCCTGGACCACCCGCTCAGACACCAGGATGGAGTCTTCGTAGTTGTAGCCGTTCCAGGGCATGAAGGCGATGCGCATGTTCTGGCCCAGTGCCAACTCACCCAGATCGCAGGACGGCCCATCCGCCAGGATGTCGCCCTTGGCGATCACATCACCCGGAGTAACCAGCGGGCGCTGGTTGATGCAGGTGTTCTGGTTGGAGCGCGTGAACTTGGTGAGATTGTAGATATCCACACCCGCTTCGCCGGCTTCGGTTTCGGCGTCCGCCACCCGAACCACGATGCGACCCGCGTCCACGCTGTCTACCGTGCCGCCGCGGTTGGCAATTACGCAAACACCCGAATCCCGCGCCACATGCCCTTCCATACCCGTGCCCACCAGGGGCTTCTGGGTGCGCAAGGTCGGCACCGCCTGGCGCTGCATGTTGGAACCCATCAAGGCGCGGTTGGCGTCATCGTGCTCGAGAAACGGAATCAATGAGGCCGCCACGGAAACCACCTGCTTGGGCGATACATCCATGTAATTGACGTTCTCAGAGCCCGTCTTGGTGAACTCGTTCTGATGGCGCACGTCCACCAGATCGCCCTCCAGCGCACCAGAGTCATCCAGGGGCGAACTGGCCTGGGCGATGACGTACTCCGCCTCGTCGATGGCCGACAGAAACTCAATGTCGTTGGAAACCTTGCCCTTTTTCACCTTGCGGTACGGTGTTTCGAGGAATCCGTACTCATTGGTACGTGAGTAGGTCGCCAGCGAGTTGATCAATCCGATGTTCGGCCCTTCCGGCGTTTCGATGGGACAGACCCGACCGTAGTGGGTGGGGTGCACGTCGCGCACCTCGAAGCCCGCTCGCTCGCGGGTGAGGCCGCCCGGCCCCAACGCCGATACGCGACGCTTATGGGTCACCTCGGACAGCGGGTTGTTCTGGTCCATGAACTGCGACAACTGGCTCGACCCGAAGAACTCCTTCACGGCCGCGGCCACAGGCTTGGCGTTGATCATGTCCTGAGGCATGAGGCCCTCGGACTCTGCCAGGCTCAACCGCTCCTTAACGGCCCGCTCCACCCGGATGAGACCCACGCGGAATGCATTTTCCGCCATCTCCCCAACTGAGCGCACGCGACGGTTGCCCAGGTGGTCGATGTCGTCCACGGAGCCCTTGCCGTTGCGGATCTCGATGAGCGTGCGCAGCACGTCGATGATGTCCTCTTTGTTGAGGATACCTTCGCCCGTGATATCTTCGCGTCCGAGCCGACGATTGAACTTCATCCGGCCCACGCCCGACAGGTCGTAACGCTCACTGGAAAAGAACAGGTTGTTGAACAGGTTCTCCGCCGCTTCTTTCGTAGGCGGCTCGCCCGGGCGCATCATGCGATAGATCTCAACCAGCGCTTCCAGACGGTTGCTGGTGGGGTCGATGCGCAGGGTCTCCGAAACGTAAGGACCGCAGTCCAGTTCGTTGGTGTAGATGGTCTCTATGTCGCCACCAACTTCCAACAGCTTTTCGATCACTTCTTCGGTAATGACCGTGTTGCAGGCCAACGTGATCTCGCCGGAAGACTCGTCCACCACATCCCGCGCAATGACACGATCGAGCAGATATTCGTGGGGTACGTCCAGGCGCTTAAGACCACTGTCTTCCAGCATCCGCACGTGGCGGGCAGTCACCCGACGGCCCTCCTCTACAATCACATTGCCTTCACGGTCAGTCACGTCGAACGTGGCCACGTCGCCACGCATGCGCTCTGGGATCAGGTCCACCGAGATGGAACCATTCTTCTTGACGTGGAAGATGTTCTTGTCGAAGAACATTTCCAGAATTTCTTCGGACGTGTACTCCAGCGCACGCAGAATGATGGTTGCCGGCAGCTTGCGCCGGCGGTCGATGCGCACGAACACACAATCTTTAGGGTCGAATTCGAAGTCGAGCCACGAGCCACGGTAGGGAATCACCCGAGCGGAATACAGCAGCTTTCCCGAGGAGTGGGTCTTGCCCCGATCGTGGTCAAAGAAAACGCCAGGCGACCGGTGCAGCTGAGAAACCACAACGCGTTCGGTTCCGTTGATCACGAACGTGCCGTTGTCCGTCATGAGCGGGATTTCGCCCATGTACACTTCCTGCTCTTTGACGTCTTTGACGGCCTTGTTTGACGACTCCTTGTCGTAAATGATCAGCCGCACCTTGACGTGCAGCGGTGCCGCATAGGTAATGCCCCTCAGCACACTTTCCTTGACATCGAAAACCGGCGTTCCCAGCCGATAGCTCACATACTCCAGCGCCGCACTTCCCGAATAACTCACGATGGGGAATACAGAGCGAAACGCCGTGTGCAGGCCAACGTCCACGCGTTGTTTGGCAGGCATGTCCTGTAGGAATCGACCGTATGAATCGACCTGAATGGAGAGAAGGTAAGGCATCTCCATGGCCTCGGACAGTTTGCCGAAGTCTTTTCGGATACGCTTTTTCTCGGTAAAGCTATACGCCATTCAAATCTCCCACGTATTGCACGCTTAATTCAAAATCTGTCATTGGTTCTTGCGCAAAAAACCGGGGCGCGCGAAGGCGCGAGCCCACGCGGCCCGGTCTGAATAGCGGATCTGTGGCTACTACTTGAGCTCCACCGAACCGCCGGCTTCTTCCAGCTGGTTCTTAAAATCCTCAGCTTCGTCCTTAGTGGCTCCCTCTTTGATCGGCGAAGGCGCTTCGTCCACCAGCGCTTTCGCTTCCTTGAGCCCCAATCCGGTGATGGCGCGTACGGCCTTGATGACATTCACTTTCTTGTCACCAACAGCGGTGAGCACAACGTCGAAGGCGTCCTTTTCTTCTGCGCCACCCCCTTCGCCGTCCGCAGCCGCGGCGGCAGGTGCGGCAGCCACGGCGGCAGCCGCGGTTACACCGAACTTGTCTTCCATCGCGCTTACGAGTTCCACCACTTCCATCACGCTCATTTCCGCGATGGCGTTCAAGATGTCGTCTTTAGACAGTGCCATTTGTTTATTCTCCTAAAATACGTTGCAAGTTGAGCCAGCGACTCAAGCGGTTTCCTGCTTCTGCTCGCGCACGGCAGCCAATGTCCGCACCAGCTTGCCCGGGACCTCGTTCAAGGTCCTGGCCAGCTTGGCTACGGGCGCCTGCATAACGCTCATCAGCTGAGCGAGCGCCTCGTCTCTGGTTGGCAGCATTGCTACCCGATCGAGCTGAGACGCCTCGAATAGCTCCCCGCCTATCGAGAGCGCCTTCACCTCCAGGGCCTCGTACTCCTTGGCATAATCTTTGATTAGCCGCGCAGCCGAACCTGGGTCTTCGGTAGAAAACGCCAGCATAGTGGGGCCTACGAACGCGTCGTTCAGGCACTCGTAATCGGTACCTTGAATCGCTCGCTTGGCCAACGTGTTGCGAATGACGCGCAGATACACACCAGACTCACGCGCCTTCGCGCGCAGGTCGGTCATCTCCTCAACGGTCAAGCCGCGATAGTCGCTCAGTACAGCGGCCAACGCAGTTTTCGCAGCTTCATTGACCTCGGAGACAATCGCTTGCTTCTGCTCCAGTCTCAATGCCATAGGTCACTCCTCGGATATCGCCGATATCCAGTTTTGGCGGTAACAGCCCCTTTGCAAAAAGGAACCTCGCCGCCGTTCACCTCACGGCGACCCGAGTGTGCGACATGGCTCATGTCGCATTCAGGCTCACCGTCTACACAGGAAATTAAGGCGCGCAAACGCCACCTGTGATTTTTGACGGAAACCGGTGCCGGGCTGTTGTGCCACCCCACCGGTCCTTCAAAATTCTTCAAAGTTCCAACGATGCCTGGTCGATGGTAATTCCCGGCCCCATCGTGGTCGACAGGGTAATCTTTTTCAGATAAACGCCCTTGGCAGACGAGGGCTTGGCTTTGCGCAGGTCGCCAAGCAGCGCCTCAATGTTCTCCTTGACCTTGCCACCGTCAAAGCCAACCTGGCCCACGCTGCCATGAATGATTCCGGCCTTGTCAGTGCGGAACTGAACCTGTCCGGCCTTGGCGTTGGCAACGGCTGTGGCGACATCCGGCGTCACCGTGCCCGTCTTGGGGTTCGGCATGAGCCCGCGGGGGCCCAGGATCTTGCCCAACTGGCCAACCACACGCATGGAATCGGGCGTGGCAATGACCACGTCGAAATCAAGCTCGCCACCCTTGATCTTATCGGCCAGGTCGTCAAGGCCCACCAGATCCGCGCCAGCCTCTTTTGCAGTATCTGCGGCATCGCCCTGAGCAAACACCGCAACACGCACCGACTTGCCGGTTCCATGCGGCAAGGTGGTTGCCCCACGCACGTTCTGATCAGACTTGCGGGCGTCTATTCCCAAATTGACCGACACGTCGATGGATTCTTTGAACTTCGTCTTGGCGCACTCGTTGAGCAAGTCCACCGCCTCGGCAATCGGATACAGCTTCGTACGATCGACCTTCTCTGCGATCGCTCGCGCTCGCTTGCTAGATTTCGCCATTACTCCACCCCCTCTACTTCGATTCCCGCGCTGCGGGCACTGCCGGCAATGGTGCGCACCGCGGCATCCATGTCTGCCGCCGTCAGATCAGGCATCTTCAGAGTGGCAATTTCCTCCAGCTGAGCCCGATTCACCCGTCCTACCTTTTCGGTGTTGGGCGTGCCGCTACCCTTGCCGATACCAGCCGCCTTGCGTAGCAACACGGAAGCCGGCGGCGTCTTGGTAATGAATGTGAAGCTTCGGTCTGCATAGACGGTAATTACCACCGGGATGGGCATGCCCTGCTCCATGCTCTGGGACTGGGCATTGAACGCCTTGCAGAAATCCATGATGTTCACGCCATGCTGGCCCAACGCGGGGCCCACCGGCGGGCTTGGGTTGGCCTGGCCTGCAGGCACCTGCAGCTTGATGTAGGCCTCGACTTTTTTTGCCATCTATTCGTGCTCCTCGTGGGTGCAAACGTGTGCCGACCAGGCGGCCACACTCCCCATTTTTTCAGCCTTTTTCGACCTGACCGAAGTCAAGCTCCACCGGAGTGGAACGGCCGAAGATCGTTACCGCCACCTGCAGGCGGCTCTTCTCGTAGTTGACCTCCTCAACGACTCCGTTGAAGTCGTTGAAGGGGCCATCGATGACCCGAACGATCTCACCGGGTTCGAATGTGGTCTTCGGAGTGGCCTTCTCACTGCCCTGGGCAACGCGATCCAGTATGGCGTTGGCCTCCGCGTCGGTGAGCGGCGCCGGCTGGTCGGCCTTGCCACCGATGAAGCCCATCACCCGAGGAGTTTCTTTGACCAGATGCCAGGTGTCGTCGGTGAGCTCCATATGCACGAGCACGTACCCGGGAAAGAACTTACGCTCGCTGCGGCGTTTCTGACCCGCACGCATCTCCACCACCTCTTCGGTGGGGACCAGGATCTCTCCAAAGTACTCGCCCAGGGTGGACAGCTCGACACGCTCGGCAAGCGATCGGGCCACGTTCTTCTCGAACCCCGAGTACGCATGCACCACATACCATTTCTTCGATACTTCGACGTCTATCTCGCTCATCCGATCACCGTGGATACCAGCCAGCTCAGTCCCGAATCCAACAACCACAATATCAACGCAAACACCAACACCAGAACCAGAACGATCAGAGTGGTCTGAAGCACCTCGTCGCGCGTAGGCCATACTACCCGCCGGATCTCGCTGCGCGCGTCCTTCATCAACGTCCAGGCGGCGCCACCTTTCTGGGTTTGCGCTGCCATCATCAGGGCGGCCGCTCCCAGCGCAACGAGCCCGCCGACCCGCAGCAGCAACGACTCATCCTGGTAATACCAGTTGCCGAAAATGCCGCCGCCAACCAGCACCACCACGACCAGCCACTTCAGCCAGTCCAGGCCCGCTTGATCGCCGGTTTCTACTCCTGTACTCAAATCACCCAATCCCGCTCATCTGGCAGGCCAGGAGGGAATCG
>DEBD01000023.1 GCA_002348385.1 Gammaproteobacteria bacterium UBA2965 | reverse complement strand
CCTGCGCCTGAGCCGGAACCTGCGCCTGAGCCGGAGCCTGCGCCTGAACCGGAGCCTGCGCCTGAACCGGAGCCTGCGCCTGAACCGGAGCCTGCGCCTGAGCCTGCGCCTGCGCCTGCGCCTCTACCGGAGCCATCCCTGCGGCTATCCGCAGATGCTATAGAGCTGAGACCTGGACATTCCGCAACCCTGGATTGGAGTAGTGAGGCCGTAACCGACTGCCAGGCCAGCGGGGATTGGAGCGGAGCGCAACCTACCAACGGCACGCTGGTCACGGGGCCCCTCCAGGAGGACAGCACCTACACCTTGACGTGCGACAGCCACCAGGGAACCCTGATTGCCTCCACATCGATCCTCGTCACCGCCGGTGGTTTGTCCATAACCTGGCATGCACCCACGGAGAATCTGGACGGCAGCCCCTTGGAAGACCTCAACGGCTATCGCATATACGTCGGAACCGACTATCCGGGTAGCGAGGGCGTGGACTACGACCAGCACTTCGAGGTGCCGGACGCTTCCGTCAACTACTACTTCTTGCCGCTGGAACGCGGTGACTATCGACTAGCCATGACCGCAGTGGACGCTCAGGGTAACGAAAGCCCCCCTTCCAACGAGATCTACAAGTCAGTGTATTGAAGACTAGCTGATCCTGCGGGTTTGCCCTTCCCACCAGGGCTCCCGCAGCTTGTTCTTGAGTACCTTGTCCGTGGCGTTTTTTGGGAGCTCGCCCAGGATCTGGGCGGTCTTGGGGACCTTATAGGCGGCCAGCCTCGCGCGTGCGAAGCCGAGAACGTCGGCCGCGTCCAGGGTGACCCCGCTCGCCCCAGCGCTCGTCCGGCACACCGATCACGGCGGCTTCCAGCACGTTCGCCGCTACTTGGTCAGGATGGTCACCCCGCTGATGCCGGGTGCACCGTAAACATGGGTATAGGCGACCTTGGGATCGTTCGGAACCTGGCGGGGCCCCGCCGCACCGCGCAGCTGCAGCACGTTCTCGTACACCTGCCGCAATCCGGAAGCACCAATGGGCTCACCATTGGCCAGGCACCCGCCATCCGTGTTCACCGGGAAGTGTCCGCCGATCTCGGTGTCGCCGCGCTCCAGCATGGCTTCCTGCTCGCCGTCCTCACAAAAGCCGTTCTCGGCCATGTGCATGATCTCGGCACCGGATTCCGTATCCTGGAGCTGAGCCAAGTCAACGTCTTCGGGCCCGATACCGGCCAGCTCGTAGGCCGCCTTGGAGGCATCTATGGTCGGGCCGGGGCCATGCTCCAGCGCCAGCGATGGCGCCGTTACTTCAAAGCTACCAAAGCGCCGTGAGCGAACCACCGAAGCACGCAGGTAGATGGGTGTGTCAGTGTATTTGTGGGCAATGTCGCCACGGGCCAGAACCAGCGCGACCCCACCTTCACCGGGTGAGCAGAACATGTATTGGGTCAGCGGGTAAGACAGCATCTGCGACTGCAGCACCTCGTCTTCGCTCCAAGGGGTACGCCGCCAGGCCATAGGATTGATGGAACCGTTCTTGAACGCCTTCACAGCCACTCTGGCCAGCGCACGCTGGGTGATACCGTGTTGCTCCATGTAGCGGTTGATCTTCATGCCGAAGAACTGGGTGGTCAGCGCCATACCGCTGCCGCCGTACCAATCCCGACCAGTACCCCCTGGTCCGGAGGGCGTGAAGGCGCCACGCGGATGCTTGTCGAAACCGATGGCCATGCCCAGGTCGTAGGCGCCGGAGAGAATGCTGTTATAGGAGGCGAACAACGCCGATCCGCCGGTGGCGCAACCGTTCACCACGTTGATGAACTGAAGACCCGTCAGCCCCAGCATGGACACCATGTGGTCGGGGTTACCCGCCGCGCGGCTGCCGCCGAAGGCAAACTGCATGTCCTTCCATTCGGCGCCGCTATCCTCAAGTGCTCTTCGCACTGCCACCGCGCCCTGCTCCATGCCGGTCACGCCCTCGTGGCGGCCGAACTCGTGCATGCCGATACCGACAATGGCGACATCAGTCATTGCTGATCCCCTCCATGCAGATGAAACGACGACCTTATCACGTTGCCCAAAGGCCGTCGTGCCCCTGACGAACTATGCGATGAAGGTAGTGCTACCCGTGATGAGGTTCACCTCGTGGCCTACCAGGAGTTCGTCATGGCATCGCCTACCGATGCCGACCTCTCCTAAGGGTTGCAGTCGGAATACAAGGTCTTCGTGCGCGCGCGGCGCGACTATGCGCCGGCCAACATCTCCGCCTGACAGAAGGCAAGTGAGCAACAGGTAGACCGCATATTGGATTGCTGCGAGACGCTGCCGCGCAGCCTGGCGGAGAACCCGCAGCGCCCTAGCTGAATTCCGGCAATCCATATTCCGCCCGCAAAGCAAACGCGTTACCGTTAGGCAACCACCCACGAACAGGCAACGCTCCATGCGCGTCATCATCGTCGGGGCCGGCATCGGCGGCTCCGCCTTGGCACTTTCTTTGAGCAAGCTCGGCATGGAACCCGTGCTGCTGGAACAGGCGGAGGCATTCACGGACGTGGGCGCCGGCATTCAGCTGAGCCCCAACGGGGTACGGGTGCTGGACCACCTTGGAATCGGAACCGCGTTGCAGCGTTTCTGCACAGAACCCGATTTTCACAAGTACAGCGTGTGGGACACGGGCGAGCTGCTGCTGCGCACGGCGCTCAGCCCCAAGGTCCGGGACACATACGGATTTGCCTACTACCACGCCTACCGGCCTGATCTCATAGACGCGCTGACAGAACAGTTGAACGAGGCGCACCTGCAGCTCGGCAAGACGGTCACTGAAGTGGGCCAGAATAACGACGGTGCCTGGGCACGATGTGCCGATGGCAGCGAGTATCAGGCCGACGTACTCATCGGCGCGGACGGTATTCACTCGCTGGTACGGGAGCAGATTTTTCGGCCCGATCCACCGCGTCCCTCCGGATACGTAACCTGGCGCGGGGTGGTGGATGCAGAACGCATCGAGCACCTGGAGATTCCCGTTTCCGCATACGTAGACATGGGACCCCGGCTGTCGTTCGTCTACTACTACGTCTCGTCCGGCACACGGCTGAATTGGCTGGCACTAGGCAAGGCAAAGGACACCAAACGCGAGTCGTGGTCTCAGACCACCAGCAAAGAAGAGGTTATCGATGCATTCGACGGCTGGTACGAACGCCCCCGGCAGGTCATCGAAGCGACGGCCCAACCGTTCGTCACAGCGCTGTACGACAGGGAGCCGCTGGAGCGATGGGTGCAAGGGCGGATCGCCGTCATGGGGGATGCGGCGCACGCCATGCTGCCTTACCACGCTCAGGGCGCCGTGCAATCCATCGAAGATGCCTGGGTGCTGGCCCGCACGCTTAGCTTGCACCACGAGCCGACCAAAGCGCTGCAGCGATTTCAAACGCTTCGCTACGATCGCGCCAACCTGATGGTGGCGCAGTCGCGCAGCGCCGAGCGCTGGTACCACCTGGACGACCCCGAGGAGGTGTCCGCGCGCAACGCCCGTTTTCGAGCCAACAACGAACGTTTCGGAGGCGATTTCTCTCCCCAACAACACTGGCTGTACAGCTACGACGCGGAAGCCGCCGCCCAGGGCACCGATCATGAGTGGCGCGCCCTGCCAACCTGGTCCTGATTCCTGCCCCACAGCGCAATTCAGCCCCCATTCAGCCGGCTGGCTGCAAGCTTGGGCCTGGATCAGTTACGGAGACCCACATGCGTTCATGCAAGATTCTAGGAGCAGCGTTGCTGGCGTTGTGCTCTGCCACTGCGTTCGCAGACAAATACAGCGACACCATCGACCTGTTCAAGAACGCCGGTGCAGCCAACGCGTTTTTCAGCAGCGCCTACGGTTATGCCGTATTTCCCACCGTCGCCAAAGCCGGTTTCGGCGTGGGCGGAGCAAGGGGCGAGTGTTCGTGCGTGACAATCCGGTAGGAAACACCAACATGACCCAGGTCTCCGTGGGCTTTCAGATCGGCGGGCAGGGCTTCAGCCAGATCATCTTTTTCGAGGACGCCCGGGCGTTTAGGGAGTTCTCCAGCGGCAGTTTCGAATTCGGGGCCAACGCCAGCGCCGTGGCGATCACCGCTGGCGCTTCCGTCAGCGCGGCGACCACCGGTACCGCGGCGAGCGCCAGCGGCGGGCGCAAAGACGCCGCCACCACCGGCCGCACCTATTACAAGGGCATGCAGGTGTTCACCATCGCTAAGGGAGGCCTGATGTACGAGGCGAGCCTGGGCGGACAGAAGTTCTCCTATCGACCGTACTCGTCTTAAAATCAGCAAGGGTCGAATAATGGGGAAAACCGGTGGGCCAGCCAGTGATTGTCGAAGTTGCCATGAATGGCAATCTGCCCAAACGTGTGAACCCACAGGTACCTCGCACGCCTGACGAGGTAGCAGAACAGGGCATGGCGTGCATTGCCGAGGGTGCGGCCATCCTGCACAACCACACGGACGACCCGGTGCTGGGCGGCAACGGGATGCACGATCCGGAGCCCTACCGGCAATCCTGGTCACAGATCCTCGAGCACCATCCCAACGCCATCTTCTACCCCACCATGCCCGGCGGCGCGCCGGGGCAGACCATCGAGCAACGCTACGCTCATCACGAGCAACTGGCGGCCTGGGGCATGCTAGGTCTGGGGGTGGTGGATCCCGGAACCACTGATCTGGGAACCTATGACCGCGACGGGCGCCCAAGGACTGGCGACCTCATCTACCAGAACAGCTGGGCCGACGGCATTCACATGGTGGAGACCTGCCGGCGGCTCGAAGTGGGCCTGTCCTTTTCCATCTTCGAGCCAGGCTTCGTGCGCTTTCTGCAAGGCTACGCTCGCGCCGGGGCGCTGCCCCCGGGTGCGGTGGTCAAATTCTATTTCGGCGGCGCCCGGGCCGGTTTCGGGTTGGAGCCCACCGTGAAGGCGCTGGAGGCCTACCTCGAGATGATCGAGGATCTGGGACTGCCCTGGCTGGTGTCGGTTCAGGGCGGCGATGTGGTGGCCACGGGAATGGCACGCGCGGCCATGGAACGCGGCGGCCACGTGCAGGTAGGGCTGGAACCGTCCGGCGATCGCGAGCGCGACAACGTGGATCTGGTGCGCGAAGCCGTAGACCTGGCGCAAAGCCTCAACCGGGAACCCGCGTCCATCGACGAGACACGCACCCTTCTCAACCTGCCGGGCTAGGATTATTCGCGGGCCTGGTCAGACGCCAGATAGGCGTCCAACGTATTGTGCAAATGGCGGATGCGAGACTCTTGATAACCCGACAGGGTCTCCGCACCCTTGTGGCTCGCCCGCATTCCCTCGTGCTGCCATCGTAGAATCTGAGTGTCCTGATCCAGCACCAAACCATTCATCTCGGAAATGCCGGGCACGTCTTTGTAGGAGTCGGACTCAGTAATCTGGACCATCTGAACCGGGTCTCCCCGATCCTCCCCGGGCCGCAGTGGCTCCAGCACGTAAATGTCAAAAAGACAGCTGTGGGGATCGTTGCCCAACGGCCTCACCTGATGAATCTGCGGCAGGCCAGGACCGCCGTAGACAAACAAGTTAGGGAATACGTTGTACTTCAACGAATCCAGTATTTCCGCGTCGGACAAGTCAGAGAGATCCTTTTCGTAGTCGCGCAGAAAGTCATCGCGCATGCGACGCGCGATGACGGATCGGGCGGTTTCGCCCGTGGGTATGGCCGCCGTGCTGGTGTCGTGCACACTGCGCGTCAGGCGCCCTTCCAGCAGGTCTTGCTCGCTCATGCCATGGTGTTTGCTGGGGCTGGATACCGCCATGGGACAGAGGTCCCTGCTGGTGTGCGGCCCGAAGATATCGTGCTGCATGTTCCAGTCACCCACTACCTTGGTCATTTCGGGGTGCACCACCGGCGTGTGGTAGGCCTCCATGAAAGCTTCCTGGGCGGTCTTCCAGTTGCACGACAAGATCTTCTGAACGTGCACACGGGTGCGCCACTCCTCGTAGCTCCACCAGTTCTTGAAGTGCGCTGGCATCACTTCCAGATAGTCTTCCAGCGGCGCCGCGTTCAGATCCATGTTAACGAATACGAGAGAGTTCCATACGCTCACCTGAGCCTCGGGAAGCCGGTTGGCCTTATAGTCCAGGTGGTCGAATTCCCAATCGCAGGGCACCTCTCGCAGCGTACCGTCCAGATTCCACGTCCAGCCGTGAAACGGGCACTGCACCATGTCCCCCGTCCACCCCGTGGTGCCGGAAGGTTTCAGCTTGGTGCCTCTATGCAGACAGGAATTGTGATAGGCCTTTAGACCCGCCTCGGTACGCAGGATCACCAGCGAGTAGCTCCCGATGTCATAGACGAAATAGTCACCCACGCCATTAATCTGCTCTTCACGACAAGCGAACTGCCAGACCTTGGACCAAACATGCTGCATTTCTCGGCGGAAGAAATCCTCGCTGATGTAGCGCTCGAACGAGATGTCGGCCGTGCCCAGGGATACATTGCGCACCGGCGCCAGCACCTCGGGCACGCCCCCGTCCGGCGCGCGCACGCTGTCGCTCAGCACGATCTCCTGATAGGTGGGCCCTGGCGCGCCCGGGTTCGCCGGGGCCGCGGCGACTTTGCTGTTCATGTTTTCCCCTACCATGAAGGGTCTCCCGCTGACTGGATCTGTGTTCCTTATACTCCCATTCGTGCGCTGCTGCATCGGATGTTTCAGCACCGCGCAGGCGGAGCTGATCTCCACCGTTGAAAGTCTTGCAGGGCACCCCCTGACCGGCACCACGAGCCGGTTGTCAGGTTTTCCCAAACCAGCTGGGGCAAAAGCGATCGTAGCGGAGCTGGCGCTGGCGCCAATACCTGCCCTCGCCCACTCGAGACACTGCCTGAGGGCGCCAGATCCCGCCCTTTGTTCTAACCCGGACTAACTCCAGAAAGCGTAGACGGGGTCATCCGGATACAGGCCGCCCCTGGTGGTGAGCGCCTCGTACATGGATCCCGGCTCATCGCGCTGGTCGCTGGACGGCTGCTCGATGAGCCAATCCGATACATAGGTCCGGTGGCTGGTCTTCCACTGGCCATCGTCACACTGGAAGCGATCCAGGTACCGCCCTCCTGTGAGCGTGTCCACATCGCCATCCTCGCCGGCTGCCGTGGACACAGCGATGACGTAGCTCTCGGCCACCGCCGCATCCCCATCCACCTGAATCCACTCGTTATTCACGGTGTGGGCCATGCGACGCAGGGTCTGCGCGGTCTCGAGCATCAACTCGCAGAATCCCTGTGAGTCACCGGTGTAGAACTCACCCACATCCACCGTGGCACCCTCGCTCCAAAGTGAGGCCAACAACCCCGCGTCACCCCGGTCCACGGCCCGGGCATGCGCGCATATCAGGTCGTGAATCTGCGCTTTGGCCAGCGCATGCCGCGCCTGGGCCATCAGTTCTGGTGAAATCTCCACGCTCCCTCCATTGCTCTCGTCGATACGGTCGGTAATGCCCCATTGGGCGAGCAGTCCGGCGCCAGGATCCGCGCCACCCTTCCTGCCCCGCAGGTAGGGCCAGTCGGCGGGCTCGCTGGCGGGCCGATTGATGTTCCAGTCCAGCACATAGGTGCGGTGGTTCAACCGCCAATGGCCATCCCGGCATTCGTGGCGGTCAAGGTAACGCCCGCCGATGAGGGACTGAACACCCTCCCCAGGCGAGTACACGAATACGTAGCTTTCCGACATGGCCCGATCGCCATCCACCTGGATCCAGGTGTTGGCGGGTCGGTGCATGGTGACCGCGCCAGGGTCCGGATCACCGCCGGCCATGATGTCGCAGAACTCGGCGGCAGTGCCGTCGAAGAATCCATACGCGACATCGGCGTCATCATGGAACACTGACTTCAGCAGCGCCAGATCACTACGGTCGATGCCTCTCTGCAGCGCCACGATGGACTGTCGGATAGCGTCGCGCGCCCACAACTCACGCAGAACCGCCCCATCGTCGGTGTTTGCCATAGCCTCCCCCATTTCCTATGGTTACTATTCTAAGAACTTATTCCACCACAAGACAGCTCCGCCCGGGCTGGCCGACGGCCCAAGCGCTCACTAGTGCAAGCGCACCCCGACGAGCGGAAGCACAACAACAAGCAAATCACAATTCGCAAAAAGGAGGGACCATGAAGGTCATCATCGCCGGCTATATCGAACTGCAGGACCCCAGCAAGGTCAAAGAAATGCTGGAAACGGCCAGACCCCATATCGAAGGCGCGCTCACTGAAGAAGGCTGCATCGCCTATGACTGGAGCGAAGATCACCTGCACCCCGGCCGCATTCACGTCTACGAGGAGTGGGCCTCCTCGGCAACTCTGGAAGCCCATCTGCAGGATCACTGGTACCGCGACATGGGCGCCCACATGGGGCAATTCCCTATGAAGCCACCCACCAGCGTCATCAAGAAGTACCGCGTAGAGCACGAAGAGCCCGTGTACGTGGACGGCGTCGCCACCGGAATATTCTCCGACGGGAAATAGCCTACCGACCGCACCGGGACGCAGCGCGTCGCGTTACGTCCCGCTGTCGCTCCAGTTCACGTCCGCCTGCTGCTTCATGAACCAGGCCACCCACTTGTGGTAGTTCTGCAATGCCGGTTCGTTGCGACCGAACACGAAGTCCCGATTCGCACCGGAGTCCAGGCATGCCTGGATGCCCAGGCCAATGCCGTAGTCCTCGTCCTGAACGGCCTGCAGCACCATGGCACTGAAGTTCTCCGACGCCGCGATCTCTGCAGGTGTCTCCGGCCGCTTGGCCACCAGAATGGATTGCCGTGTGGTGGTGGTCTCGGGCGTCGGCCCCGGAATGATATGGCTCACCAGACAGTGGTCGCCAAGAATTCCGGAAATGGACAGATTCGGAAATCCGGAATGGATGAGCCTCACATGCTCAAGCGGGTTCCACTCCGACTCGGGCGTGTCCTCCAGCTCCGAGAGGGTCTTGCGGCCAAACGTGAGACGCTGATGAGGCCCATAGGTATCCAGTACCAGCAGGTTACCAATGGTGTGCTGGCCCACCGTACGACCGTGCACCACGTTATGGTGATAGGCTTCCAGGTATCCATCCATGGTGACCTTCCAGCCCGGTCCGGGGAGCACCCGCTGCTCGAACAGATGCCAGTTGGCCAGGTCCAGCGTGTCGAGCTCGGCGGCAAAATCCCCCAGCCACTGGTCTACGTCGAACTGCTCGCCCGGCGTCAAACTCACCCAGATGAGGCCGGACCGCTCCGCACAAGCCAATTCCGTGAGACCGTGCGTCGCCGCGTCAACCTCTCCAAAGCTTTCCTGCGCGTAACGCGCGACCAACTCACCGCGGTGATTGTACGACCAGGCGTGATACGGACAGGAAAACAGACGCGTCTTGTCTGCACCATCCGGACACAACTTCGCCCCGCGGTGCCGACAGACGTTGAGGAAGGCTCGCACCACGCCATCTTCACCCCGCACCATCAACACCGGCACTTCCAGCATGGTTAGCGCGCGGTAGCTGCCGGGCTCGGGAAGCTCCAGACTCAATGCCAACGCCAACGGCAGGTGCTTGAAGATTCGCTCTACCTCCGCCGCGTAGCGATTGGGATCCAGATAGGCGTCCACGGGCATCTGCATGGTGCCCGGCGCCTGATCCGTGGTGTTGTCGCGATAATGGGTGAGTGCGCGCCGCACCAGTGAGATTGTCTCTGCGCTCATGCTACCCCCTAACCTTGCTGCAACTCGCCTGGCAGCACGTGAGTGCGATGGAAGTCCTGCCAGGCAGATAGCGATTCCGGATAATCGGCGGCCAGCCGATCCGCTCCGATGACCACGCGGTGCTCGCTGTTCAGACCCGTGTGGTATTCCACCGCAGGCACATAGTAGAGGAAATTAATGACGCGCTTGGCGAAGCGCCACTGACCCTCTTCGCGCCGATAGTCGTCGAAGTATTTCATGGCCGCCAGGCTCACCACGCCATTGGGTGTGGTTTCCGCGTGGCTGTATACCAGACCCGCAGCACGGTTGGGATCCTGGACGTCTACTGTTACGGACACGTCGTGCGTCCAATGGAACGCTGGCCCCCGAATCTTCAAGGTCTCCACGAACATATCGGCGATTGCGTCACGCCCATTGGCCACCATGGCGCCGTTGGGCGAGGTGAACACCGCGTCCTCAGTGAACAAGCTGGTCAGCCGGAGCATGTCGTGCTCGTCGCAGGCGATGGCATATGCCGTGACCAGACTTCTAATGGCCTCCACCGACTCCAGGCGGTCCAATCGCACCATGATCTCATCCAGCTGTGACATACGCATCGCTCCGGTTGCTTCTTCTCGTTCGCAGTTCGTTAGACAGTTCTTTCCGTGTTCAGCCTACTCTTCGGGGGCCACCGTTATCCGCAACCCATCCAGTTCAGGCACGCAGCGGATCTGACAGCTTAACCGCGAGGCGCGCGCATCGAAATAGGCCGAAATCTGCAGCAGCTCCGCTTCCGTATCTCCCGCCGGACCCACGCGGTCGAGCCACGCCTCATCGATGTGTACGTGACAAGTGGCGCAGGAGCAGCAACCGCCGCACACGGCTTCGACCCCCAGGCCCTCATCACGCAACACTTCCATCAGCGTGCCTTCCGGGTCCGCCGTCAGCTCATGGCAAACCTGATCTCTGTCTACAGCCAGTATCCGCGTCAAGGGGCTTCCCCACGCAGCAGTTTGCGCGCATTGGACGTGTAGGCGCGCGCTTCTTCGCGCACGTTGCCCGGCTGCTGATCCCATCCGGCGAAGTTGGTGCCGAATACCAACCGATCATTGTTCACGTGGGCCTTGAGCAGTTGCAGCGAATCCTCAGCATGCACGTGGATGTCGAACCACAACCGGTGCAACAGCGCCTCAAACGCACCCTCCGCGCTCAGCTCGGCACTGGCCCACGGTCGCTTCCTGGCGGCGCTCGCCATGCGCCCGAACAGATAGCCCGTGGCACCTCCCCCGTGGCTGAGACACACATCCAGCTGAGGATGCCGAGCGAGCACGCCCCCGTAGATGAGTGTGCACACGGCAATGGTCTCCTGTGCCGCGAACCCCACGATAATGTCCAGGTCGAAGCGCTTGAGGTTTGCGTCGCCGGCGGGCCCATCGATGCCCGCCGGTCCGGGATGGATGAACAACGGCACGTCCATGGCCACCAGGGCCTCAAAGAAGGGATCCAGGCAAGGGTCGTCCAGACCACACCCAAAATCCGTACCGATATAGGGTCCATACATACCCAGGTCGTTGACTGCGCGCTGGGTCTCCTCGATGGCAAAACCCACATCCTGCATGGGCACCGCGGCGAACGCACCCAACCGGTCTGTCCGGCCTTTTACCAATTCCGCCAGCGCATCGTTGTGCGTGCGGCAGAATGCCTGGGCCTGCGCCGCGTCAATGAAATGAAAATAGCTCAGCGGGTTTGGTGAGAGCACCTGATAGTCCAATCCCGCTGCATCCATGGACGCCAGGCGCAGGTCCGGGTCCATAAACGGGCTGCCCCGATAGCGCACGCCGTGCAGTTCGTAGCCACCCACCCGAAAGCGCGGCATATCCCCGTGGCTGAGCTCGGGACCGTGTTCGCCCGCCGCGCCCATGGTGGCCTCCAGCACCGCGTGGGCGTGAACGTCGATGGTTTCGGCAGTTGCCAGCGTCATGGTGTCGTCTCCAGGCTGCTATTCATCGGTAAGGCCTAACCCCAGGCCGCCATCCACATCCATTACGGCCCCCGTGGTCCACTCCGCCATAATGAAGTAGGCAATGGCTTCGGCCACTTCGGCGGGCGTGCCGATGCGCCCCAATGCATGCAGGCCGCTCATGCCCTGCAGGCGCTCAAGTGCTTGCGCGTCGTCCAACAGGCCCGCACGCTGGTTGATCTCCGTGAAGACCGCACCGGGTGCCACACAGTTCACCCGAATACCCTGCTCGCCCAGCTCCGCCGCCAAGGACCGGGTGACCGACTCGATGGCTCCCTTGGTAGCGGCATAGGGCGCAGCGCCGGGGAACATACGCCTGTTGTGAATCGATCCAAGAAAAACGATGGCGCCACCACGCCTGGCCAGATAGGGCGCGCACATCCCGCTGAGCAACATGGCGCCAATCACGTTGGTATGGAAGATGTCCAGCAACCCCTGCTCCGTGAGGCTGGCCAGTTCTCCCCGGTACATATTGCCCGCATTGTTTACCAGCGCGTCCAGACCGCCGCCGTGTGCCACGGCGTCACGCACCATACGATCCCGGTCCGCCGCCACAGTCACGTCTCCCGTCACAGCGCAACACTGGGGACCAATGGCATCAGCCACTGCGCGCACTTTGTCCGCGCGGCGCCCTGAAATGGTCACCCTGGACCCGCGTTCCGCCAGGTACGCAGCAGTGGCGGCTCCTATTCCAGAGCCACCTCCGGTAATCAGTATCGAGGCGCCGTTCAGTTCCACAGGGTCACTCTCGCGGCAACTGCCTGAGTACGCTGTTGATGACGCCGCCGTCCACCGCGATGGTCTGGCCGCTCACATAGGCCGCCGCATCCGACGCCAGGAACAGCACACACTGAGCGACGTCTTCCGCCACTCCGAGGCGCCCAAGGGGGACGGCATTGCCTCGATTGTTACGAACCGATTCGTTCTCGTAAAACGGCGCAGACATCCCCGCATCGATGAAGCCGGGTGCCACCGCATTAGCGCGGATGCCGTACTCACCCCACTCAATGGACATCTGCTGGGTAAGGCCGATCACGCCGGCTTTGGCTGCCACGTAAGCACCACAGTTGGGGCTGGGATGGATGCCGTTGATAGAAGACATATTAATGATGACCCCACCCCCAGCATCGCGCATGCGCCGCGCTGCAGACTGAGCGACCACGAATACTCCGTTCAGGTTCACCTGCATGACCAGAGCAAAGTCTTCCACCGCATGGTCGATGAGCGGCCCGGTTCGCAGAATGCCCGCGTTGTTGACCAGCACGTCGGGCGCGTCCCCCAGCGCATCCAGCGCAGCCTCTACGCTGTGCGGATCGCGAACATCTGCGCACAAGGGCACGCCAGCGGAGAGACTGCCGGCCAGGGCTTCGCACTCCTCGGCCACCAGATCCAGCACCCCCACGCGGTATCCGTCGGAATCGGCAGCCCGGGCAATAGCTGCGCCCAGGCCGTGCGCTGCGCCCGTAATCAACATGGTCTTCACTAGCTGGTTTCCTCCGGCGTCAGTGAGATGGGATACCTGCCCCAGTTACTGCGCAACGTATTCGCGTCTGCACTGGGCGGGTCATCCGGGATGGGTGCCGCACCCGCGCGCAGCAGCGCCTGCACGAACAGGGTCACCACCCCAAGCTGATAGCTGCTCGGCTTGGCATCCGCCTTCGGCGTCACGCCGCCATCCAGATCCCGACCCAGGCAGGCATGCGTACCATAGCCAAAAGTGAGCCCGAACGGCCACACATTTTGCGGCAGCTCCCGTTCCGGGTCGAAACGCTCGGCATCCTCTCCGAACACGCCGGGATCCCGATTAGCCGCGCGCAGATTGATGGTCACCCGCTCGCCCGCGGCCACCTTCTTGCCGTCTACTTGCAGATCGGCCGTCGCCTTGCGCCAAGCAACCGGACTGGCCGGATGCAGACGCAGGCTCTCGTGCACGCAGCGCTGCAGCAAGGCCGGCCGATCGAGCAGGCGCTCACGCGCGCCGCTGGGCCGGCGCGCCAGCCAGGTAAAGATCTCGTGCATGCTGTGCGTGGTGGCGTTCGCCGTACTGTGCGCCCCTGCCTGCAGAAAGAAGGCGATCTCCCGCCGCAGGACCGGCTCTGGTAGGGCAACCCGGTGGGTGTTGCGCAGCAACGTGGTGAGCACGTCTCGCGGCAGATCCTCTTCGCCCGCGCGGCCGGCAGCCACGTCGTCCACCAGAGCGTGCCGGCGCGCTTTTGAAGGCTGAAAAAAAACCTCGTCAAAGCGCTTCATGGCAGCGCCCACCTCGCCGTTCACCTCCGCATGAGCGCGGGTCGAATGCACCAGCGTGGCCCCTTCGCTGAAGGTCTTGACCAGGCCAAGCAGGCGATCGGTCGCCTCCTCGTCCCGTATCGGCCGGTCGATTCCGGCGAAATCAGCGGTGAGATTCATGATGACCCGATAGCCGAGTTCAACCAGATCCGTTCCCCCCGCCGCCCGACAGGGTTCCAGAAGCGGCGCGAGCGTACGCGCGAAAACGTCGCGCTCGTAGCGCCGGAAAAAACCACGGCCAAACACGCCGAACTCCACCACCCGGCGCTGGCGATGATCCTCCCCGTGCAGGGTGATCAACGCGCCCGACATCACCGACATACCCGCGTCGTACAACGCCTGCTTCAGTTCCGGATGACGCAGCGCCTCCATGGCGCCCGCATAACTGCTGATTTCGATGCCCATCGACCCCGCCGCTGGTTCAGCCCGCCACTATACCTCGAAGGGGCAGCTTCAAGCCGCCCGGTGCGAAGGTTTTCATTTCGATATAGTGCGCCCCTTACCAATGAACCTCGAGGAGTTGCCATGGCAATGGCGCGGTGGCTGACGGGAGCGCTCGTCATCTGGCTGACCGGAGCGGCGCACGGAGCCGAAAACCAATGGCACAGCTATGGTCGCGACCATACGGAACAGCGATTCAGCCCGCTGACACAGGTCAATCGGGGCAACGTGGCACAGCTCTCCCTGGACTGGGCGCTGGACGTGGATGCCATTTCCATCAACAGCACGCCGCTGGCGGTGGACGGCACCCTCTATTTCTCCACCGCGCGCGCCATGGTACACGCCGTGGACGCAACCACCGGGCGCAAGCTGTGGACCTACGATCCGCAAAGCTGGAAGCACTCGCCGCGGGGGATCGCCTTCGGCTTCAACACCAACCGCGGCATCACCTACTGGCAGGGGCGCATCTTCGTGGGCACCGCCGACGGCCGGCTGGTCGCCCTGGATAGCGACACCGGTGAGGTACTGTGGGCAACACGCGCGTTTCCCATCGGAGAGCGCAAAGCCATCAACGGCGCTCCAAGGGCTTTCGACGGCAAGGTGTTCATCGGCAACAGCGGCGCCGAATACGGCACGCGGGGCTACGTGGAAGCCTACGACGCGGTCAGCGGCGAGCGCTTGTGGCGCTTTTACACCGTGCCGGGAAATCCCGCGGACGGATTCGAGAACACCGCCATGGAGATGGCGGCAAAAACCTGGCACGGGCAATGGTGGAAGGTCTTCGGCGGCGGCACCGTCTGGAACGGCCTCACCTATGACCCTGAGCTAGGCTTGCTGTTCGTCGGTGTAGGCAATGGGGACCCATGGGATCACGACCGCCGCAGCGAGGGGCAAGGCGACAACCTGTTCCTGTGCTCCATCCTGGCTTTGAAGGCAGACACCGGCGAGTACGTGTGGCACTACCAGGTCAATCCCGGCGAGCAGTGGGACTACAAGGCCACGGCGGACATGATCCTGGCGGAGATCGACCACGAAGGCGAGCGCCGCAAGGTCATCATGCAGGCGCCCACCAACGGATTCTTCTATGTGCTCGACCGTGCCACCGGCGCCCTGTTGAGCGCCAAGCCTTACGATAAGGTCACCTGGGCCACCCACGTAGACCTGACCACGGGACGACCTGCCGAGGTGCCCGGCATCCGCATGAAGCCCGGCGAAGAGCAGCTGATCTATCCCAGCCCATTCGGTGCCCATAACTGGCAGGCCATGTCCTACAACCCACAGCTCGGACTCGCCTACATTCCCACGATCCGCATGGGCGCCGTCTACTCGAAAGATCCGGCGTTGAAGCTGCGCGACAATTTTTTCGTGATCGGCATGGTCACCACCTACCCGCTCACCGAGCCGGATGACGGTACCGGCGGTCTGGTGGCCTGGGACCCGGAACGCCAGGAGCCCCGCTGGCGGGTGCAGTACCCTACCCCCTGGCACGGCGGCACCCTGGCTACTGCGGGCGGGTTGGCTTTTCAAGGCACCGGGGACGGGCGCTTTCTGGCGTACGACGGCGCCACGGGCGATTTGCTGTGGTCGTTCGACGCCGGTCGCGGCATAACGGGCGCCCCCATGAGCCACGAGCAGAACGGCACGCAGCACGTGGTGGTACCAGTGGGCTGGGGTGGTCAGGCATCCTTCGGACTGCCGGCCTTCCAGCGGCACGGCTGGAAATACCGCGGCGGAGGTATCCGGTTGCTGAGTTTTAGTCTGAAGGGTCAAGCAGAACTGCCAGCAACTCCGGATACCCGGTTTTCGTTCAACCCTCCGGATACCGGTACACAGCCTCTGAACGAGCAGTTGGTTGGGCTCGGCTCCCAGATTTACCACCAGTCGTCCTGTGCTGTGTGCCACGGCGGCAACGCCAAATCCAACGGGGCCGCCGGTCCGGATCTGCGCGAATCCGCGCTCATGGCCGACTACGCGGCATTTCGCGCCGTAGTCGCCGAGGGCGCGCTGCTGCCACGTAGCATGCCCATGTTCGACGATCTCACCGAGAAGGAGGTACGCGCGGTATTCGAGTACATTCGCCAGCAGATTCGGCTAGCCGACTAACTCGGCTGGTGCCTGGTTGGCTGCCCAACTAGACTCAGGGGCATGGATTGGCTCGATACCATCATCGCCTGGGCACTGCCGGCCACCGCCACGTTTATCATCACCGGTGCCATCCTGTGGGGCATCGCACGCACCCTGCCCGGCCTGTTCGTCATGACCCAACCAGTGCGCGTGGTGCGCAGCTTCGGTACGCTCATCTCGGCAAGCGTATCCCTGGGCTACCACGTGGACCGCGGCGGCGTAAGAGAAACCCTTGGCGACATGCTGGCCGCCTTGACGGTGAGCCAATAGGCGCGCGGGAGACCCGATGAGCAACCGATACACGAGCATTTTCCGGCCCGGCCTGTTTGCCGATCAGGTCATCTTGATAACGGGCGGCGGCACGGGCCTCGGACGCTGCACGGCCCATGAACTGGCAAGCCTGGGTGCTACAGTGGTGATTGCCGGCCGGCGCCAGGAGGTACTCGAGGCCACCGCAGAAGAGGTCACGGACGCCGGTGGCATATGCGACACACTGCTGATGAATATTCGCGACGAAGAGATCGTCGAAACCGCCATGGACGCCCTACTGGCTCGCCACGGACGCATCGACGGCTTGTTCAACAACGCGGGCGGCCAGTTCGTCGCGCCACTGGCAGACATGTCGGCCAATGGGTGGCGCAGCGTGGTGGACCTCAACCTGAACGGCACATTTCTAGTCTCACATGCGGCTTACCGGCACTACATGCGCGAGCACGGCGGGGCCATCGTGAACATGCTGGCAGACATCCGAACCGGTTACCCCGGCATGGCACACATGGCGGCAGCAAGGGCCGGCATCGAGAATCTCACCAAAACCATGGCCCTGGAGTGGGCGTCGGCGGACGTGCGCGTCAACTGCGTAGCACCCGGCATGATCATGTCCAGCGGCATGCTCACCTACCCGCCGCAAGTACAGGAAGTCAGCGCCAAGAACATCAAAGCGTCCCCCAGCGGACGCCCGGGCACCGAAAGTGAAGTCTCCGCGGCGGTAACCTTTCTGCTCTCGCCTGCAGCGGCCTACATCCGCGGCGCCACGTTGTGCGTGGACGGTGGTGAGTCATTTCAGAAACAACGCCTGCTGGAGTTTGCCCACCCATCAGGCACCAGGGCTTACGATGGCTTTCACCTGTCCACGGACTTCTCGGACACGCCCCTGGCCGACGTGGCTCCCAAGCCACGCTGACCCGAGCCCACTAGACCAGGGAAGGCCGTGCTTCCGCGGGCGCGGACTATCCCCTTGGCATGCGACGGCGACTGCGAACGCGACTATCCGTTATCGACCAGCGAGGCGGTATGGGAAAGGGCGCCGACCAAATGGCAAGAACACAAAGAATACGGGCGCCCTAGGGCGCCCGAGTTTCTGCCAGATCAAGGCTCAGGTCATTGGTAACCGGCTTCCAACAAGGCGTCGGCGATGGCCCCGGCTATATCCCGGTAACCTCTGTTGGTGAAGTGCAGACCGTCTACCGTGTAGTCGCTGGGAGCCGGCCCACCCTTAATCATGGTGGGATCCGCCGGATCACGCATGAGCGCATCCAGGTCCGCTACGGCATCGAAGGCACCGCTGGTGCGGATCCACTCGTTGACCTCCGTGCGAATCGTATCGGCTCCCTGGCTGGAATAGGTGGGAAGGGCAAATCCCCCGGAAGGCGTGAGCGTGCACCCAATCACCTTCAGGCCAGCCACCCTGGCCTGCGCCGCGATCTGCTGCAGACCGGATATAATGGCCGCCGCCGGCGTGGCAACACCACCCAGCAGCGGTGGCAGCCCAATGTCGTTGATGCCTTCCCAGACCACGACGTGGGTGACTCCCGAACGGCTGAGTACATCGCGTCCGAAACGGGCGACGGCGTTGTCACCCAACAGATCGTTGGTGACCTGATTACCCGAGATTCCTAGATTCACCACCGGCACCAACCCCGGAATGCGCTCATCGCTAGCATATGACCGCAGGATGGCTTTGAGCAGGAAATTTGGATAGCGCTTGTTGCGGTCGATGGGCTCCGGCTTGCCTTCCGGCCCCGTGGCCGCATTCTGGTCGCCATCAGTGAGCGAGTCGCCAATGGCCGCGATCACCGGTAACGGCCGGCGCACGGCAACATCCACCGCTGCCAGATAGGCCGACACGAACATCTCCACCGGCGCACCCAGATCCAGACCCATGACCTGGTCGCCCACGTCCATGTAGTTGGTCTGCAGTGCCCGCGGGTGGTAGGTGACAGGCGACTGGGTGGACTCATGAGCGGGGACGTAAAGGCTGACCACCAGATCGGTGAAAGCCTTTGCCGATACCGACACCGGGTCGCTCACCACTCGCGCACCAGGCGGAATGGTTACCGACTCCGATCCGTTGAACAATACTGGCACCACGTCCTCGACGGCGGACCCCTCCAGCCCGCGAGCCGCACTCACCTTGCCTATGGTGAGCGGCGCCGTGCCCAGCTCGTTGGTAAGCCAGATCCTAAACTCACTGCCTCCGCGACTGATCCTGAGGACCTGCCGCAGCGTGGTGTCGTTGGCTATCGGCGCGGGTCGATTGGCGTCGAAGCCGAACGGGTTTTCGGTCTTGTTGGCGGTGGCCCAGGTGGCCACCCAAAGGTCCGCCCATGCTCCCATGGACAACGTAGCGGCAAACAGCACCGCCACCAACTTCGACACAACTCCAAGCACGACGGATCTACCGCCGCGAGATGCAGCATTCATATTAGTACTCCCCTTAGTGTCTTATCGACG
>DEBD01000037.1:196108-298165 GCA_002348385.1 Gammaproteobacteria bacterium UBA2965 | reverse complement strand
GGTGGTTGGCGCGCTGGGGGCATGGGTGGGGTCTGTTTCTACTCCACCAGCTGTAGCTTGTCATGTCGAGGTAGGTAAAGGGCTGTTTTAATCGCCCGATTCTCCATTTGCTCAAACAACTGGCGGTAGCCATTCAATTGTTCCTGATACCGCTCGCTCTCTTCGGCCAGAAAGCCTGCCAGGTCAGCACCGGCGTGATATCCGGATTTGTAGTCGATAATCCAGCGCACATCCGATTCGTCGATAAACGTGCGATCAATGATGACGTTGACGAACTGGCCATCGATCAAGCCTGCGGCGGGAAGCTCGCAGGCGGCTTCTCGGTGTCGATTGCTGAGTATCCATTGACCCGTTTCGCTGTCTAGGGTTGCTTCGAAGGCGTTCTGGATGAGGGTGACGATCTCCTTTAGCGCATCCGCTCGGGTTCCCATGGCCTTCAACAACAGCGGGATCTTGCTAATCAGGTGGCCGCGCTGTTCGACACTGAGGCTCTCGCTACCTATCGTTCCTGCCCGCTCGAGCAAACGGTGTAGCACGGTACCTATCCGGCGTGCCTGGGTGCCAGCCCAGTTGTACTCGACATCTACAGATTGCTCTCTATGCGCGAGGGCAGGCTGCCAGGATAGCCGCTCGCCCAGAACGGGCTGCCAGCCAACGTCGATGCGTCGCAAATCTTGATTGCGCAATGGCGTAGTGCCGGTGGTATCGGGCGCCGTACTGCCCGCAGCACTAGATTCAGCCAGCGCTGTCAGAAAGTCTTCGCTGCAGGTGGGCCATAGATCGGTGAGCAGGCTGCCAGTGGTTGGTTTGATGTCGTCTTTGTCAGGATCTAAACAGGCGGATAACACCAACCGTTCTTTTGCCCGAGTGGTGGCCACGTAGAGCAACCGTTGGTTTTCGTATTTGGCCCGGGCCTTTTGCTCGCTGCGAATCAGCTCGACGAGTGGCGGGTTGTCTGCCTGTTCGGCTGCACGGAGCGGTGCGAGTAGCATTTGCTCTTCATCATTTGCGGCGCTGAACGGCAACCAGTGGAGCAGGTCGGTGCCTCGGTTGCCGGGGCGCTTGTTGAGGCCCGGCAGAACGACCAGATCCCACTCCAGCCCCTTCGCACCGTGCATGGTGAGGATTTCCAGCTTTACCGCTTCGCTGGGCGGATCGCCCTCAGTATGCTCACCGTCGAGCAGTTCGAGAAAGTCGTTCCAGTCCTCCAGTAGCCCGCTGGACGCAGCCTGCTCCAACGCATCCAGGTAGACGCCGGCATCTCGTAGATCGGTTTCGGCATTAATGCAGCACTGAGGGCCACCCAGCCGACACCATGCGCCTTCCACCAGATCGCGAATGGAATGGCGTCGCCACTGGTCTTGTGCATCCTGGAGGGTGGCAATCACGCGCTCCGCACGTGCTCTGGGCTCCGCGTCCAGGCGACTTAGTGCCTCGGGATCGTGCAGTGAACGACCATCGCCGGCCAGCGCGTGCAGATCGGCGAGCGTCAGCCCGCAGACGGGGGAGCGTAATACCGCCAGTACTGCGGTGGTGTCGGCAGGCTGAAGGATGGCCTGCGTCAATGCGAGCAGATCCTGAACCGTGGTTCGGCTTGTTAGTGGATCCAGCTTGACGGCACGATAAGGCACTTGACGACGCGCGAGCGCCGGGATGATGTCTCGTAAGTGGCTGCGTGCCCGCACGATGATGGCGGCTTTGAATTGCGGATCCGCGGCGTGATCGGCGATCGCACGCGCAACGAGATCGGCGATGGCCTCTGCTTCGATGACCTCAGTTGCATGAGCGAGGATGTCGACCCGTCCGCCTGCGTCCCGGCCCGCTTCGGAAGGCGCGTAGGCAACAGCACCGGCCGAAATGTCCTCGACTTCGGGGAAAATGGGCCCCAGCTGAGCATTCACCCAATGCACGATCTCTTTGCGAGAGCGGAAGTTGCGGGCTAAGCGCTTTGCTTCCAGGGTTAGCGCGCCGATGCCATGGTCGCGGCTACGGATGAATAGGCCCACTTCCGCCTCGCGGAAGCGGTATACGGACTGCATGGGATCGCCCACGAGGAAGAGGCTGCGGCCGTCTCCGGGTTCCCAGCCCGCGGTGAGCTTTTCCAGCAGGTGTAGTTGGCCCCAGTTGGTGTCCTGAAATTCGTCCACGAGTACGTGGCGGATGCGGCGGTCCAGATATAAACCGAGGTCGCTGAAACCCGTTTCTTCATCCCCAAGGCCGCGCAGTGCGGCAGCCGCTAAGCCGGTGTAATCGGTCTGGCTTGACCGCGCAAATACCAGCTCGAGCTCTGCTGCGGTGCGATTCAGGACGCGCACCAGCGAGTCGAGCACGGCCCATTCCTCATCGCTGTAGGCGGGCGCCGGCAGGTCGCGAGCTCTGTTCAGAGCCGTGCACAGCTCGTCGTTGTCGGCCAGCGCTTCGAGCAGCGCCGTGAAACGCTTTTTTTCGGGGGTTTTGGGTGGAAAGCCTGTTCTTTTGTCCACCTGCCTGCGGAATTTGCCACCCTTAGTGAGCAACGCTTTCCCTAAGCCCGCCCACAGTGGCAATGCGTCCGGATCAGGTGCGGGGAGCTGATCCTCGTCAGCGAACAGCCGGATGTTCGATGCTTGTTCCTCGGCAATCAACGTGCGCGCCGCGAATTGCAGCAGCTCAACCACCTCCATCGCGTCGGCGCCGATGGCATGAAGCGCATCGCGCATCGCCTCGGCTGCCTGAGCGAGCTGGCTTGAAACCACCGTATAGAGCACCGCTTCCAGCTCAGCCCGTTTGGGTACGCCGGTCACGCGCAGCGCCCGCAACCACTGATCACGTTTGCCCAACAGACCAGCCAGCAGATCCTCGACGTCCTGGCTGCGGTGGTCACGCCAGTCAAGGAGCCGGTCGAGGTCTTCGGCGAGTTCATCCTCGCCCTCTACCAGGGTCAACACATTGCGGGCCGCCAGCCGATACAGCGCTTTGGTGTTGTCTGCAGGGGAGGGCACGGGCCCGAGGGCGCTGGCCACGGGCATGGTACGTGCCAGGTAGTGATTGAAGCTGTCGATGGTGCGGATCAGTAGCCGTTGCGGGTTCTCACGCAGCCGCCACTCAGCCACTTTAGCCGCCACCGCACGCGCTTTGGCCAGGGGCGCTTGCTCATGCTCCTCAGCGGAATCATAGTCAGGGTCTAGGTAGCGCAGCACCCGTTGGCGCATCTCGGCGGCAGCCTTGCGGGTGAATGTAATTGCGAGAATCTCCTCTGGTGCTTCGACGGCGGCCAAGAGCCCCAGATATCGCTCGACGAGCAGGGTGGTCTTTCCCGAGCCTGCCGGAGCTTGAACAATCACCGAGCGTTGCGGCTGCACAGCTTCGGCACGCGCGGCGGCATCACTCATCGTCGTCCTCCGCGGCCATGGAGTCGTAGGGTGCTCGTTCCTGAATGCGGCAAAGTGCATGCAGGTGGCAGTAGTTGCACGCCGACGGTTCTCTTGGCTCCACTGCCGCTTTGCCATCAGCAAAGTCGCGCGCCAACGCCTCGAGGTGCGTTTGCCAGTCGTGGAGCAAATCGCCCCAGGACACGAATTCCTCGAATTTGCCGCGTTCGTTGGCAAGTACCCCGACACCTGGCGTTCCGGTGTCATCCGCGGCCAGACCTTCGAATTTCAGTTCGTCCGGCCGGATGCGAGCGAAGGCGATGGCACTGGGCTTGGGATTCATGGAGATGGCATAGGCGGGTAGCTGCGGGTCTGCGATCCGTGGCTCGGGGAACCAATCGCCCTTGCCGGTGCGACCGGTTTTGTAATCGATCAACATGGTTGTGCCGTCGGCCAAACGATCCAGCCGATCAATCTTCCCGGACAGGGAGAGCCCTGGCAGATCCAGTGTGATGTCGTGTTCGTGCTCGATGACCGAGAAATCACTGCGTTGTCTTTCCACATCCAGCCAACGAGCCAGCGCTCGTTCCGTGCGGCGTTGCTCTAACAAGCGGGCCGCCGCTGTCAGCGTGAGACGGAAGCGGCTTGTAAAGTCATCTAATGCAGCTTCCACTGCACTGGAAATACGTTGCTCCTGAGCTTTCGGATTGAGCGCGGCGAGATCCGCGCTGCCGTGCAGATCAGCCCAGAATAGCTCCAGCGCCTTGTGGATCACCGTGCCACGTTGTCCTGCATCAAGACCCGGCCGAGGGGGTGTCAGGTCAGTGGCCTTGAGTCGTCGTTCTGCGAAAGCTCGGAACGGACAGCTCGACTGATTGCGCAGCACGCCGGTCCCACCGCCGGTGCTGGTGCCTTCCAGCACCGGGGCCTGATCATCCAGCAGCGGTGGCGCCATGTTCGCAGGGGGTGGCGTAGGCCTGGGATCAGCCTCTTGCAGCGAGCAGTCGTCTAGCAGCGCGGTGACTTCGAGGGCTGTTTCGTCGCTGCCTTTCGCGAAGCTGCCGCGTGTGGTGGGCGCTGCTGTGAGCAAGCCGGCGAGCTCGAGCTGGGCGCGTTCAATGCAACCCTCGCTGGTGGCTCGGGGTATCGTCGATTGCACCACGGATGGAATCAGTGGGTCGCGACGGGTTGGCCCCGGCCATGTGTCGCTGTCCAGCGTGGTAATCCACAGCGCATCGAACTCAGACCCCAGCGCTTCCTCAACGCCCAGCACTTCGACGGGGACGCCAGGATTACGGTCCCGGAAAATTGCGCTGCTGGCGCGTTCGGTCAGAACATCCAGCGCCTCGCGGCGCGCAATAGGGGTGGCCGTAACCACGTCGAGTGCACTGAAGGTCTCTAACAGGTCGTGCCACCGATGCAGAACCTGGTACTCGGCGCTGTTCAGCGAACGACCGCTGGCGAACCCCAGGCTTGTCAGCTCTTCTTGGAATCGGCCTGCCCACGCTGATGGCCATGCGGGTCCGGTGGCTTCGCGACGAATACCCTGCCAGACGCTAAGTTGCTCGGCGAGTGCGCCTGCGCCTGAATCCCCCAATGCCCATTGCAGCTCATTGAGCGTGAGGTCGTAAGGGGCGCGGCGCGTCAGCCGGGCCAGCGTTTGATTGCGGGCAACGGCCTCATCCTGCCAACCCGCCAGGTAGGGCGATCGCAATAGCTGCGTGGCTTCCGGCTGGGTCAGCCTATGATCGCCCAGAGATAGCATGGCCAGGGCGTCGGACACCAGCGACCACGCCGCGAGGGGCTTGCCTAGCGAGATGTGCCAAGGCTCGGAATCCGACGGTTGCAGGGCAAAGCCGGGTGGATCGAATACCTGTCGAAACAACCGGTCTACCCGATCTACCCGTCCGCTCAGATCTGGCACGACGATGGCTATGGATCGATCCGGCTCGTCTTCGAGAAGATTGCGCGCCCAGATCGCTGCGCCAGCGAGTTCATCGTCGGCTTCGGCGAATTGGATTATCTCTGGGAGTACCGTGGCACCCGTGCCGGTTTCGCGTCGCGTCAGCTGCGTGCCGGCTGCTTCCAATGCGGCAAGAATTTTTGCTTGCAGTGGCGTCATTGGGAGCTCGAAACCGACTAACTCGATGGCTTCGGGTGCTTCGATTTTTTTTGCGTCCAAGAGGCTTGGGACTTCCGATGTGAAAGCCCATTCGTCAACTAACCCTTGATTGGCGCATGCTGCGCGGTAAGCGGCTGCCCAGTGCTTGAAACGTCGGCTGTCCTCCGAGAGCAACAGTTCCTGCCACTGTTCGGGCGCTGCCAGCTCGTACTCGTGGATAGTGCGCCATGCGCGCTGGGCCAGGCCGGCCACTTGCGGCTCGCCGATGAAGACTTCTCTGTCGATCAGTGATTGCCACAGAACCAGAGATTGTTGCGCGTTGATGAGCACGCGATCGTCCTCGGCTTTCAGCAGGTAGTCGTGGTGTAGTTGATTGAGCCAAGCGGTAAACGTGTAGACCGAGGACGGAAGCCAAGCTGTCTTGCCGTTGGCGGTTTCGTATAAAGCCAATTCTCGAGCGAGATTGCGGGCAAGGCGGTTGGTTGGCGTGATGTATATGTGGGCGTTTGGCGGCATCTGTCAGCCTACGAGAGAGTGCTGATGATCTGTTCTTCCAAGTAGGCCTGGCACTTCATTGGCGGACCGCCTTGCTTTGCAGACTCTGCAGCAGCCTGCAATCTTGTCCCACCCTAAATCCGCCAATTCGGCCACCCCACCCTCGCTGAGGGAGGCCGACTGGCGGCTTGCAGCGTCGCTAATCGGGCAGCGCTATAGCGTCTTGGGGGAATAACTCAGATGAAGCTGATAATGGCTATCACGGAAGCCACCAGCACGCTCAGGAGGCTTCCCGCTGCTCCTAGCGCGCGGCCGGCGCCGCCGACTTTTTCTGCGCTAAGACCGCTAGCGTGCAGTAACCGGGATACCACGAACACAGCCCCGAGCGCATGGATGAGCGTGCCGGACGAACCATTGAGTTCCAATACACCCAGCAGCAGCAGGAAAATGGGCGCCCACTCAATGAGGTTCCCGTGACGCCTGGAGGCCAGTAACTGCTCTGGATTATTGCTGTCGGCGCCCAGTGACACACCGGTGCGGCTTCGAGTGAATCCTGAAAGCAACCCAAGAACGATGGCCATGATTCCGATTAGGCCCGCATAGAGCGCGGTAATTGGCAAAAGCATGCTACTCCCCCCTCTACATTTAGCGTTGGTTCCCAGCAATTTTGCTGGATGCGGTTGGCTTCGGCAAGCCGCGACCGATGGCGATTGACTGTAGAATTACCCGCATGGAAATACATGGCTATTGGGACGAGCGCTTTGCCGGGTTGCGCGAAGAGTTCCAGCGCAATTTCACTGAGCGCGACGATGTCGGCGCAAGCTTCGCTGCCTCTGTGGAAGGCGAGCTGGTGGTGGATATGTGGGCTGGGAGCCGGGATCAGGCGAGAACGCTGCCTTGGGAGGAGGACACCCTCGTTTGTGTGTACTCCTCGACCAAGATCATGACTGCGCTGGCGGCTCTGGTTCTTTATGATCGCGGCGAGCTCGATTTCGACGATCCCGTGACCAAGTACTGGCCGGAGTTCGGCCAGAACGGCAAGGAATCCACGCTGGTTCGGCACTTTATGGGGCACACGGCGGGGCTGATAGGCTTTGGCGAGCCGTTGACCCAAGACCAACTGTTCGATTGGGATCACGTGATTGGCGTGCTGGAGCGACAGGCGCCGGGATGGGAGCCTGGCACCCAGTGCGCCTACCATGCGATCACCCAAGGCTTCCTGGTTGGCGAAATTGTGCGTCGTATTTCGGGTGTATCGCTGGGTACGTTTTTCCGCAGTGCTATCGGCGAGCCTTTGGAGGCCGACTTTCATATTGGCCTTGACCCTGCGAATTTTTCGCGCGCTGCCGATTTGCTGCCGGGTGCGGAGCTCGAATTGGACCTCGTGCCCGAGGGGCAAGGCGATCAGAATGGCGGCATCCCCAACGTCATGCCGCCGGTCGCAAACGGCGAAGGTTGGCGCAAAGCCGAATTGCCGGCCGCGAATGGTCATGGCAACGCGCGTGCGATGGTGCGAGCCCAGACTCCGGTGGCCAATGGGGGCAGCGCCTTCGGGGTGGACCTTCTGCAACCGGGCACTATCGAGCAGATTTTCCGCGAGCAGGGCGAAGTGATGGGCTTGGGCGTGACCCATGGTATCGGCTATGGCGTGAAAGGCCTGTTCTCCGCGCTGATGCCCGAAGGCTCGAAGGCCAGCTTCTGGGGGGGGCTGGGTGGTTCCATCGTGCTGCTCGATCATACGCATCGGACCTGTGTGGCATACGCCATGAATCAGATGAGCCTGAATCTGCTGGGCGATCGGCGCGCGGCCAGCCTCACCAAGCGTTTCTACGAGGCTATGGCTTGAGCTAGCAAAGCGCAGCGGTCCACCTAGCATTTCCTGCAACCCTTAAAACCTGGTCGCGTTGCCCTGCAGCAACGGCTCCCAGGTGGCATCGCGCAACGGTGGTTCGTGCAGAGCGTGGATTGGCTGTTGCCGACCCGGCAGTAGGATTGTAGGCCGCGCGCAAAGTTCGTTTGCCCAACTCAGTGTCGGTGATTAAGCTTTCAAGCGCAAAAACAGTGAGCGGCAAGAATGGCGTGGCTCCGCAAGGGCAGGCCTCTGAATCGTTTCCGGCTTCCAGGAGAAGTGTACGTGTGTCTTTATGAATGAGGGCGCGAAAAATTTCGATCACGTAGTCGACGTTGTGGTGGTCGGAAGCGGAAACGGTGGCCTCACGGGTGCACTGGCTGGCAAGGTCGGCGCTGAAGATCAGATTCTGGTGATTGAAAAACAGGACTGCGTCGGCGGCACCAGCGCATCGTCGGGTGGTGGCGTGTGGATTCCTTGCAACCGCTATGCGCGCAAAGCGGGCGTAGACGATTCACTGGATGCGGCGCGGGACTATCTTCGTGCAACCATTCCGGCTGACGAGTACCAATCCGATCTGATTGACACGTTTCTGGAGATGGGCCCCAAGATGGTGGACTTTCTCCACGAAAACTCGCGGGTTCGCTATGAAAGCCTGCCCAGCTATCCTGACTACTTCAACGAAGCGCCGGGCATGAGGGCCGGGCATCGGTCAATGGAGCCGGCGCCTATCGCCATGAGTGAGCTCGGTGTCGACGCGGGCATTCTGCACGAACCCAATCCGCAGACACTGCTGTTCGGTCGCCTCGCTTTCACCCAGGAAGAGCTGCAACTGTTCGTCACCCAAACTGCTGGTTGGATCAGCACGTTGCTCAAACACCTGGTGGCGTATCTGGTCGACGTGCCTTGGCGTTGCAAATTCAAGCGCGCTCGACGGCTGACCTTGGGTGCGGCCGGCGTGGCGCGTCTGCTCATCTCGTTGCGTGCGGCGGGGATTCCGGTTTGGCGATCAACGCGCTTGCTTGAACTGCTCACCCAAGCGGGCCGGGTGGTGGGTGTCCGAGTGCAGCGCGAGGGGCGGGTAATGACGATCGGTGCGCGTCGTGGGGTGCTGCTGGCAGCCGGTGGGTTCGAGCACAATCAGACAATGCGCGAGAGTCATCTTCCCAAGCCTACCGATGCAGCGTGGACTGCGGGATCGCCCGGCAATCAGGGAGAGGGCATAGCGGCAGCTGTGCGAATCGGAGCGGCTACGAAATTCATGGACAAAGCATGGTGGTGCACCACGTTGAAAGTGCCTGGCGAGTCCGCGCCGAGGCTCAGCATCTTCGAAAAATCCATGCCGGGTAACTACACGGTCAACACGTCGGGGCACAGGGTGGCCAACGAATCCCAGAACTACCAGATGTTCATGCGGACCCTTCACGAGAAGCATGCTTCCAACGAGAACTGCTGTCCTCTGTATATGGTTTTCGATGCGGAGCATCGACGCAAATATCCGGTGGGTCCGCTGATGCCGGGCAAATTTGTGCCGGATGCGTTAGTCGCCAGGTCGTGGTTCTCGAGCGGGTTCTTAACCCGCGCCAACACGCTGGAGGAGTTGGCCGAGCGGTTGCGCGTTGACCCGGCCGGGCTGGCGGCCACCGCCCGGCGCGTTTCCGACTTCGCGCGGTCCGGCAAAGACCTGGACTTCGCCCGCGGGGAATCCCTGTACGACCAGTACTACGGAGATCCGGCGGTGTCCCCCAATCCCTGCCTGTCCGCTCTGGAAAAGCCTCCTTTCTACGCGATGCGTATCGATCCAGGCGACTTCGGCACCTGCGGCGGGTTGATCGTCGACACCGAAGCCCGAGTTCTGGATGAGCGTGGACAACCCATCGAGGGGCTTTACGCAACGGGTAATTGCACGGCTGGGTTGCTCACCACCTATCCCGGACCCGGCGCGACTTTGGGGCCTGCGATGACGTTCGGTTACATTGCGGGCCTGGGGCTGTCGGCAGCCGAGCCGGCCGAAATACGTATTTCCGATTCATAAGGAGTTATCGACGTGTCAAACATTGCAAGCCTTGGCTACCTGATCTTCGAGGTCAGTGATTTCTCTGCCTGGAGGCAATTCGCCGCGAACGTACTGGGCTTGATGGTGTGCGATTCCGATGCCGGGGAGACGTTGAGCCTGCGAATGGACGGGCATGCGCATCGCCTGATACTGCAATCAGGGCCAGCCGACGATCTGGTCGCGGTGGGATTCGAAGTCGCCGACAGAGACAGCCTGAACGACCTGGCGAATAGCCTGCGCTCTGCCGGTTTCGACGTTCTGGAATGCGATACGGCTGCAGCCGCCGAGCGCAGCGTCGAAATGCTGGTGCGGACCGTAGACCCTAATGGTGTCGGCATTGAGCTGTTTTGTGGCCCCCTGCGGGCTGATACGGCGTTTGTCTCCGGTCTCGTACCCGAGGGCTTCGTGACCGGAGATGAAGGGCTCGGCCATATTGTGCTGAATGCGAAAGATCACGAGGCAACCGAGCGCTTCTACCAGGACCTTCTCGGCATGCGGTTGTCGGACCGGATCACCATGCCCATCGGTCCGGATCAGTCAATTGACATCAACTTCTATCATGCGAATGCGCGCCATCACACGCTGGCTTTCACGGCGAGTGGGTTGCCGACAGCAATGCACCATTTCATGATCGAAGCGCGCGAGATGGATGCCGTTGGCCTCGCATACGATCGAGCGCAACGCGCGGGCGTGCCCATCATGAGTACGCTAGGACGACATACCAACGACAGAATGCTGTCTTTCTATGCGCAAACCCCTTCCAATTTTCAGGTCGAGTTCGGGTGGGGCGGTATCAAGGTCGATGATGAAAGCTGGCAGGTGAGCCACTATGACAAGGGCAGTATTTGGGGGCATCAAATGCCGGCTGCGTCGGAGCACGGCGGGTGACGACGCCTGTACAAATTTGCATGAGTTGGGCAGGGTAACGAAGGTCGATCCAGGGTTGGTTTTGCGATGAACGAGTGTGCGGAATATGTCTCACAGCATGCGCAGACGCTGCGCGATGACGCGCTGGAAGGCGATCACCTTCGCACGTTGACCTCGCGCACCGCGCAGGTGCTCCGGGACTCGGGCGGATTTCGCTTGCTGCTCGCCAAGGATCGAGGCGGAGAGGAAGCCCATCCGGTTGAGTTCGTAAATTGGGTGATTGCCGCGGGTGCCGAACAGCCGTCGGCAGGCTGGGTGGCTGGCGTGGTGGGGGTACACCCATGGGAGATCTCCTTCATGGACCCGCAGCTGCAGGACGAGATCTACGGGGCAGACCCGGATACCTGGGTAGCTTCGCCCTACGCACCATGCGGGCTGGCGAAGCCGGTGGAAGGGGGGTATCTGTTTTCCGGAGACTGGCCGTACTCGACCGGCACCGACTATTGTGACTGGGTGATTCTTGGCGGCGCGGTTGAGCCGGCTCCCGACGCGCAGCCGTCTGCGCCTGACGTGCGCCATTTTGTTTTGCCGCGCAGCGACTACGAGATTGTGGAGGACAGCTGGCACGTGATGGGGCTTAAGGGCACCGGCAGCAAGAACGTGCGAATGCAGGACGTTTTCGTGCCCGAATATCGGGTCTATGAAGCGGGTAAGGTTACCGAGGGCGTGTATGCGGCGCAGCAGCGGCCTGGCAACCCTCTGTATGCGATGATGTTTGGTGTCATGTTTCCCGCGGCGATCGCGGCGGGAACGCTCGCTATTGCCAAGGGTGCATTGCGGGCGCAGCAGACCTACATGTCGGAACGGGTGTCGGTGATGGGCAGCGTTGCGAAAACCGACCCCGCATACCTCAGCGCGCTTGCGGTAGCGGAAGCGGATCTCGACGCCAGCGTGCTGCATTTGCAGCACATGCTCACGGAGCTGTACGACCACACCTCGGCCGGCCGCGCAATCACGCCCGCTCAGCGGCTGCGATTTCGCCGCAACCAGGTGCGCGCCGTCGACCGCGTGTTTGAGAGCTTCGCGCCGCTGGTGCGCATGGCGGGATCGGCCGGAATTCAGGAAGCGAGCGGCCTGGAACGTTGGTGGCGGGATCTGCAGACGGCCGTTACGCACATCGCTAACGTTCAGGACAACGCCTACGTGAGTTGGGGCTTGCACAATTTCGGTGGCGACATTCCGCCGACGGCCCTTTACTGACCGGGCACCGGCGATAGCAAAAACACGACGCCCCGCGGGGGCAATAAGGGGAGGCTCGATGGATCTAGGGATCGACGGTAAACGCGCGATTGTATGCGGTGGCAGCTCTGGGCTGGGCAGAGCGATCGCCCGGGCGCTCAGTCTCGAAGGCGTCCATGTCACCCTTGTGGCGCGTGACGAGGCCAGGCTGGCAGACGCGGCGGGTGCCATCCGAACGGCGGGCGGGCCCGATGTGCAGACGCTGTCGGTAGATCTCGCGGAGCCGGCGCAACGCGACACCCTCGTGGGCCGATTGACGGATGTGGACATTCTCATCAACAATGCGGGCGGACCTCCGGTTGGAGATTATCTCGATTTCACGAGAGATCAGTGGCTGACCGCCTTGCAGACCAACATGCTCTCGGCAATCGAACTGATGAACGCGGCGTTGCCGGGTATGCGCGAGCGCCGATTCGGCCGCATAGTGAACGTCACCAGCCACGCAGTGAAGGCGCCGATAGCGCCTTTGAGCTTGTCTAATGGGGCGCGCGCAGGCCTCACCGGATACGTCAGCGGTGTGGCGAAGGACGTGGCGCAAGACAACGTGACCATCAACAATCTTATGCCCGGGCAGTTCGAAACCGACCGATTGAAATCAAATCACGCGTACTTTGCCGAGGCTCGGGGCGTTACCTTCGAGGAGATTCAGGTGGTGGCCAAAAACGAGATTCCCGCCGCAAGATTTGGCGATCCGGAGGAGTTTGGGGCATACGCGGCTTTCTTGTGCAGCGTGCACGCCGGCTTCGTGACGGGCCAGAATCTGATGGTGGACGGTGGCCAGTACCCCGGTTTGATCTGACTATGGAAATCAATCATGGCGACAGCGACTGAATACGGACTGGGCCCGCAAAACTTCCCACGTGGATGGTTCATCATCGGTGCGAGCGACTCGCTCGCCGAAAAACCACAAGCGTTGCGATTTTTCGGGCGTGACTTCGCGCTGTATCGGGGTGCCAGCGGCCAACCCGTGCTGCTCGACGCCTACTGCGTGCACATGGGCACTCACATCGCGCTGAGCGACAGTGCTGTGATCGTCCAGAGTGGCCGGCAGATCGAAGGCGATTCCATCCGCTGCCCATACCACGGGTGGCGCTACGGGCCGGACGGCGCGGTTGACGACATTCCCTACCACGACGGCCCGCTGCCGAAATCGGCGTCGATTCGATCGTATCCGGTGCGCGATGTGATGGGCTGTCTGATGATGTGGTTCGACCCTGATGGCGCTGAGCCCGAATACCCGCCGCCGTTTCTGACCGAGTGGGACGATCCGCAGTGGATGCGCTGGCAACTGCAGGACCTTGGCGAGATTTCCATTCATGGCATCGAGATCCTTGACAATATGGCGGACGCTCGCCACCTGCTTCCAACTCACGGCGCGGATTGCCACTACTTCGAGAACGAGTTCCGTGATCACATCCTGATACAGCGTCAGGGTGGCACCATCGAACTGTACGGATCGGCGTTCCACACCATTACCTGGTATACGGGCCCGGGTGTTCTGTTCTCGCGCCAGGAGTTTGGGGAAACGCTGATCTATGAGTTGATTGCCAACGTGCCGGTAGAGGATGGCGTCTCGAAAGTGTGGCACGGCACGCTGGTGCAGGCGTCGAACAACCCGCCCACAGAGGCTGACCGCGAGTATTGGGCAGAGACAGACGCGGGTGCGTTGCATGCGTTCTCCGCCGACTTCGCCATCTGGCGGGCCAAGCGGCCGGCGATCGGCGTGATGCAGCTTCCTACGGACGGGCCGTTCGACCACGTGCGTCGCTGGTACGGCCAGTTCTACGCCGAGCCTGGCTCGGTGGCGTCGATCCGCGCGTCACTCAACGGTGCGGTTGCCGATACCGGCCTGCCGGCGCCCTCTGCGGAACGCCGGGCTGTGGAAGCCCAAGCGGGGGTCCTGCGGCTCGAGTGACCGGCGCGGGAACACGGTTTCGTCTGGGACCCGTCTTGAGGCGACGGCCGCCTGTCCGGTCGAAAATCAGTGGAGGGCTGTTCTGAACGGCGAACCACACCCACGACCAATGCGCATCCCTGGACTGGCCGGCTGGTTCCTCTTGACCTTCGCCGCCGCCGCCATCGGCGCTAGCGCATCGGTGGAGGCAAAAGCCTTCTACGCGCAGCTGGTGCAACCTGCGTGGGCGGCCCCTTCCTGGCTCTTCGGCCCGGTCTGGAGCTTGCTTTACACATTGATGGCGATTGCGGCCTGGCTGGTCTGGCGTGGCGCGGCGCTTGGCAGAGCGCGTGTGGCACTCGGACTTTTTCTGGTGCAGCTCGTGCTCAATAGCCTATGGAGTTGGCTGTTCTTTGTTTGGAATCTGGGCGGGTTGGCTTTCGTTGAGGTCGTCATACTCTGGCTTCTTATTGCCGCCACCTTGACGCTTTTCTGGCGGGTGCGGGCACTGGCGGGCTTGCTGCTCGTGCCTTATTTGATATGGGTCGGCTTTGCCGCAGCCCTGAATTACACGCTCTGGCAGCTCAATCCCCAGATTCTGGGTGGTTGGATTTAGCCACATTCGCTGCTGGCCAGGGCTCCTAACCGCGCAAATCCGGCTGCTGGCATGCGGCTTCCTCCGGGTGTGTTGCTCCCAGTGTCGGCGAGGTTGATGGCAGGCTGTCGTCCATGCCTGTCGAAGCGTAGGATGGCGGTTTTGGCACGCTGCACAACGCCGCAGGCCCGGGCCGGGCCCGATCGGGGAGGTGATCATGAACGAAGCAATGGATCTCAAATACGTGGGCACGCGTCCGGTACGTCCGGACGGTACCGAAAAGGTCACGGGCAAAGCGGATTACGGCGCGGACATATCGCGCCCGGGCATGGTCCACGGCGTGGTGCTGCGCAGCCCTCATGCCCACGCGCAGATCAACGGCATCGACGCCAGCGAGGCGCTGGCGCTGGAGGGCGTCTATGCGGTGGTTACCGTAGACGACTTCCCGCAGCGCGACACCATCTCCATTAATCGGCGGCGCTATTTCGAGCAGATCATTGCTGGCGGCAAAGTCCTGTATCACGGTCATCCGGTGGCGGCAGTGGCGGCAAAGAGCGCGGATCTGGCGCAGCGCGCGGCGGCGTTGATTCGCGTGGATTACACCGTGCTGCCGGCGGTACTTGACGTCCAGGCCGCTATGGCGGACGACGCCCCCATTCTGCACGACGATCTTTATACAGACGGCGTGAACCCGCCGCCCAAGGGTCCATCCAACATCTCCCAGGTCACACGCATCAGTAAGGGCGACGTGCAGGCCGGATTCTCGGAGGCCGACATCGTGGTGGAGCGCCGCTTCGTTACCCCCATGGTGCATCAGGGCTACATCGAGCCCCATGCCTGCATGGCGGATGCCCACGCGGACGGCCGGGTGAGCCTGTGGTGCTCTTCCCAGGGACATTTCGGCATTCGTGACATGGCAGCACTGGTGCTGGGTATGGATACCGGCGATATCCGCGTGGTGCCCCAGGAGATTGGTGGTGGCTTTGGCGGCAAGACGATCGTCTATCTCGAGCCGTTGGCCATCAGGCTTTCGCAGAAAGCGGGTCGGCCGGTGAAGATGGTCATGACCCGCGAAGAGGTGTTCCGGGCCACCGGCCCGGCGTCCGGCACCATCAATACCGTAAAGATCGGCGCAAAAGACGATGGCACCCTTACTGCTCTGCACGCGGATCTGGTCTATGAGGCCGGCGCATTTCCGGGCAGCAGCCCGTTAGGCGCGGGCGCCATGTGCATCTTCGCGCCCTACGATGTGGCTAACGTGCGCGTGGACGGGCGCGAGGTGGTGGCTAACAAACCGCGGGTGGCCGCCTACCGTGCGCCCGGGGCACCCCAGGCCGCGTTTGCCGGAGAGAGTGTGCTCGACGAACTGGCCCAGCAGCTGGACATGGACCCGATGGATCTGCGCTTGAAGAACGCGGCCAAGAAAGGCACTGAGGCGGCGTACGGGCCCAGGTTCAAAGACATTGGTTTCGTGGAATGCCTGGAAGCTGCCAAGTCGCACCCGCACTATCAGCAAGCCCTGAAAGAAAACCAGGGTCGGGGTGTGGCTGCCGGTTTCTGGTTCAACGGGGGCAACAACTCCAGCGCCGAGGTGCACGTGGCTGAGTCTGGAATGATTCAGGTGGTGGAAGGCAATCCCGACATCGGCGGTAGCCGGGCGTCCATGGCGTTGATGGCGGCGGAGACGCTGCAGGTGCCCTACGAACGCATTCGTGTACGTGTGGGCGACACCGACAGTACCGGGTTCTGCAACACCACCGGCGGTAGCCGAACTACGTTTGCCACAGGCATGGCGGTCATCACCGCCTGCGAGGATGTGGTGGCGCAGCTCAAGCAGCGCGCGGCCCTGACCTGGGGCATCGACGCCGACCAGGTGGATTGGATAGATGGTGAAGCACGCCCCATGCCGGGTGTTAACGCAGATCTCGAGCCAATACCGCTTGCTAAGCTAGCGCGTAAATTCCCGCAGACGGGTGGGCCAATTTCCGCGCGCGCATCCCTGAACGCCCAGGGGCCGGGCCCATCCTTTGCGGTGAACCTGTGCGATGTGGAAGTCGATCCGGAAACCGGTGCCACCACGGTGTTGCGCTTCACGGCCATTCAGGATGCCGGCCGCGCCGTGCACCCAGACTATGTGGAGGGGCAGATGCAGGGCGGTGCCGTTCAGGGGATCGGATGGGCGCTGAATGAGGAGTACATCTTCGACGACAACGGTGTCATGGAGAACGCGGGCTTCCTCGACTACCGCATTCCGGTAGCCTCGGATCTCCCCATGATCGACACCCAGATCATCGAAGTGCACAACGACACGCACCCCTACGGGGTGCGCGGCGTAGGCGAAGCACCCATCGTGCCCCCGTTGGCAGCCGTAGGTAACGCAGTCAGCCGAGCCGTTGGAAAACGCATCGACGAACTGCCGCTTTCGCCACCACGCGTACTGGCTCTCATAGATTCGGCCGAGTAGAAAAAGGTTCGGATAGAGCCCCTAACCGCTTTGCGGTCAGCGGACGTCGCTGCGTACCCGTCTTTCTCCTCGAGCGCGATTATCAGGCTCTGGCGTGCAGTCAGCGTGGTTGCGCTGCGGCCTAAGCGGCGTCGCCCTGCTGAGCCGCCGCAGCCCGTGCGCGCCGTTCCACGCGGCGCTCCAGCAGGCCCATCAGGCGCCGGTGGCGCGCTTCGGAGATGGGGTAGTTCCACATCACGGCAAGGGCGCTTGCGTAGAAGACGATGGGCAAGAACACGAACACCACGCGCAGGGCCATGATCTGTTCGGGTCCGTTTTCGCCGGCTGCCTGAAAGTCGAACAGGGCGACGATGTTGAGCGCGAAGCCCGCCGCCAGGGCTACCACCAGCTTGTTGGCCAGGGACCATACCGAGAAGAAGAGCCCCGTGCGGTCTTCCCCGCTGCGCAAGCGATCGAGATCGATCACGTCGGCCTTCATGGCGGCGGGCAGGGCGGAGAAGCTGCCGATGCCGATGCCGAGAATGAAGAAGACGCCCATCATCCAATACAGATCGCCGGGGCCCAGCAGCCAGTAGCCGGGCTGCGCGATGAGCACCGTGATCATGCCCATCACCCAGGCGTTGCGCTTGCCGAACTTGCGTGCCACCACACCCCAAGTGGCTACGCCCAGCAGGTTGGCTACGTAGAACACCAGCAGCACCACGTTGCTGGCAATGTTGGCCTGCAGCACGTGTATCACGAACAGGATGTACAACGGACCGCCGATGGCAGGGCCCAGGCCGGCCAGGGTGAAGCCGATCATCAGGCGTTTGAACGGGCCGTTGCTCCACATCACTCGCAGGCCCTCCATGGCGGAGATGCGCTGGGTTTCTATTGGCTTGCCTTCAGGTACTCGCCACAGCAGTGCCGCCGCGACGAACAGGAAGACGGTTGAGCAGATAGCAACCACATGCAACGACTGGTCGATGTCGTAGCCGTAGCCGAGAAAAAAGCCCGTGATCAGCGGCACCACGATGGCAACCAGCGTGCCCACGATTCCAAGGCCGGTTCGGATGCTGGCGATGCGTGTGCGCTCATGGTAGTTGGTGGAAAGCTCAGCGCCCCAGGCATAGAAGGGAATGCCGATGAAGGTCCAGCCCAGCCACAGGGTGATGAGCCAGAATCCGAAGTAGAAATTGGTGACCGGGGCGGTGGGTACGAACAGCTTCCACACGGCGATGAGCATGAGCGGCGCGCCGAGCAACACCCACGGCTTGCGGCGCCCGATACGGGTGCGCGTGCGGTCGCTGAATTGGCCGATGAGCGGGTCGGTAACTACATCGCTGATGCGCGCCAGCATGAGAATGGTGCCCACTGCGGCCAGCGATAGGCCCAGATCGCGCGTATAAAACGGCGCGATGAACAAGGCCATTGGCGTGGCCGCCATGGCCAATGGCATCTCCGTGAGCCCGTAGCTGAACAGCTGTGAGTTGTTCAGCCGGCTGGTGTCTTCGGAGCCCTCAGCCATGGGTGGTGCGGCAGCCAATCGTCAAAACAGCGGGATCCCCGGAATCTTCACGTCGATGCGGTACACGGCCGTTGACGCAGTCATGAACAACGATTTCAGGTCTGCGCCGCCCCATGTGAAATTTGCGCAGAAAGCGGGTGTTTCAATGGTGCCGAGCCAGGTGCCGTCTTCCGGATGGTAGGCGGCTACTCCGTACGGGCCCCCGGCATAGAGGTAGCCCTGGCTGTCGATCTTCAGCCCATCGGGCGCGGGCGAGTCGCATAACACCTCGCCTCCGGTGAGCGTATCGCCGTCGATGCTGAACTTTCTGACATGCCGCCGCGGTGTGTCGGCAACGTACAGCACTTGCTCGTCCAGACTCAGGCAGAGCCCATTGGGCATTTCGAAATCCTTAGCGAGCAGGGTGAGCTTGCCGGCGGGGTCGATCTGGTAGACGCCGCAGAAATCCAATTCGCGGGGGCGCTCCACGCCGTGCTGAGCGCTGTCCCGGCCGTAGCTGGGGTCGGTAAAGAAGATGGTGCCGTCGCTGCGTACCACGATGTCGTTGGGGCTGTTCAGTTCTTTGCCATCGTAGTGACTGGCAAGTACCGTGAGGGCACCAGCCTCTTCGCGCACGACCCGGCTCGTTGCGTGCTCACAGGTCACCAGGCGGCGTTGCCGGTCGTAGGTATTGCCGTTGGCCATATTGCTGACCTCCCGATACACGCTGAAGCCGGCACCCTGCCGCCATCGGTGCAGCTTGCTGGTGGGAATGTCGCTGAAGGTCAGGTGGTGCTCGGTGGGGTGCCAGATGGGACCTTCGGTGAACGTGAACGCCTCAGAGAGCGTCTCGCGGGTTGCGGACGCATCCACCAGATCCAGCAATTGATCGTCACGGATATCCAGGCTCACGGTCCCTCCCCAGGTCGTGTGTGCCGCCGCGGCAGAATGCTGCGACCGATAGAACAGTTTACAGATTTGCCGGAAGCGGGAGTAGCGGCGGCCGTCGTGTCTGCGTTCGCCGTACCGGCGCTGACCAGCACCCCGGCGACTATCATGCGGCGCGACCACTGTGGCAGGATCAGTTTGGGCCGTCCCGTGAGTGGCTGAACCAACTTGGCTTGAGGCGGTCATAGTGCGGCAGTTGTGATTCAAGAAGTACCTATGACCAGACTGGGCTCAACCTTTTTTGTGATGCTGGCTCTGGCTGCCTCGTTGACTGGGTGCGGTGGGTCTACCGGTGCCCCGGACAACCAGCCTCCTGCGCCCGTTGGGCTGTTACGCGCGGCGGCCAGCGATGCCGAGTTGTTCGATAGTCTCACCGAGGGATTCACCCAGGTTTCCGATGACCAGGTGGCTCCGGTGGGCGCGACCCCGGTGCTTGCCCGCGCGGAAGCGGACGGTGGTTTCAGCACTACCTACACCCAGGAGTCTGGTGTCGATGAGTTCGACATCGTCAAGTACGACGGTGAGTTCATGTATCTGGCACCTACCCAGGGTCATTTGGGGTGTTGCTTCATCGCGGCTGAACCTGCCGCGGCAATCGTTGCGCCTGCGCCACCCGCGCGCGAGCCGACCATTCGCGTGTTGCGCATGGATTTGAGCGCCGGTGACGCGGCTCAGGTGAGCAGCATCGACGTCGACGAGTCGGTGTCCGTACAAGGCCTGTATCTCGACGGTGATCGGCTGGTGGCGCTGAGCACCGGCAGTTTCCATGGGTCCTATGGTCGGCTCTGGGCGCGCCCGGACATTCTGGCCGAGCAGACCACCACGCTCACGATCTATGACGTGGCCGACCCTTCAGCGCCCCAAGTCGCCTGGGAGGGCAAACTGCAAGGCAGCTTTGTGTATTCGCGCCGGGTGGGTGATGACGTGTTCCTCGTCACCCGACATGCCCCCGCTGTTGAGGGATTGCAGCCTCATGTGGTGACCGAGGAGCAGGCCGATGCCAATGCCCAGGTGCTCGAGCGTCTAGCGTTGGGGGATCTTTTGCCGCGGATGGAGGTGGACGGTGTGGCGGATCCTCTGGTGGACGCCAACGACTGCTATTTGCCCACGGAGGCCACGGAGACGGGCTATCCAGTGCTCACGACGGTCACCGTCATCCCGCTCGATGCTCCGGACCAGCACGAGAGCATTTGCTACAGCGACGACGCATACGGCGCTTATGTATCCCCCGAGGCCGTATACCTGACCCAACTGCGTTGGGAGTCGACCCCTCAGGGTGACCAGACCGGTACTCGGATCCACAAATTCGGCTTCACGGCCGGCGCCGTGCGCTACGCGGGCTCCGGGGACGTTGAGGGTATGCTGTGGAGCGGTGGTCAAGCAGACTTCCGGGCGAACGAATACAACGGCGACCTGCGCGTGCTGACCAGCGAGTTCGTGCACGGAGGTGAGGACTCGGTCGATCACCATCTGTTTGTGCTGCGCGAGAACCCGGCCACCTTGTCGCTGGACGTGATCGGGCAGCTGCCCAACGACGAGCGTCCCGAGGAGATCGGCAAGCCGGACGAATTCCTCTATGGCGTGCGCTTCCTGGGCGAGCGGGCCTTTGCGGTGACCTTCGAGCAGATCGATCCACTGTATGGCATCGATCTGAGCGATCCCGAAGACCCCAAGCTGGCCGGTGCGTTGGAGATCACCGGGTTTTCCGATCTCCTGCACCCGGTCACCGATGACCTGCTGCTCGGGCTTGGCCAGAGCCAATCGGGCGCGGTGAAGTTGGAGCTGTTCGACGTGTCAGACCTGGCTGACCCGCGTTCCGTGGGGCAACACGTGCTGGGTGGTCGCGGCACGCGAAGCGAGGCGAACTGGGACCGCCATGCGTTTACCTATCTACAGATGGATGAATCGCCAGACCGTATCGCTATACCGGCGGAGGTCTACGCGGATGATGACACCTATACCTGGCTCGAGTCGGGACTTTACCTGTTCGAAGTGCGGGATAAGAATGTGCCCGCGCTCGCAACGTTGGCGAACGTGGGTTCGCTCATCACGGAGGTGCGCAGCGAGGAACATACGTGGCCGATGGGTGCTCAGAGCCGATCGGTGATCCACAACGACACGGTGTACTTCGTTCAACAGGACTCGGTGTGGTCCACCGTCTGGGGTCAGTTCGGCGTGGCCAACGGTCCCTTCTGACGTCCGGCCGCCTCAGGAGCGCACAACTTTTGCACGTTGGCGCCGATCGGCGTACAAAGGTGGATTCCCTCGCAGAGAACCTATATGCGACCCAACACCGCGCCACGGGGATCGTCGCGCATGTTCAGCTCGCTTGCCAATCGGGATTTCCGGTTTTTATGGTTTGGCAGTCTGGCCGCGGCGATGTCCATGCAGATGCAGATGATCGCGCGCGGGTGGTTGATCTACGACATGACGCAGTCGCCGATTCAGCTTGCCTGGGTGATGCTGTCGTTCTCGCTGCCCATGATTCTGTTTTCGCTGTTTGGTGGGGTGGCCGCCGATCGCCTCACCAAGAAGTGGGTGACGTTGACCGCCCAGACAGCCAACGCCGCGAGCACGCTGCTGCTCGCCATCATCGTGATCACCGGCAACATCGAGTTTTGGCATTTCATTGCCTTTGGACTGTTCAATGGCAGCATCATGTCGTTCAGCATGCCGGCCCGGTCCGCGATGGTTCCGGAGATTGTGGGCGATGACCAGCTGGTAAACGCGGTTGCGCTCAATTCTGCTTCCATGAATCTGTCGCGCGTCCTGGGCCCGAGCTTGGCGGGGGTGGTCATTGCGCTGTTGGCGGGGGGCGATACCAGTTCGCACTTTGCCGTGGGCGTGGTGTTCATGATCAACGCCGCCCTCTATCTGGTCTCGGTGCTGACGCTGCTTGCGATCAAGTACCAGGGACACTCCACCATGCTCAAGCGAGGAAGCATCTGGAATGATATCGGTGATAGCTTTCGCTACATCTGGGGGCACGAATTGCTGCGTGGATTGATCCTCATGAGCTTCCTGCCGCTGTTGTTCGGCTTTCCGATTCAGTCGCTGATGCCCGTGTTCAATCACGAGATGCTGGGTGGCGGGCCGGATGATCTGGGCGTGCTGATGAGCGTGATGGGCGCGGGAGCTATTGTCGGCAGTTTCATATTGGCGCGCATTGGCGACAGCGACCGTAAGGGTTTCACCCTGTATCTGACATCGCTCCTTTGGGCGGTCACTTTGGGTGGATTCGCGCTTTCCACCACCATGCCCATGGCCATTACCACGTGCGTACTCATGGGCTTGGTGAGCTCTATCTTCATGTCGCTGCACATGAGCATCGTGACGCTCATCATCGATCAGGAGATGCGCGGCCGTGTCATGAGCATCATGATGATGACCTTTGGCCTGATGCCCGTGGGGGCGGTACCGGTGAGCTATATTGCTGAAACGGCGGGTATCGATGTGGCTATGCTGGGCTGTGCGGTAGGGCTTGCGCTACTCACCTTCGTGCTCCTGGCGAGCGTCCCTGAGCTGCGGCGCATCGACGCGTCGGCCAAGGCGGCCATGGCGCAGTGAACCGGCCTTCGAGCCTTAAGGCAGGGGCTCAGGTTGGGCTGCGGAGGTGCGTGACGCGGTGCGTCAACGGTCCCGGTGGAGCGCATATACCTCATCCATGTAGAAGACGTTGCCGTTGGGATCCACCACCAATGCCATGCCTCCATCACCCCAGGGTTGGGGTGATGGAGGCATGGGAAAGTCCACACCCAGTTGGCTAGGGAGCTCGTGCTCGGTGGTTAAGTCCGCAACGTCGAAGCCAGTACCGGCGGCTCGTCCAGCATCTGCGTGCCTATGAGATTGCCGGGGCCGCTGTAGCGGTCCCGCAGGTATTCGGCCGCTACCTGTTCCAGGTGCGCGCCTAGCGCCAGCGTGGCGACCTTCATGACCTGACCAACTAATCGGCCTTGCAGAAGTGATACGCGCATCGGAGTGCAAAAGTGGGCGAATCGAACGGAAAGTGGTTATCATGTCGCCCGCTCGCATAGGGGATGTGCGAGCCCGAATCCCGGTCACCGAAATACGAGATTGGCGCCATGCATCTAGACGACGTCGTCGTGGTTGGTAATTCCTCCGATAACCCGTTTGCCATCGATGTGGCCTATGCCATGGGCCAGGCCGAGGACATCTCTGACCAGATCAGCATGAAGACGTTCGCGAACACGGAGTTCTGCCCACGCTTCATTTCCGACGAGAACGACTTCAACGCCATTGGCAACCAGCTCGCGGGCAAGACCGTGGTTATTGTGAGCACCTCCAGCCGGCTGGTGAGCCGCAACAATCTGGCCATGCGTAATCTGTTGATTGCTCGCGCCGCCAAGGAGAACGGGGCAGCAGAGGTCATGTTGGTGGAGCCGGACCTGTTTTACAGCGCGCAGGATAGGGGTCCCCGCATGGAGCTGGGACAGACGCTGAAACGGCGCGACCAGTGGGATCTCAAGAAATTCGATGGTCAGCCGTTCACCGCCCGGCTGTACGCGGAGATGCTGCACCTTGCCGGCGTGGACCGCGTGCTCACCGTCCACAATCACTCGTTTTCGGTGCAGCGCACCTTCGACGAGGTGTTCGAGGGGCGCTTTCAGAACCTGATTCCATACGAAATCTACGTGGACTACCTGCGCCACTCAGACATCATTCACTTCGAGGACGGCGGCGCTGGGCTGGTGCTGTGCGCGCCGGACGAAGGTGCGCGGGAGTTCGTTGAGGAGATGTACGCGCGCCTCGAGTTGCCCAACGCTAAGTTCATTCTGCTGAGGAAGGAGCGTTCGGGGGAGCGCGAGGTCGAGATTAGCCTGCACCCGGAGAGCGGTGCCACCCTCAACGAGGTGGCCGGACACGATATCGTTTTGTTCGACGACATGGTGCGCACCGGCTCCACGGTGGTGAAATCGTGTCAGTTCCTCAAGCAGGTGGGCCCGGGCCGTACCGTGTTCGTGGTCTCGCACTTCTATGCCAGCGACGAGGGTCGCGAAAAGATGGCGCATACGGCCATCGACGAGATTCTGACGCTGAACACGCTACCTGCGGTTCAGAACCGGGATGTGCAGGGACGGCTGCGTAAGAAGATGGTTGTGCTAAAGACCGAGAAGTGGCTGGCCAGAAGTTTGTGCGACATCCTGGAGATTGACTCCGAGGCGGACGAGTCCCTGTATCAGATCGAGATGTCCTCCAAGAATCCCCGCTTCATCCGCAAAATCTGGTCCAGCGATCAGCTGCGCACCCTGCACGGCTCGGGGGCCGTGGAGCAAGAGCGGGAGCCGTAGTCCGGTAGCTTGTCCCGGGTGACCCCTTTCGCAGAGCTGGCTGCATCCACTATGCTTGCCCATTGGCCAACAGCAGGGAGGACCGCATGGCTAAGCAGGACCACGAAATTGTCTCCGTCTACCCCTTCTCGAACGAGGAGATCGAACAACTAATGAACAACTCGCGGGAGTGCGTGTTGATGTGGGGCACCAAGGATGGTTGGCCCGTCGGCGTGACCCACTCCTTCGTCTGGCACGATGGTAAGATCTGGATAACTTTCGCTGAGCACCGGCATCGCGCCGCCGCGATCAAGCGTGATCCGCGCGTGTCGGTGAATGTGAGTGCGGCCGGCTATCCCGAGGGCTCCTCCGAGGATCTGCCTCGCGGGGCTATCACCTTCAAGGGCCGGGGCGAGTTTTTTCAGGATGCCGAGACCAAAGACTGGTTCTACCGGGCACTTGCGAAGAAGGGCAATCCCGACAACAAGGAAGGTGAGGACTTCTTCTACAATTTCCTGGATTCCCCGCTGCGCACCATTCTCGCCGTGACCCCCGAGAAGAAGATTATGTACAACGGCACCAAGGCGGCGGGCCACATTGCCGGGACCCTCTCAGACGATGAACTCGGCGAGCGTCTAGATAGCGACGCTGGGCGCATGAACAAGTATCGGGAAAAGCGCGGGTTAGATCCTCGTTAGTCCGGCTCCACGCCACGGCAACTGCGTTCTATCGCTGCTCAGACGCCCTGGACCGGCGTCGGCGGGCTGCCACAAGAAAAGCACCGGGCCTAGGTTGTCGTGGCGCGCCCCTCCCTCGAGAGCGGCCGCGGCACGGCTAGCGGCCGGTGAATTTCGGCTTCCGTTTCTCCAGGAAGGCCTTCACGCCTTCCTCGAAATCTTCGCTCTGGAACATGCCGGCCAAGTGCACCATGAGATGGTCTACTGCGGTGTCATAGGACTCCTCCAGGCCCATTCGCATCATGCGTTTGGTGGTCTGAACCGCCAGCGGCGCATTTTCCGCTACTTCCTGGGCCCACTGCATGGCGGTATCCATGAGTTCGTCGTTAGGTACCACCGCGTTCACCAAGCCCAGTTCTAGACTCTCGGCAGCATCGAGCGTGCGCGCCCGGTAGTACAGCTCGGCGGCTTTTGCCCAGCCGATGAGCCGTGGTAGTAACCATGTGCCTCCGCTTTCGGGGACTACGTTGCGTTTGGCAGTTAGCGCAGCCATCTTGGCGTTTTCCGAAGCGATGCGCATGTCACACAGCAGCGTGATGTCCATGCCGTAGCCGGCAGCGGCGCCATTGATGGCACAGATAATGGGCGTGTCGATGTTCCACATCACGTTGATGGGTGCGTCACGTACGTCGAACAGCTGGCGCGGCCGGTTGTTGCCGCGGCGCGCTTCCATGTTGCTGCCCGTATCGACGAGGTCCAGTCCCGAGCAGAAACCCCGGCCGGCACCAGTGAGTAGGATGCAGCGCGTATCTGGATCCTTGTTGGCCTCCACCATCTTGGCGGACAGCTCGCCAAGCATTTCGCCGCTGATGGCGTTCAGACGCTCGGGTCGGTTCAGTGTGATGACGACCACGTGGTCGTGTTGCTCCACGAGAAGCTCGCCGGTGCTGGATGGAGAAACGGCCATGGGCGCTCCTTACTCTTGTTGGAATGGAAGCTACAACTCTACCCCATCGGATGGGCTTGCGTCCGTAGTGGGGGCGTGGCCGTCGCGCTAGAAGTCCACCCCACGCGTAAACGCCCCATCCACGCGGGTGTTGGTGCCGTTTACCCAGCTTGCGGCCGGGCTTGCCAGGAACGTCACGACGCGGGCCACTTCCTCCGCGCTACCCATGCGTTTGGTGGGATGGAAGTCGCGATCGCGCTCGTACAACGCCGTTGCGTTGTCCTTGATGGCGTTCCACACGCCTCCCTCGATGAAAATGGGCCCGGGTGAGACGCTGTTCGCTCGAATGCCCTTGGGCCCCCACTGCTGGGCCAACTGGGCCATATGCCGAATGGAAGCGGCTTTCATTGCGCCGTAGCTCGGAGAGATGGGTACGTCGTGGTGTTCGATGCCGGTGATGGTGGCGATCTGAACCAAGGCTGCACGATCGGACTGCTCGAGAAACGGCAGGGCGCCCTCGCTCATGCCTACCATACCGAGTACGTCGATGTTGAAGTTGTTCGTCCACGACTGTGTGCCGGGGCCGGGCTGCCCGCTGGCGGTGGCGTTGTGTATCACGATGTCGATGCCTCCGAGCGCTTCCGCCGCGTTTTGCATCCAGGCAACGGTGGCGTCGTAGTCGCTCACGTCGCACACCTGCCCCACGGCTGTGCCCAGGGCCGAGAGTTCCTCCACCGCGGCATCTACCCCTTCCTTGCGGCGCGCGGCAATGCTCACCGATGCGCCTTCGCCAAGCAGCGCTTTCGCCACTGCGAGCCCAATGCCCTGAGTACCGCCAGAAATGACGGCTTTCGCGCCTTGCAGTCCCAAATCCATGCTGCATCCTCCGTGATTGTTTGGTCTGGACTCTATCACAGGCTGCGGAACCCCTTGGCGTGCGCAAATGTGACATAATGGCGCGGCCTCTTCGGAGCTCCAGCCATGGTGCGAATGGCGATTCTATTTGCGCTACTCGTGGTCTCGGTGTCCGGATACCCCTTGGAAGGCATTTCCATGTGGGGGTGCGCACCCGAAGGAGAGCGGCGCAGCGTCCTCTACCTCGCAGACCGGGGAGCGCGGAGCTATGTCAAGCTGGGAGCCCAACGGGTACCCGCCAGCGTGCATCGGCAGGATGGGCGCAGAACCTGGTCATTCTCCACAACCTCCATTGTGCTCGACGAGCAGGAGATGGCCGACTATCTGCAAGACGGCGTGCTGGTCGGCCGCTTCAAGTGCAAGATGATGGAATAGCTCCGTCCTGCTAGATTACGGCTAAGGGAAAGATGGAAGGCAGGCATGGTGCAGACACGCGAGCTACCCCCGCAGGATCCGACGACGCTGATCACTCCTGAACTGATCGAGCGCTACCAGCGCGACGGCGTGGTGTGCGTAACCAACGCCCTGCACCCTGAGTGGCTGATGCTGCTGGAAATGGGATTGCAGCGCATCCTGGCGGATCCGGGCCAAAACAAGCATCTCTTTTATCAGGGCGAGCCTGGCGAGTTCATCGAGACCATTCGCAATTTCGACGTGGCGCCTGAGATCCAGCGCCTGTTTTACGACTCGCCTATCGCCGACATGATCGGCAAGCTCATCGGTTCGAAAAACGTCTGGCTGTACTCGGACGAGTTCTTCATCAAGGAGGGTGGCGGCTGCGAGCGCACGCCCTGGCACCAGGACCTGCCCTACTGGCCGCTGGAGGGGCAACAGATTGCCTCCATGTGGATATCGCTAGATCCGTTGCCCAAGGCACAATGCCTGGAATACGTTGCCGGCTCGCACCTTGGCCCCATGTACGACGGATTCGATCCCCAGCGGGTGAAGGAAGATCCGACGCTGCCGCACTACGGACAAGACTTGCCGCCGCTTCCCGACATCGAGGCCGATCGCGCCAGCTTCGACATCGTTTCCTGGGACATCACACCCGGCGATGTGATCCTGGCCCATCCCGGTGCGCTCCATGGGGGCGGGCCGACCAATGCTGACGGCAGGCGCAGAGCCATTACCGTGCGCTGCTACGGCGATGACATAGTTTTTGCTGCGCGGCCGCCCACCCGGCCCACGGTGCCGCTGACGCCAGGCTTGGGGCTCAAACTCCAGCCCGGAGATCCGTTGCGACATCCGTTTTATCCGCGGCTCAGACCACTCCCGGAACACCAGCGCGTTTAGCGTATGCGTTACGGATTCGTGGTGCCGAACAACTTCGGCATCGACAGGGTGCACGACGTGGTGCGGCTGGGCGTGCGGGCAGAGACGCTTGGATACCACTCGGTGTGGGTCAATCATCACGTGCTCAATCTGGGCTACGTGCGCGACCGGCTCGAAGACGCGCCATATCACGATGCCCTGGTCACGCTCACCTGGCTGGCAGCGCGCACCTCACGTGTTCAGGTGGGCACCAGTGTTCTCGTCATGCCCTATCTGCACCCCATGGTGCTGGCCAAAGAGCTGGCCACCCTGGACCACCTGTGCGGCGGGCGCCTGGTAGTGGGTTTGGGCGTAGGCAGCCTGCCGGAGGAAAATGCCGCGTTGGGGGTGCCTTATGACTCCCGCGGCAGATACAGCGATGAGTTCATCGAGGTGATGCGATTGCTGTGGACACAGCGCGAGGCCAGCTTTCACGGCGCGCACTTCCGCTTCGATGCTGTCATCAGTTCGCCGAAACCCCTGCAGCAACCCCATCCGCCGCTGCTGGTGGGCGGCAACCGTCCGCCGGCGTTGCGGCGGGCCGGCCGTCTGGGCGACGGCTGGCACGGTTTGGGAGTCTCTCCCGACGGTGTGCGTAAACGGCTGCCCGCCATCCAGGCTGCCGCGCAGTCTGCTGGGCGGGATCATGCGGATCAGCCGGTTCAGGTTCGTCTGGATATGAGCCGAGTGACCCGGGAGAGTGTTGAAGCCTACGCCGAGGCGGGCGTGACGGAACTGGTCATGTCGTTGAATACCGACGACGTGGCAGCCCAGGAAGCTGCGCTGGTGACCTTTGCCCGCGAGGTCATGGGTCGCGACGGCCGGCGCTACTGACGCTCATTCATGGATGCCGCCTAGGCGCGCATTGCATCCGGATCCACGATGTTCACCACCTGAGCTTTCGCGCCATTGAATCGCGCCAGCAGTGCGGCGCGCTGTTGGTCGGCCGCTTCCGCGTTGCGTTGCTTCACGTGACCGAAGCCGCGAATGGTGGTGGGTAGCGCGGCGATTTCCGTGGCGATGGCCCGGTTGTGGTGCGATAGATGGCCGAGGAGGTGCTCGATGGAGACTTCGTATTCCGCAATCAGCCGCCGTTCCAGCTTGCGTTCAGCCGTGTAGCCGAACGGATCGAAGGCTGTTCCACGCAGGCGCTTCAGGGGCGCCAGCATGCGCAGAAAGGGAAGTATCCACCCGCCGAACTGGCGCTTGAGCGGTAGCTGGGTATGCGGGTCGCGCTGTGATAGCAGTGGTGGGGCCATGTGCAGGCGCACTTTGAAGTTGCCTTCGAACTGCTCGGTCAGCGCTTCTCGGAACTCCGGTCGCGAGTAAAGGCGTGCGACTTCGTACTCGTCTTTGTAGGCCAGCAGCTTGAAGTAGCCCAGTGCTACTGCCCGCGCGAAGTCGTCACCGGTTAGGCCTAGGGCCTGCTCAGCGTCGGCGGCGCGATCAACCAGGGACCGGTAGCGATGCGCGTAGGTGTGATCCTGGTAGTTGGATAGGTAATCTGCCCGATAGGTGACCAATGAAGACACGCTTTGCTCCACCGCTGGGGTGTCGGTTTCATCCGACAACCCCGCCTCGGCCATGACCCGCCCTGGTTCCACGGCAAATCGCCGGCCCCAGTTGAAGGCCTGCATGTTCTGCTCCACCGCCACCCTGTTCAGGGTGATGGCTTCCTCAATGGCCCGCGCGCCAACGGGTATCAGGCCGCGTTGGTAGGCGGCGCCGAGTAGCAGGAAGTTGGCAAAGATGGAATCCCCCAGCAGCCTGGTGGCGAGTTCGGTGGCCTCGAGAAAGTGCGCTCGGGCCTCACTCGCTTCTTCGCGCAGCGTTTGCTCCATAGCGCGCTTGTGAAAGGGTGCGTCGGGGTTGTGGGTAAATTCTGCTGTAGGCGAACGGTGGCTATTTACCACCGCGCTGGAGAAGCGGCTGTCCAACTTGGCCAGGGCTTCATCCCCCGCGGAGACCGCCAGATCTGCACCGAGCAGCACATGGGCGCTGCCTGCGGGAATACGTACGCTGAAAAGGTCTTCCTGGCTGTTGGCGACTCGCACATGGCCGGTAACTGCGCCGAATTTCTGGGCCAGTCCCGTCTGATTCAGCACCGATGCGCCGAGGCCTTCGATATGGGCCGCCATGCCCAGCACGCTGCTCACCGTGAGCACACCGGTGCCCCCCACGCCAGCCACCAGCACGTTGTACGGCTCGTCGAGGCGCGGAAGGTCGGGTTCCGGCAGCAGCCAGATGGGCTGGCTCACGTTGGCTGGCTTGTTGGACTTCAGCGACCCGCCGTGCACGGTGACGAAGCTGGGGCAGAAGCCTTTGACGCAGGAGTAATCCTTGTTGCACGCGCTCTGGTCGATGCCGCGCTTGCGGCCCAGCGGAGTTTCCTTGGGAACCACGGACAGGCAGTTGGATTGGGTGCTGCAGTCGCCGCACCCCTCGCAGACGTCTGGGTTGATAAACACCCGTTTGTCTGGATCTTCCATCAAACCCCGCTTGCGCCGGCGACGCTTTTCGGCGGCGCAGGTCTGTGCATAGATCAGCACCGTGCAGCCTTCGGTGTCGCGCAGCTCACACTGCACGGCGTCCAGATCATCTCTGTGGCGGATGGTCAGCCCTTCCAGGTCGGGCAGCTCGGCTTCATAGTGATCGGGGGTGTCGCTCACCACCACGATCCGCTTCACCCCTTCGCCACGCAGCTGAAAGACCATGCGCTCCACGGTGAGCGGTCCATCGACGTTCTGGCCGCCGGTCATGGCCACCGCATCGTTGTAGAGAATCTTGTAGGTGATGTTGGCTCTGGCGGAGACCGCGGCGCGGATGGCCAGCAGGCCGGAGTGGAAATAGGTGCCGTCGCCCAGGTTCTGGAAAACGTGCTTGCGCTCGGTAAACGGGGCCTGGCCGAGCCAGGTGGCGCCTTCGCCACCCATCTGGGTGAAGGTGACCGTGCCTCGTTCCATCCAGGTGGCCATGTAGTGACAACCGATGCCACCGTAAGCCAGGCTCCCCTCGGGTACTACGGTGGAGGTGTTGTGGGGACATCCCGAGCAGTACCAGGGCTGACGCTCCGCCCGGTTGCGCGGCTTGGCAAGGGCCGCTTCCTTGGCTTCGAGAAAGGCCAGACGTTCGTGGATGCGCTCACTGTCGAAGAAGCGCCCGATGCGCGCCGCGATTACCCGGGCGATCATGGCGGGGGTGAGCTCCCCCAGATTGGTCACCAGCAGGTTGCGGTGCTCGTCGTACTCGCCCACAACGCGCGGGCGACGCTCCACCGGCCAGTTGTAGAGCTGCCCGGTGAGCTGGTCTTCGATGACGCTGCGCTTTTCCTCCACTACCAGGATCTCTTCTAAGCCGCTGGCAAACTCGTGAGTGGAGACCGGTTCCAACGGCCAGCTCATGCCCACCTTGAACAGCCGGATTCCGATCTGGGCGGCGAGCTGCTCATCGATACCCAGGTCGGCCAGGGCCTGCAGCGTGTCCAGATAGGACTTGCCAGTAGTGACGATGCCGAGCCGTGCGTTGGGGCTGTCCATCACCACGCGGTTGAGTTTGTTGGCGCGGGCAAAAGCCAGTGCGGCATAGATCTTGTAGCGCTGCAGGCGCTCTTCCTGCTCGAGCGGCGTGTCGGGCCAGCGGGCGTGTACGCCGCCTTCGGGCAGCTCGAAGTCGTCAGGCAGGGCGATTTGAATTCGTGCTGGGTCGATCTCGGCGGAGATGGCCGCGTCCATGTTCTCGGTAATTGCTTTGAGCCCTACCCAGCAGCCCGAGTAGCGTGACAGCTCCCAACCGTAGACACCCAGGTCGAGCACTTCCTGTACGCCGGCTGGATTCAGTACCGGGCAGGTGGCGCCGATGAACATGTGGTCGCTCTGGTGGGGCAGGCTGGACGACTTGCAGGCGTGGTCGTCACCCACCACTGCCAGCACACCGCCGTATCTGGATGTGCCGAAGGCGTTGGCGTGTTTGAGTACGTCCATACTGCGATCGAGCCCGGGGCCCTTGCCGTACCACAACCCGAAAACACCGTCGTATTGTGCGCCGGGAAACAGGCCCACCTGCTGGCTGCCCCAGACCGCGGTCATACCGAGGTCCTCATTGACGCCGGGCTGGAAGTGGATGTTGTGTTCGCTGAGCAGGTCTCCGGCGTTCCACAGCGCCTGATCCAGGCCGCCGATGGGAGAGCCGCGATAGCCGGAGATGAAGCAGGCCGTGTTCAGCCCGCGAGCCTGGTCTCGGCGGTGTTGCAGCATGGGCAGGCGCACCAGGGCTTCGATGCCTGTCATGTAGGCGCGGCCCTGTTCCAGGGTGTACTTGTCGTCCAGAGTTACTGCAGCCACGAAAGTGGTACCCGCTCACAATAAATAGCAATATTAATGCCTCATTGGGGAATAAAAATTTCAATATTTCTAATTTTTAGGACAAAATAGAAAAATATTGTCTTTTTAGGGTGTGTTGTGGCACAGAAAGTGCGGGAAATGGCCGATCTGTCGGATGTGGACCTGAAGATCCTCGCGTTGCTGCAGGAGGATGCCAGCCTGACCGCCGCGGAAATCGCCGAGCAAGTGAATCTGTCGGTGTCCCCCTGCTGGAGGCGGATCACCCGATTGGAGAAGGAGGGCTACATCGAAAAGCGGGCGGCACTCTTGTCTGCAGAGCGTCTGGGGCTTGGGGTGGTGATCTTCGCCAGCATCAGTCTTTCGGCCAACGACGAGCAGTCGCTCGAACAGTTCGAAGCCCAGATTCAGAAATTTCCGGAAGTGGTGGAGTGTTATACCGTCACCGGCACCATGGATTACTTTGCCAAGATCGTTACACGCGACATTCAGGGCTACGAGGCGTTTCTGCGCCAGCAACTGCTGCAGGTGCCGCTGATCCGGGAACTGCACTCCAACGTGGCCGTCACCAAGATCAAGTTCACCACCAGCCTGCCGCTGGATACCCAGGTGGCATAGCCTTTGCGACTAAGTTGGGGCTTGTACGCTGAAGTGAGAGTAGGGGGCTAGACGCGCTGTTCTGGCTCGCGGTTTATGCCCAATGCCCGCGCAACTAAATGCGACTCAACGGGGTTGGTGCCTACATCGTGAACGCGGGCGGCCGTGCGGCTCATTTTGGAGAGCGCATAGGCCGGCGGCGTTCTGCAAGCCGCGCCAGGTCGCGCTAGAGCATGAGGGCGGTGGAGAAATCCGGCACCCCGGCCCATCGTCCGGGATCGGTTGCCCGCATTACCGCCACCACCTTGATGACCTCGGGGTTGGCGAGCCCGTGGGGAGGCCCCTCTCCCGTGAGCACGCGAATCACATTCTGAGCCTGCCGTATCGCGCACTCCTGCAGAAACACCTGAGAGAATCCGGCGGCGTGGGGGGTGAGCAGGCAGTTTGGCAAAGTCATCAACGGGTTGTCGTCCTCGATGGGTTCAACTTCGGTGACGTCCAGGGCCGCCGCTTCGATCTGGCCGCCGCTGAGTGCTCTTGCCAGCGCGGCGCCGTCGACTATAGGTCCGCGGGCTGTGTTGACCAGCAGGGCGGTGGGGCGCATGAGGGCCAACGTTTGGTCATTGATCAGGTGATGGGACTCGTCGGTGAGCGAGCAGTGAATGCTGATGAAGTCCGATTCGCCCAGCAGCTCATCCAGATGCACCATGCGCACCCCGTATAGGTCACCGGTGAGTTGGCTGACGAAGGGGTCATAGGCAATGATGCGGTCAGGGCCGAAGCCGCGCATGCGGGTGGCGAAGGCGCGTCCGATATTGCCGAAACCGATGATGCCGACGTTGTGCCCGGCAATGCGCCGCACGCTGCGGCGCACGTCCATGGCGCGCTCGCCCCATTCGCCGGCGCGTACCGTTGCCACTGCGCCCACCACGTTCCGCGTCAGGGCCAGCAGCAGGGCCACGGCATGGTCCGCCACCTCGGTGGTGTTCGACCCTGGCACGTTGCACACCAGCACCCCCAACTCGGTGGCGGCGTCCAGGTCGATGGAGTCCACGCCTACGCCGAACCGGCTGATCACCTTGAGCCGCGGGCACGCTTCCAGCACGCGGCGGGTGGTGAGCGGTAACGTGTTGACGTGAGCGCCGTCCGCGTCGCGAAGCAGCGCGATCATTTCCTCTTCGGTTCTGCCGCTGCCTTCGGTGACGTCGAAACCAGCCTCTTCGTACAGATCTACTCGGTTCATGGAGCTTCTGGGCAGAGCAATCTTCATCAGTGTATGTCCGCCATGCGTTGGAATGCGGCTTTGATCTGTTCGATGCCGAAGCCGGGTTGTTGGGCAGCGTCGATGAGGATGCGCTCGCGCCGCGCGATGCGATCCGCTTCCTCGACCACGTTCTGCACATCTGCCAGGGGTATAACCACCGAACCGTGCATGTCTGCGTGCACCAGCTCGCCGTCACTCACCTCCATGCCGTGCACGTTCACCGGCCCGCCCCAGTCCAGCACGTGCACGAAGGCGTGGGATGGGTTGACCATGCCGGCGAGCATCTGGAAATTGCGCTGGGAGTCTGGAATGTCGCGCACGCTGCCGTTGGTGATCACACCCAGGCAGCCGAGCCCGTAGTGCACGTTGGTGTTCACCTCACCCCACAGGGCGCCATACCCGGGCGTCTCATCCAGGTCCTGAATGATGGCGATGCTGGGCAGGGGGCCGCCTTCGGCAACGTAGGTGTAGTAGCTGATGTTGTCGGTACGGACTTCCGGTTTGTGCTGGGCGCGGATGCGTGCCGTGCGGGCGAAGCCGACGATAGATGGCAGTTCGGGATGCGCGCACACGAAAGGTTTGATGTTGAAGCCCCGGTCTCTTCGAGATGGGTTTACGGCTTCCAGTGCGTTGCAGACGGTGGGGGTGTCCAACGCCTTGAGCGCGTCGGCGAGTTCCGTGGTGAGTTCTGTCATGCGGTTATTTCTCGAAGTGTTGGTAATTAGTCAAGGCCGAAACTGCAACGCCCGCGGTGCGAGCCGTGCGGGCTGAGTAACGAACCGGTAAGCGGTCTCCACCCACTCACAAACCAGGCGACGAGTGTCTCTTGGGTCGATCATCTCTTCCATCTGAAATCGGTTGAGCGGGCCGAGGGGGCCACGTGCGCTTTCGATGCGTGCTTCGATCTCCGCCCTCAGCGCGGCTGGATCTTCGGCTTCGGCCAGTTGGCGTTTGTAAGCGGCCTCGATGCCACCTTCAGGGGGAATGCCCCCTACGTCGGCGGCGGGCCATGCCACGCGTACCGAGCGCCTCGCCTGGGGCGTGGCGTAGTTGTTGCCGGCCACACCGAAGCTGCGGCGCATGACCACGGTGAACAGTGGCACCGACACCTGAGAGAAGGCCACCATCCATTCGCCGCCCTTGCGGATGGTGCCGGCGGTTTCGTGCTCCAAGCCCACGGCGAAGCCGGGATTGTCCACCAGGTTCAGAACCGGAAGATGAAATACGTCGCACAGATCCAGGTGGCGCCGCAGCTTATCGCAGCCGTTGGCTGTCATCGCGCCGCCGTTGATGTGGCGGCTGTCCGAGGCGATGACTCCCAACGGATGGCCGTTGAAGCGCACGAACCCTGTGATCTGATCGGTTCCCCATAGCGGACCGATCTCGAAGAAGGACCCTTCGTCCGCCATGAGCCGGATGGCCCGTCGCATGTCGAAAGTGCTGGTGCGCTGCCGCGGGATCAGCGTGAACAACGCTTCTTCGCGTCGGTCCACGGGGTCGCTGCAGGCGTGCACGGGTGGCGCTTCATAAGCGCTGGGAGGCAGGTAGGAAAGAAAGCGCTTGGTCATTGCCAGGGCTTCGTCTTCCGTTTCCGCCAGGTTGTCCACCGAGCCATTGGTGCAGTGGATGTGCCAACCGCCCAGATCCTCCTTGCTGATGTCGTAGCCCATGGCGTGGCTCACTACCGGAGGGCCCGCCACGAAAAGCTGGGCGATGTCGCGCACCATCACGGAAAAGTGGCCGAGTACCGCCTTGGCGGCACCGATGCCCACCACGCTGCCCAGCAGCACGTTGACCACGGGTACCGTGGCCAGCTGTTCCGTGTACATGTCGGTGCCCAGGTGGCCCGGCAGAAAGGAACCGCCGCCGCTGGATACCCTGGGCCGGCCCGCCTTGATGGCGCCGCTGCTCTCTTTGGCGCTGCTGTCGCCTGCGCTACTCTGCTTGGGCACCATGGCAGCAACGCTGCCGCCGCCTGAGGAGCCGTCCAACAAGCGTACGGACGGTGCTTGAAGCTTGATGGAGAGCTCGTCCAGATAGCGGCTCTTCTCGCCGATAGCGCCGTCGGAGTGACCGCCGCGCGAGGTGAAATCGTCCGCGCACACCACCGCGGTGCGACCGTCGACCTTGCCCCAGCCGCCCACGTGATTGGCCGGCGTGAATGCGTCGATGTTGCCGTCTTCGTCGTAGGAGGCGAAGCCGGTGGCACTGCCCACCTCGCGAAAGGTGTCCGTATCCAGCAGCCTGTCGATGCGTTCCCGGCAGGTGAGCTTGCCGCGCGAGCGCTGACGTACGACGCCTGGATCCTCGGAACCTTCGGCAAAACGTGCCAGGGCCAACTCGTGCAGGCGCTCCACCTGATCCAGCGTGGCTTGCCAGGACTGATTCGCATCGGTGCCAGTGTGCTGCGTTGCGTCCCCCGATGTTGCAATACCAGCCAGCACCTGGCCGGCCAGCACCTGATCGCCCACCTTCAAATCGGCCAGCGCGCTGAGCGTGCCTGGCGCGGGTGCGATCACCGGGGTTTCCATCTTCATGCTGGTGACCACGAACAGGGTTTCGCCGGCGGCCACCTCGGCGCCATGGCTCACGCAGATTTCCTGCACGCTGCCGGTTAGGGGGCATTCCACGCCGGCTGAGCCGGCTGGCAGGTCCAGCTCAGGTAGCTGGGAAGGGGTCGCTGCAGGTGCGGCTCTAGGTCCTGTCGGCTTGTTGGCGCTCTGTTCCAGCAGGGCGAGCAGTGCTGGAATCTCGGAGCCGCCTGATGCTGTCAGCTCGGGCGCTTCGGTAAGTAACGTGGTACGGGCGTTGCCGTCGCCAACGTCGGGGTGCTCGAGAATGCGACAAAGGCTACCCAGATTGGTGGCAACACCCGAGATCTGAAACTCGCGCAAGGCCGCCGCAGTATTTGCCACAACGCGCTGCAGGCTGCCCGTGTTGCCAACGCTGCAGATGAGCTTGCCCAACAGCGGGTCGTATTCCGGCGGCGGCTGGTAGCCCACATAAGCGCAGCCGTCGACTCGAATGCCAGGGCCCGACGGCTCCCGGTAAGCGTCGATGGTGCCCGTGCCTTGCAGCACGATGCGGGCCTGCACGGCAAAGCCGCGGGCGCTGATCGCATTCTGGTCGGCCAACCCCAGTTCGGCGAGGTGGGCGCCGCCGGCAATCCGCAGTTGTGCTTCCACCAGATCGACACCGGTGATCTGCTCGGTGATGGTGTGTTCCACCTGAATGCGCGCATTGCATTCGATAAAATAGTACTCGCCTGTTTCGGGTACCACGAGAAACTCCACGGTACCGGCACTGCTGTACCCGGCGGCCTTCGCGAGGCGAACCGCATCGGTAAGCATGCGCTGGCGAAGCTCGGTGTCCAGAGCGGCGGCGGGCGCGATCTCGATCACCTTCTGGTGGCGCAGCTGCACCGAGCAATCGCGCTCGAAGAGATGCACCACATCACCGTGCTGATCGGCCAGTACCTGCACTTCGATGTGGCGGGGCCGATGGATGAGCTTTTCCGCAAATATGGTGTCGTCGCCGAAGGCGGCTGCGGCTTCGCTGCGCGCGCGTTCCAGGGCATCTGCCAGCATCTCGGGCGAATCCACTCGACGCATGCCGCGACCGCCGCCGCCGCCCGCTGCTTTGAGCATGATGGGATAGCCAACCGACTCGGCGAATGCCTGGGCGGCTTGGTGGTCTGCAATCGCCTCGTCGCTCCCCGGCACCACGGGAATATTCAGCGAGCTCGCCAGCTTTCTTGCTTCCATCTTGTTGCCGAACAATGCCATCGCCGCCGGTGACGGGCCCACGAAGGTGAGTCCGGCAGCCTTGCAGCGCTCGGCGAAGTCGGCACTCTCGGACAGAAACCCGTACCCCGGATGCACGCAGTCGCAACCAGACTTTTGCGCTATGTCGATCAGCTGGCTGGCGTCCAGATAGGCGGCCACCGGATCGCCGGTGAGATCCCTAGACTGATCCATGGCGTGTGCGTGCAGTGAGCGTGCGTCTGCGGCTGCGAAGACGCCCACTGTCTCCATACCAATACCCTTTGCCGCCCTTGCGATGCGAATGGCGATTTCGCCACGGTTGGCAATCAGAATACGCTGCAGCAGCCCCACTTCTTCCTCCTTTATTGTCCCCACCGGCGACGATCACTCAGAGTCTTTTGCGTGTCAATCGGGCTGTGTGATGGTAGTGAGCCCCGTGGCTTGAATGAAAGGATGTGATCCGCTTGTACGAGAGCGACGGAGCCCAACAGGTAGGGCCCGGCGGCAGGGGTAGCTAGTAGCCGCGCTCCCAAAGGATGAGGTTCTCCAGCGGCTCGGATGCCAGATAACGCGCTAGGTTCGTAATGAAAAGCTCGAGGCTATAGTTTGCCGGACGATCGGTAATGGCCGAGGTGTGGGGCGTGATCAGCACCTTGGGGTGTGCCCACAGGCTCTCCGGCGGCGGGGCTTCGAATTCGCCCACGTAGACGTCCAGGGCAGCGCCGCGAAGTGGTCCGTTGTCCAGGGCGTCGAGCAAGTCGGCCTCGTCGATGATCTCCCCTCGACTAACGTTGATCAGCACTGCGCCTGGCTTCAATGACCGCAGCACAGCCGCATTCACCAGCCTATCGGTAGCCGGAGTCCATTGGCATGCGACCACGAGGTAATCCGATTCGGCGGCCATCTGGCGGAGGGACTCGGGTCCGGATATCTTGGAGAATGGACCCAGTTCATTGTGCGCGGCACTACCACGCCTCCGAATGCCGACGGCGCGCATGCCCAAAGCCACGCACAGGCGTGCCACTTCGCTGCCGATGCCGCCAGTGCCAAGCACGCACACCGTCTTGTCGTTCAAGCCGGCGCTAGGGTAACCCGTGGGATCGAACTCCCGCCTGGAGGCATCGTGAGCAGCTTGGTTGAACCCCTTGGAAAAGTGCAGCAGGCCGGCCACAGCGTACTCGGCGATGGCCGTGCTGTCGCCGTAGCCCCTGGATGTGCTGACCAGCACGTCGCTTCCCCACAGGTCGCTCCTGCGCAGGTTGCTGGCACCTGCGGGTCGTTGGTGAAACCACTTTAGCATCGGCGCGCGAGCGCGCAGATCCAACGGGAATGGCCAGCTGGCCAGGACGATCTCGGCCTCGGCTAGCAGCGCGTCGCGCTCGGCGCGCGAGCCGCTTCCCCAAGCGTTAGGGGGCAGGTAGCGCGTGATGGTGTAGGCAGGCCAGGTGTCCCGGTATTCTCCGTCGAACCATCCCGGGGCTTCCGTCAGCGTGATGCTGGAGTGCACGCTGCGTATGCGCGCGGCGTCCGCTTTCGGGACGGGCGTGATGCTCAGTATTTTAGGCATGCGGTGCAGGTACCAATAAAAAGCGTCTATGTTTAGGCAACACGTCAGTGCGAGACATAGATCTCAGTGGGCGCCGATCATCTTACAACGTATGCAGCAGCGTTATGCTGTGCTTGTGTATCGCTTAATCTGGCGCGACCAACGTGGCTTTGTACTGCAGGACCCAGGGCGATCACTGACCTCGATCGGTTCATGGCGCATTTGCGCCACTATGAGGCGGATCCGGTGGGTGCTCGTGATATCTGCGCAAGCCTGGAGATTCCTGTGGTGCGTTTGCGTATCCTGTCGGTAGCGCTGGGGCAGGGGCCAGCCTGAGGCTCTTCCTGACGCCAGCTTGGCTGTCCGGGTTGGTTCCCTGTTTGGCGGCATGGGCTCGGGTCCACTATTGAAGCTCGAGCCGGCGGTCAACCCTGGGTAGAGATTTGGTCAAGCAGGGAAGTCATGTCAGAGCGTTTTGAGCATCTTACAGTCGATCGCAGCGGTCATGTGGCCACGGTTACCTTCAATCGGCCGGAGAAGGCCAACGCGTTGAATCCAGGCCATTTGGCGGATATTGAAGCGGTGGCACAGTCTTTCAGGGACGACACCAACACACGAGTGGTGATCTTTACCGGTGCCGGCAAGCATTTCTCTGCAGGCGCGGATCTTACCGATCCAGGCGCGCGGCCAGATACGGTGGTGGCCCAGCGGCGCTGGTTGCGCATGGGAGAGCGCGCGGTGCAGAGTGTCTACGAGATGGATCAGATTACCATCGCAGCCTGGAATGGTGCCGCGATGGGCGGCGGCGCTTGCCTTGCCACCGCCATGGATCTGCGCATCGGTGCAGACGACTGCGTGATGGGTTATCCCGAGATTGACATCGGCGTGAACCTAATGTGGAAGAGCCTGCCGTTGATCACTCATTTGGTTGGCCCGGCTAGGGCGAAGCGCCTCGTGGTCGGTGGAGAGCGGGTACCGGCGTCCGTGTTGCTTGAGTGGGGGTTGCTGGAGGTGGTGGTGCCGCGTGAGCGGTTGATGGACGAGGCTGGTGAGTGGGCTGCACGCTATGTCGCTAAACCCCCGGTACCGGCCCAGATGATCAAGCGGAGCGTCAACGCAATCGTCTCGGCGTTGGATACGGCCGTCATGCACATGGACGTTGATCAGTACATGCTGACCATGAGCACCGGTGACCAGCGCGCAGCGATAAAGGCATACTTCGACAAAACGGACCCAACCTTCGCTGGCGACTAGATCAATGCACAAGCGGCGTCGGCTCGGCCAGTACTGGGGCGACCTGGCACATTTACGGTCGCATCCATAAGCCAGACATTTTGTGTTCTGTGCTCGTTAGGTGTCTATTTGGTGAGTGTGTGCCCTGCGAGCCGCCGCTCCGGTTCGCAGGGACCCCGGCCGGGGCTGCTATTGGTTGCGTCAGCTTCCCGCGATAGGCTGGCCCCGCACGTTTGCTGGTTCTGGCCCAATCGCTGCCAGATCCGTGCCCAGTGTGCGCCCGGCCAGGTAGTAGTGCACGGCACACCAGAGGTTGAGGAACGTGAGCAGGAAAAGTGCAACTCGCAACGATTCCTGGCCGTAGTCGGCAGCAAAAACGTCGCTCAAGATGCCTACCAGCTGGGGTCCGAACCCCATTCCAATGATGTTCAACACGAACAGCGTGATGCTGGAGGCCAGGGCGCGCATGCGCAGGCTTACCAGGCTCTGGATTAGCGCGAAGGTGGGGGCTAGGTAAAAGCCGCCGAAGAATGCGGGAATGACATATAGCGCAAGCATGGTCCAGAAATCGTCCACCAGGAACACCATTGCTAGGAACGGCACATAACCGGCTTTGCCTGCAGCCACCACCCAGGTTCGCCAGCGAATGTCGCGCTTAGCGAGCACGTCGGTGAGCTTTCCGGCGGTGAATGTGCCCAGGCCGCCCACGATGCCGGTCAATAGGGCTAAGGTCAGGCCCGTTTCCGAGGGGCTCAGGCCATGGGAGCGTACGAGGAACGTGGGCATCCACAGCACGAATCCGTAGCCCACGAACCCAGCCAAGGTAGAACCGATGATCACGTGGCGTGTGGATCGGGTGCGCCACAGATGGCGAGCTACCGCGCGGAACGGAGGCGCATCCTCCTTAGCAGCTGCCAGTGCGAGGTCGGCAGCGCCGCGTTTGGGCTCCTTGGTGGTGAAGTAGAGCAGCAGGGCCACGACCAGTCCGGGCACGCCCACCACATAGAAAGTAACCCGCCATCCGTAGTGTTCGCTCAACCAGCCGCCCGCTAGATACGCGAGCAGCAGGCCGATGTTCACGCCCAGGGCGAATATGCCCATGGCGGTGCCGCGGCTGGCGCCGTCGAACAGATCGGCAATCACCGAGTGCGACGGCGGTGACGAGCCCGCCTCGCCGATCCCGACGCCGATGCGCGCCAACGCCAGTTGCGCAAAGCTGGCCGCCATCCCGCACGCCACCGTCATCAGGCTCCAGATGGTGATGGCCGCGGAGATGATGTTGCGGCGATTGCTTCGGTCCGCCAGCATGGCAATGGGCATTCCCAGGGTGGCGTAGAAAACTGCGAAGGTGAGCCCTATCAGAAAACCCATCTGCGTGTCGCTGGCGCCCAGCTCCAGCTTGATGGGTTCCAGCAGGATGCCCATGATCTGGCGGTCCAGCTGGCTGGATGCATATACGGCCGTTAGCACGCCCAGCACGTACCACTTATAGCGTGGTCGTGCTTCGATACGGTCACGCAGCCCCACTAGTTAGGATTCCGCCGGCCAGACCTCGTTTAAGACCCCGCTGGCCGTGGCCGCACAGGGCCACCCGGCATAGTGGGCGGCGTGGGTGAGCATGCCCTCGATGGTGGAACGAGCAATGCCCAGGTTCTTAGCACCCACGAAATGCACGCGCTGCTCGTTGGCCCGGTTCAGCGCCACCAAAATGGTGCAGGTGATGAGCGAGCGCTCCTGCACGGTGAGATCGTCCTGCTGCCACACGTCGCCGAAAAGGTGCTCCATGGTGTAGTTGGTAAGTGCCTCCGGCATGGGCCCGCTGCCCCCGGTGTTGGCGCCTTCGAACAAGCGCCGCGTGAGTGCGATGCCCTTTTGCCGTTTGTCGTCTGCCATGTGGCCCTCCCCCTGTGGCTAGCATGCTGGCTAAAGTTCAGTATCGCCTTTCAGCAATCGCTGGGCGATGGTTCTATTCAGTATCTCGTTGGTACCGTCGGCCACGTTCACCACGCGCAGCGAGTGCCATGCCTCGGTGAGGCCCAACTCGTTGGTGAAGCCCATGCCGCCGTGCACCTGCATGGCGCGATCCACGGCGCGCAGGCCCACCTGTACCGAATAGGCCTTGGTCATGCTGAGCTCCTTGACTGCCCGCTCGCCCTGGTCCAGCAGGGTGCCGGCGTTGATGCCCATGAGGTGGGCGGCATGCAGTTCCGTGGCGGATTCAGCCAGTGGAAACGACACGCCCTGGTAGTCGGCGATGGGGTTTCCGAACGCTTCGCGGGTCTTGGCGTACTCCAGCGCGAGTTCCAGCGCCCAGCGGCCATATCCCACGCCCCGCGCGGAGTTATAGATGCGCCCCAGAGACACGCCATAGAGGGCCGCGGCGAACCCCTCGTTCAGTTCCCCCACCAGCTGCCCGGGTTCGACATAAAGGTCCTCTAGTACCAGTTCGGCTTCGTCGCCGCCGATTTGGCCAAACAGGCGAATGACGCGCTCTCGCGTGAATCCGGGTGCATCCGTGGGCACGATGAAGGCGCTGATGCCGTTACGGGGACGTTCGGCATCGGTGATGGCGAACAGCACGCAGTAGTCGGCGATGGGTGCGTTGCTGGTCCAGATCTTGCGGCCGTTGATGCGCCAGCCGTCTCCGTCCGGCGTAGCCCGGGTCTGTATCATGCTGGCATCGGAACCCGCACCAGGTTCCGATAAGCCGAAGCACATGGACTTCGTGCCGTCCATGAGCCCGGGCAGGATGCGCTCGCGTGCATGTTGGGTGAGCTGAGAGAGCAGGCGGCTGGGCCCGAATGCCCAGTGGGCCAGCGTGTAGAGCATGAGCCAGTTCTGAGGGCCGCAGTGGTGAAACAGGCCTTCCCAGGCGGCGTAGTAGGCCAGGTGCCCCAGCCCGCCGCCGCCCAGTTCCTCAGGTGTGCACATCTGGTAGAAGCCCGCCCGGGCGGATGCCTGGCGGACCTCGCCAATGAGGCCGATGAGTTCGTCCGAAAAGCGGCCGTCCTCCCGGTAGAGCGCGCGCGGGTTTTCGAACAGCGCACGATTGGCGGCATGGCGCGGCAGCACCTCCTGCTCGGCGAAGGCGATGAGTCCTTCGCGCGCGGCAACGACGTCCTCGGGCAGCTCAGTGGCAATGGCCCCCATAGGTTCCCCTCCCCAGTGGTCCCTCCTAGCCTAGCAGTGGACGTGCCGCCGTTGTAGGCCGAGCCGTCTTCGTAACGGGACGAGTCCAGACGTGGCCGCTGGTGCTGCGCAACGCCTGCACCCTTGCCAACGTACCTGGGGATTTTCATACTGCAGGCCATTGAGAGGGAGGGAACCGACCATGTGTATTACCCACGACGTCAGCAACGACACTGAAAACGGTGACCCGCGCAGCGGTTACAAGCTGGCCGCGGGCTGGCCCCACTATCCCGAGGACATGAACTTCGAGATGGGCTCCGGCGTGGCCGTGGACAAAGACGGCATCATCTATCTGTTCACGCGCGACATCGAGCACTGGGCCGCCCATCCGCTGGCTATGAGCTCAAAGTTAGGCAAGAGCAGCATTTCCATGTTCGATCGCGACGGAAACTACCTGGGCAAATGGGGCCCGTCGGACGAGCCGAAGTTCGCGCTGGGGGCGCACACCCTCTACATCGAAAAGGACGGCATGTTCTGGATCACCGACCGGGACGGGCACGTGGTCAAGAAGTACGATCCGGACGGCACGCTGCTGCTGACCCTGGGTGAGCTGGGTGAGTGGGGTGACGGCCCCGACCGCTTCAACGGTCCCACTGCCGTGCTGGTGCAGCAAAACGGCAACATCGTGGTGGCGGACGGCTACTGGAACTCGCGATTGGCGTTCTTCACGCCGGAAGGTGAGTTCATCAAGTCCGTAGGTAAATGGGGCCGCGGCCCGGCCGAGTTCAATACGCCCCACGCCATCGCGGAAGATTCACAAGGGCGCATTCTCGTAGCGGACCTGGCGGCCGGTAACCTGCATGACTACATGACGGTTCCCGGGCAGATTGCCGAGCACCGTAACCACCCGGAAGAAGGCGCCTACCACCGCATACAGGTGCTGGATGAAAACGGCGAGTTCATCGAAGAGTGGACCCACATCATGCCGCTGAGCCTGGCCACCTACGGGGATCGCATCTACGCCAGCGACAAGATGAGCAATCTGGCCGTTCTCAACAACAAAGGCGAGGTGCTGGATCGGGTAGACAACATCGCCATCTACATTCACCAGTTGGCCATGGACCCCCATGGGGATCTGTATACGGCGTCGGTGTATCCGGAGCACGCAGGAGAGAAGCGAGGGCCCGAAGGGCCGTCGCATCGGCGCTGGACCAGGGAAGCGCTGGCCACGGCGTAAGCACCGGCCGGGCTGCGGACGGGTGTGGCCGCAATGTGTTGGCGCGTGTCGTGGTGGTTGGCCCCTACGCTGGCGTGGTTTTTGCTCGCCAGCGCAGCGACACATGCCGAAGATGCGCTCTCTTTTCTGCCGGATTCCGGTGACGCCAATCTCACCTTCTATCTAGACAACGATCTGTTCGCTAACGAGGACGGGAACTACAGCAACGGGGTGAGGTTGTCGTGGATCTCGGGCAGACGCGACCCGGAAGAATTCGGTTGGCTGCAGCGCCAGCTGCACGGTCTCACTGGCGACGAGCAGAGCCGCAAGCTGTTGCGGCGTCTGTCCGGGTTCGATGATCCGGACCAGCTGGAATACAGCTACGGATTCTCGCTGACCCAGCTCATGTTTACGCCTGAAGACCTGTTGGCACTCCGCGCCCCCGATGGGGAGCGGCCGTATGCGGCCTGGCTGGGCGTGGACATCTCCCTGCACGTTAAGGACGACCGGGCGCTGAACTCCATCAGCCTGGCCATCGGCACTACCGGAAAGTACGCGTTTGGTAAGGAAGTTCAGGATCTCGTGCACGACATTCTCGGGTATGACAAGTTTCAGGGCTGGGACAGCCAGATCGCCGGTGAGGCGACGTTAAATCTCTATTCCACCCAGCGCCGCAGGCTGACGGTGATAGCGCCGAACGAAGACACGTTTGCTGTGGATGGATTCTATGAGTGGCGGTTGGCGCTGGGTAACTACTTTACCGGCGCAAGTGTTGGTGGGCTTGTCAGATTCGGGTGGAACCTGCCGCTGAGTTTTTCGGATGCCAGATTGTCGGCGGTGGCATACTCACACCAACCGTTCACGGCAGCCAGAGAAGACGTTTCCGGCTTGTCGTGGTATGGCATTGCTGGCTTTCTCGTTACCGGCGTGGTGCACGACATCACGTTGGATGGCCCGGTGTTCAGTCGATACGACTCCGAGGTGACTAGCCGCGCAGTCGTGGCGGAGGTCTATGCGGGGTTCGGCGTCAGCATCGGGCGCTGGAACCTGAGCTATGTGCACACCTTCCGCACCAAGGAATTCAAGGGCCAGCATGACGCGCCCGTCTTCGGCTCCGCCACCATTGGATACCGGATCTAGCCACCGGCCGGTCGGCTAGCCATTGGATGCGGGCGCGAGGCTTCGGCGCGCGCCGCTGCAGTCGGATCGTTTGGTTCCGCCATGGACAAGCCTGTCCGTGTGGTAAGTCGCTGGCATCATCGGATAGATGCCGATAGCGCGAATGGGTGCATCTTGGCTGTGGCGCCAGCGTACAATTCCCGTAATCGAATTGATTCTGATGAGGAGGTGAGGGGTGCAGCCTGAACCGTTCACGGTCGCCATTCCGGATCCCGCGCTGGCGGATTTGGATGCGCGCTTGGCGCATATTCGCTGGCCAGCCGACTTCAACAATGAGGATTGGCGCTTCGGGGTGCCGCGCTCCTACATGGAGTCGTTCGTGGCGTCATGGCGCGAATATGACTGGCGTGAGACCGAAGCGGAAATCAACGCCTTCGAGCATTACCGCGTCACCCTGGACGATATCCCGATCCACTTCATGCACGTGCCGGGCAAGGGTCCGAACCCACTGCCCATTGTGCTCACCCATGGCTGGCCCTGGACGTTCTGGGATTGGAAGGAGGTGGCCCTGCGGCTGTCGGATCCAGCGTCCTACGGGGGTGACCCAGCAGATGCCTTCGATGTGGTCATTCCCTCGTTGCCCGGATTCGGCTTTTCCACGCCGCTTGCCGTGGACGGGGTGCAGACCCAATGGACCGCGGACCTTTGGGCTACACTCATGACCGACGTGCTCGGCTATCCTCGCTTCGCGGCGGCCGGTGGTGACTTCGGCGCCGCCATTACCGCACAGCTCGGTCATAAGTACGGCGACCGCGTAGTGGGCATACATGTGAGCATTCCCCCCACGCTGGGTGGCTCTCCGGCGGACGCACCGCCACCGGGCAGCTTGCTGGGCCTGCGTGGCATTCTGGATGGCCCCACCGCCAGGCTGGCGCGGGAGGATTTCGAGCCAGACGAACGCTGGTGCTGGGATGAGATGGATGAGCGCTGGGTCACCGCGCTGGCGCATGTGGCCGTGCACATTACGGACCCGCAAACGTTCGCCTACGCGCTGCACGACTCACCGGTTGGGTTGGCGTCGTGGATCGTGGAGAAGCGCTATCACTGGAGCGATCACAGCCGTGGGATCGACCACTTGCCATCGCGGCGCTTTCTGCTGGATCTGGTGAGTCTGTACTGGTTCACCGAGAGCTATGTGACCTCGGCTCGCTGGTACTGGCACACCTTTCGAACCCCATGGGACAAAGCCCACGATCGTACTCCTGCCATCGAGGTGCCCGTGGCAGTAGCTGGGTTTCCTAAGGAAATGGTGTTTGCGCCGAAGAAGCTGGTGGCGTCGCGTAACAATCTAGTGCGTTGGAGCAACCAGGAGCGCGGTGGTCACTTCGCTGCCGCCGAGGAGCCGGACCTGTTTGCCGCCGACGTGCAGGCGTTCTACGCATCTTTGCGGTGAGACAGTGCTCTCGTGACCATGCAGCGAACCGAGCCGCTCTTTGGCCCACTCCCTAGACAACGGTGATGGGCGTACACTAACTAGCAGAATGCAAGGGAGGACCCATGGCCAGAATCATTGGCAACCTGAAACCGGAGGACGACTACACCCACGAGTTGGGCCCGGAAAAGAACTTCAACGAATCGGTCTACTTCAATTTTTTCGATCCCTCCCAGAATCGGGGTGGCTTCGTGCGCATAGGCAACCGAGCCAACGAAGGCTACGCCGAAATGACGGTTATCGTCTGGAATCCGGACGGGTCGGCTTACTTCATGTACGGCAAGCCGGAGATCAGCCATAACGACGGTTGGAATGCGGGCGGCCTGAGTATTGAGGTAGAGAAACCCACCGAAGTGGTGCACACCCGGTTCGAAGGTTCTGTGCTCGTGATGGCCGATCCGCGTGATATGCAGGATCCGTCTCGAGCCTTCAAGGAAAACCCCAGGCAGTCTTTGATGCTGAACCTGCGCCACGACGCCGTGGGTCCCTTCTACGGTCATGTAGGCGACCCTGACGACGACAATCAGTTCGCTCGGGCGCATACCGAGCAGCACATGCGGGTGTCGGGTGAGCTTAAGATCGGTGATGAGCCGCGGGCAGCGTTCAGTGGTCACGGTCTACGTGACCACTCCTGGGGGCCACGCTACTGGCAGGCGGCCCGGTCCTACCGATGGATTACTGGGAATTTTGGCGATGACCTCGGCATGGTGGTGAACACCAATGGTGAGGGTGAAGGCGGCGGTCTCTTTCATGAAGGAGAAGAAATCGTGCGCATTGCCAAAGCCAAGGTGGAAACCGACTACGAGCCGGGAACGCGCTTTCACCGTGCGCTGCGCGCGCAGCTTTCGCTGGAAGATGGCCGCGAGCGCGTGCTGGAAGGTCGGGTCATGGGATTCATCCCGCTGCGCAACCGGCGTGCGGGCAGCAATACCCACATCGGTGAAGGCATGACGCAATACACTCTGGACGGCGAGCGTGTGGGCTACGGGTTGTCGGAATACCTGGACCAACCGGAGGAGTAGGCGCCTACTCACACACTAAGCCAACAGGAGGAGCAAGCTATGGTGGAGATCCGAAGCTACCACTACGATCCGGATAAGTTTGAGGCATACAAACAGTGGGCGGTGGACGAAGCCGTTCCGTTTCTTAAGGACAATCTGAACATCGTCGGATTCTGGGTCGACAACGGCATGGCCCCCGAACTCAGCGGCAATACGCCAATGGACCTGCCGCTGGGCAGCGCCAACATCACCTGGATCATCGCTTGGAAGGATGACTTAGACCGCGCCGAGGGCCATCGACGGGTGTTTGAAGGCGAAGGATGGCAGGACATCTGGTCCCGCCACCCGGACGCTAACGGTTACCTGCAGATGGAGGCTCGATTCGCCGAGCCCGTGTAGGTGCGCGGTTGAGCTACTCGGACTTCACCTTGCCGAAAGGTAGCATGCGCCGCAGCACGTCATCTTTCTGAACGAAGTGGTGGTACAGCGAGGCCGCCACATGACCGATCACCAGCAGCATGATGAGCCCGGCGTTGAGCCCGTGCAGCACATGGAACAGTTGCGCGCGCTCCGCGTTGTCCTCAGCCATGCCTGAGTAGTTGATGAGGCCGAAGGCGACCACTTCGTAATCGGTGATGTACATGGCCTGCAGAATCCCGAAAACGGGCTGCAGCACCATCACCACGTATAAGGTCCAGTGCACCCATTTCGACAGCTTAGTCTGCCATGCGCCCATGTTGGGTGTGGGCCCCGGGGGTTCGTGGGACAACCGCCAACGCCAGCGAACGACCATGAACAGCAGCACCAGGGTGCCCAGACCGGAGTGACCCATGATGATCTGCTGGCGCTGGTCCAGCGGCATGTCCTCCAGCCCCGACCCGAAGATCAGCATGATGATGGCGATGACGCCAACCAACCAATGCAGCCATTTGGCCGTCGCGCCGTATTTCGTTGCGCTCATTTTCGCTCTCCCCCACCCAGATGACCGAGCTTACCGGATTTTGTCGCTCCAACCCATCTGCGCGCAAAGTGGACGCATTGGCTAGCGCTTAGTCCCGCGACGGGTCCGTGCGCAGCTTTTTCAGCGCGCCGCGCCGCCCTTTATTGTCCAGACGCCGGCGTTTCACGGCTGCGCTCACGCGCGTTTTGCGGCGGCGCTTGGGCACGTGACGGGCCTGCTCCACCAGGTCTGCCAGGCGCGCCAAGGCGTCGGCGCGATTACGTGCCTGGGTGCGCCGACGGTCGGCTTTGATCACCACCTCGCCGGATTTATTTGCCCGTGCGCCGGCCAGGCGCAGCAGGCGAGCTTTGGTGGGTTCGGCCAGGTCGGTATCTGCCACGTTCAGGCGCAACACTACGGCGGTAGACACCTTGTTGACGTGCTGCCCACCGGCGCCGCGGCTGCGTACGAAGTCAAACGACAGCGCATCCGCTGGAATGCCTTGTGGCAGTGAAGTCGATGACGGTTGATTGTCCACGCTGGCGCGCCTTGAATTCGCGGCCGATGCTAATCGCGGCTGCGCAGATTTACCAGTGCGCGTGCGGTGACCCCGGCGACGCTCGTGTAGACTTGCGTGCGTTTTGATGGCTTGGCGCGAAGGCCAATGACAGAGACGGCGAAGCGGCGTCTGGTGCGGCTGGTAGGAGTAATGGCGCTTGCTACCGCACCTGCAGCAATGGCGGGCGGGTACCTGGGCGTTGGCGTTGGGATCACTTATTCCGCCAACGAGAGCGTTGACGAAACACCTGTGCTTATCGATTACGACTTGGGCTTTCGAGCTGCTCAGGTGACCGCCGGCTATGCTTTCGACAACGGCTGGCGGCTGGAATTGGAAGGCGCGTATCGGACAAACGACCTGGAGATCCTCGAGTTCGACGATGCGCGCGGTATCGTGAATAACGACAACAACGACACCACCGACGTTTCGAGTCTGATGTTGAACGCGCTGTACGAATTCCGTTGGGCTGTTCTGCGACCATACGTTGGTGTTGGCGTGGGATTTGCGAAGGTGAGCTACGCAATCAATGACGCTTTTGCCGACATGCTGGTGTTGGATGACAGCGGCACGAGCTTTGCCTACCAGGGGATCATTGGCGTCGGTGCACCCCTGGGACGACGATTTCGACTCGATCTGGATTATCGTTATTGGCGCAACGCCAAGCTTAACCTGGTCGGGGAAATGGGCGAGTCGTTCGAGACAGACCACCCCATCCATCAGGCGAGCCTGAGTTTGCGTTATGCATTCAAAGCGCGTGAACGCATACAGCGCGGCCCGGCGCACTCCCACGCACGTTGGTATACGGAGCTGCGTCTGGGCGCGGTGGCGGCCGAGGACTCGGACATCGAAGATGGACTGCGTGACACAAACTTCGATGCCTTTGATCTGGGTGGTGCGCTGGCGCTCGCTGTCGGCTATGCCAGCGAGGGGGCCACAGGGCGCGGCTGGCGGGCCGAGCTCGAGCTGTACCGGTGGGAAAACGATTCGGATGTAGTGGACTTCGGCAGCGTGCGCGGCGAAGCGCGCTCGAGCGGTCAGGCAGAGACGGTGAACCTGGGCGTAAATCTGATCTACGACTTTGCCGGCGGCGCTGTGCTGCAGCCCTATGCCGGCATCGGTGTCGGCTACACCTGGATCGATTACGATATAACGCTGCGCGAAGGCGGCACGTCGAGTCTGTACGTGGACGACTCGGACTCAACAGTGTCCGTGCAGGCGCTGCTTGGCGTCTCCGCGCGCGTCAGCGAGCGCCTCACGGCGAGTTTCAATTACCGGTACTGGTGGGCGCCCTCCGTTACCCTAGAAAGCCCGCCGACGGCCTTGCAAAGCGAATGGGACACTGAGCATAGCGCTCATCTGCTGCTGCTCGGATTGCGCTACCGCCTCGGGCGTTAGAACGAGCCCGTTCGACAACGGGTCTCGAACATCGGCGCATTGCTCAGTCGATCAGCTCGATGTGGGTTCCAGCAACGTCGAGCATGGCGAAAGCTTGTAGAGCCTGGTTCGTCGCCGCAAAGCCGCTAGGGCGTGTCGAACTCCAGAGGCAGGCTCCACGGCTCGATCCGTATCGCGATGGGTGTGGGGTTTGATCCCGGTTTGAAGCGCGGGTTCTTGATCACTTTCATCAGCTCCTGGGTGCCGATGACGGTTTCGGCTCGGGCGAGCTGATAGCCCACGCAAAAATGCTTGCCTAATCCGAAGCCAAGGTGCCCGGCCTTACCGTCCTCGTGATAACCGCCGCGCAGATCCCGGCCGAAGTAAAGATCGTCGCGAAAGATGTCGAACCGCTCCGGGTCCTTGAACACCCGCTCGTCGTGGTTGGCGCCATAGATGGACAGACTAACCAAAGCGCCTTCCGGAATGACCTCTCCGTGCAGGTGCACGTCGCGGATGGCGCGTCGCATCTGGCCGCCGGCAGGGGGGTGAATGCGCATCATCTCGGTGAAGGCGCGATCGAGCAGCTCCGGGTCGGCCTGCACCGCCTCCCACTGGTCCGGGTTGGCCAGCAGCTGATACCACAGATTGGCGATGGCTTTGTCGGTAGTTTCCGCGCCTGCCACCAGGATAAGGCTGGCGAAAGACTTGATCTCGTCCTTGGTCATGGTCTGGCCGTCCACCTCGGCGATAGACAGGCGGGAGAGCAGGTCGTCGCCCGGGTTTACCGCGCGTGCCTCGATCAGCGGATCCAGATAGTCGTGGTACTCGGCGTTGGCCTGCCGACCTTTGAGGCGCAGTTCCGGGTCGCCGTTGATGCCGTTCATCATGGCGGGATACCAATCATGAAACATCTCGTGGGCTTCCTGAGGCAAGTCCAACACATCCAGAATCACGTTCAGCGGCAACCGGGTAGCGAAATCGTCCACGATGTCGATCTCACCTGCGCCTGCTGCCTTTTCGGCGATGCGCCGGGCTTGGCTGGCCGTGAACTTTTCGATCAGCGCCATGGTGTTGCGCGAGATGACGGGCAGCAACGCTTTCTGCTTCATGCCGACGAACTCCGGCGCGACGATGTTTCGGAGCTTAGTGTGATCCTCGCCGTCGTACTCCATGAGTGTTGGGCCGAACACCGCGCCAATGGACAGGCCGTTGGGCGAGGCGGAGAAGTTTTCCGTGTCCTTGAAGCAGGCCACCACATCTTCATAGCGCGTAACCATCCACGTGTCGGTGCCTGGCATCTGGCACACGGGATGCTCATCACGCAGCACTTTCAAAGTGGGGTAGGGGTTGTCAGCGTAGGTGTGGCTGAAGAGCGTGGGATCGAGTTGGGGCTTGGCTGCCATGAATTACTCCTGGAATGGGCGGCTCGGCGGCTGGCGGCAAGCCGCCGGCCACCGAGCGCGCTGGCTCACTTGGCGATTTCGGCTTCTATCGCCTCCACCAGATTGGCTGCATCGGGTGCCGTATCGGGCGCGAAGCGACCGGCCACGTTGCCATTGCGGTCGATGAGGAACTTCTCGAAGTTCCACAGTACCTCCGGGCGCTGTGTGGGCTCCATGTCGTAACCGCGCAGCATCTCCTCCATGCTTTCGCGATTTTCCGCGTTAGGCTCGGCAGTGGTGAGGTGAGCGTACAGGGGATGCTTGTCCGGGCCGGTAACCGGGATCTTGCTGTAGAGCGGAAAATCCACTCCGTAGGTACTGCTGCAGAACTCCTGGATCTCCTCGTTGCTGCCCGGCTCCTGGCCAGCGAAGTCGTTGGCGGGGAAGCCGAGCACGGAGAACTTCTGGTCGCGATACTGCTCGTGCAGTGCCTCGAGGCCCTCGTACTGCGGTGTCAGCCCGCACTTCGAGGCCACGTTGACCACCAGCAGTACCTCGCCGGCGTGTTCCCCCAGGTTGGTGGCGGTGCCGTCGATCTTGTCTACGGCAATATCGTATAGATCGCTCATAGTCTGGCTCCTCAGAATTGAATGCGTTTGGTCAGGCCGCCATCGATGACGATGTTGGTGCCGGTGGTGAATGCACCGCGCGGGCTCGCCAGGAAGACCACCTGGTCGGCGATCTCTTCAGCCTTGCCCATGCGACCGATGGGGATATCGGCCAGGGTCGCGTCGTAAAACGGCGTCATGTTCTGCTTGATGTTGTCCCAGGCGCCGCCATCGATGAAGATCGGGCCGGGACTGATGGTGTTCACGCGAATTCCCTTGGGTGCTACGTCCTGAGACAGCGCGCCGGAGTATTGGATGAGCGCGGCCTTCATGGCGTTGTAGGGCCCGGCATTCATGAATTTCTCCAGCGCTGCGGTGGTAGAGATCATGACGATGCTGGCGTTGTCCGACTTTTCGAGGTGCGGGAGCGCAGCCTCCACCAGCCGCACGGTACCCAGCACGTCACCTTCGAATTTGGCACGCCAGGCCTCATCGCCCTGTCCGCCGCCACCGGTGACATTGGAGACGATGCAATCCAATCCCCCCAGCGCCTCAGCTGCGGCATCCACGAACCCTTTCAGGGCGTCGCCGTCGTTTACGTCCACTGCCTGTCCGCAGGCAGTGATCCCTTTGCTTTCCAGTTCAGCGACTGCGGCGTCGAGTTCTTCCTGGTTGCGCGCGCAGATGGCGACGTTGGCGCCCTCGCTGGCAAAGCTCTCGGCAATGGCGCGGCCGATGCCCTTGGTTGCGCCGGTGATTAAAGCCCGGCGGCCCTGGAGTTGAAGATCCATAGCAGATTCCTTCCCTTTTCGTGTTGTTGTAAGGCGTCCTGGAACGCTAATGCTACCTTCATCGGCGGCCGAATTCTTGCTATTTGGTGGCTCTGCATGCAACGCTTGGGCCATGCACACGTACCATCGCGCGCGGGTCCAATCTGCCGATATCGACGATCTGGGCCATATGAATGTGCGTGTATACGCCCGCCACGCCGCAGCGGCTATGCACGCCTTGCTGGCAGATGCCGGCCTGGATGCCGATGCGCTGGATGGGCTGGGAGCCCGGCTGCTGCAGCCGGACTGTCACACCCGATTTCGTCGCGAGCAGCACCTGGACGCGCCCATTGCCGTGCGGGGCGGCGTGCTGTCGGCGCAACCCGAATGCATTCGGGCGTACCTGGAACTGTACAACATCAATTCCGGGGACCTGGCGGCTACGTTCTGCAAAGAGGCATGCCTGGTGGCCGCCGGGGATCTTGCGCCTATTGCTTTTCCCGAGGCTGTCGTTGCTGGAGCGCACACGCTGCTTACCGAGCGGCCCGCCCACGGCGAGCCGCGCAGCCTGCCGCAGGATTCCGTGCGGCGTGATCTCACAACCGCCGATATGGCGGCGCACAATATCGAGGCACGCTTTGAGGGTTATGAGGTGACGCCTGCATTGAGCACCGCCGACGGCTGGATGGACCTCGCTGGCGCACCCTGGCTGGCCTTTGCCGACACTCCGCCCAAACGCGAGGCGAACCATGAAGAGGCCGAGGAGGGCTGGTTTTCCCACGACAACGTGTCCATAGCCACCCTGGAAGCGCGCCATCTGCTCGTTGACGTGCCGCGCACCGGGGAGGCGGTGCAGACCTACACCGCCATCGCCGATGTCGGTCGCAAAATCATGCGTTTCCGGCATTGGAGCTTCGATGCCGCGTCGGGCAGGCTGCTGGCTGTGCTGGATGAGGTGGGAATCGGACTCGACCTGGTTGCACGTCGCGCGTGCGACTTCCCGCCGGCCATGCGCCAGGAGCTGCTGGCACGCAGCCACCCGGGGTTGATATAGGAGATAGAGGATGAGCGAAACAGACCGCGCAGACGGCTACGGGAACCTGGCAGAGTTGTGGCAGCGCAGCAGCGAGGCCTATTCCGAGCGGCAACTGTTCGGTGTCAAAGAGCCTGATGGATGGCGCTGGATGACTTACGGCGACCTTGCTGGCGACGTGGATGCTTGTCGGGCGGCACTGGCCGGGCACGGGATCGGCGCGGGTGGGGTGGTAGCCGTGGTGGCGGACAACCGTCCCGAGTGGGCGGCCGCCGCATACGCGACATACGGTCGGCGCGCGTGTTATGTGCCCATGTATCAAGCCCAGGGGGTGAAGGAGTGGCGCTTCATTCTTAACGATTGCAGCGCCCAGCTGGTTTTCTGCGCCAGCGCCGAGATTTTTGAGTCACTGCGTGGGTTGGCCGGGCAAGTGGATGGCTGCCCGGCGCTGGAGCACGTGGTGTGCTTCGACCTGCCCTCTGACCACCCGCAGTCCTGGCAGTCGTTCCTGTCCAGTGCCGGTACGCCGGTTGCTCCGGAGTTCCCCGCTCCCGAGGAGCTGGCCGGTTTCATCTATACATCAGGGACCACCGGAGACCCGAAAGGGGTCAAGCTATCCCACGGCAATATCGTCTCCAACATCAATGCGGTTCAGCCGCTGTTGCCCTTGAGTGGAGACGACCGTTCGTTGTCGTTTCTGCCCTGGGCGCATTCCTTCGGGCAGACCTGCGAGCTGCACCTGCTGGCGAGTCTGGGCGTGGCCATGGGCCTGAACGACGAGGTCCCCAATCTGGTGGAGAACCTTCCTCATGTGCAGCCCACGGTGCTGCTTGCCGTGCCGCGTATCTTCAATCGAATTTACGACGCGGTGACGGCGCAGATTCGCGAGCGTCCCCAGGTGGTCCAAAACCTCGTGAACCGAGGCATCGCCGCCGCGGAGCGGCAAGTGAGCGGCGATCCGTTGAGTCTGGGGGATCGGTTGGCTTTCGCCATTTCGGACAAGCTGGTTTTCAACAAGGTGCGGGCACGCTTCGGCGGCCGCCTTCGTTACGCTCTGAGTGGCAGCGCGGCGCTCTCACCGGAGGTGGCGAGCTTTATCGACGCCCTGGGCATAATGGTCTACGAAGGCTACGGCCTGTCCGAGACCAGCCCCATCGTGTCCACCAATTACCCTGGTCACCGCAAGCTGGGTAGCGTCGGTAAGCCGATCCCAGGGGTGACCGTGGAGATCGATGCTGCTGCCACCGAAGCGCTGGATCAGGGGGAGATCATCGTGCGCGGGCCCAACGTGATGCAGGGCTATCACAATCGCCCTGAGGAACAGGCCAACGTGTTTACCGATCGTGGTGGGCTGCGTACGGGAGACACGGGGTGGCTGGACGATGATGGTTATCTCTACATCGGTGGCCGTATCAAGGAGCAGTACAAGCTGGAGAATGGCCGCTATGTGATGCCGGCGCCGCTGGAAGAGCGCCTGAAGCTCTCACCGTACATTGCCCACGTGATGCTTGAAGGGACTAACAGGCCGTTCAACATGGTGCTGGTGGTGCCTGCAGAGGAGGCGCTTGCGGAGTGGGCGCAGGACCATGGGCGTGAAGTTGGCAGGGCCAGTGAGAGTCCGGATGTGCACAGTCTCATATCTTCGGAAGTAGAACGCTTGGCTGCGGACTTCAAAGGCTTTGAGAAACCCAAAGCCGTGGTTGTGGTGGATGAGGAATTCACCACCGACAATGGTCTGCTGACGCCGACGCTGAAGATCAAGCGTGCCAAGGTCATGGAGAAATATCAGGCGGAGATTGACGCTGCTTTTGCGGCTGTCTGATTAGCGAGCGCGTTGCGCATGCTGTGCCTTCCTTGTCGCTTTCTCCGGCTATGCTCGCAGTTTCGCTGCGTAGCCTAGTTGATGTGGACCACCCGGGTGCCCACGTTGCCTCCTGCAAGCAAGTCGACGAAAGCCTGGGGTGCAGCTTCCAGGCCGTTAACATCGTCGGTGAGATGCTTGAGTGTCCCATCGGCCAGCCACTGCGCGATCTGCCTGCGAGCGTCCTCATATTGATGGGCGAAATCGAACACCAGGAAACCGGTCATGCTGATCCGCTTGTTGATTAGCAAGCCGGGGATCCCTCGTGGTCCCGGCTCGGGTTTGGAGGTGTCGTATTGCGAAACCACTCCACAACAGGCGATACGCCCGCCTGCATTCAGGCGACGCAAAGCTGAGCCCAATATGTCTCCCCCGGTGTTGTCGAAGTAAACGTCTACACCATTCGGCGTGGCCTCTTTTAGGGCCTGGCGAAAATTGTCCTCGCGGTAGTTCACCACGGAATCGAAACCGAGGCGATCGATTAGCGTGCGCGCCTTCGCGTCACTACCGCAGACCCCTACTATCCGTGTAGGCACCTGTTGGGCCATCTGACCTGCCATGTGGCCCACGGAACCGGCGGCCGCGGAAATCATCACCGTGTTATCGGGAATGGGCCGGCCCACTTCGAACAGACCGAAATACGCGGTGAGTCCGTTCACGCCCAACGGTCCCAGATAGTCCACGGGTTCATGATCTGGCGGGATCCTGGTGAGCGCTGCCCCGGCATGGGTGGAATAGATTTGCCAGCCGGTGGGTGCTGATACCGCATCCCCCACGGCGAAGTCCGGGTGATTGCTCGCGGCTACTTCTCCGACCCCCGTGCCATTCATTACCACCCCTGTTCTGGGGGCGCCCGCGTAACTGGCGCTCCCTTGCAGGCCGGCACGCGTGCCCGCGGTGATGGCGAACGAGGTAGTTTTCACCAGCACCTCACCGTCTTCGGGCACGGGGGCGGGTGCCTCTGCTAGCCGGTACGTGTCGGCGGTGAGCTTGTCCGTGGGCAATTTGTCGATTAGAACCTGCAGGTTGTTGGGCATGCGAAACTCGTTGTTCTTGGGTCTGCTGGCCAGTCTAGCGGGGCTGGCCCGCACGGGAAACCAACCTCCATAATGTAGTCATGGAGCTGTTGATCCTGCGTGATGGCAATACCCAGGTTAGCCTGAGCCCTCAAAGAGGTGGGGCTATGGTGGGCTATTGCACCCGCTTAAGAGATCGGGAGCTGCATTGGCTGTTGCCGGCAAGGGGGGAGCAGCTGGCTGCTTTTCCCTTGGTACCTTTTTGTAGCCGTATCGATGAGGGTCGATTTACCTTTGCCGGCCGGGATGTAGCCTTGTCGCCCAATTTGCCGCCCGAACCCCACGCGATCCATGGACACGGCTGGCAGAACCCATGGACGCTGGAGTATTGCGATGATACCCAAGCGCGGCTGAGCTTTGACTACCCATCGGGCGGGGACTGGCCCTGGGCCTATCGGGCAGAGCAGCGCTTCGTTCTATCTGACGGCGTTCTGAAGGTGGAGATGGTGCTTATCAATCTGTCGCACGAGCCCATGCCCGCAGGGTTGGGGATGCATCCATACTTTGCGCGCACGAACGGGGTGGAAGTGCTAGCCGGTGTGGGCGAAATGTGGGAGACCGATGAGCGCTCGATGCCCACGCGTCGGATACCCCTGCCTGATGGGCTAGAGTTTGCTCGGGGTGTGCGCTTGAACCGGCAGGTGATCGATAATGTGTTCACTGACTGGGTCGGAAATCTAGTGGTTCGATGGCCGGAATGGGATGCGTCCATGTCCCTGAGCGCCAGCGGGATTTTCGGCCACCTGGTGATCTACGTGCCCAGGGGTGAGGACTTCTTCTGCTTGGAGCCAGTGAGCAATGTTACCGATGCTTTTAATATGCTCAGTCGGCGGACGGCGGGCCATGGTGTCTTTGTGCTGGAGCCTGATGAGCAGTTGGATGGACATGTGACGTTTAAACCGGATTACCGATGAAAGCAGTTGCTGTTTCCCCGATTGCAGCGGGCCATGGCGTATAGCGGCGGTTGGGTCTGCTGCGTTGGCAGCTCGGTTTTTGCGTATAGGCGGGCTGACGTCGCTATGATGCGTTTGCGTTTGGGATTGGCATGGCCTCCTACTACCAACAGCAAGCTGCACTGGCCCCGGCGGGTTCATCGGTGAAAGGGCCTTGTCAATGTGTGGCGCACAGCGGTAACGTTCGCTGTCTGGGTCGAATTAAGAAGAATTAGGAGGAATCATGCAGGTACACGAGAAGTTATACATTAATGGTGCTTGGGTAGCGCCCAAAGGAACCGACAAAATCGAGGTTATCGATCCCTCTACAGAACAGGTCTGTGGAGTAGTCCCGGCTGGCAATGGCGGCGATGTGGATGATGCTGTTGCGGCAGCCAAAGCGGCTTTTGCGACATGGTCGCAGACCTCAGCGCAAGAACGCTCCAACTTCATCAAGATGTTGAGCGAGAAGGTCACCGAAAACGCGGCGAAAATTGGCGAGTTATGTGCGACAGAGCTCGGTACTCCATTGCAGACGAGCATTGGTATGCATGGGGGGCTGGGTATAGGGGTGACTAGTTCGTACATAGATCTGCCCTTCGAGATGGAAAAAGAAGAGGAGATCGGCAATTCGATCGTCGTCAAAGAGCCCATTGGTGTTTGTGCATTTATTACCCCGTGGAATTTTCCTCTACATCAAATTCTCGCCAAGCTGTCTCCTGCTCTGGCTGCTGGCTGTACGGTAGTCGTTAAGCCGAGCTCAGACACGCCGCTGACGGCCTACTACCTTGCCGAACTGCTCGATGAAATTGGGTTGCCCGCTGGTGTATTCAATTTGGTTACCGGCCCGGGCCGCACCGTTGGTGAAGCTATGTGTATCCACCCTGATGTCGACATGGTGTCGATTACTGGCTCAACGGAAGCCGGCGTGCGCGTGGCAGAGTTGGCCGCGGGGACGGTTAAGCGCGTGGCTCAGGAGTTAGGTGGCAAGTCTGCGATGGTTGCTCTGGAAGACGCCGATATGGCTGAGGTCGGGGCTCGTGCTGGGGGCGGGATCTGCGGCAACAGTGGTCAGGTGTGTGCCGCGCTCAGCCGCTTGATCGTTCCGCGTAGCGGCCAGGCTGAGGCGGTTGCCGCTGCCAAAGCTGCCGCGGAATCCGTGGTTGTTGGAGGTGCCTTCGAAGAAGGCGTGGTCATGGGACCGGTGTCCTCGCGCGCGCAGCAGGAAACCGTCACGGACTACATCCGCAAGGGCGTGGAAGAAGGCGCCACTCTGGTTACCGGTGGTCCGGAAATGCCTGAGGGTCGTAACGTAGGCTTCTTCGTCAAGCCGACGGTATTTGCCGATGTCACCAGCGATATGGCGATTGCGCAGGAAGAAATCTTTGGACCGGTGCTGTGCGTCATACCCTATGACACCGAAGAAGAGGCTATAGAGATAGCCAACGATTCCGTGTTTGGTCTGTCTGGGGCCGTGTTTGCCGCTGACCCGGAGCGAGGGAAAGCAGCGGCCCGGCAGATTCGTACGGGTCAGGTGTCCGTAAATGGTGGTGCGTTCAATGTCGCCGCACCATTTGGTGGGTACAAACAATCTGGGAATGGCCGCGAACTTGGCCCTCACGGCATTGCGGAATTCGTGGAGCTCAAAGCGATCCAGATGTAAACCCGGATAGGAGACGCTCCGTCATGCGTGCTTATAACGCGCGGCGGGCGTCTCCGGACTTTTCCGATCGATTAAACTCACCGACCCGCGTTGATGGATGTTGCCATGGTTGCATGGTGCGCCATGTATACATGGCATAGCCGTTGGTCTTTTTGCTGGCAATGCCTGCAATGCAATAAAGCGCTTTGAGCGTTGAATTTTCCCGAACTCTCTGAACACAGCGCAAGGTGGCCGTTGCGCTATTATGTCCTTTGCGGTTGCGAGGGACGTGAGGTATGCGGCCAACATCGGCGTTTCGGGTGTGCATCAGGGTTCCACCGACCCGACCGCTCCGGGATGTGGTTGCCACGGTGCAGCTGGCGGAGCAATCCGGGTTTTCGGGTGCGTGGTTTCCGGATTCTCCGCTAAATTACCGCGAAGTCTGGAGTAATCTGGGTGCAGTGGCTGTGTCCACTGATTCTATAGAGATCGGTCCTACCGTAACCAACCCGATAAGCCGGCATCCAACCGTTACAGCCAGTGCCGCACGCGCGCTAGCAGAGGCGGCCCCGGGCCGCTTCATCTTGGGATATGGGTCCGGCGACAGTGCGGTGGGCTACGATGGAATGCATCCTGCTTCTGCCAGTCGGGTCGAGGCTGAAGTGTTAGCGCTGCAACGCCTATTAAAAGGCAAGTCGGTCAAATATGGTGATTTTGAGGCATCGCTGCACGATGCGGATGTAGACGTACCAATCTTTGTCGCCGCCTCGGGTCCGAAAATGCTCCATGGAGTGGGTCGCATGGCAGACGCTGGCATCGTTACTCCGGGTCGGTTATCTGAAAAGCTTGCCATGGTGGCGGCAGGGGCACGAGCCTCGGGTAGGGCGCCGCCTCCGTTGTTCGTCTACGCCATGTGCGCAATCACCGACGACGTGGAAGCCACCAGCCGGCTGCTTAAACCGGTGGCGCTGCGTCTCGCCCAACTTGAGGGCCGTGAGGTGTTTGACCAGGCGGGTGTCGCCATCGAGGTGCCTGAGCACAGGGCCGGCGCGAAGGGCGACGTGGGCCACTGGCGCGACGCCGAGCAGGCGGCGCGGGAGTTGGACCGTCTGGTCAGCGACGAAGCCGCACTATGGGTGGCTCGAACCCGCGCTGTGGTGGGGGATGCGGATGAAGTTATTGGCCGACTCAACGAGTTGCGTGATGAAGGCGCCGCTGGCGTTACGGTCAGCCAGCTAGTAGGCGATGGAACGCCGGATGCGCTGATTCGCGATATGCAGGGCGTACTGGAGGCGCTCGCCTGAAATGGTTGGCGCGACCAGACGCTGGGTCTATATGGCCGTTGGCTGCGTGAGCCTGGTTCTGGGTGTCATCGGCATCCCTTTGCCCCTGCTGCCCACCACGCCGTTTTTGCTGCTGGCGGCGTTCTGCTTCGCGCGTGGGTCGGAGCGACTGCACAACTGGCTGCTCGACCATCACCGGCTGGGTCCGCCCATCCACCGCTGGCAGGAGCACCGGGCTATCTCGCGTAACGCGAAGTGGATGGGCACGGTGAGCCTGGTGGTGATGGTGGCGCTCAGCGTGTGGATTGGCGTCGATACCTGGATTATCGGGTTGCAGAGCGCGATTCTGGTGGGAGTTGGCTGTTTTCTCTGGACGCGGCCGGAACCTCCCGCTGAAGAAGGTGATTCGGCGGCGCACTAGGCCAGCCGCTGTGGCAAGGCGTCAGCTGCTGGCGTTGTGGGAGTGTCCGGCGCTGTCTACTGGGAGATTCTCACGTAATCCGGGTTGGTCTCGAATGCGGCAACCACATCGTATGCCTGCCCGGGTTCGTCATCTCTGCCGGCCTCCCAGCCGTGCCAGGGGTAGGCCACTGCGCCGTTGTCCAGGTGCTGCGGTTTGCCCGTTTCAGGCTCTACGTGGAAGAACGAGCCGTGCTCGTCGCCCCGCTGCATCGGGTAGTCGTTGCTGTGCGGTGCGTCTGGTGCGTCGGCTCCATACATCCCGCCCCGCCCCGTACCGTTATTGAACACCCAGTGCACCTCGGCAAATGCGGGGGCCAGCGGATTGGGTGGGTTGGCATGGTTGTGGGTAGTGAGGTTGGCACCTTTACCGGCAGTCCACAGGTTTACGTAGGTGACTTCGGTGCCGTCGTCGTCCAGCAGGTGGAACCCACCGGACATGTACGCATCCAGTCCATTGAACACCTCCGCAAAGGCGCCGAACTTGTCTTCGAAGGTCAGCCACTGGAACGCTTCCTGGTGGGGGCCGCCGATGACCAGTTCATCCATGGAGGAAACGTTGGCGCCCACCTGGTCGGTTTCGGTGAATACCGCAAAGATCGAGTCTTCGTTGCCGGCCGTTACGTGATCTTCGGTAACCCGCGTGTTCCTGATCTGCCGCGGCCCGGCAAACGGCTCCCGTTGGATGTTGGCGAGCGTGCCGGTAATCACCTTGATGTAGACCTGACCCTGGTCCCGGTCCAGGTTCAGGGTTTGATTGGCAGCCAGTCGCACGTACTGCAGAGTCCAGCCACCCATGTGCCACACGTCCGAGATGCGAACGTCCTTGCCGCTCGCCAGGGTGATGTCCACGCCTTCCCGTTCCTGGCTGGGTTGGCAGGGTGCGTTGGGTGCGATGGATGATAGATTTGCCACGGCCGTTCTCCCGGTATCTTCCTTTGCCCAATGCTAGCAGAGTTGCGTGCCTGGCTTGCCTCAGGGGGCGGGTAGCTGCCCGGCTGCGTGCAGGGCGGCGATGTAGCCGTAGGTCATGGCGGGACCAATTGTGCCGCCGGCGCCGGGATAGAAGTGCCCGGTTACTGCGGCCGAGCTGTTGCCCGCGGCGTACAGCCCTTCCATGACAGTGCCGTCGGGTCGAACCACCTGGGCGCGCTCGTTGGTGAGCAGTCCGCCCTTGGTGCCCAGGTCGCCGGGATATAGATCCATCGCATAGAAGGGGGGCGTGGCCAGGGGCGCGAGGCAGGGGTTGGGTGAAACGGCGGGGTCCCCGGCAAACCGGTCGAACGCGCTTTCACCCCTATGAAATTCCTCGTCCACGCCGGCTTCGGCCATGCGGTTGAATCGAGCCACAGTGTCCGCGAGCCCAATCGGGTCGATGCCCTTGCGCTGCGCAAGCTCCGCTAGCGTATCTGCCCGGGTGACGAAACCGCTGTCCAGGAGCTTCTGCGGTGTTACGCCAGGCAGCATGCCCGCCAACGGGTAACGGTCTCGGTGAGACTGGTCGAAGATCAGGTATGAGGGGAGTGCTGAAGGACCGGCACGGTGTGCCTCCTGCATCTGCTTGACTATTTCGTTGTAGGGTTGCGCTTCATTCGTGTAGCGTTTGCCCCCTGCGTTCACGATGATGTTTCCGGGCTTGCCGCGTTCGAAGATGACGATCTGAGGACCTTTTCCTGGTTCCATGAAGCTGGGGGCCCACCACGCGTCGTCCATTAGATCCACGGCAGCGCCCGCCTGCATGCCGGCGTTGATGGCGTCTCCGGTATTGTCTTGGGATCCCGAGGAGTATTGGGTAGTCGTTTCCTCACCGAAGAAGCGTTTGCGCATTTCCAGATTGTGCTCGAATCCGCCCGCTGCGATGACGATGCCTCGGCGCGCACGGATACGTTGTGTTTCTCCCTGACGTTCTGCTACCGCGCCGACCACGGCCCCATCTTCCACCACCAGGTCCACCAGCGCCGTATTCAGGCGCAGAGGTATTCCTTCCCGGTCCATAGCGTGGCGCAGCCAGGCAATCAGGGCGCCGCCGCTGGCCAGATGCTTGGCGCCACTGACCCGGTTCCATACGCCGCGCGGAATGACGCGCCAAGCCTTCAGGGCATCCCCTGGATTGGAGCGAATGACGGCGAGCTGGCGCATCTCCGTCATGGTGCCGACGATGCCGCCGAGCTCCGTCAGGGTGTCAACGGGCCCGCGGGTCCGACCCCGGCGCAGCGTACCCAGCGCAGAGCCCAGCTTGCGGCCTGGGAATACCTTGGGCTCCACAGAGCGGCCGCCGAAGCACCCGCCTGGCGCCTCCGGGTTGTAATCGGGAAAGTTCGCGAAGGTGGCCACCTGCAGAAACCCGTTGGCCAGCATGTGGTCGAGCATTTTCGGGGCAAAGTGCACCAGGCTGGACAGCTTGGCTTCGCCTACCCGGTTGCCGATGTTGTGCCGCAGATAGGTGAGTGCTGCGTCTTCGGAATCTGCCGAGCCCATGAGCGAGTTGCCGGGTACCCAGATGACGCCACCGGACAGTGCGGTGGTGCCCCCGTAAACATCGGCCTTTTCCAGCACCAGAGACTGCAGACCTGAAGAAGCGGCCGTAAGTGCGGCGGTCAGCCCGGCCGCGCCGGATCCTACTACCAGCAGGTCGGTTTCCAGATCCCAGTCCATGTTGGTCCCCCTATCCGAATACCTCTTCGAAGACGCCTTCGTTGAACCCGACCAGCACTGTGTTGCCGCGCACGATGGTGGGTGCGCGTAGATTACCCGTGGGTCCGAGCATGGCATCCACTGCCTCGCTACTTGGCTTTGCGCCTAACTCGAACTCACTCACCTTTTTGCCCTTGGCCACGATGAGCTTGGCTGCCTTGCTGAGCAGCGCCTTTGCATCGGTTGCCTGCAGCTTCCGGCTGGCGGGAACTTGCTCTCTGATCTGAACGTCGCTTGCTTCCAAAAACTTGGATGCTCGGTTGCAGCTGGTTCAGCCCTTGCGGTGGTAGTACCAGTCGATCCTTTTGGCCACGGTCGCCCTCCCTTGAGTGGTTGCGCGTATTGTACCGTTTTGAAATCGTCTATGATGCCCCACCCGAGAGTTGGAGGAGGGGCCTGCTCGATGTCTGTTTTTACGTCCCGCATCGATGCGCAATCCGAAGGATTTGCCAGCAACCGTGAGCAGATGCTCGCCCTGGTGGATGAGTTGCGGGGGCTCGAGCAACGGGCCGTGGCTGCGTCCGACCGGCGTCGCGCCACATTTGAGCAGCGTGGGCAGCTGCCGCCGCGGGAGCGGGTGGCACGCCTGCTCGACCCGGGTATGCCTTTTCTGCGCTTGCACTCACTGACCAACTATCTGGTGGAGAACGCCGACCCGGACGAAAGCGTACCGGGAGGCAGTGTGATTCTGGGCATCGGGTTCGTGCAGGGCGCGCGATGCATGATCTGGGCCGACGACAGCGGTATCCGTGCCGGGACGGCTACCCTCATGGGCTGGGCGGCGTCACGCAGCGCTCAGGAGCTGGCGTTGCTGCACAAGCTGCCACTCATTCACCTGGTAGAGAGCGCCGGTGCGAACCTGATGGAGTACGAGGTGGAGCTGTGGTCAGAGGCGGGTAAGTTGTTCCGCAACCTGGCTCGACTGAGCGCGGCGGGCATCCCCACCATGGTGGTGCTGCACGGTCCTTCCACCGCGGGTGGCGCCTACATGCCCGGCATGTCGGATTACGTGATCGGTGTAAAGAACAACGGCCTGGCTGCCTTGGGTGGTGCGGCCTTGGTGCGCGCCGCTACCGGAGAGGTGGCCGACGAGCGAGAGCTGGGCGGTACTGAGATGCACGCGCAGAAAACCGGCCTCATTGGCTATCTGGCGGAGGATGATGCCCACGGCATTGGGCTGGCGCGCGACGTGTTGGGACGCCTGGACTGGAATCGCCGCGCGGGGAACATCCCGCGCCGTGACTATGAGCCGCCAGTGCTGGATATCGAGGAGATCGCCGGCATCGTACCGCTGGATTACACGGTGCCCTACGACGTGCGCGAGGTGATCGCGCGCGTGGTGGACGGGTCAGACCTGGAAGAATTCAATCCGCGCTATGGCCCCGCCACCATCTGTGTGCAGGCGAGCATCACTGGCATTGCCTGCGGCATCATCGGTAACAACGGGCCCTTCGATGTGGCTGGCGCTAACAAGGCAACGCACTTTCTTCAGCTGTGCGACCAGGCCGACCTGCCGCTGATCTTTCTCAACAACATCACCGGCTACATGGTCGGTACCGAGTACGAGCAGGCCGGCATGATCAAGCATGGCGCGAAGATGATACAGGCGGTCACCAACGTGCGTGTGCCGCGCATTGCCATGTACATCGGCGCGAGTTTCGGCGCGGGCAACTACGGCATGTGCGGGCATTCCTACGAGCCCGATTTTCTGTTTGCCTGGCCGAACGCCACCACGGGCGTCATGGGCGGCGCCCAGGCCGCGCGCACCATGCGTCAGGTGGCGGAGGTGGGCGCGGCCCGTCGCGGCCAGCAGCCCGATGAGGCGGCGCTAGATGCCCAGGAGCAGGCCATTATGGATATATTCCAACGCCAGGAGAGTGCGTTTTTTACGTCCGGCCGCAATCTGGACCATGGCGTCATCGACCCGCGCGACACCAGAAAAGTGTTGAGCTTTGCCCTGGAAACCTGCCTGGAAGGGCGCGCCCGTACCCTGACGCCCAACAGCTTTGGCGTGGCCCGCCCTTAAGGAGCAAAATGAAGTCGATAACCACACTGCTGGTGGCCAACCGCGGCGAGATTGCTGTGCGCGTGATGCGTACGGCCAGGGAGATGGGGCTCGGCACGGTCGCGGTTCATTCCGACGCCGACGAGAGCGCGCCGCACGTGCGCATTGCGGACCGTGCGGTGCGGCTGGGCCCGGGTCCGGTAGCGCAATCCTATTTGCGCGGCGACCGAATCATCCAGGCGGCGCTGGACACCGGCGCTGAGGCCATTCACCCGGGTTACGGCCTGCTGTCGGAGAACGCACAGTTCGCTCAAGCGGTCGCAGATGCGGGGCTGATATTCGTGGGTCCGAGCCCGCAGGCCATCGAGCTGATGGGCGACAAGGCCCTGGCCAAGCGGCGCATGCTCGCCTCCGACGTGCCCTGCATTCCGGGGTATGAGGGCGATGATCAGGGCGAGGCCCGCTTCATCGCAGCCGCGCAGGAAATTGGCTATCCGGTTATGGTCAAAGCCGCAGCGGGCGGAGGTGGTCGGGGTATGCGCTTGGTGCACGATGCCGACGCGCTTCCCGGGGCGTTGGAGCTGGCAAGCGCGGAAGCAAAGAATGCCTTCGGTTCGTCGGATCTGATCCTCGAGAAGGCCATCACCGCGCCCCGCCATGTGGAAGTTCAGGTGTTTGGCGATGCCCATGGCAACACCATCTATCTGGGTGAGCGGGACTGCTCGGTGCAGCGCCGCCACCAGAAAATCATCGAAGAAGCGCCATGTCCCGTGATGACCCCGGAGCTGCGCGCGGCAATGGGTGAAGCGGCGGTGAATGCCGCCAGGGCCGTTGATTATCGGGGGGCCGGCACGGTGGAGTTCCTGCTGGATGCGGCCGGTGAGTTCTATTTTCTGGAAATGAACACGCGCCTGCAGGTGGAGCATCCGGTGACCGAGTTCATCACCGGGCTCGATCTGGTGGCGCTGCAGCTGCGCGTGGCCCAGGGCGAACCACTCGGTATCGAGCAGTCTGAAGTGTCCCTTACGGGGCACGCTATGGAGGTGCGGTTGTATGCCGAGGACCCGGCGCGCGGCTTTCTGCCGCGCACCGGCTCAGTGCTGCGCTGGGCGCCGGCAACCGGCGAGGGCGTCCGGGTAGACGCCGGCATCGCCACGGGTGACGAGGTGTCGCCCTTCTACGATTCTATGCTGGCGAAGGTCATTGCGTACGGGTCCGATCGGGACGAGTCCCGTCGGCGCCTGGTACGCGCTCTGGAAGACACCGCCCTGTTCGGCGTGACCAGCAACCGCGATTTCCTCATTGATGCGCTTCGACAGCCGGGCTTCGCTGACGGATCGGCCACCACCGCGTTCATCGACGAGGCTTACGGTGCTGCGGGCTACCAGGCGCCGGCACTGACTTTCCAGGTGCAGGCGGTGGCCGCGGTGGTTCAATACTGCTTGGCGCAAGGACGCGCATTGCGCGAGACGGTGTCGGTGAGCGCCGAACTGCTCGATTGGTCCAGCGATGGAAACAGCACGGCGGTTCGCGAGTACGCGCACCCCGATGGCAACCTGATCGTGCGCGTCACGCCGGGCGAACCGGCGCACACTTATTTCGTTTCGGTTGGAGAGGACGTCTTGGAGATCGCTGTGCGCAGCAAGGAGGCGGAAGCCATGACGTTGGTGGTTGCCGGCGAGGCTGTGCGTGTTTGTTATCTCGAAGAGTCGCCGCAAGTGCTGCATCTTGCGGTTGGAGGGGAAAGCCATTGCCTGGTCGATGTGTCTGGTGGCGCGGCTTCTGAGGAGTCTGCTGCTGGCGACGGACTGATACGTGCGCCCATGCATGGGCTGTTGCTCAATATATCGGTAGCTGAGGGAGACTCGGTGAAACGGGGTGACAAGCTGGCGGTGCTGGAAGCCATGAAGATGCAGCACGAGATCCTTGCCGATGTGGCCGGTACCGTGAGCGAGTTGGCCGCAGCCGAGAATGCACAAATTGGGGCGGACGAACTGATCCTGCGTATCGATCCCGCCTGATTGGCTAGACTCGTCTGGTTTGCCGGATCCGTTCGGCAGGCACCGCCAACTCCCGGAGTAGATAAGACACCAGCGAAACGGGAGAGTCCTGCAGGGCAAGGACCTCGGCCCACCCATCCACGCGCATAGCAAGCGGGTTAGCTTGTCATGCGAGACACCATTGGCGTCGGGGTGCAGATCCCAGATGGGTCGGTATCGGTCGTCGCGTTCCATGCTGTCGTAGAAGGCGCCCACCGGCCTGGCAATGCCTCCCTGACGTCAGCGGATCGATAGGTCTAGACGCCGCTGCCGTAAGCAGCCGCTTGCTCCTGATCATTAGGCTTGTCCATCAGGAGCGCTTCAGCTCGACCAGAATGGCCCGGTACTCGTCGCCGCGGTTGTGGGCCGTCTCGACATGGCCCCTGGGAATATAGTCGGCTCTACCGGGCCTTGGGACGAAGCTCGTGTGCGCGCCGAAGTCTCCACCGGTGCCATCGTGAAAGGTCACGTCGATGGGGCCGGCGCCGGTGACGTTCACCAGAAAGTAGTCGTGGGTGTGTTCGTGCTTTTCGATGCGCCCGCCAGCGGGAACCACCTGATTCCATACCCTGACATGTTCGTCCTCGTAGATGATCTCTGTGGCGATGGGGGCGAGTTCGTCTGACATGGTTGCTATCCGCTTTTCTGATCGTTCGGTCGATTATGTTCCCATCTATGCAGACTTACTGCAGCACCTGAAGTGGAGTCAGGCGGAGGACTTGGACATGGGAGCCGCGGTCGGTGAGCATCACGCTGAGGTAATACGCACGCCGGGACAACGTGCGGGCGAGCGCGGGAGCGGGAATCAGCCAGTTCGAATTTATGGCAGTTGCGAAAAGCATTCCGCGTATCCCAGCAGGTTAGATTAGGGGGTTCCACTCGCCAAGCGTGGTAAATGGGGCCTGTTTTGACTTGGGCAGGGCGCTAGTTCCGCGCGCGATATCCCGACATCACCGCATTGCGGTCTTCGGCGCTCAGATAGCGGTTGTGGCGCCAGAGTCGTCGCAGATCTTCCCGGCGACGCCGGCGCGAACGGCGTGCTTTCTCGAAGTCGATGAGCCACACGTTGCTCTCCGGTGAGTGGCCCACAAGAATGTGGTGCGCGTACAGCGCGCCGTGGTACCAGCCCGCGCCGTGCAGGCGCGACAGTGCCCTACCCAGGGTGTCCAGAATTTGCGTTCGGCGAGCCGGAAATTCGTGCAACGCCGAATCAAGGGGCACCGTATCAGCCAACTCCTCCACGACCAGGGTGGCCTGATTGCCGATGGCCTGGTAGTGCAGGATCGGCGGGACGTTTATCCCGAGTGCCTGGCATGCCCTGAGGGCCCGGTGTTCCCGGGTGACCAGCGCCGTGCGGCGCCACAGGCGCCAGGCCGGTCGGCAGTAGTAGTCGCTCTGGCGCTTCACGTAGGCGCGCTTTCCGGGCGGGCCGCCCCATTGGCTGGCCTCCTCCATGTGCACGGTGCTGAGGCCAGTACCGCTGCGGGTCTGCGTGGAGATCAGTTCCCGTTTGCTAGCCGGCACCGTCGCGCTCGAGCAGATACAGACGCCACATGTGGATGAAGGGCCATAAGTCGAAATGGGCGCGCACGGAAAAGCCTGCATCGTGGAACTCCGCTTCTACCTCGGAGCGCCTGCGGCAACGGCGACGGCCGTACCCTGGCTCGACTGGCGGCTGTGGCTTCTTCAGCCGACGGCGTCCCGCGAGATTGCCATCGACCCACAGGGAGATGGCCACGTGCCGGCGCGAGACCCGGCGCAACTCTGCCAGCAGGCGTTGACGGTCTTCGCTTCTGCCAAGGTGATGGTAGAAGCGCAGACATGCGGCAAAGTCTACCGCGTCGTCGTCCAGGGCGATTGCGAAAGCAGAAGTGGACAGCAGATCGGCGCGGCCGGGGGACTGCTCGCGCGTCTCACGAGCCACCGCTAACATGCCGTCGCTGCCGTCCGCGGCAATGAGACGCTTCGCGCCCCCATCCAGAAATACCGGCCAGAAACGTCCCGTGCCGCATGGTAGGTCCAGCACGCTGGCTGGATTGCCAGCGAGGCGCAGAGCAGACGCGAGCACGTTCTGCTCGCGGTAGTTGGTGAGTTTGTTACGCAACGAGCTGGTGTGGTGGGCCTGGTAGCGTTGGGCGCGTGCCAGGGTATAGCTGTCGGTTTGGTCCAAGGCAGGCCGATGGTGGTTGAAACGTTCTGGACCATTTCACAGATGCTTCTGGCGCGCAAGCTGGCCGGCATGCAAGGGCCCGAACCGTTAGTGAGTGAGGGCCGCGCGACCTGATATTGATTAAGGGTCTGTGGGCGCTATGTGCGATAACGCATGGCCTTGGCGACCTGCGGATCGATTCGCTGGATGAACTTGATTGGCAGCTTCTGTCCGCGAACAAGGATGCTGTCGAACTTGGTGATTCGTCCGTTGGTGCGGGTGATGCCGATGGTCTCACTGTTGCGAAGACTGTTGGCATAAGGCCGCCAGACTTTTACCAGATAGGCTCGCGACGGACCGTTCCAGATGATCAGCTGGTCGCGCGCCACGGCCCGCCAGTTACTCACGCTACCGTAGGCGCCTACCCGGATAGAATCTTCATTGCTTGTGCTGGACAGTGCGTTTGCCTCTGGTGTAATCGCGACAAACACTAACAACCCTGCCAACAACGTGGAAAATTGATGAGATTTCATGGTTGCCTGCAACCTATTCTAGCGCCGGAATTGGCGTTGCTGCCCATATTGCCAAGCCAACCTGAAAGCTAGCTGAACGACTGGAAGTTCTGATGGGGGAGAGCTAAATTCACGCTAGAACACTCCTGATTGAAGGGAGGGGGACATGGACTTTGGGCTCTTCGAGCGCTTCGTTCGACACGGAGAGCTCACGATCGTCGACCACAAAGACAGGCGACGCGTATTCGGGGCGGGCGAGCCGAGCGCCACGTGGCATCTGCGTACGCCTTTCGTGCTGGGGAAGATTCTCCGCAACCCGGAGCTCAATCTGGGCGAAACCTATCTCAATGGTGAGTGGGACGTTGCGGAAGGTACCACGTTGCATGCGTTGCTCACGCTGTTGAGGATTAATCTGGAGCCGCAGCTACGCTCGGACGGCTGGCATAGAAGGCTGGCGAGCGCGCTCGTGTCTTGGAACAGCCTCGCTGCAAGTCGGCGTAACGCAAGCCACCATTACGATATGGACGAGCCGCTGTTCCGGGCCTGCCTTGATCGAGAGATGCACTACTCCTGCGCCTACTTCCGTGAGCCGGATATAAGCCTGGAAGCTGCCCAGCAGGCCAAGGCGAACCACATCGCTGCCAAACTGAGTCTGCAGCCGGGACAGAAGGTGCTGGATATCGGCTCGGGCTGGGGGAGCCTTGCGCTGCACCTGGCAGAACACTTCGGCGTATCGGTGGTGGGGATCACGTTGTCCTCCGAGCAACTGCGCGTGGCTCGTGAAGCAGCCGCGGCCCGCGGCTTGTCAGACAAGGTGCAGTTTCATCTCGAGGATTACCGAAATCACCATGCGACGTACGATCGCATCGTGTCGGTCGGCATGTTCGAGCACGTGGGGCGCCGTAACTTTCGCCGTTTTTTCGGTGCCGTAAAGGCGCTGTTGGCGCCGGACGGTATTGCTTTGGTACACACCATTGCCAGCGAGGGGCGTCCCGCCCCGACCAATGCATGGATTCGGCGTCACGTGTTCCCCGGAGGCTATATTCCATCCATGTCGGATGTGGCCAATGCTGTGGAACGCACCGGTTTGAGCTCCGCCGATGTGGAGGTGCTGCGCGGGCACTATGCGATCACGCTGAAAGAGTGGCATCGCCGATTTCACAACGAGCGCGCGAGCTTCGCTGCGAGCAAGGGCGAGCGATTCTGCCGCATGTGGGAGTTCTATCTGGTGGTGTCTCAGACCGCATTCGAAGTCGGTGACCTGGTGGTACACCACTGGCTGCTTGCCAAAGACAAGTTTTCCGTGCCGACCACCCGTGACTACCAATATGAATCCGAGTCGTTCGAGTCATCAGCCAAGGTGGCGAACCACAGCCTGCGCTCCATTGCGGCCAGCCGCAACGAGCCGAATCGCGAGCAGGACGGCTAGCTCTGGGGCGGTAGCTTGATCTCCAGGGGCGGACACCCCTCCGGCTGAGGCTGTGGAGGGCGCTTGGCCATGGCCCCCACCAATTCTACGAACACACCGTCGGGATCGATTGCATGAACGATTCCGGATTCGTCCTCGCCGGTGCCTGAGCAGCATGGCGCGGCTTCAGATAGAAACTCCACGTTCCGAGCTTTGAGTATGGCGATTGCCCGATCGAGATCTGGGACGATCAGAGCGATCCGATTGATGCCGATGTGGTTGATGGGTGGTGGATAGGATGGCTCGGGATTGAACGGCTCTACCCACTGCACCAGGCGCAACACGTGATTGTCGCCCCGTCCTAGAGAGATGTCTGCGCCCTTGATGCGGAACGGCTTATCCAGGCCGTACGCGCGGGCTTCTTCCAGGGTGCCTGTCTCCGCCAGGGGCTTGTGGTTGGTGTATCCGAGCGCGGTATAGAAGGCCAGCGATTTCTCGAAGTCGCTGACGTTGATGCCGATGTAAGGCATGGCAATGAGGTGCATATTGGCATTCTTGTCACCATGGGGTGGCGCGGTCTCCATGAGCTTGTAGAGGACGCCGTCTGGGTCCCGGAAGAACACAAAGCGGTCGCCGGGAATACCGTAGGGCTCCGACAGGAAATCCACATTCAATGATTTGAGATATTCCATGTCTGCGGCGAGGTTGGTGGTGAGCAGCGCTGCGTATGCCATGCCGAGGTGGTTGGGTAGATCGTAGGGCGGATCGTCCCGGTAGGGGACCTTGAACTGCAGCAGATCGATGTTTGCTGTATTTACCGAACCAGCAAGCTGTATCACTTCCCCTTTCGCCAACTCGTACTGGCAAATATCGAACATGCCCAGGGCGCGGGCCATCTGATGTGTGTTGGTCAGCGGAAACCCGCCCATGCCATCCGTATAACCCAGCTTGCGGTAGAACTCTCGCGACCGGTCCCAGTTGTTGGTGTGGGTAGCAAAATGCACCCTGCCCAGCAGGCCGATGTCGTCATCCGCGAGGCTTTCCACCATGGCGCGCAGGTCGGGCATCTGGGGTGGCGGGTGGTCGGGGGCGGCTGCCCGAGCACTGTTGGTTAGCGTCAGGAGCAGCAGCAGCAGAAATGATTTCATGGCAAGCCTGCGAAGGGGGAAACCGCGCATCATACCCTAGAGGTGGGAGTGCGCGGCGCATTTGAGCCAACGCTGACAGGGCTACCTCTTTGTCTGTCGCAACCCACTAGCGCGCGACGGTGCAAAACACTAAGGTTGGCGGGAAAGCATCTGCAGAGAACGCTTATGGCGAAGATGACCGTAGACAAGGCTTACTTCAGCTCCCACGAGGAGGTGATGGCCGACATCGCCAAGAACGGGTACTGGCCTACCACGTACGTGTCCGATCCGTCACCGGAGCTGCCGCTGCATCACCACCCCGAAGACATCATCGGCTATCTGGTGGAGGGGTCGTCCTATGTGCTGGGTGAGCATGGTGAGCGCATTGAGCTCGAGCCGGGCGATCGGTTGGTGATTCCAAAAGGGGCGTGGCACGCAGAAGGTGAGGTGACCGAGCGCATGGTTTACGTCGTGTCCATCGGTAACCCCATTCCGTTTATTGAAGCGCTGATGCCTCTGGAGCCCCAGAGCGAATGGCCGGCCATGCCCGGCATGCCCGCGCAGTAACGCCTATTTGCCCTGCCAGTTTGGTGGGCGCTTTTCGGCGAATGCTCGGGGTCCTTCCAGCGTGTCTGCACTGTTCTCGCGTTTTCGCTCCGCCGGGTACTGGGTGTAAAACGCCTGTGGCAGGGGCAGGTCCAGCCCCCGCATAGCGGCTTCCTTGGTCGCGCGCACCGCCAGGGGGGCACAACGCAGGATGTCGGCCACCCATTCATCGACCGCGGCCTCCAGTTCGCCTGCAGCCACCACCTGATTGACCAACCCCAACGCAAAAGCGCGCGCGGCAGACATGTGGCGGCCGGTGAGCATGTAGCCCATAGCCTGTTTCACGCCGATGGCGCGTGGCAAGCGGTGCACCCCGACACCGCCGGCGATGAGCCCACGCCTGGGCTCGGGCAGCCCAAGCTCCGCATGATCGGCGGCAACGATGATGTCGCAAGCCAGTGCAAGCTCCAGGCCGCCGCCCAACGCGAAACCGTTTACCTGGGCGATGACGGGCTTGGGGAAGTGCCATCGCTCCGTGAGAGGGGTGGTTTCCGCCATCAGGCGTTCCCATTCGTCGCGTTGATCCTGGCTTGCTTCGCGTTCACGGGCGCGGTGCTTGAGATCCGCGCCCGCGCAGAAAGCGCGGTCTCCGGCCCCGGTAACGACGGCAAGCCAGATATCGTCGTTGCGCTCCACCTCGTCGAGGTGCTGTGACAGCGCCCAGCGCAGTTCCGGGTTCATGGAGTTCATGGCTTCCGGGCGGTTGAGCGTGATGCGCGCGACATGATCGCTGACCGCTATGGTGACGACGTCGGACATGGTGATCCCCGCTTATCGTTGGTCCTGTACTTGAAGAGTTTAGAGAAGGCGTCGGGGCGTGTCGCTGCGCGTTGTCGCGCGGGCCGTATTCGACCCTTTGCTAGTCGTCGCCGATTCCAGTGCCTATAACCATAGGAACGATAGGCGCTGGGCTTGCAGATCGTTTCCTCGCCAGCGTTTTGTGTGATTAGCGCGTACGCCAAGCTTGTCAATGCTCGGCAACAGGATGTCGCGGTCGATGTCTCGCACGTTGAGTTCCGCGCTTCCCAGTACGCAGACAAGCTCGTTCCCATCGGCTGCGAGCAGCCGAATTACCCCACCACGCCATTGACGACGATCGCTGCTGTGGCTGCTAGCCGCTTAACAATGTTGATTTTGTGAGGATGATGCAGAGCGTACGGCGGCCCCGTGCGCTGTTGCCAGAAGCGCTGCTGCGAGCGAAAGGGCCTTGCACCAGTGGTTCGCAACTATGTTCGGGTGTGGCATTTCCATGCCTGCGTCGGATCTGGAATAATGCCGCGCTCTCATGGGGAGGGCCGGATTTGGTCGACATAGAAGCACTCAAGGCACAGTTCCTGGACCTCGAATTCGATGTCAAGGCGTTCGAGATCGACGCCCAGGCCGTTGCGGCGGTGGGCAAAGTGTCCGGGGAAACGCGCGCGGAATTTACCGACGTGGATCACCCCGATTTTCAGGCGCCGCCGGCATTTATCGGTAGCCTCGCTTCAGGGCGACATCTGCCTATCGACTTTCCGAATCTGGGCGGTATTCCCATGGATGGCGGTAAGGCCGTGGAATGCCACAAGCCCGTGCGCCCGGGCGTGCCTATCACCGGTCGCACGCACCTGCACGACATCTACGACAAGAGCGGACGATCGGGTCGCATGGTGTTCATTGTCACGCGCATGGAAATCTACGATGAGGCGGGCGAGCATCTGGCCACCAGCGACTCCCGCATGGTGATACGGGAGCGTCCGGACGCATGAACATCAATACTGTGCACGACGTGGAGTTCGGCGCCGAACTGGAGCCGTTTCAACCCGACACCTCGATCGACGTTACCTCGGCGTTTGCCGATGCGGTAGGTTGGGGTGACGGAGGCGGACGTTTTACCGACCACGAGCTGGCCCGCCAGCAGGGGTTGCCCGGAGCCCTGGTACCGGGATTGCTGACCTTGGGATTTCTCACTGCCATGATTCACCGCTGGGCGCCCACGGGTAGGGTGGCTTGCGTGGATACCGTGTTTCGCACGCCCCTTCTGGCCGACTCCCAGGTGGAGATCACCGCGGTGGTGACCGACGTAGACGAGGATACCGGCGCTGTGGAGCTGGACCTGTCTGCCAAGAATGCCAAGGACGAAACGGGTGTTTTTGGTACGGCCACGGTGATGTTGCCGTTGGAGTAGCGTTCGCAAGTTGCGCGCCTAAGAGAATTGCTCGGACAGTCTGGTAAGCGGCATGCTTGCGTCGTCCTCGATAAGGCCGCCGCCGGAAAGCTCAACCACGGTCATTCTCAGTGGCAGCTTTAACCCGGTGAGCGGCATGCTTGCGTCGTGAACCCAGAGCTGGTTGGGGAGCTCGCAGACGGATCGGCTTGTTTCGAGGGGCCGTCACTGGCGTGAGTGCCTGAGAACCGTGCGGCGGTTGTTTATCGGCTGCAGAACGGCTATACGACTGGGCTGCATAAAGTAGGAATTGTTCGTGCAATACGACGAAGTGGTGCTCGGGCGTCGCAGCATTCGCGGCTACAAGCCCGACCCGGTCCCTCGGGAGCTGATCAAGGAGGTGATCGCGATGGCCATGCGCGCGCCATCCTCACTCAATACGCAGCCCTGGAATTTTTATGTGGTAACCGGCGAACCTCTAGACCGGATTCGCGAAGGTAATACGGAACGCAACCTGGCTGGGGTCCCGGACTCCCGCGAGTTTCGCAGCCATGGGGCTTATCGTGGCGTCCATCGTGAGCGGCAAAAGGAAGTCGCCGGGCAGCTGTTCGAGGCCATGGATATACCCTGGGACGATAAGGCCAAGCGTACCGATTGGGTGCTGCGCGGATTCCGTCAATTCGACGCACCCGTATCGGTGGTGGTTACCTACGACCGGACCATTCATGGCGGTGACATCGCGCCCTTTGATTGTGGCGCGGTGACCAACGCGTTGGTCAACGCGGCCTGGTCGCGAGGGCTTGGGTGCGTGGTTAACAGCCAGGGCATCATGCAGTCGCCGGTGGTGCGAGAGCATGCAGACATTCCGGACGATCAGGTCATCATGATCTGCGTGGCCATGGGGTTTCCCGATGAGACCTTTCCAGCCAATGCCGTTGTCTCCAAGCGCAAGTCCATAGACGCAGCTGCGATATTCGTGGGATTTAATGACTAGCGCCTATCGCCAGCCCTGACGAAGTTTCGCCAATAGACTCGGTAAACCGGTTGTTATGAGTGCCAACTACGATCCCGCCAATTATCAGCCCTTGACCTTCCACGATCGAACCGCGGATTTCAGAGCGGGCAACGATACGCCGAGGCAATATCTCGAGCGCTGCATTGCCGAGATCGACGCACATGAGCCCCGCGTGCAGGCCTTCGTCAGGCTGAATGTGGAAGCGGCCCTTAGCGCCGCGGACGCCAGCACGCGGCGGTGGCAGGCTGCTAATCCGCTGTCCCCCATTGATGGCATGCCGGTGGGCATCAAAGACCTGCTAGACACTAAGGACATGCCTACAGAGATGGGTTGCGCAGCGTATCGAGGACGCTTTCCCAAGCAGGACAGTCCCGCCGTGTGGGCATTGCGCGAAGCGGGTGCCGTGATACTCGGCAAGACTGTGACCGCCGAGCTGGGTGGCTTCCAACCTGGTCCCACTACCAACCCCTTCGATGTCACGCGAACGCCGGGAGGCTCGTCTTCGGGTTCGGCTGCGGCGGTGGCGGCGCGGTTCGTTCCGGCCGCCATCGGCACTCAGGTCGGCGGCTCGGTGATTCGGCCCGCGGCGTTTTGTGGCAACGTGGCGCTGAAACCGAGCCAGGGCGGTATCAATCGTGGTGACCGGCAACCGACCAGCATGAGCACTCATGGCGTGCACGCGGGTTGCATGGAAGACATGTGGCAGGTGGCCATCGAAATTGCCAGCCGTGCCGGGGGTGACCGCGGCTTTCCTGGGATCGTGGGCCCTGGCAGCACCCCGGAGCCGGTACGCCCGCGTCGGCTCATTGCCCTGCAATCCCAGGGCTGGAAGCGGGTGGAGGAAGGTGTCCGCGAAGCTTACCAGGGCGTGCTTGATCAGCTTGCCGCCGCCGGCGTGGAGTTGGTGACCCGGCAGGACAGCCCCCTGGTTGAGACGCTGGAGCAGTGTCTGCGTAACGCGCGCCAGGTGGCGAGCATGATCACGTTGTGGGAAAACTGGTGGTGGCAGCGCGATCTGGTCGCCGCGCATCCCGATGGCGTCAGCGCGCGCACACAGGGCGGGATCAAGCTGGCGGAGCGCATGACGCCCGAGGACTACAGAGGGTTGTTGCGTCAGCGCGAACTGGCCCACGGAGCGCACCGCGCGGTGGCAGGAGAGGCGGACGGCGTCGTGATGCTGTCGTGCCCCGGCCCCGCGCCCGTATGGGAGGGCGACCCTCCGGATGGGCCGCCGGTGCAGAACCCCACCGGCGACATGGTTTTCAACACTCCCAGCTCACTGCTGTTCGCGCCTGCGGTCACCATGCCGTTGATGGCTGTTGGCGGTTTGCCGGTGGGTGTCCAGTTCATCGGGCAGCAGGGAGAGGATGCTAGGATGACGGGCTTCGCACGCTGGGCGTTGGCGAGCATCTCTCCGGTTTGCGTCGAATAACCTGTTAACCCGACCGAGATTGCGATGCCCGAACCAGAGCTGCACAAGATCCGACTCAATGGCGTAGAGCTTGCTTATTTCGAGCGCGGTGTGCCGTCTCCAACCAAGCCCACGCTGCTGTTCGTGCACGCCACCGGCTTTCACGGGCGCGTCTGGGACCGAATCATCGAGTCGTTTGACGACTACCACACCGTGGCGTTCGAGCAGCGCGGGCACGGCCGCAGCGAGCGGGTGGTGATCGAGCACTGGCGGGAGTTCGGAGACGACATCATCGCCTTCGTGAAGGCCCGTGAGCTTGGCAACCTCATCGCCGTGGGGCATTCCATGGGCGCCCACGCGCTGGTGGACGCCGCGGGCCGGTGCGAAGCCTTTGCGCGGCTGGTGCTGCTAGATCCGGTCATAGCCGCTCCCGAGGCGTACGAGAGCGATGCCGACACGCCTTTCGACGCAGAGCACCCGGCGGCCAAACGCCGTAGTCGCTTCTCCTCAGTGGAGGAAATGATGGAGCGGCTGCTACCCAAGAGCGCCTTTTCTCTGTACGAGCCGCGTATCTTCGAAGATTACTGCCGCTTCGGACTGGTGCCGGCGGAATCTGGCGGCTTCGAGCTCGCCTGCCACCCCACGTCAGAAGCGTCGGTCTACATGACGGCACGGACCAACGGAGGTGTTTACGACAGCATCCGTGCGCTGCAAATTCCGGTGACCATCGTGCGCGCCATGGAGCGCGCTGGTGATTCCCTGGTGTCGAACTTTTCCGCGTCGCCCACCTGGTCGGGACTGGTCGGGGAGCTGACAAATGGCCGCGAGATTCATCTGGCCGATTGCACGCACTTCATTCCCATGCAGAAGCCAGACACGGTAGTGGAGATCGTGCGGGAAGAGGTTGCCGACTGGTCTCCCGCGCCCTGAATTCTGGAGCGTTTGCTGGTTTCGCCATGGCGCGCGCGAGTTGGTAAGGTTGACTGGCACAGTGGGAGGGATGTAATGGACGACGCGTTGTCCGTTGCCAATTTGAAGGCCCGCATGGCGCGGGAGCAGGAGCGTCAGGGGCCTCCGGAGGATTTTCCGGCGCTGCCCGCGCTGCCGCCCGGGCGCTACACCAGCCAGGCGTTCTTTGACCTTGAGAAAGAGCACCTGTGGGGCAAGGTGTGGCTGTATGCGGCGCACCAGAGCCAGCTGCCCGAGGTGGGCAGCTACGTGCTGTTGGATATACCGGATGCGCCTATCTTCCTGATGCGCGGCCGCGACGGCACCGTGCGCGCCTTCTACAACGTCTGCTCTCACCGCGGGGCACCGCTGGTGCGCGAGGCAACCGGCACACAGGCGAGCCTGCGTTGTACCTACCATCAGTGGACCTACGACACTGATGGGTCGCTCATTGCGGTGATGGATGAACGGGACTTTCCCGAGCCTTTCGACAAGTCCTGTCTCGGATTGCAGGCAGTGCGCTGCGAGATGTGGGGGCCTTGGATATTCGTCAACGAAGATCGAGATGCCGAGCCTCTGTTGGATTGGCTCGGCATGATGGCCAGCGAGTTCGAGCAGTTTGAGATCGACCAGCTTCGCCCCGCACAGATCAAGTCGTATGAGTTGGAGTGCAACTGGAAGCTCACCATGGACGCATTCTTGGAGGTCTACCACATCAAGGGAATCCATCCCAAAACCGTGGGGCCCTCGCTGGATCACCGCGGTGCGGTCATGGGCCTGCTACCCAACGGGCATACGCGGATGACATGCCCGACGCGGATTACTTCCGCGGACCGAGCGGAGCGACGTGGATACGGCGACGGGCAGAGTCGCACCATGCCAGCCATCGCCATGGGCGAGATCGCTCGCGACTACCATGTTTCGCACAACATCTTCCCAAACATCATCACACCGGTAGGAGAAACTGCACGACAGTTCCTCATGTTCTGGCCGCTGTCGCTGACACGCACCCGGGTGGACGTGGTGCATTTTGGGCGCGATTGGGGTGAGGGCGAGCGTCCCGCTGGCTGGGACGGATTGTTGGCGTTCTGGGACGTGGTGATGGACGAAGACCTGCAGTTTCTGGAGTGGCAGCAGCGGGCCGTACTGTCGCCGGGCTTCAAGGGCTATCGGCTCAGCTACATGGAACGGCGCATCTACTACGCCCACGAATCCATTGACCGGATGATAGGCGTGAGCAACGTGCCGCCGGAACTTCGCGCCGAGCCCATGCTGGACGCCTATCTAGAGCTTCCCGATCATCACTGCGCCGACCCGGCCCAGGCCTCGGCGGGGTAGACTGGATGGAAAGGCAGGAGGTTGAAATGGGGGGGTTACATCATTCGCCAGCAGGATGTGGTGCGGCCAACATCAATCTAGACGGTGGAAAAAGGCGCCTGCAGGCGGGGGACGCGGTGCTGGTGCCCGTCGGGTGCGAGCACAATATCGATAATGACGGGGACGCTGAACTGGCGCTGGTTTGCCAGTTCTGTCGGCCACGGCGATCCAATGGCGGCGGTGAGCCGTCGATGTATCAACCAGTAGAGGAATAAAGGAGTAGTCATGGCGCAAGAAATAGGGCTGGTTACCGGAGCTGCCTCCGGCATTGGTGCCGCGGTGGCGCGGCAATTGGCACAGGGTGGTGCGAAAGTCGCCGTTATGGACGTCAACGAGCAGGCTGGCGTGGAGGTGGCGGCCGAGATCGGTGGCGAGTTCATCCGTTGCGATGTTTCGGACTATGACAACTTTGATGGCGCTATCGCTGCGTGCGTCGAGCGATTGGGGGTGCCGGACTACGCGCATCTGAATGCCGGAGTAATGACGGTTGGTCAGAGTGAAGCCTTCCTGCCCCTGGAGGAAGTCACCCTGGAACAGTACCGGCGCATCATCGGCGTGAATCTCGATGGGGTGTTCAACGGGCTGAAGTCGTTGCTGCCGCGCATGCGTGACAATGGAGGCGGAATCACAGCGACGGCGTCCATCGCCGGGTTGGGGCCGCTGCCGTTCGACCCGTTGTACGGCACCACCAAACACGCGGTCGTTGGCCTGGTGCGTGCCGTGGCGGCTGCCAACGAAGGCAGCGGGTTGCGCATCAATTGCATATGCCCGGGCGGCGTGGATACGGCCATCATTCCCGATGCGCTCAAAGCCGGTGGTTTCAACGCCATGACGCCGGACGTGATGGCCGCTGAGGTGGTCGACCTGTTGACGCAGGCGCCAAACGGAGAGGTTCGCGTGAAGCTCAGTGCGGATCAGCCGGCTTTTGCCGTGCCTGCCATGGAGTTGGGGGCGGCTCCCGACCAATGATCGACACGGAGCGGCCGGTCAACCGGATGGAAAATCCGGTTTGTCCGGCCACGCTGGCCGAGGCGCAGCTGGCCGACGAAGAGGTGCTGGAGTGCCCGTATCCCACCTATGATTTGCTGCGGGAACAGGCACCGGTGTGGCGTGACCCCCGCACGGGCTTGTTTGTGGTGACTCGATACGAGGATTTGCGCCAGATCCTGCTTGATACCGAGCATTGGAGCAATTGGCGCACGTCCAACGACCATGACAACCTGACGGGCGCGGCGCTTAGGGCATACGAGCTGTTCAAGGAGAAGGGTTGGGTGCCGGCGCCGTCCCTGGCGGGGAGAGACGATCCCGAGCACCGGCAGCTGCGCTCCATATTCGAAAGCGCCTTCAGGCCCAAGCGTATTCAGGAGCTCGACGGTGAGGTGGAGGCGCTTGCCTACAAGCTGCTCGATGAATTCATAGACGACGGCTACTGCGAGCTGGTGTCCCAATACGCAGTGCCTTTGCCGCTCATCATCATCTGCAAGCAGATGGGTGCCCGCGACGAGGACGTGTGGCAGATCAAGCAGTGGACAGACGCATGGATCAAAGGAGGGGGGTTCGGTCTCACCGAGGAGCAGGTGTTGTGGTCAACCGAGATGGAGATCCAGGCGCAGCACTATTTCCAGGCCATCTTCGAACGTCTGCGTGAGCAGCCCGACGACACGCTACTGTCCGATCTGGTCAATACGCCGGTGCCCGGCTGGGGCCGCACGCTCAATGACAACGAGCTCCACTGTCACATGATGCAGGACACTTTCGTGGGTGGGTCCGAGACCACCACCAACGCGATCTCGGCAGGCGTCATGCTTCTGGCCCAGAATCCCAAAGTGTGGGCGCTGCTCAAATCGGACCCCGACCGGTATCTGCGCACCTTCTGCGAGGAGGTGGTGCGGCTGGAGAGCCCGGTGCAGGGACTCACCCGGATGGCCAAGAAGGACATGGAGCTGCACGGCGTCGAGATCGCCAAAGGGGAGGTGCTGATGGTGCGCTTCGCGGCCGCCAACCGTGATCCGGAACACTTCGACAACCCCAACGAGATCGACCTGGAGCGCCGTAATGCGGCTTCGCATCTGGGTTTCAGTTCGGGTACCCATTACTGCATGGGCGCGCCACTAGCGCGTCGAGAGCTGTATTGGGCTTTCAAGGCTTTTGTCGAGGGCATCGAGGAGTTTGCGCTGGCACAAGGCAAGAATGACCTTCGGCACTATCCGAACTACAGCTTGAGAGCCTTGAACGAGCTGCACATAGAATTCGTTCGGAAGACACGCGGATGAAGATCGTGGTCGGGGTGTTGATTGCGCTCGTGGTATTCGTCGCGGGCTACATCCTCTACCTGCGGTTGGTGACTAACCCCGCGGTGATCGACGAGCTGCGCGCGAACCCCCAGGGGGCCCGATCGGAGCGCGTAATGCTGCTTACTTTGCCGGGTGGTAAGGAGTTGCCCGTGAATTATCTGCGCGAAGAAGACCTGGTGTACGTCGGTATTGACGGTTTGTGGTGGCGGCAGTTCCGCGATGGCGCTCAGCCCGTGCGCCTGCTCATCAAGGGTGAATACTTGACCGGTCGCGCCCGCGCGGTGTTGGATGACCCGGCGTATACGGAGGATGTGTTTTCCCGGTTGCGGCCAACGGCGCCCACATGGCTGCCGGGACGCATGCGCGGCGTGCTCTTGGAGATCGTTCTGGACACTGGTCCGGGACTTGCAGACCAGGACACATAATCCAGGGGGAGATCGGATGCAGACATACGTTTATTGGCAGCCTGGTTGAACCAGCTGTCTCCGGGTTAAGGAGTTTCTGTCGGCCCGTGGGGTCGATTATCAGTCAGTCAACGTTGTGGAAGACAGCGCGGGCATGGATAGGCTGCGTGCGGCGGGAATGCGCGGCCTGCCCGTGGTTTCTCGTGGCGATCGCTTTGTTTTCGGCGTGGACCTCGCCCAGGTTGCGCAATTGGTTGGGCTAACCTACGACGCCACACCCGTTCTCAGTCCGGCAGAGTTGATCGCGCGCTATCACCGAGTGCTGGATGTGGCTGCCCGCTTTGCCGAGCAGATTCCCGACGCGCACCTTGACGACAAACTGCCCCACCGGGACCGCAGCTACCTCACGTTGGTCAATCATCTGGTTCAGATCGCGGCGGACTTTCTGTTGGTGGCGGCGGGCAAAGACCTGATCGGCAGGCTTGCCGAGTCGGTACCCGATGCGAATGCTTCCGTTCAGGCGTTGGGAGCGCGTAGCGTTGGATTGAAAGCCGAACTCACCCATTGGCTGGAGCAGGTGGGCGAAGCGGACCTGGCGCGCAGTGTGACCACGTATTTCGGCGAGCAGACGTTGCACCAAGTGCTGGAACGGGCCGTATGGCATTCGGCACAGCACGCACGTCAGCTGATGATGGTGCTGGGATTGCTGGATATCACGCCACTGACGCCCCTAACGGCTGAGGACCTGGCGGACCTGCCCATGCCGGAGCATGTGTGGGATGGTTGAAATTCCCATCTCGCGGCTACTACGGACGAGCATGCGCCCGTGACTAGTGCAGAGAGCGAGTTGCTGAGTGCCCCCCTGCGTCACCCGACGTACCGCAGGTTGTTTCTGGCACAGGTGATCGCGTTGCTGGGAACGGGGCTCACCACCGTTGCCCTGGCCCTGCTCGCCTACGATCTGGCCGGTGGCAAGGCGGGTGCGGTCCTGGGCACGGCACTGGCCATCAAGATGGTCGCGTACGTTGGCGTCGCCCCTCTGTTGGGCGCCGTTGCGTATCGGTTGCCCCGTCGGCGCCTGCTGGTGGCGCTGGATCTGGCGCGTGCGGCTTGTGTGGCATGCCTGCCTTGGGTTAGTGAAATCTGGCATGTCTATGTGCTGGTTTTCGTGCTGAACGCTTGCTCGGCCGGATTTACACCCATATTTCAGGCCACCATTCCGGACCTACTGAAGGACGAGGCCACCTACACACGGGCTTTGTCGCTGTCCCGGTTGGCGTATGACTTGGAGAACCTGTTAAGCCCCACTTTGGCCGCGCTGGCGCTTCTGGTGGTGAGCTATAGCGGGTTGTTCGCCGCGAATGCGCTAGCATTCTGCCTATCGGCGGCATTGGTCTTGAGCGTTACGCTGCCCACCGCACGTCCTGTGGATGGCGCGCAGGGCGCACTCCACGACACATTCTCCGGTGTGCGCGCCTACCTGAAAACGCCCAGATTGCAGGGTCTCCTGGCGCTCTCCCTGGCCGCGGCCGCGTCCGGCGCCATGGTCATCGTGAATACGGTGGTGTACGTAAGCGGTCGTCTGGGCGGGTCGGAGGCGGACACGGCGGTGGCCTTGGCTGCGACGGGTGCCGGCTCCATGGTGGCCGCCCTGTCACTACCTAAGCTATTGGACCGCTATGCCGACCGAGGCTTCATGCTGGCGGGCGGCGTGCTGGCTGCGGTTGGGCTCGTATTGGGTGTGTCGGGGCCCGGATACGGGGAGCTGCTGGGTCTGTGGTTACTCCTTGGGATGGCCGGCTCGCTTGTGCAGACACCGGCCGGCCGGTTGTTGGTCCGGGCGTCTCACGCAAGCGACCGCCCGGCATTCTTCGCCGCCCAGTTCGCACTGTCGCATCTGTGCTGGCTGGTGACCTACCCGCTGGCCGGGTGGATGGGTGTGGCGTTCGGGCTTGAGGCGGCGTTCGGGGTGTTGGGCGCGCTGGCTCTCGTGGCAGCGTTGTGTGCGTGGCGGCTTTGGCCGGCGCGCGATGAGCAGCACATCGAGCACGTCCACGACGCCACGGATCACGAGCATGTGCACGTGCACGATGAGCACCACCAGCACGAGCATGAGGGCTGGGAGGGCGCCGAGCCGCATGCGCACCCGCATCACCATGCGCCTCTGACGCACACGCATGTCTACGTCATCGACTCACATCACGCCCGCTGGCCTGGTCGATAATGGTTGCCGGAGTGATGCCTTGTCTGTCAGTCGGCTCGTTCTGAACCCAAGGGAGAACTCAAGCGGGAACTTGACGAGCTGGGCTGGAGCTAGACTAACCCTACTGCAGGTTCCGATAACGCGGAATGCAGAACAGAGCCAACACCAGGACGATGAGTCCAACGGCTGATGCGCCAACCGTCCACTGCACCCCTACCACGTCGGCAAGCACGCTGATGGGGTAGATGCTCACGGATAGCACCGCCATCTCCAGCATGTAGATGCTCATCACCCGGCCCCGGAACTCGTCGTCCACGTTGGCCTGGATCAGCACGTTAGACAGCGACATACGTGCGGCCTGGCCCACCCCGACGATGGTGAGGAGCAGGGTCGAGAGCAGGAAACTGGTGGACATGGAGAAAAACAACAGCGGAACCCCCAGCACGATCCCGCCGCCCAGCAGCACCTTGCCCCGATGCCGGTTGGGCATTGAGGCGATGATCAGGGAGCCCGCCAGCGATCCGATCCCGGAGATGGAGATCAGCAGCCCCAGCTGATCCGGGCCGGCGTCCAACACCTGCTTGGCGAATCCGGGTAGCAGCATGAAATACGGCATGCTGAAGAACACCATCAGAAAGTTACCGACCAGCAGCATGAGTATGGTGGGCGTGGCCAGCACGTACTCGAATCCCAGCCGCAGCTCGCGCAGCATGGGCTCGAACGGAGTATCGGGCGGGGGCCGGTCAGGCACCGATACCTTGAACATGACCAGTACCGAAAACAGGTACAGGGCGGTCATGAAGACGTAGACCCACTTGGCCGGGTCCACGTTGCCATCTCCGCCGCCTAGGGCTGCGACCATGCCGCCGGCCAGGCCCGGAAGCAGCAATCGGGCGGTGTTCATTCCCGACGTGTTCAGGGCGATGGCGTTGGTTAGCCGGTCTACGCCCACCACGTCTTTGGTGAGCGCCTGACGTGCGGGCATCATGGCGTTCATGGAAATGCCATGAAGTACCGAGGCCGTGAGCAGATGCATGAACTCCAGCCTGCCAAACGCGATGAGCAGGGCCACCCCCAGGGTGATGGCCGCGTTGCTGCACTGGCCCCATTGGATAACGTGCTTCTTCTGGCGGACGCGGTCCGCCACCACGCCGCCCAGCGGCGCAGCGATGATGCCCACCGCGCCGCCGGCCGCCGTCATCCAGCCGAGCTTTTCGTAGGAGCCTGTGATCTCGAACACCAGCCACCCGCGAATAAACATCTGCATGTTCATGGCGGCGAAATTTCCGCACAGAGAAGCGAAGTACCATCGGAAGTTGGACTCGGCGAACGCTGCAAAGGTGCGAGGCAGGCGCGTGGGAGAAGGGGTTTCGTCTAGCTCCGGAGCATCCTGAACCAGCCCGATGTCCTCGGAATTGCTCCGGGGTGGGGGCGCTTTTGCTTCTTCTGCCACCCGATCAATATAGCAGGTTCTGTCGAGTGGCTTGGGCCGGAGCCATTTACTCAGCCCGGTAGCACCTTGATTCGAGTCAATTCACCCAGCTTGGCAAGGATTTCCCGCTCGCCCGCCCGGTGATGGGCATTCAACCGGCGGCGTAGCGGCCGATGGCGTCGAAGGTGCGCGGTACCATGCTGTCGATGAGCGCGGGAGGTTTGCCGGGTTGTGCGGGTTTGGGGTGGCTCCAGGGTGACTGCAGCTAGAAGTGTTCGCCATGACACTCCGCCGCCTCGTCGCGCCACAGCGTGCGCATCACGGCCACGAATTCATCGGTCATGTCGCGGCGGCTGGTAAACCGCACGCCGTGGGTCTACCTATACGGATTTCTGCATAGGCGGGCGCTATCATGCGGCGCTTGCTGAAGTTTGGATGAAAAAGGCAGTGTCGGATCTCAATTTTGGTGATCTGCTGGATGCGGTGGGCGAGGTGGTTGCGGACAGACCGGCCCTCGTCTACGGGCCACTCACGCGCTCGTGGCGCGAGTTCAGCGAGCGAACCAATCGGCTTGCCCGGCATCTGATGGCGCTGGGATTGGAGCCGGGTGCCAAGGTGGCGTTCTATCTGCGCAACAGCCCGTCCTACGTGGAGCTGCTCGCGGCCTGCTTCAAGGCGAGGCTCACCCATGTCAATGTGAACTACCGATACCTGGACGAAGAGCTCTACCATATTTTCGACAACTCCGACGCGGCGGCCATCGCCTACGATCCGGAGTTCCGCCCTCACGTGCAGGCGCTGCGGCCGCGGCTGCAGAAGGTGCGTGTGTTTTTCGAATCGGAGATCGGTCAGCACGGCGAGGACGCGCAGAGTCTGGAGCAGGGTTGTGTGAGCGGAGACGGCTCTTCGCTGGACGTTCAGCGCGCTGGGGATGATCTCTATTTCATGTATACCGGGGGCACCACGGGGATGCCCAAGGCCGTCATGTGGCCCCACAACAATCGCATAGAAGTGATCGGCATTGCCCGGGGAGACACTGCCGCCGAGCATGCGCGGAGCGTGGCGGATTCTGACGTGTTTCCGGTGGTGTTACCGGCGGCCCCGTTGATGCACTCCACTGGCTTCACCAGCACCGTTTCCGCGCTGTGTGCCGGGGGATGTGTGGTGTTGCTGCCGTCGCCCCGCTTCGATGCCGCGGAATGCCTCTCGGAGATTGAGCGCTGCCGGGTGACTGCAATTGCTCTGGTGGGTGACGCGTTCAGCGTGCCCATTCTGGAGGAGCTGCGCGCGCGCGGCGGCGACTACGATCTCTCCAGCGTGCAGGCGCTGACGTCTGCTGGCGCCATGTGGAGCGCGGGCAATAAGCGCGCGCTCCTGGATTACTTCGGCAATGCGTCGGCTCGCGATTCTCTGGGTTCCTCCGAGGGCTCTCGCCTGGGCTCGGCGGAGCTGAAGCCCGGAGAGAACACCGAAACGGGAACCTTCACAATGGGCCCCAACACCCGGGTGCTCACCGAAGAGTTCCGCGATGTGGCGCCCGGGTCCGGTGAGGCGGGGCTGCTCGCCACGTTTGGCCCCATACCGCTGGGCTACTACAAGGACGAAGCGCGCAATCGCGAGACCTTTCCCACCATAGACGGCGTGCGTCACTCCATCCCCGGAGACTGGTGCACTCTGGAAGCCGACGGGACCATCACGCTGTTGGGGCGCGGCAGCAACTGCATCAACACCGGTGGCGAGAAGGTGTTCCCCGAAGAGGTGGAGGAGGCGCTCAAGGCGCATCCCGACGTGCTGGATGCGGCCGTGTTCGGCGTGCCCGACGAGCGGTGGGGTGAGGCGGTTGCCGGTGTAGTGCGAGTGCGTAGCGTCACGGATACCCATGAGTCGGCGCTCGGCGACTATCTGAAAACCCGCCTGGCCGGGTACAAGCGACCGAAAAAGCTGAGCTGCGTGTTGCAATCGTTCCGAGCCGAAAATGGCAAGATGGATTATGACGCCGCCAAGAGCCTGTTCGCACGTTAGGCCGTGCTCATGACGTACCGCGCTGGTGGCCGTTGTGCAGCATGTTATGCCCGCGTCGCCTGGATGCTGGTGAGCCTCAGTGCCTGCGCTTGGGGCGACGGCCTAAAAAACGCACTGGCGTGCTACGACTTGGCGCAGCCCGACGTGCGCTACCAGTACGCCCGTTCCTTGCGGGAGCCATCGGGATTGGCGTATGCCCATGAAGGCGCCGTGCTCACCCATGATGACAACGTGAGCACCCTGTATCTCATGCGCCATATGGATCCGGCCCCACCGCAACTCTGGAACAGCCAACTCCCGGTGGTGAAGGGCGACTTCGAAGGCGTTGCGGTTCTCGACGGATACGTCTATCTGCTGGCCAGCAGCGGCGTACTGTTCCGGACCCACCTTGAGCAGCACGCTGGTGACGCCGGGTTGCAGCGGGTGACCACAGGCATCGAAGGGCGATGTAACTTTGAGGGGCTCGCGGCCCGGCCCGGGAGCGGTGAACTGATTCTGGCGTGCAAATACATCAACGAGCCTCCCCATCCGTCTCGCGACGAAGTGCATCTGTATCGGTTCGATGCCCACAGCCTGCGGGCAGACCCTCAGGCCATTGTGGTTGACGTATCGGCGGTGCGCAAAAGCCACCGGCTCAGGCGACTTCGGCCGTCAGGAATCGAGTGGTTGCCCACCCGCCAGCGCTACATGCTGCTGGCCGGAAAGGAACGGTTGCTGCTGGAGTTGGACAGTGCGTTTAGCGTTGTTGGCGCGACGCGGCTGCCGAGGAAGTTTCACCGTCAGGCCGAGGGCCTGACTGTGGATGGGCGCGACAGGCTCATCATCACGGACGAAGCCCACGGCCGTGCGGCGACGCTCAGTGTCTACAGCCCTGGCGGACAGTGTAGTACTGTAGCGCCCCGCGGCAGGCCACGCTGGCTGTCGACGCGAAACTGATCGCGCCTGGGTCGCAACAACACCAAGAACAACTGGAATAAAGGCTCGTTATGGTCATCGCCCGCATCGCTACGGCTGCTTTCATCGGATGTCTGGTCGCCACGCCGGCTAGCGCGGAGCCGCTGCACGACTGGTACGTGAGCCTGGGCGCCGGTTGGGACCACGCGAAGCGGGAGACCTTTGAAGACGGTTCGCTGCTGGAAATCGACCGCCGGGGCTGGCGGCCGAGCGCCGCGCTGGGTGCCAAATTTGCCGATAACTGGCGCGTGGAGCTCAATGGCTCGATTCAGGAGAACACCCCCGAGGTTCTGTACCTGCCGAGCGCTTCCATCGAGGTGGACCCGGACTATCGGGACATCATGCGGGCAAAGAGCGTGATGGCCAACGTGATCCGGGACATACCCATCGGTATTGCCTGGCGCCCCTATGTGGGTGCCGGAATTGGCTACACTGATCTGGACTACGTCGTATCCCAGCAGCAGCGAGGGAACGCCCCGCGCGTGTTTTCCGTAGATGACTCGGCATCGGGCATGGCGTTCCAGCTCATAACCGGATTCACTGTGCCTATCACGCGGCGTTTGGATTTCGCTGCTGACTATCGCTACTACAAGATGCCGTCACCCAACCTGGAAGACGTGAACGGCGCGGATCTGGATATCGACCACACCGTGCATTCAGCCTGGGTGCACCTGAGATATCATGCGCCCAACGCCGGTCCATTCGCGAGCCCGCCACCACGCCGCCAGTGGACCCGTGGGTTGTACTTCGAGCTGGGCATTGGGGGTGGGTTTCCCGAAGACTCCGACGTAGAGATGCCGGATAGCAGCGGCGTTATCAGTCTGGATGCCTACGACATGGGGCCCACAGTGATCGCGGCAATCGGTTACAACTGGGGCAGCCGCCTGCGCTTCGAAATCGAAGGTGAGTTCCGGCGCAACGAAGTTGAGCTGGTCGACTTTGGGCGTTTCCGGGGTGAAGACCTGGCCGACGGCCAGGTCAAAACCCGCAGCTTGATGGCCAATGTCATTTATCAGTTCCTGCCGGGCCGGTCGGTGCGGCCTTTTCTGGGCATCGGTTGGGGCCTGGTGCATGGGAAGTTCGATATCGACGTCTTTGGCGTCTGCGAGTTCCGAGTTTGTGGGGCCGAATTTTCAGAGCAGCACATACACGACAAGGACACCACTACCGGTGCTCAGGCCTTGCTGGGAGTTGACGTGGTACTGACACAGCGCGCCACGTTTACCGCCGACTACCGATGGTCGCGGACCAAGGATTTCAAAATGAACTCGCCTGATGGTGGCTTCTATGAAACCTACCTGCAGAACGTGTCTGTCACCGCCGGTGTTCGCTATGCACTTGGTGGCAAACGCTAATTGACGCAGGGCGTCGGCTCATTACCAGCGAAGGACTTGTTGAGCTGCGGGGCGTGCCCGATAGCGTTCGTCCCAGTCGCGCAGCAACGGCCGATCACCGAACAGGTCTGCCTCCACGTAGCGGATGAACTGTAGCGACGCCTGCAGGGTGCAGTCGGCGATGGACACCTCGTTTCCCAGCAGCAGCGGTCTGCCGTCGGACAGCAGGCTCTCCAGATAGTCCAGCGGCGTCTGCAGGTTCGCTTGCAACTGCGCGGCCTTCTCCGGGTCCGGTGGGCGCCCCAGGGGTGAGTTCTTCGCGTGCCCGTAGGCCCCCATGGGGCCGGCGATTCGAAGGTCGATGACACGCTCCACATCGTGCGCCCTGGCTTTGTCTTCCGGGCTGCCGCGCAGCAGAGAGCCGTCGGGAAACTTGTCTTCCAGGTAGGCGATGATCGCCAGCGATTCCATCAGATAGGTGCCGTCGTCCAGCTCCAAAGCGGGCACCGTGCCGAACGGATTGCGCGCCAGGTGTTCGGGCTCCTTGTGGCGGCCCTTCACCGTGTTTACCACGATCTGCTCGATATCCATGTAGGTGCCAAGCTGTTCGCGCTCGGCGATGTACAGCATGACCTTGGTGGGATTCGGCGCCAGCGGCACCATGTAGAGCTTCATCTATAGGTCCTTTACCAGATCGACAATATTTTCCAGCAGCTCGAAGCGCTTGGGGCCGATGGGTCCGGCGCTGTCCAGGCCCAGCTTAACCGTGGTCACGCCCACGTCGCGATACTGGCGCAGGCGGTCGCGGACCATGTCGCGTGTGCCCAGGGCCTGAAACTCTGTGACCATGGCCGTGGGCACGCGCCTGGCCGCCTCGTCCCGTTTGCCCGCCAGCCACAATGACTGAATGGCCTTGGCATCCTCCGCATATCCGGCGCGCTGGAAAGCGTCGTTGTAGAAGTTGGTGGTGGCGGAGCCCATACCACCCATGTTGAATGCTACCGCGGGTTTGCGGCGCTCCACCATGGCGTCCAGGTCGTCGCCGATCTCCACCCGCACGGATACGCACAGGTCCAGATCCTGCAGGCTTCGACCGGCGCCTTCGGCGCCCTCGCGCAGGTAGTCGAGGTGAGCCTGGGCATGTTCCGGAGAAAATGACGTGCCCAGCCAACCGTCCGCGGTGGCGCCCGTGTAGCGCAGAGCGTTTGGGCCCAGGGTTGCCAGGTAGATGGGAATGTCCGCCGGGTCATGGGCCACACGAATGGCCTTGCCTTCGCTATCCGGCAACGGCAGCTGGAACACTTCCCCTTGGAAATTGACCTTTTCCCCAGCGAAGATCATCCGGCACACCGCCACGGTCTCTTTCAAACGGGTCAGCGGTTTGTGGTAGGGCACCCCGTGGAGACCTTCCACCACCTGGGGGCCGCTCGCTCCAAGCCCGAGCACGAAGCGGCCACCGGTGAGGTCGTGCAGGGTCAGCGCTGTCATGGCGGCCATTGCGGGCGTGCGCGCCGTGGTCTGCATGATTCCGCTGGCCAGATGGATTCGCTCGGTCTTGTCGGCTAGGTAGGCTAAGGGGGTGGCCGCGTCGCTCCACCAGGCTTCCGCGGAGAACGCCATGGCGATGCCCAGCTTTTCTGCATGCCCTACCCACTGGGTGGTCAGCGCCAGCTTGTCTGGCTGCAATGGGCCGATTTCGATGGCGAGTCGGATTGTCTGCTCCTCAAAAGCGGCTGCGGGTGCAGCATAGCAGGGTGACTGTGCTAGAGTCCGCGCCGGGGATCGTATGGCATCGGGAGCGACTGGTTGGAGTTAGTGGGCTGGCCGAATCAGTGACGAAAGCGACCATCGGCTGGCGCCTGAAGTGCTTCTACAGCCTCGGTCAGGCGGCGGAGTCCATCAAGTCGTTCGGCTTCGGAACGTTGCTGCTGCTCTACTACAACCAGGTGCTGGGCCTGTCGGGCACCTACTCGGGCATCGCCGTGTTTATCGCTGTGGCCTGCGACGCCATCAGCGACCCGGCGGTGGGGTCGTGGTCCGACGGCTTCCGGCATCGCCTGGGCCGCCGCCACCTGTTCATGTACGCCGGGGCGGTGCCACTGGGCATCACCTACTACTTCCTCTTCTGGCCCCCGGAAGGGTTGAGCGAGTTTCAGCTGTTCGCGTGGTTCACCACCTTTGCCGTGCTTAGCCGCACCGCGCTGACGTTCTTCCATGTTCCCTATCTCTCGCTGGGTGCGGAGATGACCATGAACTACCAGGAGCGCACGCAGATCGTGGCGTTGCGTACGGCCTTTGGCATGGTGGCGAGCCTGTTGGTGGTGATGCTGGCGTGGAACTACTTCTTTGTGGAGACGCCGGACAACAGCACGCCGCAGCTCACCAGGGAGCCGTATTTCAAATACGCCTTGCTGTCGTCGGTGGTGATGATGGGGATGATGCTCATCAGCAGTTGGGGTACCCAGCGTCTGGTGCCGATGTTGAGCCAGGCCGCGAAAGATCACCCGCCGTTTAGCCTGGCTCAGGTGTATCGGGATCTCTACCAGGCACTCAAGAACAAGGCTTTCTTTGCCTTGTTCTGGGGATCGCTACTGTTCGCGGTGTACGCCGGCATTCAAGGCGCGCTGTCGATGCACCTGTTGACTTTCGTTTGGGAGCTGGAGACCAGCGGCATAGAGTTCACCCAGTACGGAGGCATCATCGGGGGCCTGCTGGGCATCAGTCTCATCACCACGCTGCATCGCAAGGTGGACAAGCGCAAAACTTTGATCATCGGGGTGTCTACTTCCGCCTGTGCGGGAACCTTGCCGGTGGCATGCTATCTGGCTGGTCTGATGCCGGACGATCCAGCCGTGTTGGTGCCGATACTGGTCACCACTACCGCGCTGAGTGCCGGTGGGATCCTGCTGGCGGCGGTGAGCGGATCGTCCATGACGGGTGACATTGCCGACGAGCATGAGTTGAATCATGGCCGTCGCCAGGAAGGCGTATTTTTTGGCAGCCACAACTTCGCCCTAAAGTGCACGAGTGCATTGGGGAATCTGGCCGCGGGGTTCGCCCTGGACATTGTCAGCTTTCCGGTGAATACGAAGCCAGGTGAAGTGCCCGAAACAGTGCTTTTGGATTTCGGAACCGTCTACGTCAGCATAGCGCTGATTCTAGTGGTGGCCTTGTGGGTGTTTTGGCCCTACGACCTGAGCCAGGAGCGCCACGACCACATCAAGCGGGCTCTCGCGGACAGAAAAGTGGCATAGCCGCTTTTTGCGTGGTGGCCGCAGGGTGCGGCCGCTGATCAGGCGGGCTTCATGCGTACCGGGAGCGTCTTCAGGCCACTGACGAAAACCGACTGAATCAGTTTGGGCTCTCCGTTGAGTTCCATGTCGCGAACCCGGCTGAACAGCTCCTCATAGAGAATGCGCATTTCCATCTTAGCCAGAAGGTTTCCAAGGCAATGGTGGGCGCCGTGTCCAAACGCCAGGTGGCGATTGGGTCGCCGGTCTACGCGAAATTCGAAAGGTGACTCAAAAACGTCCTCGTCGCGATTGGCGGAAGGATACAGGAGCATTACGGATTGCCCGGCCTCGACGGTCTTGTCGCGCAGCTGATAGTCCTCGGTCGCGGTGCGCATGAAATGCTTCACGGGTGTCACCCAGCGAATGGATTCCTCCACCATGGTGGGAATGAACTCCGGGTTGTCGCGCAGCTTTTTCATCTGATCCGGGCGTTCCAACAAGGCATGCAATGCTCCTGCCGTAGAGGAACTGGTAGTGTCATGGCCTGCTGAGGCAACGATGAGAAAGTACCCCAGCGTATCCATCTGGCTGAGCGGCTCCCCGTTGATTCGCCCGTTGGCGATGACACTGGCGAGATCGTCTTCCGGGTGTTGGTGTCGGTCTGCGCACACCTGCGCGCAGTAGGCGTAGAAGTCGGTAAATAGCTGCACGCGTTCTTCGTCGGTGAGATCCCTGGTCACGTCCGGGTCGGCGGCGCCGAACATCTGCTGGGTCATGGTGAGCAGCATGTCGCCCTTGTCGTCTGGGACGCCAAGGATCTTCATGATGACCTTGAGTGGGTACCACACGGCTACATCCTTAACGAAGTCGAATTCCTCGCCCAGGGATAGCATGTGATCGACGCTCTGTCGGGCGATCTCACGCACGGCGGGTTCGAAGCGCTTCAGGCTTTCTGGAAGGAACCAATCCTGAGAGAGGCCGCGCAGCGCCTTGTGCTCTTCCCCGTCGATGGCAATAAGCACCCGCGCCTGCATCTCGGGCGGCTCCTCGCCGGGTTTGGGTCTGGGCACTAGGATGGCCCTGGGTGCGTTGATGAACGTGTCACTCCGGCGCGACACCTCGATGATGTCGGCATGCTTGGTCAGGGCGTAAAACGGATCGTGAGTGGGTGTGTCGATCCATGCTACCGGGTCGTTGGCGCGCATATGGGTGAGGAGGCCGTGCAGCCCTTTATCGTCTGCGTAGGTGGCGGGCTTGACGACGTCGGTGTAGTTCACGGCCGGATCCTCCAATGGGCGCTTCGTTGGGGGCGCCTGGGTAGGTTATTTGATCCGGGATTAGATTCAAGGTGGGCGGCCCGAATGGGCTTTGCTCTACGCACTCGCCCGCTTGCGGGGTTCGGGCACGAGCGCGGAATCGCTTCGGCGCTACTTCTCCCCGTTCATGTAGCGCGCCAGCTCCAGGTGCCAATGGCGCAGCTGCTGCTCCTGTTCGGAATAGCGCGCTCCCGCGTATCCGTGCGACTGCACCCCTTGCTGCATGTGGCCCATCATCACTGCGTCCTGGGAGATCACCATCCCCAGCCCCTCCTCCCCGTATGCGATGTGGCGCCGCTCGGGCCGAACCTTGCCGGAGATAGCCACGTCGTCCTCTACGCCCATGTAGGCGGGTACCCGGTATTTGGGATCGTCCACCGGATGGATCAGCACCATGAGGTCGTAGACAGATTTCTGCGGATCTCTCGCGTGGGGTCGGAAGCGCTGGATGAGCAAGCCTTCCGGGTGTGCGTTGAAGGTCACGTTGGGAAAGATGGAGTAGTTCCAGTCGTCCGTGAGTTGGTTGTCGGTAAAGGCGCTGTAATCGAGGCCCAGCCGCCGGGCCTTTTCGCGCTTGCCTTGCTGGATGGCCTTTCGCACCCCGTCGGGCTCTCCCGAATAGGCTTCCGGGTCCACACCGGCTTCGTCCAAAAGCGCCTTCAAACCTTCGTTGACCGCCTCTTGATCTTCGAAGTGGGGGCTCACCTCGCCAAACTTGAGCAGCATGCGGCTCATGCCGTTGGCGTATAAGTCCCACTGCACCTGGTAGTCGTTCAAAAACGGCAGAATTTCTGGGTGCACGCTCTGCACGTGGTACACCTCGACGAAAGCATCGTGGGCGATCTTCCAGTTGCAGGGCCACTCGGTCTGGAGATCCTTGATGATTGTCATGTCTGCAATGTTGAATGGCGCCAGGTGCTCGGGTAGTACGTCCAGGAACTCCAGGAGCGGCGCCGCGTCGGGATCCATGTTGATGAAGACCAGGCCTTGCCAGATCTCGCAGCGCACTTCGGTGAGCGGGGGGTTATCGCAAACCACTTCTTCACGGAACGTTTCACGGTCCTGAATGTTGAGCAGCGACCCATCGATGTTCCACGACCACAAGTGGAAAGCGCAGACAAATTTGTCAACGCTGCCAAAGTCATCGAAGATCAGGCGATTGCCGCGATGATGGCAGACGTTGTAAAAAGCGCTGATATCGTGGTCACCACTACCGGTTCTTACAACGATGAAGGACTCTGGCCCCACGTCGTATTTGAAGTAGTCGCCCGTGTTCGGAATGTCGGAAGCAAGCCCGGCGAGCGACCAGGTCTTGCGCCACATATGAGTCCACTCTTTACGAGCGAACTCTATGTCGTGGTAGCGTTCGGTAGTGAATATGTCGGTGCCGTTGTCTACGTAAGGGCTCAGTGCGGAAGGTGATCCTGCGCTGGCATTCGGCTCCAAAGAGAAACTGCGCGACGTCGGGAAGTTGGGTTTCTTCATGGGGTTTTATGCAGTGCGTTATATTTCTGTTTAGAATTCGAACACGGCGTTTCGTTGCAAGTCAACGACACTGGGCGGGGGAAATGCAAAAGGGCGCGCGCAAAGCACACGCTTCGACATCGGAAACGAGGTACTCGCTGCCACGCGGGTGGCGTCAGCGCGTGCCGTATATTGCGGTGTTGGGGTCAAGCTCATGACCGGTGCGCTGCAAGACGTCACTATTCTGGACCTCACGCAGCACATCGTTGGTCCGTACGCCACCAAGCTGTTCGCCGATTTTGGCGCAGACGTGATCAAGATCGAGAGTCCCGGTGGCGACCCTGCGCGCAGGCTGGGTCCGTTTAAGGGCGGTGACCGGTCGGCGGAGAAGAGCGGGACGTTCTTCTACTTCAACACGAACAAGCGCTCAGTGGTGTTGGATTTGCGATCCGCGTCGGGTCGAGATGCGTTCTGGCGGCTTGCCGCTACGGCCGACGTGGTAGTGGAGAGCTTCCGTCCCGGTGTGCTGGATTTGCTTGGCATTGGCTGGGAGGAAATTCATCGTCGGCATCCTGGGTTGCCGCTGGTGTCGGTGTCGAATTTTGGTCAGCACAGTCCGTACCGCGACTACAAAGGCTCGGAGCTGGTGCTGTACGGTTTCGGCGGCGAGATGCACTCCACCGGACGGCTGCAGCGGGAGCCGGTCAAGATGTACGGGACGGCGGCGCTGGTTTTGTCTGGCTCCGCGTTGTCCACGGCAATCATGGGCGCCCTCTTTGCTGGGCGCTACCAGAGCGTTGGGCAGCACGTAGATTTTTCCATCGCGGACAGCCATCTGGTGGGTGTGGACCGACGGCATGCCACGGTGATGGGCGTGCAGTATTCCGGCCGCAAGTCACTGCGCGCGCCAGCGGCGCCCCCCCAAGGCATGCTGGCGGGTTTATATCGCTGTAAGGACGGCTGGATAGAACTGGCGGGTGGCGGCGCGCGCTTTCGTAACGCGCGGGAGTTTCTGGGTCACCCGGATTGGATGGAGGATCCGAAGTGGGACAACCCGGCGATTCAGATGGATCCGGAGGCCATCGCGGAGTTCACCAGTCACCTTGAACCGTGGTTGGCGCAGCGCAGCAAAAGGGAGGTCTGGGAGCGTGCGCGGGCTGCCCGCTTTATTTCCGGACCCCTGTACACCATCGACGAGGTGTTTGACGATCCCAATTTCCGCGATCGCGGTTTGTGGCAATCGGCCGAAACCGGACCGATGGGCTCCTTCGAGTTCCCCGGTCGACCTTTTCTCATGAGCGAGACCCCCTGGGCCTATCGTCGTCCGGCGCCGCTACTGGGTGAGCATACGGCAGAAGTAATGCGTGCGGCGGGTTGTGACGAAGATGCGTTGCGGCAGGTTTTGGCTGACGCATCGAAGGAGGGCGCGGATGGCTGATCTACCGTTGCACGGCGTGCGCGTGCTCGATCTCGGAGGCGTCTGGGCCGGCACGTTCTCGAGTCTGCTGCTGGCGGACCTTGGTGCAGAGGTGCTCAAACAGGAAAACCAGTTCGTATGGCAGCCTAACACCCGCGGCGTACCCGTGGCACACCTTACTAAGGAAATGACCCAGGAGGGTGCGGGATGGATCAATGGATTACCGAACAACGATCCGGGCGAGCGGCCCTGGAATTACCATCCCATGTTCGTGAGCCTTTACCGCAACAAGTACAGTTTTACTTTGGACATCCGCCAACCCGAAGGGCTTGAGATTCTCGGACGCCTGGTGGCCATCTCCGACGTGGTGCTTGAGAACAGCGCCGTGGGCACCATGGAGAAGTTGGGGATCAGCTATGAGTGGCTGTGTTCCCACCGGGAAGACATCATCTTTCTGCGCGCGCCGGGCTACGGCCTGTCAGGCGACTACATGAATGCACGCACCATGGGCGCCCAGCTCGAAGGCGTGATGGGACATCAGTTGCTGCGCGGCTATCGCGACGCGGGGCCTGGGGAGAACAGCGGTATTTTCGCCGCGGACTACATCGCGGGTGCGCAGATTGCGTTTGCCCTCATGGCCGCCGTCTGGCATCGCAACAACACGGGCGCAGGCCAGTTCATAGAGATGGCGCAGGCGGAGAACGCCTCGGGCATGTTCGCCCAGGCGTATATGGACTTCGCGTTGAACGGTCAAACGGGCGAGGCGTTGGGCAACCGTTCCATCTACGCGGATGATGGTGAGGCGCCTTGCGGGGTGTATCCCTGTCTCTCGCCCGGCGATCCTGAGGACGGTCTCGACCGTTGGATCGCTATCTCTGTGACCAATGACGAGGAGTGGCTCGCGCTGCGTGGTCAGCTGGGAGATCCAGATTGGGCCATGCGGCCGGAGCTCGAAACGGCTGCGGGTAGAGCTGCGGCTCAGGATCTATTGGACGAAAAGCTGTCCGAGTGGACCGCGCAGTTCGAAGATTACGAGCTTTTTCACCGCCTGCAGGCGGCAGGTATCGCGGCAGCCCCGGTGCTGGAAGCGTCACGGCTGTTGAACGATCCCCACGTTCAGGCGCGCAACCTGTTCCAGGATCAGGAGCTCCCGGATGACATCGGTGTGTATAAGTACCCGGCGCCGCTCTTTGAGTTTCCCGAATCGGAGGGCGGCATCCGTCGCCCGCCGGTGGCATTCGGCCAGGACAACGAATACGTCTACAAGGAGTTGCTCGGCGTGGACGAACAAGAATACCAACGGCTCGTCGACACGGGACACATCGCTTCGACGTTCGCGGACTCTGTCCCGTAGGGACAGACCTGTCC
>DEBD01000037.1:114265-195776 GCA_002348385.1 Gammaproteobacteria bacterium UBA2965 | reverse complement strand
GTAGGGACAGACCTGTCCACGTAGGACTGAACCGTTCGCATAGATAGTGAGCCCGCAGGAGGGAATATGTCAGACGTGACGCAGGAAATGCAGGACCGCTACGAGATAGAGCAGGTGCTCAGGCGCTATTGCCGTGGCGTCGACCGAGGTGACGCTGAGCTGATTCGCTCTGTGTACCACGCGGACGGCACCGATGACCACGGCGGTTTCAAAGGCTTGGGCGTTGAGTTTGCCGATCGGGTGGTGGAAGCCATGGCTGGGCGGGTGGAAGCTACCATGCACAACCTGCATCAGATCAACATCTTTCCGAATGGCGATGCCGCGCGCGTGGAGACCTATTTCACGGCCTACCACCGCCTGATTCAGGAGGGCACCACCGTGCTCGAAACCTTCGGTGGCCGCTACGTGGACCGCTTCGAGAAGCGCCTGGGTCAGTGGAAGATCGCGGACCGTGTGGTGGTCTACGACTGGAGCGAGATCAAGGACGTGCCCCGCGAATATCCGAACGAGAACTTCAACCAGGGCAAGCGCTCAAAGGACGATCTCAGCTACCAGCCGGCGTAACCCAGTGGCGCGATTCGTCGTGCAGAGGGACTTGGCTTAAGCGTCTCGCGGCGGCTCGGGCGGTGGGGTGAGCAGAACGGCAACCGTACCCAGCGCCATCAGCCAGATGCTAACTTCCCAGATGGGCTCGTAGCTGCCGGTGATGTCGAACACGTAACCCGCAATGGGTGCGCCGGTTGCCGAGACCAGCATGGTGATGGGGTTGACCAGGCCACGGATGGCGCCCACGTGGGCGCGGCCGAAGTAGTCGGCCCAGATGATGTTCTGCATGTACAGGAGTCCGCCGATACCGAACCCGAACAAGCCCATGGACAGGAACATCTCCTCCGCAGTGCGCCCCACCAGCAAAATCCAGGCCGACAGACCCATGAGTGCAAGGCCGGCGCCGCCCAGGTAGCGCACGGGCACGCGGCTGCCCAGCGCCCCGAGGATCAGCGTGCTGATGCTGGCCAGCGTTGCATCGAATGCCACCGCCCAGGCGACCCAGGTGGGGTCGATTCCACGCTCCACGAAGGCGGGCAGCCGGTGCAGGGCCATGGTGCCCAGGGCGAACATGACCACGCTGAACACCATGGCGAGCTGCCAGAATGACCGGTGGCGCAGCGCCTGTTTCGTGGTCCAGCTGTATTCCTCGATGCCATCCAGATCACCCGAGCCGCTGCTTGAGGCAACCCGACCGTCTGGCAGCAGTCCCATGTCTTCGGGCTCGCGGCGCACGTATTTCAGCGACGTGGGCACGATGACCACGATGGCGATCGCGCCTAGCAGCAGCCAGGCGACCCGCCAGCCGAAGTCGTCGATGAAGTACTGGGTGAGCGGCAGGAACAGCACTGCACCCAGCGGGGCGCCGATGGAGAGAATGGCCACGGCCCGGGAGCGCTTGGCGACGAACCACTTCAGCACCGGCACCGTGGTAGTGAGCTGATTGGGCCCAAGGACCCCGACCAGGCCCATGAGGCCGATCAGCGCGATGAGCTGCCAGCCTGCGTCGATCCATGCCAGCGCCATGACGGCCAGCCCGGCGATGAACGTCGTACCCGCCAGCAGCCAGCGCGCGCCGTGGCGGTCCACCAGGCGCCCCATCCATGGGCTGGTGGCGGCGCCGGCGATGGAACGCACACTGCCGGCCCATCCGAATTCGGCGCGGCTGATGCCGAGCTCGTCGCCCATGGGTTTGATGAACAAACCCAGATTCAACGAAGCCAATGCCTGGCCGATGGCATTGGCGGCGGTGAGTACCGCCACGATGACCCAGCCGTAGAAGGCCTTATTGGGTTTCGGATCGCTCAGTTTGCTTGCTTACGGTTGTTTGTAGACCACGCCCTGCTTCATCACGAAGTGGACCTTGCCGAACAGGTCGGGGTCCGCCATCAGGTCACCGGGCACCGCAATGATATCGGCGAACTTTCCTGGCGTGATGGCGCCCAGGTTGTCGCTCTCGCCCAGCAGCTCGGCAGCGGACGCGGTGGCGCTCTGGATGGCCTCCATGGGTGGCATGCCCGCCTCAATCATGTAAAGGAACTCCTTCCAATTGTCGCCATGGGGGGAGACGCCCGAGTCGGTGCCGAACGCGATCTTCACGCCGGTGCGATACGCGCGGCCGAAAGTGTCGTGAAGCTTGGGGCCGATGGCGGCCGCTTTGGGTCGCACCAATTCCGAGAAATAGCCCGGCTGTTCGGCTTTTTCGGCGACGAACTTGCCAGCCACTATGGTGGGCACGTACCAGGTGCCTTCGCGCTTCATGAGACGCATCACTTCGTCGCTCATCAGCGTGCCGTGCTCGATGGAGTGCACCCCGGCAAGCACCGCGCGCTTCATGCCCTCGGCGCCGTGTGCATGGGCGGCTACTTTGAATCCGTAGTCCTCGGCCGCTGCAACGATGGCCTGAATCTCTTCCAACGTGAACTGCGGGTTCTGACCGCTCTTGGCCTGGCTCAAAACGCCGCCGGTGGCGGTGATCTTGATGAGGTCCGCCCCCTCCTTGTAGCGGGCGCGCACGCCCTTGTAAGCATCGCTGACAGAGTTCACCACGCCCTCAGCCGGGCCTGGATCTTCGCTGAGCTTGGCGTTCACGCCGTTGCTGGGGTCGGCGTGGCCCCCTGTGGTGGCCAGACTCTTGCCGGCGGTGAAGACCCGCGGGCCCACCACCCAGCCCTGATTGATGGCATTGCGCAGCGATTGCGCCAACCCGTGCATGGTGCCCAGGTCGCGTACGGTGGTGAAGCCGGCCATCAAGGTTCGCTCAGCGTATACCACGGAGCGGTACGCGTGATCCGCCGGGTTCATGGTAAACCGCTCGGTGCGCCGGTTCGGATTGTTTTCGCTCGCGATGTGAACGTGCATGTCGAGCCAGCCGGGCATGACGGTGGCGTTGGTCAGATCGATGGCGTCCGCCGCTTCCCGATAGCCCGCTTCCACAGCTTGAATCCTGCCGTCGGCGATCACGATGCTTTGTGTTTCCAGGACCTTGCCTGCGACTACGTCGATAAGCTTGCCTGCGTGAATGAGGGTGGGATGCTCACCGGCTGTGGCGACGCAGCTTCCGGCTAAAACTAGCGGCCACGCGCTTCGTACCGTCCGTTTTAGGAGATTGCGGCCGCGTAAGCGGGGTGACATGTTTTGCCTTGTGTTGGAGGGGCTGCACGCTTGAAACATGTTCTATTATCCTGCATGGGTCTTTCGATTCGAGCGCTCCGTCTTGTGCGGGCGCTTTGTTTCCGAGCCTTGAAAACGTCGCTGTCTGGCGGGGTAATGTTATTGGCTAGGCGGCCATAACTGTGATGTTCAGCTCTGATATGCCTCGCAGGATATAGCTCAGCGATCGCGCGAGGCCATCTTCGTCTTCGTTCAGCGTCACGCTCGTGGCCCGATCGAACAGGCTGTGAAATCCCTGAACCCCTTCGGCACGGGCGAAAGGTTTGCCCGGACAGGAGTGGATGCCGCCCCCGAAGCTCAGGTGAGCGCGGACATTGTGGCGGTGCACGTCGAAGGTGTCGGGGTGCTCGAACCGGCTCGGATCACGATTGGCGGCGCCGTAGATCGTCATCAGCATAGACCCTTTGGGGATCGGTTCGCCGCCTACTTCAACGTCTTCTTCTGCGATCTGGAACAGTCCCTGAACGGGCGCCTCATAGCGTAGCGACTCCTCCACCAGGTTCTCGACGAGGTTGCGATTTTTCTTGATCTCGGCGAACAGGTCCAAGTTCGTGGCCAGTTGATACATCGCTTGAGTGATCATTTTCGTGGAGGTCTCATGACCTGCCACCTGAAAGTGACTCACTACGCTCAGTATCTCGTCGTCGCTCAGCGTGTTGCCTTCGTCGTCGGGAAGCTGAATCAGATCGGACAGGAAATCCCCGGGTATGGGTCGTTTGCGTAGCTCCCGGATGCGGTCGTTGAAGAACAGGTAGTACTCGTTGCGCGTGGAAGTGCCGGTATTCACCTGGTCCACCAGGCGTTCGAGCATGACATCCGGATTCCCGATAGCGTCTCCCGCCGTCTTCCCGCCGAACAGCTTGTCCAGGAGTTCCTCGTCGTCGGTGGGAACGCCCAGGATCTCTCCCACCGTCCGCAGCGGCAGGGGATGTGCAAAGGCAGTCACCCAGTCGACGTTACCCTGTTCGATCACGCCCGCCATCAGCTCGTCGGCGATTTCCCTAATTCTCGGCTCCCACCCCTTCGCCGTTCGTGTGTTGAACAACTTGTTTGTCATGCCCCGGTACCGGGTGTGATTGGGAGGGTCAGCGGCCAGTAGGGTGGCGATCTGCTGATAGTTCTGCGTGGCGTTCGGGGTGCTGCTGTCGGCCATGAGCTGCTGCACCTTATCTATGAGTTCCGGCGGCAGGTCCTCCACGTTCGGCATGCGCATGGGCCCGGTGGGCATGCGGTTGGAGAAGCGTCTGGGCTGGCGCTTCATTTCCACGATATCTTCGTAGCGCGATACCAGATAGATGCCGTGCTCGGGCTCTTTGAATACCGGGGCGCCCGCCAGCAGCAGTTTGTACAGCGCATACGGGTCGCGCATGGTCTCTTTTTCCCGGCCCAGCAGATTGTAGTCTTGCGGACTGGTTCTCGCTTCGCTCATCGGTTTGTCGGCCGGTCGCTTTCGTTGCCTAACTCGCCTTACTTCAGGTCTACCCATTTGTCGTAGAGACCGTGGAAGTGGCGCAGCTTGGTTTCGTTATATTCCGCAAGCCGTGTGTGAGTCCTTGCGCTCGCCTTCATGCCCTGATGTACGAATGGCATATTGAGCGTGTCCTGATTGAACACAGGGCCCAATCCACCCAGCTCGGCTTCCGCCTCGACAAAATCGTCGTCTATGTCCAGGTAGCGGATCTCCCGCGTGGGCTCAAAGTTTCCGTCGTCGGGCATGGGGGCCATCATCATTACTTCCATGATGCATTCTTCGTGGTTGTCGCCGTTGGGCCGGAAGCGGTAGTTGATCTCGTTGAATGAGCCCCAGGGGTGGAAGTTGGGGAACACAGTGAGATATATGGATGACGTTAGCTCAACGTCTGGAATCGTGTCGGCGACCGAAGGTATTACTTCGGCTAGACCTTGCCGCATGGACTCTGCCGCTAAAGCTCGCGGGGAGGCGTTGTTGCCCAGCTTCTCCATCATTCGCGCTGCTTCGTTTTCGGGCACTCTTGCCATGGCACCTTGGGTAAGCGAGACGCCTGCCACCTTGCGGCCGCCCACGAGAATGCACAGATGTTGATTGGCGTCCTTGAGCTCGCCTTCGATATATTTGCCCTTGGCTGTGAACAGGCCGCTCAATCCCTTGGGTGTGGTGACCCGGACGGTTTCGTTGCCCGCGTCTTCGTAGACCATGCCGTTGAGCGGATGGCGGAGCACGGCGTTTCCGGTGTCAGGCAGCTCTTCCCACTCCGGAACGCCCGCACCGTCCAGTGCGCCCGTGCGTATCGCGCGCGAGTAGTTACCGAACACGTCATATTTCGTGCACATGTCGTTGGCCCCGCCGCTAAGACCCTGGGGATGTGTGAGTAGCACATGGTACGATTCCATGAATGCTTCCTGGACCACCTTCCAGTTGGCGCGAATCACTTTGGATACGTGGGCGCGCTTGTAGCGGCGTTCATAGGGAAAAACCTCGAACTCGCCGGACAGGTCGCCCAGATATTCTTCCAGCGGCTCGCAGTTCGGATCCGGGTTGATGAAGATGTAACGGCCCCAACGGCCGATGTTTACTTCCGGCAGGCTTTCCGCCTCCCGATCCAAGTCCGTGTAGTCGTATGCACAAGGCACCTGCTTGAGGCTGCCGTCCAATTCCCATGCCCAGCCGTGGAACGCGCAGCGCAATTCATCGAGTCCCTTGGCGCGGGATTCACGGAGCTTGCGCCCACGGTGCAGGCAAGCATTGTGATAGGCCTTGTACTCGTCCTCCCCAATACGAACCACTAGGTATGATTGGTCGACAATGTCGTAGGGCACCACATCACCCACATTGGGAAAGTCGTCTTCGTGTGCAGCCTGCTGCCACACGCGTGACCACAGGTGCTTCTTCTCTAGCTCGTGGTATTCGCGCGAGATGTAGCGGTTCTTGTCGATGAGTGCGGGACCCGGCTCGATGGGATTGTCGACGTGCATGGCCGAGGTGATATTGCTGGCGTGGGTGTCGGCCTCAAGCAGCGCGTGGAACGGGTCGTCGATGGTGCGCAGGGCTTTCTGCGACGTAGCCATGGTGTGCCTCCCAATTTGCTGTCAGTCAACTGGTGCGGCCGGACTCGGCCGCACCAGCAATCGATAAGACCACCCCAACAACCGAAAGCTTTGAGCCAATCGTCGGGGTGTGTGTTGTTAGATCCTATAAGTCGCCTGAAACAGGATCGAGCGCGGTCTGTTGCCGCCTCCACCCTGGTCAGCGGTAGTAAGCGCGCCTGGGCGTGCCCCCCCGATTGGCCAAATCTTGTCTGTGAGATTACGGCCGATTACAGAGAAGTCCCACGTGCCGTCCGCGCTCGATATTCCGGCTCTGGCGCGAAGGCGCCAGAAGCTGGGCTGCACCGCGCGGGGCTCGCCATTGGCCGCGGTTTTGTATTTGTCGGTATAAATGGTTTCACCCGAAATCGTCGCGATCCAGTTAGCGCCTACGGGCCGGACAAACTCGAATCCCATAGAACCGGTTAGTTTCGGTGCGTTTGCCAGTCTCTTCCCGCTAAGGTCCTGGAAGCCATCGATACAGCCCGCTTCCACGGTTTGGAAGGCATAGCAGGCAACATTCGGATAGCTATCCTGTTTGGCGTTGTTAAAACCAAACTCGGCATACAGCTGAAGTTGATCTGTAGCCTGAAAAGCCACGTCGAATTCGATGCCTTTTGTGGATGCTGATGCCGCATTCCCGATGACGAAGGTCGTCGTCTCTGGGCGGAATTGGCTTACCTGAAGATCTCTGAACTCATAGTCGTAGGCAGTGATATTCAGGCGCATACGGCCTTCCAACAGGGTCGTTTTCACGCCAATCTCGAAACCCTCGGCGTCTTCCTCACCAAAGGTAATGTTGTCAGGTCCGAATGTATTGGTTAGCACCGTGGGGGCTGAGTAGCCGCCAGCCTTGTAGCCATTTTTCCATGCACCCCATACCGTGACATCGGCATTCGGGCGCCATGTCAGGGTAACCTCCGGGGCGACATCGGTGTCGCTTGTGCCGGCGACGATGTCTACCCCTTCAGGATACCAGCCTATGATGGCCAAGAATGGGTGCACATATTCGTGACGCTGAGTTCCGTCTTTTTCGTCGTCAACGTAGCGCAAGCCCGCTGCAAGTTCCCACTGATCGGTAATGTCCCAAATCACCTGTCCGAATACCGACCAGGCATCGCCCTCGGTAAACTGGACTACGTGTTGGTCGTTGGTGAATCCTCTTACAGGATCGCGCCCGAACAATCCCAGCTTGCTGGCGTTTTCGTGTTGGCGTTCAAAAGTTTCGTAATAAGCACCGATCATGAAGTTGAACGGGCTATCCAGGGTCGTAGCGAGTCTAATTTCCTGAGAAAACTGTTCGTGGTCATCCGGATTGAAGCCGACGAAGAAGGGGTAGTCCAAACCGCCAAAATTGTCCCAACCGTCGAAATCGTAGGCCAAGTAACCGGTGACTGCGTTGATCGTTCCCCAATCCTGCTGGTACTGCAGATCCAGTGTGAATATCTGGGCTTCGTAATTACTGAAATAGCCGTCGCCCAACTCGCCGTTTTGATTGTTATTCCAGCCTGCCGCCACCTCTGGAGGCAGGTTTCCCTGGGACGTTTGATTGTTCAACTTGCAGTCATGGTTCGGCGACGACAGGATGGGTCGGGCGATGGGCGCGACCCTGGGATTGGTCGGGTCGGTGCAACTTGCGAATTCACCAGCCACCAAGCCATCGCTTTCCTCGTCGGCGATTGTGAGTTTGGCGCGCGCGCGAAAATTATCGGTAGGGTTCCACTCTAAGGTAAGGCGTGCCGTTATTGCGGTTACCTCGCCAATATCCCTAGTGGCGCCGGGCAAGTCATAGTAGCTCTCGTCGGCGGGCCAGAAACCCAATACCATGAAAGGATTGTCGGCAGTGCCCTGAATTGCCTCGCCGTTGCTGTTCTCCACAAATTCCGCATTGTTCTTGATCCAGCCACCGATATCGGTGTAGCGAAACGCCAGGCGCGCGCCCAAGGTGTCGGTCAGCGGGCCCGAGATCATCCCCTCATAGACCTGCTCGTTCGCTTCCGGTTCGTAGCCAACACTGACCTTGGCTTCAAATTGGTCGCTGGGGTTGGCGGTTACCACACCTACCACGCCGGCCGGGCTATTCTTGCCGAAGAAAAGTGCCTGAGGTCCCTTGAGGAATTGCACCGATTCCACGTCGAAGAACGCGGTGCGAGCGATAAAGCCTCGTTCCGACTGCACACCGTCTATGTTAGTCGCCACGCTAGCGGAGATTCCTGAATCCCCGGCGTTAGAACCGAGCCCGCGGATGATGAATGACCCGCCTGCGCCATTGGTGCCACCCGCGATGATCACGTTGTTGGCCATGTCGGCGATTTCCGAGAGATTGTCGGCGTCGTAGCGCTCAATTTTCTCTCTGGTTATCGCTTGAATGGCTACGGGAACGTCTTGCAGCGACTCCTCCCGCTTACGAGCGGTGACGATAATTTCTTCGATTTCGGCGGCTTGTATCGGGACAGTGTCTATAACGACTATGGCGGCAAGAACGGCCGCACTGATTGCAATCTGTAATATTCGGCTACGCATCATTTTCCCTCGAGGTTAGATTACGTTGGTAAGGCGGAGACCGCAGGACAACCATCTACCAGGTAAAAATTACTGCTTCCAACAGCAAATATACCGCTTTTGACAGCAAAAACACTGCTTTTTTGACGTTTCAAACAGAGGCATCAGGTGGCTGGCGATGATGTTCTTTGGGCGCTATCGGAAGCGCGAAATTCGGTGTTTTGCGAGTGAAAAACGACGCCTGACCTGCTCCGCGGCGCACCATCATTGGGGGTTTCTGGAACAGTTGTGTTGGTCGGAGGTATTTATGCGTCTTGAGTATCATATGAGGTCGCGACATGGGGTGTTTTCGCTGTTACAGTCCTGATAAGCATCCGGTTTTCTTTGACCGCAGGGGAAGGGGAATAGCATATGAACGACGCGCTCAAGCATCCATTGGCCATGGACGGTAAAGACCGCACTAATCTGCGCGGTGATCCGATCACTCCCGAGCGCTACTACAGCAAGGAGTGGATGGAGAAGGAATGGGACCAGCTGTGGACCAAGATCTGGCACATTGCAGGGCGTGAGCAGCAGCTGCAGGAGCCCGGCGACTACATCGTGCATGATTTCATGCATGAGTCGGTAATTATCGCAAAGCAGAAAGATGGTTCCCTCAAAGGTTTTTACAACGCCTGCGGCCACCGGGCACAACGATTGGTGTGGGGACAGTATGGCTCGCAGGAGAGCCTGTTCTGTCCGTACCACGGCTGGAAGTGGGACATGGATGGTTCGCTGCTCGATGCATGCGACCGAGATGACTACCCGGAAGATCCGGTGGGCAAGATACGCCTCGTGGAAGTGCGCGTGGATACCTGGGCAGGCCTGGTGTGGTACACCATGGATGATGAGGCCCCAGACTTGTACAAGTATTTAGAGCCTTGGCCAGAGATCTACAAAAACCACCAGTTTGAAAAAACCGTGCGAGCCCGGTGGATTCGGGTGGCGCTGGAGTGCAATTGGAAGTTCTGGTCCGACAACTTCAATGAGTCGTACCATACTCGCACCGCGCACCCTCAGGTGCCGCCCATCATCGACCAGGATCACTTTTCCTCGTACTACGAGATGTATCCCATGGGCAACAATCGAATCGTGCAGATGGGCCGCCCATCGGTTCGCGATCGGGTGCCGGAAGGCGAGCCTCACCCGTGGGATCGGGAGCTCGAATATTGGGGTATCGATCCGAATGAATATCCTGACTACGAGACCAAGGCCATCCAAGGATGGCTGGATCTGAAGGCGGCCAAACGAAAACTCTGGAAAGAGAAGGGCCATCTCCATTACGAGAACCTAACTGACGAGGAGCTCACGGAAAGCCCTTTTACCACCATCTTCCCCAACATCGCGTTTGGGGCATCTGCGGATGGCTTTGGTGTGTTTCGGTGGGAGCCCCATCCCACAGATCCAGAGAAATGCTTCTTTGACGAGTGGTCTATGGCTTATCCGGTGGAAGGTGTCGAATCCTATGTCCACCGCACGGCCCGTTATGGGCTGAAGTTCGAAGAGGCTGAGTACGACTACCGCGAGTACGACAACGGCAACGGTGTGCAGGACTTAGACGACCAGGTCGTCTTCCAGGACTGGCAGCTTAATGCAGGGCAGACTACCGGTTGGCGTTCTCGTGGCTACCAGGAGCCTTATCTTGCCAACCAGGAAACTCGTGTACGACGCTTCCATGAAGTGCTTCACGACTACCTGAATGGAAACCCGCCGGGTAGGAAGTAAGCGCTACAACGCAACGGCTCGAGCCATATACGCGAGTTAATAGTACGCGAGTTAATAGGCGTTGTTCCGCTGATGCGGTGTGCCCCCCGGCGCTGCGCGGTTATCGGAGCCAGACTCGTATGATTTAGGGTTACTAAGGAGTATCGCTAATGCGGTTGAAAGTCGCCCTCCCGGCGGCTGTTGTGGTCGCTACCTTATTGGCAACCATCAGCCTGCTGGCCACCAGTGCGCGTGTGCAACCCACAAGGCCGGAAGCGATCCCCACCGCGGTGCGTGTGACCGAGGTGACGCCCCAGCAAGTGCGAATGGTGGTGCATTCCCAGGGTACGGCCGCTCCCCGCACCGAGTCTGATCTCGTGCCGGAGGTGGCAGGCAAGGTCGTATGGATTTCTCCTACCCTCGTTTCTGGTGGCGCGTTCCACGAGGGTGAGCTGCTGCTGCGCATCGACGAGCGGGATTACGCTGCTGCCGCGGGGCGGGCGCGAGCGGCGCTGCAGCGGGCTCGGGCAGACAATGAGCACGCGCGCTTCGAGCTGCGCCGGTTGGAGCAATTGGAGTCCCGCCAGTTGGCCAGCCGCTCCCAGATGGAAAATGCCCTGAGGGTGGCGCGCATTTCGGCCGCAAATCTGGACGATGCGCGATTTGCCCTGGAGCGCGCGAAGCTTGATCACGAGAGAACCAACATTCGCGCGCCCTTCAACGGGTTGGTCCGCAGCAAGAATGTGGACGTGGGACAATTTGTCAATCGCGGAAATCGCATTGCTACGGTGTACGCCACTGACTCCGTGGAAGTTCGTCTGCCCATCGCAGACGAGCAGCTTGCCTACCTCAACATTCCGCTGTCACATATAGGGGAGTTCGAGGCTGCCGTAGCGCCGGGCGCCACGCTGCGCGCGCTGTATGGGGGGCAAGAACACGAGTGGGCCGCCCGGGTGGTGCGCGCCGAGGCGGAAATCGACGCGCAGAGTCGGATGGTGCATCTGGTTGCGCGAGTAGAAAACGTGAGGATGACCTCACCGTTGCGCGTAGGGCAATTTGTCAGAGCCGACATCGAGGGGCGTTCGGCTGACGGGATTGTTGTGCTGCCCCGGGGTGCCATGCGCAACGACGACCGCGTGCTCATCTTGGACGACCAGGATCGCCTGCAATACCGCGACGTTGAGCTGCTTCGGGTGTACCGCAACAAGGTCTATATCGTCTCAGGTTTGAATGCCGGTGAGCGCGTCTGTATTTCTCCGCTGCAGACGGTGGTGGAAGGTATGCGCGTCAGTGCCCGTTCGGATGACGAGGTAGACGCCTAGTGGGCAGTGGCCCCATTGCCTGGTTTGTGAGGAACCCTGTCGCAGCGAACCTGCTCATGTGGGTGCTGATCATCGGGGGCTTAGGGTCGCTGGCGACACGCCACCAGGAAGATTTTCCCAACATCGATCCGAAGATCATTCGAATCTCGGTGCCCTATCTTGGGGCTGCTCCTGTGGAGGTGGAGGAGGGCGTCTGCATCCGGGTGGAAGAAGCCATAGAAGGCTCCGAGGGGATTCAGCACATCAACACCACCGCGGCGGAAGGCATGTGCTCCATGTCGGTGACGCTGGAAGAGTCCTACGACACCAACCGGGCGCTGAACGACATCAAGTCCAAGGTGGACGGCATCATTACGCTGCCGGTAGAGACCGAAAAACCCATCGTGTCGGCCCTGATATTTCGCAACACGGTATTGGACATTGCCATTCACGGCAACGCCGATGAGTACACGCTGAAGCTTATTGGTCAGGAGGTGCGTGAGGACATTGCCGCCCTGGAAAACGTTTCACAGGTAGAGCTTGACTACACGAGGCCATTCGAGATCTCGGTGGAGGTCTCGGAGCAAACTCTTCGGCGCCACGACCTCACGTTGGGCCAGGTGGCCGACGCCATCCGCCGATCTTCATTGGACATGCCGGGCGGCTCTATCAAAACCCGGGGTGGCGAGATTCTCCTGCGCACCAAGGGCCAGGCCTATCGGGGGCAGGAGTTCGAAGACATCGTGGTGCTCACTCGGGCAGACGGCACGAATCTGTTGCTGAGCGAGATCGCCAATATCGTCGACGGCTTTCAGGAAGGCGACCTTCGCGTACGTTTCGACGGCGAGCCCGCGGTGATGATTCGGGTGTTTCGCGTGGGCGAGGAAGATCTGATCGATATTGCTGAGCGTGTGAAAGCGTATATGGCAGAGAAGCAACGCGTGCTGCCGGACGGCATTCACATGACCATCTGGCTCGATGGCTCGGAGGAGTTGCGTACGCGCCTGGATGCTCTGGTAGGCAATGCGGCGGGCGGACTGCTTCTGGTGCTCATCGTGCTTACGGTGTTCCTGCGCTTTCGGCTCGCTTTCTGGGTGGCGGTGGGCATTCTGGTGGCGCTGCTGGCGCCTGCCATCCTGTTTCCCATCGCGGGGCTTTCCATCAACTCCATGTCGGTGGTGGGCTTTCTGCTTGCCCTTGGCATCGTGGTGGACGATGCCATCGTGGTGGGCGAGCGGATCTACGCTCATGAGCGCAGTGCTGAGAGCCAGGAGCACGCGGCCATAGCTGGCACTCATGAGGTGGTGCTGCCGGTCATATTCGGCGTGCTCACCTCCGTAGCCGCATTCATCCCATTGCTGTTGGGCGCCGGTCGCCTTGGGGGAATCTTCCTGATCGTAGGCTTCGTTGTGGTTGTCTGCCTGGTATTCAGCCTGGTGGAGTCGCAGCTGATCCTGCCTTCCCATCTGGCCCACAGAAAGGCGTCTAGTGCGGGCGAACCCAACGCTTTCGTGGCCCGCTGGACCGCCCTGCAGGAGCGCTTGGCGCTCGGGCTTGAGCACTTCGCCAGTGACCGCTATCGGCCGTTCCTATTGCGTTGCGTCGAGTGGCGCTACCTCACATTGATGTGCGGATTGGCGGTGCTGTTTGTGACCATGGGGATGGTCATGTCGGGGCGCATTGTGTTCGGATTTTTCCCGTCTGTTGAAGGCAACCACATCTTTGCGTCTCTCACCATGCCGGAAGGCGTGGCCGTTGAGCGGACCGTAGAGGCAACCAAGCGTATCGAGCGGGGTGCACGTTTGCTGGGTGAAGAGGTGCAGGGTCAGCTGGATGCTGACGATCCGCCGGCGATGAAGCATGTGCTGACCTCCGTCGGCACCTGGGTGGGGCGGGGTGGGGGTCCTGGTTTCGTCGGCGCCAACGCCGGTGTCTCGCACTATGCCGAGGTTGCCATTGAATTCGCGCCGCCCGGCGAGCGGGGCGGGATGAGCACCAAGGAACTGGCGAATCGCTGGCGCGAGCTTACTGGTTCGGTTACCGATGCCGTGGAGCTCACCTTTACCGCGGACGCATTCAGCTTCGGCAAGCCGCTGTCGTTTCAGCTTACCGCGCGTAACGTCGAAGACTTGCGTATGGCGGCGGCGGAATTGCGGGCGGAGCTCAGTCGCTTTGATGGTGTGTTCGATGTTGCGGACTCTTTTCGCGCGGGCAAGCAAGAAGTGAAGCTCGCGATCAAGCCTGAGGCCAAGACGCTGGGGCTCACCCTCAATGATCTGGGATACCAGGTGCGCCAGGCCTTTTATGGCGAGCAGGCCCAACGAATCCAGCGCGGCACGGATGACGTGCGGGTCATGGTTCGTTATCCGGAATCCGAGCGACGCTCGCTGGGTGATCTGGAAGACATGCGAATTCGCACACGCAACGGCACCGAGGTGCCCTTTGCCAGCGTAGCGGAGGTGTCGCTGGGAAGGGGCTACAGCAATATCTCGCGCTATGACCGCCGGCGGGTGGTGACCGTCACGGGAGACATCGATCGCTCGGTGGCGCAGCCTGAAGAGATTGCCCAGACCGTGCAGATGGAAATCCTGCCGCGGCTATTTGCGAAGTATCCCGGCCTGCGCTCTAGCGTGTCGGGTGAGTTGGAGGAGCGCCTGAAGTCCATGCAGGGGCTGCTCATGCTGTTGCCGCTGGCGCTTCTGATTATCTACGCGCTACTGGCGATCCCGCTTAAATCCTACATCCAACCCCTGGTGATTATGAGCGTCATCCCGTTCGGCGCGGTGGGTGCGATTCTCGGTCACTACGTCACCGGGTTTAAGTTGGTATTCCCGTCCATCATCGGCATGGTGGCGCTGTCCGGCGTGGTGGTGAACTCCAGCCTTGTGCTGGTGGACTACGTCAATCGCCAGCGGCGGGAAGGCATTGGGCTGCTCGATGCAGTCACCATGGCCGGTGTGGTCCGGTTTCGTCCCATACTGCTGACCTCTGTGACTACGTTCCTTGGCTTGTTGCCATTGATCGCGACCGCTAGCATGGCGACCGGGTTCATCGTGCCGGTTGCAGTATCGCTGGCGTTCGGTGTCCTGTTCGCCACTTTCATTACGCTGCTGCTGATTCCTTCCCTCTATATGATCATGGAAGACTGGTTCGCCTATCTGCGTCGGCGTCGCGCCGCGCGGGGAGATGAGGTGATCGCCGTGGGGGCCGACGGCGGCTGAGCGGGGCTCAAGAAGATCGGAACCGTCGGATCTGCGGCCACAGCCGCCAGATCAATGCGGTGGCTAATATCGAGATCACGCCTCCGAGGAGCATGGTATTGGCGGCGCCGATGGCACCCGCCCATGCTCCCACCCAGATGGTGCCAATGTTGTTTGCCGTTTGAGCCGCCAGAATCATGAGAGCGAACGCTCGACCACGCATGTGATCCGGGGTGGTGAGCATCACGGTCGTCTGCCGCACGGCCACGGTGACTGCGTCTGCCGCGCCCAGCAGCCCGATCATGAGCATGCCCATCCAAAGCGTGTTGGCCGCACCGAATCCGAACAGAATGAATCCGTAGGCGAACGAGGCGTAGAGCACAAGCATACCCTTGGCTCGGTAAGCGGCAAAAAACAGCGCAACGAACGACCCGATGATGGCTCCGGTGGAGTTGGCGGCTCCTAGCATGCCGGTGGCGGTGGCGCCGCCGGCAAACAATCCCAGCGCCAGTACGGGCAATATCTCCCGGTAGAAGGAGGCCGTGGTGATACCGATGTCGAGGAGAAAGAGACCCGGCAGGATGGGATGCTTGGCCACGTAGCTGAACCCTTCACGGGTTTGGTGCAGCATGGAGGCGCCTTTGTTGCCGCCGTCGGCCACGCCGGCAGCCCGCATCGTGGGAGGTAGCACCGCAGCAACGAAAGCCAGGCCGCCGGCAATGAGAAACACCGCGTCGAGGCCGAGGCTGACGGCCACGGCGGCAAACAGCAGCGGACCGATGATGGCGGCGGCATTGGCGGAGGCCGTGTCGGTGGAAGTCGCAATCAGCAGATGGCGCTCCGGGATGACGATGGGGATGAGTGCCGAGCGCGCGGGGCTTGCCAGCATGTGCGCCGCCGCGCTGACCGCGATACCCGCGTAAACCATGGCCGGTGTCAGGGCGCCGCTGCGATCCAGAAGTCCCAACCCCACCAGAGACGCTGCCGTTACGCCGTAGGAAACCAGCATCAGGCGTTTTCGATCCATGCGGTCCGCCAGTGCGCCGCCCCAGAGCAGTGCGGGAATTTGCACCACCAGCTGCACCACGCCGATCAGACCCACCAGTACGGCGGATCCGGTAACGTCCAATAGCCACTGGGAGGTACCCAGAATGCGCATCCAGTTCACCATGGAAGACGCCATCATCACCGTCCACAACAGGCGGTAGTCGCGGTAGGTGAATGCCGTCCAGGGTCTGGTTTGCTGGGTGTGCTCCGTCACAGTTGCCGTGCTGATTAAGCGGGCGCGCAGTCTCGCAGAAAACGCCGTAGCCGCACAAATTTGCGATCACCACTGCAGCGGTCGCCGGCGCGGAATGAGGTGCCAGTGTGCTAATGTCAGGCGTTCACAGGGAGGGATGCATACAAATGTCCGACTACCATTCGATACTCTATTCAGTAGAAGACCGGATCGCCCGGATCACGCTCAACGTACCGGAGAAGCGCAACGCGCTGTCGTTTCGCATGCGAGACGAGTTCGTGTCCGCATTGAAAACCGCAGAGGCGGACGACGCAGTGAGCGTGGTGCTCATCGAGGGCGCAGGCTCGTCGTTCTGCTCGGGCTACGACCTGGCGCCTACCGAGCAGGATTACCAGAAGGAGGGTTGGGTCCGTTCCGAGCACTTCGACAGCTGGACCGATCAGTTCGCGCGCAGCTGTGTGCGCGACTGGATGACCATGTGGGAGCTACTCAAGCCGGTGGTGGTGAAGGCCCACGGTCACTGTGTGGCCGGCGGCACCGAGATTCTCTCCATGGCCGACATCGCCTTCGTGGCGGACGATGCACGCATCGGGTACCCGCCCATGCGAGGCATGACCTCGCCGGATACCTTGTACTTTCCATGGAAGATGTCCATGGCTCAAGCCAAATATCTGCAGCTCACGGGTAACTCAGTTACCGGTAAAGAGGCCGCCGAGATGGGCTGGGTGGCCAAGTCGTTCCCTGCGGACGAACTAGACGAGCAGGTGATGCGTGAACTGCGGCCGATGTCGCAGATTGCCCCAGACTTGCTGGCAGCCAACAAGCATTCGGTTAACCAGGCATACGAGATCATGGGCTTTCGCACGGCCCTGGCGACTGGTTGGCAGTGGCACGCGTTGAGTTCGCGGCTGCGTCCCGGTGCGGGCGATTTCGGCAACGCGGCCCGAGAAGGGGGCGGCCTGAAGGCCGCGCTGGCTTGGCGCGACGGCGCGTTCAAGGAGGAAGGCTTCGACTAGTACCCTAAAACGGAGTTGATGGCGTCCACATACATGAGCCATCTGGGCGCTAAAGTAGCCACTGGCGAGCGACTGCGGGCCGATTGGCTCCGGGTCTGCGTGTGCTCCCGCAAAAGCCCGGCAAGAAATCTGGAGGATAGATGTCTGAGCGTTCCATCAATCGACAATGGGTGATCAATGGAAGTCCCCGCGGACGGGCCCTTGAGCCATCCGACTTTGCGCTGAACGAGGTGGAGTTGGGCCCACTGGAGAAAGGGCGCGTCCGCGTGAAGGTGGAATACCTCAGTTTTGAGCCTTCGCAGAAGGGTAAGCTCGAAAACATCTCCGGTTACTCCGGTGGTGCCAAGATCGGCGATGTGATGATCGGCCGCGGTATGGGCGAGGTGATCGAGTCGCAGGATGCCAAGCTGGCTTTGGGGAGCAAGGTGTTCGGCTATGTGGGCTGGCAGGAGTTTGCCGATATGCCGCGCAGCGCCCTCACCGTGTTACCGGAAGATGACCTCATGCTGACCCGGCTTGGACCGCTCGGCAGCACCGGGCTGACAGCCTACTTCGGCCTGCTGAAAGTGGGTCGTCCGGAACCGGGAGACACCGTTGTGGTGTCGGGTGCTGCGGGTGCCGTGGGATCGATGGTTTGTCAGATTGCCAAGATTGCTGGCTGTCGGGTGATAGGTGTTGCTGGCGGTCCTAAGAAATGTGCCTGGCTGGTCGAAGAGGCAGGCATTGATGCGGCCATCGACTACAAAAACGAGAGCATCAAGGGCCGGTTGAAGGAGCTGTGTCCCGCCGGGATCAATGTGTTTTTCGACAATGTGGGCGGCGATGTACTCAATGACGCGCTCACGCGCATTGCGCCCCACGCACGAATTGTCATCTGTGGCGGCATCTCCCGCTACGAGCAGGAAACTCTGCCGCCGGGGCCGGCCAACTACTTCAACATCGTATTCCGGCAAGCGACTATTCAAGGGTTCTTGCTGAGCGGCTACGAAAGCGAGCATGCCGCGGCGCTGGCGCGGATGGAGGAATGGATTCGCGCTGGCCGAATTGTCTACAAGGAAGATATTCAACACGGCTTCGAGAATGCGCCGACTACATTGATGCGTTTGTTTTCTGGTCAGAACTTCGGAAAGCAGTTGTTGAAGCTGTAGGACACAACCGTTTGCCGCATTAGAGCGGCGCTTTCCTCAAGAGGTCAACCCGGTTGGGAATCTCAAAACGGTACCCCTGGTCGCTGGCGTGATCTTCGAAGCGCGCGCGCACCTCCTCGAATAGCTCGGCGCTCAATTGGTGGTCGGTGTGGGTGACGTTGACCACGCCTTGCTCGAACTGAGCGAACGACTTGAGCCGGAGTCTATTGTAGAAGAAGTGCTGGCCGGCAAGCGCCAGTTTGTTCGCGGTTACACACCGCCGTAGTGCCGCGAACGCAGCCTTGCGCACCTCTGACTCATCGTGAAATAGACGCACGATCTCGTTGAAGGCGCCGGCGAATACGGGTTCGGAAATATAGGCGAGTCCCTTAGGCTTCAATACGCGAACAATCTCATCGAGTGCGGCGTCCATCGCCTCAACGGGTACGTGGTGAAGAGATTTGAACATCAATACTGCGTCAAAGCTTTGGTCAGCCGCGTCGATGCTCTCGGCACCGAAGGATTGAAACGACACGTTGGGCAGGTCGTCGATGAGGAGGTTCTCGCCTTGCTGAATCTGATCCACCTCTGACGCAACGATCTGGCAGCGGGGGAATGTCTCCGCGATCTGACGCGTCTTCTCCGCCGCACCGCAACCCAGCTCAAGAATCCGCGCGCCGTCCAACGGCACGAGCTCCGAGAGCACGTCGAATTCTTCGCGAATGGGCTGTGAGGGAGGCCCTTCTATCTGCATGGGCAATCCAACATTGATGCTGTCGAACTGGACTTATAATGTAGCATGCTAGGTTCATCGAGCGGCCATTTGGGGCCAGCGAGGTGTCCAGCATCCAGGACATGCCTGCGCTTCGCCAGAGCTAACGATTTGTATTTAACGGGGGATTTCAGATGCAACAAACACAGCCCATGGAGTGCGGTATTCCGGTTACCGACCTGGATGCCATGTTGGATTTCTACTGCAGCGTGCTGGGCTGCAAGGAATCCCGTCGGGCCGATATTCCGGCGCAGCTCAGCAACCAGCTCGCGGTGGCGCCGGACGGGTACGTGAACGTATGGTTGGAGACCCCCGGGGGAGAGATCATCAAGCTGATGCAGCCCCCGGCGGCTCCGCAACCCCACCAGGCGGGGCAGCACCTGGCTACTCGCGGGGGGATTGGCTACCTGACCTTTTACTGCAGTGATCTGCACGACACCCTGGCGGCGGCGGAAGCCAAGGGAGCGACCTTGCGCTCCGACCGCACGCTCATTGATCCCGAACGGCCGCTACGGCTGTGCTTCTTTGCCGATCCGGAAGGTAACATCATCGAGCTGGTTGAAGTCGGCTAGGCATCGTGGCGGAAGCCCAGACCAAGCTGCCGCGCGGCAAGCTGTTCTCATACAGCGCGGCCGAGTTTCCCATGTCCATGGCGAGCACGCCGGTGAGCCTGTTCATTCCGGCGTTCTACACCCAGGATCTGGGCCTTGGAATGGCGGCGGTGGGCGCCATTCTGATGCTGTCGCGCTTCTGGGACGTGGTGACGGACCCGTTAATCGGATATTTCACCGACCGCACCCGCAGCCCCATCGGGCGGCGCAAACCCTGGATCATCGCGTCGGTGCCCATCGTCATGGTCTCCATCTACTACCTGTTCTTCCCGCCGGAAGGCGTAGACGAGACTTATCTGCTGATCTGGATCATGGTGCTGTGGTTTGGCTGGACGCTATTCAACATTCCCTATTTCGCCTGGGGTGCGGAGCTATCGTCTTCATATACGGAGCGAACCCGGGTTACCGGTTGGCGCACCACGGCCGGACTGCTTGGCACCCTGATCGCCATCGCCATACCGGCGGCCAGTCAGGAACTGTTCGGATGGGGCGGACGCAGCGGCGAGATGATCTATATGATCGGTATCGGCGTGCTGTTGCTTACACCCCTGATGGTGGTGCCTGCGTTGGTAGCGGTGCCGGAGCGCAAAGACTTCGTGCCCGCCCAGATGAACATCATCGCCGGGCTGAAGATCATGTGGAGCAATGGTCCGTTTCGGCGGTTGCTGTTCGCCTTCGTTCTGAGTTCCCTGGCAGTGGCGTTGTCCGCGCCGCTATTCGTGATCTTCATCTCCCATGTGATCGAAGATCCCACTGCCGCACCCCGTGTGGTGCTCGGTTACTACGCGGGTAATCTGCTGGGCATTCCCTTCTGGGTCTGGCTGGCGCAGAAAACCGACAAGCACATCACCTGGCTGTGCTCCATCAGCCTCATGGGGCTTATGTTTCCTCAGTTTCTCTGGCTGGGTGCGGGAGATGCGTGGCTGGCCGCGTTTTTTCTGTTCGTGGTGGGCATCGGCGGCGGCAACATGGCCGTAGTGCCCACGTCCATGAAGGCAGACGTGATCGATTTGGACGCGCTGGAGAGCGGCGAGGACCGCGCAGGCCTGTTTTTCGCGGCCTGGTCGACGGCAACCAAGATGGTGGGCGCGCTGGGGGTTGGGATATCGCTTCCGGCGCTGGCTTATCTGGGATTCGATCCCACTATCGTGAACGAGTCGGAGCAGCTCTTCTCTTTGCGTGCCTGGTTTGCGTTGGTACCGGTGCTCTTTTACCTAGCGTCTGCCGCGCTCATCATCGGCTACCCTATCACCCGGGCGCGGCACACGGAGATTAGGGCGCAATTGGCGGGTCGCTGACACTTGGATTGAAACCAATGGGGCCGAACCATGGCCATTAGCGAGCTCGGTTGCATCGGAGAATGGTGGGACCCATCGGCATGCTTGGAACGCTCGTTTATCTGGCGATCCAGATCCTTCAGACGAATTAGGCTGCGCTCAACAACCTTGCGCTAAAAGTCTAAGGCGAATATTGCCTGGAATGTAGGTTGACGGTTGAGCTGCGCCGGATCCGGTCGCAGTGCGTGCCGGCTAGCACTCCGGATCCTGCTGAAACTCCACGATATTCCCCGCCGGATCCAGCACCCAGATGATCCTTGCTTGTCCTTCTCCCATGACCCTCGATTCGATGTTCTGGGCTTCGAGTTTCCGGGTTACCTCGTCGATATCCTCAACGTACCAGGACACGTGGGTCTGCGTAGGATCCGGTGTGCCGCCCATGGGCTCGCGCCCGATGACGTGTAGCTGCACACCATGCTGCTCCACCCAGAAGCCGATGTCCGACTCCATGACCGGCGGCTGACCGGGTAGCTGGATGGGCACCTGAGGAAGTCCGAGCAGCTTGGTGTAGAAATCGTGGGCTTCTTCCACCTTGCCCAGCACGTTTACCGCGGCGTGGTTGATTCGAGTGATATTCACGCGCTCTGTCTCCTCCCGTTCAATCTACTTGCCAAGGCTACCTAGGTCGGCCGCTGCTGGGAAGATGTAGCTGCCTGCACCGGATTGGGCAGCGCCCGCGCAAGCCAGCGGCCGTATCATTGATGGTCATCCGCCGTGACCATCCGTTAGCCGGGCGAACGAACAGTCAGCCACCTTTGCCAATTCCCTATGTGCCGTTATAGGCTCGGTCGGTTGCCGGGAGGAAGGTGTCTGAATGAGTAGAAGGCTCCCGCTGAGCTCAAAGCTGGGTTTCGGCGTCGGACAGGTGGGCGAAGGTATCACCGGTGTCATCTTCGGCACCTTCACCTTGTTCTTCTACAACCAGGTGCTCGGGGTGTCGGCCAGCCTGAGTGCGGTGGCTCTTGCCGTGGCCATGGTTTTCGATGCGGTGAGCGACCCACTGGCCGGCTCCATCTCGGATCGGCTGGCGCACAAATGGGGCCGCCGTCTGCCCATGATGGCCGGTTCTGCGCTGCCTCTGGCTGTGAGCGTCATTGCCCTGTTCAACCCCCCGTCGGACATGCCGGAGGTGTTCTACTTCGGTTGGCTCATGGTGTTCGCGGTGTTAGCTCGCTTGTTTCTCACTCTGTATCACGTGCCCCATCTGGCGCTGGGGGCTGAGATGGCCCACGACTACACCGACCGAACCCGCGTGTTCAGCTACAGCCAGGCATTCAGCACGCTGGCTACAGCTGGGTTTCCGTTTCTGATGTACAGCTTTATCTTTCCCACGCCTGAAGACGGTACCCACGGTTTGCTCAATGCGGCGGGGTATCCGCAGATGTCGGGCATTGCGGCCGCCGCTATCGTGGTGACCATCGCGCTGTGCGTGTGGAGCACCAAGAAGGAGGTGCCTTATCTGCCCACGTGGCAGCCGGAGCACGAACGGCTGGGGGTTGGCCGGTTGTGGCGCGAGGTACGCCAGGCGCTGTCCAGCAAGTCTTATCGCATGCTGCTGTTCGGCATGATCATCATTCTGCTGGTGCTTGGTGTGGAAGCCACGTTTATCGTCTATCTGTACGTGCACTTCTGGGAGCTGCCTACGGAGTGGATGCGTTGGCTGGGCCCCACCATGCTGATGGGACTGCCCATCTCGGTGATCATGATTCCCCATCTCACCAAGCTCTTCGACAAGCAGAAGCTGCTTATCGGAATGGGGCTCGTGGTGCAGATCAACATGAACATCCTGCTCATACTGCGGCTGTTCACCGATGTGCTGCCGGAGAACGGCGATCCGCTGTTGTTTGTCTTGTTCCTTTGCTCGTCGTTCCTATCAGGCCTGATGTCGCCCGCCATGCTGGTGAACTTCAACTCCATGTTCGCCGATGTGGCCGATGAACTGGAGTTCAAAGCGGGCGTGCGTCAGGAAGGCATCATTTATTCGGCTCGCTCTTTCTGCTCCAAAACGGCCGGGGGTCTCGCCACCATCCTTGGTGGTGTGGCTCTGGATCTCATCGGCTTTCCCAGGGGTGCAGAGGTGGGATCCATCGACCCGGAAATGATCTACCATCTCGGTTTGATCGCCGGCCCACCCGTGATGGCCATCGGCATCGCGAGCATGAGCTTTTTCCTTTTCTATGAGCTCAGCCGTGAGCGGATGACCGAGATCGGCGAGGTGCTTACTCAGCGCCGCGGGATGGCAGATGTTGAGGGTGAGACCAGTGCGGGGGCGTAGAGGGCAAGCAGATGGCTGAGCGAATCTACTGCGCAGAGGCAGCCGCCGACGACCCCCTGGCGGGTACCGCTGTGGAGGTGGACGTCTGGCTGCTGTTGGAATACCGGCCGGTTTGGAAGGCCAAGGCCCTGGAGGAGGGCGACCTGGCGGAACCGGCCAGGGCATGGATGGCGCGTATGTTGGATGGGTTTGCCGAGCGCGGATTGAAGGCCAGAGCTCAGCTGATTCGCCAACCCGAGGTGGATCGGGACGACGTGCGTCTGCTGGCAGGAATCGACGGCGCGCTGCACATGTGGTCTGGCTCGGGGTACGACTTTTTGCAGTCGCTGGACCTTACCGATCCTGAATCCCTGTCTCGCGGCGAGGTAATCAGCGAGCCTCAGTATTTCGTCTGCACCAACGGTCAGCGGGACCTGTGTTGCGCGCGTTTCGGCCTCCCCGTCTACAACCGGCTGCGTGAGGTGGTGGGCGAGCGCGCCTGGCAGATCACCCACCTGGGCGGGCACAGATTCGCGCCCAACGTGCTCGCACTACCTCAGTCGGCCCTGTACGGGCGGTTGCAGACCGGCGATGTGTCGGATTTCGTTGGACGCGTAGACCGTGGCGAGCTGGGTTTCCATTGGCTGCGTGGTCGCACCACGTATCCCAAGCACGTGCAGGCTGCCGAGGCGTTTTCGGGGCGTAACGGTCTGCGCCTGCTGCATGTGAACGGTGACGCGGACAAAGCCGCGGTCACATTCTCGGATGCGTCGGAGCGTGTGCACGTGCAGGTACGGCGCGACAGCGCCCCGGCCATGGTGCTGACCAGCTGTGCGGACGACGCGCCCAGCGAGGTATTCGCCTACCGACAAGCGGACGCAGGCTAGAGGAGTTCGGCGGTGCAATTCGATGACTACCAGCAGATCGTTCGGCGCCGTTACGAGTACGCCATCAGCATCGACACGCGGGATTGGGATCTGCACCGCAGCATCTTTACCGATCGGATAGAGATGGATTTTTCGTCCTACAGCGGCGCGCCGGGCTCGTCCATGGCCGCCGACGACTGGGTAGAAGGGCTGAAACCGCTGTTTACCGGACTGGATGCCACCCAGCATGTAATGACCAACCCTATCGTGGATGTGCACGCCGACCAGGCCGAGCTGAAGATGTACATGAAGGCGGAGCATTTTCTGAACAATGACGCTGGCAGCTTCGACTTTGCGCTGGGGGGCTACTATCACGACCGCCTTGTCCGAACCGATTCCGGCTGGCGCATCAGAGCGGTCACGCTCAATGTGTTTTGGAGCCGAGGCAACCGGCACATCATGGAGCTGGGCCGGCAGCGCGGCCTCGAGCAACTGGGTCTGACCGGCTGAGGGGGCGGGGAGCTATGGACTTTGCACTAACCGACGAGCAGCAGCTCATCCGCGAGTCTGTGGGCAAGCTGTGCGCCGACTTTCCGGACACCTATTGGGCCGCCAAGGACAAAGCCCATGAGTTTCCGTGGGATTTCTACGACGCCATGGCCCAGGCAGGGTGGCTCGGCATAGCCATCCCGGAGGCTTATGGGGGCAGCGGTCGCGGTATCACCGAGGCAAGCCTGGTGTTGGAGGAGGTGGCTGCCAGCGGCGCCGCCATGAACGGCGCAACGCCCCTGCATCTGTCTATTTTCGGCATGCACCCGGTGGTGAAGTACGGTTCCGAGGAGATGAAACAGGCTTATCTGCCTCGCGTGGCCCGGGGTGACCTGCATGTGGCATTCGGCGTGACCGAGCCGGATGCGGGAACGGACACGACCTCTATCACAACCACCGCTCGCCGTGAGGGAGACACCTACCTAGTTAAGGGCCGCAAGGTGTGGACCACCAAGGCGCTGCAATCCGAGCGGGTGCTGCTGCTGGTTCGCACCACCCCCAAAGAAGCTGTGGAGCGCCGCACCGACGGTTTGACCCTGCTGCTGGCGGAACTGCAGCGCGACGAGGTGAGCATCTCGCCCATCGATAAGGTGGGCCGAAACGCGGTGGCCACCTGCGAAGTGGTCTACGACGACCTACCCGTTCAGGTGACCGATCGGGTGGGTGACGAAGGCAAGGGGTTTCGTTACCTGCTCGACGGCCTCAACGCGGAGCGTGTGCTGATCGCGGCGGAAGCGCTGGGCATCGGGCGGGTGGCGCTGAAGCGTGCGGTGGATTACGCCAACGAGCGGGTGGTGTTCAACCGCCCCATTGGCAAGAACCAGGGGATCGCTTTTCCGCTGGCCGAGGCCAGGATGCGCCTAGATGCGGCGGAGCTCATGATCCGCAAGGCCTCCTGGCTGCTGGATCAGGGCCTGCCCTGTGGCGCCGAGGCCAACATGGCCAAATGGCTGGCGGCCGATGCGGGGTTCTTTGCGGCTGATCGGGCTGTGCAGACCCTGGGTGGCTTTGGTTATGCCAGCGAGTACCACGTGGAGCGATACTGGCGCGAGGCGCGGCTGATGAAGATCGCGCCGATCTCCCAGGAGATGATTCAAAATTACGTCAGCGAGCACGTGCTGGAGCTGCCACGCTCCTATTAGGACATGTGCCGTCGCGAGCTGCAGGAGGATGCCGGCTACCGAACCATGTCGGTCTGTTGCAGAATGGGAGACGTGAACTGGGGGGTAGAGCGCTATGGGCCAGCAGGTATCAATCAACGAATTCGTACTCGATATTTCCGGGGATGAGCCCAGGCTGATGGGCGGCCGCTGCAAGGATTGCGGCCACCACACCTTCCCGCTGCTGTCGGGTTGCGCGCACTGCGCCGGTGCGAACGTGGAGTCCGTGCCGCTGAGCAGTCGCGGTACGCTGTGGGCATGGACGGTGCAGGGTTTTCCACCCAAGGACCCGCCCTACCTGGGCGAGAACGACCCGGAGAATTTCCAACCCTTCGGAGTGGGCTATGTTGAGCTTCCCGAGCTCAAGGTGGAGGCCAGGCTGACCGAGTCGCAGCCCGAGCACCTGCGCGATGGCATGGAAATGCAGCTGACTGTCGAACCCCTTTATGCCGACGATGACGGCAATGAGGTCGTTACCTTTGCCTTTGCGCCCGTGGAGTAACGCACCGGACAAGCAGGAGAACGCAATGAATGAAGTAGCAATCGTCGGCATCGGCATGCACCCGTTCGGCCGGCATGAAGGTGTCACCGGCATGGAGCAGGGGGCTATAGCAGCGCGTGAAGCCTGCAGGGATGCCGGCATCGGTTGGAAAGACCTTGGCTTTGCCGTAGGTGGCAGCATGGCGGCGGGGGCACCGGATCAGATGGTGAGCATGATGGGGCTTACGGGACTGCAGTTCGTCAATGTGGTCAACGGTTGTGCTACTGGCGGCACGGCACTGTCCACTGCCTACAACATGATCATGGCGGGCATCCAGGACATTGGCATAGCCGTCGGCTTCGATAAGCATCCTCGCGGAGCCTTCGCCAGCGACCGCCCTGTGCATCCTGTTGACGGCGGGGCGGACTGGTACGGCGGCAGCGGTATGGCCATCAACCCGCAGTTTTTTGCCATGAAGATCAATCGCTACATGCAAAAGCACCAGATCAGTCACCGCACGCTGGCTCGTGTGGCTGCCAAGGCCACACGCAACGGCTCCATGAACCCCATGGCCTGGCGCAAGCAGGCGTTCACCGAAGACGAGATTCTGCAGTCGCGCATGCTGGCCTATCCGCTGACTCAGTATATGTTCTGCTCTCCGGGAGAGGGCGGGGTGGCTATGGTGTTGTGTCGGGCGGACCAGGCCCACAAATACACTTCCAAGCCCATCTATCTGAAAGCCGCTGTGATGCGCTCGAGACGTTACGGGAGTTTCGAGGTCAAGGCCTCCTATCTGTCCAACGACGAGTGTGATGGGCCTACCATGGATGCCTCCAAAGCGGCCTTCGAGTTCGCCGGCATCGGGCCCGAAGATGTTGATGTGGCGCAGTTGCAGGACACGGAGTCGGGTGCTGAGATCATGCACATGGCCGAGAACGGTTTCTGCGAGGACGGCGAGCAGGAGTGGATGCTGGAGCGTGGCGAGACTGAAATCGATGGTCGTTTTCCGGTGAATACGGACGGCGGCTGCATTGCCAACGGCGAGCCCATCGGTGCGTCGGGGCTGCGTCAGGTCTACGAGAACGTGCTGCAGCTCCGGGGTGGTGCTGGTGAGCGTCAGGTGCCGGGTAATCCCAAGGTGGCGTACACCCACGTGTATGGGGCGCCCGGTATCAGCGGCGTGACCATTCTGTCTACTTGATGCCCGTTGCGTGCCACTAGCCGCACCTGCACGATTGATGGCGCACAACGGTCACTGACCAGCGAGGTACCCATGATCGAGCGTGAGATCCAAGTGCAGACGCCGGATGGCAGCATGACGACGTTCGAATATCACCCCGAGGATGGCGGGCCATATCCGATAGTCCTCTATCTGATGGATGCGCCCAGTATCCGCCCGGCGCTGAAGGACATGGCGGCTCGGATGGCAAGTGCCGGCTACTATGTGCTGATGCCCTTTCTCTACTACCGACAGAGCCCCTACCGCGAGTTTGGGGCCAGCGACGAGGACATGCACCTGCGCCGCGAACTCATGGCGGGGGTGACCCGCGAAGGGATCGTACCCGATGCGCAGGCGCTGCTTGCTCACGCTGCCACCAGCGACAAGGCGGATCTCGCCGCCAAGATCGGCGCGGTAGGATTCTGCATGAGCGGGCCGCTGGTGATGGCGCTGGCCCAGACCATGGGCGAGCGGGTGGGCGCCATCGCGTCGGTTCACGGAGCTTGGGTGGTCACCGACCAGGCAGACTCGCCGCACACTCAGTTGGACAACATCAGCGCGGAAGTGTACTTCGCATGGGCCGACAACGATCCCACCGCTACGGAAGAAGAAATGCACATCATGGACAAGGCGCTGTCCGACGCCGGCGTCAACTATCGCATCGACTTCATGGAAGGTGCGATACACGGGTTTGCTCCCAGCGGTGAGCGTTATCACCGAGAGGCGTCCGAAAAGCACTGGGATCGGGTGCTCGATCTGTTCACCCGGAATCTGAACTAGCTGTGTTGCAGCGTAGCGCGAGGAAGTCGCAATGAAAGGAATGATGATCGCCATGCTGGTTGTGGTGTGCGGTTGCGCCGGCGGGCCGACGGGCGAAGCTGAGTCCAACAGGGCGCTCAACGTGATCCTGTTCGTTGGCGATGGTATGGGCGTCTCCACCGTCACCGCCGCCCGGATATACGAGGGACAGACGCGCGGAGACAGCGGCGAAGAGAACTACCTGAGCTTCGAGCGCTTCCCGGCCTCCGCGCTGGTCAAGACGTACAATACAGATATGCAGGTGCCGGACTCTGCCGGCACCATGACCGCCATGGTCACCGGTAGGAAGGTGCGCGCAGGAGCCATCAGTGTGGCTGCGGATGTTGGGCGAGGTGATTGCGAGGCGGCGCTGGACAACCCCTTGCCCACCATCCTCGAACAGGCCGAAGAACGGGGAATGGCCACTGGCATTGTTTCCACGGCCACTATCACTCACGCGACCCCTGCGGCAACGTACGCACATTCGCCCGAACGCAATTGGGAAGCCGATGCGATGATGCCGGCAGCGGCGATAGAGGCCGGGTGTGTGGACATCGCCAGGCAGCTTGTGGAGTTCCCACAAGGCGACGGCTTAGATGTCATGTTGGGTGGTGGTCGAGCTCACTTTATTGCGCGCGAGCAGGCGGATCCAGAAGACCCCGGCAGACATGGCAGTCGTGAAGACGGCCGCGATCTGGTCGCAGACTGGTTGAGCGGTGCTGAAAACCGTAGCTACGTCTGGAACAGTGAAGAATTCGCAGCCGTTCGCCCTGAGGCTGTCGGCCAGGTGCTTGGCCTTTTCGAGCGCTCTCATCTGGAATTCGAGGCGGATCGGCGGGCAGACGCGGGCGGCGAGCCCTCGCTGGCGGACATGACCGAGTTCGCTATTCGTCGATTGCGCAGAGACGGTGAGGGCTATTTCCTCATGGTAGAGGCTGGCCGCATTGATCACGCGCATCACTTTTCCAACGCCTATCGCGCCCTGGTTGACACGGTGGCCCTTTCGGATGCCGTTCAGCGCGCCGTGAATCTCACCAGCGCCGCGGATACGTTGATCATCGTGACCGCGGATCACAGCCACACCTTCACCATCAGCGGTTACCCGAGCAGGGGCAATCCCATCCTCGGAAAAGTAGCCGTTGGCGGCCAGGAGCAGCTAGACGCAGAGGGTCGGCCCTACACCACGTTGAGTTATGCCAATGGGCCGGGGTACTTAAAGGAGTTGCCTGACCTCACCGACGTGGATACCACGGCGCACACCTATCGCCAGATCGCGGCCGTTCCTCTACCTGTGGAAACCCATGCAGGGGAGGACGTGCCCGCATATGCCCGCGGCCCTGGAGCGGACGGCGTCAACGGGGTGATGGACCAGAATGAAATCTACGCCACAATGCACCAGGCGCTATGGGGCGACGCTGAGTAGCGCGTTCTCCCGGTCGTGGCTGATGATTAGCGTCCCTGAAACTTCGGCTTGCGCTTCTCTGCAAATGCGGCCCGTGCTTCGCGGGAGTCGTGGGTTGAGCCCGATTTGACCACGCGTTGGGTTTCGTGAGCCACGGCGGTGGGGTGATCCAGCAGAAAGGCTTCGTCCAGGTTGTCTTTGATGTAGCGATAGGCAATGGGGGGGCCGGCGGCAAACTGCTTCGCCAGGCTGCGCGCCTCGTCCATGAGTGCGTCGTCGGGATACACGTAGTTCACAAGCCCCTTGGCGAGCGCCTGCTCGGCGCTGACGCGTTCGGAGGTGAGGAGGAGCTGGCGGGCATAGGCCGGGGTCACCACCCGAGACAGTAGCCAGGCAACGCCGTAATCGCCGGACAGGCCGATGCGGGCATAGGCCGTGGTGAAAAAGGCGCTGGTAGCGGCAAGGCGCATATCGCACGCCAGCGCAAAGGTCATTCCGGCGCCCGCGGCCGCGCCGGGCACCGCGGCGATGGTGGGTTTGCGCAGCGCGTACAAGGCAGTTCCCATTGAGCGGTGGCGTTCTTTCATGGCCTGGAATTGCGCCTCGATGGTGGGCGGCTCTTCCTGCTCTCCCGGACGCCGCCGCCCCACGTCGGCCCCCGCGCAGAATGCGCCGCCGGCCCCGGTGAGAATTACCGCTCTCACGTCGTCGGACTCCGCGCACCAGGCCAGGGCTGGCGCGAAGTTGCGCGTCACGTCGTCGTTCAGAGCGTTGCGCGCTTCGGGGCGATTGAATGTGATGGTGGCCACGCCGTCGTCGAGCTCGAAGCCCAGGGCCGCGGAATCGGATTCGAACATTTGAGCTCCCTTACAGGGTTGGTCTGGCAGCGAACCCCTAGCCTACTATGGAGGACGCGCCGAAAGACAGCGTGTACCTGTATTCGCCGCCTACCACGTTGCTTTCCCGGTGGTGAGGGAGAAAGCGCTGCTCATCATGGAAGAGGCGGTCCGTCGACTCACTAGTGAACCGGCGGGTCCGTTTGCTGCAGCGCCTTGTTAGTAGACCCCGTACTGCTCTGGTGATTCACGCCTTTTGCGCAGGGTAGTTGGCTTCAAGGGCGTGGCATCAAGCCGAACCTCTCCACCTGTCAGTTCCTTCTCACTTCCCTAAAGGGCCCGGTATCGAACCGGGCTTCCTTGGGCATGAGCAGCACTCTTTCGGCAATGATGTTGCGCTGAATCTCATCTGTACCGCCAGCGATGGAGCCCCCGGGCACCGACACCAGGATCTCGGCGATGGTGCCGTCATGGGGTGAATGGTCGCCGGACAACAATGCATCGGCGCCAGAGATGATGGTGTGAACATGAGCCGCCGCCCTGGCCACGTGGCTGGCGGCCAGCTTGCCTAACGATCCGCCCGGCCCAGGCGGCTGGCCTCGTTGCTGCTCTGCCCTGGCGCGCCGGGCGGTCCACTCGGTGGCGCGGGCCAGGCTGAGCAGCTTGGCCAGTTCCTGGCGCACCACTGGGTCGTCGATGCGGCCCGTTTCAACTGCTCTGGGCAGCGCCAGGTCGACCCGCCCGGCACGCTGGGGATACCACTTGTAGGGTTCGAGCAGGGTGGCGCTCTCGGCGGCTTCCTCTTCGTAGATTCGGCCTTGCCGCACTGGCCCACCTTCTTGTTCGGCCGTGGCGCGGGCGCCGTCGGCCCGCCGCCGCTCATGGGCCAGCGTGGTCATGGCCACGGTCCAACCCTTGTTAAGCTCTCCAACGAGGTGGTCGCGCTGAACCTCGGCGTCGGTGAAAAACACCTGGTTGAAAGACGCGTGCCCGTTCATTTGTTTGAGCGGTTGCACCTCTACCCCGGGTTGTCGCATGTTGATAACGAAATAGGTCATCCCCTCGTGCTTCGGGACATCCAGGTTGGTCCGGGCCAGCAGCAGCCCCCAGTCTGCGTGGTGCGCGCTGGTAGTCCATAGCTTTTGTCCGTTGATGATCCACTTGTCGCCTTTGAGCTCCGCGCGCGTGGTGGCGCCTGCCAGATCCGAGCCGCTGCCAGGCTCGCTGAACAGCTGGCACCAGGTATCTTCGCCAGTGAGGATGCGGCGCAGGAATTGCGCTTTGTGGGCGTCGCTGCCGTGTTCCAGCAGTGTGGCGGCCGCCAGCAGCCGAATTCCCTGACGGGCGGCACCCACCGCACCGGCTGCAGCAAACTCGTCTTCCACCAAACGTACAAGACGTGCGGGCAGGTCACGGCCGTGCCACTCGGATGGCCAGTCGGCCATTCCCCAGCCACTGTCCACCAGCCTGTTACGCCACTCCTGCAGTGACAATGATGGGTTCCAGTTGGCGGCCAGCCATTCGCGTACCTCGGTTCGCACTTGTTCTTCGTTGGATTCGCTCATGCCTGCGCCACCTGCATGTGATCGACCGTATTCTGGATCATGCGTTCGCGGTGCCAGGCTGGATCACCCAGCAGCACCTCCGAACTCTTGGCACGCTTGAACCACAAGTGGGTGTCGTTATCCCAGGTGAAGCCGATCCCCCCATGCAGCTGAACGGCTTCCTTGGCCAGCTGCACGTAGGTGTCTGCCGCCATGGCTTTCGCCTGGCTGGCTAGTGCGGCAAGCTCGGGTGACTGTTCGTCTGCGGCTTCGGCGGCGTAGTAAGCCGTGGACTTGGCCAGTTCCACCGCCAGTAGCATTTCAGTACATCGGTGCTTAATGGCCTGAAACGAGGCGATGGTGCGGCCGAATTGCACCCGCAGTTTCGTGTACTCCACGGTATCCTCCAGCAGTCGCTCGGCGCCGCCCACCATCTCGTTGGCCAGTGCCAGTGCGGCCAGATCGAGCGTGTGCTGCAGCCCGCTAGCGGCGGCGTCCGCGACGCCCAGCAGAGTGGCCGGGGTGTTTTCCAGGTGCAGGTGTGCCAGCTTGCGGGTTGGGTCCATCACCTCCAAAGGGGAGCGCGTGAGGCCGCTCGCGTCCGGGGCTACCTGAAACAGCGACAGGCCGTGTGTGCCGGAAGTTTCTGGAGTGCGACCGACCACCAGCAGCAGCTCCGCGCTGCAGCCGTCGATGACGAAACGCTTATCGCCATTGAGAACGTAGCCGTCGTCTGCTGGCACCGCCGACGTCTTCACATCTGCCAGGTTCGGGCTGCCATCGGGTTCGGTAACTGCCAGGGTGGCCGTGAGCTCGCCGGACGCAATCTGCGGCAGCAGATGTGCCTGCACGGTGGCGCTGGCTACGTGTTCGATGGCCTTGGCGGCCAAGACGCTGGTGGCGAAGTACGGGGTGCAGGTAATGCCGCGTCCCATTTCCTCCAGGGCGACGCACACCTCCACCATACCGAAGCCAGCCCCTCCGTGCGCCTCGGGAATACCAAGGCCTGCCAGCCCCAATTCCTGACTCATGCGCGCCCATACATCGCGATCGAAACCCTGTTCGGTCTCCATGAGACGGCGCGTTTCGGTGGTCGGTGAAGTTTCCGCCAGAAACCGCCGCAGCATGTCACGAAATTGCTGCTGCTCTTCAGAAAACGAAAATTGCATAGGGGCCCCCGTCGTGTCCGATGCAAAGTGTATGCGGTTTCTTGTGCCCGCGTCGTCGCCCGCGTTTATGAAAACAAAGCTTCTGCGCCCGCGGGTAGTCGGCTCACATCAATTCTCCGCGTTCACGGCTGTGGCGATGGCGTCGACAACGGCCCAACGTTGGCCCGCCAGCGCGCGGCTTCCAGCGCTGGGCCATGCGCTCTGCATGGCAATGACGATCTCGTTGTTCGGGTCGACCCAGATGAGTTGGCCGTAGATGCCTACCGCGGCAAACGCGCCGCCCTCGCGCAGCCACCAGAAGTATCCGTATCCCGGAAAGTTGGGCGAGGGCGAAGTTGACGCGGCCATCCAGTCGGGCGGCAGAATACGGGAGCCGTCCGCGGCTACCCCGCCGCCCATGGCGAACAGGCCTAGCCGGGCGTAGTCGCGCAGGGTGGCGCTGATGCAGCATCCGGCGTGCTCCGCGCCGCCTCTGGTGCCCAGCATCCAGTTGCCGTCGGCCTCCATGCCGAACGGTTGCCAGATCTTGTGGGTGAGGTAGTCGGCCAGATTGTTACCGATGGCGGCGCGCAGCACGGCGCCTGCCAGATGGGTCTCTCCGGTGGAGTAATTGAATTTGGTTCCGGGCTTGGCTGCGCGCGGGAGCGCCTGCATGTAGTCGATGAGCGGCAGAATCCTGCTGGGTAGTCGGGACACGTCTGCTTGCGGGTCCACGTAGTCCTCTTGCCAGGTCACACCGGAAGACATCTGCAGCAGTTGCTCGACGGATACGCCTTCGTAGGCGCCGCCTGCGAGCCGAGGCAGGTAACGGGTAATTGGGTCTTTCACGCCCTCGATGTAGCCGTCCGCGATGGCGGCACCGAATAGCATGCTCACCACGGACTTGGCGATGGAGTAGCTGACCCACACCGTGGAGGGGCCGCTGTCGAGTCGGTAGCGCTCAAAGCGAATTCGCCCTCCCTGCACGACGATAATGCCGGCCACCCGGTTGGCTTGCAGGTAGTCGTCCAGCGTAAAGGTCTTGCCTTCCCACGAGTAGCTGACGCCCGACAGGTCTTGGTGGTTCTCAACCAGTGGGCTCGTGATTTCCCCCGCGCGGATAGTGCGGGTGGGGAAGATGTCGGCGTAGCTGCGAAATCCTACGCTGCGCTGCTCGTCGTTCCAGGTGAGGATTTCCGCAGGCGCCACGGGGTGGGGCCCATCGCCGAAATGCGCGTGTGCGATGGGAAACAGCAGCGTCGGGATTGTGGCCGCCAAACGAGTCGCAATGCGCACTAATGCAATGCCGGATCGCACGAGCAAGGCCTTCCCGCGGTCAGGACGCCGAGGCGAGGGGAGCTTCGCCCAACACCGCACTTTGGTATTTGCGTGCCGTGGCTGGAGCCATGAAAGGCCGCAGGATGAGGATCAGGTTGCGCTTGTACTCTCGTGCCAGCTCATCGATGTGGAGCAGATTCTTCATCCATAACATGTTCACCGACCAGTTACTGGAGCTGATTCGTCTTGCCAGCAGGTCTACGTCGATGTTGCCGCATATGTCACCATCTTCCTGCATCTCCATGACCCGTTGCTTGGTGCTGGCGATGGGGTCGTGCAGCAGGATACGGGTGACCGGGTCATCGGGGCCCGCGTTGAACAGCATGCGGGTCATGGCCTGGGCGTAGTGCGGGCTTGCCTTGATCTGAGCCGCTGTCACCTGGTAGTTGGTCAGCATGCGATCGATACCGCTCAGCATACGTTGCCCAGCCGCGTTGCTGAGCTGATCCAACAAGTCGGTCAGCGCCGCCATGATCAGCGTGTCCTTGTTGTCGAACAGATTGTACAGCGTGGTCGGGGATACCTCGGCGAGCTCCGCCAGGTCGCGCATGCTCACCCCCGAATAACCCCCGCTTTCAAGCTGGTCGCGGACCGCCTGCAGAATCCGCTCCCTGCGTTGACGCTGCAGCCTGGTGAGGGGCCTTTGCTTTGGCTCGGCCATGGAGCGGCTCAGCCTGCGGACTGCGCGAGCTCCTTTTCCGCCAGCTCGATGCGCGGGTCGTTGGGGTATACCCATTCGTCTCCGATCACCTGTGCGACCCGCAGTTCCGGGGGAATGTTGTCGATGCCGATCATCTTGTCGGCGGACTGATTCCAGTGGTAGATGCGCGCCTCCTGATAGCTCAGCGGCACGCCCTGGAAGCCGTATGACTGCATGGATTTCTGGATCCACCCGCCAAACTCGGTGTCTTCCAACAGCACCGCATTCAGGCTCTCTCCCTGATTCACGGTCCAGGAGTCCGGTGCCGGCAGGTCGCCCCAATCCGGTGCCATGGTCCAGGTTTCCAGCCGGCACTTGTTGATGCCGTTGGGCCAGAAAATCAGCGGCGGGATGGCACGATGGCTCAGCGGTGACACCCAATTGGGAAAGATTCCGTAAGACTGGGTGCAGGTGCGACCGATTTCCCCCACGGTTTCCACCTCGGGGTACTCGCCCATGCGTCCGGCTCGCATAGCCTCGGCGCCTTTCTGTGCTGGCGCGACCATGCGGCCGTGCCCATTGGGGTAGAGGGTGTTGATGTTGCGTCGATCGTCGAGCATTGGGTAAACGGTCTTGGGATGAATGCTGCGAACGTGGTAGACCTCGGTATTGGCCTCCATGGCCACCTTCCAGTTGCAGTCGAGATCAAAAATGTGGCGTGCGGCCAGGCGGCAGTTCTCGAACTGAAACTCCTTCCATTCGTCTGCGATGGGGCCGAGCCACTCCATCAGGGAGGGTGCGTCATCGTCGAAGTTGACGAAAATGAGATTGCCGAAGCGCTCGCAGCGCACCGGTCGCAGGCCGCGGCAGGAAAAATCCAGATCGCGAAAATCCTCCGGATCGCGGATGGCGACCAGCTCACCATCGTGGGTGTAGCTCCAGCCGTGGTACTTGCAGGTGAGCCTCGGGCGCTGTCCTGACGCTTCGGTGATTACCGGCGCGCCCCGGTGGCTGCAGGTATTGTAGAAAGCGTTGATGGCGCCGCTGTCGGCGTGAACGATGACCACCGGTTGTCCGGCGTTTTCCCACAACCGGAAGCAGCCGGGCTCGGGCACCTCGTCTATGTGGGATGCCAGCAGCCAGGATTTTCGCCAGATGTGCTCTTTTTCCAGCTCGAAAAAGCGCGCATCCGTATAGCGCCCTCCGGGAATATCGGGTAGCGCCGGAAACCCTTCGGGGGGCGTGGTGCGGCCCGCCTCGTACTCCATGAGTTTGCGTAACGTATCTATCTGTTCCTGCTGCATGCTTCCTTCCTCCGGGTTCGGGACGCAACGTGAAGATGATATGCGCGTTGCTTGCACGGTGTTAGTGGAACATGTGCCAGTTCCTAGATCAAGGTTGTGATTCTTCGTCCTGGGAAGCCGGTGCGACGGGGAAAAGTTCCACCCGGAATGCTTCGTTGGCCTCTATGGCGTCGCGGGAGTACAGCAGCGGAATCGACGAATCCTGAGCCCAGCCCTCCAAGAGGTTCGCGTAGAAGGGCGAGCGCGGGTCGCCTGATTGTCCGGGCGCGTTGGTTACCTCCGCGTCGTCCCACAGACCGACGTCGAGCACCATGCGGAACGAGGCGCCGGAGCGCACGTCGAAGTTGTCCCGGGTGAAGCCGGTATTGTTGGGCGTGTTGGCGCTACCGCCCCGCCCGTGGGGCCGGTAGGCCATCAGTTCGGCCAACTCGTCGGTGGCCAGATGAAGCAGCGGATGGGTGAACTTGATCTGATGCAGATCGCCCCAGCGCCAGCGGCTTGGCACGCTGCCCAGTAACGCCTGCGTCTCTTCCCAGGCCGGCACAAGACTCGCGGTGGCGGCGGCCAGGGCAAAGGGCGTGTCGAGGGCTTTGAGTATGGCCAACGAGTCGAGTTGGTCGATGCGCTGCGCCGCCGCCTCACGGCGGTCGTCGAACTCGGGCAGCGCTGCGAGCAGCGCCGGCTGCAGATGGCGGTGATACCAGACGGCAAATAATGCTGCGGCCGCTGAATGCTCCAGCATGCGTCCATTCCAGTTCTTCAGCATGGCGAGCGCCGGATGCGACCCGCGCGCTGCGTTGGGCAACTTGTGCACCAGGCGGCGGGCCAGCACCGACTGGTAGTCGCGCTGCAGGTCGTGGGAATCGGTGAGGGTGTGATCCGGTTGCGACCCTAGCACTCCCCACAGACGCAGTTGGCGCCATGGCGCCGACCATTCGAATCCCACCCGCCGCTCGTCGATGGGATAGTCAGCGGGCAGATTGAGGGCGTTTGCGCTCAGCACGAATCCGCGGCTGGGATTGAACTCCTCGGGCAGGGCATCCATGTCGAAATAGCCTTCCCATTCGAAGCGACCATCCCCTGGTACGGGGAACAAGCCGTCCCACGTGGTGCGGCGAGGAAACAGACCCGCGGGTTTGAATCCGATGTTGCCATCGACGTCCGCGAATACCTGGTTTTCCGATGGTGCACCCCAGCGATTCAGGGCGCCCTTGAACTCTCTCCAGTTTTGCGCTCGCATATATTCAATGCTGCCGAAGTACGGGGCCATTCCCGGCTCCAGCCAGGCGGCGCGCACGGCGAATGTGTGATCTTGGGATTCGAACACCACCGGACCGTGGCGTGTGAACTTGAGGGAAACCTGCCGAGGATCCTCGCCCCTTACTGGAATCTGCTCGGATATGACCCGCAGTGCTTCGGGTTTGCCGCCGTACAGGTAAGCGGGCGGATTGCTGTTGCTATTTCGACGCCGTCGCGGCTGTATCGTTTGGTACACATAGAGGTCTTCCTGGTCGATAGGAAAGATGGTGAGCCCGAAAGCGATGCGCTGGTTGTGCCCGATGGAGATTCCCGGCAGTGCCGGCTCGCCGGCGCCGATCACATCCAGGCCGGGAGCGCTCAGGTGGGCTATGTAGCGTAGCGACGGTACCGCGTGGCTGCGATGAGGGTCGTCGGCCAGTATGGGTCGCCCTGTGCTGGTTCGCGAGGGCGCCACGGCCCAGTTGTTGCTGCCCAGATGTTCCGTGTGCTGCAGAGCGCTTGAGAGATCGGCGGTGGCTTGGCCATCGCGTGGTGCGAACGATACCGGGGCAGTGGCGAGCAGATATACTTCCAGGACACCGTCCGGTATGGCGCACGGGTTCAGCCCCTCGGGCACCGTTGCCTTCCACGTGGGTTCCATTACCTTCCACCAGTCGGCTGCCTGCACGCCCAAAGCGCACGTTATGCGTGCCCGCTTCACTTCACGGGCCACGTTGCGCCAAAGGCCGTGACTGCGGATTCGCACCACGTCCTCGGGCTGCCAGCGTGCCGGGCCGTAGCCGAGCAGTGCAAACTCCGGTGGCATGAGCTCAGGCCGCTCCTGCAGCATCTCCACGTAGGCGTTGATGCCCGCCGTGAAGGCGCTGGCGATCTGCTTGGCATCCGAGCCGTAAGCCAGCCACTCGCGGTACATGTCGCCGCGATACAGAAACAACCTTGCTGCGCGATCCTGCTCTACGTAGTCCGCGCCGAGTACTTCGGAGAGCAATCCCAATCCGCGCCTGCGCCAAAGGTCGATTTGCCACAGGCGGTCGCGGGCCGCGTTGAATCCCTGAACAAAAAACGCATCGTAGTGGGTGCCGGCGTATATGTGCGGGATACCCCAATGATCAACGATTATCTCTGCCGGCTGCCGCAGCCCAGCCACGGTGTATTGGGTGTCCGCGGCAAGATCCGCGGACCGCGCGTCTGCCGTCTGGAATAACATGACGGCCAACGCTGCGGCGAAAAGTGCGTGCTTGGTTGAACGGTGATCCATGTCTTGCCCGGGAGTTCAGGCTGCTTGAGGCCGACTCTGTTGGAGGGAAATGCGCAAATAAAACCCGCATAGGATAGCCAAGTTTACGCACCCGGCCAGCACCGCGAAAGCGAACGACCACGTGTAGCCCCCGGCCGCATCGTATATCAAACCGCCGAAAAATCCGCCCAGGCCCATGCCAACCCAGCCGAAGAACGACGTAATACCCAACGCCCTCCCCGCAAACCCGGCAGAGATCATCATGCGCACGCACACTACGGATGTGGTCATCACCCCGGAATAGGTGAAGCCGAAGAACACGGCCAGGGCATACAGGCTTACCGTGTCGGCCACCTGGCAAAACCAGAATACCGACACGGTCTGACCCAGCGACATCATCATGTAGGCGCGCAGGGCGCCGATGCTGTCCGCCAGCTTGCCGCCCATGATGCGCCCCAGCACGCCGGTGAACATCAGCACCATGAGCGCGCGGGTGGCGTACTCTACCGTATGGCCGGCGTCGGTGAGCAACGGCACCAGGTGAACGATGGGCACAGCCATGCAGGTGCAACAGAACACTACGGCAATGCTGACCCATGCCACGGCCTCCACCTCTGAAACCGGAGCGTCCGGTGGTGGGCTGCTTGGGGTGGTGCGCGCCTGCGTGCGGGAAGGGGATTCGCGAATGAGCAGTGCCAGAGGAAGCGCGATGGCCAGGTAGCTCCAGGCCATGGCTACATAGGCTGCCCGCCAGCCCTCGGTGTCGATGATCATCCCCACCAGATAGGGCACGAGGCCTTGTCCGAAAGCGCCGCCTGCGGCCGTCACTCCCATGGCCAAGCCGGGATTGGTATGGAACCAGAATCCTACGTTGGCGTAGAGGGGAGAACTCACGATGGCGTTGCCAAGCGCCCCATAGAGGAAGTACAGCGCGTAGAAATGGCTGAGGCTGGTCTGCTTACTGAGTAGCCACAGGCTTACGGCCATGGCGAAGGCGCCCACCAGTCCGAACCAGCGGGTGCCTACCCGGTCTGCCACGTAGCCCCAGAAAACGCCGGCGATGGCGGAAGCGAACGAAGTGGCCGTGTACCCCATGGCGGTTGCGCCGCGGCTCCATCCGAACTCGGCGGCAAGGGGTTTCAAGAACACGGAAATGGAGCCCATGGCGCCAAAGGCCAGGGCCGTCAGCGTAAATACCACGAACACCATGACCCAACCGTAGGCTGGGTCGCGCTGGGAGTCTGACGTGGCGCTGCTGGGCATGCGGTGAGTCCGGTTTGCGTTTAGATTTTTCGTCCCATCCCTGCCCAGGAGGCTTCGCGCAGGGGCTTCTTGTCGATCTTTCCTACAGGCGTGCGCGGCAGGTCGTCTACAATGGTGACTTGTTTGGGTGCCTTGACGCCACCTAAGGATTCTCTTGCCTGGTTCAGGATGGCTTGAGCGTCCAAATCGCTTTGCGGCACCAGTTGCACAAAGGCGGCCACGGCCTCTCCCCATTTGTCATCCGGCACGCCGATCACCGCCGCTAGCAGCACGTCCTCAATATCTAGCAATGCCCGTTCCACCTCCGTGGAATACACGTTGAACCCGCCGGATATGATCATGTCTTTCTTTCGATCCACGATGTAGAGATAGCCCTCATTGTCCAGGTAACCGATATCCCCGGTAAGGTGCCAGCCCTTCTTGCGCACCCTGGCTGTCTCTTCCGGGCTCAAGTAGTACCCCTCCGAAACCATCGGCCCCTTCACCGCAATCTCGCCGGTGGCGCCGCTCGGCAGTTCGTTCTGATCGTCATCCACGATGCCTATTGTGGAAATCACCGTGTGGCGCCCCACGCTCTTCAGCCGCTGATCGTCTGCGATGGGCGCTGCGATGTCGTTGTTCACGTAGTGTTCGTGTGGGTGCAGGCGAGCAATGAACATGGGGCTCTCTGTCTGGCCGTAGCCGCCCCGCATGACGGGCCCCATGGTTTCCAGCGCCTGCTTCAGTCGCGCTGTCGACATGGGCGCGGACCCGTAGCTGATGGTGCGTACCGTGGAAAAATCAAAGTCGTTGACGTTCGGTTGGTCGAGCAGCGTGTAGATGCCGGTTGGGGGTAGAAAGAAGTCGGTGACGCCGTGCGCTTCGATGGCATTCAGGATGAGCTGAGAATCCACCTTAGGTAAAATGATGCAGCGCGCTCCCGATGACATGCCGGCCAACGCTATGCGGCCTGATACGTGGGTCATGGGGGCAGCGCACAAGATGACCGGGCGGCGGCCTTCGTACATATGCCGAGTTGCGTATTCGATGGCGCAGAAGTTTCGGTTGCTGAGCATTACGCCCTTGGGTAAGCCCGTGGTGCCGCCGGTGAGCGGAATGGAAATGAGATCCGCCGGGGCCGGATTGATTTCGGGCGGTTTGCCGGTTGCGTCGCCAATCCAGTGAAACAGTTCGGGGTGTGGGCCTTCATTTCCGTCCAAGCACGCCACCGTGCATCCGTTGCTGGTTTTCAGAAACTCGCCTGCCGGATCGCCAAAAGCGGCTTCGAAAAACAACGCCTCCACGGAGAACTTGCGCAGAATGCCCACGTTTTCTTTGGGTGCGTTACGCGGGTTCACCGGGATCCAGGTGCCGCCGGCCAACAGGATGCCTAGGGTGGCGATGAAAGAAATCGCCGAGTTCGTGCTGTACACGGCGCCCTTCATGCCGGGTTGGAATCCGCCCTCGTGCAGCCGTGCCGCGATCTGGCCGGACAGCCTGGCAGTTTCCGCATAGCTGTAGCCGCGCCCCTGGAAGTGCAGAAACTCATCCTCGGCATAGCGCGTGAACGCATTGCGGATGATGGGTAGGAACGGACGTTCGAAGCTGGGCAGGGGCGATGTGGCCATGGCCTGTGTGGCCTTCGACTTGGGTGGGTCAATAAAGCACGGATGGCAGGGGTGCGCCAGCGCGACGGCGTTCACACGGCTAGGTAGTGATACGATGGGGGTTTTGCCCGGCGTCGGCGAGTCCCGCGGGTTCATAAAGGAGTCAGTATGTCTGCATGTAGGTCCGCGAGGCTTTGGGTTGGTCTTGGTGCCTGGTTGCTGGCTCTGGCGGCGCACGCCGCGTGTGAGAACGTGGACTCCGTCCCCCATTTCGAGAAGTCCTACGCCAACGGATGGGGAATAGACGAACGCAACACCCGTTTCCAACCAGCGTCGTCCCTGAGTGCAGACAACGTTCACCGCCTGAAGCTCAAATGGGTGTACGGCCTGGGCAATCCCACGCCGCGCTCCTATCCCCTGGTGACCGAAGATACCATCTTCATCGGTGACACTGGCCGCGGGCTGGTTGCCCTGGAGCGGGAAACCGGTTGCCAACGATGGGTGTTCGAGCATGAAGGACAGATGAGCAGTGCGATTCTGGAGGGTTGGATCGGCGATCGCAGGGTGCTGATCTTCAACGATCGTTCCGAAGGGGTGTTCGCCGTGGACGCGGTGACGGGTGAGTTCATCTGGCACTGGGCGGTGAGAGAGGAGCCGGTTCCCACCTATTCGGGAACCCCATTAGTCACTGCGGATGTGGTGTTTGCGCCGGTGGCCTCCATGGAGGTGGGGCTTGCGGTGAATCCGTTCTATGGATGCTGCACCACGAGCGGTGGGCTGGCCGCCATCGACATCAATACCGGAGAGCAGTTGTGGTACCTGCCCACCATCGAAGAAGAAGCAAAGCCGGCCGGAAGCCACTTTTTCGGCCTGGTGCAGAAACACGGGCCCAGCGGCGCGCCGGTTTGGGCGGCGCCCAGCTACGACGCTGCCCGCGATCTGGTGTACTTCGGTACTGGCCAGAACTTCACGCACCCCACAACCGACACGAGTGACGCCATCTTTGCGGTAGAAGCAAAAACCGGAAAGGTGAGGTGGGTGCGTCAACACACGGCCAACGATGCCTACACGGCTGCGTGCAACGTGGCTTCCCTCAACCATCCCAACTGCGCCAAGCCGACTGGGCCGGATGTGGACTTTGGGGGGGCCACCCAGTTGCTGCGCACCCTGGAAGGCCGTGAGCTGGTGGTGGCAGGCCAAAAGTCGGCGGACGCCCACGCCATGGATCCGGACACCGGTGAGGTGGTGTGGACCACCAACCTGGGCCGCGGAGGCATCATTGGCGGTGTGCATTGGGGGCTTGCCGCCAATGAAGCCATGGGCCTGGTGTTCGTGCCCATCAGCGACAAGGGTATCGAGTCCTTCCCGTCGCCTGGGGAGCCGAAACCGGGAATGTACGCCCTGGACATTGCCACGGGGGCGCTGCGCTGGAAATACACGCGCCCGTCGCGCTGCGAGGCAACCGAATGCGTATTTGGTCTGTCGTCGGCCATCATTGCAGCCAACGATGTGGTGGTGTCGGGGACCATCGATGGCTACCTGGAGGTGTATTCGGCCGAGAGCGGGGAGCGGCTGTGGTCACACGATGCCTGGCGTGCCTACGATTCGGTCAACGGGATCGAAACCGTCGGCGGTGCTTTCGACGGGCACGGCCCCATGCTCGCCGACGACCTGCTGCTGGTGTCGTCCGGGTACACCTATGTGGGGCAACAACGCGGCGGAAACGCATTTCTGGTGTTTCAACTGGAGGCGGGCGATGAGTAACGACGTGATACTCGCCGGCCGCATCCGGCGCCTGCTGGCCACCGCCATCGACATGGTGCTGGTACCGAGTCTGACGCTCATCGTGATGATGGCTTCCGACGTGGTTGAGGACGCTGAAGACTGGGCCAATCCCTGGTGGGTATTGGTGCTGCGCGTTTTCGCGGTGGCAGTGCTCAGCTACCTGATACTCAATGGCTATACGCTCATGCGCCGGGGCCAGACGCTGGGCAAGTTGCTGCTCGGCATCGCCATCGTGCCGGCTGCCGCCGTTGGCTCGAGCGCCGCAGAACTACACCCCGTCCCACTGTGGAAGCTGATCTTCATTCGTGCGCTGTTCTTCCCGTTGCTCTTTCTGCTGGTGGTTGCCGTCGTGATTCCCTGGGTGGCCCTGATTCCGGTGCTCGACCAGATATTCGCGTTCGCCAGAAACCGCCGTTGTCTGCACGATTACGCGGCGGGCACAGCGGTGGTTCGAAGGCCCACCTCGCCGAGCGCATAGCTGCTCGTTGAGCAAGGCTTGGCCAATGGCATACACTGGCTGGTCGGGAGGTATTGTCTATGAACCAGCAGCCCTTGCACGGGGTGAGCGTTCTGGATTTCGGTCAGGTCTATAACGGGCCCTATTGCGGATTTCTGCTGGCTCAGGCCGGTGCGCGCGTGATAAAGGTGGAATCTCTCGTTGGTGAAACCTTGCGCGCTCGCGGTGCTCGCTCCAGCGCCAGTTATCCCTTTGCCATGCTCAACTCCAACAAGGAGTGCATCGCGCTCAACCTCAAGTCCGAAGACGGCAGGGAGCTCGTCAAGCAGCTGGCACGCGAGGTGGACGTGGTGTTCGAGAACTTCGCGCCAGGCACCATGGACAAATTCGGCATCGGGGCGGAAGGGTTGCGGGCCGAGAATCCGCGTCTGATTTATGCCTCCAGCACCGGTTACGGGACCGTGGGCCCATATCGGGATTTTCTCGGCATGGACATCACCCTGCAGGCAATGACCGGTGTGATGAGCATCACCGGCGAGGATGGCGGCCCGCCTATGAAGACGGCGGCCGCGTTTGCCGATTTTATCGCTGGCACCCACCTGTACGCGGGTATCGTCAGCGCGCTGTATTCCCGCGAGCAGACTGGTGAGGGCGCCACAGTGGACATCTCCATGCAGGATTGTGTGTATCCCACGTTGGCAACCGCCATGGGTTCCTACTACCTGGCCGGCGAGCAGCTTCCGCGGGCCGGCAACCACCATCCTGGCCGCGGTCTGGCTCCCTACAACGTGTACGAGGCTGCTGACGGTCACGTTGCGATCATCTGCATCCGCGAGGGCCACTGGCGCAAGCTGTGCGAGGCCATGGGTCGCCCCGAGCTGGGGCAAGACGAACGCTTCGTCGATGCGGCAACGCGGGCCGCCAACATGGAGGCGGTGGACGAGGTGGTGACGGCGTGGACCAGCCAACTGGGCAAGGAGCAGGTTTTCGAGCAGTGCCAGGAACACGGTGTGATCTGCGCTCCGGTCAAGAACCTCGACGACGTGATCAGCGACCCACAGCTACAAGCCAGGGGCACGCTGGAGCTGCGAGCTCATGAGCATTTCGGCGCAATTGCCCAGATGCACACGCCACTGCGTTTTCGCGACATCGAGCCCCCAGAACTCACGGACGTGGGGGAACTGGGTCAGGACACCGAGCGTGTGCTGATGGAGCTGGTCGGGGTGGATGCGGCGGAACTGGCGCGCCTGCGCGCGGCCGAGGCGGTGGGCTGACTTATGGCTGAAGCGACTTCGACCCGTTACGAAAAGGACGGGCGCGTTCCCGGGTGGCGCCTGGCAGCTTTCGCATCGATTGCTTTCCCCTCGGCGGGTATGACGCTGCCGCTCGGAATATTCCTGCCGCCGTTCTATACGAAAACGCTTGGACTAGGGCTCGCAGAAGTCGGCTTCGTCTTCATGCTGGTGAGGGCCTTCGACATCATCACTGATCCGTTGATGGGCATGGTGGGAGATCGTTACGACAGCCGCTGGGGGCGCCGCCGCCATTGGCTGGTGATCGCGCTGCCGTTCATGATGCTGGGGGTGTTCATGGCGTTCATACCCCAGGGATCGCCTTCCATCTGGTATCTGGGCTTCTGGCTGGTTGTTCTTTACGCGGGCACCACCATGAAGACGATTTCCCATCAGGCCTGGTCCGCGGAGTTGTCCTCCAATTACGACCAGCGCTCGCGCATTGCGGGATACAACTCCTTTGCCGGCTATATGGGCTCGCTGCTGATTCTGGGTCCGTTGGCGTATCTGGAGTATTCGGGCACGCCGCCGGCGGGGCGCGAGGCGCTCACCTTTTTCGGCACCATGGCCCTGGTATTCGCACCCATCTGCGTGTTCATGGCGGTGACTCTGGTAGGTGAGCGCAAAACGGCGCCGGCGCCCCGCATCGGGTTCATCGATGGCCTCAAGGTGGTGGTGCAGAACCCGCATATGCGTCGGTTGCTGCTGGCGGACGCTGCGGCGGCCATTCCCGGTTCTGTGATGTCCGGGCTGTTCATCTTTTACCAGGCCGAGTTGCTCGGTAGCGCGCAGTTCAACTCTTTGGCGCTGATCGGTTTCTTTATTGCCCACATCGTGGGTGTGCCCATGTGGGTGCGTATCGCGTATCGCATTGGAAAGCACAGGACCTTTGGCATCAGCGCGCTGTGCTTCTGCGTGACCACCGCGCTCTTCTTCATTCCTGGATACGGAGACGTCGGGCTATTCGCTGCCTTGTTGTTCGCTACGGGTTTCACTCACTCAGGGTTGAACTTCTTGTTGCGGTCCATGGCGGCGGATGTGGTGGACTACGACAACGTGCAAACGGGCGGTCAGCGCACGGGCCTGTATTTCGCGCTGTTGGCGATCACGGCCAAGGCGGGCGGCGCCATCGCTATCGGGATTACCTATCCGCTGTTGGCCCTGGTTGGATTCGACGCCCAGGGAGGGAATTCGGAAGACACCCTGTTCTCCTTCCGGCTCATCTACGTGGTGGTGCCCACGTTGGCCATGGTGCTCGCGTACCTGTTCATCAAGGACTTCAAGCTCGACGAGAAGCAGCAGCGTGAGCTGCAGGCGCAGATCGAGGCCCGTGACGGCTAGCCGCAGGATGTCCCGCTAGCCAGCACTATCTAATCTTTCGCCTGGGCCGCCGCCAGGGATGGGCGGGCGTAGCATGCGTCGGCCCAGCGCTTCACCTGCGTGTGCTCAGAGTAGTCCTGACCAACCATGTTCAGCAGCAGCATGACGCCGGACAGATTCAGGTCGGCGATGGTGAAACGATCACCCAATAGATACTGGCGCTCCGCCAAGTGGGCGTCCAGCACTTTGAGCGGGCGCTGCAGATCCTTGGCTGCCTCCTCGATCACGGCCGGGTCCTGCTGATCGGCGGGAACGAAGAACTTGTGAATCACCGCGCGCATCTGCACGGGCTCGATCTCGCTGATGGCCCATACGCTCCACTGAATGGTCTGGGCTTCATCGGCTGGATTGTCTGGATACAGATCGCCTCCATAGGTCTTGGCCAGATACAGGTTGATGGCCATGGATTCGCACAGCACCAGGTCGCCATCCACCAAGGCCGGGATACGGCCGTTGGGATTGACCTTCAGGTAGTCGATATCCGTGGAAGCGTTTCGAAAGTGCACTGGCACGTGCTCGTACTCAATGCCGACCTCTTCGATGGCCCAAATGGAACGGATCGCTCGCGATCCCGATACGCCGTAGAGTGTTGTGTTAGCCATGTGGTTCCCTTTGTTATTTTATTGATGGTTCCACGCGACCTTCATTGACCGCGTCTGGGTATCAGTCCTTTAGCAGATATGCATCACCGGGCGGCAGGCTGTCGGTGGTTATGCTGCCGGCGATGAACTCGTCGATCATCATGTGAAAGTGCCGGATCCGCAGCTCCTGATCGCAAAGGATCATACCCTTGAAGGCATCCGACTTAACGCCTGCCTGCATGGTAGTCATGTTGGAGCCGTCCTGTCGCAGCACGTTGGCCAGGATCGGGTCGAAGGTGTTTCCGAATGCCGCGGCATAGTCGATGCCATCCACGTGACGATGCACGCGGTGTGGGGGCCTTTCTATCTTTGGTATGCCGGGCGGAAGGTGGGCCAGGATGAAGAAGTCGTAGTAGCAAATGTTCGGGTCGGTAGCGTGCGGTCGGTAGCGAAAGACTGCGCCCCCTTCCGGGGTCTGTGTCATCGTGGCACCGGGAAAGAAGCTGTAGTGGTACTGGTGCACCAATTGCTCGTCATTCATCTGCTTGTAAGGCAGGTAGGTGTCTTCTTCGATGGAGCGACGGTGGCGAATTTCCTCGAGGTGCACGTCTTTTGCCTTGCCGCTGAAAGAAGCGGTCTCTTTGTCCCGCCAGCCTTCTTGAGCTCTGAGCATCATGTGTGCGCGCAGGTCCGTCATGGTGTCCCGATCTTCGACAACCTGGCTCACCGTACGATTGAAGTTGAGCATCCTTGAGTGGATGCCGAGCAGTTCGATTGGAATGTCGTGCCCTTCGCCGAATTCAATCATGTCCGGGTGCAGTTCCGCGAAGTGATAGCTCTCGTTGAACGCATCCCACGCGTGCTTCCAGTTGCCGTTCCACTCGAACGTCTGGTAGTTGATCAGGTGCCAGCCCTCAAACCCGTACACTTCGAGCTGTCGACCCGCTTCTCCAAGGTAGTCCTTTACCGGAATTGCTTCCAGGTCCATGTTGAACCACAACCAGCCGCCCCAGGTGTCCACTTTCACCGCCGGCAAGCCAAGCTCTTCGGTGGGAATGCCGTTGTCGAACTGGCGGAACAGTTCGGCTCCTGCCGCGCGTTTGAGTGTTCCATCGTTGTTCCACTGCCAGCCGTGGAAAGGGCAAGTAAAGGTGTCGAGCACCCCGGTATCGGCCTGGCACAGCACGTTGCCCCTGTGCTGGCACAAATTGTAGAAGCCGCGAATCTCGTCGTCGTCGCCTCTGACGAAGAGGAACGACTCCTTTCCGAGTTCGTGCACGTAGAAAGCGCCGGGTTCGGAGAACTCGTCGACGCGCGCCGCCAGCTGCCAGGTTTTCGTCCACACCTTGTCCCACTCGGCCTGCATGAACTCTGGCGAGTAGTAGCGCTCGCCGTCTAGCCGATCTAGGCCGAGGTCAACGTTGCCCACCCGCGGAATAAACGCGGGTGTTGGAAACGACCTCTCGGTGCGCTCGGGCCACTCCAGCAGGTCGCGCTCGATCTTGGCCATGTCCTGTCCCTCTCAAGTTTTAGACAGTGCTTTACTTAGGCGCCGCCTTGCCGTGTTGATGCACGGATTGGATCGGCAGAAAAACAATATAGATCATTTTTTTTGAGTCAACTGACGGAATAAACTCGAAGCGGTGAGTGGCTAAGGAGTGGTTGTGTGAATGGGCATGAGCTTCGAATGGGAGTGTGTTACGACTTTCGTAACCCTCCGGACTCCGGCGTGAGCCACCGGCAGTTGTACGATGAGGTGCTGGAGCAGGTTCGCTGGTTAGATGCCATCGGAGCCGACCTGGTCTGGTTTACTGAGCATCACTTTGTGGAAGACGCTTACCTGCCGAGCTGGGTGCCAGTGGCTGGTGCCATGGCCGCGGTGACCGAACGGGTGCGCTTTGGCACCGACATCTGTCTGATGCCGTTCAATCACCCGGTACGCCTGGCGGAGGATCTGGCCGTGCTCGATAACCTCTCGGGCGGGCGCGTGGAGCTGGGCGTGGGGATGGGCTATGCGCCCCACGAGTTCCGGGGCTTCGGCCTACCGGCAAGCCGGCGTGTGTCCCTCATGAACGAGGGTATTGAGGTGCTTCAGCATTGTTTTACCGGTGAGCGATTCAGTTATCAGGGTAAGCGCTACCAATTGGAGGACGTGCAGATCACGCCCAGCTACGTCCAGGAGGGCGGACCGCCCTTGTGGATAGCGGCCATGTCAGAACCGGGTGCGCTGCGGGCTGCCGGCTACGGTACACACTTTCTTCCTCAGGGGGCGAGGGCCAAGTCGTTCGATCCATGGGTGGCGGCGGTGCGTGCTCAGGGTCGTACGCCGTCTGATCACCGCGTGGGAATCATCCGGAGCGTTCTAGTTACCGATGACAAGGAGGCAGACTGGCCCGTGGTGCGTGCGGCAGAGCGGTACCGCATGCGGCTGTATCAGCGGTTTTTTGATGAGAGCGGTGAGGGGTTTGGCGATGGCGATCCCGTACCTCAGACCTGGGTGGTGGGCGACGTAGACAGCTGCGTGGCGCAGCTGCGCACTTTCATCGCCGAGTTCGGAATAACAGATATCGTTACTATGGCCGTGCCGCCCGGGCTCCGGGCGGAGCAGATGGCGCCTAGCCTGGAACGCCTGTTTACCGAGGTGGCTCCCCGCTTGAAGTCGGTGTGATCTCACGCCACCGGGGCGAGCGGCGTATTACGACGCCCGATCGAAAGCGATATGGAAGTCGTGCATGGGTTGGAAGAACATGCTGAAGTGATGCACCGGCGTTGGCAGCGGGCGGCTCAGCTGGATGTTGTCCAGGCGGGATACCAGCAACCGGAACGCGGAGATCATTTCCTGTCGGGCCAGTAAGGCACCCACGCAGAAATGGGCGCCACTGCCGAAGGCCAGGTGGGCGCCCACGTTCTTGCGCTCCATGTCGAATTGATGAGGGCAGGCGAACTTGTCCGCATCGCGATTGGCCGGCGCGTAGCCGACCATCACCATGGAATTCTCGGGAATCAGCGTGCCTGACAGCTCCACATCCTGTGTGGTCCTGCGTGCGAGAAACTGCACCGGGCTCTCCCAGCGCAAAACCTCTTCGATGAACGGCTTGATCAGCGCATCGTTTTCGCGCAGGCGGGTAACCAGTTCCGGAAATCGCACCAGGGTCCACATGCCGTGGTCGATGGCGCTTTGGGTGGTCTCGAAGCCGCCCGTAATGAGTTGGTGCATCAGGCTCTGAAGTTCCTGCATGGTCAGCGGTTCTTCGTCGTCACCGTGTGCGTGCACCAAAGCGGACATCAGGTCGTCTTTGGGGTTTTGGCGCCGGTCCTCGAAAACCTCCGCCAGATACAGTTGCGCCTCCAGTTCCGTTTCCGCATTGGCGCGGATGTCGTCTTCGGTAGGCATTCCCGACGAGCCCACCCCCAGCATGGCGTCGGCCCAACGCTTGAAGCGCGCTACCTCATCCCGGCCCAGCCCGAGCTGCTCGGCGATGATGATGCCCGGCATTGGCATCGCAAAATCGTTGTTGAACTCGCACTCTCCGGCATCGATCCAGCTGTCGATGAGATCGTTGGATACCTGATCGATGTAGGGCGTCATCTCCCGCACGCGCTTGATGGTGAATACGCGATCCAACAGCTTGCGATAGCGACCGTGAACAGGCGGATCCGTGCGCTGCAGGGTCGAGACCGGGGCCCAGCCGCCGCCCTCCCGGATAATCTTCTGGCCGATATCCTGATCGCCTCCCGTTGCGCTCGCCGTCACAGTTGATGAGAAGATTTCATGGTTTCGGAGTACGTGTCTGAGATCTTCATACTTGGTAACGATAAAGGTGCCGGTCTCGGGGATCTGGTAGACGGGGCACTCGCGCTGGACGGATTCGAAAAATGCCCAGGGGTTGCTGTTGACATCCGGATCCACGTAGCTGAAATCGCTGGGGGATTGGCCAGCGGCTAGCGTTTCTGCGCTCATGAGTTGCTCCCTCCGCAATCGCTCCAACGTAACAGGCGTAGGTCATGTTGGCAATTTTTAGGGTCGGACGCGCTCGTTCTACTAGTTTCCCGACAGGCAGTCTACGCGACCAAACAGGTCTGCCAGGTCGCACTGAGTCTGATCTGGTAACGGCGGCCCATTGATAGCGTCCACGTTGTGCAGCAGGTGCTCAATCTTGCCGGTGCCGGTGAGCACCACTTGCACGCCGGGTTCGTGGCGGCAGAAGCGGTAGGCAAGCTCCACGACGGATGCTGCCCCGGATTGCTCGAGAATGCTTCCCAGGGGGTCTTTGAGGTCTACCGCGTCAGCGTCCACCTGTCCGGTTGCGACGGCAATCTGGATTTCTTCGACCAGCGCTTCAGGGTCGCTCAAGGCACGCCGCACGGCGAACATATCCTGAACCCCCACGTTTTGAGCCTGGGTGCGGTTGAGCACGCGTTCTCGAGCAGAAGGGTTCAGCAGATTGAATCCCACCATCACCACATCCCACACATCGCTTTGCAGCGCTTGCTGCAGCATGGCGTGCCCCGTGTCTGCAATGAACCGCTCGGTGATGCCCAGGAAGCGGATCTTGCCCTGTTGCTGCTGTGCCTGTAGCACAGGCAGCAGTTCGTTGTGGGCGTAGTCGAGTTCCGATTCCACTACGCCGTGCAGGTTGTATACGTCTACGTAGTCAGTGCGCAGTCGCGACAGGCTGTCGTCTAAGCGTTTGTGCAGCTCTGCGGGCGCAATGGGCCGCATCTCGCGCGTACCCCGATCCTGCTTCTGCACGCCGGATTTCGTGGAGATGACCACGGATTCACGCCGACCCTGCAGTGCCTCTCCCACGATCTGCTCTGTGCGGTAGGCGGCTGCGGTGTCGATGAAGTTGATACCGGCGTCCAGCGCCGCAGACACCACGGCTACACTGTCGGCCGTGCTGTTGCCGTAGGACTGCCCCAGGCGGCTGTGGCCGCCGCAGCCCAATCCGGCCACACTGACGCGAAGGCCGGTGCGGCCCAGAGTGGTGAACTGCATCGTTTAGGCGCTTTTGCGGTCCATCCGCGCCGCGATTTCTGGCGCCATGCTGCGGATGTTGCCTTCAAACTCCTCCATGAAGTTGTCGGGTACAGAGCCCGTCACGACGTCGCTTTCCACTAGGGCATGGGCCCAGGCATTCACCAGCGGATAGTCGTCGAGCACGCCGCTTTGCAGCCACTGCTCCACGATCAGAAAGCGCTGCAGAAACGGAGCGTAGGCCGCGTCTACCAGGCAAAGCTGCGGGCCGTTGAAATAGGGCCCATCGTTACCCCGCTCGTTGGCGATGGCTTCCTCGAGGCGATTGAGCCTCTGGCGCGCAGCCTTGGTGCGGTCTTCGGCGTTTTCTTTCGTTCGGCCGTAGTACAGGCCCATCAGAGCGCCCGCGAATGTGGGCACAAAGTCAGTCCAGGCCCGGTTGCGCGCGCGTTTGACCGGGTCTACCGGATGGAGCCGCGGTTCCACCGCCTCATCTAGGTACTCGGCGATAGCGTTGGACTCGAACAGGGGCTCGCCATCGACCTGGAGCACGGGCACCTTGCCGTGGGGGGAGATCTTCAGGAACCAACCCGGCTTGTCGCGCAGATTGATGTAGGTCACTTCAAAATCGACGTCTTTGGCGCGCATTACGATCACGGCGCGCTGCACCCACGGTCACGTATAGGCGCTTGTTAATTGGTACTTGGTTGTGGCTGACATGTTCTTCCTCCGACGCTCAGATCAAGACTACCCCGATGTCTCGGGACAGGCCAGGCGGCTGGTGTGGGAATTGTGGTCGGCGCGAACATGTGGCAGGTTGTGCGGTTGCGCTGAAAGAAGGACAACGCCATGACCATAGCCACGGCACAAAGGGCAGCCGAGACTCCGAATGAGACCGCCCTTGGGGACGAACGGGTGGTAATCACCTGGGCCGAATTGGACTCCACGCTCAATCGCGCCACCAATGCGCTGTTGGGGGCGGGCCTTGGCGAGGGCCAGCGTATCGCCGTTTTTGCGGAAAACGCGGCGGAAACCGTGCTGGGCCACCTCTCGGGGATTCTGGCCGGTATTTCCACGGTGCCGGTGAATTTCCACCTCACGGCCGAAGAGGTTCAGTACATTCTCGAAGATTCCCAGTCCGGCATGGTGCTGGTGGGGCCGGAAACTGCCGAGGTGGGGCTGGAGGCTGCTCGCGCTGCGGGTGTTGGCCTGGTGGTTGGTTGGCGCTGCCCGGACGATTCGGGGGTCTTGTCCTGGGAGGCTTTCCTCGAGCGCGGAGAAGATACGGACCCACCCTCAGACATGGCCCCCAAGCCGTTTCTGCATTACACGTCGGGCACCACGGGCCGCCCCAAAGGTACCGAAACCCCGCCCACCATGTTTGCCGGTGGGGTAACCGTGGCGGAGCACTTCGAGATTGTCGGTCAGAACGCCCGGTTTGCCGCCGGCGGCGTCTCGCTGGTAGTGAGTCCGTTGTACCACACTGGGCCGCTGGGCAGCGTGCGGGCTGTGACCGCGGGCCAGACCCTGGTGATTCTGGGGCGGTTCAATGCCGAGAACGTGTTGCGCGCCATCGAGCAGCACGGCGTTACCAACACCCTCATGGTGCCCACTCATTTCCAACGCCTGCTGGCACTGCCGGAAGACGTTCGAGCCAAGTACGACGTTTCCAGCCTGCTGATGGTGAGCCATACGGGCGCCGCCTGTCCGGTGGAAGTCAAACGCGCGATGATCGAGTGGATTGGTCCGGTGCTGTTTGAAGCCTATGGCGCCACCGAGGCCGGCAGCACCAATGCCATCGGTTCGGAGGAATGGCTCGAGCACCCGGGCTCGGTCGGCAAGACCTTACCACCGTTCGAATGCCTCATTCTCGACGAAGACGGCAACCGGTTGGCCGCCGGCGAGGAAGGGCAGATCTATTTCCGCGACACTACAGGGCGCGGAATCATCTATCACAACGCTCCCGACAAGACTGAGGCCGCGCACCTGCAGCCGGGCGTGTTTACCTTGGGAGAGATCGGCTATCTGGACGACGACGGCTATCTGTTCATTACCGACCGCAGCTCCGACATGGTTGTGTCCGGCGGGGTGAATATCTATCCGGCGGAAACCGAGCAGGTGCTGGTGACCCATGACGCTATTGCGGATTGTGCGGTGATCGGCGTGCCGAATAAGGAAATGGGCGAGGAGCTGAAAGCGCTGATCGTGCTGGCAGAAGGGGCTACAGCGCCGGATGCAGCCGATCTGGATGCGTTCTGCCGCGAGCATCTCGCTGGCTATAAGTGCCCGCGTTCATACGATTTCGTGGCCGATATCGGCCGTAATACCATGGGCAAGATCAACAAACGTAAGCTGCGGGCGCCATACTGGCCCACAGATCGCAGCATAGGCTAGGGGATATCGATGACGGATTACCAAACGGTCGCATATGAGGTGCTTGAAGGCGGAGTGGCCCACATCAAGCTGAATCGTCCGGAGGCGCGTAACGCGCAGAATCAGCGCATGACCTATGAGTTGAACGATGCGTTCACCGCCGCGGCTTTCGACGATGACGTGAAGGTCATCATTCTGTCGGGCGAGGGGCCGCACTTCTCGTCTGGCCATGATATGAAGCCCGGCTCTGACGACTACGTGCCGGAGCGCGTTGGCATTTCCGGCGGCATCGGCAAGCCGGGCTCGGAAGGCTTAATGGCGTACGAAGAAGAGGTGTATCTCAACATGTGCCGTCGCTGGCAGACGCTACCCAAGCCCACTATCGCGCAGGTGCATGGCAAGACCATTGCCGGCGGGCTCATGCTCATGTGGGTGTGCGATCTCATCGTCGCCAGCGAAGAGGCTTCGTTCATCGATCTGACCGTCAACTTTGGCGTGAACGGTGTGGAGTGGTTCGCCCATCCCTGGGAACTGGGCCTGCGCAAAGCGAAAGAGATGCTGTTCACCGGTGACCCGGTCAGCGCTCAGGAGGCCTATAACCTGGGCATGGTGAATCACGTCGTGCCGAAGGACGAACTGGGCGACTTCACGCTTGAGCTGGCGCAGAAGATTGGTCAGCGGCCCAGCTACTCGCTGAAGCTGGCAAAGATGGCCTGCAACCAGACCCAGGATGCGCAAGGTTTCTGGACTGCCCAGCAGGCGGCCTTCAACCTGCAGCACGTGGGGCATGCATCTTCGTTCGAGCGGATGCGTGCAGACGCCATGAAAGAGGCTGGCGTGAAGATTCCGTTCTTCGACTAGGCTATGGAAACCGCCAGTGCCGGGGTTCGTGCGCGAAGCCGCATGGATTAGCGCGCGGCTAGCCCGGTTATTGTCATCTTCGGCACCCATTGGTGAATGGGTGCCACCCCCACGGTGACGCACAGGGCACCAGCGAGCATAGCACCCCGCCTGCGAGTTCATTATCCTGCTGAACGCGTTAGCGAAACGGAAGGTGGGCCGGCGGTGACACGACGACTGGAAGGCAAGCGGGTGCTCTTGACTCAGGCCGATGACTACATGGGCCCGGCCACTCAGGAATTGTTCTCGGCGCAAGGTGCGGAGGTCATCGCCGACACCAGTGACCTGACCCGATCCGCCGCGTGCGAGGAGTTAGTGTCGGCCTCGGGTCGCGTTGATATTCTCGTGGCCAATCTTGCGGGTCCCAATCATTCCGGAACCGAGGCCGTGGAATTGGATGACGCCAGGTGGCAGCAGTCTTTCGACACCATGGTGCACCCGCTGCATCGGCTGTGCCGCGCGGTGCTGCCGCAGATGATCGAGCGGGGACAGGGCAAGATCGTGGTGTATGGCAGCGCCGTTGCGCTTAAAGGTTTGCGCACCGTGGCGGCCTACAGTGCGGCGCGGGCGGCTCAGGTGGGTTACGTTCAGAGCCTCGGGGTGGAGGTGGCGCCGCACAACATCCAGGTGAACCTGATCGCTCAGAACTACGTGGAAAATCCGGTTTACTATCCCCCTGAGTTGCGTGAGAAGGAGTCGTTCCAGAACTCCCTGCGCCGCCAGGTACCGCTGGGTCGGCTGGCCACGGCAGAAGAAGATGCGCGCTTTGCGCTGTTTCTGGCCTCTGACGAGAGCGATTTTTTCGTAGGCCAAGCGATTCCGTTCGCTGGCGGGTGGATACAGCGTTAGATTTCCGGCGCCAACGCCTCGGTAGGGGCGTCTGCTGGTTATCTGGGAATTTGCTCGACCACTTCCGCCAGCTTGTCGAGGTGCTGCTGGGGCGTGAGATCGCCGCCTAGAGTTCTCAGGCACAGGTGGGTGAGCCCGATCTGCTGCCAGCCACGCACTCGGTCCTGCCACTCGGCCTCTCGGGGACCTACCACCGCAACGCCTGCTTCCGTGCCGATGTCTTTCGGATTTCGGCCGGCCGATTGCGCCGCTTGGCCGATTGCGCCGCTTACTTCGGGAAACTCTTCGGGAGAGCACAGTACGAACCAGCCGTTGGCCAGTGTGCCGATGCGGTTGATCACCGATGGGCCAGGCACGGAACGCGCACCGATCCACAACGGGATGGGTTGCTGGATGGGCAGGGGATTCAGCCCTGCCCCCTGGATGGTGTCCCACTTGCCTTGGAAATCCACGGTTTCCTGGGTCCACAAGAGTTTCAGCAGGGCCATCTGCTCGTTGCAGCGCGCGCCGCGCGTATGAAAATCCTGGCCTTGCGCTGTGTACTCCTCCTCGCTGCCGCCCACGCCGATGCCCAGTCGCACCCTGCCGCCGGACAGCACGTCCAGCGAGGCGATCTGTTTTGCCAGCAAAGCCGTCTGCCGTGCGGGCAGGATCACCACCGATGGCACCAGCTCGATTGTCTGCGTGATGGCGGCTATGTAGGTCATCATGGTGATGGGTTCGAACAGGTGGCCGTTACCGGGCCGGATGATCTGTTCCGGGACCCGCAGGTGCGTGTAACCGAGTGCTTCGGCGGATTGCGCGAAGTCGCGGATGGCTGTGAGGTCGTTCTGCATCTCCCGGACAGGGAGGGATACGCCGATTCGCATGGCTGCTTCCTAGCTTTCTGTTGAGTTTTGGCAGGCGCTGTCGATGGCCTGGATTTCATCTGCGCTGAGCGGGCCGTCGGATTCTGCTTCCAGGCACTCGACCAGTTCCTGCGTGTTCTTCACGCCTAATACCACGGTGTCTACGTATTCCATGCTCAGTGCATAGCGGTGGGCGAGTCGGGCCGGCGTGGTTCCCCACTGTGCTGCCAGGTCGCGAAAGGCAGCGGCGCGCTCAAAGTCGGCCAGATCTTCTCCCGGCGACATTTCCCGGTCGAATCCGTCCGTCAGCGCCCCAGCCTGCACCGCGCGGATGCCCATGACGCCAACGCCGTGCTGCGCTGCCGCGGCAATGGTCACGCGGGGCTCCGCCGGTTCAGGATAGCGGCGCATGTCGCCGGCGGAGTCGAGGCAATTGGCCACGCACTGCACCGCGCCAGGTCTGAGGGTGTTTACGAGGGCTTCGCGGATCGTGGCCGGAATTCCTACGCCGGTAATACCCCAGGCGCCGATCAAGCCTTCCTGCTGCAGTGCCTGGAATGTGGGGATCACCTCGTTCTCGTACAGCGACCACCGGGTTGCGAAGCGGTCCTGCAGCTCCCGATCTGGATAGTTGTAGTCGTCGGGAACGATGTTGGAATGCAGAAACAGCAGATCTACATGTGCGAGCTGCAGCCCGGCCAGCGAGTGCTGCAGGCGCCGGCGAATGGTTGCGGCAATCTCATCAGCCGGTGGGCTGCCGAGCTGGCACTTGGTGGTGACGCGAACGCCGTTGGGCAGTCGCCCGCCGAAGGCCTCGCCCACCACGGCTTCGGCTTCGCCGCGGCCATACCCTGGTGCCAGATCCAGCAGCGTGACGCCGCTGTCCACGGCCAGGCGCACCGTGGCCACAGATTCCTGCCGATCAGTCTGCCCCCACACCTGACCGATTCCCCCGCCGCCCAGAGTGAGCGCGGAAACGGGCCACAGGTTGCCGAGTTGTCGCGTCTGCATATGCGTGGTGTATCGAATGGGCGCTTGCGCGCCTCAGCTCGCCTTGACGTATGCGGCCAGCGCCGTGGCCATGCCCTGATAGGCGGCCTCCAGATTGCCCCTTACCACGTCTGCCTGTTGGTCCTCGGCGGGTGTGAACTCGCCGTGCCAATGGATGCGGCAGGCGTTCTTTTCGGTGGCTTCCAACCTCACCACGGCTCGGTATTCGGCCATGCCGACTGGATTGCCGTACATCAGAGAGTAGCCGATGGTGGTGGTGTCATCGTCCAGGCGGTCCAGCCGCTCGGCCATCTTGCCGGTGCCCGGCATGTTCAGGTGTCGAACCATGCCCACGCCGGTGCCCTCAATCTCAATGGTGCCCTGGCCCCCGCCGGCCCACTTAAGGAACCCGGGAAAGTCGGCGAGCACCGCCCAGGCATCAATGGCGGAAACATCCAGGTTGTGAGTGAGCTCCACTGTATTCATGTACGCATCCTCGATCCGTCAGGTTCGTGTAAGAATCGCGGCACCCGTGGAGTAGCCGCCGCCGAACGCGGTGGCGGCCACCATGTCCCCGGCTTTGATGCGCGATAGGACATGGTGAATGGATATGGGGATGCTGGCACAGCCTGTGTTGCCCAGTGTGTCCACGGTAACCACGCAGCGTTCCATCGGTAGCCCCAGGCTCTTTGCTACATTGGTAAGAATGCGCAGGTTGGCTTGATGCGGTACCAGCCAATCGATATCGGCCAGCTTCAACTTCAGCTTGGCCAGCGCGGCGCGAATCTCATCACCCAGATATTCACAGGCGCGTGCGAATACGTCGCGGCCCTCGCTCATCTGCAAGCCATGATTGCCTTTGGCTGGGTTGAGGGAGATGGCGTCAGGCCCCTTGCCGGCGCAGGCCACGCCACGCGAGCTTACGTAGTCCACCGAGAACATGGCGTCCTGCGGGTGCATGGACACTAAGATGGCGGCCGCTCCGTCGCCCCACAGGTGGCCGGAAAATCGGTCGGCGTCGTCGCTGTAGAAACTGTTGTGTTCGGAGACCACGATGAGGGCTTTTTCTACCTCACCGCTTAGCAGCAGCAACCGCGTCATCTCCAGCGCGCTGATGAAGGACGAGCAAGCGGTAGAGAGAAAGTACACCCTGGTGTCGGTGATGTTGAACTGGCGCTGCACTCGAGCGGGCAGGGTGGACAGCGTGTCATCAGGCGTGTAGCTGGAGCCGATGATCAGATCGACTCCGTCCAGAGCCTCAGGGTTGGCGGCCAGCAGCTGCTCTACGGCTTGGCAGCCCATGGAGGTGGTGGATTCGTCCTGCCCCGCCCGAGAGCGGGTATGGATGCCGGTTCTGGCAATGAACCATTCCGGATCTTTCCCCGTGAGCTTGCAGAATACGTCGTTATCCACGCGCGCCTCGGGCACGTAGACGCCGATGTCATGTATGTAGATGGTGGCAGAGATGGCTGGCTCTCCTTGGGGCGTTATACCGGCACGCGGCCAGCGAATTAGTGCACATTATCCCAATCAGCACCATAAAATGGCTACACTGTTAGCTCCTGTAAAGGAGCACATTCTTGCGCCAAGCGTTATTGGCGCTGCCATTAAACGAAATCGTCGTTTGCGATGCCACCTTATGAGCTGGATTGACGCCACCCAAGCACCCACCGCGCTGGAAGCTGCACTGGCCCACCGGCCGGAACTGCTCGCGCGCTACCGGGCCTTCTATGGCTCTTTCTGGGCGGACGGCCTGGTGCCCCGGCGCGTGCTGGAGCTGTGCCGACTGCGAGTTGCGGCCATTCATGATTGCGAATCAGAATGGTTGCTGCGCGATGCGGAAGTGAATCTCGATGCTGACGAGCAGGAACGCCTGCGAGCCGGCGAGGTGGAAGGTTTTACCGGCCCGGAACGAGCCGCGCTGGCGCTCGCCGAACAAATACCCTACGGCCACCATCAGGTTACCGACGCCCAGGTGGAGGTGGCGACGGCGGCTTTTGGGGAACCTGCCTGTGTGTCGTTGCTCACCGCGCTTGCTTTCTTCGACGTCACGTGCCGCTTGCGGTTGGTGCTGGATCTGCCCGCCGAACCCGGCGTGCTGGATGCGCCGCCGCTGAGCAATGGCGCTTTGGCGTGAAATAGAAACGGAATCGGAGCTCAACATGTCAACCAAACCGAGAATCTCTTCCGCCGTCCCCGATCAACCCGCTCAGTTCGCTACGGTGATGATGCACACACCAGCCTCCACCGGCCGGTTCTTCGAGCTGTATGCGGAGTTCTGGCAGCGCGGTGTGGTCGCCGACGAGCTCAAAGAGATGACCCGAATGCGCAACGCCCGCATCACCGACTGCGGCTACTGAAAAAACGTGCGTTTTGACTCCGCCCGTGTGGCGGGGCTGGGAGAAGAGAAGGTTGACCTCATCGCCGATGGTTACGAGTCGGTGCTGCCAGATCGGGAAGTCGCGGTCCTCAAACTGGCCGATGCCATTATCGGGCTGCCCGGCAGCCTGGACCACGGATCCAGGCAGGCGCTGAAGTCGCACTTCAGCGATGCGGAAATCGTCGAGATGGCGTTGGGCGTGGGGCTTTTCCTCGGCATGTCCAAAGTGCTCATCTGTCTGGGACTCGAACCGGAGGAGATGGACACTACCGTGGTTCCCACACCAGGCAGCGCCTAGCGGTCGTTCCCTTGTTGGAGCGTTCGGCTGCCTGAATTCAGTCGAGCAGGTCAATTCCTACTACAGAGCTGGCGTTCCGGCGGCGATGGGGGATGGCTTCGAACGATTGTAGATTCAACCGATCCACGTAACAGATTCGTTAACTCGTTCAGCCGGTGTTTCGAGGTTTAACGTCACACGTGACCTGCGCGCGGGTAGCATGCCTTTCGCATATTCTCGAAAACTCTGAGCGAAATTGTTTCGGAGAAAGATTTGCCGTATTCATGCGCAGTGTGCAACGTGTTTACCGGCTAAGGAACGGTATGTGCTTGCGCCGATGCAGGGAACGCAATCTCCCTAATAAGCGATAATAGGCGCGCCAAGCGATCGGAACGACCGGTTGCTTTGCATTCAAAGGGACGTAGTTCCATTTTTGCATTTCGTCGTAGCAGCGGGCTTCGATGTGGGTTAAGACACGAGGAGATTGAGTCTTCCATTTTTCCAGTACTGAGCGCTGTGGCGCGAGGTTCACCAATGGATGTAACCGGTCCAGATTTGGATTATTGAACCCTGTCTTAGTCGAGGTCTCCAGCATCTGTGGTTGGAAATCTACCCCAAACTTACGACAAATATTGCGCAACGTTTGTTCGGGGTGATTTACCAGATCCTCATACAGCACGGCTATTGAACGCTCTGCGCTCAGGTCCTGCATTGCTACTCTGGCATGTTCAACACGCCTAGCCCATGCGGTCGCGGCAGCGGGCGCGGTGTTGGGCCCCCAACGGGTTTTCTCCCAAGAAAGCGCTACCGCCCGTGGATCTCGAACAATGTGAACAAAGAAAGCGTTTGGGAAGAGCTCTGCCAGTCTCCCGACCTTGCGTGTGTATCCTGGATACTTGTCACCCCAATACTGCTTTCCTTGGCTTTTCGCTTGCTCGCGAAACAAGCGCGCCATGACTGCGGCGAATGACTGATCGTCTGCGCGGCCGCGGAGTTCCTGGTCCGCGAGGATGCTATGCGCTTTCAGTACACCGCTTTCTTCGATGACATCTGCGAGTGCTTCCAGCCCATGATCAAGAAAAACTCGTTCATACCGATTTAGAATATTCCACTCATAGGTAACCATGATTTTCGAGTGCGCATTGAGCATGCGCTGTAGCAAGGTAGTACCTGACCTGTCGCATCCCAATACGAACAAACATTGGTCACTCGGATATCGCAATTGAATTCTGTTGTTCGTCAATCGTCACCTCAATCTTTGGTATAGGCCTGAATAGTCGTGGAATTCACGATTGCATAAACCTGCCTATTCGCAGAATCTGGGCGATGCCTTGAGCCTCATTCTTGTCGCGCTTAATCTGACGCGCGGGATTCTACTTGATCACCCCGCCCACCACATCATGAATGGCGCGTGGAAGAAACGAGTCGTGCACTCTCGATTCGGATCGCGTACGCTCCAAAGCCTCGCTACGAAGACCTGTTGCGTCATTTGCGAGTGTTGGAGGATCTGAGCCCACCATGCCAGCCATAACCGTCGCACCGTTGTACCTCTCTGTCTGGGGGTGGAACCCGACGAGATGGATACAACGGTGGTTCCTACAGCAGGCCGCGCCTAGCCGTCGTTCCCTTTCTGGCGGGTGGCCTGAGCGTGGGGACTTCCGGCAAGCCGGGCTATGCCGACGGCTTGGCGTCGAGTTCCGCGAATAGTTCACGTGCGATGCGCAGCCCGTTTACGGCGGTGGGCCAGCCCGAGTAGTGCGCCAGGTGAATCATCATCTCTTCGATTGCTTGGCGCGTAATCCCGACATTCAACGCCGCGGCTAGATGCGCTTTCAGCTCAGATTGGTTGCCGAGCACGATCAGAGCAGTACACGTAATCATGGAACGCTCGCGCAGTTCGAGACCGGGTCTCGTCCAGATATCGCCGAGCAGGTGTCCCACCGTGATATCAATGAAATCACCTTGGAGTTCCTCTGGCGGTTGGTGACTTTCACCAAACAATTCCTTCATGCGGGCTTTTCCGCGCTGCAATCTGTCTTGTGTCATTTTGTGTGTCCTGCACCCCGGCTTTGTAAGTTTGACCCCACTATATCTGGGTTTGGATGCGTTCCGCGATTTCAAGGCAGGCGCGTTGCTTGACGGGCGCATGTCAGCGGACGAGGTGGCCCTGGAGAGAAAAGTTTTGCCCCGCCACCACCGGTGCTATCTTTGCAACACAACGAAATGGAGGGAGAGCTATGTCGAATTATGTGGTGTTCATTACTGGAAGTGCTGTTGGTATCGGTCGCGGCGCCGCGGAGAGCCATGGTCGAGAAGGCGCAACGATTGTTGGCCTGGATATCGATGCGCAGGAAAATGCGCAGACAGCCCGCCTGGTCGAATCGGCAGGCGGTACTTTTCATGGTTATGAGTGCGATATCGGCGACAGGCAACAGGTCAGGTCGGTCTTCGACGATCTCGAAGGCAAGATCGATCACATCGACCTGTTGCTCAACAATGCGGCTGTGTTCGGCGACACGTTACTGACCAGCAGCGATTGGGAAACGCAGACCGCGGCATTCGAGGCGGCGATGGGTGGTTGCGCGACAGGCGCATATTTCTGCACCTGCGCCGCAGTCCCTTTGCTGGAAAAGGCTGCGGCACCCAATATCGTAAATGTGCTCACCGATCACGTGCGACCCGGGCACTACCTGACGGGCGGCTTCGCAACAGGTTACGACTGCGCGAAGTTTGCATTGTGGCGACTCAATGAAAACTGGGCGGTGGAACTGAAGGACAAAGGCATCCGCGTCAACGGCATCTGCTTTGGCGCGACAGACACACCCATGCTGGAGAAGTGGGCACCACAGGCGCTCGGCAATGGCATGGTCGTTGGTGATGTCGACACGGCTATCCGGCACATCGTCAACCAGGGCCCCGACGGCGACACCGGGCAGTCCTGCGAGTTCGGCATGGGTCCCACGCCCCGGGAAGAGAGCCTCAAGCAGATAGAGCGCCTGCGCGAATCCAGCGTCAGCGACTAAAAGGCCGATACCCGTCTCCGGAGGGCGACCCGCAGTCACCGGTAAATCGACACCTGCCCGAGGGGCGGACTTGACCTCTCCCCCAAGGGCGCTAGCCTGTGACCATCGAGTTGGAGCTGAACAACGAGGGAATTCGACATGGCGGAAGCGATCAAGGATCTCGATCCGGACAACATGGTGCGCTCGCCGGGCATCACCTATCAGGAGCTGTTGGACACTGACACCCACCAGGTGCCTGAAGTGCTGCGCCTGCAGTCGCCCAAATTTCTGGGCGACGCGGATGTCTCCATCGAGCGTTACACCACCAAGGAGTGGCACGACAAAGAGGTGGAGCGGCTGTGGAAACGCGTGTGGCAGATGGCGTGCCGGGAAGAGGACATACCCGAGGCTGGCGACCACATCCGCTACGACATCGCGGGCATCTCCTTCATCGTTCTGCGTACCGAAGGCGGCACCATAAAATGCTATCCAAACGCTTGCCTGCATCGGGGCCGGATGCTCAAGGAGTTCGATGGTCGTGCGTCAGAGTTGCGCTGTGCGTTCCACGGCTTCTGCTGGAGCTTGGACGGCGATCTGGTGGACGTGCCGGCTAACTGGGACTTTCCGCATGTCAACGCGTCTGAATTCGGTTTGCCGGAAATCCCGACGGCTACATGGGGTGGATTCGTGTTCATCAATCCCGATCAGAATTGCGATCCCTTCGACGACTTCATCAAGGACCTGGCGTCACAGTTCGAGCGTTGGGATCTGTCCAAGATGTATAAGCAGGCCCACGTGGCCAAGATCATGCCGGCCAACTGGAAGATCGCTCAGGAAGCGTTCTGCGAGGCCTACCATGTGAACGCCACGCATCCGCAGATTCTCAGAAGCCTGGGCTGCGTCAACAGCCAGGTGGACGTGTGGGAGAACTGTGCGCGGGTGATTACCCCATCGCTCACCGCCAGCCCGCTGCTGGATTACGAGCTCACCGAGCAGGATATGGTGCGGGCCATGATGGATATTCCGGAGGGTGCACCCGCGCCGGACCTGCCCGAAGGCATGAATGCGCGAGCCTGGATGGCCGCGGGTAGCCGGGAAGGCAACCGGGCCGATGCAGGCGATTTGGTTGACGAGTATTGCGACGCGGAGATGGTAGATAATCTGGACTACACGCTGTTTCCCAACTTCCATCCCTGGGGTGCGTTCAACAAGATCTGCTATCGGTTCCGGCCCAACGGCAACGACCACCGCTCCGCCATCATGGAGTGCATTATGATGGCGCCGTTTTCCGGTGAGCGGCCGCCGCCGGCGGAGATCCGCTGGCTCGAAGAAGACGAGCCCTGGTCGGCCGCGCTGGGTTTCCTGGGCCGGGTGTTCGATCAGGACGCTTTCAATATGCCCAAGGTGCAGCAGGGGCTGGAGTCCACGTACAAGCCCGGGGTGACCCTAGCGAACTACCAGGAGTCCAAGGTGCGCTGGCTGCATCACAGGCTTGGCGAGTGGGTGGAGGGCGAATAGATGAGCGAAGAGCTGAAACCCGCCATCAAGCATCCGTTCACGCGGGCGTTATACGAACTGCAATCCGATGGGACCGTGCGGGTGGTAGACGGCGACAATGAAGGGCTGTTCAAGCGCGATGGGCGCTGGATCTCCGGCGAGCTGCGCGAAGCCGATCCGCAACTGTGCGTGTGGATTAGCAACCAGCCGCCGCCGCCCGAAGAGCTGGAGTCGGCCTGGGCGCTGTCCAAAGAGCAGTAGGCGCTTAGGAAGCCTAGTTCAGCAGGGGCGGGCGCTCACGGGCGATACTGGGCGTCGACGATGTCCTGCAACAACGCATCGCGTTCCACCACCAGGTCGTGGCCGGCCCACTCGCGCATGGCTGTCAGTGGAAATTGCTTGCCTGGGCAGGTGGTGTCTTCGCCACGAATCTGTCGGTGCCCACCCATCTGAATGTCCGGATAGCGGACTTTGAGCTGGAGCAGGAGCGTACGCAGGGCATCCATCTGAGCATCTGAAGGCACGGCCGCGTCTGCGTCCGCGTCAATGAGGATTCCGATGCACTTCGGGTGCTCGCCAGGCTCCGATTCCGGCAGGGCGGCTCGGCACTCGCCGTCCGGGTCGATCCGGTAGTGGAAGCGGGTGCCGGCGCAGCCGCGATGATGCAGTATGGCGAACTTCAAGCAGACGTCCGTCGGGTGATGTCGGCCCAACTTTGGAACCAACCGAGAAAAGAAGCAAACCAATGAGCGATTCCTTTCCCTTACCCTATAACGACTCCGATCTCAGCGGCCAGGTGGCGCTGGTTACAGGTGCCACCGCGGGCCTTGGCCGCAGGTTCGCGCTGGTGTTGGCCAAGTGTGGCGCCAAGGTGGCGCTGGCGGGCCGGCGTGAGGAGCGCCTGGCCGAGGTGGCCGCCGAGATCGAGGCCTTTGGCGGTGAGAGCTGCCAGGTGCCGCTCGATATGACCGACCAGGCCGCGGTCGTGGATGCGGTCGAGCAGGTGGAGCAGCAGTTGGGTTTGATCACCATCCTGGTGAACAACGCTGGTATCCCGGATGCTCAACGCGCCCACCGAATGAAACTGGACCTCATCAACCGGGTGTTCGATACCAACCTGGTGGGTCCTTACATTCTGTCCTGCGAGGTGGCCAAGCGCCTCATCGCCACCGAGCAGCCCGGTCGCATGGTAAACATCGCCTCGGTGGGTGCATTCCGCTACGACGGAAACGGTGCGGCCCTGTACTCCATCACCAAGGCAGGCATGGTGCGCATGACCGAGGCGCTGGCGGTGGAGTGGTCGCGCTTCAACATCAACGTGAACTGCATAGCCCCCGGCGCCTTCAGCTCCGAGATGATGGACGGCATGATCGAGCGGGTAGGGGATATTTCCGCCAACTTTCCGCGCAAGCGCATGGGCCAACCGGCCCAGCTCGACAGCACGCTCCTGTACCTGTGCGCGCCGGCGTCGGAATGCGTCACCGGCGCGGTGATCAAAGTGAGCGACGGCCAGGGGGCCATGTAGGTGCCGCGCTAGCCTTCCTTCTTGGGCCAGGCGTGCTTGGGTGGGCCCGCGCTGGTATGGCGCGTGCCGGGCGGGTCGATGGCCCAGTCCGGGGCCGTCTCCCAGGTGTCGCCAAACACCAGCTCAGACATGGGTCGGCGCCGCACCGGTCCATGGTTGCCAACCGGTTTGCCCAGCGTGATGGTGGCTGCGATGAATACCTCCTCGGGAATGCCGAGGAGTTCTTTGATCTCTTTGTCCACGGCGCCTGCAAAGCCGGTAATCACGCCCCCATAGCCGAGTCCACGTGCTGCCAACAACAGGTTCTGTACCGCGGGGTAGATCGATGCGCCCTCGCTGGAAGTGGGCGCCCGGTAGCGGATGAAGCACGGCAGGATCAGTGCCGGTACGTTGGCGAAATTATCAACGTAATGCTGCATGGTGCGCGCCATGCGGGCCTTGGGTGACTGGGCTTTGGCGCCGGAACCGGCATCGTAGCCGTCGTTGGCGCGCTTGGTGTTCCACATGGCCTGGGCGGACTTGGCGATCATCGCTTTGGCCGCCTGCGCCTTTTCCGATTCGGTGAGCACTACGAAGCGAAACGTCTGCCGGTTCGAGCCGCTGGGTCCGCGCGTGGCGGCGAACAGCATGTCGCGCAGATCGCGCTTGGGAATAGGCTCGTCTTTGTAGCGGCGTATGGCTCGCGTGGAAGCGATTCCCGTCATCAGGTCGACGTCGCTGGTCTGTAACTCGAGCTCTTCGAGGGACTTGGTCATCTATCGGTATCCTCGCAAACGGGCATGGCGGCCCTGGTATCCATGAGCCGCCGCTGTGTAACCGTCATCTTACTCAAGATTCGCTGGCCGTGGCGGCTTGAGTGGGTTGGCTGCCGGGGCTACGGGCACGTAGCGCTTCGAGCTTGCGAATCGTCTCGGCGTGGGTTTCCCTCGTCATCTTGCACTGCAGATTGAACAGCACGTTGAACACGGCAAAGCCCGCAATAATGGGGCCGTACAGCATGCCCAGCGAGGCCAAGGTTTCCACCGGAATGTCCTTGGCGCTCTGGATGTGGGTCCCGGTGGGCCAGCTGATCAGATCGAGCCCGACGCCGGCAACTAACGACCCGATGCCGGACGTGGTCTTGGTGGCGAAGGAGGCCGCTGCGAAAAAGATCCCCTCCTGACGCTTTCCGGTGGTGAGTTCGTGCTCATCGGCGATGTCCGCCAGCATGGAGTTGAAGCTGACCAGCGCTTGCGCGGCGGCAACCCCTTGCGCCAGCTTGATGCCGACGAGTGTAGGCACCAGTGCATCGGTGCCGTTGTCAGGAAACCAACCCTCGAAGCGCAGCAGAATGGGCACTATCTGCCCCAGCGACCAGCCCAGCGCGCCCAATATCACGCCCACGCGTTTGTTGATGTAACGATGGGTTGCCGGGCAGATGGTGGATCCGATGATCAGGCCAACGGGATACACCAGCAGTACCCAAAGCTTCTCCTGGGAGTCCAGTTCCCAAAAATACTCGAACATGTAAAGGTTCAGGGCGCCGTCGACCCCAACCATGAGGAAGATGACCAGCGCGCCGGCAAACAACCATTTAAACGACCCGTTGCGCAGCGCGCCCCAGATCTCTCCGAGCATGCGAGTGACCACCCGTGTGGCGGTCAGCTTGTCTGGCTCGCCGGATACCCTTGGGAGGTAGGGGATGCGGTGATGGGTGCCCCAGCCGGACCAGAGGATGGTCACCACCATCAGCACCGCCAGACTGATGGCGTAGGGTTCGTAGGCCGCGACGTTGAACTGGCCGTTGGGAAACTCCGGCGTATCTCTGAAAAACCATGCCAGTCCCAGCGCGTAGGAGGTGAGATTGCCCAGAAAGCCAAACAGGTAACGCCACGAAACGATCTGTGTGCGTTCCTCGTAATCGGTGGACAGCTCCGCGCCCAGCGCCAGATGCGGCACGTGGTATAGCGTCATGGCGCCGCGGGTTAACAGGACCGTGACAGTTAGCCACAGGAACAGGCCTATCTCTGAGAGACCCGATGGTGGGGCAAACAACAGGAAGAACCCGATTCCCAAGGGCGCTGCTGAGGCGTACATGAAGGGGTGCCGCCGTCCCATCTTGCCGCGCCAGTTGTCCGATAAAGATCCAGCCAGCGGGTCTGAAATCGCATCGAATATCAGTGCGATGGCCAGCGCCAGCCCCGCCAGGGTGCCCGGCAGCCCTAGTACCTGGTTGTAGTAGAACAGCACAAAGGTATTGAGCGCCGAGTTCTTCAGCCCTTCGGCCAGTTGGCCGACGCCGTAGGCGAACTTGGTGTTGAGCGTGAGTGGAAGTGCCATAGGGTGTCAATAAATCCACGGACCGGACCGGCGGTCAACCTTGTGGGGATGTTTTGGATTTGCTCAACGGATCGTCAGGCCACCGGGTTGGACCAGGCGATGTTGGGAAACCGACGCAAGTCGGTGGCGCCGGAACGCACTGTGAAAACATGCTCAATGGCCTCCGATGAGCTATACCGTCTGGACGGTTCACTTGGGAATCGCTATGCTCACCGGATGAACTCGCCCACGACCTTATCAGCGAAGCACAAGATTCTGCATGCGGCTGCTGCCGTGGTGCAGCGGGTGGGTGCAGGGCATTTGACGCTGGAGGCGGTGGCGGAAGAAGCGCAGCTCTCCAAGGGGGGATTGTTGTATCACTTTCCCACCAAGCGGGCACTGCTCCAGGGGATGCTGGAGCACGTTCTGCGGCAAGTGCAGGACCGAGCAGCCGAAGCCAGGGACGGGGAGACTACGGAAGAAATCAACGTATCGGCGCTGATCGCCGCGCAGCAATCTCAGGATGATGACGAGCGCGCCATGTCCCGTGCCATCATTGCGGCGGGAGCTGAAGACCCAAGCCTGCTGGATCCGGCGCGCGAACAAATCGAGCACTGGTTCGGCGTGGCGCGCAAAGAAGGAGGTTACTCCACCTTGTTGCTGTTGGCGGTGGAAGGATTGCGCCTGCTGGAGATGCTCGATCTGGTGGAGCTGGATCAATTGGAATTGCGCCGGCTTTACGGACAGATGACCGAGCTGTCAGATGTGGCGGAGGTAGGGCCATGAAGCGAATACTAGTGGTGGGCGCGGTGGTGCTTTTGACCGCCTGCGCGGAGGACGCCAAGGTCGACCAGGTACCCGAAGCGGTTCGTCCCGCCCGTATCTTCCAGGTTGTCGCCGAGGGTGCGAGCAACGAACTGGAGTTTGTGGGGCGGGTGGAGGCCGCGCAGACGGTGGACGTCTCCTTCGAGGTCGGCGGCCCTCTGGCCGAGTTGCCGGTACTGGAAGGGCAGACGGTGCCCGCGGGTGCGCTCATCGCGGCCCTGGATCCCACCGACTTTCTGCTGGCCGTTCGGGAGGCCGAGGTGCAACGCACCCTGGCGGCCCAGGATTTTGAACGCAAGCGTAAACTGCTGGCGGACCGCGGGATTTCTCAATCCGTAGTGGATGATGCGCGGGCCCGCTTCGAGTTGACGCAAGTACACCTGGCGCAGGCTCGCGAGGCGCTGGAAGACACCCGAGTTGTCGCTCCGTTCGAGGCCTATGTGGCGCGTCGCTATACCGACAACCACGTGATCGTAAAGTCGGGCGATAAGATCGCACGGCTCACCGATCTCAACCAGCTACTGGTGCGCGTCAACGTACCCGAACACATCCTGGCGACGGCCACTGCCGATCGCGTGTTGTCTAGGCAGGCGGTTTTTTCGTTTGCCCCGAACCAGCGCTTCGACCTGGAATTCCGCGAGGTATCCGGTGAGGCAGACCCGGTGGCGCAGACGTATCAGGTCACGTTTGCCATGCGTCCTCCCGGCGGCTTCAACGTGATGCCGGGCATGACGGCTGCTGTGTTCGTGGAAATGGCCACCTCGGAGGCGCTTGCAACGCGGATACCTGCTACGGCGCTGGTGGGTGGCAGCGGCGAGGAACTGTTCGTTTGGGTTTTCGATCTGTCTGCCGGATCCGTCGAGAAAAGGCAGGTGCAGGTAGGAGCGGCCTCCGGCTCGGGCGTGCCCGTTCTGTCGGGGCTGCGCCACGGCGAGCTCATCGTGGCTGCGGGGGCCAGCCAACTGCGCAACGGCATGCGCGTACGCATGCTCGGTGACCTGATTACGGACATCTGATGAACGCCGCCCGGTTTTCCATCGAGCGCCCCCTGTACCCGTGGATGATCGTGGTTGTCTGCCTGCTGGGTGGGTGGTACGGAATCGAAACTGTGGGACGGCTGGAAGATCCGGTGTTCCCTGTGAAGAACGCCTATGTGATCACCACCTATCCGGGCGCTTCCGCGGTGGAAGTGGAGCAGGAAGTCACCGATGTGTTGGAGGCGGCGCTTCAGGAGCTGCCATACATCTACAAGATCACTTCCAAATCCGTGCCCGGGCGTTCCGAGGTACAGGTGGAGATTCTCGAGGAGTACGGCTCGAGCACGCTGCCCCAGATCTGGGATGAGCTGCGGCGCAGGGTGGCGGAAGCCGCCATGCGCTTTCCGCCAGGCACTGGTGCTCCCCTGGTGGAGGACGATTTCGGGGATGTATACGGCATCTTCTATGCGGTGCGGGCGCCGGGCTATTCCCCCGGCGATATCGCCGATATGTCGCGCCTCATATCGCGGCGCATTAAGCTGGTGGACGGCGTGGCGAAGGTTCGCACCCAGGGCGAGCCCATGGAAGCGGTCTTCGTGGAGGTGGACCACGAACGGTTGGTTCGCCTTGGTCTCCCGGTAGACGCCGTTTTCTCAAGCATCGCCCAGGAAAACCAGGTGCTGGATGCGGGTTCGGTAGCCTACGGTAAGCGGCGGCTGCGCATCGCGCCGGAGCTGGCCTTCCACAGCGTGGAAGCAGTGGGTGATATGCGTATCGGGCGGCCGGGTTCCACCGAGATTTTGCCGTTGTCGGATGTGGCAAGCATCTCGCGGGGCCCCGTGGAAGTGCAGCGGCAGATCATTCGATACCAGGGCGAGCGCGTGTTCACCGTGGGTGTTTCTGTCACGCCCGGACTCAACGTGGTAGACGTGGGCGAGCGCGTAGATGCCCGGGTGGCGGAGCTAGCCGGGGAGCTGCCGGTAGGCGTGGAGATGCTGCCCATCTACAGACAGCACGACGTGGTAAGCGACTCCATCGAGCAATTCCTGCGCAACCTGGCCATGTCGGTTGCTACGGTGGTGGGCGCACTTTGCATATTCATGGGATGGCGGGCCGGAATGGTGGTTGGCAGCGTGCTGTTGCTCACCGTCTCGGGAACGCTCTGCGTGATGTCCTTTATGGGTATCGAGCTGCAGCGGATCTCGCTGGGTGCTTTGATGATTGCCATGGGCATGCTGGTGGATAACGCCATCGTTATTGCGGAAGGCATGGTGGTGGGTGTGCGGAGCGGGCTTACACCTCAGGTGGCGGCGGAGCGCTCGGTCAAGCGAACCCAATACGCGCTGCTGGGTGCCACGATCATCGGCATACTTGCCTTTGCGCCCATCGGGTTGTCTCAGGACAACTCCGGACATTATCTGGGCAGTCTGTTCCGGGTAGTTGCCATCTCGCTGTTATTGAGCTGGGTGCTGGCCATCAGCGTCGTGCCGCTGTTGGGATCGCTAATGCTCAAGCCACGCCGCTCCGGCGAGTCTGAGGTGCTCTACGCCGGGTGGGGCTACGCGCCATACCGCGCTCTCATCCGGTTCGGCCTGCGTCGCGCCTGGTTGTCTGTCATGGCCATCGTGGCGATTACGTTCACCTGCTTCTGGGCGTTCCAGTTCGTGCAGGTGGGTTTCTTCCCCGGATCGAACACGCCGATATTTTTTGTGGACTACTACCTCCCGCAGGGTACCGACATACGCACCACGTCACGGGAGTTTGAGGAACTCGAGCAGGCCACCCGTGCTCATCCGGGCGTGGAAGAGGTGACCGCCTTTGTGGGTGAAGGCACGTTACGCTTTTCCTCAACCATTCTCCCGGAGATGCCAAACACTGCATACGCGCACATGCTGGTGCGGGTCTCCGATGTTCGCGAGATGGACGAGATCATGCGCCGCGTTTCGGATGATGTGAGTCTGCGGGCATTGGATGCGGAGGTGCGGGTGCGTCGCACCGAGTTCACCTACAACCCCGGCAGCAAGATCGAAGCGCGCTTTCTCGGTCCGGACAGCGAGGTATTGCGTGACCTGGCTGACCAGGCGCTGGGCATCTTCCTGCACAACGGCTTGGTGGATTTGAAGACTGATTGGCGGCAGCGCGAACTGCAACTCGTGCCGAAGTTCGATGAGGCCCGGGCGCGTTTGGCCGGCATAACCCGCGCCGATGTTTATCGCTCGCTGGCTTTTTCCACCTTTGGGGTTCAGGTAGGGCTGTTCCGCGAAGCGGACAAGCTGCTGCCCATCGTTGCGCGTGCGCCGCTGGATGAGCGCCTGGATGTGAGCGCGTTGTCCGACCGCCTGGTGTGGAGCCCGGCGCAGCAGTCCCACATACCCATGTCGCAGATCGTCAGCGATTTCGAGCTGGTTCCGGGAGACAGCATGATCTTTCGGCGCCAGCGGGAACGCAGTATCAGTGCGTTTGCCAACCCGGCGCCGGGCGCTAATGTCAACCTGGCCTTCGACACGATTCGCCCTCAGATCGAAGCTATGCAGCTTCCGGACGGTTACAGCCTCGAGTGGGGTGGTGAGTACGAATCCAGCGCGCGGGCCACGGGGCTCCTCTTTACCAAGATTCCAATGACTTTCGCGTTGATGCTGTTCGTGACGATCCTCATGTTCGGCAAACTGCGACAACCCATGGTCATCTGGCTGACGGTGCCGATGACGGTCTGCGGTGTGGTAATCACCCTCATCGCCACCAACCTGGCGTTCACGTTCCCCTCCATACTGGGTTTTCTGAGCCTGTCGGGTATGTTGATCAAGAACTGCGTGGTGTTGGTCGATGAAATCGACAAGCGGCTCATGGAGGAACCTCCGAGTCTGGAGGTCATTGCGCAAGCTAGCGTCAGCCGTCTCCGTCCGGTGATGCTCGCTACCGGAACCACGATCGCGGGGATGTCTCCGCTACTGGGAGATGTGTTCTTCCGAGAGATGGCGGCGTGCATCATGGGCGGACTGGCGTTCGCCACCTTGTTGACCTTGGTGGCGGTGCCGGTTTTTTACCGTTTGGCCTTCGCGCGTGAGCTGCGCGGCGAGCGGGTCTTTGATACCCGATCCACGGTGAGTGGGGCTGCGCCCGAACCTGCTTCCGGGGGCTAGCTCAACAGGTGCGGCGCCAGCGCGCTGTGGGAGCCGGGGAACATTTCCGTGAGCTGTATGCGGTCGATGCCGAGTTCGCCCAATCCCCGCAACGCGTCGGCCACCGCTTCGGGTTCACCCACGAAGCGCGCCAGATAGCCGTCACCGAAATTCTGTTTGAGGCCTGCAACCCCCGGGCCCGTGCCGGCCCTGGTGAGAATGAAGATTCCCATGGGCACGCTTTCGCTGATGCTGCGTACGCGCTCCGCGTTTGTGCGCACTTCATCTTCGCTGACTGTTGCCATGATCTCGAAATCCAGGTGACCGACTCGGGTGGCGCGTGCGCTAGCCTTGATCTCCACCCGGTCCACCAGCGGTGTGGCTTCGCGGATACCGCGGGGGCCGCCAACGGATGCAACCAAGGCTAGGCGTCGCGGGCTAGTTCCCACTGCCGGTTCAGTGCCAGAGCCTGGCGGTGATCCGGATAAAAGGCCATGACCTTAGCCACCATTCGGCGGGCTTCGTCCTGCATGCCGTAGCGGCTCGCCTGCATGGCTGCTGCTACCAGCCGATCGGCGCAGCGCATCAGCAGTGCGGTTGCTTCGGGGTGGTCCGGGTGTTCCGCCAGTACGCGCTGCAGAGTGGCCACGCTGTTGCGTGACCGCGGAGCGGTAATGAATCCCTGGTCGAGCAAACGTGCCGCAACGGCAATCTGGTTGCGCAGCGCGGCTGCTGCATCGGCAAGCTCTGCTTCTTCGAGCATGGCGGGAGATTGGGGCGTGGTGGGCGTGGCGTCTGCCATGGTCAGGGTGCCCTGTCCGCCGTTCGCCGATTCGCGATTGGTCGGTCGATCCGCCGGTGTGGCCTGCCGTCCCGATAGCAAAACCAGCTGTGGCAGCGCAGGAGCGGCGTCTGCCAATGGCGCCACCTCAGGATCGGGGCCGGCGATGATGCCAAGATTGCCAGCCAGCAGGCCGAGCATCACCAGCACGAGAATGGCGGTTGCCGTGTAGGCGACCTGTATCGATTTAGCGAATGGCCTGCGAGATTGGGCGGCCGGCAGGGTGGGGCGAGGTTGCGGATCTGCGAAGTTGTCCCGCTCGAATCCATAAGGTAGCTGGGTAATGAGTGTTTCCCCGGTGTCGGTGGGCGACCGGACCGGCGTGCTCAGCAGGGGCACACCGGGATCGATAGGTGGGGAGGCTTCATACTCAGGGGACTCTACGATATCGGCCAGCTGGGCCGCATCCGCCCCCGCTTCGGGAACGAGAATGGCCTCGGCGTCAACGTCGTCCTCCTCAGCGGCATGTGGCTGCTCCTCTGCAGGCGCGCGAATCACGGTGATCGGAAGCTGGTTTGAAGACACGCCGGAACCCTGCAGATCGTTGGCAATGGTGAGCTGGTTGTTGCATAGCCAGACCGCTATGCCCTGCAGAGGTTGCACCACGTAGCTGTCGCAGTCCTCGCGCTCCGGCGACAGTAGGGTGAACAACTGGGATGCGGGCCGGATGACCAAACGGCCTTCGTCATCGATATTGAACAGCACCTGGGCCTGTTCGGGGGTGGGCGCCAGCAGCAGCGTGCCGGCAGCGTCCTCGCCAATACAGGTGCCCGCACTCAGCTTGACGGTGAGCGCGCCTTCTTTAGCGATCAGGTACCAATCGGTGTATGACTGACCCGCTTCTTCAGGCAGCATGAGCCATTCTTGTGTAGTTGTAGCTGTCGTTTTTAGCGCCTCCATACCGCATTGTTCTGCCGCGGTATTTGACGCGATTTTGTGTTGCGAGCGTCGAGCCCGCATCGTGTCCCAGTCCACATACTACACCGTTTGCGTGGGCTTTTCGCAGTGCCGTGCGCGCTGCCGTGAGCGTTTGCATCGCCAGCCGATAACGGGTTTCATCTAGCGCTTTGGCGACAGATTTCACGACGGGGGGACGGGGTGCAAGCGACGGATTGGATCGACTTGAGCGGCAAGGTAGCCCATGTAACCGGGGCCGGACACGGCATTGGGGTGGCTATCGCGCGGGCGCTGGCGGCTGCCGGCGCCAAGGTGGCGGTGAGCGACGTAAACACTGAGGGAGTGGCAGAAACGGCAGCCGAGATCGGGGGGCTGGCCTTGGAACTGGACGTGAGCGACCGCGACGCGGTAGACCGCGTGATGGCGGAAACTGCCGATAAGCTGGGTTCGCTGGACATACTGGTGAACAACGCCGGCGTTTACGTGGGCTATGGTGGGCCGGTGCGCGAGATCACCGATGAAATGTGGCGCAAGCTTTGGTCCATCAACGTGGATGGGGTGTTCTACTGCTGTCGGGCGGCGGCCAGCCTGATGATCGATGCCGGCAACGGCGGTCGGATCATTAATGTGGCATCCACCCAGGCGGTGTCGCCCGGCGTGGGGGTCACCTACGACGGCTCGAAAGCGGCGGTTACTCAGATCACTAAAGCCCTGGCGCTGGAACTGGCGCCGCACAATATCAATGTAAACGCGTTAGCGCCTGGACCGACCTGGGTGCAGCCGGGGGAAGCGCCGCCCCTGGGTGAGCAAACGCCGCCGAGGTCCGGGGATCCCTTGGCCGACAGCGTGGCGGATCGAATCTCCCGCCTGCCGTTGGGTCACTGGGGTGATCCCATGGAGCAGGGCAAGGCGGCGGTGTTTCTCGCCTCCTCAATGGCAGACTTCGTAACCGGAATCTATCTGCCGGTGGATGGGGGTTGGCTGGTCCTCTAAAGGGGGTTGGTCGGACGTCCGGCGTGGACAAACTGCGTGTTGCGGGCCGGCTGGCGCATGAACACTAGTACGACCTGTAATTGTCGTGCCGCCCCCGTTCGCTGCCGTGCCTCAATTACGCGTGAGGTCAGACTGAGTCGATCAGCTGGTCGAGCTCGTTGTGAAAATGCTGCACACGCATCTCGTCGTCGTTGAGCCACACGGTTTCGAATCCTTGTGAAGCCATGCCTGCCTGCACGCCGCCCAGCAGCTCGATGTCCTGGTCGATGGTGTCGGTCATGGTCTTCTCGCCGTCGATGATGGCCTGATGGTCGAATACGTCACGATCGGGCCGACCTTCTCCAGCGGGCATGGCGGCACTCTGCCGCGCTCTGCGCCCCGGACCGAAGCCCGCGTCGCCGTGATTGCTGGAAAACAGCAACAGCGACATCTTGTCGAAGTAGCACTGTTGGGGATCCGTCGGGTGGGGACGCGGTCGCATGACCCAGCAGTGTTCGGGTGTAAACGAGAGGATGATGTTGGGAAACAGATTGTACTGCCACACGTCCGAAAGCTGCTCGTCGGAAAATCCTGAATAGTCGAATCCCATGTCGTCGCCCACTTGGCGCTTGCGTTTCTGAATGGCTTCGCGAATCTCCAGCACCCGGCCGTTGAAATCGGCAGGGTCCAGGCCAAGGCTCTTGAGGTCTGCCGATTGAATGTCTGTGGGTTCATGAGGAATCGGGAAACGAGGGTTCACCGTTGCACCGGGCACTGCCAGCCCGGTGTGCCCGTTTGGGAACAGGTGCACCGTGTCGTTGCAGCAATCGACCATGCGCTTGTGTTGCGGGTGCAGAAAGTCCACGTGGTACAGCTCGCTGAAGTTGTCCACCACGGCTTTCCAGTTGCACTGGTGGTGCACGGTCTGATCTGCCACCAGCTGCATGTTGCAAAAGCGATAGGGTGCCAGGTGTTCCACTACTGGTCCAAGAAAGTCCAGCAGAGGCTCCGGATTTTCTGACAGATTTACGAACACAAACCCGTCCCAGATGTCCGTGTGGACTTTGCGCAGCGCCCGCTCCTCGCGCGGGACGCCGTCTGCGAAACGCTCCTTGTAGGGGATGATTTTCAGCTCGCCGTCGGTGTTGTAAGTCCAGGCGTGGTAGGCGCAGCGGAAGTTCACCGCGTGGCCGCGCTCATCGTTTACCAGGCGGTTGCCCCGGTGCTGGCAGACGTTGTAGAAGCCCTGCACGGCGCCGGATTGGCCCCGCGTGACGAGAATCTGCTCGCGCCCCATGTCGAATACGAAGTAGTCGCCAGGGTTCTGCACGTCGCTTTCAAGCCCAGCCAGCAGCCAGCTCTTGCGCCACACATGGTCCCACTCCTGCTCCATGTGGTTGGCATCCACGTAGCGGCTGGTGGAGTAGTTGGTGATGCGCGCAGGATGCTTGCTGTGATTGATGATTTCTATGGTCATGTTTTGTGCCATGCCTTTTCCGGGAATCATGCCACGCTCGCCGCAGGGCGGCCAACTTGAGCGGCTGTTAACTACCGATACCCAGTGTTTCGAAGGCGTTGCAGACTTCCTGATAGCGTCGGGTGACGTCATCCTTGATATGCGCTTGCGTGGGAATGAAGAACAGCCCGGCTTTCAAGCCGCGCAGCGCGATGGCCGCGCATTCGTCCGGTGTTATGAAGCGGTCGCGCAATGACTGCTCGGCCTCCGGCGTGAAGCGTGCGCGCAGGTCCGGGTTGTCGGGGTCTGCATCCAGCCCCTCGAAGGTGGCCGCCAGACGCTCGGTGAGTACCGGCCCGGGCAGGAGCATGCTTACGCCTACGTTGAGCGGGGCCAGCTCGAAGCGCAGCCACTCCGCCAGAATGAGCAACGCATGCTTTGTGCCGCCGTAGATGCCCATGGCTAACGTCTCGCTGCCTGTGGGTAGCACCAGGGAGTGTTCCGAGCCGGTGAATATGATGTGGCCGCTGCCTCCGTCGGCGGCCACCCGCCGGGCGTAGCTCTTGGCGAGCCCCATGCAGGAGTCGTAGTTCACCGCAAATTGCCTGTGCACGTCCTCCACACTGGTTTCCATGATGGGGGCCATGGCACCTGCGCCCGCATTGCAGAACACGACGTCCACCGGGCCTTCGTTGGCCCAGATGTCGCCGAGCAGCGCATCCACGGCGCTGGCGTCAGTAGCGTCGCACTGTTCGGCCCGAATGGAACCCAGTGCCGCAAGCTCGGCCGCCGTGGCCTCTGCCACCTTGGGATCGAGATTGGTAGTGACCACGCGCGCGCCCTCGTTGAGGCAGGCGCGTGCGAGACCCTTGCCGATACCCTGGGCGCCGCCTGTGACCAGAACCGTGGTGTCGTTGAGTGTATCCATGGGTTGTTCCTATGAAGGTGGTTCGTTGTTCTTAACGGTTGCCGAAGAAGATCTCGTCGAACTCGTCGCGTGAGTTGATGCGCGGAAACGGCTGGTCTGGCACCGGCTTGCCGAGAAACGCGCACAGTGGCTCCCAGCCCTGACTCACCTCATACACCAGCAGGCGCTGGGGCTCGATGCTGTCGATCACCTCCTGGGTGTGCCGGTTGAACTTGGCTACCGCGTGATCGGCATCGTCGATGTTGCCATCGAATCCGCCCTTGACCACTAGCTCGGTACCCAGGTTCGGCTCCCGATTCGCTTTCATCCCCTGGCGAATCACCCGCAATGTGGTGTTGGAGATGCTGTCGTACCAGCTTGCCGGGTCGCGCACCGTGAGCACTACCTTAGCCTGGGGGTAGTAGGCGGCGAGCTCCCGGTAGAAGTGGCAGGTAGGCCAATCCACCGCAGCCTGGTAGCCGGCGTACATGCGTTCCCAATCCACTGGCTCGCCGCGAGCGGTGGCCAGGGTGGCGGCCATCCAATCCTGATCTTCTCCGGGATTATTGATGACTTCGTACATGTGATGGCACCGATCGTAGCCGAGCGCTTCCAGCGCCTGTTTCAGCGACAGGGTTCCGGTACGCCCGTATCCGGCACCGATGACGGCTAACGCCATGCGTTATTCACTCTTCGGGTATGTGGGCACTGTATCCGATGTGCCCGGTTTATCGCCAGACGGACACTTGCGCGGGTGGTCCCACCGTCCACAATGCAGACATGGGCTGACAGGGAGTGCGAGATGGAACTGACACTACCAACCTCCGAGGAGTGGGCCGCACGGTGTGCGGGCGATGGCGAGTTCGTGCTGGCGGCGCGCCATTGGGACGGCGGACTGTGCATCGGTGTGGGTGATGAGCAGCTGGCCCTGACCCTGAACGGGGGCCGTCCGTCCGGTGGGCATCCAGCGAGCGAAGTAGGCGTGGTCACGCTAGATGGCCCCGCGGCGGTTTGGGAGAAGCTCCTGTCCGCCGTGCCACCGCGTTTTTTCAACGACATCAGTCCGGCCTGGGCCCAGGGCCTGGAGCGGGGCGGGGATCGAGTGCTCAATGCCCAGTACTTCGCCGCCGTGATGCGCGCCGTGGAGTTGTTGCGTGCCCCGGGCCTGCAGGCGGATCCCGCTCGTGACGAGGCGGCACCCACGGGCACCATCGATGCCCCGATGGGTCGTTACGTCCACGTAGAGCTCGACGGCCACGACCACCGGATCTATTTCGAAGAGGCGGGTCAGGGCATACCGCTATTGCTGCAGCACACGGCCGGTTGCCATGGCACCCAGTGGCGGCACCTGTTCGAGTATCCGGAGATCACCGATCACTTTCGCCTCATCGCCTACGATCTGCCTTATCACGGCAAGTCCGTGCCACCCGTCTCCCGTGAGTGGTGGTCGGAAAACTACGAGCTGCGCGGCGGCTTCCTGCGTTCTTTGGTGGTTGGGCTGGCGAGCGCCCTGGCGCTGGAGAACCCCGTGTTCATGGGGTGCTCGGTGGGCGGCCTGTTGGCGCTGGATCTGGCCGCCAAGCATCCGGATGTGTTTCGCGCGGTGATCTCTCTGGAGGGGGCGCTGCGTATTGGCGGCGATATGGCGGACTACTCCGAGTTATGGCATCCCCAGGTGGGCAACGAATATAAAGCCCGGCTGATGGACGGCATCATGTCGCCCACGTCGCCGGCGCCCTACCGCAAAGAGACCGGTTTCGTGTACGCGTGCGGTTGGCCCCCGGTGTTCCTGGGCGACCTTTACTACTATGTGGAGGATTTCGATCTGCGATCCACGGCCAAGGACATCGATACCAGCGAGGTGGGCGTGCACATTCTCTCCGGCGAGTACGACTACAGCGGCACCTCCGAGCTGGGCCGTGCTGCGCATGAAGCCATTGCTGGATCGACGTGGGCAGAGATGAAGGGCATGGGGCACTTCCCCATGTCGGAGAATCCCGTGCGGTTCATGGAGTATCTCAGGCCCATACTGACCCAGGTGCGTGGCAGCTAAGGCCGCGGTTTATGTGCGGCTGAAGCGCAGGTAGCC
>DEBD01000037.1:68780-113878 GCA_002348385.1 Gammaproteobacteria bacterium UBA2965 | reverse complement strand
GCCGCAATGGCAGGCGCCGTTTTGCAGCTCGCCGCGTTTCGCGGTCACTATCCGGCAGACGCCATCAGGTCGACACGAGGATCGTTGGGATACACCCACTCATCCCCGATCACCTGGGCCACGCGCAGTTCCTCTGGAATGTTCTCAATACCGATCATGTGGTCGGCGGCCTGGTTCCAGTGATAGATCCGCATCTCCTGATAGGACAGCGGCACCCCTTTGAAGCCGTAGGACTCCACTGACTTCTGGATCCACTCGCCGAACTCGGTATCTTCGAGGAGCACTGCCGAGAGGTTTTCACCGTCGTTCACCGTCCACACGTCGGGCTTGGGGTGGTTGCCCCAGTCCGGTGCCAGCGTCCAGGTTTCCATCCGGCACTTATTGATGCCGTTGGGCCAGAACAAGAGTGGCGGAAGGGCTCGGTGCGACAGCGGCGACACCCAGTTGGGGAAGATGCCATAAGACTGGGTGCAGGTGCGTCCAATCTCGCCCACGGTTTCGATTTCCGGACCGCCGGTGCTGCTCATCTCCATCATCTCTTCGATCATGCTGGAGCCGTCCGCCTGCTGCGGAAAAGGGGCGACCATGCGGCCGTGGCCGCGCGGATAGAGGGTATTCACGTTGCGGCGGTCATCGAGAATGGGTGACACCGTCTTCGGGTGGATGCTGCGCACATGGTAGACCTCGGTGTTGGCCTCCATGGCGATCTTCCAGTTGCAGTTCAGATCGAAGATGTTGCGCGCCGCCAGCCGGCAGTTGCCGAACTGAAACTCTTCCCACTCGTCCGCGATGGGCCCCAGCCATTCAAGCAGCGTGGGGGCATCGTCGTCGAAGTTAACGAAGATGAGATTGCCGAACCGTTCGCAGCGGACGCTACGCAGGCCGCGGCACGAGAAATCCAGGTCGCGAAAATCTTCCGGATCGCGAATGGCGAGCAGTTCACCGTCGTGACTGTAGGTCCACCCATGGTACTTGCACACGAGCCGCGGGCGTTGGCCCTCTTGATCGGTCACCACCGGTGCGCCCCGATGGCTGCAGGTGTTGTAGAAAGCGTTCACGGCTCCGCTATCGGCATGCACGATCACCACGGGTTGGCCGGCCGTCTCCCACAGGCGGAAGCAGCCGGGTTCCGGGATCTCGTCGATGTGCGCGGCCAGCAGCCAGGACTTGCGCCAGATGTGCTCCTGCTCCAGGTCGTAGAAGCGTTGATCCGTGTAGCGCCCCCCCGGTAGGTCCGGTAGTTGGGGGAATCCCTTAGGAGGCTCGGTGCGGCTCACCTCGTACTCCATGAGCTGTCGTAGCGTGTCGATTTCCTGCTTATTCATGCTGCTTCCCCCGCCTGAAGCGGCTAATTCATTGCCTCGCGGATGAATATAGCAGGTGGGGAGGCGCCGTAAAGCGCCAATGGCCGCGCGAACCCGAACAGCGCCAGTCCCTGCGGTGCCAGCCAGCGTGCCAGATGAGTCAGATTAGATCAGCTTATCGAGCGCGGTTCTCAATGAGTCTGCCGTGCGGTCTACGTTCTGCAACTTGTCCAGGCCAAACAGCCCGATACGGAAGGTGCTGAAGTCTTGCGGTTCGTCGCACATGAGTGGCACGCCCGCGGCAATCTGCAGCCCAGATTGGGCAAACTTTGCGCCGGACTTAATATCGGGGTCGTCCGTGTAGCTCACCACTACGCCTGGGGCTCCAAATCCGTCCGCTGCTACGCTTGCGAATCCGCGTGAAGCCAGCAGCTCGCGTACGCGCGTGCCCAGCTCCCATTGAGCTTGCTGCGCTTTGTCCAGCCCCATGTCGCGGGTTTCCAGCATAACTTGGCGCAGGGTGCGGATTCCGTCGGTAGGCATGGTGGCGTGGTAGGCATGACCGCCAGCCTCGTAGGCTTCCATGATCTGCAGCCATTTGCCGAGATCACAGGCGAAGCTGGTGCTGGTGGTGTCGTGCACGATATCGCGGGCCCGTTCGCCCAGCATCACAAGGCCGCAGCAGGGCGTGCCGCTCCAACCTTTTTGCGGCGCGCTGACGAGCACGTCGACGCCGATGTCGGTCATATCGATCCAAGCGGCGCCGGAGGCAATGCAGTCCAGCACGAACAGCCCGCCTTCCGCACGCACGGCACTTGCCAGCCGGCGCAGATAGTCTTCGGGCAGCACCATGCCGGCCGAGGTCTCTACGTGGGGCGCGAACACCACTTCCGGCTTCTGCTCGGCGATGGCTTGCTCCACGGCTTCGATGGGTGCGGGGGCGAAGGGCGCCGGGGTGGCGTCGCTGGCGGGCCGTGCCTGCAGGACGGTGACGTTGTCGGAAATTCGCCCCATCTCCAGAATCTGGCTCCAGCGGTAGCTGAAGAAGCCGTTGCGGATCACCAAGCAGCGGCGACCGTTGGCAAACTGGCGCGCCACGGCTTCCATGCCGAACGTGCCGCTGCCCGGCACGATGGCCGCGCAGCGAGCGTTGTACGTATCCTTGAGCATGGCTGAGACGTCGTTCATCACGTGCTGAAACGACTGAGACATGTGGTTGAGGGCGCGGTCTGTGTAGACCACGGAGTATTCCAGCAGCCCGTCTGGATCGACGCCTGGCAGTAGTCCCGGCATCAGGCTCAGGCCGTTGCGTGTGCGGGGTCAGGCGCCGTGGGCTCCTGCTCGTAGCACTCGGTGTCGTAGTAGTCCTTCAGTGCGCACACCTTACCGTCGCGGATCTCCATCACTCCAGAGATTACGGGGGTCATCAGGTCGCGCCCCGCGGCATCCCAGTGGTGGTCTATCCGCTCCGTATAGACGAACTCTCGAAAGCTGGCGATCTCCAGCACGTCGGCGCTGAATGACGCCATGGTCTTGAGGAGGGGTAGGTGTTGGGCGAACCCGCCGCTGGCCATGTGCTCGAGAATGGCCTGCTGGCCGTGCAGGGTGGGCAGGCCACTGTTGGCCCACAGGAAGTCTTCGGTACAGATCTCCTGCATGGTCTCCACCAGCGTGCCGTCTTCCATGGATTTCAGCAGCGTCAGGGCGAGGTGCTCGTTGTCGTTTCTGGCTGTGGCTAGATCAATCATGGCTCATCCTTCTCCCGAACCCGTTAGTTTAGCGCTAAGTCTGTGGGGCTTTCGAGGCCTGGTAACTAGTGGAAGGTGGGTATCTGGCGGTCCAATCGCGAAGATCTGCCGTCCAGGCGGTGCTCGCCGGCGGATGCGGCCGAGCGAGCGCCGCTATCCGTGGAGCAGTTCAGGGCGGCAGGCGCCGCGCCGCGGCATGTCCGTCTCCCTTGCGTCGTGATGCCATGCTGATGCCTGTTTGCACAATTGCGAAGCACTCAGGCACACTGGCTGTTGAGTCAAAAAGGGAACGCCATCGTGGGGATAATGTCCTGGATGTTCCTGGGGTTGATCGTGGGCGCACTGGCCAAGTGGATCATGCCCGGCAAGGACCCGGGCGGAATCGTGGTGACCATGCTCATCGGCATTGCGGGTGCCTTCGTGGGCGGATTCATCGGTTCCTTGTTCGGGCTCGGGTCGGTATCAGGGTTCGACCTGGCCAGCATCGCGCTGGCGGTAGCGGGGGCATTGGTGCTGCTTTACGGATATCGCGCGCTGAAAAGCTGATTTTTCGCAAGCGAAAAAAGGATGGCATCATAATGAGGCGAACGGGTTGGTTGGCACTTAGTGCCTGGTTGGCTGTGGCGGTTGCCATGTCTTCGGTGGCCGCGGAACAGGCTTTTTACTCGCCCGCCGTGGGCAAAGACTATCCGCGCCAGGTGTACTGGGGTGATACGCACCTGCATACCAACCTGTCTCCTGATGCTGCCGCGGGTGGTAATCGCCAGTTTGGTCCAGACACCGCCTACCGGCTCGCCAAAGGTGAAACGATAACGGCACACAACGGCATGCCGGTGCGACTGAACCGACCGTTGGATTTTCTGCTGGTGTCGGATCACGCGGAGTACATGGGATTATTTCCAGGCCTGGATGCGGCCGATCCTCGGCTCCTGGAGTCCGAGGTGGGGCGCCGCTGGTACGACATGCTGCGGGCTGGCGAGGAGGAGGCGGCCGAGATCCTGGTGGAGTTCGGGGCCGCGCTGCGGGACGGCTTGGATCTGCTGGACAGCCCGGCGTTCGAACGCTCAGTGTGGGATTCGGTGATTGCGGCGGCAGAGTCCAACAACGATCCCGGCAAGTTCAGCGCGCTGATCGGATATGAGTGGAGCTCCGGGCGCGGCGGGGGAAACATGCACCGCATCGTGTTGTTTCGTGACGGTGCCGAACGGGCCAGTCAGATCCTTCCGTACAGTTCGTTCGACGGCGACCGGCCGCGCGAGCTGTGGGATTTCATGCGGCGCTACGAGGCCGCTACCGGTGGACAGGTGTTGGCCATTCCGCACAATCCAAATACCAGCGCCGGACTGATGTTTCGGCGCACGGATTCTGACGGCAACGCTATGACGCCGGCATACGCGCGTGCGCGTGCGCGTTACGAGCCGTTGCTCGAGGTTACGCAGTACAAGGGCGACAGTGAAACGCATCCGTACGTCTCACCCGAAGATGAATTTGCAGACTACGAGTCGTGGGATTGGTACGCCGGGTTTTCCAACTCGCGGCGTCACGAAGACTGGATGTTTGCTGGCGAGTACGCGCGACCCGCCTTGCGCAGTGGGTTGGCGTTGAAGACCGAACTGGGCGTCAACCCGTTCAAGTTCGGCCTCATCGGCAGCACCGATTCGCACACTGGTATTCCCACCGCTGATGAGAACAACTTCTGGGGTAAGTTTACCTGGCATGAAGCCAATCCCAGCCGGGCTATCGAACGCTTCGTGAACATTCCGGATCTGGTGCAGATGGAATGGGACATGGCGGCCTCTGGCTACGCGGCGGTATGGGCGCACGAGAACACCAGAGCCTCCCTGTTCGATGCGCTGCGGCGTAAGGAGGCGTACGCCACTACCGGACCGCGCATGACGGTCCGGTTGTTCGGTGGGTGGGGCTTCACCGAGCAGGACCTGAACGACCCAGATTGGGTAGAGGTTGGTTACGAAAATGGTGTGCCCATGGGGGGGGACCTGCCCCAGCGGCCCGATGGCGTGGCACCGAGCTTCATGGTGCGGGCACTCAAGGACCCATACGGCGCCAATCTGGATCGCGTGCAGATCGTGAAGGGCTGGACTACAGCTGATGGCGAGACGGCGGAGCGGGTATATGACTTGGCGCTTTCCGACGGGCGCGAGGTATCGACTCGCACCGGTAAAGCGCCGGCGTTGGTGTCTACGGTGGATGGTGCAAAGTACAGCAACTCGTTGGGCGCAGTGGAGCTTGCTACGCTGTGGGTCGACCCGGAATTCGATCCGGGCCAGCAGGCTTTCTACTACGTGCGCGTACTGGAGATTGTTACCCCGCGGTGGACCGCGTTCGACACGGCATTTTTTGGCACCGAGCTGCCGGCCGACGTGCCTATGATCACCCAGGAGCGCGCATACACCTCGCCAATCTGGTATTCCCCGGCCCGCTAGCCCGTCTCGCGCGCCTGGGCGTCTAGGAGAGACTCACTGGGTCGCCCAACGCGACGGCGCCGGGAGTGGATACCGTGGCGTACACGCCCAGATCGCCGCCGGCGTCGCGCACCAGCGTGCGCATGATGCCCGGGTCGTTGGCCAGATCCGCAAAGCCGTAGGTGGTCATGGCGCAGCGCGGGCAGTTCATGGTGATCTCGATGGTGGCCTCACCTAAATGGAGGCTTTTTCCGACCCATTCGCGTTCGGGAAACCCGTCACCGGTCTCAATTGCGTCGATGAGGATGTTGGGCCGGAACCGGCGTACGTCGAAGGTGTGGTCGCCGGCAAGGCTTTGCAGCGTATCAAGGCTCTGACGGGTCATGATAAGCAGGGGAAACGCGTCGAAATAGGTGCCCGGAGGGCTCTCGAACTGAAAAAGCTCGCTGGGAAAAGCCCCCAGATCCGGCAGCGGCTCTTCTTCCGTGCGGGCGAACACACGCCGCAGTTCTGCTTCCCGATCTTCCAGCAGGGGCGGTCCGCGGCGGTAGTGCTCGAGTTGGTCGGGGGGCATCAGGGGCCAGACGCTGACTGTGCTTTCCAGTAGTCCGGACAGCGCCTTGGGCATAGCGGGATCATCTATGTTGAGCGCCCGCCCGTCGGGTAGGGTCACCGTGGCCGGTGCGGAGCCTTGTTCTGGTGGCTCGGAGTCGTAACGCGCAGCGCAGCGCATTAGTTCCGGAAATCGCTTGCCGCCGCGAATGCCGCCGCGCACTTCATCCTTCACCGCCCAGGCTCGGTCCCCAGGAATGCCCTGGGCGCCAAGCTTAGCGCGTGCGAGTGATTCGCCCATCATGCTTTTGACAGGATAACGGTGGATCGACTTGATGTGCCCCAGACTCATGACGCGTCCTTGGCGAAACCTGGCCTGGCTCTGACACGCGCGAAATAGGCCGCCAGGTTGGGGTTGTCCAGCACGTCGAGGCCCGTATTTCGGGCGAACGTCAGCGCGCAACCGAGGGTGACGTCCGCAATGCTGAAACGATCGCCAGCCAGGAACTCGTTCTCTGCGAGGTGTGCCTCAAACGCTTCTGCGGCGGTGCGGGCGAGTTCGGCGGCGATCTCGCCCCACTCGGGACACACCGACTCGCGGTCCTGGAAGATGCCGGTGGAATGACGGAATGCGGCTGCGGCGTTCAAGAAAAAATTGATCTCGGCACGCCGGTTCCACATCTCGATCACTGCCTGTTCTTCGAAACCAGCGCCGAATAGGCGCGGTTCGGGGTGCAGACCTTCCAGGTAGCGGGAGATGGCAATGCTCTCAGCCAGCATGAAGCCGTTGTCCAACTCCAGCACCGGTACCCGGGACATGGGGTTCTTGGCCCGGTATTCGTCGGTGAGGTTCTCGCCGGCCAGGATGTCCACCTCCGTTGTGGCAATCTCGATGCCTTTCTCCTTGAGGACCACCCCAACACGTTTACCGTTGGGCGAGGGGCTGTAGGTGTACAGGTGCAATTTGACGCTCCTAGCCTGAGTTGTGTTAAAGGTACCATTGCGTGTGGACAAAGGGAGGGGCGCAATGGACGTGAAGGGAGGACGGGGACGTGGGGAACGCGGTGGTATTGCTGTGTTCGGACTGGGCCCGTTTTATTGCCGGCCACACCCTGATGGTGGATGGGGTTGCATCCTCACCGGGCGGCCCCTGGCCAGCGACACCGAAGCTTTGAGTAGCGCAAGCTAGTGTCGGTTCTGGAGCAACGACTTGACGAGATGCCGGCACCGCGGGGCCAGGTGTTGATTCTGGTCATCTGCTTGCTGCTCAACCTGGCCGATGGCTTCGACGTGATGGCCATGAGCTACGCCGCACCTGCACTCGCCGCGGATTGGTCGGTTGCCCCGGAGCAGTTGGGGGCGGTGTTCTCCGCGGCTCTGGTGGGTATGGCGGTGGGGTCGATTTTCCTCGGGCCGTTGGCGGACGTGTTCGGCCGCCGAACCATGGTGCTCATTGCCGCGGGATTTGTGAGTGTCAGCATGTTTGCCACCGCTGCATGCGAAAGCGTGTGGCAGCTTGTTGCGCTGCGGTTTCTGGCGGGACTGGGGATTGGTGTGATCGTGCCCGCCAGCGCCACGCTCGCCACCGAATACGCGCCCGCCCGCATTCGCAATGCGGCCGTGGTTCTGGTGTCTGCCGGTTTCTCCGTCGGTGCGGTCGCCGCTGGCCTGATGGCAGAAGAGCTCATCTCCGCCCTTGGTTGGGAAGGGTTGTTTATGACTGGCGGTGCCATCACGGCGCTGCTGTTTCTGCTTGCGTTGTTCTATCTGCAGGAGTCCGTGTATTACGTGGTGGGCGGTAAAGGTGGGGAGGCCGCTAAGCTCGCACGCATCAACGGTATTCTTGCTGCGTTGCAGCGCGAACCCATAGACAACCTGCCGCCTGTAGTTGCCGCGGAGCAATCCCGTGGCAACGTGCTGCAGTTGTTCGCGCCCGAGTTGCGTTACGCCACGATTCAGATCTGGTTGCTGTGGTTTGCTTACTTCTGGGCCAGCTATCTGGTGGTGAACTGGGTGCCCACGTTGCTTGTTTACGACGGTTACACACAGGCCCAGGGTATCGACGCGCTGACTTACTTCACTACAGGTGCGCTCATCGGGGCGATTCTGCTGGGGTTTCTTAGCGCCCGTTTTCTGCTTACGCCCATGATTGCCGGCATGCTGCTGGTGAGCGGCGTATTGGTGGCGCTGTGGGTGCTGGTGGACTTCTCGTTCTTCTTGCAGAAGATGGTGCTGGGGGTGGTGGGATTCATGTTCAGCGCATCCTATGGTTTGTTTCCATTGGCGGCTGCCGTTTACGCCCCCCGGGTGCGCGCTACTGGAATCGGCTGGGGTAGTGGTTTCGGCCGCACCGGGGCCATCGTGTCGCCTCTCATCACCGGGTTCGTGGTGGCTGCGGGGTGGGCACTAGACGAGATGATGTTGACGTTGGTGGTGCCGCCGCTTTTGATCGCTACGCTGTTGGTGTACAACGTGGGGCGACGTTAGGGCGTGTGCAGATGGGAAAGCAAAGCTGTATCTGCTGCTGGAGCACTACGGCACAGATCAGGGAGGTAATTGATCATGGCCAAGGATTTCAATTACGACGACGTAAGCCACTACAAACTGGACGCTGACGGCGAGCAGGCACTGATCGCCGCGCAAAATGAGTGTACGTTCATGTGGTCCACCCGCGAGGGCTGGCCGGTGGGGGTGATCATGTCCTATGTGTACGCCGACGAGCGTTTCTGGCTTAGCGTGTCGTCGCTGCGCGTGCGGGTTCAAGCGGTGCAGCGGGAACCGCGTTGCTCCATCGCCATCACCAGCAAAGGCAGCAAGCTGCGTAGCGGTCTGAGCCTGACCTACAAGGGAGTGGGTGAGGTGCTCGCGGATCGCGATACCGTCGAGTGGTTTCTACCGGAGTTGGCAAAACGCCTGCGCCCGGGCGATGAGCAAGCTCAGAAGGTTTTCGTGGAACTCAACAATACCGAGAACCGGCGCGTCATCAAGTTCACGCCCACCAAGACCATTGGCTTCGACGGCCGCAAGATGGGACAGGCGACCATGGATGCGGTGGGTGAGGACGCGCTGGGAACCCAGCGGGGTGGCTGACGTCGCAAGCCGCTCGCTGTGCAGAGGTTGGATGACCTGATCCCGACCGCCAGCAGTACCCGTGCCGGTTGCAGTGGCCCTAGGCCTGCAGAGCTTCCTCTACGAACTCCAGCCGGTCCTGTCCGAAGAATAGTTGGCCGTTCACAAAGAAGGTGGGTGCGCCGAAGGCGTCACGGTCCGCGGCCTCCTGCGTGTTCGCTTTCAGGCGGTCCTTCACTTCGTCTGTAGTGATGGCTGTCAGATAAGCGTCCGCGTCGAGCCCCGCACTGCTGATGATGTCTGCCAGTACCTCCAGGTCCGCCAGATCACGACCCGCTACGAACATGGCGGGATAAGCCTTCTCCATGAGCTGTTCCACCTCACCGCGCTGCTCCGCGAAACAGGCTGCCCGGTCCGCCGCGAGGATGTTCACGAAACCATTGGGGTTCGGGTTGAGCGTCACTCCATAGCGCTTTGCCCACAGCTGCAGATCGCCCATGACCCACTTGGCTTTGTTGGGCACGCTTATCGGCGACCGATTACCAACCAGTTCGTGCAGGCCGAGCGTGAACATGGGTCGCCAGATTGCTTGAGCGCCCGTTCGCTCGAGGACTCCGGGCATCTGGGTCCAGGCGAGAAAGCTCGGTGGGCTCAGAAAATCGAAAAAGATCTCTACCGTCTTGCTCATGGTGCCTCCATGGTGCTACCAGGGTTCCACCCAGGGGCGCAGCTGGGTTTCGTGCAGCCAGGCGCTGCGCGGCTGGCAGTGTACGCTCCAGTAAGTTTCGGCGATGTCGTCCGGGGCCAGCACGCCGTCTTCAGGCCGCTCTTCGAATACCTGAGGCATGGAGCGCCGGATGAGCGGCGTATCGATGGGGCCGTCGATGATGATGTGCGCCACGTGGATGTTCTTGGGGAACAGTTCGCGCGCCATGCTTTCGGAGAGGGCTCGAAGCGCGTGCTTGGAACCGGCGAAGGCCGCCAGCCCCGCCTTACCGCGCAGGGCGGAAGTGGCCCCGGTGAACAGGATGGTGCCGCGGCCTCGTTCCACCATGCGCTTGGACACCTCCCGGCCCATGATGAAGGCACCCAGCGTATTGATGCGCCACACGCGCTCGTAGGTCTCTGTGGGGAATTCGGTAATGCTGTGCCCGGCGCCTACCGCTGCGTTGTAGCAGGCCACCTCGATGGGCCCGATATCGCGTTCGATCCCGTCGATTAGGTCGATCACTTGGTCTTCTTCGGTGGCGTCGCAGCTGAAACCGTGCGCGCGGCCGCCGGCCTGCTCAATTTCTTCTACCAGGGCCTCCAGTCGATCCCCTTTGCGACGTGCCATGCAGGCGATGTACCCTTCTCGCGCGAAGCGCCTGGCAACCGCGCCGCCGGTAGCCACCCCAGCGCCGATCACCAGTACTACTTTGTTGTTCGAGTCGTTCATGGATTTCCCCAGCGTTCGGCCCCACAGTATGCCTGAATTGCGCTGGGCTGGAGTCAATGGGCCGCCGTCGTATAATCTATGCTCAAGTGGTCATCGCTAGGGGGAAGGCGCATGCCGACACGACAGAGCCAGGTACCCGTTGAGTACAAAGGCAAGGAATACTCTGGGATCTACTCCGTTTCCGGGGATCTGATCATCGCACGCATTCCCGGCATCAGCTCGCGCAGTGCCCAGATGGAAGGCGAGGAAGTCAGTACCGCGAGAAACCTACTGACCCAGATCCTCGAGGAAGCCGACGCGCTGGGCAACCTGTAGCGCGGGGCATGGCCCGACTAGGTCGGGCCGCGAGGAGATATCAAGACAACACGGGTCACCTGGGGAGGATGGCGCCATGACGATTACTAGATGTCCCATGCATCTCGACGAGATCGACCTGTTCGAAGAAGGCGCCGAGGAGTTCTGGTTCGAGTCCTATGAGATTCTGCATCGCGATGCACCCATCCACCGGCTGCCCGGCGAGGGCGATGAGCCCGGGAGTGACGCCTTCATTGTCTCGAAATACGAAGACATCGCCGCCATCGTCAAAGATCCGGCCACGTTTCCGATACGCTTCGAGCAGGGGGCCAATAATCTGGAGCAGGAGATCATTGCCGAGCATGGCTTTGGCGATGCCGTGAATGCCCGCCAGACCCTGCGGCCCGACATCGAGCAGCACAAGCAGCATCGTCACCAACTCACCGACCCCTGGGTAGGTACGGGGGCAGGCCGTCATGAGGGCATGGTCGCCGAGGCCTGCCATCGGCTCATCGATAACTGGATCGCAGACGGCCAGGTGGAGTTTGTGAAGGGTTTCGCCGCGCCGCTTCCCGCCATCTCCATCACCAAAATCCTTGGTTTTCCCCTGGAAGACCTGCCTCGCCTGCGCAAGTGGGAAGAAGCGCAGGTACGTCGCTTCGTCTACGGCAAAACCCACAAGAACATCATGAGCGACGAGGACGAGCGCGAAAACGCGCGCACGCTGGCCGAGTTCCATGCCTACATCCAGGAGCAGATCGACCACAAGCGGCGCCACCCCGAAGATGACATGGTGAGCTTTCTTACCCAGGTGCAATACGGCGACGAAAAGCGGCCGCTGTCCCACGGCGAGATTGCGTCGGTGGCCTATGGCATGAATATCGGCGGCAATGAGACCACCCAGTATGCGCTCACCGCCGAAGCCCATTTGCTGGCCGAGCAGCCGCAACTGGCGGAGGAACTGCGTGCCGATCGAAGCAAGGTGAAAGTGTTCGTGGAAGAAGCCATGCGGCTGTATGCGCCCACCCAGGGCCTGTCTACCCGTCGAGCCGCTCGGGACGTAAACCTGCGCGGCGTGGACATTCCCAAAGGATCGCTGCTGCACCTGCGTTATGGCGCTGGCAACAGAGACGAAGAAGAGTTCGCCGGCGCCGATCGGGTGGATCTGCAACGCCGCAAGCCGGCTCGCCACCTGACGTTTTCCCAGGGTCCGCGGTCCTGTCCCGGTTCCGGGCTGTCGCGCCTGGAGCAGAATGTGGCCGTCAACGCGATGCTGGACCGTCTTGACGACCTGCGCCTGGCGCCGGGCAAGAACGACCTGAAGCGCCAGCCGGGCATCATGCTTGGGCTGTGGGAGCTGCACCTGGAGTTCTCCGAGCGCAGATAATCGAGTTTCGCTGGCAACGCGCGGCACGTATGCTGGGAGCTCATTCCCGACGACGAGCACAGCATGAAGATTGCCGACCGGTGTGTCGTGGCGTTCCACTACACGCTAACCAACGACCAGGGCGAGCGCCTGGATAGCTCCGAAGGCTCCGAGCCGTTGCAATACCTGCACGGCTTCAGCGGTATCATTCCCGGTCTGGAGCGCGAGATGGCGGGGCGCGGTGCTGGTGATTCCTTTCAGGCCACCATTGCGCCCGAAGACGCCTACGGCGAGGTCGACCCAAGCCTGGTGCAGGAAGTGCCGCTGGATGCGCTCTCACAGATCGAAGGGCTCGCCGTGGGTATGCAACTGCAGTCCCGCTCGCCGGATGGCCAGGTTCGGGTGCTCACTGTAGAAGCCGTCGGTGCGGAATCAGCAACGCTCAATGCCAATCACGAACTGGCCGGTGCCACGTTGCACTTTGACGTGCAGGTGGAAAGCGTACGTGAGGCCACGGACGAAGAGGTGGAGCACGGTCACGCTCACTAATCGGCGTTAGTGCTGAGTGGCCCGCCTGAAGCGTTCCGGTCGATACGGCTCCAGCATAGCGGCCGGTGTCGCGTCGGTGATTTCTTGGGCGATCAGGCGCCCCAGCACGATGGCCAACGTCACCCCGCTGTGGGTGAGGGCCGTGTAAATTTCCGAAATCCGAGGGCGGGCGCCCGCGGCTGGCAGCCCGTCTGCCGGAATCGGGCGCCAGGCCACGCTGAAGGATTCGATGGCCGCATCCGTTGCCGCAGGCAGAAAGCGTGCCACCACATCCTTGATCCTCATGGCCTCTCGCTCGCACTCAGCCGGAGTTGGGGGTGTCTGTGCATGCGCAGCCAATGGTGCCGCCGCTCCCATGACCAGCTTGCCCTCCCGGGTCTGATAGACGTGCACGCCTTCGGATACCAGCAGATTTGAGATCAACGGTTGCATTGCGTTCGTAGTGGCCACAACCCCGGCGGTGGGCGCCTGCGGCACCGCGAAGCCCAACGCCGACTCGTATGCGTCCGGACTGGCGCCGCAGGCAACCACGAGATGGCTGGCTGGAATTTCTCCATCGGAGGTGTTCACCGCCACCAGTCGGCCCTGCTCGATCTTGGGGGATTGATATATGCAGGGCGTACGAATCTCGCCGCCGTTGCTGAGCGACCCGGTGAGCAACGCACGGGTTGCCGCGGCGGCGTCTACCCAACCGTCGGCAGAGGAGTGCACGCCGCGCGCGTCGTCGGCAAACACAACCAGGGGTTCGGCCCGGGAGAGCGCATCTCGATCGATGGGCTCCAATCCATTGCTCCACTGTATCGCTGCATGCCACGCTGCTGATTCGCGCGCCAGTGTCGTGGGGTCTTGCTCCCAGGCCAGGCAGCCGCCCCAGGTGATGGGAATCTTCAGCCGCGGCGCCAGATCCTGCCATGCCTCCACGCCGAGCTGGTTGAGGTGATGATAGTGCTGCGGTCGTTTGCCAAACCAGGGGTTGATCCAGCCGAAGCTGCCCGCGGTGGCGCCGGGCTGGCCGGAGTCGATCACCGTGACCTCTGCGCCCTTTTCGGCCAGGTGCCAGGCGATGGACGCGCCGAGGATGCCGGCGCCGGCCACAACGACGTGTTTGGGGGCGGATGCCATTTGTATATGATGCCCGTTCCAGTTCATCAGAGGGCGGACATGAGCGAATTCGTCAATCGCAAATGGGTAGTGGCATCTCGGCCCGAGGTCGAGGTGGAGCTGTCGAACTTCGAGCTGCAGGAAGAACCGGTAGCGGATCTGGAGCCGGGTCAGCTGCTGCTGAAGTCTCGTTACGTGGGGGTCAACCCGCCCATGCGTATGGCGTTGGTGTCCGGCGGCATCGCCGGGCGGCCTATTCCCATCGGCCGTACTATGTACGGGGGTGGATTGGCCGAGGTGGCGGCCTCCGAGCACCCGAAGTTTGCCGTGGGGGATCTGGTCCAGGGCGAGCTGGGCTGGCAGGAGTACGCGATTTCCGACGGGGCCCGGCGCCACGCCGTCAACAAGGTAGAGGCGCCCGCAGGCTTGTCGGAGACCACCCTTATGCACGTGATGGGTGGCAGCGGCGCCACGGCCTACTTCGGCATGATCGAGTACTGCAAACCCCGGCCCGGCGACACGCTGGTGGTGTCCACCGCCGCGGGCACGGTGGGTGCGCTGGTCTGCCAGCTCGGTCGCTTGCAGGGCTGCCGCGTGGTGGGTATTGCGGGCAGCGAAGACAAGTGCAACTACGTCACCTCCGAACTGGGCGCCGAGGCCTGTATCAACTACAAGAGCGAGGACGTGGCAGAACGACTGCGCGAGACCTGCCCGGACGGGATCAATATCTATTTCGACAACGTGGGCGGCGAGACCCTCGATGCGGTGCTGGGCCAGATCGCCTTCGGGGCACGGGTGGTACTGTGTGGCGGTACGTCGCAGTACAACAACGACCTGGACTGGTACGGGCCGAAAAACTACTTCAATCTGGTGTACCAGCAGGCCGAGATGTATGGCTACTTCATCGGCAACTTTTCGCACCGCTACCACGAGTCGCGCGCGCGCATTGGCGCGCTGCTGCGCGAAGGGCGCATGACCTATCGCGAAGACGTTCTGGAAGGCATCGAAAGCCTCCCCACCCAACTGATCCGCATTCTGCGCGGCGAGAATTTCGGGATCCCCATGGTTCGCATCTCTTGAGGGGCGGCTAAGCGTGACCACAACCAACGAGGAGTTTGATTCATGAATATGCCCGCAAAAGGCGCCAACGAAGCGCCGTCCTGCCACGGGGGGCTCGCCAACCTGGACGAGGAATACGACTACTGGGTAGAAGACATTGATGGGTCGATTCCCGCGGATCTCACCGGCACCTTTCTGCGCAACGGTCCGGGCCGCCAGAAGATTGGCGGCGCGCCCTACGGGCATTGGTTCGATGGCGACGGCATGCTCAGCCAGTTCACCTTCACCGACGGCAAAGCCCATTTCAAAAACCGCTACGTGCGCACGCCCAAGTACGTGGAAGAAACGGCGGCCCAGAAGATCCTCTATCGGGGTTTCGGCACGCAGATCCCCGGCGGATTGCTGAAAAATATCTTCCGATTTCCTGCCAATCCGGCCAACACCAGCCTGATCTACCATGGTGGCAAGCTGCTCGCGCTCAACGAAGGTGGGCTGCCCTGGGAGCTGGCAATGGGGTCGCTGGAAACCGTTGGCGAGTACGACTACGACGGGGCGTTGGCGGGCAAGACCTTCAGTGCTCACGGTAAGGTCCATCCGAAGACCGGCGACTACTTCAATTTCGGTGCCGGCATGAGCGGCGGGCGCTTGAAACCGCAAGCCTGCCTGAACCTGTATCGCATCAATCCCGCCGGGGAGATGACGGGCACCGGTCAGATACCGCTGGCCACGTTCCCCTTCTGTCACGACTTTGCGTTGTCGGACCGCTACGCCATCTATTTCATTAATTCCATCGTGGTGTCGGGCATGGGCGGATTCATACTGGGCACGCGCACGATTTCAGACGGCATTCACTTCGACAACGCCATCCCCATGCGCATGTTGGTGGTGGATCTCGATACGCTGGAGGTGGTGCGCGAGTTCGAGACGGATCCCGGTGCCATCATCCACTTCGGCAATGCGTTTGAAGAAGGCGACGAGATCGTCATCGATGCCATGTTTCAGGACAACTTCGAAGCCAACGAAACCCTGACGGACGTGTTCAACCCCAACGGACGTTTCGGGGGCGGCCACTACCACCGCTACCGGTTGAATATGTCCGATGGCTCTATTGCCTGCAGCAAGGTGAGCGAGCACGAGTCGGAGTTTCCCGTGTTCAACCCCGCCAAGGCAGGGCAGCGCCATGGGGTGAGCTGGACGGCGTGTTCCATCGACAATGGCGCGAGCAGTTTCTTCAACGGTATTTCGCGGGTGAGCTACGACGGCGACGTGCAGTTGCTCACCCTGCCTGCCGGCTACTATGGCTCTGAGCCCATGTTCGCGCCGGCGCAGGGAGCGACCCGGGAAGACGACGGCTACGTGCTGGACGTGGTGTACGACGGGTACAACCATGTCAGCGAGGTCGTGGTGCTGCGTGCGGAAGATCTGCAAGACCAGGTGTGCACGCTAAAGCTCAAGCACCATCTGCCGCATCAGTTCCACGGCCAGTTTCTGTCGCAGACTTTTCCGCTGTGAGCTTGGTCTTGTAGGTTGCCATGGTCGGCCCGAACAGGAGTAATCTGTCCGCCCACTGGATGCCGTTTACGGCGAATCGTGCGTTCAAGGACGATCCTCGTATCATCGAGCGTGCGGAAGGTTGTTACTTTTATACACCCGATGGGCGCAAGGCGTTCGATGGGCTCTCCGGGCTGTGGTGCAGTGGGGCCGGGCACTGCCGTAGCGAGATTGCCGAAGTCGTGGCAACTCAATTGGGGCGCCTCGACTACTCGCCGGGGTTTCAGTTTGCGCACCCTTTAAGCTTCGAGCTGGCCGGCCGCATCGTGGAACTCATGCCGGAAGGCTTGTCCCATGTGTTCTTTACCAACTCCGGCTCCGAGTGTGCGGATACGGCGCTGAAGATCGCGCGCGCATACTGGCGCGAAGCGGGCCGTCCCAACAAGACCAAGCTAATCGGTCGCATCAAGGGCTACCACGGCGTCAACGTGGGTGGCACCAGCGTGGGCGGCATCGGGCCAAATCGAGTCCAGTACGGCTCGCTGATGGATGCGGACCACCTCGCCTCGACCCTGCTGGCCGAGAACGCCTTTTCTAAAGGGCTGCCCCAGTACGGGGCGCATTTGGCGGATGAACTGGAGAGCTTGATCACCCTGCACGGGCCGGACAACATCGCCGCCGTGATGGTGGAGCCTTTGTCCGGCGCGGCCGGCGTGGTGGTGCCGCCGGCTGGCTATCTGCAGCGGCTGAGAGCGATCTGCGATCGTCACGAGATCCTGCTGATCTTCGACGAGGTCATTACCGGGCTGGGTCGCGTGGGATCAACGACTGGGGCGGAAGAATTCGGCGTGGTGCCCGACATCCTGAATCTGGCCAAGCAGATTACCAACGGGGCGATTCCCCTGGGCGCCGTGGTGGTTAGCACAGAGATCTATGAGGCCTTCATGGCGGCGCCGCGTCCCGCGCATGCGGTGGAACTGGCCCACGGCTATACCTACTCGGCGCATCCGGTGGCTTGTGCCGCAGGCATTGCGGCATTGGACATTCTGGCGTCGGACGACCTGATCGCTCGTAGTCGGTCTCTGGCGCCGGTGTTTGAGTCGGGCCTGCACGGGCTCAAGGATGCCCCTCACGTATGCGATATCCGCAACTACGGATTGGCCGGTGCGCTGCAACTCGATGCGCGTGACGCGGATCCTACCCTGCGACCTTGGGATGTGGGCCTGGCCATGTGGGAGCGGGGTTACTACGTGCGATGGGGAGGTGACACCGTTCAGCTGGGTCCGCCCTTCGTGAGTGAGCCCCCCGAGCTGGATGGGCTGTTCGCGGCATTGGACGAGGTGCTGCGAGCGCTCCCATAGCATACTGATAATGCTCGCAAGCTCCTGGGCGACCGTCGAGCAAGAGTCCACCCTTTAATACTAATTTTGCACCTGTAGGGATGCGCGACCACTGTGTCTGAGACATTGAGGCTGCGGAGTATGCTAGGCTTTCTTGAGAATACGGAGGGTAATCAATGCGTATCGAGCCTATAAAGGGTTGGCATCGCTACACGGAATTCATGAATGCGGAAACCGATCCGCGCCGTCGCGCCATGCTGGACAACATGCGCCACCACCTCAAGTACGAGTGTCTGTGCGATCCGGAGATCTTCGACACCATGGTGCCGAGTCCGGAGTACCGCTTCTACGGGAGCTTCGGCAACGCGGTCCTCAAAGGCATGGACGAGGTTAAAGGCTTCTACCAAGGCGACATGTGGGCAAGCCAAGCGAGCCTGGTGGAGCTGCATATACACCGCTGCGCGCCCGCTGACTGGGGCGTGGCCTGTGATGGAGAGTGGTATCAGCAGATACCCGGCGCTAACCTGGCGGCCGACGGTGCGGATGTGGATCCCGAGCGTTGGTATCTGTCTCATGCGCATCTGTCCTGGTTCTTCCCTTTCGAGGAGATCGATGGACGCATGTTGTTGGTTGGAGAGATCTGCTACATCGACGATCCGGGTAGTACCATCGAGCCCCTCGATCCGGGCGACGTGCTGACGTTGGAGGAAGCGCGGGAGGCCTGGCGCGCGTTGTGACCCGCCAGCCAGGCGGGCATCCACTCACACCGAGGTCATGGGTTTTTCGTGGATGGGCTCGAAGCGCTGGTTGTGCTTGTCGGTAATCAGGATCACCTGGGGATCGATGGGTGCATCAGTCAGCTCAAACCCCATGATGATGATCTCTTCCCCCTCGCTGATGAGGTGTGCGGCGGCACCGTTCATGCACACTTCGCCGGTGCCCCGTTCCGTGCCGATGGTATAGGTCTCCAGCCGCGCGCCGCTGGTGTTACTCACCACCAGCACCTTCTCGCCGGGCCATAGCCCTACCGCATCTAGCAGATCACGGTCGATGGTGATGCTGCCCACGTAGTTGAGGTTCGCCTGGGTGACGGTGGCCTTGTGGATTTTGGAACGAATCACCCAGCGCACGACGGGGCCCTCGAGTTGGGACGGGCGATCTTAGGGGCCGGAACTGGGCCTGTAAAGCACCGCTTATCCGGCCGCTGCGGGCGGATTGTTTTGGACTCCGGCTTGGTTCAGCATGGGCCGAGTTGTGGCAAAGGGGGGCCGTATGCCGGGCGCTTTGGAGGGAATCCGTGTGTTGGACGTGGGCCTGTTGGTGCAGGGTCCCCAGGCCGGCCTATTGCTCGCCGACATGGGCGCAGACGTCATCAAGGTGGAGCTGCCCGAAATGGGCGATCACGCGCGCTGGATCGTGATCAGCGAAGACGACCTGCGTGGGGTGTACTTTCATGCAAACAACCGCGGCAAGCGCAGCGTGACGATCGATCTGCGCACAGCGTCGGGCGTGGACATCTTTAAACGCCTGGCTGCGGACGCCGACGTAGTTATCAGCAACTTCAAACCTGGCACCATGGAAAGCTGGGGCGTGGGGTACGACGACCTCAAAGCGATCAATCCCGGCATTATCTGGGGTGCCGGCAGTACGTTCGGGCCCGTCGGACCCGATAGCGATCGTGAGGGTGCGGACCTGGCGGGTCAGGCGGCCGGGGGGCTGGTGAGCACCATCGGACACGACGGCGAGCCGCCCACGCCCGTTGGCGCCACCATAGCCGATCACTGCGCCTCCCAGAATCTGGCGGCCGGTGTCCTGGCTGCGTTGGTAAGCCGTGGTCGTACGGGGGAAGGGCAGCGTGTGGACGTGTCGCTGCTGGGTGGCCAGATCTGGGCGCAAGCTTCGGAATATACCCACTACCTGCTCACCGGCGAGGTTCCAGGCCGCGGGACGTACGGACATCCGCTGCTGCGGGGGTTGTATGGGCTCTTCCAAACCCAGGATGGGTGGATCGGCATCATCGGCGTGCCGTTGGATGATCAGGATGCGTTTTTCATCGCTATCGACCAGCCTGAACTGGCGCTCGATCCCCGCTATCAGGGACTGCTCGCCAGTCGTGAAGACATGCGCGAGTTATTCGCCCGTCTGAACCCGGTGTTCGCCACCAAAACTACCGCCGAATGGGGCGAGATCTTCACCAAGGCCGGCGTGCGCTGGGCGCCGGTGCGCGACTACAGCGAGGTGGCCCAAGATGCTGGCGCTTGGGAGAACGGCTATTTTCAAAAACTTGATGACGGCCGGGGCGGCGAGGTGGCGGTGGTTCCCGCCCCGATCACCATGACGGGAACGCCGCTGGTGCCCAGCGGATGGCTGCCCGAATTGGGGGAGCACACCGACGAGGTGCTGCAGGGGGCTGGCTACAGCGCCGGCGATATTGCGCGCTTTCGCGCCGAAGGCGCGGTGTGACCACTGTTCTGACTCACATTGCCGCCCACGTGCGCGATCTGGATGCATGCATCCGGTTCTACCAGTCATATGCCGGCATGGAGTTGGTTCACGATCGGGTGGACGAAGGCAATCGGGTGGTGTGGCTGGCAGAGCCCGGCAGGGAGACCGACTTTATCCTGGTGCTAATTCCGGGCGGTCCTCGACGCGATCAGCCGCTTCACGATTTCTCTCACCTGGGGTTCGCACTGGATTCCCGCGCCGCCGTGGATGCTGTTGCGGAGCGAGCGCGTGGGGATGGATGTCTGGCCTGGGAACCGCGCGATGCCCCGCCGCCAGTGGGCTACTACTGCGGGGTGCGCGATCCAGATGGGACTTTCGTCGAATTTAGCTACGGACAGCCTCTCGGCCCCGGCGCATAGGCCTGCTACTTACAGCCCCAGCGCCTCCCAATCACGCTCATCATGCCGCTCGGCCAGGCCGGTGTCGGACTCTCGATTGACCTTCCTGCCGCGCCGCACTGCCGGGCGCTGGTGGATCTCACTCGCCCAGCGCACTACGTTGGTGTACGACGGCACCTCCAGAAACTCCATGGAGTCATAGAATCCGGTGAGCACCATCTGTCCGTACCAGGCGTACACGGCCATGTCCGCGATGTTGTAGTCGTCGCCGCAGAGATACTGCCGCTCTGCCAGGTTCTGGTCGAGCACGTCCAGTTGCCGTTTGACCTCCATGGCGTAGCGGTTGATGGGGTACTCCAGCTTTTCGGGTGCGTAGGTATAGAAGTGGCCGAAGCCTCCGCCAAGGTAGGGGGTGCTGCCCATCTGCCACATCAGCCACGACAGACACTCGGCTCGTGCAGGATCCCCCACCGGTGGAATGAATGCCCCGAATTTATCGGCCACGTACACGAGGATGGCGCCAGACTCGAATATGCGGGTGGGTGGTGAGGTACTCATGTCCAGCATGGCCGGGATCTTGGAGTTGGGATTGATCGATACGAAGCCGCTGCCGAACTGGTCCCCCGTGATCTTGATCAGCCAGGCATCGTACTCGGCGCCTTTCTCACCCATGGCCAGAAGTTCTTCCAGCAGGATGGTGACTTTCACCCCGTTCGGCGTGCCCTGGGAGTACAGCTGCCACGGGTGGTTTCCCACGGTCAGTTCCTTTTCGTGGGTGGGTCCGGCAATGGGTCGGTTGACGCCCGCCCATGCGCCGCCACTTTCCATGTCCCACTTCCAGACTTTTGGGGGCACCCAGGCATTGGAGTCGGCCATTTGTCTTTTTCCAGCAACATTACGAAGCCCTGCAGCATAGCGCTAATGGGGTGCGCCACGCACCCGCGCGGCTGTTTACGCCCGGCGCAAGGGTCGGCCAACCCGCCGTGATATCATGGTTCGCTTGGCTTTCGCCGCCTGTCCGGGCACATGACTGAATCTGTGGAAATTTCGACCACCGCCCTCGCCACCGTGGCGACGGATCGCGACGAAATGTCTGTGGATACGTCCATGTTTGCCAGCTTGAAGGTGCCTGACTACCGATACCTCTGGATCGGCATGGTGGGAGCCGCGTTTGCCATGAACATGCAGCTGGTCGCCCAGGGCTGGCTGGTCTACGAGATGACGGTCTCGGCCATGAATCTCGCCTGGGTGACCATTGCGTTCATGTTCCCCCAGGTGGTTCTGTCGCTGGTGGGCGGGGTGCTAGCGGACCGTTTCAAAAAGAAGCCGGTCATCATGTGGGCGCAGATGCTCAACGGAGTGGCCACGCTGTTCATGGCCTACATCGTGCTCACCGGCAACGTCACTTTTTTCGATTTCATCTGGGTGGGCATCGTGAACGGCTCTCTGCTGTCGCTATCCATTCCCGCTCGCACGGCGTTCATTCCCGAGCTGGTTGGCGACCGGTTGATGTTCAATGCCATCGCTTTCAACACCGCCGCCTGGAATCTGGCGCGAATTCTCGGCCCTGCATTGGCAGGCTTTATGATCGCTATCTTCGCCGGTGGCGACACCACCAGTGAGTTCGGTGTGGGCCTTGTCTACCTGGTGTTGTCGGCGCTGTATTTCGTTTCCTCTCTCACGGTGCTGCTGATCAGGCATGCCGGCGAGCCGGTGTCGCGGGACGTCCGCAAGAGCCCCCTGCACGATGTGAGGCAGGGCGTGTCGTATGTGATTCACTCGCCGATTATCGGTGGCCTCATCCTGCTGTCCATCCTGCCGTTTCTGTTTGGCCTGAGCATCAATTCCCTGTTGCCGGCATTCAACACCGACGTGCTGTCGGGCGGTCCTGATGATCTGGGCTTCCTGATGACCGGCATGGGGGTGGGCGCCATCGTCGGCTCGCTGGCGCTGGCCAAGATGGGAGAGGTGCGACACAAAGGCACCTGGCTGTTTGGCACCACTATCTGCTGGGGATTGGGCGTAATGTGGTTCGCCAACTCCGTGACCATGTTCTGGGCCGTGGCGGGCATCGGCTTTGTGGGACTCATTTCGTCCATCAACATGTCCATGAACCGAAGCGTTGTGCAGCTTCAGGTGTCGCAGGCCATGCGTGGCCGCGTGATGAGTATCGACATGATGTCCCACGGCCTGATGCCGTTGGGGCTGCTGCCCATCAGCTGGGTCGCCGAGAACTACGACGTGCAAACGGGCCTTACCGTAAGCGGCGCCACCCTGGTATTACTCACTGCCATCTGTTGGAGCTTTCTAAAAAAAGTGCGGCGCATCGATAAGGGATTCGAGCACGTTTGAGCCGAATCGTGTGCTTTTCTTGGAAAGCTGGCAACAAAGTGCTTGACATGGTGTCCGACAACGGCCACCGTGCGCCCCGCGTATCGAACGCGTGGCCTGTTCGGTCGAACAGACTATCTCGATTCACTCATCCAGCCGCATTAGCTCTCGCGCGTTAGCAGTAGCGGCATCGGCGCTTGGCTATGGCTTGCAGCCGGCCTTAGGCGCCTTGGGAAACAACTTGAACAACAAAACATTTGATTCGCTCGGAATCGGTGCATCTCTGTGCCGGGCCTTGGCGGAACTTGACTACACCCTGCCTACACCCATCCAATCCAGAGCGATTCCTGATTTGCTCTCAGGCAATGATCTTCTTGGCGTCGCACAGACGGGGACGGGAAAAACAGCCGCTTTCAGTCTGCCAATACTCGAGATGCTGCTGGCAGACGGTGTAAAGGCGCAATCAAAGCGTCCAAAGGTGCTCATCCTCGCACCAACCCGGGAACTGGCGGGACAGATCCGAGACGATATCTCGACCTATGCTCGGCATACCCGCATACGGCATGCCTGCATCTTCGGCGGCGTCAACCAAAACCCTCAGATCAAGGCGCTTGCCAAGGGTGTTGAAGTGCTTGTCGCAACTCCCGGCAGGTTGCTGGATCTGGTCGGTAATAATTTTCTCGCTCTGGATGAGATCTCTCATCTGGTGCTGGACGAAGCGGACCGTCTGCTCGATATGGGGTTCATTCGCGATGTGCGACGCATCGTTCGTCTGCTCCCTTCCCGGCGTCAGTCGCTACTTTTTTCGGCAACCATGCCGCGTGAGGTTAGCCAGTTGGCGGAAGAAATACTCCATCGGCCCGTTCGCATAGATGTTGCGCCGAAAAAAGTCACCGTCGACAAGATCGATCAGCATATGTTGATGGTAGATACCGCCGGCAAGCAGGGTGTTCTGGAAAAGATGCTACGTGACCCCGAGGTTACTCGTGCCATCGTGTTCACGCGCACCAAGCATGGTGCCAATCGGGTAGCAAAGAAGCTCGACCGGGCGGGCATTGCTGCGGAGGCCATTCATGGCAACAAGTCACAAAATGCACGGCAGCGCGCGCTCGAGAAGTTCAAAAGCGGGGATGCGTGGGTGCTCGTGGCTACTGATATCGCAGCACGCGGCATCGACATTCAGGGGATTTCTCATGTGATCAATTTCGAGCTTCCCCATGAGCCGGAAAGTTACGTGCATCGGATTGGTCGCACCGCGCGCGCGGGTGCCAGCGGGGTCGCCTGGTCCCTGGTGGATCCAACGGAGATTAAACGCCTGCGTGCCGTTGAGCGGCTTACCAGAGTGAAGCTGCAACCTCTGGATATCGAGGTTGCGGGGCTGGAGTTGCCGGTTATGGAAGCGGACGATTCCGGACGGCATGACGGCCGTGCTCGCAGCCGATCTGAGAACGGCCGCGAGACTGGGTCCGGAAAGGGCACGCGCCGGCGCCGGTCCCGACGACGTCAACCGGCCCGGTCTGCGGCAGCCTAACGACTTGCCTGTCCGCGGTTGAGGCCGCGGGGCGTATCAGGCGAAGCTCAACCCCGCATAGCCCGCGTCGCGTATGCCGTCTAGTTTCGCGCAGTAGTCGGGGAAACCGAGAAACGGCATGAACACCCTGGGCTTGCCGGGCACGTTGGCGCCCAGGTACCAGGAGTTGCAGCGCGGGAACAGTGTGGCCTGAGAGCGCAGGTTGACCAGTTCAACCCACTCGTCTTCCGCATCCCGCTCTGCCTCTACCGTTTCGTGTCCGGCGGCCTGCATCCAGTTCAGCAGGTCGATGATGTACTCGGCATGGTGCTCCACGCCGGTGATCATGTTGGCCAGCACCGAGGGGCTGCCTGGACCGGTTATGGTGAACAGGTTGGGGAAGCCTTCCGTCATGAGTCCCATATAGGTGCGCGGGCCTTCCCGCCATTTGTCTTTGAGTTCGACTCCGCTGGTGCCGCGAATGTTGGCGCGCAGCAGAGCCCCGGTCATGGCGTCGAACCCGGTAGCGAACACGATGTCGTCGAACTCGAACGACACCCCGCCCGTGACCAGCCCTTGCGTAGTGATCTTTTCGATCGGATTCGTGCTTACGTCCACCAGACTTACGTTGTCGCGATTGTAGGTCTCGAAGTAGCCGGTGTCGGCGCACAGCCGCTTGCAGCCGATGACCGTGTCCGGACACAGCAGTTCGGCGCGGTTGGAGTCCTTGACGATGGCGCGGATCTTGTTGCGAACGAATTCTGCCGCGTGCCAGTTGGCGTCCATGTTCAGTCCGATGTCGGCGAAAGCGGCCAGAAAGGCAAATCCTCCGTAGCGCCAGTGCTCTTCGAATCGCGCCTCCCGCTCTTCGGGGGTGGCGTCCAGGGCGGAGTCGAAGTGGCGTGGAAAATCCGCGCCGAAGGCCGGGGGGATCGCCTTGTTGCGCGCGCGAAAGTCGTCGTAGTTGGCTTTCACGTCTTCGACGAAGGCTGTTTCCAAGGGTTTGTTCTGAGCCGGTACGCTGTAGTTGGGCGTGCGCTGGAAGACCGTCAGATGCTCCGCCTGCTCGGCGATCAGCGGGATCGATTGGATGCCCGACGAACCGGTGCCGATGATGCCCACTCGGCGGCCGGTGAAATCCACGCCGTCTTTGGGCCATTGGCCCGTGTGATAGGTATTGCCTTGGAAATCGGCGAGGCCGAGAAAGTCCGGAATGTTTGCCGCGCTCAGGCAACCGGTGGCCATGATGAGGTAATCCGCGCAGGCGGTGTCGTCGCCGTTGATCTCTACGTCCCAGCGCTTGCGCTGCGCGTCATAGGTCGCCGCTGTGACGGTGGCCTCGAAGCGGATCAGCCCCCGTAATTCATATCGGTCCGCCACGTGGTTGGCGTAGCGCAGGATCTCCGGCTGCGCTGAGTAGCGTTCGCTCCAGTCCCACTGTTGCTGCAGGTCGTCGGCGAACTGGTAGCTGTACTCCATGCTCTCCACGTCGCAGCGGCAGCCCGGGTAGCGGTTCCAGTACCAGGTGCCACCCACATCATCGCCGCGCTCGAACCCCTGCACGTGGTATCCATTGGCACGCAGCAGGTGGAGCATGTAAAGGCCGCCAAAACCGGCGCCTACTACAATCGCGCTTTTGTTCGTCATCTATTCCTCGTATTTCGTTCGGGCATGGACAACCCGCTATGGTGCCACCTTGAGGGAGTGCTTTCAGATTAGTCTTCGATGTGTGTGCGGACTGTCTTCGTGTATTGGATCCACTTGCCGTTGTGAGTCTGGAACGGAACTGCCAGGGTGCACTGTGGGGTGTGCTCGGAATGTCTGGCCGTCCACGTCAGCGTCAGGTCGTGGCGCTGGTCAGGACCCAGGTCGACGAGGGGGATCTGCGCCGGCTCGTGCCGCCAGCGATCATCGTCGGATGCACAGCTCACGTATACCCGCAGCCTGCGCTGGGTAGGGTTGGTGAGTGTCAAACGCATGCGCCAGGTGTCATCTTCGGCAGTGAGGGCTATCCGGCGTGGCGCCAGCTTCCGCGACAGCCCAAACAGGTCGTAGTTGTCTACCTCCGCAACAGCATCCGGCGGCTCTATGGCGTCGGCCTTGATGGGGGCGAATGTCACCTGCTGGTCGCGCACGCTTACCAGCAGAAAGTGGTCGAAGTTTCCTGCCAGGGGATAGTCGATCGCGCCTTCGGCAGCCGAGTTGGTCATCACGTAGCCGATGCCGTCCCGGTCCGTGTAGTGGTAGTGATGGTGGTGGCCGTAGAAAACAAACCGCACCGGATAGCGTTTGAGCAGGTTGTGCAGGTCGTCCGCGTTGGAAAGTTGCGCGGGAGGGCGATGCATGAACACGATGATGTGCTCCGCCGTGGATTCCGCCAGGTTGCTGCTCAGCCACGCGAACTGATCGGGCCCGATCTGCCTCTCTTCTCCGGGCGCGTCTGTGTTCAAGACTACCAGGCGCGTGTTGCGATATTCGAACGTTCTATAGGTGCCCCCCCAGCGCTCCCGGTAAATGGCTTCTATGCGGGGGTCGGACATGCGTCGCGCGTTATACAGGTCGTGGTTGCCCGGCACCGCAATGAAAGGCGTGGGCGCCAGCGGCGCGATCTGTTTCGAGAAGCGTTCCCACTCGGCTTCGATGGCGCGCAGGCTGTTCTGGTAGCCCTCGATCATGTCCCCGACCTGAACCACGAAAGCCGGCTGGATGTGTTTGAGGTCGTCGATCATGCGGTTGAACGTGGCCACATCGTGAAACTGGCTGTCACCGAGCACCACGAAATGAAACTCGTCGTCGGCGGCTACCGGCGTGGTGGCGGATTCGGCTGCGGCCGACGCTGTTTGCCACGTGCAGAGTGTGGCGATCAAGCCGATGGTGGCTGTGGCAAACCGCCCGCGGCACGTAAGGCGGTAATGGGACATCAGGGGCTTGTTGCGTGGTCGCGCGGCGTGCCCTGACGCTCGACGTGCGTTGCAAATTGCGGTTGGCGCATCAATCGATCTTCACACGGCCCCCCTGCGCGCACAAGGCTGTTGGCAGGGCGAAGTGGTAACATGCGCAGCTGGTTGGGCGTGGTTTTCTCATGACGGTAATCAAACAGGACGATCTGATCACCAGCGTCGCGGACGCGCTGCAGTTCATCTCTTACTACCATCCCCTGGACTTCATACGAGCCATGCGGGAAGCCTACGAAAAGGAAGAGTCTCCTGCGGCCAAGGCGGCCCTCACCCAGGTGCTGGTGAACTCCCGGATGTGTGCGCTGGGCAAGCGGCCCATCTGCCAGGACACCGGGATTGTCACGGTCCTGCTCGAGGTGGGCATGAACGTGCAGTGGGAGGGTGACATGTCCGTAGAGGACATGATCAACGAAGGCGTGCGACGGGGATTTGCCTTTCCCGATAATGTGCTGCGTGGATCCGTGCTGACAGACCCGGACGGCGAGCGCCGCAACACCAAAGACAACACGCCGGCGGTGATCCATACCAAGATCGTGCCTGGGGACAAACTGAGTGTGGAAGTGGCCGCCAAGGGCGGTGGCAGCGAAGCCAAGGCCAAGTTCGCCATGCTCAATCCCTCCGATTCGGTAGTTGATTGGGTGCTGGACGTGGTGCCCACCATGGGTGCCGGATGGTGCCCGCCCGGCATTCTGGGCGTGGGGATTGGCGGCACCCCCGAAAAGGCCATGCTCATGGCCAAGGAAGCACTCATGGAGCCTATTGACATCCATGAGCTGGAATCGCGCGGTGCTGCCGATCATCTCGAAGCGCTACGCCTGGAGCTGTACGCAAAGGTCAACGCGCTGGGTATCGGTGCCCAGGGTCTTGGCGGGCTCACCACGGTGCTGGATGTGAAAGTAAAGGACTACCCGACTCATGCCGCCAACAAGCCCGTGGCGGTCATCCCGAACTGTACCGCCACCCGTCATGTGCATTTCACCCTGGACGGTAGCGGACCGGCGCAATTCGTGCCGCCAGATCTGGATGAGTGGCCTGACGTCGCCTTCGAACTCGGCGACGAGGTGCGGCGCGTGAATCTGGATACCCTCACGCCCGAACAAACACGTACCTGGAAGGCGGGCGACACCCTCCTGCTGTCGGGCAAGATGCTCACGGGTCGTGACGCGGCCCACAAGCGCATTATCGATCTGCTTGAGCGCGGTGAGCCGCTACCCGTGGACTTCACCAATCGGGTGATCTACTACGTGGGTCCGGTAGATCCGGTGCGAGACGAGGTAGTGGGACCTGCGGGACCCACTACCGCGACGCGCATGGACAAGTTTACGCGGGCCATGCTGGAGCAGACGGGTTTGATTGGCATGATCGGCAAGGCCGAGCGCGGCCCAACCGGTGTCGATGCCATTCGCGACAACCAGGCGGTCTATATGATCGCCGTGGGAGGGGCAGCCTATCTGGTGGCCAAGGCCATCACCAAATCCACACTGCTGGCTTTCGATGATCTTGGCATGGAAGCCATCTACGAGTTCGAGGTAAAGGACATGCCGGTGACGCTAGCGGTAGATTCCAGCGGCGAATCGGTACACGCCACCGGGCCGCGCATATGGTCGGGCAAGATTGCCGAGCGCATTCGCTCGGTGGAGGTATAGCCCGAGCACGCCCCGGCATCCGGCGCACGCGCCCGGCGACCCTGCGCTGCCTGCTCTGGAGGCGCGGGCGGCTTTCGTCCGCGGCGCTCCGGAGCAGAACAAGGTGCTGGACGCCATGGGCGAGAAGTACCACTCAGAGTGGTTCCGCGGTTCAGAAACGGCCTGGCGGACGGATCCCGCGTGATGCTGCGTTACTCGCCCACGTAGTGCAGCCAGTGGTCGAACTCGGCATCGTTGCCGCGGCAGATGGCCCGGTGCCGGTCGCGCAGCCTGACGGTCACCAGCCCGGCCTGGCCGTCGGAATAGCGGGTCTCATCGATCCGTATCACCGGCCACACGCCCACTGAGGTGTTTGTCAGGAACGCCTCTGTTGCAGCGTGCAGGTCAGCTTCAGTGATGTTCTGCTCGGTGCATTCCAGGCCCTCGGCGCGTGCCAGCTCCATGATGGAATCGCGGGTGATTCCCAATAAAACTTTGTCCGAGGGTGGCGTGAGCAGCGCACCGGAGGCGTTTACGATGAAGATGTTCGACGTGGGCGCTTCTGCCACCAGATGTTGTTCGTTGAGCAGCAGCACGTCGTCGTACCCCTCGGCGCGTGCCCGTAGCTTGGCCATCATGGGTGAGGTGTAGTTGGCGGCCACTTTGGCTTGCGGAGGAATGATGTCTTCGCGACGGTTGCTGAAATGCCGCTCTACCTTAAGCGACACCAAGGGCGCTTCGTGCAGAGGGCGGTGTCCGGCGCGCAGGTGGGGTTCCACCACGTCGGCCATTACGTCGTAAGCGGCGATCAACACGGACACGCGCGGGTCCTGGGGTACCAGCTCCACCTCGACGGAAGGCACCAGCGCGCTGATCTTCACGAATCTGGCGCCCGGATTTTCCAGCACCGTGGCGATGCAGGCATCGATCAGCTCGTCGGCGCTGTAACCGAGTTCCAAGCCGGTGATCTTGCAGCTGGTCACTAGCCTTGCTACGTGGTCGCGCAGGCGAAACACCGCCAGGCCACGGGATGTCTGGTGCACGCTCATGTAGTCGAAGGCCAGAGTGCCGCGCTGCAGGCTTTGCGAGAGCACGTGCACGGTGGCCTGCTCCCACTGGATGAACTCGCCGTCGCGCCAGATTTTTCGGGATGGATGGGTCATTCACTGCACTGGACGTTGCCCCAGAAGGGGTCGGAGGGGAACGATACCAGACTCTCGTCGTACACGAGGCCAGGCTGACGGTCCTCGGCCAGCAGCAGCGGCCCGTCCAGGTCTACGAATGGTGCGTCGGTCGCCAGCAGCAGCGCCGGAGCCATGGCCAGTGATGTGGCAACCATGCAGCCGATCATCACGCCAAGTCCCAGGGCTTCGGCTTCCCGTTTCGTCGCGATGGCCTGGGTAAGGCCGCCGGTCTTGTCCAGTTTCAGGTTGACTACCTGATAGCGCGAGGCCAGTTCCGTCAGCGGCTCTTGCGCCGTCATGCTCTCGTCCGCGCCCAGTGCAACAGGACTCCGGTAGTTGGCCAGCACCGCGTCAGCGTCAGCGGGCAGAGGCTGCTCGATCAGTTCTACGCCCACGTCGGCAGCCACCGGCGCCATGACGCGCAAAGCGTCGAATGACCAACCTTCGTTGGCGTCCACGATGAGGCGGGCGTTAGGGGCGCCGCGGCGCACCGCACGCAGGCGTTGCGCGTCGTCGTCGCGCCAACCGAGCTTCACTTTCAGCAGCGGCCGGTGTTGGTTTGCTTCTGCGGCCGCCTGCATGTGTTCGGGGGTGTCCAGACTGATGGTATACGCCGTGCTGACGGGTCGTGGTGGCGGCAGACCGGCCAGCCGCCACACGGATTGGTCCTCTTGTTGGGCCTGCAGGTCCCACAGCGCGCAGTCCAGCGCGTTACGTGCCGCGCCCGGAGCCATCTTGTGGGCCAGTTCGTGCCCGGTGACCGCGTCTGAGCCTCGCATCGATTCAAACCGCTTGATCTCGTTCACGCTGCCATCGGGGGTTTGGCCGTACCGAGGGTAGGGCAATCCCTCGCCGCGGCCGGTGAGCGCGCCGGCGGTTACCTCTGCCACTACGACCTCGGCGGCTTCCTTGCGGCCGCGTGCAATGGAGAAGCCGCCGGCGATCGGCCAGCGCTCGCGATACGCGTGGATGTGGGCGCACATCGGTCAGTAGTCTCGCTTGATCTGCTCAAGCATGTCACCGACGCCGTCGCGCATGGGATCACAAGCCGGGCGACGGTACCGCTCGCGCAATTCTCTCAGATACTCGGCAGCTTCAGAGGTGCCCAAGGCCTGGGTATTCGCAGAGATGCCCACGCACTGAATCTTCGGGTTGGTGAGGCGGCCGAGCGAAGTTGTTGCCTCGATGACTTCGTCGATGCTGGGAACCGGCGCAGATACGTTGCGAAGAGTGGTTCGGGTTGGTTCGTGGCAAACTACGTAGGCATCGGGCTGGGAGCCGTGCAGCAGGCCCAGCGAGACGCCGGCGAAAGACGGGTGGAACAGCGAGCCCTGGCCTTCGATTACGTCCCAGTGATCAGGCTGGTTAGCCGGTGTCAGCGCTTCGGTGGCACCCGAGACGAAATCGGCGACGATGGCGTCTATTGGAATACCAGAGCCGCTGATCAGAATTCCCGTTTGCCCCGTGGCGCGAAAGTCCGCGTTAAATCCGGCGGCGCGCATGGCCCGGTGCAAAGCCAATGCGGTGTACTTCTTGCCTACGCCGCAGTCGGTTCCCACGGTGAGCAGCCGCCGACCCGATCGCGGCAGGCCGTTGCCGGTGGGGTATGCGGCGTCGCTGTGCCGTAGATCAAATAACTGGGTTGCCTGGCTCGCGGCCGCCTCTACCAGCACGTCGAAGCTGCGCAGCGCAACATGCATTCCGCTGGCCACATTCATGCCGAGGTCCAGCGCCTCCTTGAGCACCGGCAGCCACTCACCCGGCAGGTCGCCGCCGGGGCTCACGGTTCCGATCACCAGGGTCCTGGCGCCGGCAGTGGCGGCCTCCGCCAGCGTACAGTCCGGGATGCCGAGATCCGCCCGACAGTGCGCCAGGCGCAGCTGGCCCAGGCAGTGCTCGGGCCGCCAGTCCACGATGCCCTGGCCGGTCTTGGCAGCAAGGTCATCCGGCGCGTTGCCCAGGAAGATCAAGTATGGCGTGGGGATCTGCATGCTCAAAGCGTACTGTTCCGGTGGTCCGTTGGGTATGTATTTGTGCCCAGCCGGATCACTTCTGGGCGCACCAAGTTTGCTCCATCGAGATTGGTGCTGCATAGCGAGCCGCTTGAACACTCTCTCAGCACGGCGGACATCCGGCTGGTGGTGAAATAACGGCCCTTGGGAACCCGACGAGCGTCAGCCCAATCGATAGATACGGGTTGCGGTACCGCTGAACATGGCGTTCTGCTCCGCCTCGCTGAAATCCGCCACGATGCGCTTCAGAGCGTTCCACAACACCGGGTAGGACACCGACAGACGGTCTACCGGAAAGTTGCTTTCGAACATGCAGCGCTCGGGGCCGAAGACCTCGATGGTGTGCAGATAATACGGGCGCTGTGCGTCCGCGAAGGTTTGTGAGTTCGGTGGTTGTGGTGCGGTATCCCACCCGAACCCATTGTCTGGCATGGCCAGCCCGCCGAGCTTGGCGACCACATTGGGGCAGGCGGCTATTTCCGCAATGTCCTTCTTCCACTGCTGGAAGATCTCTTCACGCTGGTTGGCGTAGGGGCCAACGCCCAGCGGGGTGCCGAAGTGATCGAGAATCATCATGGTGTCGGGTACCGCCTGGGCCAGCTCGGCGAAGTCCGGATTCTGGTAGTGGTAGTGCCAGGTGTCGTAAGTGAACCCCATCTCCCCCAGACGGGCTATACCGCGCCGAAAATTGGGGTCGGCATACAACCCTTCCGGTGCGCGCCCTTTGATGAGTAGCGCTTCCGGGTGCCTGGCGAACGAACCGGCATGGCGAATTCCCTTGAAGAGTCCATCGCTGGCGTCTTCATGGGCGTTGAGTACCTCTTCCACGGCTTCTGCCAGGCGCAGGTCGGCGCGGCCGACGATGCCTGAGATCACGGCGCGTCCGGCGCCTTGTTCACGGCTGGTTCTGGCGATTTCGGCTACCGCTTCGGTTTCGCCCACGGGCCGCATATGTTCCGGGCCGTCCTCGCGGTAGAAGGAGCCGCATTCCAGATAGACCGTCTTGGTGACGTTATGGCCGGCTCCGGTGTCGCTCCACAGGTCCTCCAGCATGTAAGCGGACCCGAAGGCCGAGTGCCACAGGTGATGGTGCGGGTCGACGATCTCCCGCTGGGGATCGATGATGGGTTCCTGCACCAGCGCGTGCCACTCCGGCGTGCCGGGTGTTGGTTCTGCCATGTTGCCGCCTCCCCTTGTTTGACGGGGAGTGTAGCAAACGCGCGCTGGCGCGTTGGGGGTGCGCTTAGTTCAGGATCGCGTAGCCGCGATTGCGCAGGCAGTTGCGCACCACCTTGCGGCGCTCGTCAATTCCGTGGCTGGCGCCATGTGCGCCTCCCACAACGGCACCCGTGCCCGCGCCCCGGACGGCTCCGTCGCCGCCGTCGAAGATGGCGCCGACGGCACCGGCCACCACAGCCCCGGCGGCGGCGCCTCTAGCGGCCTGCTGGCCAACCTGCACCTGATCTGCATAACCGTTGCACTCAACCAGATCGAGTCGGTACTGCTGCGCGTCCACACCGCGCATGTCCACGATTGGTCCCCCTGCCCCTGCATTGCCACTACTGGCGCAGGCCGCCAGGCCGACCACCAGAGCCAGAAGACAGATCTGCCGCATAGCTACTCCTTCGCGTAGGTTCGATCCCATACAACGTCGCAGTAGACCATGGGTTGACTGAATAGAGCCTGAACGACGCGCCTTTAGGAAGCCTCGGCCAGCCTGGGTATGCGGGGATAGTAGGCGGCCAGAAGCATGCCGCGGCTGGCCATGAATACGGTCATGGCCAGCCACACGCCGTGATTGCCCAACGCGTCGAAACCGAGCCACAGGACTCCCACGTAACAGGCCAACGAGGCAGCCATGGCGTTGCGTAGTTCCGCCGTGCGGGTGGTGCCGATGAATATGCCGTCGAGCAGAAACGCCCAGACAGCGATGATGGGCAGTAGCGCGGACCAGAGCACGTATTCGCCCGCGGTCTGGCGGACTTCCGGCAGGTCTGTGAGCAGTCCGATGAGTGAATCGCCCAGCGTCAGGTAGCACAGGGTGGCCACTGCAGCCATAACGCCGCTCCACCCGGCGCAGTACCGAACGGCCTGGCGTAGCGCCAATGCGTTGTTGCGGCCGAAGCAGTAGCCGGTGAGGGTCTCGGCGCTGTTGGCCACGCTGTCCAGCACGAAAGCCATGAGAAAAAAGAACTGCATGAGCACTGCGTTGGCGGCCAGCACCACATTGCCCAGCGCGGCGCCCAGGACGGTGAAGGTCATAAAGGGTATCTGCAGAAAGAACGAGCGTAGAAACAGATTGCCGCTCACCTGCAACAGTTGGGCCACGCGGGGGCCATCTAGCAGCGCTACATTGGATATCGGCCGTATCGGTGCCAGCGCGCGGGTAACGATGACCAGGCCCAGAGCTGCCGCGGTGTACTCGCTGACCAGAGTGCCGATCGCCACGCCCGCAACGCCCCAACCGAATCCGATCACGAACAGTACGTCCAATGCAATGTTGAGTAGGTTCAAGACGGTTGTCACCAGCAGTGCTGCACGCATTCTCTGCAGGCCGAACAGCACGCCCAGGTTGACCAGATGCAGTAGCAGGGCCGGGGTCCCCCAGATGCGAATATAGAAGTACTCCGACGCCAGCGCTTCGACCTCGCTGCTGCCGCTGATCACCCAGAACGCCAGGTTGTGTAAGGGCGTCTGGCTGGCAACGATGAGCGCGCCGATAATCGCGGCCAGTCCCATCGCCCGCAGCGCGGTGGCGACTTGTTCACCCCGGTCGCTACGTCCAGTAGCCTGGGCGGTAAGCCCGGTGGTGCCCATTCTCAGAAAGCCAAAAATCCAGTTAAGCGCCGTGAGGATCATGGCGCCCAGGGCGACTGCGCCCAGATAGCGGGCATCGGGCAACCGTCCCACCACCGCCGTGTCCACCAACCCGACAAAGGGGATGGTGAAGTTGGCCACCACCACGGGCCAGGTCAGTGTCCAGATGCGTTGGTGCCATTGGCGGGGCGTTTCCGGTAGGGTTGTTTGCACGAGTCTGACGCGGCGCCACGGCTGGGGGAGCGTTAATTCTCGTCAGGCGGGGGTTGCTGCACAACTGTTGTGGGGTGCCGCGAAGGGGGCAAGGTTGAAGACATCGTTGTTCTATCTGCCGGCGGTGGGCACGCGCGCCGACGTGGAGGCCGGAAACGCGGCGCTTAACGGCACGTTGTACGACACCATGCTCAGCGAAGTGCTGGGACAATGCCAGCTGGCCGATGAGCTGGGATACAACTCCGTGAGCTTCACCGAGCACCACTTTCACGTGGAAGGGTTCGAGGTGTCGAACAATCCGGTGCTGCTTGACCTGTATGTGGGGCTTCAGACCAAGCGGCTGCGCGTTGGACAGCTTGGTATCGTGCTGCCTGCAAATAACCCGATCCGCGTGGCGGAAGACATTGCCATGCTCGATCACATGACCGGCGGTCGTGCAAACGCGGGTTTCGCCAGAGGCTACCAGCGCCGTTGGGTGGACATCATGGCCCAGCAGACCCACGGCATTCACGGCGCGAGCCCCTTCGAGCGCGACAAGATTGACGAGGCCAATCGCGCTGCTTTCGAGGAGTGCTATCGCATCGTGAAGTGCGCCTGGACCAACGACTATATGAATTTCGATGGCCGCTACTGGCAGATTCCCCGTGAGGGGACCCCGTGGGACATCGAGGCCACCGACAAATGGGGCGGTGGTGTGGAAGGGGGCGTTCTCAAACAGATCGCCGTGGTTCCGAAGCCCGTGCAGAGACCGCACCCCCCCATATTCCAGCCCTTCGCCAGTTCCGAACGGACCATTCGTTGGTGCGCCGAAGAAGGTATCACGCCAGTACTCCCACCTCTGCATCCCAAGCTGGAGCGGCACCTTATCGATGTGTACGCGGAGGTGTCGGGCAAGCCTCCAGGCCAGGGCATCGGCGTGCTGCGCGACGTGGTGATTACGGATGACGACGACGAAGCCCAGCGTATCTGGAGTTCGGGCCCGAAATTCTGCGGCGCTGCCTGGTTCGCACCGTTCGGCTTCGATAAAGGCACCAACCACCCCGACACTGGCGAGCCGTTCGACGGCGACTATCTCGGCGAGGGACTCGCTATGGTAGGCACCACTGACACCGTCACCCGGCAGCTCGAGGCGCTACGCGCCCGCATACCAGTGGAGTGGGTGTTCACCTGGCAATACAACGGCCTCGTCTCCGACACTCACAACCGGCGCTCCATTGAGAGTTGGGCCACCGAGGTGGTTCCTCGTGTAGCGGACTGGGAAGCCCCCTAACGCGATCCGCGCCGGGTGCGATCCGGCCGCGCCCCGCGCGCCTTGGTAAAAGCGCCAGCTAGTCGGCGGCAGGAACCTCGGAGCGATGTTCGTGTACACCCTGGGCAACGGGGTCCCAGCCCACCATGTCTTCTACGACCATGTACAGCGAGGGCACGAGCAGCAGCGTAATGAAGGTCGCAAACAACACGCCAAACGCCAGCGAGATGGCCATGGGAATGAAGAACTCGGTGGCGGGTGTGGCACTGGACATGAGCGGGATCAGGCCGACGAAGGTGGTCACGGACGTGAGGATGATGGGCCGAAAACGCACGCAACCGGCATTCAACAAGGCGTCTTCCAGGGGCACTCCCTCGCGCCGCCGGCGGTTGATGTAATCCACCAACACGAGGCTGGCGTTCACCACCACACCGGACAGGGCAACGATGCCGAGCATTGAGAAGAACATGAGCTGATAGCCCATGATCCAGTGGCCCAGGATCGCACCTACCGCGCCGAATGGGATCACGCTCATGATTACGAGTGGTTGCAGATAGGATCGCAGTGGTATGGCCAGCAGTGTGTAGACCACGAAGAGCGCGAGAACGGCCGCTTGGTAAAGACTGTCGAATGCCTTGGTGCGCTCTTCCTGTTCGCCAGAAAGACCGATCTTCACGGAAGGATATTTGCTGCGCAGCTTCGGTAGCACGTCCGCACCTATGCTCATGGCGATTTCTTCGGGACTAACTGCGCTGCGATCGATTTCGGCCGTCACGTTTATGACGCGCCGGCCGTCGACGCGGCGGATGGTGGAGTAGCCGCGCCCCAACTCGAAGCGAGCGACACTGTAGAAGGGTACTTCGGTGCCGTTGGGAGTGCGTATGTACATGTCTTCAAGATTGCCGATGGAGGATCGCTCCGACTCGGGGAATCGAACCATCACGCGCACATCGTCCTGGCCGCGTTGCATTCGCTGTGCTTCTTTGCCGTAGAACGCACTGCGTACCTGACTGGCAAGATCGGCCAAAGTGAGGCCCAGCGTGCGTGCCTCGGGCAGCAAGCTGAGCTTGATTTCCTGCTTGCCAGCTCGAAAAGAGTCGGAGATATCGTAGACTCCGTCGTAGCGCCCGATTTCTGCTTTCAGCTCGGTTGCGGCAGCTCGAATGACGTCGACGTCTCGCGCAGAAAGCTCGTAGTTGAGGGCCTCGCCCGCGGAAAACTGGTCCGCACTGAAGGAGAGTTTGACTGCGTCGGGAATATCGCCGGCCAGTTCGCGCCAGCGCTTGGCTACCTCTTTGGCGCTGATGTTGCCTCGTTCTTTAAGTGGTGCCAGCTCCAGTACTACCTCGGCAAAGTGCGAGCGACCGGCCTCGCCGCTCCAGTTGGGACGTGCTCGATCGGCGGCGGTCCCGATGCTGGAAAACTGGTTGGTGACCACGCCATCTATGCCCAGTTCGGCGTCCAGCTTGACGGCTAGTCTTTCACCCGCCGATGCAATGAGCATGGCTGCATGGCTGGTTGCGTCAACGGCTATGCCCTCCGGCATCTCCAGAGTGGCATATACCCGATCGCCTTCGATGGCTGGGAAAAAGGTGAAGATGACTCGTCCGCTAGCGATGAGGGCGACGGCCATGATCAATATTCCCAGGCCCGTGGCGCCCGTGATGTAGCGATTGTCTACCGCGCGACGTAGCAGCGGGCGGTAGTGGTTGTTGGCTATATTCTCGAGCCAGAGCGCGAGCCTGCCCTGAAAACTGTTCCATTTCTTTGAGAAGCCGCGCGTTGGCTCGTCGTGATTTCGGTGGGCGAGGTGAGCAGGGAGGATTAACTGCGACTCGATTATGCTCATTACCAAAGCGATGATCACCACCCAACCGATTACGCCAAAGAATCCGGCCATGCGCCCGCTCACCAGAATCAGCGGTAGGAACGCGGCCATCGTGGTCAGTACGCCGAAGATGACGGGAATGGATACTTCCCAGGTGCCGTCGATAGCGGCCTGGGTAGGGGTCTTGCCTAACTGCTCGTGGCCGAAAACGCGTTCCCCTACAACGATCGCGTCGTCTACGACGATACCCAGCACCAGAATGAACGCCAGCACGGTCATGGAGCTCATGGAGATGTCTGCATAAGGGAAGATGGCTATGGTCCCTAGCATGGCGATGGGTATGCCGGCGGCGACCCACATAGCCAGCCGGAATTTGAGGAACAAAGCGAGCACGATGACGACTAGGCCGAGGCCGGAGAGCGCCATGTTGTTTAGGGTGCCCAGGCGCTGTTGCAGGCTCTTCGATTCGTCATTCCATACTTGGATTTGTATGCCGTGGGGGAGGGCGGGCTCAAGACGTTCCAGATAGGTCTTGATGTCGGCAGCCATCTCGATCGCATCTTCTTTGCCTACACGCCACACCTTCACGACTACCGCTGGCAGCCCGTTGAATCGAGCGCGCAGATCACCTTCTTGGAAGGTGTCGCGGATGTCCGCAACTTCGCCCAAGGTGATCTTGGTGCCATCGTTGCGGGTGAGCACCACCATGCTCTCGAAATCTTCGCCCCAGTACGCCTGACCCTTGGCGCGTAGCAGAATCTCTCCGCCCTCAGTCTTGAGGGTGCCGCCGGGCATGTCTAGAGAGGTGTTGCGGATAATCCGAGCAACATGGTCTAGGGTAATTCCGTAGCGGCGCAATGCCGACTCAGACACCTCGATAGAGATCTCATACGGGCGTATGTAATTCAACCCGATTGTCGAGACGCCTTTGATCATCGTCAGCTCGTCGCGAATTTCCTTGCCCAGTTCTTTTAGCGTGCGCTCATCAGTGTCGCCGAACACGGCGATCTGCAATACATCGCGAGTGATGGTTAGTTTGGAGACGATGGGTCTTTCTGTTTCCAAGGGGAAGGTGTTGATTCCGTCCACTTGGCTTTTGATTTCGTTCAGCGTCTCGGTCTGGTTGGCGTCGTCGTACAGCATGGCCTGAACGCTGCAGGTGCCCTCGTTGGCACTGGTCATCAGTTTTTCGATGCCCTCGGTGCCCTCCAGCGCTTCCTCTATGCGAATGCAGACCCCCTCCTCGACTTCCTCGGGCGCGGCGCCCAGGTAGGGGACGGTTACGTTGACGACGCGCACGTCCATGCTGGGGAACTCTTCCTGGTGCAGGGTCATCAGGGCCATCAAGCCCGTGGTGACCAGGATAACCATCAGCAGGTTTGCGGCCACCGGGTTGCGGGTGAACCATGCGATTGCGGTATGCATGGCGCTAGCCCGTGATGTCGGGGTCGGTTGTGGCGCCCTGCGAGGAATCCAGCACTGGATTCACGGGCATGCCGTCGATGGCCGTCTGCAGCGGCGACAGGCAGACGCGCTCGCCAGCACGCAGTCCCGATTTGATCAGCACCTCATCGCGATACAAGCGCAAGGGTTCTATGTCCCGGTAGCGAAGCTTGTTGTCGTCGTCCACCACCAACAGCCGGTTGCCGTTGCGCAGCGCGGTGCGAGGCAGCACCACGACGTCTTTGGCAAGCAGCCCTTCGATGTCTGCATCGACAAACAAGCCAACGGATAGCGGCGCTTTCTGCTCTTCGTTGCTGACCCGGGCAATAACGTGAACCATGCGGGTTGCCGTGTCGATCTGGGCCTCGGTGCGAACGATGCGGCCTTCCCAGGTGAGGCTCTGGCCTGCGTATTCCGCACTGAGGGTCACGCCGGGCTGCTCCTCGGCAGGCAGTTCGCCGCGGTGTCCTACGGGTAGGTTCAGAAAGGCCAGCTGGCGGTCTGCGATGGGCAGGCGTACTTCGGCCTGGTCGCTGGCGTAGAGCGTGGCGATAGAGTTGCCGCGGCTGACGAACTGTCCGATGTCTACGGATTCGCTTCGCACCAGGCCGTCGAACGGGGCGCGAAGCGTGGTGCGGGCCAGGTCGCGATTGGCCTGGTCGAAGGTAGCGCGGGCGTCGCTGAGTGCCGCCTCGGCGACCCGATTGGCTCGCAGTGAGTTCTCCATTTGCGAGCGGCTGGCGAGCTTTCTTTCTTCCAGACTCTTCAAGCGCTGAAACTCGAAGCGCGCGTGCTCAAACTCCGCCTGCGCCCTGCTGAGGTTGGCTCGAGCTCTTTCCAGAGCGGAACGATAGTCATTGGATTCCAGCCGCAGCAGATCCTGACCTTGGGAAAAGTAGCCACCATTTACCAACGAGGGCGAAATCCACACCACCCGCCCGGATACCTCCGGGATGAGTGCGCTTTCTGTGTTGGGTGAGACGGTGCCTTGCGAATGCACACGCAGCCGAATGGGTTGGGGGTCCACCACGGCTACCCGTACTGTGGTGGCGATAGGCTCCACGGCGGTGGGCTGGATCTTGGGCGCGGTGGCCATCAGAGTCACGGCACCGAAGATGGAAGCGAGCACCACAAGGCCGGGAATAAAAATTTTCTTGATCAACGTCATTATCCGGTGGACTCCCGTACGGCCTCGGTAGCGCCCGCATCCGCGCCCTGGGCTTCTTCAAAAGCAGCATAGGCGCGGGCCACGGACTCGCGGTTGAGTTTCGATATTGCAGACGACACTTCTCGAATGGCCATCAGATCCCGGGTGGCCAATGCAGCGTCGAGCTGACGCGCGTAAATTCGATGGGTGGCTAGGTCTACGGTGATGTATTCGTTTACGGCCTGCATTTTCGGCGCGATGCTCAACATGGCGACGAACAGCCGCTCGGCGATGAGCTGGCAGACCAGGTTGTTACTGCCCGTCATCATGGCCCGCAGCAGGGTCATGCGTGCCATGACCAGGCGCGCCTGGTCGAGGGACTCGTCGTAAAGGGGCTTGGCCAGCATGCGCAACTCGTAGAGCTGCTCGTCGGTGGCCTCGGTAACGGTGCTTTCCACGGCCACCTGCATCAGCGCGTCGATGACCTGCATGACGTTGTCGATGAGCTCTCGTCGCGGGATGTCACCGATATCCAGCATGGGCTCGACGATGTCGAGGCTGGCTTCTCCCAGTGGCGCCACTCTGGCCCCCCCGGGTTGAATGGCGGCAATTCCGAGGTGCTCGAGTTTTTTCATGGCCTCGCGCACCGCGCCGCGGTTGGCGTCGAAGCGGGCGGCCAGATCTCGTTCGGAAGGCAGCCGCTCACCCGGGCGATATTGCCCACTGAGGATTTCCTGGGTGAGACGGCCGGCGATTTCGTCGTGTTTGCTCATTACGTATAAGTTTGCGGCAGTGTCCGTCAAATTGACGTGAAATTGGACCGACCAAATTGGTCTGACCAGATTGGTCGGGGCATCATACGCGCAAAACGGGAGAAGTCCAGCGTTTCGTTACGTTTGGTAACGTTTTGTGAAAGCGGTCGCGGAATGGCCGGCTGACGCCCCCTATCGGTTTGATCCGGTAGGTTTTCCGTCCTTTTTAGGTGCCGCCTACAGCGGTGCCCTCGGCGCTCATCGGTGATCCAGTACGGTGCCTCGCCGCAGCAGGTCCACCACCTTGGCCCGCCTTTCGGTGGGCTTGCCTGCCCAGTAGGTGGCGTCGAAAGCGGTCTTTGTGCGTCGATGGATAACGCCCATGGCTACCGGATTGGGCGGTGCCAGCGCGAGCAGCAGCTGCGCGATGGTGGGATTCGTCTCATCGTGCACCAGCAGGTCCTGTTCGGTCACGCCGTATTCGCCGATCACTGCCGTCTCAAGCTGCAAAGTTTGCGGATTGAGCTTGAGGCCGCGGTCGCGTTCCTTTCCGAAGATGAGCGGTTTGCCGTGTTCCACGACCACCTGGGTGTCGGGGGCGGCCTTCTTGTTCACCACGTCTTCGAACACGTCTTTGTTGTAGACGATGCAGTTCTGCAGGATCTCGACGAATGCGGTGCCCTGGTGGTCGCTTGCTTCGTTGAGCAGTCCCGGCAGGGCTTTCTGGTCTACGTCTACCGCCCGCGCTATGAAAGTGGCACCGGCGCCAAGGGCGAATGCGCCCGGGGCCAGTGGGCTGTCTACCGAGCCTGCCGGGCTGGACGGGCTTACCGTACCCAATCGCGAGGTGGGTGAGTATTGCCCCTTGGTGAGTCCGTAGATCTCGTTGTTGAACAGTAGGATGTTGAGGTCCACGTTGCGTCGCAGCGCGTGCAGCAGATGATTGCCACCGATGGACAAGCCGTCGCCATCGCCAGTGACCATCCACACGTCCAGTTCCGGGTTGGCCAGCTTGATGCCCGTGGCGATGGCTGGGGCGCGTCCGTGGATGGTGTGAAAGCCATAGGTTTCCACGTAGTACGGAAGGCGTGAGGAGCAGCCGATGCCAGACACGAACACTGTGTTTTCGGACTTGGCGCCTGCGTCGGCCAGCGCTCGCTGAACCGCTTTGAGAATTGAATAGTCGCCACAGCCCGGGCACCAACGTACTTCCTGGTCGGTGGCGAAATCTTTAAAGCTTAGTTCGGCCATGATTACCCTACCTGCTGGATGCGTTTTGGCGCCAGTCGTTCGATGGCTTGTTTCACGTCGTGTACGGCCAGTGGCTGGCCGGTAACCTGATTGAGCTGCTCTACGGGCACGAGCAGCTTGTCGCGCAGTACGGTCGCCAGCTGCCCGCTGTTGAGCTCCGGCACCAGCACGGTGTCGAACTGGTCGAGCAGACGCCCCAGGTTCAGTGGCAGGGGGTTGATATGGCGCAGGTGCACGTGACCTACGGCCAGCCCTTCCTCCACGCACTCCCGCACCGCCTGATACACGGTGCCGAAGGTGGATCCCCATGCCACCACGGCCAGTCCCGTGGAAGTGCCCGTGGTCAGCGTCTGGTCGGGTATGAAGTTGGCGACGCTGGCCACCTTGGCTTCGCGCATGTCGGTCATTTCCTGATGATTCTGCGCGTCGTAGGAAATGTTCCCGGTATGAATGTCTTTCTCGATGCCGCCCACCCGATGCACGAAGCGCGGGTCGCCGGGCGTAGCCCACACTCGTGCCTGGGTTGCGGGATCACGGCTGAACACGAAACCGTGTGCGTCTGTGCTGGGGTCCGGTTTGTGGGTGGTGATAGGCTCGTAGCGGTCAAAGTCGGGTAGCGGCCACAGCTCGGAGGCGTTGCCGATATAGCCGTCGGTCAGCAGCATCACCGGCGTCATATGACGCAGCGCTATGCGCACCGCCTCAATGGCGGCATCGAAGCAGTCTGCCGGTGTGCTGGCCGATACCACGGGTATCGGCGTGTCGGCGTTGCGCCCGTACACGGCCTGGTACAGGTCCGACTGCTCCGTTTTGGTGGGCATACCGGTGGACGGTCCGGCTCGCTGAGAGTTGAGGATCACCAGGGGCAGCTCCGTGGCCACGGCCAGGCCAATGGCTTCGGTCTTAAGCGCGATGCCGGGACCGGAGCTGGAAGTCACACCCAGCTTGCCGGCATAGGAGGCGCCAATGGCGGCGCATACGGCGGCAATCTCGTCTTCCGCCTGAAAGGTCGCCACTCCCGCCTCTTCCAGCCCCGTCAGGTGATGCAGTACGGAGGATGCGGGCGTAATCGGGTAGGAGCAGAACATCAGTTCGGTGTCGGCTAGCTCTCCCGCGGCCACCAGCCCCAGCGCGATGGCTTCCGCGCCGGTGACGGTACGGTACTCGGCGGATTCCAGCGGCGCCTCGGGCGTTGCGTGCTGCCTGAGTGACGGACCGAGTTCTGCCGTCTCGCCGAACGCATGGCCCGCGTTGAGTGCGGCCAGGTTGGCGTTCTTGACGGCTTCCATGCGGCCGAACTTACCCTCGATCCAGTTCATGGCCGCATCGCGCTTCTGATCGAACATCCACAGAATCAGCCCCAGGGCCCAGAAATTTTTGCAGCGCAAGGAGTCCTTGGCGCCCAGCCCGAACTCGTCCACCGCCTGGTGTGTAAGATTGGAGATGTCGATCTGCAGCACGTCGAAGTTCTTCAGCGTGCCGTCTTCTAGTGGATTGCTCGCCAGATCGGCGCGCTTCAAGCGCTGCTCCGAGAACGCGTGGGCGTCCACCACGATCAGCGCCCCCGGGGCGAGGTGGGACAGATTGACTACCAATGCGGCCGGGTTGAAAGCGATGAGCACGTCGGGCGCATCGCCTGGGGTGGTGATGCGCTCGCCGCCGAACTGTATCTGAAAGGCGGACACACCGTAGCGGGTACCGGCCGGGGCGCGAATCTCGGCGGGAAAATCCGGCAGAGTGGCCAGGTCGTGCCCGGCCAGGGCAGAGGCCATGGTGAATTGCGCGCCCTGCAGCTGAATGCCGTCTCCGGAATCGCCGGCAAAGCGGATAACGTAGCTGGATTTCTCTGGCAGCATATCTGAAGGAGCCGCTTCGGTTGCTCTCAAAAGGCAGCGAATTTTACTGGAATCCGATCCAATTTCGAGGCATATCTAGGAATAAAGATATATGCCGCCCTGGGGCTGGCTCAGATGATTTTCCCGCGCGAATCCCTTAGAGTGCGTGCCCTTTCCAGTGGTCCTAAGGAGAGGCCGTGAAAGTCGTTACCAAGACAGACGAGTATGCGATCTACCAGCGGCGCGATGGACGCTATGCCGTAAAAGACGCCAGCAAGCAGTGGGTAAATGGCGCGGACAAGGTGGCCATCCTGGTTCAGCACGAACTCATCGAAGCTGTGCTGCCCAAGCCGGCGGATCCGGAGCC
>DEBD01000037.1:33317-68376 GCA_002348385.1 Gammaproteobacteria bacterium UBA2965 | reverse complement strand
AGGAAGCTACCGCCGAAGCCGAGAGCGAAGCTGCTGACGATGAGGGGGCGGACGCCGCATCGGACGAAGCGGATGCAACCGAAGCCGACGAAGACGCCGAGGAAAAGTAGCCCCGCGTCCCGGTCACTACGTTCCCCTATTGGGTGGCGTTTGGATTGACGTCATATTGATTCTGCAAAGGGGGAATCGTGCGAATTGCGGAGCAGAAGCTCCTTCTGCGCTGGTGGAAAGACTATGCGGGCGACCAGCAGCCCAGCAATATGCTGCTGCGCGAGTTCTACGTGGACGTGGTGCGCCCGTCCCACTTATACAGCTACGGGATTGTGTTCGAGGTGTTCGATCTGCTGACCAACGGGGTGGCCGAAGCAAGCGAGCCATCGGTTCCTGAACCCGAGGTACAAGCACCAACGCTCCCAGTGGCTCCACGCGAGGTGGCCTAGCGGTATTGAGGTATCGGCTGGGTTAAAATCTGGCGCCCGCATGTTTGGTGATGCCCGTTGCAACCCGTTGCAGACTTCAAGGTGGTGGCCGACTACGCCCCGGCAGGTGATCAGCCGGGTGCCATCGATGAGCTGGTAGAGGGGCTATCCGCCGGGCTCAGCCACCAGACGCTGCTGGGAGTCACCGGGTCCGGCAAAACCTTCACGGTGGCCAACGTCATCGAACGCGTGCAGAGGCCCACTCTGGTGCTAGCGCCGAACAAGACGCTGGCGGCCCAGCTGTACGGCGAGTTTCGGGAGTTCTTCCCGCACAATTCGGTGGAGTACTTCGTCTCTTATTACGACTACTACCAACCGGAAGCCTACGTTCCCGCATCTGACACCTATATAGAAAAAGACTCGTCCATCAACGCGCATATCGAGCAGATGCGCCTGTCGGCCACCAAGGCGCTGTTGGAGCGAACCGACACCATCATCGTTGCCTCCGTTTCCGCCATCTATGGCCTGGGAGACCCACAGTCCTACCTGCGCATGGTCCTGCACCTGGATCGGGGCGATCGGGTCGATCAGCGTTGGGTGCTCAGGAGGCTGGCAGAGCTGCAGTACACGCGCAACGACATGGTTTTCCAGCGCGGCACGTACCGCGTGCGCGGCGACGTGGTAGACGTGTTTCCCGCCGAAAGCGAGAAAGAGGCGGTGCGCATTGAGCTGTTCGATGAGGAGATAGAGAATATTTCTGTGTTCGATCCCCTCACCGGGGAGATCATAAATCGTGTGCCCCGCTACACGGTGTTCCCTAAAACCCACTATGTCACCCCGCGCGAGCGCATCCTGGGCGTGCTCGATTACATAAAGGAAGAGCTGCAGGATCGCCTGAAGTATCTGCAGACGAACCACAAGCTGGTGGAGGCACAGCGCCTGGAGCAGCGGACGCGTTTCGATCTAGAGATGATCCAGGAGCTGGGTTATTGCAGCGGAATCGAGAACTACTCGCGCTACCTGTCGGGCCGGGAGCCCGGCGAGCCGCCTCCCACGCTGTTCGACTATCTGCCCAGGAACGCGTTGCTCATCGTGGATGAAAGCCACGTCACGGTGCCTCAGATAGGCGGCATGTACAAAGGCGACCGGTCGCGCAAGGAGACGCTGGTGGAGTATGGGTTTCGGCTACCGTCAGCGCTCGACAACCGGCCGCTGCGCTTCGACGAGTGGGAAGCCCTCGCGCCGCAGACCATCTTCGTGTCCGCCACACCGGGTGATTATGAGGGCGAGCGCGCCGGGGCCGTGGTGGAGCAGGTGGTGCGGCCCACCGGTCTTGTAGACCCGGACGTGATCGTGCGGCCTGCCTCTACCCAGGTCGATGACCTGTTCGGGGAAATTCAGGACACCGTGGCCAAAGGGGAGCGGGTGCTGGTGACCACGCTCACCAAGCGCATGGCGGAGGATCTCACCGAGTATCTCGACGAGCACGGGGTGCGCGTGCGCTACCTGCACTCCGACATCGACACCGTGGAGCGCATGGAGATCATTCGCGACCTGCGCCTGGGCGAGTTCGACGTGCTGGTGGGTATCAACCTGCTGCGTGAAGGGCTGGATATGCCGGAAGTGTCGCTGGTCGCCGTGCTGGATGCGGACAAAGAGGGTTTTCTGCGCGCGGAACGTTCCCTCATTCAGACCATCGGGCGCGCCGCCCGCAACGTGAACGGCCGTGCCATCCTGTATGCGGACAAGCACACCGGGTCTATGGACAAGGCCATCGGCGAGACCGAAAGGCGCCGCACCAGGCAGCTCAACTTCAACAAGGAGCACGGCATCACGCCACGCACCATCGAAAAGCAGGTGGCCGATGTGATGGAAGGCGCTCGGGCGCCCGCAGCCGGCGCCTTGCGAAGCCCCAACAAGTCTACCCGCAAGGGTCAGCCGCAGGCGATCGAGGTGCCAGACGATCCGAAGGCGCTGGGCAGATTGCTCGAGCAGCTCGAAGAGCAGATGCTGGAACACGCGAAGAATCTGGAATTCGAGGAAGCTGCCCAGGTGCGCGACCAGATTCGCAATATTCGCGCGCAAAAGCTAATGGCTTAGACCTACGCCCGCGGCCGATCGGGGGCGAGCCGACATGCCTGCTCAGATGGCAAACCAGTGTTCGCCCTGGGCGTCCTCGAACAGGTAGTTCATCACCCGAGGCCACAGAGGCGGGGCCAATTCCTGCTCCCAGTCATCAAGCGCTGTCATTAGCTTGCGGACGATTTCGGTGTTGTCCGCGGCCACGTTATTGAGCTCGCCAGGATCATTCGACAGGTCGTAAAGCAGCACGCTGTCGCTGTGCTTGTTGTGCAGCAGCTTCCAGTTGCCATCGCGCGCGGCGCGGTTGAAATCGCTGCGCCAGAAAATAGGCCTTGCCGCTGGATGTGAGAGCAGGTTCAGCGAGTCGTATGTGCGGTCTTTGGCTAATGGAAGGCCCGCCGCCGTAAGCAGCGTGGCGTAAAGATCCGTGAGCAGTACGGGTTGGCTTACTTGTCGTGGGGGAACGATGGAGCCCCAACGCACGAACAGAGGGACCTCCAAGCCCCCTTGGAATTGAGTGAACTTGCCGGCTCGCAGCGGCCCATTGTCTGTGGCGCCCGTATAGGCGGCGCCGCCGTTGTCGCTGGTGAACACTACGATAGTGTTGTCGATCTGATCGGTGCCCTCGAGATACTGCATCAGTTCGCCCAGGGCCCAATCCAGCCGTTTGATCATGGCCAGATACACCCGTTGATTTTGATCGGCGGCTCGGTCAATGGTGTCGAGGTCGTCCTTGCGGGCCTGAAAGGGAGTGTGCGGGGCACTGAATGGTACGAAGGCGAAGAACGGTCGCGCGCTATCGTTGGCTCGCCCGATGAATGCCTTGGTCTCCTCCACGATGGCGTCGGTGAGGTAGCGCTCCTCGCTTATGGTCTCGCTGTCACGGGTAATGGCCGACGCGCCCGTGCGCCGCATCGACCAGATGTGCTCTTCCCAGAACAGGTCGTGGTAGTGGTTCTCGATAGAAGGGTCTGCCTCGTCGGCGTAGAGAGTAAACGCCTCCATAAAGCCGTATTGATAATCGAACCCGAATGCGTGGGGATGATTGCCGGCGGCATAGCCCAGGTGCCACTTGCCGATGATTCCGGTGTGGTACCCGGCCGCTTGAAACGCGTCTGCCAACGTGATCTCGCTGGACGGCAGCCCTTGCGCAAGCAACTGTTGTTCGGTGGGGTAGGCGTCGGATAGAAACGGCTGCATGGCGTCGGTATTTATGACGTAGCGAAAGCCGAGAAATTCCCCCAGATTGCGCACATAGCGCTGCATCGGCTGTGACTCGAATCCGAACCGGTTCTGATACCTTCCGGTGAGCAATGCGGCCCGTGAGGGCGCGCAGATGGCGGCGGTGGCGTAAGCGTTGTCGAAGCGCACGCCGGCATGCGCCAGCGCGTCGATATGAGGCGTTTGCACTGGGAGTCGGCCGTAGTGCGAGATGTCGTACTTGCCGAGATCGTCCGCCAGTATCAGGAGTATGTTGGGGCGTGTGGCGGGCTTGCTGGCGGCAACATTGGCGAGGTAGTTCGACTTACCTTGCAGCAGCGAGGTGTCCGGCGTGATTTCCCATCTTGGCGCGCTGGGCATTGGCCATGCGAGAACTGCCACCGCCAATGCGGCGGCTCCGGTGAGCGGCCAGCGTAGCTTCACCGGGCTGTCCAAGTCGTTCTAAAGCTGCGCATTTCAGGAGACTAACGCACCCTTCCTGCTGAGTGCACGCTCTCCGCTCAAGTCGTCCGGGGTGCTTGATGGGGTGTGCGTCATTAAAACAACGCGATAAGGGCCGTTGGCATACGAATAGTTGGCACACCGGTATTGGCCCTTAATTCCGGTTCGTATTTCGAGCCGTGATGGTTATTACAAATGCCTAATATCTAATCATCTGAGGGTCGGGCAAGCTGATCCCGGTAGAGACTAAATCTCAATAGGACAGGTGTAATGAAAGCAGTATACATCGGCCTGGTGGCAGCTATTTCCGCCTTCCCGTCCGCAGCAGTCGAGGCTTCGAAGCTGTGTGTACATCCAACCAATTCGACGTGTTACTCGACTATACAGTCGGCGGTGGACGCGGCGACCTCGGGAGACAAAATCGTCATTCGTCCTAAGGCGGACGGCTCGGCCTATAACGAAAGCGTCATCATTACTACACCCAACCTGACCATTAAAGGTGCTTATTGGCCGGCACATAAGACGACGTTGGGTTCAATCGGCGACCGGTGGGAATTCGCTGCTGCCGATGAGTTGCTCGATCAATTTTCAGCTGGGCCCGATCGCGATGCGACCATTGATCGTTGGCTAAACGACCTAGACAACTGTGGAGACGTATCCAACAATTTTGAACAACACGTCAACAGGCTCGAAGAGGTTTTGACAGGCAGAAACTTTGTGGAGAGTTGCTCGAGTATCGTCGTCGAAACGTGTGGTCACGGTGGGGAATTTGGGACTAAATGTGGCAAGTCGGCCAACGCTAATGGCGACGACCTTGGTACAGTTTTCGATGTGCAAGCGAACGGAACGACGATATCTAATTTAACCATACGCCATGGATATCGTGGAATTAACCTGAATCAAGACGTCACAGATACCACAATTACGGATACGTGTTTTCGTGGTAACACGACCGCGATTGCTGACTTCTGCGGTGTTGTGGACGAAAACGGGAACTCAGATTGTGCTGATCCGAATGGCAATGATAGGACCAGGATATTTAGGAGCTTTGTTGATGGCGCTTCAAATAGTGAAGGCATTAAAGTCACGGGCGACGATGTAATCGTGAGGCATAACCTGCTTCTTAATACTGAAGGCATCGACGTGGATGGGGATAATTATCTTGTCGCTGCCAACGCAGCATCCGTTACTACTGACGATGAATGTTTCGACCTCGATGGGGCCAATGGGGTGGCCAAGCACAACATTGGTGTTACGTGTGATAGCGGTATGTACCTGAACGATTTTGACGGCGCCGTGGTCAAAGGAAACCTCTTGGTTGGCGCGGCAGATGACGACGAGGGTATTTACGCGAGCGGAGGCGGTGACGACCTCTCTCTCCTATACAACATTATCGCTTTGACCTCGGATGACGGGATTGCGGGCTCTATGAGTAGTGGCACAATTAAAGGTAACTTCGTTGAGCGGGCAGGAAACGATTCGAGTGAGCCAGGATTGAAGGTTAACGGAGACGACAACACCATCGTTGCCAACTTTATGCGAAAAAACTCGTGGTACGGAATGGACGTAGACGGGGACGGCAATGATGTGTACTGCAATGTGTTGGATGGCAATCACAGAGCGGGCATAGTTTTAAGACATGGGTATTCATCATCTGCAGATACCACCAATACCACGATTGACCGCAACCTTATCTTGAATACGGACGGCGAGGGTGTAGCGATACCAGGCTGCTACATTTGGGATGCGGACACCGAAAGCAATACGTGTGACCCAACGGAGAATCCTGCGGCTACCAACACGACGCTGACTGATAATACGTTCGAGGACAACCGTACTGACATCTGCAATGAAAGTGATACGACCACGGATGGGGGTGGTAACACTTATTCGAGTGGTGGGTTTAGTACAGACTGCGTAGCAAATGAATGACCTTTGTTGAATCGAGGGCGTCTACCCGATCTGATTGAGTGGACGCTCTTCTTTATCTGGCGCATCAACCCCGAAACGAAACGACCTCTGCCTGCGCGGTAAAATAGGTAGTGTCCGTTTTAGTGTACGGTCAGCTTTCAGCGTACCCCGCCTCCCCTGGAGGCCACGGATTTGGTAGGCACGCCCGGAATCGAACCGGGGACCTCTACCATGTCAAGGTAGCGCTCTAACCATCTGAGCTACGCGCCTAGCGTGGGCCGATATGCGGCTAAGTTATTGTTCTAGCTACACCTTCTGGCAGTGTAGCGAGCCTCGCGCCGCGGCGGGCTATCATACAAGATTCCCCACCCATGCAAAGCGCTGCGCGGTCGCGATGTGCGAGGTTCGATTTTGCCCTTTCAGGACAAAGGCTTAGCTGCGTGTGCGCTTGTATCGCGCTACGGATAAGCAGTAGAATCCGCGTCCGGTCGCAAAACCCCATGTGGCGCGGCCGGAAATAGTTGGTTCGGTCGAGGATCCTTGGAGAGGAAGGGTGTGCCTCGGCTATGTTTTTGTTTTGAAGACCCATGATGGGTCGCCATGGGAGAACGCCTATCAAGAAAGCCAAGCGCGTGGAGCGGTCGCTTCTCAACGAAGAGATCATGGCTAACAGCGTACGATTGATTGCTGCCGACGGAGGTCAAGTCGGTGTGGTTTCAAGGGATGAGGCCCTAGACGAAGCAAGACGGTCTGGATTGGATCTGGTGCTGATCGCGCCGGATGCCCAACCGCCGGTCGTCAAGGTCATGGATTACGGCAAGCATCTGTTCGAGCTGAAGAAGACCAAGGCGGCTCAACGAAAGAAGCAGAAGCAGATCCAGGTCAAGGAGATGAAGTTCCGACCAGGAACGGAAGAAGGCGATTATCAGGTAAAACTACGCAACCTGATTCGCTTCTTGGAAGACGGAGACAAGGCCAAAGTGTCGCTCCGGTTCCGCGGCCGTGAAGTGGTGCATCCGGAGATCGGTATGAACCTGATGTCGCGAATCGAGCAGGATCTTGAAGAGTACAGCGTGGTGGAAGCCGAGCCCAAATTCGAAGGTCGCCAGATGGTAATGGTGCTGGGTCCCCGCAAGAAGAAGAAAAACCAACCATCGGCTGCCTCGTCTAACTGACGGGCAACCAGAAACAAAACACTTGCCGTTCGCTTGGTTGAGCGCGAGCGGTGGGGTAGATAGCGTGGAGTAGAACATGCCAAAGCTCAAAACCCATCGTGGGGCCGCAAAGCGGTTCCGGCGAACGGCGTCTGGTTTCAAGCACCGAAAAGCCTTTCGCAATCACATTCTGACCAAGAAGGCGCAGAAGCGTAAGCGACAGCTGCGTGGCTTGGACGACGTTGCCGCCGCGGACGTTCCCGCGCTGCGCGAAATGTTGCCCAAGAAGGCCCGATAGGAGCGCCGTCATGCCAAGGACAAAAAACAGCGTTGCTTCTCGTGCTAGGCGCAAGAAGGTCTTAAAGCAGGCGCGCGGGTACTACGGCGCGCGTAGCCGCACCTTTAAGGTTGCCAAGCAAGCGGTCATCAAAGCGGGTCAGTACGCCTATCGCGACCGCCGTCAGCGCAAGCGCCAATTTCGTTCTCTGTGGATCGTGCGCATCAATGCGGCGGCCAGGGAGCACGACCTTTCCTATAGTCGATTTATCGCGGGCCTCAAGAAGGCGGCGATAGAGATTGATCGAAAGGTATTGGCCGATCTGGCCGTGCACGAGAAAGAGTCTTTCGCGGCGCTGGCCGAGCGCGCCAAGCAGGCGTTGGCAGAAGCAGCCTAAGACCGACCATCGAACAATTGCACACCGTCTTCCGGAGGCCTTAAGTGGAGCTTCCCCCGATGGTTTGTGCGGAGCCAAAAGGGAAGACCCGAAAAACCAGGTGCTTCCCTTTTTTCGTTAGAGAGTGAGATGGACATAGACAACATACTGCAGCGAGCCCGCGACGAGGTGGCCAACTCGGCCGACGAGCAGGCGCTTGATGAAGTGCGTGTTCGCTATCTGGGCAAGAAGGGTGAGCTGACCGCGCTGCTGAAGTCGTTAGGTCAGCTGGATGCTGCTGAGCGCCCGGCTGCCGGGGCGAAGATCAATGCCGCCAAGGAAGACCTGCAGGAGTTGATCTCGGAGCGCAAGCGCGTGCTTGAGCGTGAGCAGCTCGGTGCGGCGTTAGATGCGGAAGCGGTGGATGTGACCCTGCCCGGCCGTGCCGGGGGTGCCGGGGGATTGCACCCCGTGACGCAGGCTATGCAGCGCATCGAGGCCATCTTTGCAGGCGCGGGGTATGGTGTGGTGTCGGGCCTGGAGATCGAGGACGACTACTACAACTTCGAGGCCCTTAATATTCCTGCTCACCATCCTGCCCGGGCCATGCACGACACGTTCTATTTTGGCGACGGCACGCTGCTGCGCACCCACACGTCGCCTGCTCAGGTGCACGTTATGGAGCGACAATCACCACCAATTCGAGTGATCTGCCCGGGGCGCGTGTATCGCCGCGACTCGGACCTCACGCACACGCCCATGTTTCACCAGGTAGAGGGCCTGGTCATCGACAAGGGCATCAGCTTCGCCGATCTGAAGGGTACGGTTGAGGACTTCCTGCGCCGCTTCTTTGAGCAGGATCTGAAGGTGCGCTTTCGACCTTCTTACTTTCCCTTCACCGAGCCGTCAGCCGAGGTGGATGTGCAGTGTGTGCACTGCCTGGGGGAGGGCTGCCGCGTTTGCAGCCACACTGGATGGCTGGAGGTGATGGGGTGCGGCCTGGTGCATCCCAACGTGTTGGAGATGTCGGGCATCGACCCTGAAGAGTATTCGGGCTTTGCGTTTGGCATGGGGGGCGACCGTCTCGCCATGCTGCTCTACGAGGTGGACGATCTGCGCATGTTTTTCGACAACGATCTGCGATTCTTGCGGCAATTCGACTAGAGGCGGGCCATGAAATTCAGTGAAGCTTGGTTGCGCGAATGGGTGGAACCCGGGATTTCCCGGGATGAGCTGCTCGAGCAGCTCACAATGGCCGGATTGGAAGTGGAATCCGTGGATCCGGTGGCTGGTGAGTTCGACGGCGTGGTGGTGGCCGAGGTGCTCAGCGTGGCCCAGCACCCGGATGCGGACAAGTTATCTGTGTGCGAGGTGAATGATGGGCGAGGCACCCATCAGGTGGTGTGTGGTGCCCCTAACGTGCGCGCCGGGTTGGTGGCCGCGTTCGCGCAGGTCGGTGCGGTTCTACCGGGCGGCTTCAAGATCAAGAAGGCCAAGCTGCGCGGTGTTGAGTCGAACGGCATGTTGTGCAGCGCCAGTGAACTGGGTGTTGGGGAAGACAGCGACGGCATCATGGAGCTGACTTTGGGCGATCGCATAGGCGAAAACCTGCGCTCGGCTCTGTCGCTGGACGATGCCACCATCGATCTCGATCTGACCCCGAACCGCGGTGATTGCTTGAGCATTCGGGGTCTGGCCCGTGAGGTGGGTGTGCTCAACCAGGTGCGGGTGGCCCCCGTGGAGATTGCGGCGGTTCCTGCCGCCATCGACGACGAGTTTCCGGTTCAGCTGGCAGATCCCCAGGGCTGCCCACGTTATCTGGGTCGCGTGATTCGTGGTATCGATCCCGGTGCCCAGTCGCCGGCATGGATGGTGGAAAAGTTGCGCCGCTGTGGTTTGCGCAGCATTGATCCTGTGGTGGACATCACCAACTACGTCATGCTGGAGTTGGGGCAGCCCATGCACGCGTTCGACCTGAGCGTGCTGCAGGACAAGGTGGTGGTACGCACGGCCTTGGCCGGCGAGACGCTGACCCTGCTGGATGGTCAGGAGGTGTCCCTGAATGAGGATACGCTCCTGATCACGGATGCCAACGGCCCGGTGGCCATGGCTGGGGTAATGGGTGGGGCGCGCAGCGGCATCCGCGCCGATACCCGGGACGTGTTCCTCGAGTCGGCCTTCTTCGCGCCGCTGGCCATCGCCGGCACAGCCCGACGGTTCGGGTTGCACACCGACGCTTCGCATCGGTTCGAGCGGGGCGTGGATTTCGAGCTGCCCCGTCAGGCCATGGAGCGTGCCACTGCCTTGCTTTTGGAAGTGGTGGGTGGCACGGCCGGCCCGGTCACCGAGTCGCTGGCGCAAGATGCCCTGCCTGAGCGTGCCACCGTAGCGTTGCGTGAAGGCCGCTTGAATGCCCTGCTCGGTGCGGTCATCGAGCCGGTGGATGTGGATCAGGTGCTTGAACGTCTGGATTTCGTTGTGCAGGCCAGGGACGCGCAAGACGACGGAGTGACCTGGCGCATCACTGCCCCCACGCATCGCTTCGATGTGGCCTGCGAGGCGGATCTGGTGGAAGAGGTGTGTCGGATCTACGGCTACAACCGCATTGAAAGCCGGCGTCCTCAAGCGGCGCTCGAACTTATGCAGGTGCCTCTCGATCGCGGATCGGAAACGGAGCTCAAGCGCCACATGAGCGCGCTGGGATATCACGAAGTCATCACCTACAGCTTCGTTGACCCCAAGCTGCAGGGCATGCTGGACCCCGGTGCCAAGCCGTTGGCGCTGGCCAATCCCATGTCATCGGAACAGTCGGTGATGCGCACCAATCTGCTGCCGGGATTGCTGGATGCGCTGCGCTTCAACGTGGCACGCCAGCAAGACAGCGTGCGGTTGTTTGAGCTGGGGTTGTGTTTTAGCGGAGCCCAGGCTGCGGAGCAGACGCTCACGCTGGGTGGGGTCGTGTGGGGTCGTCGTCACCCGGAGGCCTGGAGCCAGCCCAACGCGGCTGTGGATTTCTTCGATGTGAAGGGCGACGTGGAGCGCTTGTTCGCCTGGAGTGGGGCACAGGTGGCGTACGCGCCGCTGACGGACCCGGTTCTGCACCCAGGCCAGGCCGCGGCCGTTAGCGTGGACGGGGCGCAGGTTGGCCGGTTTGGCCGCCTGCACCCGGAGATAGAGCATGCCCTGGACACGCCCAGGTCGGTGTTCGTGTTCGAATTTGCCGCCGATGGCGTGCTGGTCCTGGGGCGGCGCAGCCATGGCGAGTTGTCCAAATATCCCAGCGTGCGGCGCGATCTGGCCCTGGTGGTGGATGATGCTGTCTACAGTGCGGAAGTGGAGAATATCCTGCGCGACTCGCTGGGTGCGGTGCTGGTGGACTTCAGATTGTTTGACCTATATGAGGGCAAAGGCATTGATTCTAATGAAAAAAGCTTGGGTGTGGGGTTGACGTTACAGGATCCTTCGGCCACCCTTACCGACGAGGACATTAACAATTATATAGGCAAAGCGCTTGCCGCCCTGGCCGATGGAGTGGGCGGACGATTGCGGTGACAGGGCCATCTTGCTGTGACAAGAGCCTTGCGGGCAAGGGCCTTGAGCTCAAGGCGGCGCGAACAAGCCAGCCGACAAGATCGCGAGCGGAAAAATAGAACAATGGTTTGCGATCGATAAATAGGAGGCTCAGTTGTGGGTGCTCTGACAAAGGCACAAATGGCCGATCGCTTGTTTGATGAGCTGGGGCTCAACAAGCGCGAGGCGAAAGAAATTGTTGACATGTTCTTCGGCGAGCTGCGTATTTCGCTGGAGAGCAACGAGCAGGTGAAGTTGTCGGGATTCGGCAATTTTGAGCTGCGCGAGAAGGGCGAGCGCCCCGGGCGCAACCCCAAAACGGGCGAAGAGATACCCATCACCGCACGGCGTGTGGTGACCTTTCGACCGGGCCAAAAATTAAAAGCACGAGTCGAGGCCTATGCTGGAACCCAGTCAGAGCAATGAGCTGCCCCCGATTCCGGGGAAGCGCTATTTCACCATTGGCGAGGTGAGCGAGCTGTGTGAGGTTAAGCCTCATGTGCTGCGCTATTGGGAGCAGGAGTTCCCTCAGCTCAAGCCCGTGAAACGGCGCGGCAATCGGCGCTACTACCAGCGTCAGGATGTGATCATCATCCGCCAGATACGATCACTACTCTACGATCAGGGCTTCACCATTGGCGGTGCCCGCCAGCGGCTGGCCGGTGAGGACGCCAAGCAGGATCAGACCCAGTTCAAGCTGCTGGTCAAGCAGATGATCGTGGAGCTTGAAGATCTGCTGCGGGTGTTGAAGTCTTAGACCCCTATGTCGCAGGACGAAGAGCGGCCGGAGTCGCCCGAGCCCCATCGGCAGCCTGAAAGCGGGACTTCCATACGAATTGCCATGGCAGTGTTTATCGGCACGCTGTTCGTGCTCGCTGCCATGGGCGTTTACTGGATGATGATTCGCATCTAAGGCCTAGGCCTGCGTGGCCTCGGGAAAGCTGAACCCGCTGTAGCCCTCGTATGCCACCTTGTCACAAATTTCACGGTAAGCGCCGACGCCTGCGGCATATGGCATGAACACGCGGGGCTTGCCGGGAATATTGGCGCCCAGGTACCAGGAGCCGCCCTCGGGGTACAAGGTGGAGTGGGCCACCTCGTTCACATGGTTGATCCAGCGCTCTTCCGCCTCGGGTTCTGCGTCCACAACAGCCTGGTTCTGCTGCGCCATGTGCTCGAACAGGTCGCACAGCCAGTCCACGTGCTGCTCGATGGAAACCAGCATGTTGCTCAGCACCGATGGGCTGCCGGGCCCGGTAATTAGAAACAGGTTGGGAAAGCCCGCACTCACCAGTCCCAGGTAGGCCTTTGGCCCGGCGTACCACTTGTCTGCCAAGCGCGTGCCGTCGGCACCCCGAATATCCATCTTGAGCAGCGTGCCCGTCATGGCGTCGAATCCCGTGGCGAGCACCAGATCGTCGAAGCTGTAGCTCGCGCTTTCCGTATCCAGTCCGGTGGCCGTGATGGTCTTGATGGGTGAGCTACGCACGTCCACCAGAGTGACGTTGTCGCGATTGAAGGTGGCGTAGTAGTCGCTGTCCACGCAGATGCGCTTGGTGCCGATGGGGTGCGTCTTGGGGCAGAGCAACTCCGCCACCTCGGGATCTTTCACGATACTGCGAATCTTGTTGTGCACGAATTCGGCCACGATCCGATTGGTGCGCTTATCCATGATCACGTCGCCAAAGGCGCTCAGAAAGCGCGCCCCGCCCACCTGCCAGTAGTCCTCCAATATAAGCTGCATTTCCTCTTCGGTGTAATCGTCGGCGCTCATGGCGGCCACGCCCTGCTGGGCTTCCGGCAGTTCCAGACCGCCGAAGCTGGACACCAGGCCAAGGCGGTGCTTTACGCGATGTTCCGGGTAGTGCGCTTTGAAATCTTTGACAAATTCCGGATCCAGATCCTGGTTGTAGGCTGGCACGCTAAAGTTTGCCGTGCGTTGGAATACTGTGAGGTGTTTGGCCTTGTCGGCGATTACGGGGATCGCCTGAATGGCTGATGACCCGGTTCCCACGATGCCTACCGTCCTGCCCGCGAAGTCCGGATCGTCATGGGGCCACTGGCTAGCGTAGTAGGTGGGCCCTTGGAACTGAGCCAGGCCGGCGATCTGCGGCACCTGGGGCGTAGACAGGCATCCGGTGGCCATGATGCAGTAGCGTCCGGTTACCTGGTGCCCCTGGTCGGTGGAAACGCCCCATCGCTTCTGCTCGCTGTCGAAGTGCGCGGCGGTAACTCGGGCATTGAACTCGATGTCGCGATTCAGATCGAAGCGCTCGGCAACGTGCTCTGCGTATTTCAGGATCTCGCCTTGCGTCGCGTAGCGCTCCGTCCACTCCCACTCCTGCTCCAGGTCTTCATCGAAGGAGTAGGAGTACACCAGGCTTTCCGCGTCGCAGCGCGCGCCGGGGTAACGGTTCCAGTACCAGGTGCCGCCCACGCCGCTACCGGCTTCGAATACCTGAACGGACATGCCCATCTTGCGGAGCCGGTGGAGCATGTACAGGCCAGCGAATCCTGCGCCTACGATAATGGCGTCGAAATCGCCGGAGTTGCTGTTCGTTGTTGCCATGGTTGCCCGAAATAGATGCCGATCGTCGATGTTACATGAGTCGTCGCCGGGCATGCGAAGCCGGTTTCGTCCGCCCTTGCGTCGCCTGGCTCAAAACCTTAGGTTGCGGTCACAAGAAATCAACTGGGGGACGGCAATGGCCACCGCATCACAAGACGTCAGCAATGAAGAAGTGCTCTATCAGGTGCAGGACGGCGTAGCTACCATCACGATCAACCGGGAGGCTCTGCAGAACACCATTTCCGGACCCATGCTGGCTGGACTCACCGAGCTGATGTTACGCGCGAATCAGGATCCGGACGTGCGCGCCATCATCATCACCGGCACGGGGCGGTTTTTCTGCGCCGGACTGGACCTGCGTGCCGGCGGCAGCGGCATCGGTCAGAACGCCGGTGGTGGCGCTAACCTGGATCTGCGCAACACACCGCCCACGGTGCTACACGAGTTGGACACGCCCACCATTTGCGCGCTCAATGGTTCCGCTGCCGGTTACGGCATGGATCTGGCGCTGGGGTGTGACATTCGCATCATGGCCGACAGCGCCAAGCTGGCGGCGGCGTTCACGGCACGCGGCGTGCTGCCGGAATCGGGCGGCACCTGGATTCTGCCCAGGCTGCTTGGCTGGTCGAAGGCGGCAGAGATCATCTTCACCGGCCGCACGCTGATGGCGGATGAATGCCTGGAGCTGGGATTGGTGTCCAGCGTGGTGCCCGCGGAGGAAACGCTTTCCGCTGCGCAAGAACTGGCGGCTCAGATCGCCGCGAATGCACCGATGGCGGTGCAGGCCTCCAAGCGCATGATGCGTATGGGCATGAACGAAACGTTCAACGACCATGTTCACCATGTGTATCTACAGCTCATGCCGCTGTTCCGTTCCGAGGACTTCAAGGAAGGCATGGCGGCCTTCATGGAGAAGCGCAAGCCGGAGTTCAAGGGGAGCTAGCAGACTGGGTCTGTTGAGTCAGAAGAGGCGAGTGCTGGACTATCCATGGGCCAGCTTTCGCCGTGTTCGGCCATCGGGTATCATTGCGCGCCCCTGGGATCCGCGGTAACGCGGTGAGAATCGGGGCTCAAATGCTTGAGATTTCGGGGCGTAGCGCAGTCTGGTAGCGCACTTGACTGGGGGTCAAGTGGTCGCAAGTTCAAATCTTGCCGTCCCGACCAAGTTCCTATTTTCACCTACTTTAGGTTCGGGCGTTGCGGCCCCTTGTTTTAGGGTCTCCGAAACTCGTTATTCAGTGCTGGTTCGCCGGTAGCGGACCTACGTGGCCGTGTTGAATCCGGAATGCGCAATAGCAATAGCAGGCGAACTAGAGAGGCGAAAACTGGAGCATCTAGCATCGAATCGTCAATCCGTAGAGCACGCAATATCATTCATCCTCCCGAAAAAAGACTGAGAGGGATCAGATGAAACTAAAAATAGCAGCCACAATTCTCATTCTAGTGACAGGTAGCCACGCCTACGCAAATTGCAAAGTCCGAGATGCTGTGGGGTTTTGGCACATGACGACCAATGAGTCAGGCTTCGTGTCCTACTGCACAATGCTGATTCGATCCGATGGAACACTCAATACAGCCAAGAGTTCATGCGAAGCAATCGGCGTATTCGGTGAGAAATTCTCGTTTCTCTTCAACAGCGGGAACGTCAAGGTAAAAAGCACATGCGAGATCACGATAAATCTAGAGAATGAGTTCGGCGGATCCACAACAATCAGCCACGGACAGATGAGCCGTAATGGCGAGCAGATGATCGGAATGGGAGACAACGAGGGAAACCCACTGACCTTCAACGGGGTCAAGTTCAACTAGTAACGATCCTCGAAGATGGAAAGAGGCTTCTAATCGCACGTTAAGGAGATACCATTGAGCCACGAACTCCACGACTTCATCGGCGCGTTTGGATCATTTCTGATCATCGCATGCTATTTGCTTATCCAAGTTGACCGGATGTCACACCAGTCGCTGGCGTATAGTGTTCTCAACGGTTTTGGGGCGGCGTTGATTCTGTATTCGCTCTACTTCGAATTCAACTTTGCGGCCGTTGTGATCGAATCCTTCTGGGTGTTGATCAGCATTCTTGGCGTGGTGAAATGGCTGCGCGGCCCAACCGGCAGTCATGTCGGCAATGCAAATCCCTGAGTAACTCAACTGCTCGAAGACCGTTCGCCATAGACATTTACTCGTTGTTGTGGGGTGGCCTTGTTACCAACTCTCAGGTGCCAGAATAGTGTTGCTTCCCTCCCGTGGAGAAATTAATTGCTTTTACGGGTATTTCACCGCTTTCTGGTTCGATCAGCCATCTTACCTGCCGCGCGCGATACAGCCGCCTTGTTGTACTCGTGGACCTCTGTGTATGGCTCCCACCAGGTCAGTACCCCCCTCTGGATCTCGTTGCGAATGAAATCCGCTGCCGGGCGCGTGAGGAAATCTGGCTCGTCAGCGGCGGCCAGCATGCCTCGCAAATAGGCGGCGTTCGCGTCAATGATGCGCTTATCGTAGCCGCCCGCAAGAATCGTTTCCCGCGTAGAGTGCACCGGCACTATCCGCTCGATATCCATTTGCTTCATCCGCTCGTACTCCGCGAGCTGGAGCTCGGGCGATGCAAAGCGCAGGTTCAGCGCCCACAATGGGTCTTCGAGCATGTCCCCCGCCAGCAGGAGTCGCTCTGCAGGCAGGTACACGGCTAGGTGCCCCTCCTCGTGAATCTCGAACCGATGCACCTCTACCCGGTAGTCGCCAAGCCACAGGTCCGCCCGATCCTCGATTGTGAATCCCGGCGGCACCACCGGGATCGGTGGATGGCTCCACAACGTACCTGCTTCCAGCGCCTCGGCGTGTTTGATCATTAGCTCCCGGGTACGACGGTGCGCAATGATCGGGTCGCCCAAGCATGCTGCGTTGCCGCCGATGTGATCAGCGTGCCAATGTGTGTTGATGACCCGAAACTCTCGGACTCCGCATTTCTTGGACAGGTACTCCCTCATCCACACGGCTTCCTCCGGCACATTCATTGTGTCGACCAGGATCGCTTGCTTGCCTCGGTGCACCGCCAAGCCGCCACCGCCCAGCCGCATGTCGATGACGGGGTGGTCGGGATGGCGTCCCCAGTAGAAGTAGGTGACGTGTTCGCTGATCCTGATTGGCTCGATGTAATCGATTGTCTTGCTCATGGGGGGTCGGCCAGATCTTCGTCACGGCCATTCTAATCCTCAGGGTTTTGCCATGGTTGACGTTGCCGGATCTCGCATTGAACTAATCGACACCGTGATGCTGTCCATGTTTGAAACATGCTATCGAACAGGTTCTTTCAGTTAACTAAAGGCTTTGCGTAAATCGATTTTTCCCAGGCGGGCATATACGGCTCAATAGGCCATTTTTCGGCCACGCTCTCCCAACATCCAACCGTATGGCGTACAGAAAAGCCCCCGCGGCTAATCCCCGTCCACTGAAAATACTAACAGTACGTTGCCCGGCATATGGAAATAGATCCCATAGCCAGAATTCACATAGAGATGTCCGTCCTTGACGATAGGAGCGCTTCCGCCGCCAAAAGAGCCACCATGTGCTTCCACCCCATTGATCGTCTGGAAGGCTCGGTCTGTCTCGGTTTCCCAAATGACATCGCCCGTCGCAGTGTCATAAGCTCGCAATCGCCCATCCATATGTCCGGCAAAGACTACACCTGGTATGGCCGTTACCGCTGAAGACACACCCGGATCACAGTTGTCCCGCTCTCCACAGAAATTTTTTGCAATGTTCGACCACTTTATCTCACCAGTGAAGGCATCCAGTCCGAAAATGCCTGGTTTGGCCTCTTCAATCGGTAACATTCGGTCATCGTAATCTGACATTGGGATGAAGACCGTTGTTCCTTCGGCGGCTATCCCGAAATGGGTGCCGCCCTGGTTGCCGCCACGCCCAACCTGTGTGCGCCAAACCTGTTTACCAGATTCCGGATCAATACCGTGGGCTTGTCCGTTCTTTTGTGCGGCAACAAGAATTTCACGCCCCCCTTCTCGCACTAGAATTGGTGGTGATGCAAAATCGACATCGGGGCCTATTTCTTCTGGACAGTTTTCTGGCGTTGGCGTGTTCGGCATACAAGCCATATTCCATGCGTCACCCGCCGTCGTCTGACGAACCCAAGCAATCTCTCCCGTATCAATTTTGAAGGCAATCACGGCATCGCTCGAACCCTGGGCCGGCGATGAGTAATTCTCACCCGTTCCCACATACAGCAGCCTGCGTTTTTCATCCACTGTGGGACTATTCCAAATCGGTGCACCTGAAGGCCCGAAATTGGGCGTCCCTGCATCGTTGATTCGGGTCTGAACCAGTTCCTCCGTTATGGTGTACGTCCGCCATTTCTGCTCACCCGTGCGTGCATCTAACGCGACGATCGAGCCCCTAAAGCTGCAGCACGGATAGTCGGGATCTAATGCCGGGACAACTTCGAGTGAAGAAACTGGCTGAAAAATTGTGCCATCAAAAAGTACCGGCTGCGCCGTCGTCGTTGCATTTGGATGCAAGCCGACCTTTTGTGACCAGACAAGTTCACCATTCGTTGCATTTACGGCATAGACCCATGACATTAGGTCAGCAAAATAGGCCAGCGGCGGTTCATCAGGAACTTCCCCCGGTGCCCATGCTGTATAGGTTATCCCGGTTCGAACTTCGGCAGAGGCCTTGAAAGTCCAACGAATGCAACCGGTCGCAGCATCCAGCGAATAAACTGTACCGTCCTGGCTTCCTACTACCAATGCACCGCCGGCAAAACTTGGTTGCGAACGGGCACGGTTCGCGTTCGGATAAGCAAAGGCCCACTTCAGAGAGAGTCGACGCACCTCGTTGGGATTAATGCCTGCAGTCTCACCATCAATAAAGTGGGTGTTTTCAAGGTCAATACCCCAGCCGAGCGCCATTGGCGGTTGGTCATAATCGAATTGTGACCATACGCCGGCACATTGTGCGGGCATGGCGATCGCTTCATCGACTGGCCCACCGCCGCTGAGATATTCCGCGACAAGTTGCTTCTCGTTGTCGCTGAGCACATCAGCTTGGGTGCGCATCAAGCCCGTTTGCAGGGATACCAAAAGCGAATCGTAAGGCATCATGTTCAGCGCCGTCAGGTGCGGTGCACGCTCCACCCCACCCATATGACAAGACGCGCAATGCTTGAGAAAAATTTCATGACCCAGATGTTCTTGGCCGGCAGTCGCCTGTCCAGCCATTTGTGAGGCAGACGACGCCGGAGAGTCTCTTCCAACCAGCCTTTGCGGCTCTTCTAGTGCCGGTTCTCCCCGTTGTTCTGAGCAGGCGACCGAGAAAACCACCACCAGCCCTGCACACAGTATTGCTCTCATAGACTTAACTACCCAGATCAAAGCCGTAACTGTAGTGGAGCCGAGAGACCAGTGCCAGACAGCGGGAACTTTCATCCAGGCAAGTCGTGATTCTCCGAAAAGATTTCACAACCTTGATCAGGTTGGTGGTCCAGGTTGGCACGCTCGACAACCCCAAACGCGCTTTATAACCTTGCGAAACGATTTGGCTAACCCCAAAGCGGAACGACCTCTGCTTTCAAGGGGCCTGCCCTTGAAGCGGATTCGGTCACGATGGGTAGAAAATACTAGTTAAAAACCAGGCTTTTTGGTTATCTATTGATAGTGGGCAGGAGTTGTGCTGATGAATGAAAAAGCGCTGAGCGTTGGCCAGGTTGCAGAGCGGTACGGCTGGACGCGTGGGCAGATCAAGTGGCGGCGTCAACGCTATTGGCGGCGAGGTGTCCATTTCTTTCGAGTAGGCGGCGAAACCCACTACAACGGGGAGATGATCGACAAATGGCATGCGACACGGCTCACTTACGGCAACACCAAGGCGGCGGTCAAGGCGTTTAGCGACCGTAAGGGTAGGGACTGATGTCCCTGATGAAGTTGCAGTAAGAATGGCTGCTCGATAGCGGGCAGTGAGGCTTTGGTTTGATAGGTGCGTGTGAGGTAGGTGCCGTAGGCCTCGTATTGCAAACAAAGTCACGGGTAGGCCGTCAGCTCCAACAATTGGTTGGCGGCACCTGGGCCTCCGACCTCTTCCGTATGCCGAGCGTAGGCCTCATCCAGTGGCTCGATTAGCTCTGGCTAGACTTGACTCCGACCAGAGCAGCCTTAGGTTGGGTAGGGCGTCCGCTGCAACGCGTTGTTAGGTGTCGGGTGATTCAATGTGACCTATCCTTTTGCTCATGCTGATCCGAACCCCGATGCGATATCCCGCTTTTCCATAGAACTCAACTGCTGAATCTTCCCGTCCGAACCAGGATATTGAGCTTAATGCAACCGAGGCCAACAGGCCTTTCCTGCAGCGTCCATCAATTGGGGCGCGACCCCCTGCGTCGGTAGTTTGGCTCAAGTTTGTGGTAGGCAAACGAAGCGACGGGGAGCCGGTCAGCTGCCACGAGCCAAGTTGACTAGTGCTCGCCAAGGGGCGCTGTGCCTGCGGTAATAGTCTTGTGTGCCATATCGCGAATGTAATGGCGCAGTGCCTTGAGCTCGTGGTTCGTAAGGCCCGGATAACCCGGCATACCCCGCCCAACTCGGTTTCCATCACGAACCACGTTGGCGAAGCCGGTTTCCATCTCTGAAAGTGGAAAGGGTGATGCGCGCAGATCGGGCGTCATGCCTGCGGCTTTGGCGTCGGGACCATGGCAAAAGGCACAACCATGATCGTTGTATAGATCCTCGCCCAGCGCCGACAGCTTTGCGTCAACGTCAAAGCCCGCTTCGAAAATTGGTTGCGGGAAATAGGGCGCTGGTTGTGGAGGTGGCTGCGCGGCGCCGTCAATGCTGAAGGTGAGCAGCCTACGGGTATGTACGCCGTAGGCCCAGCCCAATTCAGTGGCTCCGGGAACTGTACCTCCAGCGTACGCGCCACCAAACCCTACCAATACTGAAATATATTGGGTTCCTTTCAGTCGATAGGTGATGGGCGGCGCAGATATCCCTAGACCCGCATCGTAGCTCCATAAGCGCTCGCCGGTGCTTGCGTTGTAGGCGCTGAAGATGCCGTTCTGCTCGCCTTGGAAAACCAGCCCGCCGGCGGTGGCCAGAGTGCCGCTCCCCCAAAGCCCCTGCTGGTCGACCGTCCAGACAGCGCGTTGCTGCACCGGATCCCAGGCCTGTAAAGACCCGGAATAATCGCTCGGCTCCCCGGGCGCTGTGAAATCAACCCCCGTGCCTGCGAGAAAGGGTTGGTTCTCCCAGTCCGCGGGATAGGTAGAATCGTCGTACTCAGCGGTTGCGTGCAGCGTCGGTAGGTACACCAATCGGGTCAGCGGGCTATACGACATTGCGTGCCAGCTGTGAGCGCCTAACGGAGTCGGTGTCACTCGCGACCTGGACTTGGAATAGCGAGCTGCTTCGATCTCCACCGGCCGACCTGTTGCCAGGTCGACGTGGCTTGCCCAATTGACTTCAGCAAACGGCTCTGCCGAGATCAGTTTTCCCGTGCGCCGATCGATCACGTAGAAGAAGCCGTTTTTCGGCGCGTGCATAATCGCTTTGACTTGCTTGTTGTCGATCTCGAGATCGGCGAGCACGATGTCCATGTTGGAATTAAAATCCCAGGTCTCTGCAGGCGTCGTCTGATAGTGCCAGCGGTACTCCCCAGTGTCCGGATCGAGTGCCACCACAGAACACAAGAATAGGTTGTCGCCACCGCCCGGACTGCGCAGCCGCTGGTTCCAGGGAGCCCCGTTGCCCGTACCTATATATAGGGCGTCGAGCTCAGCGTCATACGTGAACGCATGCCATGCATGGCCGCCGCCACCATGCTTCCACCACTCACCAGTCCATGTCTTTGCCGCCATCTCCATCGCCGGGCTCTCGAAACCGTCGGCAGGATTGCCGGGCACGATATAGAAGCGCCATAGTTGTTTGCCGGTTTCACTGTTGTAAGCGGTGACATAGCCCCGCCCTGGACCGTGCTCAGTACCGCCATTGCCAATTAGTACTTTGCCTTTAAATGCTTTCGGAGCACCAGTGATGTAACGCGACTCGGTCAACGGAAAGGTCCGTGTCGACCAGATCTGCTTACCGGTAGTCCGGTCCAACGCGAGCAAACGGCCGTCCCAAGTAGCGGCGAATAGCTTGTTGCCATAGATCGAAAGGCCTCGGCTGTGAACGTGGCCTTGGCGTTTGTGGCCGGCGACCTCCTTGGCAACTTCGGGATCAAACGTCCACAACGGCTTGCCATTGCTGGCGTCCACGGCTCGAATGACGTTCATGGTCCCGGTGAAGTACATCACACCTTCTGCTACCAACGGCGTAGAGACCAGGCCTACGTCCTCAGGCAGGTCGACATACCATTGCACGCCTAAGCGTTCTACAGTTGTTGCGTTGACCTCGGTTAGCGGACTGAAGCGCTGCTCGTTATGGGTGCGCCCATAAGCCAGCCACTCCGCGGTGTTCGTCTCATCTGCCAGGTCGGTATCTGAAATGGAGCGGGGCTCGGCCCAACTCACCACGCCGAACGCCGCCGCAATCAATCCGAGGACAAATGTTCTGTTCGTACTAGACACAGTGGGCATCTATCTTTCCGCGACTAAAACCAGTGACCAATGGTACTCGGCGCCGGCATGATCTAGCCAAAAAAAACATAACCTACGATCAATCCAACAAAAAATCCGATCGGCCCTAGTGAAGTAATTCCGAATCTGCAAGCTACAAAACCATCGGCCCTCCGCTGTAGAACTAAATACCGATCCATTCCAACATAGTCACCACTAGCCAAATAATCATTCAATCTATTCATCATCGACGTATCCTGAGTCAAGCATGTGGGTGGATAATACAAATTAAAGCAACCTATATTTAGGTGGATGCGAAGGAATGCTGAAGTGAAGACGTTCGTGAAGTGCCTGGGGTACACCCTCGGAGTGATCGTGGTGCTGGTGCTGGGAATGCTGGTCTTGGGGCGTTTTGCCGATGGCCCCCTGGAAATCATCCCAGGTGGGCCCTTCGAGAGTGGAGAGGTGGCCAGCCAGGAGCCGGATTGGAGCTTCGCGAAGGACTACGGGACGGTGGAGTTTCAATTGCTGGATCCCGCGGCCTCGCGCACTACCTGGCTGGCGGTTCACGACGGCCGGGTCTTCATCCCCAGCGGATACATGACCACCTGGTGGGGGAAGATCTGGAAGCAGTGGCCCTTGCAGGCCGAAAAGGACGGCCGGACCATTCTTCGGGTTGACGGAAAACTCTACGACCGAATGCTCGTGCGTGTAATGGGCGGCCCGGAGATCGATCCCGTCATTGCCGAACTTGGTCGAAAGTACGGAGGCGGAGCGCCGTTCCCCCGCGAAGCGTTCGATAGCGGCTACCTGTGGATCTTCGAGTTGGTGCCGCGAGGATCCTGATCGCCGAATCGGCATTTCAATCTACGCAGCTGCTGTGACCGACCCCGCCCTCATATCCGGCCTGATACTCACGCCTACGACTGAATCGCAATGGTTGAAATAAAAACAAAAAGACTGTCGATTAGACATATAAAGCCAAAATATAAACAGTCGCTTATCACTTTGATTGGTGATGAAAATGTAGCAGCCACCCTAAGCAATGTTCCTTTTCCATATGCGGAATCTGACGCTGATTGGTGGATAGAATCAGTCAAGTCAAAGCCTTACTCCCTGAATGTCTTTTATAACCACAAACTAATCGGTGGGGTTGGTTTGACTGAGCAAGCAGCAAATCTGTTTGAACTCGGTTATTGGATTGGCCAACCGTATTGGGGTAACGGGTATGCTACTGAAGCGTGTTTGGGGCTCTTGCGATACGTAAGGGATGCGCATGGTGATGCACAGGTATTTGCTAACGTGTACCCAGACAACCACGCCTCAGAAAAAGTGCTTTTCAAATTAGGGTTTGTTGAGGATGGCACTGATGTGACTGTTGATGTATCCACAAAAGAACAAGTTGTTTGCCATCGCTATGTCCTAACGTTTGCGCGGTTACCTGGTTTGTAACCGCTAATATGAGCTATTTTAGGTGGGTGCACTTTGCCCGGTTTACTCAGTTGGCTCAGAAGTTAATCCCTTACCAGTTTTCACTTTGCACGGCGTGAGGATTGCTCCCTCTTGGCTATCGTCGAAGGGGTTGCTAACAATGAGGGTGTGCGAAGGCCTGGATTAACAACATGACTTGGCGGCTGTCGTTGCTGAGTTGGCCACGGCCGCGTGTTGGCCAGTCAGTTCCTTACAGGCAATTTCGATCGCCCCCAAAAAAAGAATGGCGGGATGCGCATGCCGTCGTTCACCAGCCTTAATGCTGGGAAGCGCTCACGCAGCGTTTCCAGCGCCACCCTCGCCTCCAGCTTGGCGAGTTCCCGGCCGAGGCAAATGTGGATGCCGAGCCCGAAGGAGAGCGGCGTTTTACCGTGTCGGTTTGGCAGGAAGGCATTCGGGTCATCGTAGGCGTCGGGGTCGCGATTGGCAGCACCATAGTGGGTCATGACCTTGCTGCCCGCCGCAATGGTACAGTCTCCGATGGCGACTTCACGAGCGGTGGTGCGAAACAGCGCCAGCAGCGGTGGGTCGAATCGCAGGCTCTCGGTGATGGCGAGTTCCAGGTCGAAGCGGTCTTCTACGAAGTCTTGCCAGAGATCGAGCTGAAACATTCGCCATACGAAGTTGGTAATGAGCGACGTAGTGGTTTCGTTGCCCGCCACGAACATCTGGCTCGTTAGGCTCAGGGCCTCCTGTTCGGGGATCGGGCGCCCGTCGCGTTGTGCGTGTGCGATGCGGTCCAGCAGGCCGCCGTCGGGCCGCCCGCGTTTCCTGGCGAACAAGTCCAGCATGTAGCTTCGCAGCTTGCCGGCTTCGTCCTCGAAGACAGATGCATCTTCGGCTGCCAGCGCCGCAACTGACGCATCGGACCATTTTTTGAACTGCCAGATGTCCTCGGTGGGTACGCCGAGAATCTCGCAGATGATGCGTATTGGTAGAGGGAAGGCCAGAACGTCGTGGAGGTCCCAGGTGTCCTCTTTGGCAACCGTGTCCAATTGCTCTTCGGCGATTTCCTTCAACCTGGGTTCCAGGCTGCTGATGGCTTTGGGCTGAAAGTGATCCTGCACCAGCGCACGATAAAAGGTGTGGTCCGGTGGGTCGGATACCACGCCGGAAGCGGGCGAGAACTTGGGACCCTGCCCCTGGCCGCTGACGAAGACGTCCGGTTGTCTCAGTGCTGCATCCACATCCTTATAACGCGAAACGACGTAAAATCGCGGATTGAACCCCTCGTAGCAGATCACCCGGTCGCCGGCCAGCAGATCGTTTGCGACCAGCCCGGGGTCTGCCATTGCTGCTGGGGAGAGAAAATCGATCATCAGGTCTTGAACCTTTCGCAACGGCCGCGTTAGAGGGAGATTAGCGCTTCGCGCGGCCTCATGGCGCCGCGGACGGAAAAATATTTTATTGGTTATGCGATAGTGCAGGCGCCGGTTGGGGCGCCGGTTGGAAATGCACGTCGGTGCAGGATGAGCCATATCTGCTGCGGTGCGCGAACGGTATGTGTGCTTGGAGATAAAATAAATGATAAAAATCAATGGGATGCGCCAGTTTTCGAGAACGCTCCGGTGGTTGCTTGTTGTGCTTGTGGCGGCGGTGGCGCCGGTGTCCTGGGCAGTGCAGGCCAACCTCACCCGCTTCGGCCCCGAGACCTACGAACTCGTGCGCGGAAAGCCAACCACCTACACCGCCACCTTCGTGGCCCTTGAGGGTTCCGGGAAACTGGTGCTTACCGACGATGGTATGGACAAGGCCTGGATCAAGGTAAACGGCCAGAGCGTGGTGGAAGCCAAGGACTTCGTTGGCGACGGCGAAGTGGTCCTGCCGCTGACGCTTGAAAAGACCAACCACATCGAGGTGACGGTTCCGGGCATGCCGACAGGGTCCCTCGGTGTGCGTGTCACTCAGGTGGCCGAGGCGGATCTGGGCCTTCAGCGCCAGGGCTATTTCGGGCTCAACACCACCGACATGGAAATCCAACGCAAGTTCTACGAGACCTTGGGCTTCATCGGGGAGGTCTATCCGGCAGGGCCGGAGACCAGCACCACGTTCGCTCAGGCGCTAGGCTTTCCGGAGGACTACCTGATCCACGTATCACTGCACAGTCTGGAGGACCCGCCAACGCCGCCATTTGTGGACACGGTGCAGTTTCGGGGTAACGCCTATCGCGAAGAGCCTCCGTACCCCAGCTTGAACCGAATCGGCATGGCTTACGCTACATATTCCACAACTGACCTGGATGGCGACTATGAATATTTCAAGTCGCAAGGTGTGGAGTTCGTTTCCGCGCCGGCTACCGCACCGGATGGCGAGCGGTTCGTCTTCCTGAAAGACCAGGACGGCACGTTCATCAAGTTGATCGCTACCGACGAAGGCGACGGCCCCACGCCTGGCCCCGACCTGGTTCGTCTGGTGAACACGAACATGAACGTGTCGGATCTGGAGCGGTCAAGGGAGTTCTATCGGCTACTTGGATTCACGGAGACGGTGGTGAGGTCTGAGGCCGGCTCCGGCGAGTTTGCCGCAGCGCACGGATTCGATGGCCGCATCGAGTTCAAAGGCGTGGATGTGAGCCTCGGAGAGGGTACCGATGGCTCGACGATCCAACTACGGCAATGGATAACTCCCTACGACGACACGCCGCCATATCCGATGCCCGTGAATCATCTGGGCATCGATCGGATCAACTTCTACGTGCAAGACCTGGATGTGGTTCTCGAGACCATGCCGTCTCTTGGATTCGCGCAGAAGTGGCCGGTGGGCGGAGGCCCGGGCGGTGGGCTGGTGTTCTTTCTCGACCCGGATGGCATCAAGGTTCAATTGGCAGGACCCAGAGGCGAGCAGCCGCCCGCAAGCGAATGACACCAGTGAGGTAGCCGCCGTGGCTTTAGCTAGGAGCTGATGCAGGAATATTCTCGGAATACCGCGGCCGGCGCCGTCCGCGGCTACTGCGCCACTGATTTCGAACCGCTGGCACAAGCCTTCGTTCGCAACTTCGAAGAGCGGGGCGAAGTGGGCGCATCGGTATGCGTTACGCTTCATGGCGAACCGGTGGTTGATCTCTGGGGTGGCACCAAAGATCCGGAAGCGCAGACGCCGTGGCAGGAAGATACCCTATGTGTGGTTTTTTCCAGCACCAAGGGCGCGGTAGCGCTGGCGGCACACACCCTGGTTGCCAACGGCGAGCTGGACGTTGACGCCCCTGTCAAACGCTATTGGCCTGAGTTTGCGGCGCACGGGAAGGAAGACGCCACGGTACGCATGATGCTCGACCATTCGGTGGGCGTGCCCGCTATTCGTGAAAAGCTCAAGGAAAAGGGTTGTTGCGACTGGGATTACATGGTGGAGCGCCTGGAGCGAGAGGCGCCTTTCTGGAAACCCGGCGCCCGCAACGGCTATCACCTCATTACCTTCGGATGGACCGTAGGCGAGTTGGTGCGACGTACGGCGGGACAGTCGCTGGGCGCCTACTTTCGTGAAGCCCTTGCTCAACCCACCCAGGCCGAGTGCTGGATCGGCTTGCCGGAGAGCGAAGAGCCCAAGGTGGCACCCGTGATCCCCACCCGACCGGTCAGGGGAGCGGAAGTCAGCGCGTTTACGCAAGCGCTGATCGGCGACCCGGAGTCGATTCCCTCACGAGCTTTTTTCAATCAGGGTGGATTCAGCCCCAATAGCCGTAGCTGCCACGCTGCCGAGATCGGCGGTGCGGGGGCAGTGGCCAACGGGCGAGGGCTGGCCCGCATCTACGCGCCGTTTGCGTGTGGCGGCTCGCTGAATGGGCAGCGTTTCGTTGACGAGGACACCCTTGCCGCCATGAGTGAGGTGGCGGTTGCCACCCATGAAGATGCGACGCTGCTCATTCCCACGCGGTTTTCGCTGGGATTCATGAAATCCATGGACAACCGGCGCGAGCAGGCGGTAGACAAGAGCAGCGCTATCTTGAGCAGCGCGGCATTTGGCCACGTGGGCATGGGGGGCAGCATCGGATTCGCAGACCCGGTCGAATCGATGAGTTTCGGTTATGCCATGAACAAACTGGGAACAGGCATTCTCTTGAACGAGCGCGGCCAGTCTCTGGTGGATGCTGCGTATCGATGCCTTGGCTACTCGGGAAACGCTTCCGGCGTCTGGCGCCGATAGAGAACGATTTGTGATTGAATCCGTGTGCCACCAATCGCGCGGTATGGCCGAGTGCTCGAATTGGAGTATGTTTCCTGAAAGTAATGAGGACTCGGCATGAGCGACACAATCAGGATTCGTCCGGCCGCAGCAACCGACGTGGCGCAGTTAATCCAGTTCATCTCCGAACTCGCGGATTACGAAAATCGTTCCTACGAGATGGTTGCCGATGAGGCATCGCTGCAGCAGTGGTTGTTTGGTGAAGATCCGGTGGCGCAGGCGGTGGTGGGTGAACTGGATGGGGAGGCGGTTGGCTTTGCGCTGTTTTTTCGTTCGTTCTCTACCTTTTTGGGGCGCCCCGGCATCTATCTGGAGGACCTTTATGTCACGCCGGACCAACGCGGCCGGGGAGTGGGTGGCGCGCTGTTGTCGCACCTGGCTGGAATCTGCGTGGAGCACGGCTACGGGCGTCTTGATTGGTCGGTGCTGGACTGGAACCAGCCGGCCATCCGTTTTTACGAAAATCTCGGCGCCAAGCCGCAGTCTGAATGGACCATGTATCGCCTGACTGGCCAAGCGTTGCAGCGTGTAGCTGAACGTTAGTTGGCCGCAGCAGCGGTACTAGGCGCAAACGGCATTTGCACTGGCTGACGCGTCGCAGTACGGTCGCTGAATGTCGCTTCGTTAAGGGAGAGGAGTCATGGCCACAAAAGTCGCGGATTGGCGATCGGAACAGGCGCCCCCCTGGGCCCAACCTGAAGTGCCGCCCCATAAGATGGAGGGCAGCCGCTATACCGACCGCGGTTTTTTTGCCGACGAGTGGGAGCATATGTGGACCAACGTGTGGCTGCTGCTGGGGCGAGAGTCTGAAATACCCGAGCCGGGCGACTTTCAGGTGGAGGACGTGGGCCCGGAGTCCATCATCATGGTGCGCCAGAAAGACGGCAGCGTGAAGGCGTTCTACAACGCCTGTCAGCATCGCGGTTCGCGGCTACTGTTTGCCGACAAGGGGCACGTGGACAACATCGTGTGCCCCTATCACTCCTGGACCTACGCCTGGGACGGCGAGCTTACCTACGTGCAGGATCCGGAAGATTTCAGCGGCGGTAACCCCTGCGACGACTTGAGCCTGGTAGAGGTGGCCTGCGAGACGTTCTGCGGCTGGGTGTGGGTGAATATGAACCCGGACTGCGAGTCGCTGGAGGAATACCTGGGCCCCGTCTGGGAGGACTGGCAGGCCTGGCAGCCGGATGGGTGGCGCCGCATGACGGCCATCTCAGCCTGGGTCCCCTGTAACTGGAAGGTCATCCAGGACAACTTCTGCGAGTCTTACCACCTGCTCACGGTGCATCCGCAGCTCACGGCCAATATTGAAGAAGGCGTGCCTTGGACGCGCTTCGACATGTCCCACGAAGGCCACAACCGCATGGTGATGCAGGGTGGCATGCCGTCGCACCGTCAGGAGGGTGGCCCGGAGATCGTGTCACCGTTGCTCGAGCAGCTTGATATGTGGGAGCTGAAAGCGGACGACTTCAAGGGCCGGGAGTTCGATACCCGCCGGGCCATTCAGCAGCAGATGCGGTCATTGGGACCGAAGCGTGGCTACGCGCATTACGACCGTTTGCGCGACGAGCGGCTGACCGATCCGCACCACTTCAATATCTTCCCCAACTGCTCGGTCACCTTTGCGGCGGACTCGGTGCTGTTGCAGCGCATGCGTCCCGATCCCCTGGACCCCCAGCGCTGCCGTTTCGACCATTGGGTGTACGTGTCGCCCGAATCGATTGAAGCGGGGATTTTTCGCAGCGGCCGGCTCGAGTTCACGGGTGATGCCGAGGTGAACATGATCGAGTATGGCGATGCGCCCATGGGTATGGTCCCCGATCAGGACATCGGCACCACCGCCGGCCAGCAGTTGGGGTTGCGCTCGCGCGGCTACCGCGGCGCGCGCCTGGCGGACCAGGAGTCGCGAATTGCCCGGCTGCACCACGTGATCGACGAGTACATCTCCGGCGAACGGCCCAGAGCGTCCAACGCGGATTGATCCGCGTCCGAACCGGGCGGCTTAGTCAGGGCAGACGGTCGGGCATGCGCTCTTCGGAGATGTCGTAGCCGGCCTCTGCCGGGATCACCAGGTAGGCCCCATCCTCCCGTTGCTCCATAATGGGGAGCACGGTGATGACGTCGTCTGCTTGAGCGGCGGCAATGGCTTCTGCGGTAGTGCGGCTGTTGCCGAGCTTGGCCACATTACGCAGGGTTGGGAAGATGATGGTGCGCTTGCCGTTCTCGGCGTCGGCCATGGCGTCTTGCGGGCGAATCCACACGGAGTCCACGCTTTCGTGCCCATCGTGAACGCCCAGGTGATCCGCTGGGGCTGCGGCCAGGAAGAAGTGGGTATCGAATCGCTTGGGCAGCATCTCCGGGGTGATCCAGTGGGCGAAATGAACCAGGGTGTCGCAGGCCAGTCGAAGGCCCTCGCGCTCGACGAATTCGGTGATTGACACCTCGCCTTTGTGCAACTGATCTCGATAGGGCTCCAGCTTCTCCAGCCGTGCGCCGCTCAACAGCTCGCTGGCACCTGATTCTCTTGCCAGCAGAATGCCGCACTCCTCGAACGCTTCACGAATCGCAGCTACCTGAATGGCGCGGCGGTCACGGTCATCGTCTGCGCCATCCAGATAGGCGGCCAGGCCCGGGTCGAAGTCGTTGTCTTCCGCTTTGCCGCCCGGAAATACCAAGGCGCCGGACGCGAAATCGATCTGGTGGTGGCGCACCACCATGAACACTTCCAAGCCGTCGGTGCCATCACGCAACATCAAGATGGTGGCGGAAGGAATGGGGCGCGATGGTGTGTTGGTTTCGCTCATGGGTGCTCCTCGGGGCGACCTTAAGTTGCTGGCGGTTTCATTTGGTGCCGTTAGCGTCCGGCGACTTGGGTGATGAACTGGTCCAGTGCTGTGAGCTTCTGCTCATGCTCGCCCAGAGTGAAGTCTGGAGCGATGAATTGGTCCACGCCCATGTCGGCGTATTCGGCCAGAAACTGAACCTCACAGCGTCTCTAAAGCTCCAAACAACCCCGAAAAGCCCCGGATGGTGGCCCATGTGCTCTGCTATGGCAAATATGGCACACTCGCGAGTTAGGAGGGAGGGGCCGACTAACAATGCCGAACCTGAGCACGGACAGGTTGACCCTGCGTCCAATCACCACTGCGGACCTGGCGGCGTTAGAGGCGTTCTGGAACAACCCCGACATTCGCCGCTACCTCTGGGCCGATCAGGTGATGTCGCGCGATCGCGTGTGCCAGCTCATCGAGGCCAGCGAAGCCTGCTTCCAGCGGCTGGGGTCGGGTTTTTTCGCCATCGAAGTGGCCACTAACCCTGGCGTGCTCGCTGGTTTCTGCGGGCATCGACTGTTCGAAGACGGTGAGCAGGTGGAACTGCTATACGGCATCCATCCGGATTATTGGGGCGAAGGCTACGTTACCGAAGCAGCCGGCGAGGTGCTGCGCCACGGATTCGAGACCGGCTCAATCCAGCGGGTGATTGCGGCAGCAGACACGCCCAACCAGCGTGCGGTAAGGGTGCTGCAGAAGCTGGGCATGGTGTTCGAGGAGCGTCGCGAGCACCACGGGCTGGATACGGTGTTTTACACATTGCACGTCGAAGACTTCGCCTTGGCGTAAAATGGTGGCGTTATGAATGTCGCCCTCCTCAAGATCGAATTTTATCTCAGCGGCTGCCGCTCGCTGAAAGAAAAGCGCCGGCGCCTGCAGGGTATACGCGACAAATACGGGCGCGCGGCCAACGTGGCCGTGTGCGAAAGCGACCACCAGGACACGCACCAACGGGCCCAATGGTGCTTCGTGGCTACCGCCAGCAGCGCAGACGTGGTGGATCGCACTTTGAGCGACATTGAACGCAGCCTGCAGCTCGGTGTAGATGCCGAGATGGTGGCCGCGCACAGACAATGGCTTTAACTGAACGATTTGCCTGGATGAATAGGAGGGCTGGAAACAGCAATCGGTCATGAGTTTCCTGCTTGTTGCCGCCGCGGTGGCCGTTGTGACGTTCCTCTGGGTGCGCGTTACGCGGCAGAACCGCCAGCGCTGGCTGCACAGGCTCGATCTGCCCGGCGTTTGGCACTGGGCGGAGCAGGGTGGTCGCCTGGAGCTGTCCGGCGAGCTGGACGGTGGGCGCTACCGCATCGACGACCCTGACGGTGAGGAGCGCGGCGAGTGGTCGCTGCACGGGCACAAGCTGGAGCTGACCCCGGAGTCGGCTGAAACAGCTCAGTTCTATGAGCTACGCTTTTTCGATGAAGGCAAGATCGGCATTGACGGCCCCGGACGGGAGCGGCGGGTGTACGCCAAGGAACGCAGCAACGTGGTACCGCTCAAGCGCCGCTCGTAGCCGGGTTTGCTGTCAGCTGGATGCCGCGCGCTGAACCTGCGCGGATCTTCGGTCTGGCATCTCGGGATCTCTACGCGGTGCAAGATCTGCGGCAACACGCTCCGTATTGCGCCGATCTCGTGCTGCAATGCGCCGATCTTTAGGTCCTGCGCGACGGTCCCGTTGCGCTGGTGTAGAAGTGTTATCCGCCATGCTCGTATTTGGATCAGCCCGAAATCGTTGTGCGATTCCTGCTGCTGCTTTGCCACCGAAATGCGCTGCTCAGTTTACCAGCAAAGGCCCACTGACTCATCTGTGCAGCGCGCACGGGCGCACCTCTGGGCGGCGATTGAGGGTAAGATTGCGGCCTTTGATTTTCGGGATACAGCGTTGAGAAAAGACGTGAAATCGTTGCTGAGCGAAGCGCGCGAGTTGCTTGGCCGGCTGTTGGATTTTCTCCCCGCCCGTAGCCGGGTCGACTGGGCCAACTGCCGCGCCGCCATGTGGACGGCAAGCCCAGTGGGTGGTGAGTTCGTTGCTCACCCGGAGCTCGATGACATCGAGCTCGACGATCTGCTGTGCGTGGACGACCAGAAGGCTGGAATCGACCTTAACACGCGGCAGTTTCTCGCCGGTGCGCCGGCCAACAATGTGTTGCTGTGGGGCGCGCGGGGCACCGGCAAGTCGTCGCTGATTCACGGCCTGCTAAATCGCTATTTTGAGTCTGGTTTGCGCTTGGTGGAGGTGAACAAGACTCTGCTTACTGCGCTGCCCCAGATCGTTGTGCAGCTGTCCGCCGAGCCCTACCGGTTCGTTTTGTTCTGCGACGATCTGTCTTTCGAGGCCGACGATGCAAGCTACAAAGTGCTCAAGAGCGCGCTGGAAGGTTCAGTGTTCAAGTCGTCTTCCAACGTTTTGATCTACGCCACCTCTAACCGGCGGCACTTGTTGCCGGAATACATGTCAGACAACGAGCAGGCGGCGTTTGTGGATGGCGAGCTGCATCAGTCCGAGGCGGTGGAGGAGAAGATTTCTCTGTCCGATCGGTTCGGGTTGTGGTTTTCGTTCTATCCGTTCAAACAGCAGGCCTACCTGGACGTTGCGATCCATTGGTTGGACAAGCTCTCCGCCGCCCACGGCGTGACGATGACCTTCGACGATGAGGTGCGGGCAGAAGCGCTGCGTTGGGCACTGGCCCGAGGCGTGCGCAGCGGACGCACGGCGCAGCACTTTGCCCGTCATTGGGTAGGCCGGCTGGTGATCGAACAGCAAAGCAAGGAGTGAAGTTGGGCAGGTTGCACGTACACGCCGCGGCACGCGTATTGGTATTCGTTTGTGTTGGGTGGTCCACGGCCGCGCTGGCAGACGTGATCCAGTTGAACAACGGTGATCGCATCACGGGCACAGTGGATAGTGTTGCTGGTGGCAAGATCGTGATCGACACGGAATATGCAGGCCGTGTGACGGTGAGCGTTGACGCGGTGGCGAGCCTTGCGACCGAGCAGGATTTTCAGGTTCGCCTCAACGATGGTAGGCGCTTAGACGGCAAGCTGGGCTCCGGCGAGTCCGGGCAGACGGTGGCGGCGGACGATGGCTCTCCCGCGCCGGTAGCGCTTGCCGATATTCGCAGCGCGGGCCAAAGTAAGCTGGCGCTGGGCAGTTTCGGCCGGGATTGGACCAGTCGGGCCGATTTGTCTGCCGCCGTATCCACTGGCAATTCCAATACGGACGCCTACAACGCCCTCATAGAGTCAGCCTTGAGGCTTGTCCGTTCGGAACATTCAGTAGCACTTCTGCTCAGCCAGGAAGAAGCGGACGGCGTGTCCACCAAGGAGCAGTTGGAGTTCGACTACGGGTACAAGCGGTTTTTTTCCGAGCACTGGTACTTCTCTGCAAACGGCGAGTACTTCACCGACAAACGCAAGGACATCGACCACCGAATTACCGCCGGTGTTGGTGCCGGCTATCAGTTTTGGGACAACAGCTTCGGTGCGCTGTCCGTGCAGGCGGGCGGCAGCATCGTTATTGCAGACCTGGATGGGGTGAGTGAAGAGAAACCAGCATTACGTTGGGGTCTAAGCTACAACCGCTTCCTCATCAGCAAGCGCCTGGAGTTGTTTCACAAGCACTCGATCCTGGTCCTTCCAGATCGAGGCCAGGTTTTTGACACGTCCACGGGTCTGCGCTTTGCCATCAACTCGCGGTTGGATACCAGCGTGCGTATGGATCTTCAACACGAGACCGATCCGCCTCAAGGCAATGACAAGACAGACGTGACTTACAGCATGGGGTTGGGGATCAAGTTTTAGTAAGCACTGCCGGCCTCCAGATGCCGCTAATTGTAGACGCATGGAGTCGCGTGCGTAGCCGACGTTGCTTGGCGGACCCAGGGGGAATAGAATGCGCCGCTTCCTGCATGTCCCCTTCGTCTAGAGGCCTAGGACTCCGGGTTTTCATCCCGGCAACAGGGGTTCGACTCCCCT
>DEBD01000037.1:0-33007 GCA_002348385.1 Gammaproteobacteria bacterium UBA2965 | reverse complement strand
TTCGACTCCCCTAGGGGACGCCAGATTTTTGGTCTCGGCCCCCCACCGCCTAGCTCATCCTAAGCGAGGCTCCTTCAAGCGGGTTTGAGTGCAACGAAACAAGCCCACGTTATGTGCCCGCCCGCAACACCCTGCACACCTCGGCAAACACGGCTGGTCGATTCGGCGAGTGAATAATCGCTTCCTGGCAGATGACGGCGTCCCAACTGTCCGATGCGCTATCGATGTTGTGGAAATCCCCGAGCACAACTTCGATCTCATTCACATCGTCATAGTAGGCGGCAGTCTCGTCGGCACTCGTTTGCCATGTCTCAGCGAATGGAGTCGAAGTTCTGTTCCCAATGCTGGCCGTCGAATGGCGTGATTTCGAACATGTCGATGCCCGCATCCAAGCAGCGAGCGTTTACGTCGTAGTCCGACGGATGCGAGCGGGGGCGGCTGAAGCTGTGGATTCCGCAGTTACGGCAAAACTGGTGCTCTGCCACCTTGGTGTTGAAGCGATAAGATACGAGCTCATCAGCGCCTTGCAGCAATTCAAAGTCGCTGGCTGGCACGATGATGTTGATAAATCCTTTCTTTGCGCAGATCGAACAGTTGCAGGCCAGCGCTTGCTTGTCTTTCAAGCGTATGCGAAATCGCACCGCGCCGCAGTGACATCCACCATCGTATGCTTCTGGCTTGGCAGTCTCTTCGTTCAACTTGTTTGATCCTGCCCGTCTGCACCCCCCAGATGTAGCATGGGCGACGCGTCGATTTTCTCGGCATTCATCATGCTGGCCACGCGTTGCAGCGAACACACGATCATGGACTTTTCCCAATCATCCAGCGCAGCAAAGCGCCGACTGAACAAATCCTGAAGTAGGGTGGGCGCTTGCACGGTCATGGCATCACCCTCGTCGGTTAAGGTTGCGTGGACGACGCGTTTGTCCTGTGCGCTGCGATGGCGCGTGACCAATCCGCGTTTTTCCAGTCGATCGATAATGGTCGTCACCGTGGCCTGACTGAGGCTGGCCTCAGCGGCCAGCTTGGAGATCGACACGGCACCCAAGCGCCTGATGGCTTGGAGTATGAGGAGCTGCGGTGCGGTCAGCCCAAACTGTTTGCTTAGCTGGCGAGAGTACAGGTCTGTGGCGCGAATGATCTGGCGCAGGTTGATCAGCACCTGTTCTTCTTGGTCGATGGTGGTCACGGCCTTGGCTCTGGTGGGTGGGGCGGCACATATTACGTCTGAATATTGGCCGAATCCATGAAGCGAAGATCGATAGGACTGTATGCGTTTGCCCGCCATTTCCTTAGGGTTGTATGCTTCATCTCGCCGATCAGTTAGGATATCCGCCAGAAACTTCCAGGCGTTCCCGGTGGGAGACCCGAAGTACCATTGATTAGGCAACTAATTGATTAGGCAACTAATTGATTACACAACTAATTGATTACACAACTAAAAATTTGGAGAGGGGAAGCCGTGCAATTTCAACGCACCAAGATCAATCAAGCCGTGCTCACCGCCATCGCCGGTATGGTGGCAGGGCAAGCTTTGGCCCAGGAGTCAGAAACTCGAGGCATAGAAGAGGTGGTAGTGACTGCCACTAAACGCGCGGCCAGCACCCAGGACATACCGATCGCCGTGCAAGCGCTGACCGAAGACGCCATGCGCGACATGGGCGTGACGAATTTCACCGACTACCTCATCCAGTTGCCCGGCATAACGGCCGGCGGTAGTGGTCCCTCCCAGAATACCGTCTACATTCGCGGTGTTGCCTCTACCACGCCGACGCTCACCACGGCGGGGGTGGCGGGCCTTGCTCCCAACGTGGCGCTATATCTCGATGAGCAGCCGCTATCCCAGCCCGGGCGTAACCTCGATGTGTACACGGCCGACATGAATCGAATCGAGGTGCTGTCAGGCCCCCAGGGCACACTGTTTGGTGCCAGCTCTCAGGCCGGTAACGTGCGCCTGATTACCAACAAGCCTGATCCGTCGGGCCTATACGGCGACCTGCATTTTGGAACGGCTTTCACCAAAGACGGTGAGATGAGTAACAACGTCGAGGGGATGATCAACATTCCTATTTCCGACGCCTTCACCATTCGGGCCGTTGTCTACGTCGACAACCAGGGTGGTTACATCGACAACGTGCACGGTACTCGCGACGTGTCGGAATCCGCACGCTTTCGCGAGGCGGGTACGGTGCGTAGCAACGGCGTGCCGGTTTCTCAGCGCCGCGCTGGGGTGCAGAGTGCGTCTGGGATCGCCAACGCGCAGGCGGCAGGTGACACGTCTGTTGGGCAGCGCATCGCTGACCTGTCACGGGTAAATTTCATTCAGGGGGACAATTCGAGCCTCGTCGAGAACAACTTCAACGAGACCACCTACGCCGGTGGGCGCCTGAGCGCGTTGTGGAACATCAATGACAGCTGGAGCCTGCAGGTTGCCCACTCGCGCCAGGAAATCGACTCCGATGGCGTGTTTTTTGCCGACCCGGATCTTGATGACTACGAGATTCAGCGCTTCGAGGAAGACTCTCTAGAAGATCGCTTCAATAACACCAACTGGACGTTGACTGGCTTGTTCGATCGTTTGGAGGTCGTATATACCGGAGCCTACACGGACCGGGAAACCGAGCAGCGTATCGACTACACGGACTATCTGTTCGCCGGGCAGTACCTGCCTTATTACATTTGCGACAGCACCGTCAGCTACCCGGAATACAACAACTACTACACCGCGGACGGCTTGGTGGACGGTTTGCCCGAGGGGACTTGTCAGGCGCCGAATATGTTCGTGGATAGCAGCACTAACACGAAAGTGATGTCTCATGAGCTGCGCATCGCTACGGATCCAGCGCGGGCCATTCGGCTGACAGCGGGCGCCTTCTATCAGGACCTGAAGCTCGAAGAGCGCAACGATTTCACCTATCCAGGTGCGGAAGAGGCAGTGGTCTTTGGCTCTCCTGGGTTCTCGACTAATTTTCCGTTCCCGGGCGCATACAACTCGGATCCAGGGCCATTTCCTCCTGGCGTGGTCTTTCGTAACGATGTGCGTCGGCAAGATGAGCAGCTTGGGGTGTTCGGGGAGGTTTCCTTTGATGTCAGCGATCAGCTTGAGCTGACCGTTGGCGCGCGCTGGTACGACATCGACGTTGACTTTGAGGGTGGTGCGAATGCTTCCTTCTGCAACGGTTTTCAGGACGATGCGAATCGGTTCGGCACCAATTTGAGCGACCTCTATGATGGCGACGGTTCGGTCACGTTTATTGGCGACTGCACCGCGGGTGGGGGAATCACGTTCACCCAGGGCCAGTCGTTCGACGAGATCAAGGCTATCTTGAGCGCCGCCGATCCCTACAGTGTTGGGCGGGGGGAATTCGTTAACGCCCCCAACGCCATTAGCGATGCGGAGATTCGCGGGATCGTCAACGCACTGAATGCGCCGGATAAGGCGTCGGTGAGCGGAACCATCTTCCGTGGTTCGGTGTCGTGGCGTCCGACCGACAATCAACTCTACTATGCAACCTTCTCTGAGGGTTTTCGTCCCGGCTTGCTCAATCGACCCGGTGGTGCGGTGGGCCCCAATAACTTTGCGGTGCCGTTCGAGCTCGACACCGATGACGTGACCAATTACGAGATTGGCTGGAAGCTGGATCTGCTCGACCGTACGTTGCGCTTCAATGGTAGCGTGTTCCTCGTTGAGATCAGCGATCTGCAGACTACGATTTTCGATCCGAGCATTGCTAACTTGTTCTTCTCTGACAATGCAGCGGACGCAGAAGTCAAGGGCGTCGAAGCCGACTTCATCTGGCAGCCAACCGCAGGGTTGTCGGTGGTCGGCGCGTTCTCGATTCTCGACACGGAGATCACCAAAGTGCTAACGCCAACACAAGACGTGTTGAAAGGCGATGAGCTGGCTTTTGCGCCGGATTTTCAAGGCAACATCAGGGTTCGCTACGACTGGCCCATCGGAGACGGGTATATGGTTCATGTCATGCCCCATATTTCCTACGCTTCGAAGTCCTACAGCGACATCATTACCATGAATCGCGATGAGATCGACAGCTGGGTGATGGTAGGGCTGTCCGCGGGAATATCCGGAGACGAGTGGACCGCGGAGATATTCGGAGACAATATCTTCAACGAGAAGGCCGAGCTGTCACGCAGCTTCGTGTACGACCGGCCCCGTGTTAACTACGCGCGTCCAGCCACAGTCGGTTTGCGGGTCACGTACGAGTTCTAGCGTCGCAGTAATATTGAGATCTAATAGCGCTCCCATTCGGGGGCGTTGTGTCGCGTGGTTCAAACGATGGCAGAAAGCCAGCAAAGCGCTCTAGCCAACATTCAATCGGCGATCACGGAGCAGCGATTCGAGTCCGCGCTAAGTGCGCTCGAGCCCATTCTGGCCGAGAGGCCTGATCATGCCGATGCGTTGTACATGCAAGCGGTCTGTCATCGCTATTTGTGTCAGTTCGACGCGGCCCAAGAGCCGCTGCAGAAATTGATGGCGTCGTTGCCGACCCATGGCCGGGCACATCAGGAACAGGGGCATCTCTATCGTGCCATGAAGAAACCTGATATGGCCCTGGCTGCGTACGCGCGAGCGTGTCGCCTTAATCCGGCCTTGGTTGCGAGTTTCCGAGCACGTGTGGAACTGTTGCACCAACTCGGAAGGCAGCGTGAAGCGACAACTGTTGAGGCGCAGCTGCGGCGCCTTGAGCGTCTCCCAAAACCGCTAATTGCCGCAACGGACCTCATCGCGCAAGGCAAGCTGCTTCGGGCTGAGGACATCTGCAGAAAATTTCTGAAGAAGTTTCCTCACCATGTGGAAGGAATGCGTCTGCTCGCAGACGTAGGCGTTCGCTTAGGCGTGCTCGACGATGCGGAACTGTTGCTTGCGAGTGCCGCGGCTTTCGAGCCAGAGAATGTGGCGGCCAGAATTGATTACGTACAGGTATTGCGCAAACGTCAACGCTTTGCGGCGGCTCTCAAGGAAGCCGAGGAGTTGCTTGCGACGGATCCGGCCAATCCCCAGTTTCAATCGATCTACGCCGTCGTCAGCATGCAGATTGGCCATTTCGACGACGCGCTGACTCATTTCGACAAAGTGTTGGAAAAGCTTCCGGGCGATGCGGTTACCTGGACTTCCAAAGGTCATGCGCTGAAGACCGGCGGGCGTTCTGAGGCCGCGGTGGAAGCTTATCGCCAGGCTTATCGACACCAGCCCCAGCATGGAGAAGCCTATTACTCCCTGTCGAACCTGAAGACGTACCGGTTTACCGATGATGAGCTTCGCCTGATGGTTGACCAGGAAACGAACGCGGAGCAATCTACGGCGGATCGTGCGTTCTTGTACTTTGCCCTGGGGAAGGCTCACGAGGATCGTGGTGACTATGAGTCTTCCTTTGGCTACTACCGCCAAGGCAACGCATTGAAGAAGGCCGAAAGCCGATACGATGCGCAGCAGATGTCCGCTGACCTGGCGGCCCAGCAGCAAAGCTGCACCGAGGCACTTTTTCGTCGCCAAGACAATGCGGGTTGCGACGCCCCAGACCCGATCTTCATCGTCGGCCTGCCCCGGGCGGGCTCAACGTTGCTCGAGCAGATTCTGTCATCTCATAGCCAGGTTGACGGAACCCATGAGTTGCCGAACATACTCTCCCTTGCCCATCGGCTACGTCGTGGGGTCGAGGGTAGTGACTCGGGGTATCCTGAGGTTTTGGGTGACCTGTCAGCTGAGCGATTGCGTGAGTTAGGTGATGCGTTCATCACCGACACACGCATTCATCGGCAGGGTGCACCATTGTTCATAGACAAGATGCCAAATAACTTCCGCCACCTGGGTCTGATCAAACTCATACTGCCGAACGCCAAGGTGATTGATGCCCGGCGTCACCCCATGTCATGTTGCTTTAGCGCCTACAAGCAGCTTTTTGCGGAGGGGCAGGAGTTTAGCTACGACCTGCACGACTTGGGCCAATACTATAGTGACTACGTGCAGCTCATGGATCACTGGGATGAAGTCCTGCCGGGTTTCGTGTTGCGGGTGCAGCATGAAGACGTGGTCGCCGATCTGGAGTCTCAGGTACGGCGTATGCTGGACTTTTGTGGCCTGCCTTTCGAGGAGGCCTGCATCAGGTACTATGAAACGGAACGCAACGTACGTACCCCGAGTTCTGAGCAGGTCCGTCAGCCGATCTTCACGCAGGCGCTGGAGCAGTGGCGCCACTATGAGCCATGGCTGGATCCATTGAAGGAGTCATTAGGTACTGTCTTGGCGTCATATCCGATGACCGAGAGCTAGCGGGTTGGGGAGCTAACAATTGGGGACTGAACGCGAGACTCAAACCGTCGCACCAATCGACAAGCCGGTTTTCTACATATCCGCTTGCCTGTTGATGGCAATCGTCGTCGCGTCCATAGCCTTTCCTGACGCCAGCCGTGATTTGTTCTCGAACGTGCAGTCCGGAATTGTCGCCAATGCGAGCTGGTACTACGTGTTGGTGGTAGCCATCATTCTTGTTAGCGCGGTTGTGATTGCGCTCACCCGCTTTGGGGAGATAAAGCTCGGGCCCGATCATTCGGAGCCTGAATACTCGTTGATTTCATGGTTTGCCATGCTGTTTGCCGCCGGCATGGGTATTGGATTGATGTTTTTCGGCGTGGCTGAGCCGGTGATGCACTTCTTGGCTCCGCCGATAGGTGATGGCGGAACAGCCGCCGCCGCGAAAGAGGCGATGAAGCTTACGTTTTTCCATTGGGGGCTCCACGCCTGGGCAACGTATGCCATAGTTGCCGTGATTCTCGCCTATTTCAGTTTCCGCCACGGTCTGCCACTGACCCTGCGCTCTGCCCTGTATCCGTTGATAGGTGAGCGAATTTACGGTCCGCTTGGCACAGTCGTGGATGTGTTTGCCATATTGAGCACGACCTTTGGCGTTGCCACGTCGCTCGGCTTGGGGGTAAGTCAGATCAATTCTGGTTTGCATTTCCTCCTCGGGGTACCTAACAGTATCGGTGTCCAGTTGCTGCTAATCGTAGTGACCACCGCGCTTGCCACGGTGTCTGTGGTGCTCGGATTGGATGCCGGAATAAAGCGACTGTCTGAGATAAATATCGTCCTTGCTGTAGCGTTGCTGGTGGGCATGCTGATTCTTGGTCCCACCGTGTACCTGTTGCAGATGTTCATGCAAAACACGGGCGAGTACCTGGCGGACCTGGTGGGCAAGACGTTTAACCTCTATGCGTACCAACCCACGACAGACTGGCTGGGTGGCTGGACCATCTTCTATTGGGGCTGGTGGATTAGCTGGGCACCGTTCGTTGGATTGTTTATCGCGAGAATATCGCGCGGTCGTAGCCTGAGAGAGTTTGTGTTTGGGGCGTTGGCGGCGCCAACATTGTTCACCCTGTTGTGGATGACGGTTTTCGGCAATTCAGCCATTGACATCATCCTCGGCCAGGGGGTTGAGGCCCTAGGCGCGGCGGTGAGACAAGACGAGTCGGTGGCGCTGTTCAAGTTCCTAGAGCAATTCCCAATGTCCAGCTTGCTGTCTGGGATTGCGACGGTGATGGTGCTGGTGTTTTTCATTACCTCGGCTGACTCTGGGGCGATGGTGCTCAACATGCTGTCGTCCAATGGCCGAGATGACACGCCGCTACCGCGACGGGTCTTCTGGATGGCGATGATCGGGCTGACTGCCATGGTGTTGCTGCTGGCGGGCGGGCTGTCTGCATTGCAGACAGCGGCGATTGCCAGCGCGTTACCTTTTTCGCTGGCAATCATATTAGCGATTTGGGGGTTTGTGAGAGCGCTCTCGTTAGACCATGCAAAGCGACAAGCGTTGGTGCTTGCCAATCCTGGCCCGTCGGCCAGCAATTGGAAGGAGCGCGTGCACAATCTGCTAAGTTACCCGGAACGCTCCGCGGTCAGCGCGTTTATCACGGGCGTGGTGCAACCGGCGATGAAAGAGTTTGCTGAGGAACTACGCCACAACGGGCTGGATGTGCGAGTGGACGCGCCCACTCCAGCGGATCGCTCGGCATTGAGCGTAATGCATGGCGACGAGATAGACTTTCAGTATGTGGTGGTCAGCCGCGAACACCCTAGGCCAGATGCGGCCCTGGTTGGTGAGCACTGTACTGATCACCCAACGTACCATCGTGCGGAGGTGCACCTCAATGAGGGTAGCCAGGACTACGACGTGATGGGCTGGACGAAAGAACAGGTGGTGCAGGACTTGGTAGATCAATATGAAAAGCACCTGCACTTTCTGCACGTGTTGCGATGATCCGTGCCCAATTCCTATTGGTACACGATACGGTACAAAGCGACCCCCAAAGCAATAACGTCCTCATAAAACAGTAAGTTAAGGTCCATTAGCGACGTCCCTAGGAGACCCTGGGTCTCTTTTCCAGCAGCTTCTAGGGGCGTCCGATCCCACTGAGTTCAAGGTTAGGGTGAAGCAGAGGCCAGCTCGTACAGCATGGCCTTGTCCAGGCTGACATTAGCTGCCGGGCGCTCCGGCGACCTTGACGCTGCATGGGATCCGCATACCCTTGGATTGTCCTGGGGATCTCATTGGAGGAAGCCATGCCGGGTCTGTCCAAGGCCGTTGTCGTCTTGCTGGACAGCTTGAACCGACACACGCTGGGCTGCCATGGCGGTACACAATTTGCGACCGCAAAGCTGGATCGATTTTCCACGCGCGTGGTTCGGTTCACTGGTCACTACGTTGCTGGTAGCAAGGTGCTGTGATGCGCATAGTCTCAAAAGGATGGCCGTTGGCGGCTGTCATCGGCATGGTTTTGCTGGGAGCCTGCGAGCAAAATGGCAGTGTGGAATCGGACGTTTTTGGGCCTTCTCGGCCCGAATGCATCGCTCCTTCGGCGCCTGGCGGTGGCTTCGATCTGACCTGCAAGCTGGCGCAGAAAGCCTTTCGGGACCTGGGCCTATTAAATAGGCCGATGCGTGTCACGTATCAGCCCGGTGGTATAGGCGCCGTGGCAATGAACTCGGTCATCGCGCAACGGGCGAGCGATGCAAATATCATAGTAGCGTTCTCTGGTGGGTCTCTGCTCAACCTGGCGCAAGGAAAATTCGGCCGCTATTCAGAACACGACGTTCGCTGGGTTGCAGCGAGCGGCATAGACTACGGTATGCTCGCGGTACGGGATGATTCTTCGTTTCATGAACTGGGCGATCTGATCGAGTCCTTGAAAGCGAATCCCGCCGGCGTCGTCTTTGGTGCGGGTGGCACAGTTGGTAGCCAGGATTGGATGAAGAGCGCGCTCATTGCACGCGTGGCGAATATCGACTATCGCGGTATGCGATACGTGCCTTTCGAAGGTGGCGGTGAGGCTCAGGTTGCGCTGTTGGGCGGGCACATTCAGGTCTATTCCGGAGATATCTCCGAGGTGGTTGGATTGCTGGAAAGCGGTCGCGTGCGGATTTTGGCGGTGATGTCCGATGCGCGATTGCCTGGCAGGTTTGCCGAGGTGCCCACCGCCAAGGAGCAGGGATTCGACCTGTCGTGGCCCATATTGCGTGGCTATTACACCGGCCCAGATGTTTCCGAGCAGGATTACGCGTGGTGGGTGGAAACGTTTGAGACGATGATGCGAGACGAACGGTTCGACCGGGTCCGGGAAGAGTTCGGCATGTTTCCTTACGCGATTGCGGGTGCCGACCTCCACGCCCTGATCGCCGAACGCATGGCCCACTACCGGCTTCTCGCGCAAGAATTCGACCTTAATCCGCAAGCACCAGGCGTGGCCGCACGATGATGGACCGGATCTTCTCCGGGGTCTGGCTGTGCGTGTGTATCGGTATTGCCGTGAGCATATGGCAGATGCAGGTGCCGTTCAGCTATGAACCTGTCGGGCCGAAAGCGTTTCCGTTGTTGCTTGCCGCATTGATGGCGCTTTGTTCCATCGCGTTGATCGTTCGCCCCGACCACCAGGGCGTGGAGGTCAATCCGGCGTTGGTCGGTAAGGGCGCAGCCTTGATCGGCGTCCTTTTGTCCTATGCTTTGCTGTTTTCGACTATCGGGTATGTGGTGTCGACGGCGTTGATGGTTGTTGCGGTATCTCGCATTTTTCGAGGAAGCTGGAAAACAAGCGTGGTAACGGCGGTGACTATCGCCCCAGGTACATTTCTGCTGTTCGACAGCGTCCTGGAAGTCAGTCTGCCTCGCGGCGCGCTACTGAACTGATTGGTCAGCCGTGGATAACCTCTCTAACCTGTTTCTTGGTTTCCAGGTTGCCATCCAGCCGCTGAATCTGGCGCTGGCGTCTTTCGGGTGCTTTGTCGGAACGGTGCTCGGACTTCTGCCCGGGCTAGGGCCAATCAACGGTATTGCCATCTTTCTGCCGTTGGCGTTTGCGCTCAATCTCCCACCGGAATCCGCGCTGATCCTCTTGGCCGCGGTGTATATGGGTTGCGAGTATGGCGGCAGAATTTCAGCCATTCTGCTCAATGTGCCGGGCGATGCCGGTGCGGTGATGACCACGGTGGACGGCCATCCCTTGGCGCTTCAAGGTAAAGCCGGCGCTGCACTCTCGATTTCCGCCGTTTCCTCCTTTGTGGGCGCGTTGGTGTCGACCATTGGCATCGTGCTGTTTGCGCCGATGCTCTCCGGCTGGGCGCTGAGTTTTGGCCCAGCGGAATACTTTGCGTTGATGGTTTTCGCCGTTGCCACTTTGGGCGGGATGATGGGCAGCAAGCCCGTCAAGGCGCTGTTGGGCTGTTTCATCGGCATGTCGCTCGCCATGGTCGGCATCGACTCCGGCACCGGTGTTTATCGGCTCACTTTTGGCAGCCTGCATCTCAGCGACGGTATTCAATTCATCGTGATTGTCATCGGCCTGTTCGCGATCAGCGAAATTCTCATCATGCTCGAGCAAACCCATGCTGGTAAGAACGCGATCAAGCTTTCGGGCAAGCTGTTGTTTAGTTTGAAAGAACTGGCGAGCACGGGGATGACCATGGCCCGTTCGGCCCTGATGGGTTTTGGGATTGGAATTCTCCCGGGCGCTGGTGCGACGGTGGCGAGCGCCATCGCCTACACGACCGAAAAACGTATCAACGATAAGGACAGCACGTTCGGTAGCGGCGACGTGCGGGGCGTGGCGGCACCGGAGGCTGCTAACAATGCGTCTGCGTGCGGGTCTTTCATTCCGATGCTGACATTGGGTGTCCCCGGCAGCGGCACCACTGCCGTAATGCTTGGCGCGTTGACCCTTTACAACATCACTCCCGGGCCTTTGTTGTTCGAGGCCCAACCGGCCGTGGTCTGGGGGCTCATCGCGTCGTTGTTCATCGCCAACCTGTTGCTGCTGTTCATGAATATCCCGCTGATCGGGCTGTTTGCGCGGCTGTTGAGCATCCCAAACGCGATTCTCGTGCCGGCCATCGCGGCAATCAGCTTCGTGGGCGTTTACGGCATTCACAGTTCAACCTTTGATCTGGTGCTTATGGTCGTGCTGGGAATATTCGGCTACGTGCTGCGTAAACTGGCGTTCCCCACGGGCCCAATCATCCTCGGGTTCGTGCTGGCGGAGCTGATGGAGCGAAACCTGCGGCGCGCTCTGGCGATTTCAGACGGTGACGTCAGCATTCTCTTTGCCAGTCCGTTGTCGGTTGGGTTGTGGGCGCTCGCCGCGCTCGTAATCGTTGTTCCTATACTGGTGCGCTTTAGAGCGCGAAGGACTGCCGGTGGATAATGGAATAAATTGCTCGGAGCGAAGCAAAGTGTCTATAACGGAATCCGCCGGCTGGCGTTGACGCAGCTATAGGCCGATACTTCCTGCTCCCGGTGTTTCGAAGGAGCTGTAATGAGCGCAAAACAAGCCGCGCTGCGGGCGGATATTCCATCTCACGAGGAGCTGATCCAGCGCGCACAGGCGCTGCTGCCGAGCCTGCGGGAGCGCTCAGCCGAAGCGGAGGAAAACCGCCGTTTGTCGGACGAAACGGTGGCAGAATTCCGTGCGGCCGGATTTCACAAGATCCTCCAGCCACGGCGCTTTGGTGGCTATGAGCTGGGCATCGATACGGCCGCCGAAGTGATTCGAACGTTGGCCACGGCCTGCGGCTCCAGCGGCTGGGTGGCTAATCTGTTCATCCTGCACAACTGGCAGGTGAGTCTGTTTCCCATGCAGGTCCAGGAGGAATACTGGGTGAATAGCGAAGATGAGGTCTGCTCCACTGCCTCCTTCGCAATTCGCAGCGAGATGCAGGTGGTTGAGGGGGGATACCGCCTTTCTGGCCGTTGGAAGTTTTCTAGTGGTTGTGACTTCGCGAGCTGGTTCATGATTATGAAACCGAGCCCGACTTGCCTGGATTGGCTGATGTTGCCGCGCAGCGAGGTCACCATAGAGGACGATTGGTTTGTGTCGGGGCTTTGTGGCACCGGTAGCAAGGATCTGATTCTGAATGACGTTTTCGTGCCCGAGCATCGACGCGTGTCCATTAAAGACCTGGCGGCTGGAACCACGCCGGGTGGTAAGGCGCACGGCACGCCGATCTCGCGGCTGCCCTTCGGGCTGCCGGCGGTGTGGGGAATTCCCGCCGCTTTGGTGGGCATGGCCAGCGGCATGGCCGACGCGGTTCGGCAGACGTTGATCGGCAAGAAAGCTCTGTTCAGCGGTGAGTTGCAGGTTGAACGTGTCGCCAACCAGATCAAGCTCACCGAGGTGCTTGCGGACATTCACGCGGCCGAGCTGGTCATGCGGCACCGCTTGAGTGAGCTGATGAAATGGGGCGAGGCCGGTGCGGCGCCGTCTAAATTGGAGGCTCTGGCATCCAAGCGCGATGCGACCTACGTGGCGCGGCTTGTGGGCAAGGTGGCCAACAATCTGACGTTGATGGCGGGCGCTACCTCGACCTACCTTGCAAATCCCATTCAACGGTTCCAGCGCGACATCAACTCCGGCGTCACGCATGTGTCGCTGGTGTGGGAGGAGGCGGCCGAGGCATACGGTAAGGCCGTGTGGGAGACGCCGGCGTCCTAGCAAAGCATGTGCTCATCCAAACCGGGTAAAGTGGCGCCTGGGAACACATTCACCTAGTGGGAGAAGACAATGACGGTAATCGTCGCCGGATGCATGGATCTGGAAGACCCCGAGCAGCTCAAAGAGATGTTGCTGGGGGCCCGGCCTCACATCGAAGGTGCGCTGACAGAAGAGGGGTGCATCGAGTATGCGTGGACGGAGGACCACCTCAATCCGGGGCGCCTGTATATTTACGAAGAGTGGACGTCGTCCGAGGCCCTGGAAGCGCACCTGCGCGACCATTGGTATGACGACATGCGTGCGCACTTGGGGCAGTATCCGTTCAAGGCGGAGCGTCGTCGGGTGACCCAAAAATACCGCGTAGATCTCGAAGAGCCCGTATACGACGACACGGGCGTGGCCCGGGGGCATTTCTCATCCGAATGACGCATGCCCACACGGTAGCCGCGGGCAGCACAATGCAGCCACAAGCAATATAACAAGGAAGCATAAACAATGAGTGAAGAATCTGCTGAGCAAGCCGTACTGGTCGAACGGCGGGGAAGGGTCATGGTGATCACGTTGAATCGCCCCGAGGCCATGAACGCCATCAACGGCGCGCTATCCAACGGCTTGCTTGCCGCAGTGAGAGAGCTCGATAGCGACGATTCGCTCACTGCGGGCGTAATCGCGGGTAACGGGCGCGGATTTTGCGCGGGCATGGATCTCAAGGCGTTCGCGCGCGGTGAAGACATCGGACCGCTGAATACCTTCGTTCGCGAAGGCTGCTCGAAGCCGCTCATCGCCGCGGTGGAAGGCTTCGCGCTGGCCGGGGGCTGCGAGATCGCGCTCACCTGCGATCTGCTGGTGGCGGGCAAAGGGGCGAAGATCGGTATCCGGGAGGTCAAAGTGGGCTTGTTTGCCGCCGCCGGCGGCGTTTTCCGGCTGCCCGCAAGGGTGGGCTACGCCCGGGCCATGGAGATGGCACTCACCGGGGAGCCCATTACTGCGGAGGCCGCGATGGAGGCGGGGATGCTCAGCGAGCTCACGGAGCAAGGGGGCGCACTCGAAGCGGCCATTGGCTGGGCCGAACGTATTGCCGAGAACGCCCCGCTGGCGGTGGCGGCATCCAAGACGCTGGTGCGTGCGGCGGCTCAGGGCAACGACGAGGAGTCTTTGTGGAAGATGCAGGAACCGCTCATGGCCAAGGTGTTCCGCTCCAACGACGCAAAAGAGGGTCCGGTTGCGTTCGCCGAGAAGCGCGCGCCGAAGTGGACGGGCACCTAGAGCACCGCAAGTTTTCGCGCGACCACATGCACAGCGCCCCGGCTGTTCGGTAGTCGGCGTCAATTGCCACCGCAGGTGCTTTGCAGGTCATGAGCCGCACCGACAAGATCAGTGAGGCACGCATCCTGTGCTACGGGTCGATGTATCTGCCCGTATCCATGGCGCTGTTGCCCGTCAATCTGTACGTGCTGCCGTTTTATGCGGAGCTTGGCATCAGCCTGTATGCCATGAGCATCGTGATCTTTGCGGCACGCCTGTCAGACGCCATCACCGATCCGCTGATCGGCGTGTGGTCGGACCGCACGCGCACGCGATGGGGGCGACGTAAACCCTGGGTGGTGGGTGGTGCCCCACTGCTGCTCTTGTCCATCTATATGTTGTTTCTACCGCCAGAGTCGCCGTCCATCTGGTACTTCGGTACGTGGATTGTGTTGTTGTATCTGGCGTACACGCTGGTTGCGCTGCCGTACTACGCGTGGGGGGCAGAGTTGTCCCCGGACTACGAGATGCGCACCCACATCAGCGGTCGGCGCGAGCAGTTCCACTTCGCCGGCAACCTCTCGTTCAATCTGCTGCCCTTGGTAGCGGCGCTGGCAATTTACGTCGCGGCTTCCAGCGGGGACGTCGCGGAAATGGTGGGCAGCTTCACTAGCGAGTTTCAGCAGATCATGAAAACTCGAGCCGGCAACATCGATGTGATCCTGCGTTGGCTGACCACCTTCGTGATGATCACCATACCCCTGACCATCCTGCTGGCTGTGGTGTTCACGCCGGAGGCCAAGCAGCAAACGGTGGAAACAAAGCCCTTCGAACTGCGCGCCACCGCGCGTCTAATGCGGCGCAACGGGCCGTACCTGCGTATCGTCATCACGTACGTGATCACCACTTTCGGCATCGCATTGGTGGCGGCCATGTCCTACTTCTTTGTCAAACACGTGGTTGGGGCCGGTGAGCTGTACCCGATATATGTGCTCGTTTACTACACCGCTTCGGTCATCGGGGTGTCTCCCTGGATGCGTATTTCCAGGCGGGTGGGCAAGCACCAGACCTTCATCGCCTGCATCGTGTGGTATGCCATCTGGGCTTCGGTGCTGCCCCTGATTCCGGTCGGCGAGTTTGGTCTGTTTCTGGTGGTGATGAGCCTGAAGGGTTGTTCCGTTGCCGCCATGCTGGCCCTGGCCGCGTCAATGGCCGCAGACGCAGTGGATATCGACACCGCACGAACGGGCGAGCACCGCGCCGGGCTCTACTTCGCGGTATGGGGCTTTCTGCGCAAGGCGGCCTATGCGCTGGGCGGCGCGGTAGCATTGGCAGCGGTGGCGTTTGTCAACTTCGATCCCACGGCTGACCTGGCACTGGCCGGAACGCCCCAGGGTAATTCCCAAACGTCGCTGTTCTGGCTGACCATGCTGTACACGCTGATTCCCGCCGCCATCCATTGCGTGGCGATCCCCATCATGTGGCGCTACCCGCTTACGGCCGCACGTCACGAGCGCTTTAAATCGCGCCTCGATCGGAAGCTGACTCGGCTGAATGCGGCGCAGTCTCCGGGCTAGCTGCCAGCTCCTTGCGCTGGTTCAGCGCTTCGGCGATTTCCGCCACGCGCTCCCGGCTCAAGTCGTACCAGAGGTAGAACGACAAACCGGCTAGCCCGATGATCATTGCCGGTGGCCCCGCGATCAGACCCAGGTGGTAGATGGTCTCAGGCGCGATATCGCCGACAGCCGCGCCCCTGGGGAAGCTGATCAGATCCAGAGCGATACCGCCGATTACCGTGGCCAGGCTGCCTGCCGCTTTGGCCACGAACGACCGCGCGGAATAGATGATGCCTTCCTGCCGTACGCCTTCGCGATATTCCAGTTCGTCAGCCACATCGGCAAACATGGAGTTGAAAGTCACCAGCATTGCGGGCGCCAACAAGCCGCCCACGAAGGATGACACAAGGAACAGCGCGAACAATAGTGTCTCACCGTTTTCGGGTAACAAGTCGGTGAATAGTCGCAAGACGATGAGGATGTTCATGTTGATGATCACGCAGGCACCCAGCACGGCCATCAGGCGGCGCTTGTCGAAGCGTTTGGTGAGTTGGGGTATGACCATCACCGAGATGGGCAGGCCGACCAGGCCGACGGGTCCGAGCCAGCGCATCTGCTCGGTGTCCAGCTCCCAGAAATGTACGTAGAGGTACGCCATGAACGTGCCTTCGATGCCCAGCACCAGCAAGGTGACCACCATCACGGAAAGCAACATGCGGTACGATCGGCTGCCCAGCGCTTCGCGTACCTCGCGCCACACGCGTCTGGGGCCCAAGCGCTCCGGTTCGGGCTCCCACACCGGCATGTAGGGTACTTCTTTCAGCGTGCCCCACACGCACAGCGAGATAGATATGACGATGCCTACCGCTGCAATTGCCGCAAGCTGGGGATAGCCCGCCGCCCTGAGCAGGCCGTGGGTACCGTCTTCCGGGGTGGGAAAGACGAACGTATACATGAGGAACGCAAATGCCGCGGTGCCCAGCGTGCTGAAAGCCTGACTGTAGCTGAACACCCGGGTGCGGTCGGTGTAGTCGGTGGCGATCTCCGCGCCCAGCGCCATGTGCGGCACGTGATAAAGCGTCAGAAACAGTCTTGCCAGTATGGCGAATACCAACAACCAGAAGAAGTAGAACAGCTCGTGCATGCCGGACGGCGGGTTGAACAGCGCGATAACCGAGAGTGCCAATGGCACGGATGAGCTTGCCATCAGGGGCAGCCGGCGCCCCCAACGGCTCTTCAGTCGATCTGAAATGGAGCCCGCAATGGGATCGCTCACGGCGTCGAACCCAATGGCAATGGCCAGCGCCGTCGCCGTGAGTGTTGCCGATACGCCGATGATCTGGTTGAAGAAAAATAGCGTAAACGTGCCGAAGACAACCATGGTGATGCCTTCGCCGAGCTGACCCACGCCGAAGCCCATTTTTGAGCTGAACGGGAGTTCTCTGGTGGTGGTGGTCTCGCTCACGGCTTACCTGGCAATCCTTATTAGAGTACGGTACTTGCTCAGGAATCCGATCTCAAATGTGTTGCAAAGAGGGTATTTGCCATGTCGCTTCCAGTTCCAGTCACCTTCCACCACGTGGGTATTACCGTTTCGAATCTCGAGCAGGCTGTGGAATGGTACAGCAAGGTGTTCGGTCTCAAACCCGGCGTGGCGTTGGAGGTTTCGGGCCCTTCCGGCGAGCGGGTGCTTCGGCTGCCGCCCCATATCCACCGTGCAGCGCTGCTGCCGGTGGGCGACTTCGCCATCGAGCTGCTGGAGTTCGAACCCACGCGCAAGCCCATGGAGATGCGTCAGGACGACGTGGGTTATGTGTACACCTGCTTCGCGGTGGAGGACCTCGACGACGTGTATCAGCGTCTAACGGCCGCCGGAATCGATTTTCATACCGAGCCGCTGGTTGCCGAGGAAGGTCAGATCGCAGGTTCCAAGTTCTGCGTCATGCGCGACCCGGATGGCAAGACCATCGAGCTGGTTGAGTTGGGGCCAGGCATGCGGGTGCCTGCGCTGCATGAAGCGGCTGCTGCTGGAGTGGACCTTTCTGACCCGCTGATCATGGATGGTTGAGCAGTGCTTCGATCACGGGGTCGATTTTGGCCGGTGGCTTGTTTTTGAAGCCTGCCATGCGTTCCTGGCGTTTCGCGGCGCCTTCGTGGAAGCCGTCGGGAAGCGAGACGGATGAGTAGTTGGTGGCAATTTCACGCATCTCCCCGGCGAATCGCCACGCGCTGCGGATGATGCCGTGCAAGCCCTGGTCGCGAGATGTCCCACTGGGCTCATGTTGGCTGTCTCAACTCGATACCTGTGCCTGAATGGTACCCAACCGCAGCGTATAGGGTCATTGGGGTATCATTGCGGTTTAGTGGAGCGGGAGTGGGTAGTCCGTGCGCATTGCAGACCTGGATGTTGGTCCGTGCGAGAAACCCTAGTTTTGCCAACCAGCAAGTTCAAGCGTGATCAAGCGCTAATCGGATCGTTTCCGTTCATCGCAGAGATGGTGCTCTGACCGGTGGCGGACCACACAGTAAATCTTACCGAAGGTGACATAGGCCGCCATCTCGTGCAGTTGTCGGTGCCCATGTTTCTCGGCTCTTCGGCCATGATCGTGGCATCCATGATCGATACCATCTACGTGGGCTGGATCGGTGCGCCCGAACTGGCGGCGGTGAGTTTTGCGTTTCCGCTGATGATCGCCATGGTCACCATTGCTACGGGCCTAGGTATCGGTGCCGCGTCCATCAGCGCGCGAGCCATGGGGGCGGGGGACATGCGCCGTGTGTCGCGGGTATCCACGGATGCGTTGCTGCTGTGTACCGTGCTGGTGATGGGCTGCTGTGTGGTGGCTTATGTGTTCATGGAGCCACTCGTAGCCCTGTTGGGCGCCGAGGACGACGTGTTCGATCTGACGGTGGCCTATATGGAGGTATGGATCTGGGGGCTGCCCCTGTTTTCCATACCGATGGTGGCTACTGGGATGATGCGCGCCGTGGGCAACGCGCGCGCACCAGCGGTGCTGCTTGCTGCTGGAGCCGGATTACAGGTGATCATAGCCCCCGCGCTGATATTCGGTATTCCCGGCATCAACGAAGGGATCGGCTTGCAGGGCGTCGCCTGGGCGTTTGGAGCCTCCCGGCTGCTGATCTTTTTCATCACCATGGTGCTGATGCTGCGGATGGGTTTGCTGCTAACCGACTCGCCGGCCTTTTCGGAACGCATGGAGTCCTGGCGTGAGGTGCTGAAAATAGGCGTGCCCTCCATGGTGTCGAACCTGGTTGGTCCGGTGTCGTTGGCAGTCACCATCGCCCTGTTGGCGCGCCATGGCGACGCGGTGGTGGCGGGCTTCGGGGTCGCCTCACGCATCGAGATGCTGGCGACCATGCTCATCGGTGCGGTGGCCGGTAGCACGGGCCCGTTCGCCGGGCAGAACTGGGGCGCTGGACTGCCCGAGCGCATATACCGAGCTCAGTCGCTGGCATATCGTTTCTCCCATGCGTGGGCAGTGTTGGCTGCCCTGCTGCTGTTTCTGTTCGGGCGGGCTATCGTGGGACTGATCACCGATGACCCCGGGGTGATCGAGGCTTCCTATCTGTTCCTTATCATTGTGACCGTCACTTACGGTTTCATGGGCGTGGGTCAGGTGGCCAGCGCCACGTTTATTGCGCTGGGGAAACCCATACAGCCGCTGGTATTGTCGGTGGGTCGGATGATCGTCGTGTACATCCCCCTGGCCCTCCTGCTGGAGCAGCTGATGGGTTACGTGGGGATTTTTCTGGCCACGGCAGTGTGTAACGTGTTGCTGGGGATCGCCGGATTCTTCTGGATTCGCGCGTTTCTTGGCACGCAGACGGCACGGCTCAAGCGGCCTGTGGCTTACGATGAGAACGCGCCCAAGTCCATGGAAACGTTCGCCCAGGAATTCTGATTCGGGCGCAAGATTCCGGTAGATCGTCGCCCTCGTCGCGTAGGGTGGAACCCGGTAATCTCTAGCGCTAGGAGTTCTGCTTGTTGCTGGGGAGGCCACCACATGAATCCTGATACCGACACCGTTCGCGCCGTGCTGGACGCCGTCAAGGCGGACGGCCGCACCGTTTTGACTGCCGACGAGGCGAAAACCATCGCCGGCGCCTACGCCATTCCGGTTCCGCCGTCTGGCGTTGCCCGCAAGGTGGAAGACGCCGTCGCGCTGGCTGATGGCATGGGCTACCCGGTGGTGCTCAAGGTCGAGTCCGAGGCCATCCTCCACAAGACCGATGCCGGCGGAGTGCTGACCAACATTGGCAATGGGGACCAGGTGGCTGTCGGTTTTGCGCAGGTCATGGAGAATGCTCGGGCATTCGATGCCGGCGCCGACATTGCGGGCGTGTTGGTCCAAAAGCAGGTTCAAGGTGGCCAGGAAGTCATCGTGGGGGGTGTCAGCGATCCGGTGTTCGGCAAGCTGGTGGCGTTCGGGCTGGGTGGCGTGCTGGTGGAAGTCATGCAGGACGTGACGTTCCGGTTGGCTCCTGCGGGCCGTGACGAAGCGGCTTCCATGCTCGATGACATCAATGGCGCCAGCATCCTGGACGGTGTGCGCGGGTCCGTGCCCGTGGATCGTGCAGCCGTTGCGGCGTTGATCGAGAGGGTAGGCGCGCTGATCACGGATTTTCCCGAGATCGGCGAGCTCGACATGAATCCGGTGCTGGCGTCGGAAGACGGGGTGACTGCGGTAGATCTCAGAATATTGTGCGACTTCGATCCGGACCCGGAGCGCTACCGGCCGTCTCAGCAAGAGATCCTGTCGGCGATGACGCGGATCATGCAGCCGGACGCGGTGGCCGTGATCGGTGCGTCTGAAGGCGAGGGTAAAATCGGCAACTCGGTGATGAGGAATCTCATCGATGGTGGCTACCCGGGTGCGATCTATCCGGTGCATCCCAAAGCAGATCAGATTCTGGGCCACCAGTGTTACCCGAGTGTCACCGAGATCCCGGGCAACGTAGACATTGCCATTTTCTGTATTCCCGCCCAGTTCGTCGCGGGCGCTATTGCTGAGTGCGGTCAGAAGCAGGTTCCCGGTGCCATTCTGATTCCCTCGGGTTTCGCTGAAGTGGGCGAGCACGAGCTGCAGGCCGAGATCGTGCAGGTCGCGCGGGAAAACAACGTGCGGCTGATGGGACCGAACATCTACGGCTACTACTACACGCACAAGAACCTGTGTGCCACCTTCTGCACGCCTTACGACGAAAAGGGCCAGGTGGCGCTGTCGTCCCAGAGCGGCGGGGTGGGCATGGCCATCGTCGGATTTTCCCGCTCTGCAAAAATGGGTGTGTCAGCCATCGTGGGGCTGGGCAACAAGTCGGACATTGACGAAGACGACCTGCTCACATTCTTCGAGCAGGACCCAAACACCCAGGTGATCGCCATGCACGTGGAAGACCTCAAGGATGGGCGGGCTTTTGCCGAGGTGGCCTCCAGGGTGTCCAAGCAAAAGCCTGTGGTGGTGCTGAAAGCCGGTCGCACCAGCCAGGGAGCCCGGGCGGCCAACTCACACACAGGGGCGCTGGCTGGCGACGACCGCGTGTACGATGCAGTATTGAAGCAGAGCGGCGTTATCCGCGCACATACGTTGAACGACATGTTGGAGTATGCCCGTGGACTGCAGACGCTGCCCGCGCCCAAAGGCGAAAACGTGCTGGTGCTCACTGGTGCGGGCGGGTCGGGGGTGCTGATATCGGACGCCTGCGTGGACAACGGGCTCTCTTTGATGGCCATGCCTGATGACCTGGACGCCGCGTTCAAGGAGTATATTCCACCGTTCGGCGCGTCCGGGAACCCGGTGGATATTACCGGCGGCGAGCCACCCACCACCTACCGCGCCACCATCGACCTGGCGTTGAATGACGACCGCATCCACTCGCTGATACTGGGCTATTGGCACACCATCATTACACCGCCCATGGTGTTTGCGCAGTTGTTGGGCGAGGCGGTTGGCGAGGCTCGAGCCAAAGGCATCGACAAGCCGGTAGTGGCGTCGCTGGTAGGCGACGTGGAGATCGAGGAAGCCTGCGAGTACCTCATGGACCGTGACATCCTGGCCTATCCATACACGGCGGAAAAGCCCGTGGCCGTGCTGGGGGCGAAGTACCGATGGGCGCGGGCGGCTGGCCTGCTGTAAGGAGGTCTCAAAGTGTATGGGTCGACGTTGTTCAATGCGCGGGGCAACCCCATGCGCGCTCAACAGGCGGCGGGCGTGAGGGCAGAGTTTCACCGCTACCACGGTGCCGGTCACGGATTACAGGACTTTACCAACGACGAGCGCTTTCGCGCGCCGCAATCCGAGCACGCGCGGCAGGAGCCGCTGACGTTACTCGGCGATCGGCTGGGTTGAGCCTCGGCGGAGGGGAATCAAGGCCTGGTTTGGAACAACCCGGGCAACTGCTGATCGTCGGCTTCGATAATGTCTTTCACCCAACTGTGAAAGCAGCCGCCGCCGCTCTCATTGCGACCAAACAGCACGTGATCGCGCGCGCCGGATTCCAGTGCCCGTTGCTGCCGCAGCCCCGTCTCGTAATCCTCCGTCTCCACCACGTACTTCAATAGCGCGAACTGCTCGTGGGCCTTCTCGCGCTGCTCGTCGGTGGGCTGGTTTTCCATCAGATAGTACTGGGTGGTGAACGACTCTCCCGGGGTGGCGCCGGGAAACAGCTGAGAGAGCATTACGCCGCGGCCCCCGCCATCGAAGGACGCGATGGAAATGTGCGGAAATACCGTCCACACGCCGTCTAGCAGGAATTCATTGCTCCATTGCGCTTCGGGCGTGGCGGCCGCTTCATCCAGACCGACGTCGGGAAACACTAATCGCTGGTGTGGGCCCCAGGCGTAGTAGTTGCCTTTGTTGGAGGGAATGTTGGGGAACGTTGTCCGGTGCAGCACCGGCACGTGGTAGAAGTCGAGATAGCCGTCGTAGGCGATCTTCCAGTTGGGTCCGCGCAGGGTGCGCGACTCGAACAGATGCCACGACTCGAAGCCGAAATTGGCGAGTAGGTCGTCGTAGCCGGAGAGAAACGCATCGAAGTCCACGTTTGAATCCGGGTTCAACGTGCACCAGATGAGCCCGGCCCTTTCGGTAACAGGCAAGCTCACGAGGCCATACTGAGACTTGTCGATGTCGCCGAAGTTGCCCTCGGAGACGATGGCCGTGAGGTTGCCTTGCAGATCATAAGTCCAGCCGTGGTAGGGACACGCGAGCCGCGAAACGTTGCCCGTACCTTCCGCCGTCAACCAGGTGCCGCGGTGGCTGCAGCTGTTGTAGTAGCCGCGTAGCTCGCCCGCGGTATCGCGCACCAGCAGCACCGGCGTGCCGCACACAGTCATAGCCTTGTAATCACCCGGGTTGGGGAGCTCGGCCGAGGGGGCCAGAAGCAGCGGCAGGCGGTGGAAAATGCGCTCCACCTCCAGGCGGAATCGATCTTCGTCAAAGTAGTCGCTGGCCGGCACGCGAAAGACGTCGTCACCTAAAGCCATGGTGCCTGCTCGATAATGTTCCAGACGGTCTTTGGCAACCGCGATGAGTTCTGCTTTGGACATGATGCTCGCCTCCCTTGAGTCGATTGCTGGAATTATACACGCGAACTGTCAGCGCAAACGACCACCGCGCGCCAGCGGAATTGGCATGTGGCCGTGGGGACTCCGCGCGATTTGGTGTATGACGCGATCTGTCGCAGAATTGAACGCCTCCTCAAATCGTGAGCATGCCGCATGCCCATCTCCAAAGCAGATCGTCTGGCCTTGTCTGACGAAGAGACGTTCCAGAACCCCAGCGTGGCCCACGACATCTTCTCGCGCATGCGCGCCGAAGAGCCGTTGGCTTTCTGCCCCGAGCCATGGGGAGGAAAAGGTTTCTGGGCCATCACCAAGTACGACGACATCGAGACCATCTCCAAGCTGCCCCACCTCTTCAGTTCAGACGGCAAGCACGGGGGGATCACTCTGCCCACGCCGGAAATGATCGCCAATCGGCGCAACCTCACCCGCGCAGAGGTCGAGGGCCCGGCGGAGCTGGCAGACTTTGAAGGTGGCCGAAGCATGATCAGCATGGATCCGCCGGAGCACAACAAGCATCGGCGGCAGGTGGCGCCGGGGTTCACGCCGCAGCGGTTGGATGCATTGATCGCACGGATCCGAGATCGAGCGGATGTACTGCTCGATGAGGTCGGCAAGATGGGCAGCGCAGAGAGCGACTTCGTTGCCGACGTGGCAGCCGAGCTACCCATTCAGATGCTGGCAGAGCTGTTCGACGTGCCGCAGGCCGACCGCTACAAGCTGTTCGAGTGGTCCAACGTGATGATTGGCGGCGATGACCCTGAGATCAACGTGTCCCGGGAGCAGACCATGGGCGCATTCATGGAGCTTGCCGCTTACGCCATGCAGCTCTATGAGGCGCGCAAAGCGGAACCACGAACCGACCTGATTAGCATGCTGGTAAACACTGAGGTGGATGGGGAGCCCATGAGCGTTGCCGACTACCTGTCGGCGTTCGTTCTGCTGGTGGTGGCCGGCAATGAGACCACCCGCAACTCTATCTCAGGCGGCCTGTTAGCGCTGTGTCAGCATCCGGAGCAGCGCCAGAAGCTGCTCGATGACCCGGGTCTGATACCCAATGCGGTGGATGAGATCATTCGCTGGGTGCATCCCGTAATCTACATGCGCCGCACCGCGTTGCAGGACTACGCGCTGCGCGACGTCACCATCAGGGCGGGCGACAAGGTGGCCATGTGGTACATGTCCGCCAATCGAGACGAGGAGAAGTGGGCTGATCCCTTCACTTTTGACGTCAGTCGCGAGGGCCCACGCCACCTGTCGTTCGGCTACGGCCAGCACCTGTGTCTGGGTTGGCGGCTGGCGGAGATACAGCTGCGCGTTCTGCTGGAGGGGGTGCTGGCCAGATATCCGACTTTGCAGGTGACGGGGCCGGTCACTCGGATGCGAACCAACTTTCTCAATAGCATCAAGACCATGCCGGTGCGATACGCCGCCTAGCGTCGCGGCGGTCTATCAGCGCACGTTGCCCTGTCCGCCGTCCACTGGGATCAGCTGGCCGGTGATGAACCGGGACGCATCCGATGCGAAGAACACCATGACCGGCCCCAGGTCTTCGTCGGGGTCGCCGTACGCCTGGCCCAGCGAGATCGTATATTCGTTGCGCCAATAGGCGATGGTGGCGGCTTCCTCTGACATCTCCGCACGGGCCTGCCGGTACATGGGAGTGGCCATGGCGGGAAGAATGGCGTTAACGCGAACGTTATCCGCGCCCCACTCGCCGGCGGCGCAGCGCGTCCACGAATGCACGGCGCCCTTGGTGGCGGAGTACGCGGCTGCGCTGGGCTCCGGCCTTTGCCCGGAAATTGAGCCGAAATTAATGATTGATCCGCCGCCGCATGGCTTCATATGCTGGTGGGCGATCTGATTGGTCAGCATGGTGCCGGTGACGTTCACCGAGAAGACCGCCTCCCATTGTTCCACCGTGACATCAGTGGGATTCGCGGCCTGATGAATAGCCGCCGGGTGCGCAAGCGCGTCCAAACCGCCAAGGCTGTTGACGGCCTGCTGAAATGCGGCCTCCACGCTGGCTCGATCAGCTACATCGACATGCAGGTACTCCACGGTGCCAGGGCCGGCTTTGGCGGCCGCCGCGGCAACCTCGGCGCCTTCGGCGTCGTTGAGGTCCATGGCGTAAACGTTGGCACCTGCTGCAGCGTAAGTTCGCACGGTTGCCGCACCCATACCCCGAGCCGAACCGGTTACGATGATTCGCTTGCCTTGTAGTTCCATAAACGCACCTCGAAAGCTCTATGGTCAAAGGGCGATTGTATGCAACTCGCGGCGATCGGTGAAAATCGGATAGGATGCCAGCAAGACTTTCGGGGGACGAAGCATGAGTGACGAAGCGCCGCTCGATGTGGTGGTCATTGGTGCCGGGTTTGCTGGGATTTACGCGCTGCACAAGCTGCGTAGTCAGGGCTTGGCGGTGCGAGCCTACGAGACGGGGTCCGACGTGGGTGGTACTTGGTATTGGAATCGATACCCGGGTGCGCGCTGCGATGTAGAGAGCCTGGACTACCAGTTCGGCTTCTCCGATGAACTGCAACGGGGCTGGAACTGGTCAGAGCGCTTCGCTACCCAGGCCGAGATTCTCGATTACCTGCGCTATGTGGCAGACACCCTGGACCTGTGGCGCGACATCCAGTTCGAAACCCGCGTGCAGGCAGCGATTTTTGATGAACCCAGCGGCCGTTGGCGGGTCACGACCGACACCGGTGATAGGGTGAACGCGCGTTTTTGTATCTCCGCCGTGGGTTGCCTGGCGGCAGCGCCGGTGGCTGATTTTCCCGGGCTGGATACGTATCGGGGCGAGACGTATCACACTGGCCGCTGGCCTCACCAAGCGGTGGATTTCACCGGCAAGTGCGTGGGCGTGGTGGGTACTGGCTCGTCGGGGGTGCAAGCCATCCCGCTCATCGCCGAGCAGGCACGCGAACTCGTCGTCTTTCAGCGCTCTCCCAACTTCAGTGTTCCCGCCGTCAACAGGCCTTTGGTCGCCGACTGGGTGGATGCTTACAAAGAACGATTTGCCGAAGAGCGGGCGCGCGCTAAGACCACGGATTTCGGCAACGCCGCCTGGACCACGGTGCCGCACTCTGCCTTGGAGGCGAGTGTGGACGAGCGCGAGGCCGAATACGAGTCGCGCTGGCGGGAAGGTGGAGCCGGGTTCATGATCGCATACGCCGATCTGATGGCAAACAAACAAGCCAACGATACGGCCGCGGACTTCATTCGGCGAAAGATCCGCGAGACGGTGAAAGATCCTGAGACTGCGGAGTTGCTCACGCCCCGGGATCACCCCATCGGGGCCAAGCGGATCTGCGTGGATACCGACTATTTCGAAACGTTCAACCGCGACAACGTGCGGTTGGTGGATGTGCGTTCGGCTCCCATCGAGCGAATCACCGAAACTGGCCTGCGGACGGTGGCGGGCGAGTTCGAATTAGACTGTTTGGTGTTCGCCACCGGATTCGACGCCATGACCGGGCCGCTGAACGCGATGGATATTCGTGGCAGGGGTGGTGTTCCCTTGAAAGAGCGGTGGGCCGAAGGCCCGGGGGCCTACCTGGGTCTGGCAGTATGTGGCTTCCCGAATCTGTTCCTCATCACTGGGCCGGGCAGCCCGTCCGTGTTGAGTAACATGGTGGTGTCCATCGAGCAGCACGTGGAGTTCATTGCCGACTGTATTGCGGCAATGGGTGCGAGCGGTTGTGCCACCTTCGAAGCCACGCAGGCGGCGCAAGACGCCTGGGTGGAGCACGTCAATCACGAGGCCGATCTGACGCTGTTTCCACAAGGTAACTCCTGGTACGTGGGCGCCAATATTCCGGGCAAGCCTCGCGTGTTCATGCCATACACGGGCGGCGTCCGCGCCTACAGGGAAAAATGCGAGGAGGTCGTGGCAGGCGGTTATGCGGGTTTCCAACTGACGCCCGCGCCTGCCGACAAGGCGGCAATAAACTAGGAGCGGTAATGGATATCGGAATCTTTTCTTTCAGTACGGATTACTCCATGGCCTTCGACCGCCTGGCGGTTGCCGTGGAGGAGCGTGGGTTCGAATCCCTCTGGGTGCCCGAGCACACGCACATTCCGGCCAGCCGCCTCACGCCATACCCCTTCGAGGGGGACCTGCCCAGGGAGTATTCGCACACGCTGGATCCCTTCGTGGCCCTGGGAGCTGCCGCATCGGTCACCCGAAAGATCAAGCTGGGAACCGGTATCTGCCTCGCCATCGAGCATCAGGCCCTAACGCTGGCAAAGACGGTGGCGACGCTGGATCACATGTCCAACGGCCGGGTGATCATGGGGCTCGGCGGTGGCTGGAATCGCGAGGAGATGGAGAACCACGGCACCCAATATGAATCTCGGTTTGCCAAGCTCGAAGAGCAGATGCAGGCGCTCAAGGCTATCTGGACTCAGGAGGAAGCCACCTTCCGCGGAGAGTTCGAGAATTTCGAGCGCGTATGGTCCTGGCCCAAACCGGTGCAGGCGCCGCACCCACCGTTGGTGCTGGGTGGCGAAACCCTCCATACGCTGCGGCGCATCGTGCGCTATGCGGATGGATGGCTGCCACGCATGCGCAGCGTGGACTGGCTGCGGGACAGTATTGGTACGCTACATCGAGTTGCGGAAGAGGCAGGAAGAGACCCGGCGGAGATCTCGGTATCGGTTTTCGCCCCACCACTGTCGGTGGTGGATGAACTGCGCGAGCTGCCCGTGGATCGTGCCGTGCTGTGGGTGCCTCCAGATGATGAGGACAGCTCGCTGCAGTTGCTGGACCGCTACGCAGGCGCGCTCTAGCCTGCCAGCAGCCGTCCGGCTCTTCGCTGCCATCGGCAATTCCCGCGCAGTATTACCCTGCGAGATGGTGGCCATTGGCATCCAGATATTCCGCTATGCCGCGATTGGTGCTCCCGTTTTTTGGGCGGCCCGGCAATTGACTGTCACTGTGTTATATATATCTTTTAGTTAATAGGTTATTCTTTATAGAAATAAGACGCTGACGCACACCAGATGCTCGATTTCTGCTCCAAGCCCGCGGAGATAGTCTGACATGGCCGTCATCCTGTTGTGGCCGGGTGCATTGGTCATCGGTTTCAGCCTTGGATTGATGGGTTCGGGCGGTTCCATTCTCACGGTGCCGGTACTGCGCTATCTGCTCGGCCAGGACGAGAAGGTGGCGATCGCCGGCTCCCTCGCCATCGTGGGCATCATTGCGCTGGCAGGCAGCGTCAGCTACATCCGCGAGCGCCTGGTAGATTGGCGCACGGTAGTGCTTTTCGGCGTTCCGGGGATGGCCGGCACCTATAGCGGTGCCTGGGCTTCGGGCTACGTGAGTGGCACCGCGCAGCTGGGCGTGTTTGCCGTGGTGATGGCGCTGGCGGGGTATTTTATGCTCAAGTCCGGCACCTGCGCGGCTCGCGACGCAGCAACCGGCGACCCGTCGCAACGGCGCTTCTGGCGCATCGGGGCCGATGGCGTGGTGGTAGGCGTGGTGACAGGATTTGCCGGGGTGGGTGGCGGATTCCTGATCGTGCCCGCCCTCATGGCGCTGGGTGGCTTGCCCATGGTGCGTGCTGTGGCAACCAGTTTGGTGATTATCGCCTTCAAGTCTCTCGTGGGTTTCATCAAGTATCAGGACGTACTCGCCTTACAAGGCCATCAGCTTGACTACACCGTAATTCTGTCCATCGCGGCGTTGGGCATTGCGGGCAGCGTGGCGGGAGCGCACACCGCACGCCAGCTGCCCAAGGAGAAGCTGCAACGAGGCTTCGGTGTGATGCTGGTCATCATGGGGATTTGCATATTCTCGGCTTCGCTGGCTCAGACCGTGGCTTAAGAGCCCCTCTCGGCACCATCTGGAGGCTTTGCGACCCGCATTCAAGAAGTCGCAGATAGGGTCTGCTAGGCTTTCCGGTTCACGGCCCTGGCCTGAGCGGCTCAATTGGAGGGTGCTGATCCAGATGCAGGAGCGAATCCGCGAAATCCGCGAGCGCCAAGCGGCGGTAGTGGAGAAATACGGCATCGTAGTCGATGCTGCCGCGCAACCGCTTTCAGACCGGCTTCGGGATGCGGGCGATGTCAAGCGCTGTGAATCTCTGTCATCGAGAGAGTATCTCCAGGCGTTTCGTTCTACCCCGCTGATTTGCGATGCCTCCAGTGTCTGTGACTCCGACGCGGACGGGCTGATGGAGGCCCTGCGGACCGGCTACGGCGACTTACAGATCAACCAGTTGGATGTCTCTTACGGCTCCACTTTGCGTATTGCCAAGCTCGCGTGGTTCCCGCCGGAGGATGTGCTGGCACTCCAAAGCATGGCAAGTGAGCTTACGGTGCGTGAGTTTCTGGATGAAGCGGAATCCGGGCTCATCATGTATCTGAGCAACCTGTCCATTCCGGAGAACTTCCCCCGGTTGCTGGATTTCTATCGCATGCCTAGTTTGGTGGGGCGAAATCTTCTGCGCCCCTGGTCCGGGCGCGGCTGTGACCAGGAGCTTTTCGTGGGCCCGGCTGGCACTGGTTTTGGGAGGCTGCATCAGGATGCCCGCGGGCCGTTGGTGTGCTTTCTGCAGCTTCAGGGGGAAAAGGAGTTCGTGCTGTTTCCCCCGGAAGATCGCTACGCTCTGGGTGCCTACCGTCAGGCGCCGCGTCAGGCCGAAATGTTTTCGCAGTTCGACCCGTTCTCCGAGCGCAACAGCCCTGGGTTCGACAACGCGGATCTGCACCCCTACCGTGCGGTCCTGCGAGCGGGGGAGGTTCTGATCATGCCGCCGAGCTGGTTCCACACCAGTCGCAATCTGACACTGTCGGTTACGGTGGCCGAGCGGCTCTGGACGCCGCGCAATGCCCGCTATCTGCTACGCCATTACCTCATGAAGGCATTTTCGCTGTGTTTCCCGTTCCTGCGCGGGTACCCCTAGTGATTTGATGCTCTTCGGGCCCCCGCGCATATTGCTGGCACGCGGGCAGTGCTTGGGTTTGCGGGTGCGCCCTAGGCGGCAGGTGCTGCGCCGATCCGGGTGCTAGCGGGTCTAGAAGTCGGTGGGACCATGCCGCTCCGGAACGCGTTGCTCTTCTGGCCCCCAGGCTTTGTTGACACGACGGCCACGCTGAACTGCTGGACGCGCCTCGATTTCCTGTGCCCAGCGCACCACGTTGGTGTACGAGGAGACCTCCAGAAACTCGGCAGCCTCGTAGATGTTGTGCAGCACCACGGCGCCGTACCACGCGTAGTTGGCGATATCCGCAATGGTGTAGTTGTCGCCGCAGAGAAACCGCCGCTCAGCCAGATGTTGGTTCAGAACGTCCAGCTGCCGCTTCACCTCCATCGCGTAGCGATTAATGCAGTACTCGATCTTCTCCGGTGCGTAGGCGTAAAAATGCCCGAACCCGCCACCTAGATACGGGGCGCTGCCCATCTGCCAGAACAACCAGGACAGACATTCCGCCCGTGCCGAAGGATCTTGGGGAATGAAAGCGCCAAACTTCTCCGCGAGATACAGCAGGATTGCGCCGGACTCGAAAACGCGGGTTGGCGGCGTGGTGCTGCGATCCGACAGGGCTGGAATCTTGGAGTTGGGGTTGATGGCCACGAAGCCGCTAGCGAACTGATCGCCCTCGCCAATGTTCACGAGATAGGCGTCGTACTCAGCGTCTTCGATACCAAGCTCTAGCAATTCCTCAAGCAGGACGGTGACCTTGATACCGTTGGGGGTGGCCAGGGAGTGCAGCTGCAGGGCGTGCTCGCCGGCGGGCAGTTCCTTGTCGTGGGTGGCACCGGCCACAGGGCGATTGATGTTGGCGAAGCGACCGCCGCTCTCCTTGTCCCAGGTCCAGACTTTCGGGGGCGTGTAAGGCGCGCTGTCTTCGCTCATGCTCGTGACCGTTGGTTCGGAAAATTGAGCCAGCATAACGCAAGCTTCTCGCTTGCGTCGCGCTTCGCCTTCCAAGCGTGCGGCTTCAGGCCTAAGATGGTCGCTGAAGATATGGGAGGGGTTTGTTTTGCTCAACGAGTGGCTGTTGGCGTTGGCACGCTGGCTGGATACTCATGAGTGGAGCACAGGGCTGCACGAGTCGCTGTACGTGTACGCCTGGGTCGAGACCACCCACGTGCTTACCCTCATGCTGTTTCTCGGCATGCTCATGGCCATCGATCTGCGCATGCTGGGAGTTGGCTTCACTAACATCCCCGCATCGACAATGGCGGCGCGTCTGGACAAGCCAATGATGATCGGTTTTGCCGTCATGCTGGTAACGGGCTTCATTCTGTTTTACGCCATACCCGTTCGCACCACGCAGAGTGTGTGGTTTCGCATCAAAGTAGTTCTGCTCATCGCCGCGGGTGTGAACGCCTGGCTGTTCCGGGGCAAGATGCGCGCGTCGGTGGGTGACTGGGATACGAGCCCGCGCCCACCGAAACGTATACGTGTGGGAGCGGGCTTGTCACTAGGTTTGTGGGCTGGCGTGGTTCTGTGCGGCAGAGCTATCGCTTACGACTGGTTCGATTGTTACCGGGAAATGCCCCGCTGGATATATTGGGCGGCCGGCTGCGCAGACGAGTTGGCGGCTTTGGAGTAGAGGGCAGGTGGACGTACTCTGGTTTTTCGAATGGCTCGACGCCTCCTACCTGGCAACATTGTCCAAATCCAGTGCGGGGATGTTCGCTGTGGTGCAGATGGTGCACCTGCTCGCGCTGGCCCTGCTGGGCGGCATGGTGCTCCTGGGCGACTTGCGGTTGCTGGGGGTTCTGTTGAGGGACGTAGCCTCGGAAGTGGTGCTGGCGAACACCCAGAAATGGTTCAGCATCGCCCTGCTCGGCCTCGTGGTGTCCGGCGTATACATGAGCGCGGCAGTGGCGATGAAGCTGTATTACAACGAGATGTTCTGGGCCAAGATGGCCGCGCTGGTGGTTGGTGTCGTGTTTGTTTATGCAATCCGACGTCCGCTACTTCGTCACGACCACCAATCCATCAGCCCCTGGGTGTTGCGTTGCGTGGCCGTGGCGTCCATGACGGTGTGGATTACCGTAGCGGCATGTGGTCGCTGGATTGGGTTTTCGTGAGGTGGCTATGAGTTCCAGAACGCTCCAAAAGGTCGCGCTCGGCGCTTCGCTTCTGATTCTTGTGGGAGCGGTGTGGTTCTGGGCCTTGCAGGTGGGTGACGTTCTGGAACTTCTGGAACTGGCCTACGGAGAATGATTCCGCGCGGCTGCGTTTTGTGATTTGGTGAGTATAATCAGATGATCTTGGACCGCGGAGGGGAGCATGCGTAGCCTACGGTTTGTGATCACTGGGCTGGTGGCCTTGGCAGCATTGCCTGGCTTTGCGGACATTCCCCGCACGCCCGAAGGCCGTCCCGACATGCAGGGAGTATGGGCCAACAACGCGGCGACCCCGCTGGAACGTCCCGAAGCGCTGGCCGATAAGGCCGAGCTTACGGCCGAGGAAGTGGCCCGATTCAAAGCTAAGCATGACGAGCTGTTCGGCGGTGACGGCGAGGCAGCGTTTGGAGATTCGGTGTTCAAGTCCATCGTCGCCGACGACCAAGAGCATGAATCGTATGACCCTGCTACCGGCAACTACAATCATTTCTGGGTTGTGGACCGCAACATCGAAAACCGGACGTC
>DEBD01000007.1:53891-70802 GCA_002348385.1 Gammaproteobacteria bacterium UBA2965 | reverse complement strand
GGCTTCATCATCGCCGGTTTCTATGAAGATTGGTGGGAGGATGACGCCACGCCGCCCAATGCCTACATGCCCACCTCCATGGCTACGTTGGCCATCAAGCAGCAGCCGACCACCCAACGACAGGCTCATCATGTTTGAACTGGATCAATGGATGGACGAAACAGTGTTGGTCGGCGTGCAGCACGACCTGGCCCAATGCGTCGTGCCCGTTCGCGAGGATCTCATCGAGGCTCACGCCGCGGTGTTGTCCCGCATCGCTCGTCCCGGGGCCTGGTGGACGGGCGCCCAGCGCGTGGCCATGGTGGCTGCCACGCGCTCGGCCCGTGACTGCCCGCTTTGCGAACAACGCCGAGAGGCTCTGAGTCCCCATGCTGTTCAAGGTGCGCATCAGCTGGCGCCGAGCCATGCGGACGTGCTGCCAGCCGAGTTGGTGGACATCATTCACTTTGCCACTACCGACGCTGTCCGCATGACTCAGGCCGACATCGACGATCTTGCCGCTGCCGGTTTGAGTGATGCGCATTACGTGGAGGCGCTGGGTGTGGCGGTGGCCGTGCGCAGCATGGATCAGACCTGCCGGGGGCTTGGCGCGCCGCTGCACGAGCTGCCCGCCCCGGTGGACGGAGAGCCCAGCAGGGTGCAACCCGAGGCGGAGCCTGCCGGCCAGGCGTTCGTTCCCATGCTGGCTGTGGGCCAGCCCCCGCCGCCCAACGACGATCTGTGGGACGACAACAGCAACTTTTACGGCCTGCGCGCCTTGAGCCTGGTGCCCGATGCCGTGCGCGATCTGCGCATTCTGAGCGCGGCGCAATATCTGCCGCTAGACAAGGCCGGCGACTTCGCCTACCGGCGTGCGCTGGGGCGCGAGCAGGTTGAGCTGCTGGCCGGCCGGGTTTCCGCCATCAACGAGTGCTTCTACTGAACTGCCTCACACGCAATGATGCTCAGTTTGAGCATGCAGACCAGGGGCGAAGCGGTGGACCTAACGGGGCTGATTCAGGGGGCCGGAATGGTTGATGACAAGGTCCCACACGGAAACGTGCTGGCGCGTTTCGCCGAAGCGGTGATTGTGGGAGATGATTCCGAGCTGGCCGACGCTCGCTCGGTGATAATCGACGCGGTTGGGGGCGACGGCCTGGTGGATGCGGCCGGTGTGGTGGGTCATTTCGAGCGCATGGTTCGCGTCGCCGATGCCACAGGCATTCCGCTCGATGAAGCTACCGCCGAGGCAACCGTAGAGATTCGGCAGAGCCTGGGCATCAACGCCTATCGGATGGCGGCCAGGACCCCTGGCGCGGGCAACAACGCCTAGCCGCGCACTACAGGTCCCCAATGCCCCAGCGAATTCCCCTGCGCAGCAGTTCGTAGTACACGGGTGAGTTCCAGGAACCTCTGACTACGGTATTGATATCCACCATAGGCTTCATGTCGTGCTTGCCCGAGCAGTGCCCCAAGGAGAGATACAGTACCTCGCCGCCTCCCCATGGGTGCAGATACATCTGCGGGTGGTTGTCCCGGTCGGTGCCGTAGCTGGATTGCACGTAGCCTTCCGAGGGCTCGCTGTAGGATGCTTCCAGCAGCACGGTCTGCTCGCCGAGCGGCTCGCAGTAGTAGGGCTCCTCGTCTTCTACCTCGAAGTCGGAAATATCCGTGGTGAGGGGGTGTTCGACATCGGTGACCCGGATGGAGATCTTCTGATTGGCCGGATGGGCAACGAAGCGGCTGCCCAGCATATTCATGAAGTCGGGGGCGATATCCGGGGTGTCCACCTTGCCGCCATCTACGAATTCTAGGATCGCGTTGGTTGCGTGCAGTGCGAACCACCGGCCGCCGGCGCTCAGAAACTCCCCCAGGGCAACCTGTTCCTCGGGGGTGGGCCTGAGGTCGCAGGTGTAGGTAATGAGCAGCTTGGAGTTCTTGATCCCTTCGGTGTCGGCGAAGCTGTCTGCGACCCGCGTGTGGATGTCTTCGTTTTCGCCGAGCAGCTTGAGTAGCTCCAAACGAGCAAAATTGGTGTCGTGAAAGCGTGCATTGCACACCAGGTACACGTCGATCAGCTGGTCTTCCATGGTCCCCCCCTCACTGGTATCAATGCTGCCTGGACCGCCGCGCCATCAAGCGAAGAATGGATCGTTTGCTGCGGCGATTGACCCGCAACCATAGCAAACTCTATGAACACAGGCATGGCGGCCGATGGGCTGTCGTTCCCACCGACGCCCGATGACCAACAAGGTTTAGGGGTATGCCCGCGGCTAAACTCGTCTGCCGCAAAATGCCATTTGTTACCGCAGCCTGTCTGTAGCCCGTGCTGGGCATGAACAAAGCGAGTTCGCGGAACGTGCTCACGGCTGTCCGTCTGACATTCTCTGGACCGGCACTGATACGACGCCTTGGCTGCATGCTCACGGTGGTATGATCCCGGGCGCACCTATGATTCCACTGGTGATTGACACTGACGTTGCTCGAGGCGTGCGCCACCAAGGGCGCTTGCGGGATATGGACGACGGCTGCGCCATCATGGAAGCCATGAACGCACCCGAACTGGAACTGACCGGCGTGACCGTGGTGAGGTGTAGTTTTGAACACACCCGCCAGGTGGCGGGCACCGGAGCACACGTTCGAGCCATGGAAAACAAAGGCACTGCTGTCTCGAGGCATTTTGGTGGGCCAGCGCTGGCGTGCGATGCGGCCTTGCCAGGTAACCGGGTGTGCTATCGCACCAGCTTTGCCCCCGGCGGCGCGGAGGCTTTTTTGCAGGACATGGTTGATGGCGTGTACTGAAGCGTGCTGGTGCGATAGTGGCAAATCCGCTGGCGCCTGCTGTGCGCCGATCCTTGCTGGCAAGGTGCAGGCGGCCAGTGCCGAAGCCCTCATGCGTTCGCGCTATTCAGCGTTCGTCAACGGAAACGTCGATTACTTGCGCCGTTCCTGGCATCCGGCCACCTGCCCGGCCACTATCCACCTGGACCCGCAGCAACGCTGGCTGGGGCTGAAGGTGACCGATGTGGAGGGTGGTGGCGAGGCCGACTCGGACGCAGAGGTGGCGTTCGTGGCGCGCTACAAGATTAGCGGCAGGGGCCATCGTCTGGAGGAGCGCAGTAGCTTTACCAGACTGGGCGACCGGTGGGTGTATGTAGGCCGGGTAGTGGCGTAACGGCGGTTCGTTTGCGAGCTCAGCGCATTGCTTTACGCTTGCCCAGAGCCTAAAAAGGCTCTTGGTCGCCTGATGCATGAATCAACCTCCAAACCGGGTGCTCCCACCGAGCTCAGCGCGCTGTCGATTTTGCGCGACGTATACGGCTATGGGGAATTTCGCCGTGATCAGGCGGACATCATCGATCATGTGTGCGCCGGAAATGATGCACTCGTGCTGATGCCCACAGGGGGTGGCAAGTCTCTGTGCTACCAGATACCGAGCCTGTTGCGCCCTGGGCTTGGCGTGGTGGTTTCGCCGCTCATCGCACTGATGCGGGATCAGGTGCGCGCCCTGGAGCAGTTGGGCGTGCGGGCCGCTTTCCTCAACTCGTCGTTGTCGCGGGTCGAGCAGGATGCCGTAGTTGCCAGGGCGGAGCGCGGCGACCTTGATCTGCTCTACATCGCTCCTGAGCGCCTCATGCAAGCGGATACGCTCGGCATGCTTAGGGGTTGTGGCGTCTGCCTGATCGCCATCGATGAGGCCCATTGCGTGTCTTCCTGGGGTCACGACTTTCGTCAGGATTACCTGGAGCTGCACCGTCTGGGTGCGGCATTTCCCGGGGTACCGCGCATGGCGCTCACGGCTACCGCGGATGCCCGTACGCGAGCGGACATCGTCGCGCGCCTGGACCTGGCCGAGCCGGCCGAGTTTATCGGCGGATTCGACCGTCCGAACATCTGTTACGCCGTGCAGCCCAAGACCGACGCCAAGACCCAGCTACTCAGATTCCTGGCGGACCACGAGGGTGAGTCGGGCATCGTCTACTGCCTGTCGCGTAAGAGCGTGGAGTCCACTGCCGAATGGCTGCACGGGCGGGGTTTTGATGCCTTGCCCTATCACGCGGGGCTGGATGCGCAAACTCGCATGCACCATCAGGAGCGCTTCTTGCGCGATGACGCGGTAGTGATGGTGGCGACCATCGCCTTTGGCATGGGTATCGACAAGCCGGACGTGCGCTTCGTGGCTCACCTGGATCTACCTAAGAGCACCGAGGCTTACTATCAGGAAACAGGGCGCGCCGGTCGCGACGGAGAGCCGGCGGATGCCTGGATGGTATATGGGTTGCAGGATGTAGTGCGCTTGTCACGGATGGTCGAGCAATCTGATGCTGGCGTCGAACACAAGCGGGTGGAGCGCTCCAAGCTGGACCGCCTCCTGGGCTGGTGTGAGGTCACCAGCTGCCGGCGCCGCCACCTGCTGGAATATTTTGGCGAGACGTTGCCGGAGGACTGCGGCAACTGCGATATCTGCCTGCGGCCACCGGTCACCTGGGACGGTACCGAGACTGCGCAGAAAGCCCTGTCCTGTGTGTACCGAACCGGCCAGCGTTTTGGGGCGGGCCATGTGATCGACGTGCTGCGCGGCCAATCTCGCGACAAGGTGCTGCGATTCGGACACCAGCGGCTCAGTACGTTCGGTGTAGGCGCTGATCTGACCGACGCGCAGTGGCGTTCAGTCATTCGGCAGCTGGTGGTAGGACGGTACCTGAGGGTTGACCATGACGGTTTTGGCGCGCTGCAACTCACCGAAGCCAGCCGTGCGCTGCTGCGTGGCGAAGAGACGTTGCTGCTACGCGAAGATCCCGCTCAGACCAAGACCGCCAGGGTGCGCAGGGGCAAGCGACCAAAGGCCACTGTGGAAATTGAGGACGAAGCACTGCTGGATGCGCTGCGCGCGCTTCGCAAGCAGATCGCGGACGATGCCGGCGTGCCTCCCTACGTGGTCTTTCACGATGCCACCCTGCTAGGATTGATTGAGCGTCGACCAGGGAGTCTCGGCGACATGCTGGAAGTGTCCGGTATCGGTCAGTCTAAGCTGCAGAAATACGGTCAGCGCTTTCTCGATGTGCTGGACGGCTTTGATCGGGCTCAAGTGATTAAGGATGCGCGATGATGAAGTCGGGTCACGTTGTATCACCGCAGGAAGTCGCTCTTACTGTTGGTTCTAATACCCAACACTATCAACAGATCTTTACTGGGTTCTCGATGCTGGCTAGGCAGGGTGCCATCCGTTTGAAATACAGCTGGGGTGGGTCTGGACTCCTTGCTCAAATTGACGAGAACAGAATCTTCTACGATGTGATTGATGGTTACGCCCTGGATCGGTCAGGGATGGATCAATGCGATATTTACTACAAGCGCAGCCATTATTCCCAGTACCTTTCCAGTGTGGAGAACGGCGACAAGGTTAGGCCGCTGGGGCTTAACTACGAGGTGTATCCCGACCGCTTGGATTGGCATGCGCCCGTTAGAAACCTCATGCTCAATCATTCGGCGGTCGACAAATTGAAGGCGCTGGTCGGGCCGATTCGGAGAAGGTTTCAGACCCACCTCAATGTCAGTCGATTGCAGGCGCCGCCGCGCGAGCAAGCCCCGGGCGTGATGTTTCTTACTCGTGCGTGGGAGCCTGACGATTCGCCGGGTCATGGCATGCCGCGTCGGGAAGAAATCAACGAAATGCGCGCGGAGTGCATTAGCCGGCTGCGCTCGGCGTTTGGTGAGCGTTGTATTGCGGGATTTTCGCGTACCGCTTATGCAGAACGCCACTATCCGCAATTGCTTGCTCCCGTGAGCTCCAACAAGGTCGATTATCTGAAGTTAATGCGTGATTTTGCGACCGTCTGCATTGCTACAACCGGTCTGCATGGATCCATTGGATGGAAATTAGGAGAGTACGTTGCCCACTCAAAGGCCATCGTCAGTGAGCCGCTGAATTATTTGGTTCCTGCATTTTCCAAGGGTAAGCACTATCTGGAATTTACCAGTGCGCGTGCGTGCGTTGATTTGGTATTGGATCTAGTAAATGACCCTGCGAAGTGCATGAATATGAGGCAAGCGAATCGAACATACTACGAGGAGTATCTGCGTCCTGACAGGCTTGTCGCTCGAACCCTCACGGTAGATCGCGCACGATGATGAAACTCAATTGGTATCGGCGCGCGCTTAGCAATCTTGGAATCGGCTCGCTGGGTTTGCTGCAGATGCTGCGCCGTTCGTCGGCGAGGGATCCCCATAGCAATGCCGAATCCGCGTTGTCCGCGCTGATGGTGGTTGCGTAGCAGACCGGACGGCACTGGTTAGCGGTTGATGCTAGGCGGCGCCAATTTGTTGCAGGTTTCGAGTTTGGTCGCGCCTTCAGAAGCGAACGGGGAGGTTCCAGCAGGTGTGCATCTCCCCGAGCCGCAGTGATCCCAGTGCGGGCTGCGCGCCGGATTCCAGGCGAAGTTTGGGGGCGGTATCGAGCAGTACGCTGGAGGCCGTGACGATAGTGTCTCGGGTAATCGCATAGAGCGAACGCGGCCGGTCTTCGGGCATCCCGGGGTGTTTTGACGGCTTGCCAAGCCCCAGAGCTACCCCCGCGGCGAGCCCGTCGCTGCGGTAGTGACCGCGCGGCTCGCGCTGGCAGAGATCGCGGCGCTCGATGTCGAAGGTGTCCGGGTCTTCGAATATCCAGGGGTCGCGGTTGGCCGCGGCGGCGGCGCAGTAGAACAGTCCGCCGATTGGCAGCAGCCGGCCGAACCGCTCCACCTCATGGCGCGCAAAGCGCTTTTTCCACAATACCGGAGTGGAGTGGCGCAGCGCTTCCAGGTAGGCGAACTTCAGCAGACGCCGCTCCTGGCGAACCTTCGCGAACTGGTCGGGGTGGGTCAGCAGCAGGAACCAGAGGTTGGCCAGGGCTCCGTGCATGGTTTCGTGATCCCCCTCCAGCAGGGTGACCACCACGTCCTCGCCGGTAGCTGGCCCGCTGTCGAGTTGCAGGCCGGCGATTGCGGAGATCACATCGTCTCCCGGTTTTTCGCGTCTGGCTGCCAGCAGGGGCTCGAAATAGGCAGCCAGCTCGGCCATGGCAATCCTGCCTGCCTGCTCGTCTGCAGGGTTCCAGCCAAAGCCGCGCTGCATGCGCCAGTAGCGCTCCACGAAGAAGTCGAAGTCCTGCCTGGGCAGATCCAGCGTGCTGACCAGCAACTCCAAGGGCAGCCGGGCTGCGAACTCCAGCGCCAGATCGGCGCTGCCGCGCCGGACGAATTCATCCGCAATGTGCTGGGCAATGGGCGCCGCATTGGCGTCGATGAGCTTCTCCTGAGCAAACTGCACGGCCAGTTCATCGCGCAGGTCACGCCCGTAGTCGGGCAGCCGGTAGAACCACAGCTTGGATCGGCTTTCGAAATTGGCGTCGTCGGCGAACACCGAGGTTACCTGGTTGTAGCGGGTGAGCCAGTAAGCGTTGCCCAACCAGTCCCGGTAGCAGGGATAGTTCTCGCGCAGTGTTCCCAGTATGGGATAGGGGTCGCGTACGAATTCGTCGGATGTCAGCGCGATGGGGCGAATCTTCTCGGTGGCTTCGTGCACCCGCTCGCGCTGATAAATCTCGTAGGTTCGGTAGTCGGACGGGGTGCCGTTGCGGGCAAACAGCGGCATTCCGCTGCGCGACATGCTGGGTTGTGATTTGCCCAGCACCTTAACCGGCTTGCGGCGGCTCTGCTCGACGAATTTTGACGGTTCGCTCATGGGCGCAGACTAGGCCAGGTCGTAGTCGATCCAGAGATCGCGCAGCTTGTTGATGCCGATAGGCGCCAGGCTCACCCCGTCGATGTCTTTGGGCATCATGTCGGTGTTCACCCGGGCGTTGAGCAGGTGCCGCGCCAGGATGCGCGATCCGATGGTGGCTTCCTGGTGCGAGATCCAGGCGCCGGGGCACATGTGCGGCCCCACGCCGAACGCCATGTGGCTGCACACCCCGCCCTTGTTGTATCCGCTGCGCAGCAGCTTGCCGCTGTACAGGTCGCTGCGAAACAGGTTGAAATTGTCCGGGTTTTCGAACACGCGCTCGTCGTGGCTGCCGGAAAAATTCACCATCTCAATGAGGGAGCCGGCGGGGATGTGCACGCCGTGCAGCTCCACATCGAAGGTGGCGTGGCGCGGCTGGCCACCGATGGGATTGGAGTGGCGCAGCGTCTCGTGGAACGCCGCGTCCCACAGCCCGTCGTCGGCAACCACGGCGGCGAACTGGTCCGGGTGCTGCAGGAGCTGGTACCACATGTTCATTATGGTGCCCCGGGTGGTTTCGCCGCCGCCGGCAACCACCAGCGCGATATAGGAGGTGATCTCCACGGAGCTCAGGTAGTCGCCATCGATTCTGCTGGCGCAGAGCTTGGAGATGATGTCCAGCCCCAGCTTGTTGCCCTCGTTATCGTACAGATAGCCTGGGTTCTTGCGCCGCTCTTCGACAAGGTCTGCCACGTAGTCTTCGAGGTGCTGGCGTGCTTCCATCCCCTGCTTGTGTGTCTCCGAGGCACCGAGTCCAGACATGATGGAGTCGTACCAGTAGAAGAAGTGGTGCTGCGCCTCCTTCGGAAACCCCAGCACATCACACACCACCCGCACCGGGAACTCGTAGGCGAACGCGCGGCCGAGCTCTACGCTGGCCACATTGCCGTTCACTTTGCGCACGCTCTCGTCCAGGCTGGGAAAAGCCTCGATCATCTCCTGGGCCAGGCGCTCGATGGCGGGCACGCGATGTTCCAGGGCTTTGCCGACAAGATGCTGACCGAACAGGTTGCGTCGGCGGCGGTGCTCGACGCCGCTGAACTCGTGAGTGACGTTACCCAGCACGCCGTTGGATGAGCCCTTGGGTATGGTGTTGAAGCCGATGTCGTCGTAGTAGCACTCCGTCATGTCGGCGTAGCGCGTTACGTAATAGGTGTTGTTCAGCTTGTTGAAGTAGACGGGGTAGTGGTTGCGCAGAATCCGGTAGTAGGGCCAAGGATTGCGCCGGAATTCTGCCGAGTAGAAGATGCGCGGGTCGAAGAACGGCGTGCCGTCTTGGGCGAATCCCATGTCGGCAGCCTCTCCCAGGGGCATGAGTGGGAAGTCGGCTTTGCCCCCCAGGTCCCCGGCTCCTTCGAGAGCTTCGGACCCGATCGCTCGCTGCATTACGTCGGCAAATGACTCAGCCACTGGATGTCCCTCGAACCCTGATTTGAGCAAGATACCGCTTTAGCAGGAGCCGTCCAAGCGCGTGGCAATCAGCTCTGAGGTGGTGTGACCTCCAGCATGACTTCGTTGCGGCGCATGAACCAGGGCGTGAAGGGTGGGTTGTAGCGGGCAACCAGCAGGGGGCCGTTGTGTGACAGGCCGTCCAGTGCAATTGCGTCGCGAAGTTTGGCTTCGTGTCCGGCGATGTTCTGTGCTGACCAGGAGCCTCGAAAGCGCCGTACCGCGAACAGCTTTCCGGGTATGGGTTTGATGCTTACGCGGGGATCAACTGGTGTGGGCAGGCTGTCCAGGGTGTACTTGGACTCCATCACGAACCGGTAGACCCATTGTGCGTCTTGTTCGGATGCGTGACTGGTCACCGGTGCCGTCATGGCCATCTTCTCCTGTTCCTCATTTCGGCCGAAGATGTAGCCGGCCAGAATTCTGAACGCTCGGTTGCCGGCGGTGGAGAAATCTCCCCGCACCTGGGTTTGTGCAACCACATAGGGCGCATAGCGGCGCAGCTCGTAGTCCTCCGAGCTGGAAACCACCTCGTAGCTGGGCTCTTCCAGAGCATGTGCGGGCAGATCCGCCATTATCAGAGCTGCGACAAGGAGGGCTGCGGCGCAAGCGATTGGCTTTTTCATGGTTTTAAGAATAAGGATGGGTACGTGAAGCCGGTGTGAATGGAACCCATTTCTACCGGTAGGGGTTAATATAGGCAGTCCCTTATATCGACGGTGGCCATGTTCAAATTAGAAGCAGGCGCGCGCTATGGAGCCTGGACCGGCGCTGAAATTTCAGAATTTCTGCACGGTGCGGTGATGCCCATGCGGCTGGGGTTCAATTCCAAACGGGGATTGCTCGTGGTGCCCTTGTGGTTCTGCTTTTCTGATTCGGCCCTGGTTGCCTGCGCTGTCAGAGAGTCTCTGGTGATCCGCTCGCTCGGCGCTGACCCCGAAGTCGCCTTCGACGTGTCCACCAACGATCTGCCGTACCGGGGTATTCGGGGAAATGGCGAAGCCCGCTGCGTGCACGAGGTAGGCTCGCAAGCGCTCCAGGATGTGCTGGACAAGTACATTCAGGACGACGACCACTCGTTGGCTCGATGGCTCTCCTCCCGATCGCACACGGAAGTGGCTATCTTGGTCGAACCGACCTGGATCACCAGCTGGGATTTCACCGACAGAATGCAGGGGCTCGCTCCGCTCAGGCAACGCAAACCCGCCCAGCCCATTTAGCCAGCGATCACACTTTGAGCCGTTCGGGGTCCATGCCCTCGGCTTGCGCTACTTCGGCCACCGCCTGCTCAAACAGGGCACGGGCGTTGGCGGCAATCAGGCGCAATCGGGCGTGTAAAGCGCGGTCCCCAGGCGCGCTGTCCTCGCAGTTCAGGCTGTATTGCTCGAACGCATTGATATCGGAAAGCAGCGCAGCGATGTGCGCGGGGCACTCACACGCGATCTTCGGAGGAATTGCAGCGAGTGCTGCGATCGCTTGTTCGTCGTATTGCTTGCGGGGAATCCTCGGGTCGTTGAGTACGTCCAATACGGCGGGCGGATTGGCTCGAAAAAGTAGATTGCTCGCCAGCTGACGTGCGTCTGCGGGCGCTTTGAGGCAAAGAATGCCTTTGTCGGATAGCTGCGCAACCGTCGCCTGGGTGGTGAATCCATACACGAGGATCACTTGATCGAACTCGCTGGCCGCCCTGGCCAGCTGATTGGCTTCCGTTGCTTCTACCGTGGATAGCTCGACCACCAACGCCCGCGACCCGGGCTCGCCGCGTGGTTCCCCATCTGCGAGCCACTGCCTCGCATCGGTGGCCAGCAGTTCCACGTTATCGTGTTGCAGCGGTTCGCGCTTCAGCGTTGCGGTGAGCATGTGTCCAACCACAATGATCTGGTCCGCCGCTCTGGATTCTTTGATTTCGGGGAGCTGGTGCTGAAGGGCTTGGAGCTCGGCGTCGCTGAGGGAACTCAAAACCGAAATGGGATGACCCTGGGCGACCAGCGCTTTCAGCAGCGCGAGCTTGTCGACGTCGGATTGGGTGTAGACGCGGCGGCCGCTGGGTGTGCGCTTGGGCTGCACAACTGAGTAACGGCTCTCCCATTTTCTTAAGGTGTGGGGCGAAATGCCGGTTAGATGGGTGACGGCGCTGATGGCGAAAGGCGTCTCTTTAGCGGACATGCCAACTCCTGTGCGGTTAGCGGTCTATGGTAAGCCATTGTGTTGCAGGCGCCGACCGGTGGGTGGGCATTAAGCGAGAGTGGGCGAGGGCCGGCGGTAGGGAGTGCATGAAGGAAGGAGCCGCCGGCCCTCACCCGGGAAATTAGGCCACTACGGTGACTGGCATGTCAGCGAATTCGGCGGGTCCATGGCGGCCTCCACCGCCAATGGTCTCATCGTGCGCTACCCGCTGGCTGAGTATCGAGCGCTCTATCCCGCAGCGGCGAAGGACTTCATAAACTTCCACCAGGCTGCGATAGCGCAAGCGCTCACCGCGCCGGTCTGTAAGCAGCCCGGCGCCAAATTTGGACGAAACCTCGACAAGATAGTCGCGGCAGCCGTCGGCGATGATCCGAGTGCTTACCGGGCGCTGCCTGCCTATTCGTTTCAGCTGTCTGGGCGTCATATCGCAGGAACCTCTCTTAGCTGATGAGCGACAGCAAGGTCGCGAATGTGCCGCTGGCGGCCACCGCGGTCGAACCGAAGAACATGGGGTGTTGTGAAACGATCTTGTAAGCCATTTGAGTCAACCTTTTGTCTAAGTAACGGTGCAGTAGTCTAGATAATGACTAACGTATGTCAACATATATCTCCCAGAAATTTCGATTAATTCTAGACATATGCCTTATTTTGGCCATATTCTTTTAGTTGTCTCATTTATGTCTAATATGGAGTCTCGGTTGAACAAATCGGATGCTGGAGTCGTAAGAGAAAAGAATGTGTTGGTCATTGGCGCTGGCAGCGGGATTGGCGCCGCGCTGGTGGATAGGCTGGCTAGTCGGATCGAAGTGAACCATGTGGTCGCCCTGAGTGCGCGCCCGGTGGCTGCGATTGGTAGGGACGTCACCTGGTTGGCTCACGATGCCTTGAAGGAGGCGCCGGCAGCATTGACGGGCAAGCTGAAGTCCCACGTCGAGCGTCTCCATCAGGTGTTTGTCTGCGTGGGGTTTCTGCATGACAGTCACAATCGCCCGGAGAAGGCGCTGCGTGAACTCAGCTGCGATCATGCGATGAAATCGTTTCGGTCAAATGCGCTGGCGCCCTTGCGATATGTCGAGGGCTGTTTGCCGCTGCTCTTTCACGCAGAGCGCTCGGAGGTGCTGATTCTCTCCGCCAAGGTGGGCAGCATCGGCGACAATGGGCTTGGGGGTTGGTATTCCTACCGCATGTCTAAAGCGGCGCTGAATATGGGCGTGCGAAATCTGGCCATCGAGGCCGGGCGGCGTCGGAACCATCCGATTGTAGCGGCCGTACATCCGGGCACGACGCGTTCACCACTGTCCAATGCCTTTTTGCGTGGACGTGAATGTGTGTCCGCGCGGAAGGCCGCCGATCGGCTTGTTGCGCTGGCAAATGGATGCGACCCTTCGATACACGGTTGTTTCGTGCACTGGGACGGCACGCCCTTGCCCTGGTAGAGCGTCAGGGGTTGGCGGCTACTGCGCGCCCCTAATGCCTATCACCGGACTACAGCAAGCGCCAGATCCCCCCGATGAGAGAGCCCAATGCCAGCACGTAAATCGGTGGCATGCTGGCCAGCAGCCATGGCATGCGCTTGGGCGCGTGGGCGTGATAACCCAGCGCATAGCCAAGGCGCGCCACCGGCCAGATGATGCCGATACCCGCGGCCCAGGTGGGATCCACGGCGACGGCGAACAGCCACATGGCGGGCAGGAACAGCACCAGGTGCTCCATGGTGTTGTGATGGGCGCGAACGTAGCGCTCGTAGTCGGGGTCGCCGGAAATCGCGGGCGCCTCGATCTTGTAGCGCACCCGGGCCACCCCCGACATCATCAGCGTGAAGTAGTACACCAGCAGGGCCAGCGCGCTGACGATGATGAGGTATTCGATGTTCTCCATGGCGTCGGTTCTTGTTGTTGCGAGCCGCTGACCATACGCGCCGATTCGTAAGTTGGATAGCTTGCAAGGCTACGGGAGAGGCAAGATAGACCACCAGAGGCGCTACGGTATCGGCACGCTCCTGGGGCTTGGCCAATTCGCTCGGCAGTTTGCCGGTGTTTGCCGCCGGGCCTTAGTAGCTGTCACCCACGCGGGTCATGGAGGCCTTGGTCATGCAGTTTGCGGTAATGCCCTTGTCATAGTAGCCGGTGGTCTTTCAGTCCGGTTGCACTGCGGTAAGGGCAATTGCGGGTTAGTATGCTCGTTTGGAATTTGCGGCGCGTCTAAATGGGCCAGGACACAGATCAGCATCCCAACGACATGTATGGGGACGTCAAACCGACCGACATCGACCCGGAGCGCGACGACGCCATACCGGCCGCTACCGTCGTGTTGCTGCGAGATACGGACGATGGTGTTGAGACCCTGATGCTCCGCAAGAACTCCAAGATAGCGTTTGGGGGAATGTGGGTATTTCCCGGAGGGCGAATCGATGAGGCGGACTACCCAGAAGATGGCGAACTGCAGGCGGCGGCCCGCAACGCGGCCGCTCGCGAAACCCTGGAAGAGGCTGGTCTGCAGGTTGATGTTGGCGCGTTCCATTGGTTCGCGCATTGGACGCCACCGGCCGTGGGTCCTCAGAAGCGCTTTGCCACATGGTTCTTTGCGGCCCGCGTGGGCGAGCAACATGAGGTGGCCATAGACGGCGGTGAGATAACCGACCACGCCTGGGTGCAACCGGCTGATGCGTTGCGCCGCCACAGGGAAGGCGATATCGATCTGGTGCCGCCTACCTGGGTCACGTTGTATCACTTGTCAAGATACCAGCCGGCGCAAGGAATACTCGATCACTTCAGGGAAAACGAGCCCAAGGTGTATGCCACTCACGTAGGGAAGACGGGCGAAGGTGTGCGTGTGGCTATGTGGCGTGGAGATGCTGGTTATGAGTCTTGGGACGCGGATGCCCCGGGGCCCAGGCACCGGCTGGTGATGGCGAAGACAGGATTCAATTTCGAACATACGGAAGAGACTTACTGAGCACCATTCTGATCAAATTGCTGCGCCGAGCGCGGGCAGAGAGTTTATGAATATGAGCAAAACACTGACACGGACTGCGCTGATAGCCGCACTCCTCATTGCGATTAACGGTTGCACCTCGGGTGACGATGCCCGGGCCACTCAATCGGACGCGTTCGAGCAGGGCTATTGGATCGAAGATTACGTGAGCGATCTGAGTTTCCCCTGGTCCATGGCCTGGCTGCCCGATGGCAGCCTGTTGCTGACGGAGCGGTTGGGCAAGATCAAGCGCGTACGTGATGGCGCGGTGATGGCCGAGATCAGCGGTGTGCCGGAGCTGCTCACCGCGAGCCCCTATGATGGCCTGCTCGACATTCAGCTGGATCCGGATTTTGAGACGCAACCCTACGTCTACCTCACGCTTACCCGTGGCAGCGCTTCCGCCAGAATCGGCGTGGTGTATCGGGCCCGTCTGGAAGGCGATGCCCTGGTCGACGGGCAGGAGCTGTTCAGCACGTCACCCCCCGCGCCCACGGGCGGGCCGAATATTACGCGTATTCAGTTCCTGCCGGACAAGTCCATGCTGGTGGCCGTGGGATCCAGCGGTAACCCTGGCAATGGCATGGTGCAGCGGATGGACGGCGATATCGGCAAGATCATCCGCATACGGCGTGATGGGAGCATTCCGGACGACAACCCCTTTGTTGTCTCCGACCCGAACGCCAAGCCCCAGCTCTGGGCCACTGGGGTGCGGTCCCTGGGTGGGTTTGCGCTGGACGGCGAGAATCAGGTCTGGAGTCTGGACATCGGTCCTCAGGGCGGCGATGAGCTGAACCTGCTGGAGCCGGGCGGAAACTACGGTTGGCCGCTGGTGACCTGGGGCTTCGACTACTCCGGTTTTGCCTTGTCCGACCAGCAGACGGCGGCGGGCTTTGTCGACCCGGTGGTGGTCTGGAGCCCATCCATCGCCCCTTCAGGTCTGGCCTACTACGCCGGAGATGCATTCCCGAGCTGGCGGGGCGATCTCTTCGTGGGCTCCCTTGCGGATCAGGCGCTTCGCAGGCTCCGGATTCGTGATAATAAGCTCATACACTCAGAACGCCTGTTGCCGGATCTTAACGAGCGCATCCGCTCGGTGGCGACAGGGCCGGATGGATTTATCTATGCACTCACCGACTCTTCCAACGGCAAAATCTTGCGCGTTCGCCCAGGGCAACCCGGGCCGGATGAGCTGGCCAGCGTGGCCAAACCGTTTGAGATGACCGAAAACGCCACCATCTTCGACATTCTGAGAGAGCATGGCGTCATGCAGCAGGACGAAACCAGCATTGCCGATGCGGCCGAATACGATGCGGAGCTGGCACAAACCCTGTTCGTGCAGAATTGCAGTAGCTGCCACACCTTCGATGGTGCGGGCCAGGGCCAGATCGGTCCGAGCCTGGACGGTGTGGTTGGGCGCCGATCAGGCACGGTGCCGGGCTATGCCTATTCGGCGGCCATGAGCGATCCGAATACCAGCGTGGTCTGGGGCTACTTTACGGTCACCGCGTTCATCACCAATCCCCAGGCCTACTATCCAGGCAACAAGATGGCGTCTGCCCCGGTTCGCTACGAAGATGCCCGGCAGATCAGCATGTATCTGAACCACGGGGAGGCATTCTAGCGGCCATCCCATTGCGCCGCGGGACTCGATCCGGACGCCGCAACATGGGAGCGGCGCCTAGGGAGTGACGGTCGCCGCTGGCACCCCCAGCGCTTGCAGGTTGGCCACCAGCGATTCGCCCGCGGTCATGGGATTGACGTCCTTGTCGATCTTGACGATGACCCCCTGGGGATCGATGTAGTAGGTCCAGCGGTTGGTGTAGCCGTGCCATCCGAGCACGCCGTAGGCGCGGGCCGTTTCCTTGGACGGATCGGACAGGATGGGAAATGTGGCTCCGTTCTTCTCGGCGAAACCGGTGTTGTCTTCTATGGAGTCGACGCTGGCCATGAAGTAGGCCACCTCGAACGCGCGAATCTCTCGGTCGCTGTCACGCAGCGCCTTGCATTCGATGGTTCAGCCGCCGGTGAAGGCTTTCGGGAAGAACGCCACTACCACGTGTCGTCCGCGCAGGTCGGCCAGCGAGTGGGTCTGGCCGTCGGAACCGGCCAGGGACCATTCCGGGGCCACGTCGCCAACGTCGGGTTGCGCTGCCGCCACGCCGGTTGCCAGCAGTGCCGTTGCAAGAGCCATGAGTCTTCGGATCATGTGGGTTCCTCAATCCGGGGGGCGTGGCGGCTAGTATAGTTATCTGGAGACGTATCTCATCAACTCCCGCAGGAATCCAGATTATTTTTACCCCATGCGCATTACGGGTCCGCCACGAATACCAGGGTGTGAGGAGAGTCCAGGCGCCGGTAAAAGCAGCTGCGCCGCACGTTTCCTTCGGCGTCGCGGGTGTGACAAGCGCCGGCACCCTGCGGAATGACGCGGTAGATCAGCGCGTCCTGATCGCAGTCCACCAGCACTTCCACCAATTTCAGATAGTCGCCGGAGGTCTCGCCCTTGGTCCACAACTCGTCTCTGGAGGTAGACCAGAACGTGGCCATGCCCTTGTC
>DEBD01000007.1:43002-53493 GCA_002348385.1 Gammaproteobacteria bacterium UBA2965 | reverse complement strand
CCGTTGTCTGCGTCCTGTGCCACGCAGGGGACGAATCCTCCGCGTTTGGCGTAGTTGATGGTGAGGTTGCCGCCTTCCTCGATTGCTGTGTCTGCCATCAGCTTCCCCCGACCATATCCTGAGTAAACACCTTGGGCACGGGTACTGGCACGATGCCGTCTACCCCCAGCCGCAGCAGTCGAGGCGCCAGAATGTTCAGTTCCGACTCGTTGATCACTACCGACACACTGCGCCACGCCTCGTCCACCACCGGACTCACGGTCGGGGAGACCACGGCGGGCAGCAGCTGCTCCACTTCGTCCAGAACCCGCGTGGGTACATCCATAAACACCATATACACCGGTTCCTTTTCGGCATTGAGTACCGCCTCCATGCAGATGCGGATGTCCTCCATCTTTTCACGCTTGAGCGGATCTGCCAGCGCATCGGCATTGGCGATCAGTTGCGGATTGGAGGTGAAGATTTCAGCCACAATGTTGTTGCCGTTGGCGCGCAGCGTCTCTCCCGTTTCGGTGATGTCGGTGAACGCATCCGACTCGCCCATCACCACCTTGGCTTCGGTCTTCCCCTCAGATGGCAGGATGTTGATGTCGTCGATGCCGAACAGCTCCTTCATGCGACGTCGGGTCAGGTTGGGCAGCTCGGTGGCAATGGTTTTGCCCACGCAGTCCTCCGGCTTTTCGATGCCGTGTTCCGGTCGCGAAGCCAGCACGATGCGCGAGGGTTGATTGGTGCGCTTGGAGAAGATGAAGTTGCCGATGACTTCCACCTGCTGCTCCATGCCGGCTTCGAAGATGTAGTCCTTGCCGGTGATGCCGCAGTCCACCACGCCCTTCTTCACCTTTTCGGGCATCTCCTTGCGATCGAGCACGCGAAACACCACGTTTGGATCGTAGGGCGTGGTCAGCTCGTAGCGGCGCCCGGTTTCGAGCGGGTGCCCGGCCTTCGCCAGTATGCGAAGCACCTGCTCATTGAGGCTGCCTGAGGGAATGCCGAAGTACAAACCGCCGCCGGTCTTGCCGAAATCCATGACGAACTCGTGGTCTTGCAATTTAGGGGGTGCATTATGCGGTTGTTGGCGGCGTTTTCTAGACCGCCGGGATGATCAATGGTTGGTTCTGGCTGCCCAATTCAGGCCGTTTTCTAGGAGGCGGCGGAAGGTGTCGTCTTCCCACACGCCTCGAAATGTCTTGGGGGTCTTCCCGTCGGGCTCGATGCTGGTGTCCACGAATGGCTGTGAGTTCGAAGCCGCATCGTGGCAGTGGCCCAGGGCGATATAGATGACGCCGCCTTTGCCGACAGCGCGCTGTGTGGCCACTGCGCGCGTGCGCCCGTCTTCCAGGGGGGAGGTGTCGCGCTCGTATTGGAAACCGAATCCGGGCGGTGAGGGGTCTTCGTCGAAGCAGGTGGTCAGCAGCACCTCTACGCGCGCCCGATCCACCTCCAGCAGGTATAGCTCGTCGGCGACCTCGAAGCTGGCCGGAATCCCGGCGGTGAGCGGATGTTCGGGCGCCGCCACGTCCACGCTAAAGCGTCTAAGGGGTGGGTGGTTGAGAAAGAATGCCCCCAGCACCTCATGATGGCGCGAGCGCACCATGCGGCGCACCAGCGCGTTGCCATCCACGCGCTCGGCCTTGCCGCCGCTGGTGCCATGAAACGCCAGCCAGCGGCCGCCGTCGTCCAGCCAGGCTTCCACGGCTTCGCATTGATCGTCCGTGAGCACCGGGCCAGCCACGTAGGTCACAAGCACCTGGCATTGCGGCAGCCAGCGCTCGAGGTCCGCAAAGTCCGAGGCGACCGTGACGCGCGCACCCTGGATCTCGCTCAGGGCCTGGAGTAGCTGGCGGCGTGCGAAGTCGATGTCGTGGGCGGCGGTTGCGCCAGGCGGAAAGCCGCCGGTCACGAGGTGCACGCGGGTTCGGGACATAGCCATGGTTCGGCGGCCTCTCGACGTGGGCACAACAGACTACACGACATCGTCGTTGGTATCCGGACGCCGGTAAGGATAACCGCTTATTCCGTGGCGGCCGCGGGGTGGAGATGATGAGCAAGCTGGTGCAACATGCGACGCCGGGTGTGGACTAGCTTGAAAAAGGGCAAACCGATCAGCAAGCCAATCAAAAGAAGCCGCGCGCGTGCCTGGTCGCAGGCCCTAGGCCTCGTATTGCTGATGCAGGGCCTGTTTCCAGGCGGCTACATGCCAGCCAGCGCCGGGCACGGGTGGTTCGTGATGCTGTGTCCCGACGGGCTGCCGCCGGCGTTTGTCCAGGCGCTTGGCGGGGAGCACGCCCCCCACGGTGCCGGGCATGGCCATCATGGCGCTGCGCACGCTCACCACGGCAGTGCAGCGCCTCACCACGGGGATGAGTCGGCTCGAACGGATCATTTGGCCACCGATTATTGCCCGCTGGGCAGCGGTCTCGATAATTCCGTGGTGCTGGTGACTCGGCTCGAGGCGCCTCAGGCCCGCCCCGAGCCCGAGGCCGCGTTGAGCCATATGCGCTCACAGGTCAGCAGACGGCCCCCCAACCTCTTTCTCTCCCGCGCTCCACCGCTCTCCTAGCGCCGGCCCCTGCGGCCGGACCTTCATTTCAATCCGGTGCCTGAGGTTCAGGCGCTCGGAGTCATTTGATTGGCGGAGTAGTAGGAGATGTGCAGGACACTTGCATTGATAGTGGGCGCGCTGGTGGTAACCCAGTCTGTCCAGGCGGATCGCGCGGAGCTGGAAGAACTCGTGGTGATCGGCGAAAAGAATTCTCGGACGTATGAACTCGCGGATACCGTAGATATCGCCCCCGATTCGGCGACGCTGCTACGCAAGGCGGTGGGGGCCAACATCGTCAGCAACGGTCCGCTCACAGGCATTGCGCAGATCAGAGGCATGTCGCGCTATCGTATTAACACGCAGATCAACGGCGCTGTGATCAGCGCGGGCGGTCCCAACTGGATGGACCCGCCGTTGTCCTACGCGCCCGCGGCACACCTGGAGTCGCTGGAAGTGTACCGGGGTATCGCTCCGGTATGCGCCGGTCAGGAGTCTATTGGCGGGGTGATCAACGCCAAGACCTGGGACGGCGAGTTCGGTGACGGCGCGCTGAAGCTGGCGGGCCGCGCGCGCACCGGCGCGCACAGTGTGGACAACGGCACGGTGTTGAGCGCGGCCGTTTCCCTGGGCGGTGAACATCACAAGCTGCGGTTGTCGGGGCTTACCGAGTCTGCTGATGACGCGGAGTTTCAAGGCGGTAAGCTGTTGCCCACCCGCTACCAGCGTGACCGCTTCGACGTCGGCTATGGGTTTCGTATGGGTGCACACACGCTGCAGCTGGATTATGGGCGCAGCGAGACCGGCAACAGCGGCACGCCAGCGCTGCCCATGGATATTCAATATATCGATGCCAATCTCGCGAGAATCGGTTGGACGTACGCAAGTGAGGCCGTTGAAGTGCAGGCAAAACTGCACTACAGCGACATCGGTCATGGCATGACCAACTACCACCTGCGCCAGGCGCCCATGGCCGAAGGCATGTGGCGACGCAACATAGCCGTCGGCGAAAGCCTGGGTTTCGCAGTTTCTGCCCGGATGGGCGGCTGGACGGTCGGCGTGGATGGGCACGACGAGGTGCACGACTCCGACATCGACAATCCCAACAATCCCATGTTTTTCGTGCGCAACTTCAACCACGCTGAACGCACCGTGCTGGGAATCTTCGTGGAGCGCGAACAGCGTTTCGGAGACGGTTGGATGGCGCAGCTTGGCGTGCGGTACAACAACGTTTCCATGGACAGCGATTCCGTCGACGCGACACCCGCGGCGATGGGCATGCCCCCCGCAGTCGCGCTGCGCGACCGATTCAACGGCGCCGATCGGTCGTCCACGGATCATAACTTCGACTGGGTGGTCAAAGTCACCTATCGGACGTCCATGGAACTCGCCTACTACGCCGGTTTGTCCAGAAAGTCCCGCTCTCCGTCATATCAGGAGCGCTTCCTGTGGTTGCCCATGCAGGCGACGGCGGGCCTGGCCGACGGCCTTACCTACACGGGCAACCTGGGTCTGGATCCGGAGGTTGCGCACGAGGTTGAACTCGGGCTGGATTGGGAGCGCGAGGGTCTGCTATTGGCGCCTCGTATCTTTTATCGGGGCGTGAACGACTACATTCAAGGCACCGCGTCCGCGGACATGCCCGCGTTGATGTTCGTGCAGATGATGAACGCCATGAACGGCGCCGCCAACCCGCTGCCGCTGCAGTTCAACAACGTCGACGCCAAGCTGTACGGCTTTGACGTGGACTGGGCCTATGAGCTCAACGAACGCTGGTCGCTCAACGGGGTGGTCAACTATGTGCGCGGAAAGCGTGACGACGTGGACGACAACCTGTATCGCGTCGCGCCTTTGAATGCGTTCGTTGCCCTGAACTACGCGGCCGGCCGTTGGGGCCTTACGCTGGAGAGCTTCTGGAACGACGCTCAGCGAAAGGTGTCGGATACCAACGGCGAGCTGAGATCGAGCAGTTACGAGTTGTTCAACCTCCATGGATTCTGGCAGATCAGCGGTAACGTGAGGCTCGGGTTCGGAGTGAACAACCTGGCCGACAAGCGCTACGCCGATCACCTGGGCGGCGTGAACCGCGTGCGAGGCAACGCGGACCTTCCGGTGGGCGAGCGCTTGCCCGGTTACGGGCGCAGCGCGTTTGCGCGGCTGGACGTGGAATGGTGATCGAGATGCCGGGGCGTGTACTTCCACTGCTCCGGTGAGGTAGCTTTGCGGTTTGCTTTCCGAGGGGGCCAAGCCCATGCCGCAACCGCTCGAAGGGATCACCGTTCTCGACTGGACTATCTGGCAGCAGGGGCCGGCGTGCAGCGCCATGCTTGGCGACATGGGCGCGGACGTGATCAAGATCGAACAGCGGGGTACGGGTGATCCCGGTCGCTGGATGTTCGTCACCGCGGGTCAGGATACAAGCCACGCGCCCAACTGGTATTTCGAGTCGAACAACCGCAACAAGCGCTCGATCACCCTCGACCTGAAGAAGCCCGAAGGGTTGCAAGTCGTGCACGAGCTGGTGAAGAAGGCCGACGTGTTCGTGCAGAACTTCCGCAAGGGTGTGGCGGATCGGCTTGGCTTGGGTTATGAGACCCTCAGCGAGATCAACCCTGCGTTGATCTACGCCAGCGCGACGGGCTACGGTCCTGAGGGGCCCGATAGCGCAGAGCCCTCGTTCGATTATCTGGGGCTGGCGCGCTCGGGCATCATGAACGCCATCGGCGAGCCGGACATGCCGCCGCTGGGCGTGTCGGGGGGTATCGCAGACCAGATGGGCGCCATCATGATGGCCTATGGTGTGATGACTGCGCTTGTAGCGCGGGAGCGGCACGGCATCGGGCAGGAACTGCACGCCTCGCACCTCGGATCCATGATGTTCCTGCAGGCATTGTCGGTGTCGAGAAAGCTGATGGCGGGCTCGCCCATGGTCCGGACCCACCGCAGCCACGCATTCAACCCGCTTTGGAACCACTACCGCTGTGCCGATGATCAGTGGATCGCGCTGGCTATGCTGCAGGCAGACCGCTACTGGGCTGACGTGGCGCGACTGATCGGGCGCCCCGAGCTCGCCACGGACCCCCGGTTCGAGACCATGGGTGCCCGTGGCCAGAACAACGCGGCCTGTGTGGCTATTCTAGATTCAGCATTCGCCACCAGGCCCCGCGATGCTTGGCTTACCTTGTTTCGGAACGACGCCAGCGACCTGATCTATAGTCTGGTGAATTCCATCGACGACCTGCCTGACGATCCTCAGGTAAGCGCCAACGACTACGTGCTGGAGGTAAATCATCCCAGCCACGGCCCGACCCAGGTGATGGGAATTCCCGTAGGCCTGTCGAAAACGCCAGGCAGCGTGCGTGAGCCTGCGCCGGAGCTTGGTCAGCACACTGAGGACGTGCTGCTCAACGTGCTCGGCTGGGACTGGGACCGCATCACCGCACTCCTCGAGGCCGAGGTGATTTAGCCTCGGCGCAGCGGGTGCCCATCCTTCTATTCCGCGCTCACCGCGTGCCAGTGCTCGGCGATGCCGAATCCTGTTCGCTCGCCCCAGCGAAATTCAGCCAGGCCTTCGTTTACGAAGGTGGCGCCGCCGGGCATGGCGATCTTGGTCGGGCACACGTTCAGCACCCGACCTTCGATCTCCAGTTCCTCGCCTTGTGATGTGATAGCAGTGAGCCGTACTCCGGTGTGGACGATCGAGTCGGGCTGGTAGCTGGATGTGATGCGGACATTTTCCAGTTCGAGGTTCTCGCCATCCCGCTGCATCCAGCCGCTGCCGACCATCTCTGCGTTCTCACCGCGCCCGCAGGCGCCGCCCATGGCGGCGTGCTCGCCGAAGTTCATGGAGAACCAGTTGACGAACGGAGAGGGTCCCGAGCTACCGGACATGGTTGGCTCTGAGCTGCGTGTTCCCGCGCCCCAATCCCGCGGGCCCCAGCTTTTGTCGCGCACGCCATAGCCACTGACTTCCCAACTGTTGTCGTTCAGGGTGATGGTGCCGGCCACGTGGCCGCTCTGCTCGAAGTGCCCGCGCGCGCCCTGGCCCGAGTAGTGCGGCTGGGTCAGGCAATCGAAGGTGAGGTCCATGTTCAGCGTTGCCGGCTCGTACCAGCCCTGGGGTCGTGACTTGCGCCGCTGCAGGAGGATCTGGGCGTCGGCAATGTCCTGAGCCGGACCGCTGTAGGTAATGCGCCAGCGTCGGTGAGGTTCTTCGCAGATCAGTGTCAGGTCGCCGGCGCTGAGATCGCCGTCGTATGCGGATAGATCGTTGCCGATTTCCCGCCTGCCGTAGGTAAACGCCACTCGTTTTCCTTCCAGATAGACTACGTGCAGGGCATCTGCCCAACCGTTGCCTGGCCGAAAGCCCATGCGGGTGAACATGCCCAACCGGGTGTTGGGATCGACGAAGTTGAAGTAGTAGCTCTCGCTCCAGGCCGGGTCGTCGCCAACCGCGTGCATCACTTCGTCGTTCATGTCGCCTCCCGTCGATGTCGCCTAGCGACCATACTACCGCAGTCGGCTGGTAGGATAGGCGCCAACTCGGATTGGCCGGCGGCCTATCCGCGCAACCACAACGGCTCCGGGAGTGTCTGGACGTGCGATGGGTCAAGAGAATCGGCATAACCTTGGGTCTACTGATCGTGGCGCTGGTGGTGGTCGTGTGGATCATGCTGCCGCCGGTAAACATCCCCCTTGGCGGTATGTTGGCCAACGTGTTTCCAGACTGGTTCGATCCCCGCAGCACGGATAGCGAGACGGTTGGTCGCGAGCTGGTGGTGGCCGATGGCTACGGCATCTCGTTGTTCGCGGCGGACGTGCCCGACGCACGCATGCTTCGAGTCACACCCAACGGCGATGTGCTAGTGGCGTCCACTTCGCGAGGCAGCATCGTCTGGCTGGCGAAAGACGCCGATGGCGATGGCCAGAGCGATGGCAGGAAGACCCTGCTGGAGAATCTCGACGGGCCCAACGGTCTGGATTTTCACGATGGCTACTTGTACGTGGGTGAAGAGGAGCAGATTGGGCGTATTGCCTTTGACGGCGACTCGGTGAGCGGTCGCTACGAGGTCATAACCGCCGGGCTGCCTGGTGGAGGAGGCCACTGGCGCAAGCCTTTGCGCTTCGGCCCGGATGGGTTGATGTACGTGGTGGTGGGCTCCAGCTGCAATGTGTGCGAGGAGGAAGACGAGCGGCGCGCGGCCATGCTGCGCTTCACCCCCGAGGGTGAATATCTGGGCATCTACGCGACTGGGCTGCGCAACTCCGCCGGGTTCGACTGGTCCCCGCTGGATGGCGGCTTGTATGCCACCGACAACGGGCGTGACCTGCTGGGTGACGACTACCCGCCCTGCGAATTGAACCTGATCGAGGAAGGGGCGTTCTATGGTTGGCCTTATGCCAACGCGGATCGGGATATCGATCCGGACATGGGTGCGGGGCATGAGGCGCTCATCGCCAGCTCCATGGCACCGGTGTTCGACTTTCGCGCGCACAACGCCCCATTAGGCATTCATTTTCTGCGCGGCGAGCAGCATCCCGAGGCGTTGCGTGGACAAGCGTTGGTGGCGCTGCACGGATCCTGGAACCGCTCCGAGAAAGACGGTTACAAGGTGATTTCGCTCACCTGGGGAGCCGATGGCATTACCGCCAGGGATTTTCTCACCGGCTTTCTCAAAGACGGTAACGTCATCGGGCGACCGGCCGAGATCGCGGAGGGCGCAGACGGCGCCATTTATATTTCCGACGATTTTGCCAACGCCGTGTATCGAGTGACGGCCGGAGGCGCGACGGGCGACTTGATGGCACTGCCCGCCGACTCCCCCACCCCTGTTGGTCCGTCATCGCGTTATCTGGACGAACGTCCTGATGAGCAGATGCGGGCAACGGCGCTGGTGTCTGGTTCGGAAACCTATCTGGCGGCTGGCTGCGCTGCCTGCCACCAGTTCGATACACCCCTCGCCGATGGGCAGGTGAGCCTTGCCGGCCTGGCCGACCGGTTCGGATTAGCCGAACTCGAAGACTACCTGGTGCGGCCCAAGCCGCCCATGCCGCCGTTCACCGGTACCGCACAAGAGCGGCGGCTTCTGTCGATCTATCTGCTCGAGAGCAGCCTCTAGCAGACCTAAGGGCCGGCCAGCGCCTTTAACGTGTCGCTTGCGTCCGCGCCGGCAAAATGCGCAAAGCCGGCGACGATGCCCGCCAAGTCCCTGACGCCGGCCGGTTGTCCGTCGTCTGCGGCGATGGCCTGCAGAGCCGCTTTGTCGGCGTCGCTGGGCATGTGATTGATGTTGGCGATAGCGCCGGCGATGGCTTTCACCGCGTCGCTGGCCTCGCTTTCGCCGATAGCGCCTAGCGCCGCTTTGTCTTCCGCGGTGGGAAAGTGCTGGATGCTGAGCACGATGCCGGCCATGGTGGCCAGGGCATCGTCGGCGTAGGCCGGCTGGCTGAACATGAGTGGTAATAGCAGGAACAGAGTGCAGACTCGAAGCATGGGTTTCCTCGCTGCATGGTTGGCTCCAACACATCCTAGCTCAACGATCAGCGCTTGCACCAGCTTGGCTTGGGTCGCAATGAACGGGTCCTGGCACACGGCCGAATGGCTGTGACCCGAACGCGAGGGTGTGTAGTCTTAACCCACCGAGACTGTTGGAGACCCAGGATGATCAAGCTGGTAATGCCTATGAAGCGTCGGCCGGGTATGACCATTCCCGAGTTTCGTGATTATTACGAGACCAAGCATCGTGTGATTGGGGAAAAATACCTCAAGGGATACGCCGCCAAGTACATGCGGCGCTTCACCAACCCCACGGTGGACCGGGACGGTGAGCTGCGCGACCCCGAGTACGATGTGTTCCTTGAAATCTGGTACCCGGACCAGGCGACCATGGAAGCCTGCGGAAAGGCGTTGAGCCAGCCGGAAGTGCAGCAGGAGATCCGCGAGGACGAAGAGAAAATCTTCGACATGCGCTTCATGCGTTCCTACACGGTGGACGAAAGCATTTCGGATCTGGGGTGAGGGTGACGCCGTCCTGTAACCTGCCCTGAGGATACTGTACAGTTATCCAGTATGCGGATCGGGCCTCACTCACTCCATGGCGCAAGCCACTACGGCAGAAAAGACGGCAGAAAAAGAGTTCGGCGGCACCCTGAACCTGGCGCAGCGTCGCGCTGCGACCTATGGGATCGAGCCTGGGGCCGGCAGCGACTCTAGTCCGCTGCTGGTGATCGCAGGTGCGGGCACGGGCAAGACCAACACGTTGGCTCATCGGGTGGCCTACCTGCTCACGCACAAAGTGCCCGCCGAGCGCATTGCGCTGATGACTTTTTCTCGCCGTGCCGCGCAGGAGATGCTGCAGCGGGCGGAACGCATCGCAGCGCAGACGCTGGCGGAAACCCCGTTGGGTAAGGTCATTGCTGCTTCCACCCGGCAGCTGTGGTCCGGGACGTTTCATGCCATCGGCAATCGCCTGCTGCGTGAGTACGCAGGCTCGCTTGGGTTGCATGCCAATTTCTCGGTACTGGATCGGGGCGACTCCGCCGATCTTATCGATGTTGTGCGCCACGATCTGGGGTTTGCCAGCAAGGGCAAACGATTCCCGCGCAAGGATACGTGCCTTGGCATCTACTCCCACCGTGTGAACACCCAGGGCAGCCTCGCCCAGACGCTGGAAAGCGCCTATCCGTGGTGCGCCGAGTGGATCGATGAGCTGAACGGGCTGTTTCGCGCCTATGTGGACGCCAAGCAGCAACAGCAGCTGCTGGATTACGATGACCTGCTGCTGTACTGGCACGCGCTTATGGCCGAACCTGCCCTGGCGCGGGATATCGGCGCGCGGTTCGATCACGTGCTGGTGGACGAGTACCAGGACACCAACATCGCGCAGTACCTGTTCCTTCGACTGCTGGCGCAGGGCAACCGCAACATCTGCTGCGTCGGCGACGACGAC
>DEBD01000007.1:0-42762 GCA_002348385.1 Gammaproteobacteria bacterium UBA2965 | reverse complement strand
GGACGAGTACCAGGACACCAACATACTGCAGGCGGAGATTCTGCTAGCGATGAAGCCCGCGGGGCAGGGGCTTTGCGTGGTGGGCGACGACGCGCAATCCATCTACTCGTTCCGTGCCGCCACCGTGCAGAACATCCTCTCGTTTCCCGAACGCTTTGCCCCGCCGGCCGAGGTCATCACGCTGGATGAGAATTATCGTTCCGTGCAGCCCATCCTCGATGCGGCCAATGCGCTCATGGCCGAAGCCAGCGGCCAGTTCGAAAAACACCTTCACTCGAACCTGCCGTCGGGGCAAAAGCCGCGCTACGTAATGGTAGAGGACGACCGGTCTCAAGCGCTTTATGTTACCGAGCAGGTGCTGGCTCGCCGTGAGGAAGGTACGCCGTTGCGCCAGCAGGCGGTGCTCATGCGCAAGTCTCACGACAGCGATCTGCTGGAGCTCGAGCTGGTTCGCCGCGACATCCCCTATGTGAAGTACGGGGGCCTGAAGTTCCTGGAAGCCGCCCACGTCAAGGATGTGCTGGCGTTGCTGCGCTTCGTAGACAACCCGCGTAATCGGTTGGCCGGCTTTCGTACCCTGCAGCTGCTGCCGGGTATCGGGCCCGCCACGGCGGAGCGCTGTCTGGGTCTTATCGCCGAGCGGGCCGGCACCATTACTGCCATTCGAGATTTCGCAGCACCCGGTCAGGCGCGCGAGGACTGGCCAGATTTTGTGGCGTTGCTGGAGGAACTGGCAGGCGCACCGGGTTGGGCCGGTCAGATGACGCTGGTGCGTCGTTGGTATGAACCCCACCTGGAGCGGCTGCACGGGGCGGCCCACGTGCGTGCGGGCGATCTGGAGCAACTGGAAGCCCTGGCGACCCGGCACGCCAGCCGCGAGAGCTTTCTGACCGAGCTCACCCTTGATCCGCCTCAGTCGTCCGGCGATGAGGCGGGCACGCCGCTGAAAGACGAGGACTACCTCATTCTGTCTACGGTGCACTCGGCCAAGGGGCAGGAGTGGGACAGCGTGTACACGCTGAACGTAGTGGACGGCACCTTCCCCAGCGAGTTTTCCACCGAGACGCCTGAGCAGATCGAAGAGGAAAGGCGACTGCTCTACGTGGCCATGACCCGCGCGAAACGCAATCTGTCCCTGGTTTCGCCACTCAAGTTCTACGTCACCCAGCAACGTCGCTATGGCGAGCGCCACCTGTATGGCGCGCGCAGTCGCTTCATGACCGAGGGTGTGCTGGCTCGGTTCGAGGCCACCGCCTGGCCCGAGCGCAATAGTCAGCCGACTGCCCACCGGACTACCGACGTGAGCAACGTTCGAATCGACGCCAACGCCCGCATGCGCTCCATGTGGGCAGACTGACCCGTGGCGCGATCTCTGGCGGCAGGTTCAGGTGGCGCCGTTGTCCGCGCGTGGCGCCTGTACGTGGTCCAGCAGTTGCTCCAGCGTTTCGTAGGGTTGAGCGCCAACCACGCCAAAACCGCTCGCAACGAACGTCGGCACGCCCGTGATGCCAAAGGCGCGGGACCTCGCCCAGTCCTCGTCTATGGCTTCGCTGAAGGCGCGCTGCTCCAGAACGATTCGTGCCAGATCTTCAGGTAGGCCGACGCCCGTTGCGATGTCAACAAGCGTCTCCACGTCGCCGATGTTCTTTCCGTCCACGAAGTAGGCCCGAAAGAGGGCGTCGTGAATGCGGCTGCCGTCAGGTTGAGTGTCCGCCCACTTGCCCAGCTCCTGAGCCAGCCGGCTGTTGTAGGTATGGGTTCGCTTGCCGTAGGGCAGGGATTCGGCGTCCATGAGACCTTTCATGTGCTGGTGGGCCGCATCCATGTCGATGTTGCGGCCCGCGAATAGCTTCTCGATGGGTATGCCGCCGGCGGGCGTTTCCGGATGCAGGGGGAAGTGTACCCAGGTGATGGATACGTCGAAGTTCTGCTGGAGTTTTTCAATACGCCCGGTACTGAGATAGCACCAGGGTCAGACGTAGTCTGAGAAAATCTCCAGCTCGATTTGGTCGGTCATCTTTACGTTGTTCCTGTGCGCGCCGGTGGCCTGGGACGATATCGCTCAACCTCTTTGGCTGAGCTGCACCAGTACGCCGTTGGCGTTAGACGGGTGTACGAAGGCGCCGCCGATGGTGCGTATGCCCTTGGCGTCCAGAGACTCGGTGGTGGCCTTGGCGTCATCTACGCGCAACGCGATGGTGTGTATGCCATCTCCGAGCTTCGACAGCGAGCCTGTCAGGGGAGAGCTGTCGTCCGTGGGAGAGATCAGTTCCAGAAACGTTCCGTTGTCGAAGTGGAAGAACGCCTGATCCGCCTTGAGTGCCTCGGAATGCTGGCGTTGGGGTTCGATTTCCAGAATCTTTACGTAATTTTCAACCGCTGCCTCCAGGTCCGCCACCCGCACCACCACGTGATCTACGCCGCTGAATGCCATTTCCCTTCCTCCGCTTTTTGCCCATGTGACGACTCAGATACTACACCGCCGGGCCACGCGCTTCAGTCGTTCAGCAGGCTGAGTACCTTTTCGGCCGTGCCTGGCAGCGAACGCACGCTTTTTTCAAAGGCCCGGCCATGGCGTGGTACATTTGAATCAGGACAGGGAGGATGGCGGCATGGCCCAAGCACGTTCCGACCGGGGTGCGCCCACCGTACCCGTAACGCCCATTACCGCTGAGCGATACATATCGCCCGACTACATGATGCAGGAGCGAGAAAAGCTCTGGGCCAAGGTGTGGTTGCTGGCGGGGCTGGAGCAGGACGTGGCGGAGCCCGGCGACTACTTCGTGTTCGATCTGGCGCCGGAGTCCATCGTGGTGTCGCGCAGTGACGACGGCGAGCTGGGGGCGTTCTACAACGCCTGCCAGCATCGGGGTGCGCGCATCCTGCTCTCCGAGCGCGGTTGGCTGGAGCAATACACCTGCCCCTATCACGGATGGACTTATGCCAATGACGGCAGGCTGGTCCACGTACCGGAAGAAGAAAGCTTCAGCCGCGGCGTGCCGCGCGACCGGCTGTCATTGAAGCCCCTGCGGGTAGAGGCCTGGGCGGGGGCGGTGTGGGTGTGCATGGATCCGGATGCGCCTACGCTGGATGAGTTTCTCGGGCCCATCAAGGCGCTGGTGGATCCGTTTCGGCCCGAAGCAATGCGTTTGATTGAGGATCAGACGGTGCGGCTGGACTGCAACTGGAAGGCCGTTTACGACAACTTCGGCGAGCTGTATCACGTGGAGCACATTCACCCCCAGCATCAGCTCATCTTCGACTGTCCCACCGCGACGGTGGATCTTTGGGACTTCGGACACACGCGGGTGTGCATCGACGGCTTTACCGTGAACACGCGTCTGGCCATTCCCGACGAAGTGCCACCCACCCAGTGGGCGCAGCTAGAAGCGCTGGGTATGAATAAGGACGACTACAAAGGTCGGGTGCTGGACGTGCGGCGCGACGTGCAGATCAAAAAGCGGGAAATGGCCGCGGTGCTGGGCTACAACTATGACCGGCTGAGCGATGACCAGCTGTCGGACATCGTGCAGTACAACATTTTTCCCAACGCCATCCTGGTGCTCATGCCAGACGACTACATGATCCTGCGTGCCCGCCCCCACGCCACGGATCCCAATCGGTGCTATTGGGACAAGCTGAGTCTGCGTATGGAGCCAGACGACAACGCGCAGACAACCGGAGTGAACATCTCGTTCAGCCGCGAACAGGCCCAGGGCGCGGGCGCGCGGCCGGAGCGGGACGAGTTTCCCTATCAGGACATCGTTGAAGGCCGCAAGACCATGACCATCACCCAGGACCAGGACATCTCGCTGATTCGCGACATCCAGCAGGGTATGCAATCGCGGGGGTTCAGCCAGGCGTGGCTGAATGATGATGAAAGCCGGGTGCAGCACTACCACACGTGGATTGATCGATATATGAACGCGGAGTCTGCAGGGTGAGCCAGAGGGAGGTGCCCTCGGCGTTTTGACATCGTGGGCCGCCATGAGTCTAATCGTGCCAAGCAGAGCGAGGTGGTGTCATGAACGATATTCTCAAGCATCCGTTGGCCATGGATGGAAAGGATCCCAGCAACCTGCGTGGTGATGTGATCTCTCCTGAGCGCTACTACAGCAAAGAGTGGATGCAGAAGGAGTGGGATCACCTGTGGACCAAGATCTGGCACATCGCCGGGCGCGAGCAGCAGCTGCCCGAACCCGGCGACTATATCGTGCACGACTTCATGCACGAGTCGGTGATCATCGCCAGGCAGAAAGATGGCTCCCTGAAAGGCTTTTACAACGCCTGCGGCCATCGGGCTCAACGCCTGGTCTGGGGCGACCGCGGCTCCCAGGAGAGCTGGTTCTGCCCTTACCACGGGTGGCGCTGGGACATCGATGGTGCGTTGCTGGACGGCTGTGATCGCGACGACTATCCCGAAGACCCGGTAGGCAAGATCCGGCTGATCGAGGTGCGCGTGGATACCTGGGCCGGTCTCGTGTGGTACACCATGGACGACGAAGCGCCGGACCTGATGACCTATCTGGCGCCCACTCCGGAGATCTACAAGAACCACCAGTTTGAGAAGACGGTGCGGGTGGACTGGCTGAGGGTGGCGCTCGACTGCAACTGGAAGTTCTGGTCTGACAACTTTAACGAGTCCTACCACACACGCACCGTGCACCCACAGGTGCCACCCATCATCGATCAGGACCATTTCACCTCGCGCTACGAAATGTTCCCCATGGGACACAACCGCATCATTCAGATGGGGCGGCCGTCACTGCGCGACCGGCTGCCCGATGGCGAACCGGATCCCTTCGACGCCCAGCTGCGGGCTTGGGACATCGATCCGGATCAGTACCCGGATTTCGAGACCCGGGCCATCCAGGGCTGGCTGGACCTGAAAGCGGCCAAGAAGCGCCTGTGGAAAGAGAAGGGCTACCTGCACTACGAGCATCTAGACGACGAAGACCTCACCGAGAGCCCGTTTGGCGTGTTGTTTCCCAACATCGCCATCGCGCCCGGCTCGGATTCGTTTCTGGTGTGGAAGTGGGAGCCGCACCCAACGGACCCCGAAAAGTGCTTCTTCGAGCAATGGACCATGGCCTATCCCATTGCCGGTCAGGAGGAGTTCGTCAATCGCACCGCGGTGAACCCTCTCCAGCTCACCGAGGCGGAGTTGGATTTTCGCGAATACGGCACGGGTGAGAGCATGGAAGGATACTCGGACCAGGTGGTGGTCCAGGATATGACGCTCACCGCTGGGCAGAGAGCCGGTTGGCGCTCACGAGGATATCAGGAGCCCTATATGGCGGATCAGGAAACCCGAGTGCGGCGCTTCCACGAGGTGCTGCACGACTACCTGGCTGATAATCCACCCGGCCGCTGATGAAGTCTCCTGCCCTGGCGTTGCCGCGCTTCGGAGCGCATTCGCGCGGAAGGGGGTAGGTTCTGCCTGCCTGAGTGTTCGACGCGCCGCGGCGAATGCTCTCCGTGTGCGGGCTAATCAGCTTCCAGCCAGCGACCCTGAGTCCCCACGGTCTCGATATTGAGCTGGCCGGCCAGCCCGGCGGCCCGGTGGACGCCGATAGTCTGCATCTCGGCTGAACTCATCATCTCCAGCATGGCCGCGCGGGACGGGTACATGGCAATCGCGACGGTGTCCCAGAGCTCCTCTACCTCGCCCAGCATCAGGCGTTCCACATCGGCGGCGAACGTCAGGGCACCTCCATGTTCATTCAACAGTGCTGCTACGGCGTCGGCATAGATTGCGTAGGCTTCCCGGCCGCTCAGGTCGGTCGCCCGGCCGTCCGGATATTCGGCGCGCGGCTTGAATTTGAGCAGGTTGACCATGTAGATCGGGCCGCTTGGGCCAGGTTCGGCGAAGCCGCGCAGCTGTGTTTCGTTGGGATAGACACTGTTGGTTACGTTCATTGTATTGTTACCCCCTATGCGTGCTTCCGCGTTGACAAAGATTCTCGCAATGACCGGGTTTGCTCCGATTCGTTCGCGCTCAGCAGGCCCACCACGGCATCGATCAGGCTGCTGAAGAACAGATCGGCCTCGGCACCGGCAAAAGCCTGCTTCTGGTGGGCCTGGTGCACCATGGATGCGGAGATGAGGCGGAGCGCTCCGTCCAGGCGCCGGGCAAACGCCTCGGTACTCAGGTGCGGGAGGGCCTTACGCAGCAGCGTGCCGATCTGACGCGTGTCGGCGTCGCCCTGTCCTGCTGCTACAGCCAGGGCTGATTCCTCGGCGAGAGTGATCTCGTGACCGAACGCTTTGATGTAGCGTCGGAATCCGGCGTCGGCGCGCGCCAACTGGAACGCGGGAGCCACCATGAGTTTGCACACCTCTCGTAGTGGGGGTTCGGCCCTGCGCGCGAGCGCCTCCTGCACCAGCGCTGCGCGACGCCTCTTGATCTGGCCGTTGCGCGTTTTGCGGAGTGCTTTCACCAGGCCCGGGAAGCTTTTGAAGTGATACTGAAGCGCGGAGGTGTTGCGCTGCCCTGCCTCGGTAAGAATGTCCCGGGTGGTCACGTTCTCAATACCACGTTGGGCGATTAACTTCTCGGCGGCGCGCATGAGCGCCTGCTGCGTGGCTTCGCTGCGCGCCTGGCGATTGTCCACCTTAGGCTCTGTTGGCGATTTCATTCTCTACCCGCCAGATTCGATCCTGGCCCCAGCACGCGAACGGTTCGTCGAGTCTGCCACCGGACACCCGGAAACTTGGTACGCCCCACAGTCCTGCGCTGAGCATCTCACTCAGGTTCTTGTCGAGCAGGGTTGTCCATTCGGTGTCTTCTGCCTGGACGAGTTCGTTCCATTGAATGTCGGCGTTTGCAGCCACCTCTCGTAAGCCGTCTTCGGTGCTGATGTCGACGCCGCGTACCCACGCTGCATCCAGGTAGGCCGTCATGAATTCCATCCCCTTGCCCATGGCGAGCGCTGCGGGAAATCGTGCAAACGCTCGTTTCACCGGCTCGCCGAAAGGATCGACGATGTTGCCGAACGGGTTGCCGCACGCTCGACCCTCGCGGCCGGCGTCCATCATGATGTAACGCTGTTTGGCACGTGGAGCCGGCACGCCGCGCATGAGCATTGGCATTACCGGGCGCAGCTTGACGGTGACCCCGCTGCGCTTGATCAAGCTCAAGACGTGCGGGTGCCCCACGGCCGTGTAAGGGCTGCGCAATGAAGGAAAGTACTCCAGCAGGACGTGCTGGGCGTCTATTACGGTGGTGTCCAGCGCGGTGGGCTGCGGTGTGGTGATCTCTACTGCGCGTCCGGCATAGCCTTCGTCGATCAGGCGTTGCTCCAGCAACCGGAGGCGGTCGATACCCCAGTACCACTCGCCGTCGAAATAGAACATGCCGCCGAGGTAGTGGCCCAGTTTGTGCCGCAGCACGTTGCCGCGGTCAACCGCAAAGCGGCCTGCGTCGCCCGTATGCGCGCCTTCGAGCGCGGCGCCGGACCACAAGGCCTCGCCAACGACGGCCGCATTGTGCGCGAAGTCCGAACTCGTGAGATGGCCGGCCAGCTCCTCGTTGGCAGCAGCCACGTCGGCGAGTGCAGGAGTCCGGTGGTTGGCGGGAAAGGTCACCTGGTAAGCGCTCGCGATGCTGGCGGCGTCGTTGCGCGCCCAGGGGCCGTAATGCTCCGAGTTGCCGAGAAACGAAGCTTCCGGCTGCGACACCAGGTGTGCCACGAAGGGCAGGGCATAGGTGGCTCTCAGCGTATCGAGCCTCTGCACCGCAAGGTGGCTGTAGGGATCATCGACCTGGTGGAAATAGTGCACGGCCGGCGGCTGCCTCGTCAGACGTCGCCCCAGGCGAGCCCGTTGGCGCATGAGTTGCTGAAATCCGGCGGACGACAGACGCCGCATGGCGGCTGAGCGTAGCCGCGTTTCAAGGTTCACGGATGATTATTTCCGTGCTGTGTGGCGGAAGGTCAAAGCTCTGCAGGTCGCGCGCCAGTAGTGTGTCTGGTGACAGCCCACGCGTGAACATGTTCTCCGCCAGCGTATTGGGGGGTGTTGGGATCAGGTGATACAGCACCAACTGGCCTACGCCCGCCGCGGCCGCACGGCCCTCCAGCTCGCGGCTGTCGGCGTGGTAGTCAATCACGTCGGTCATGATGGCAGGCAGGGCTGGAATCCCCGCTTCGGTTGCCCCGGCAATCATGGGATCGACCAGGTGGCGCGCCAGGGCGTCGTGCAGCAGCAGATCCGCATCCTTGGCGGCTGCGAAGAGCGTGTGGGTGGCTACCGTGTCGCCGGAAATCACCACGGATCGACCCGCGTAATCCACCCGGTAGCCCACCGCCGGCTCGATGGGGTCATGATTGACCCGAAAGGACCGTATGGTCAGACCTCCGTCCTGCCAGGCGACCTCTCCCGGCGTGATGACCCTGGCGGTCATCGGCCCGGCCGCTGGCGGCAGCAACGCAGGGCCGTGATGCGCCACGCGATAACTGTTGTCCAGGCGGTACGCCAGGTTGAATCCGTCGATTACCGACTCGATGCCTGGCGGACCGTACACGGGCAGACTTGATTTCCGGCCCTGGACCCAGCTGCCCAGGTTTACGTCCGGAAGACCGCTGATATGGTCTGAATGAAAATGGGTGAGGAAGACGCCATCGATTCGGGCCACGGGCAGGCGGGCTTGAGCGATGCGCAAGGGGGATCGGGCGCCCACGTCGAAGACGAAGAAATGCTCTGCGGTGAGTACGGCAATGCAGGCCTGGGCTCTGGCGGGACTGTTGCCAAACGGCGATGCGCTGCCGCACACCACCACCCGTATGCCTTCGATGGGAACGCTAGTTTGGGCCATGAGTGATTTGGCCGCGCGTTGGAACAGCGCATCCTGTCCGGCGGCGGTGTAGAAGGTGGCGGTGGCGAGTGCGGCGAGCGCCGCTAAGGCGATTCCGAGCGCGTAGATCGCCTTCCTCACGACTTACCTCGTGATGGTTGCGCCAGCGCATCGCACCCGGTTCCCGCGATGAGGTCGTCCACCGCGCGCCGTGATCCATCGTCTAGGTCCGTGTAGGCCTGCCTGATCCCCTGCAGACACTTGGCCTGATAAGGGAAGACGGGCTGCACCCAGCGCTGGCCGTCGATGTGGGTTTCCATTTCGCTTTCGCCGCGTTGCATTGCCTTGGCGTTGGCCAGTAGCGCCGGCGCATAGACGCGGCCGATCTCCCTCAGCAGGTCCCCGAGCACGTCTGCGACGTCGTCGATTGGCATCCAGCTGGCTGCATCGCCGGCATGGCCGCTGAGGTCGTCTACCAGGTCCGTCCAGGCGGCAACGCGAGGTGCGCTCGCCAGGCAGATGGCAGCAGGGGTGGGGTCGAAATTGGCCAGCTGTGTAAGTTGTGCGTACAGGCCGAAATCCGCAGAGGCGGGCCGGCTGCCCAGCACGAAACCCTGACGCTCTATGAGGCGGTCCATGATTTCGAGGAAGCGCCGGTAGCTGGCCTCGATCACGGGGGCGGTCACCTCATTGGAACCCACCACGTAGAGTCGCTCAATCTGCCGTTGGGATACGAACGCACGGGCCTGATCGAGCTGCGCTTGCGAGGCCTGGATGCTGCGCCACTGCGGCAGGATAGTGCCGGCCTTGTCGATGTCAGCCTGGTAGTACCAGCGGTAGTGAAACATGGCTTTGGTCAGCCATTCGTCCGCATAGTCCTCGATGAGATAGTTGAGAAACGCTAGCGCGGGATGGTCTGGAATGGTGGGGCGTTGGGGAAACGATGTTTCGAACCGGCGTATCAACGGCGTGGAGTCGACCACCGCGTTCAGTTCGCCGTCGTCGGCTCTCAGATAGAAGGTGGGAAGCAAATCGACCTTCGGCTCGGGGAGGCCGCGGTGTTTTGATAGATCGCCGACCAGAAACTCGTAGCGAATGTGCCGGTAGCGCAGGTAGGCCAGCATTTTTCGAGTGTAGGGCGAACCTGGTGCGCCTTTGAATTGCAGTGGCTCTTGGTCGGACATGTCCTGACGCGCTTGTAATAATGGCTTACATTAATATTATGCGAAGCATTAAAATTGTCCAGCGCGGACATCGTGCTGGAAGCAGGGCGTCAATTGAGTCCGTTTAACCATAAGTTGACCGTTGGGTCGTGAGCAAGCTGGGCCTCACTCTCGGGGTGCTGGTGTCGTTGTGCGCGGTGACGTGGCACAACCGTGTCGATCTGTTGGTGTGGGGGGCGCCGATACTCCGGCAGGTCGTCTCGCCGGTGGCTGAAAACGAGCCTATTGATTGGGCTTCCGGGCCTGCGGTTGCCGAAATGCCGCCCGCGGACCGCCCACCGAATATCATTCTCATTCTCACCGATGACATGGGCTTCAACGACATCTCGTTGCACAACGGCGGCGCCGGCGATGGCACGGTCTTGACCCCCCATATCGACGCGCTGGCGCACGCGGGTGTTACGTTCGCCAACGGCTATGCAGCCAATGCGATCTGCGCACCCTCCCGCGCGAGTCTGGTGACCGGCCGCTACTCGACTCGGTTCGGCTTCGAGTTCACCCCCGTCTTCCGGGTGGGGGCAACGCTCATCCAGTGGATGCAGGATGTGGATCAGCCGCCACTGCGGGCTCTGGTCGATGCGGAAGCCGCCCGCTCGTTGCCACCCATGATCGAGCTGGGAATGCCCCCCGAAGAGGTGACCATTGCCGAGGTGCTCAAAGACGCAGGCTACTACACGGCCCATATCGGCAAGTGGCATCTGGGCGGGGCGCCCGGGTTGCGGCCGGAGGATCAGGGCTTCGACGACAGTCTGTATATGGAAGGCTTGTACTACCTGCCGGAGGATCACCCCGACGTGGTGAACGCGCGACGCGACGCGGAGACCATCGATCGCATGGTGTGGGCCAGCGCCCACTACGCGGTGGAGTTCAACGGCAGCGAACCGTTCGAGCCCGACGGCTACCTCACGGACTACTTTACGCGCGAAGCGCTCAGGGTGATCGACAACAATCGCCACCGACCGTTTTTTCTATTTCTGTCCCATTGGGGTATTCACAATCCGCTCCAGGCCACGCGTGCGGATTACGACCGGTATGCGCATATTGAGGACCACCACCTGCGGGTGTACTCGGCCATGATTCATTCCGTAGACAGGAGCGTGGGGGAGATTGTGGCCAGATTGGCGGCGTTGGGGCTGGACGAGAATACCTTGATCGTGTTCACAAGCGACAACGGTGGCGCGAGCTACGTGCAGCTGGCGGACGTGAACAAGCCGTATCGCGGCTGGAAGCTCACTCACTTCGAAGGCGGCTTGCATGTGCCGTTCATGGCCCGTTGGCCGGCGCGGATTCAAGCCGGCACGGTATATCAGGCACCCGTGCATCACGTGGATGTATTCCAGACCATTGCTGCGGCCGCGGGTGCAAGCCTTCCGCAGAACCGCAAGCTCGATGGGGTGGACCTGATGCCCTTCGTTGTGGGCGACCTGCCGGGGGTGCCCCATGAGACGCTGTTCTGGCGTCAGGGCCATCAGCAGACTGTGTTGCATAACAGCTGGAAGCTCATCCGCTCCCAACACATGGACAAGCGCTGGCTGTTTTACCTGCCGGATGATCCGACCGAACGCAACGACCTGGCTGAGAGTTCACCGACCATGGTTGCCGAGCTGGAAGCCCTGCTGGATACGCACAACGCGGCTCAGGCGCCCCCAATGTGGCCGTCGGTGGTGGACTTGCCGCAGCGCATCGATAAGCATGGTGGGCAGGCTTATGAGCATGACGACGAGTACATCTACTGGCCGAACTGATGGGTAGACGAATGATGTGCAGGATATTGGCCGTTTCGGTTGGCTTGCTTGTCGCGCTGCTGACAACCACTAGCGGCGCCGCGGAGCAGCCCAACATCGTGCTGATTCTGGCCGATGACGTGGGGTATACGGATATCGGCCCTTATGGCAGCGAGATCAACACGCCCACCCTGTCCGCTCTGGCACAGCGCGGTATTCGCTTCAGCAACTATCACACCGCGGCCAGCTGCGCGCCCTCGCGGGCGATGCTGCTCACGGGGGTGGACAGTCATCGCAACGGCGTGCCGAACATTCCCGAAGCCCTGCCGCCTGAGCAGCGCGAGCACCCGCATTACAAGGGGGAGCTCACCGATAACGTAGTGACGGTAGCGACCCTGCTGCGGCGGATGGGTTACCACACCTATCTCACCGGCAAATGGCACCTGGGCAAATCGCCTGGGACGCTGCCGAGCCAGCGCGGTTTTGAGCGCACCGTGGCGATGATGGATACCGGTGCAGACAACTGGGAGCAAAAGCCCTATCTGCCCATCTACGAAAAGGCTAACTGGTTTGCCGACGGTGAGCCGCTACAGCTGCCCGATGACTTCTATTCCAGCCGCTTCCTCATAGACAAGGCCATCGAGTTCATCGACGGCAACCGCGGGGATGCTCAACCGTTCTTCGCCTATGTGCCGTTCATGGCAGTGCATATTCCCGTGCAGGCACCCCAAAGGTTCATCGACCGGTACGAAGGCGTTTATCACAAAGGATGGCCCGTGCTGCGACGCCAGCGCCGGGCCGCCGCCATCGACCTGGGTCTGGTTCCAGCGGACAGCGGTATGGTGGATATGGCGTCGACGGACGACTGGGATGGGCTCAGCGAGGAGCAACAGCGCTACAACGCCAAGCGCATGGCTGTGTATGCTGGCATGGTCGAGGCGATGGATTACCACATCGGGCGGTTGGTCGCTTACCTAGAGGCTACCGATCAGCTCCACAACACGGTCTTCATCTTCACTTCGGATAATGGGGCGGAACCTACGGGATCGGCTCAACCGCGCTCCCTTGCGAGTCGGCTCGCGCTTGACCGGATGGGTTACGAGAACGCCTACGAGACTCTGGGACTCAAGGGCAGTTTCAACAGCATCGGAGCGAGCTTCGCCAGCGCGGCGGTCGGTCCCCTGGCTTACTACAAGTTCTACGCGGGCGAAGGGGGCATGCGCGTACCTCTCATTGTCTCCGGAAGCACCATCTCTCCCCAGCAGGGATTGACCGATGCGTTTGCATATGTCACTGACATCGCGCCGACAATCATTGAGCTTGCGGGCGGCAAGCTACCCGGTGCGCAGTTGGGTGACCGCGCCGTGGAGCCCATGGTCGGACGCAGCTTGATGGGCCTGATCCATGGGCGCGTGGAGCGTGTGTATGGCGATGAGGATCCGGTGGGTTATGAGCTGGCAGGCAACGCCGCGCTGTTTCAGGGCAACTACAAAATCATGATGAATCGTGCCCCGTTGGGGGACGGCCGCTGGCACCTGTATGACATTGCGCGCGATCCCGGCGAGACTGTGGACCTTTCCCAGACTCAGCCCGAGCGCTTTGAGCGTATGTTGTCCATGTATCAGGCATACGCCCGGGAAAACGGCGTGTTGCCAGTGCCCGAGGGCTACGAGCAGCTCAGGCAGATTGCGCTGAACGGCCTTGCAGATCGCTGGGGCGCGCCCTTGACCGTTGTGCTCCTCCTGGTTGTTGCGCTCGTTCTGATCTGGCGGCGCGTTCGTCCGCTATCCCGACTGCATCGATAGCCGCAGCGTTAGTCATTTCGCGGTTGCCGCGATTATGCCTGCCCAGTCAACCTCGTCAGGCGCCGCGGGCGTTGCTGTCCTGCATCTCTTGCCCGATGGCCGCTCGCAGCTCGGCATAGTCTGCGTAGCCAAGCCGCGGGCTGACATATCGTTGCCAGGCTGTTTGCAGCTGCTCTTTGAGCGGGTCGCTCAAGCCCGTTTCGGCGTCGCCCACGCGCCCGGTCACCACCATTTCCATGACGCCGTTGGGTACCTGCTCGCTGAACTTCTCCCGGTGGGCGGACATGAACTCGAACGACGCCTGATGGGTCACCTTAGCTTGCAACTCGTCGTTGAGGTCCACATCCATGAAGCGCGCGATGCGTCGCACCGCTAGGGGTAGGTCGTCTTTCAGGTCTTCGTAGGCCACGAACAGCACAGGCCCGTCGTATTCCGTGGTATGAAAGTCCACCAGGTGCTGGTAGTAGTTGAGTTGGAACATGTTTCGCGGTGCATCGCTTCGCTCCAGCAGGAAAAACTGCCGCGCCATCATGTCCAGGCTGACTTCGTCTCGGTCGAACAGTACGTCGGCCCAGAAGTTGTAGTACGACATCAGCGTGTCGCCCGGATTGCGGATTATGTTGATGATCTTGCCGCCGGGGGGCAGCTCGGAGAGTTCCATATGAGATTTGAATAGTGCGGGTTCGAAGGCGCGGGTGCTGTCCAGATTCTGTCCGAAGAAGTGGCCCATCTCCAGCCAGGGAAATACCTGGCCCAGGTTAGCGAAACTCATATCGCCGCCGGATCGGAGGCCATGGGCAATCTGCGCCGACCAGGTAGTGCCGCATTTGGGGAAGGTGGAAATCACCACATCGGTGGGTGTCAGCTTCGTTTGCAGCCGCTCGATGGCGACGTCGTCGAAGGGCCTGCTGATGTGCGCGGCGAGCTGCTCTTCGTTGCGAATGGGTTTCGGTTGTGTGTGGTCGCTCATTGGACTCTGCCCGCTCCTCCGACGTTGTAGCGATCGATCGCCAACATATCAGAATGCGCCATTGCCGGTTGGCTTCGCCTCAATGGCATCGGTTACCCTGTGGGTCGAATCGCTGCGCTGGGTGGCGGCAGTATTAGGAGGATGATCGATGGCACGAGTGACCGATGCGGAAAAGGAGGCGTTTTTCGCCGCCGTCGATGCGGCCTGCAAAAAGGCCGTTTGGTGCGCGATTGCTACCGTGGATGGCAAGGAGCCGCGCGTGAGGATCGTGCATCCTACCTGGGACGGCGAAGTCTTGTGGTTTGCCACGGGTCCGGATTCGCCTAAAGCCAATCAGCTGCGCGCCAACAACAACGTGGACATTCAATACCAGGTGGCGCCGCCAGATTTCGTTCACGTGATGGTGCGCGGGAGCGCGACACTGATTACCGATCAGGCCACCAAGAACCATGCCTGGGGCGCCATCGACTACGACCTCACTCAGTTTGGCTCCACCGGTCCGGACGACCCGAACTTTCTACCCGTCAAGATCACTCCCACACGGGTGGAACTCTCCGAGATGTTCGGCTCCATGAACAAGAAAGTCTGGCGGGCGTAAGACATGATCAGATTGGTTTTCGCGTTACGCAAGAAGCCCGGATTGTCGCTGGAGCAATTTCAGGACTATTGGCGCAGCAAGCACGGCCCACTGGTGGCGAGCTTTGCTGAAGACATGAATGTGCTCCGGTACGTGCAGACCCACACCATCGATGACGGCTCGAACGAGGCCGCGCAGCAGGCGCGCGGCGACATGGAGGCCCACTACGACGGCGTGGCGGAACTGTGGTGGTGGAGCGAAGCCGAACTCGAAGCGGCTCTGGGCAGCGCAGCCGGTCAGGCGGCGGGGGCCGTGTTGCTGGAAGACGAAAAGCAGTTCATCGACCTGCCGCAATCGCCGCTGTGGTTCGCCTACGAGTACCCCCAGGTTAATCCCGCACCGGAGAACGTGGTGGCCAGGGTGAAGAGCAATGTGGTGCGGGTGTTCTTTCCGCTTCGGCATAAGCAGGAGCTGTCCGAGGAGCAGGCTCGGCACTATTGGCTGACCCACCATGGTCCCATCGTGCGGTCCCATGCTGAGGCGACCCGAACCCTTTGCTACCGTCAGGTGCACCGGGCTAATTCGGTGCTGGATGCGCAGCTGCAAGCGCAGCGGGGCACCGAGGTGGAGTCCTACCTCGGGCACGCCGAAGCGTGGGTGGACCTTGGCCAGGCGCCGCGAACCGAAGAGGCGCGCAGAGCCAACGCCGCTTTCATCGAAGACGAGCACAATTTCATCGATATGCAGCGGTCGACGTTTCTGTTCGGCAAGGAACACACGTTCATCGACCGCCGATAGCGGTTCTACCGCCTTACGACGTGGTGGCTTCCAGGTGCCTCGCCAGATGCGCATTGAACGCCTCGGGCTGCTCGAAATAGGGCGAGTGGCCGGCGTCTGGAACCACCTGTATGGACGCGTTGCCGAAATGTGGTACGTAGGTCGCCAGTAGATCTGGCGGAAACAGCGGGTCTTCTGAGCCCGCAAGGAAGAGCGTGGGACATTGCACCGCGCCGAGCTGTTCAAGCCCGATGGCGTTTCCCGGCGCCAACAGGCGGCTGAGAATGGACCACTCGAACTGCACATTGAACGCGCCGATGGACGCATACAGCTGCATGAGTTCTGGCCGTTGCTGAGTGGCCTGCGACATCGTGGTGCTGAATCCGCTGGTGTCGCTTGCGGAAGAACCTGCCAGGTTCTGTAGCGCCGGGGTAGGGTTTGGGTTGACGATCCCGCCCGAGGTGGCGCTCATGGTGAGACTCAGCACCCGATCCGGCGCGTCCAGCGTGGTGCGCACTATCTTCATGTCCTGGGTAATCACTTTACCCGTGGGCGCGGCCCTTGCAGTGGTGTTTTACTACGGATTGCAGGCTACGCTGGGCTGACGGAAGTGGTCAGGCCTTAGCTTTTCAATCGGAAGCTTCAAGCAGCGAGTTCAGTAAGGCCGCTACGCCGTCGACACCGTCGCCTGGCAGAATCTCCGCGGCCGCCGCGCGCGCATAATCGTCGCAGTGGGCCGGTGCGGCACTGTGCCCCGCCCAGGTCAGCATGGATACGTCGTTCACGCTGTCGCCGATAGCCAGTACGTCGGATTGTGCGATGCCAAGCTCTTCGCAGAGCAGGTTCAGTGCGTTGCCTTTGCTGGCCTGGGCATCGTGCGCGGCGGTTACCGATGGAAAGTCCAGCAGGCACAGACGCCCCCCGTAGCGCCGTTCGATCTGTGCATGCACCTTGGCGGATTCCTCCTTCGAGCTGATGATGTCGATGCCCGTTGCCCGAATTCCCGATAGCTGCGGCTGGGGGTGAATCTCCATGTCGATTAGTGAGACGTCGGAGAAGAACTGCGCCTGCTCGCAGTGCCGGGTGACCAGATAGCGCTGCGAATCGAACCAGGCCAGGGGCCAGTCGTGGGCATTGGCGTAATCGAGGAGTTCCAAGGCAATGGTCTGATCGATGGCATAGCCGTGGCGCAGGTGGCCGTCGTGATCGTGAATGGAAGCACCCTGCTGGCAGATGAGTGGCTGGTCGATGTGAAGATGCCGCGCCACGCTCGCAGTACCCGGGAACATCCGTCCAGAGGCAAGGACCACGGTCGTGCCACGGGCGCGAAGCGCTCTAACCGCACTGGTGATCGGCTCTCCGGGCAGCGCATCCGCCGGTGCGCCCGGTTTGAGCAGGGTGCCGTCGATGTCCAATGCAACCAAGCGAATGGTCATGGGCCGCTGGCTGTAGTCCGCGGCAATGTCACACGGGTTCCGCGAGGAACACGGGAATCCGTCGAGTGGTCTTGGACTGGTACTCGTTGTACGGTGGGAACGCCTCAGCACTGGCCGCCCACAACTGCCGTCGCTCGTCTTCGTCGTGCACCTCACGGGCCATCATCTTGAAGACCTCGGTGGCGTCGCGAATCTCAACGTCGGGATTGGCGCGCAGGTTGTATACCCAGGAGGGATTGGTGGGCGCGCCGCCCATGGATCCCACCAGCACATAGCCGCCCTCAGTCTTTACCCGCATTAATGGGATCTTGCGAATGCCGCCCGTCTTGTTGCCCGCGTGGGTGACGATGATGCAAGGCATGCCGGTGTCGAGTAGCGTGGTGCCTTGGGTGCCGCCACTGCTTTCGTAAAGCTCCACCTGCTCGCGGACCCAGTCCAGCGTTGGTGGTAGGTATTCGGCCATCTCGCTTCTCCGATGTTTGATTATTTGTCGGCCCAATCGCGTTCGTAGCGGTCGAGGTCCGCTTGCAGCGGGTTGCGACGAAGCGTCAGGCCGCCGTTCACCTGCAGGGAATCTCCCGTCATGAAGCACTCGTCGCAGGCGAGCCAGACCGCTGCGGCGGCCACGTCGTCGCAGGTACCGTAGCGGCCCATGGGTGTTGCATCCGAAAATGCGGCCTTCATCCAATCGGGGATGTCGCCCTGGTAGGCGTCGTGGTGCATGGGCGTGTCGGTGTGTCCCATGGCGATGCTGTTGGCGCGGATCCCCTGCCTGCCGAACTGGTTGGCCACGCAGCGCACCACGTGGTCGATACCCGCCTTGGTGCCCATGTAGGCGTCGAATCCCAGGTCTACGGTGGTGGACCGGTGTGCCACGGCGGAACTGATCTGAATGATGGAGCCGCCAGGATCGGGTTTGTCGAGCATGGCGCCAACCATGGCTTGAAGGAAGAAATACGAACCCTTGAACTGCAGCGCGATGAGCTGGTCCAGGTCTTCTTCGGCGAATTCCAGGAAGGGCCCGCCAAGGGCCAGGCCCGAGGAGTTCACGGCGATATCCACGCCCCCCATCTGTGCCTTCGCTGACTTCGCCAGGGCAAACACGTCGGCGCGTTGGGTGACGTCGCAGGTAGCGGAGTACCCGCCGATGGACTGTGCGAATGCGGCGGATGCATCGGCCTTGCGGCTCGCCACCAGGACTTCAGCGCCCTCGTCGCGAAAACGCCTGGCCATCACCTGACCGATGTTGTCTTTCATGGACGCGCCGATGATCACTGCGCGCTTACCGTCGAGTTGTCCCATTGCTTCCCTCCCGTTACTGCGCTTGATTGTACCTGTGTTCAAATCCCTTTACGCTTTGGTGACGTAGTTTGTTATGTGAATCGTCTGTGATGAAATATCCGCAGCCGCCAGCGCGCTCGGCGACGCCGTCCGCTCAGGAGTTGGTGCACAACGACGGGCGCCCCGTGCCCGCGGTGTTCGAGCTAGAAAGCCCACAGTTTCTGGGCGACGAGGACATTCCCTTCGAGCGGTATACCAGCGAAGCATTCTACGAGCTGGAAATGGAGCGCATGTGGACGTGCACCTGGCAGTGGGCGTGTCGCGAGGAGCACATCCCTGAGCCCGGCGATTTCTACGTCTATGAGATTGGCCGTCACTCCGTGCTGATTGTGCGCGGTAACGACTCGCGCATCCGGGGTTTCGTGAATTCCTGTCTGCACCGTGGCACCAAATTCCGATCCGGTGGCTCGGACGGCGGCTTCGACGAAATTCGCTGCCCCTTCCACGGCTGGACCTGGGACCTGGACGGCGGCCTGAAGCGCGTGCCGTACGACTGGGACGCGCCCCATGTGAGCCAGCGGGATTTTTCCCTGCCCAGGGTCTCCCTGGAGTGTTGGGGCGGTTTTGTGTTCGTCAATCTGGACCCCGACGCTCCCCCGTTGAGCGCCTACATGGCGCCGATGCCCGAGCACATGGAGAACTTCGATCTGGCCGGGCGCTTCGTGGAGCTGCATATTGAGAAAGAGCTGCACTGCAACTGGAAGGCGGCCAAGGAAGCGTTCATCGAGAATTATCATACCCAGGAGACACACCCCCAGCTGCTCTACGGTAGCGACGACGAGGGGACTCAGTACGATGTGTTCAACGACCACGTGTCGCGGTTTTTCTGCGCCTTCGGTGTGTCCAGCCCGTCCATCGACCCGCCCCCCACCGAACAGGAGCTGGTGGATATGATGCTGGTGGGAGATCGGTCGGTGCTGGGCGATACGGTTATCGTCGGCGAGGGTGAGAGTGCCCGCATCGTCATGGCTCGGGTGTTGCGTGCGCAGCTTGGTGAGAAATATCAGGTGGACCTCAGCCGCTTCACCGACACCGAGATGATCGATGTCTCCCAGTACTCGCTGTTCCCGAACATGCTGCTGTTTCCGCAACTGTCGTTGCCCATGGTGTACCGCTTTCGTCCGCTGGGGGATGCTGCCGACAGAACGCTGTTCGAATTGTTGATTCTGCGGCCTGCGCCGGAAGGCGGACCGCGCCCGCCGGCAGCGCGGCCGGTGCGGCTGACCGAACGGGAAAGCTTCACGACGGTGGCGGGCTTCGACCCTGTGCTTGGCGAGGTCTACGATCAGGACACGGGCAACCTGCGCGCGCAGCAGGAGGGCTTCCTCGCGGCGCGTAAGCCTGGCGAGACGCTACTCAACTATCAGGAAGTGCGCGTACGCCTGCTGCATCAGACGCTGGACCGCTATCTGCGGGCGTCCGAACCGGCACTTTGAAGGCGAGCTGATAGGGTATTGGCGGCCGATCCGGCCACCTGATTCGGGAGAGTGGATGAAACTTTATACAGGGGACCTGAGTCCGTATTCGGCCAAAGTCCGCATGCAGATCTATGCCATGGGGATCGAAGACGACGTTCAGTTCGGTCTGCCGGATTCTTTCTTGGCCATGTGGTTCCAGGGTAAGTTGGCCGAATTCTCTCCGCTGGCCCGAATCCCCATACTGGAGCTGGACGATGGGATCATTCCGGAATCCGAGGTCATCTCAGAGTTCCTGGAGGACAGCTTCCCGGACCGTACGCTATTGGGCAGCACCTCCAAAGCGCGCGCAGCCGTGCGCCTGGTATCTCGAATTGCCGACATCTACATCATGAACAACCTGTTTCTTGCCTTGTCGCAGCTCGATCCGGAAACCCGTGTAGACGCCACGCGAGATCTGCTGGTGGCGCAGATCGAACGCGGGATGCGCGCGCTGGATCAGTACATCGGCCCGGGTGATTTTGCCGTGGGTGACTCCCTCACCCGGGCGGATTGCACCCTGGTGCCGGCCCTGTTTATGTGTGAGAGCACGATGCCCGGTCTGGGCGTGGCCAATCCCGTGGAAAAAACCGAGAACGTGAAAGGCTATTGGGCCCGGATTCAGCAGAATGAGCATGCGGCACGCGTGGTTGCTGAAATGGCCCGGGGGCTCAAGGCCCGGCTAGACGGCACCGAGCGCAAGATGGTTGAATCCGCCATCGCCAAAGAGCAATAGCCCGTGAGCGCCTCCGACCAAATCAGCGTAGCCCAGGCCGTGATCGAAAAAGCGGGTGAGATTCCCGATCGAATTGCCGTGGTCGATGGCAACGTGCAGATCACTTACGCCGCACTGGTGGAGCAAATGGGTGAAGCGGCCAGGGCGTTGCTGGCGGCGGGAATCGGGCCCGGCGATCGCGTGGCCCTGTGGGCGCCCAACTCGGCACGCTGGATCGTGGCGGCTCTGGCCGTGCAGTCCGTGGGTGCGGCCTTCGTGCCCATCAACACGCGCTATAAACCCGCGGAGGCGGCTTACCCCTTGAGCTTCACCGGAGCAAAGCTCATGTTCGTGGCGAACGGCTTCATGGGTGTGGACGGTGAAGCGGCGGTGGGTCTAGCGGTGGAGGCGGGCGCGCAAGCGCTTCGCATCGTGGATATCCAGGCGCCCGAAGACGCGGCGCGTTCCTGGGAGAACTTTCTGTCGGAAGGTCGGACCGTGAGCGAAGCCCGTTGGCGGGCGGCGGTGGAAGCCGTGGCTGCCGACGATGTGTGCGACATCATGTTTACCTCGGGCAGCAGCGGGCGGCCGAAGGCAGTGCCGCATCGCCACGGGGCGACGCTGCGGCAGACTCGCAATACCGTTGCCGAGAACGGCAATGTGGAAGGCGACCGTTACCTCATTGTGAATCCGTTCTTCCACGTGTTCGGCTACACGGGGGGCTGGTTGCCGGCCCTGCTGGTGGGAGCAACCGTTTATCCCATGCCTGTTTTTGATGTGGATACGGTTCTGGAACTGATCCAGCGCGAGCGCATCAGTTATTTCCCCGGCCCGCCCACCATCTTCCATTCCATTCTGGAACACCCCAGGTTGAACGAGTTCGACGTTACCTCGCTGCGTCTGTCGCTCACCGGCGCATCGGATGTGCCGGTGGAGTTGATCCACCGCATGCTCGACGAACTGACCTTCGAACGGGTCATCCAGGCTTACGGCATGACGGAGTGCGGAACGGCCACGTACACGTTGCCCGAGGCCGATCCGGAAACCGTGGCTACCACCATCGGCGTGCCGTGCACCGACCTGGAGGTGCGCATCGTTGGCCCCGACAACGAGCCGTTGCCGGCGAACGAGCCGGGAGAGATCGCGGTGCGAGGCTATGCGGTGATGAGCGGCTACCTGGACGACCCGGGTGCGACGGCCGAAGCCATCGATGCGGACGGGTGGCTGCACACAGGGGACCGCGGAGTGTGCGACGACCGGGGCAACTTCCGAATCCTAGGCCGCATTGGCGACATGATCATCGTCGGTGGCTTCAATGTGTATCCCGCGGAGGTGGAGGAGGCACTGCGCCAGCACCCGGACGTGGAGGATGCGGCGGTGATCGGCGTGCCGGACGCACGCATGGGCCAAGTGGCCTGCGCCTTCGTTATCGGTCGTCAGTCGGATGAAGGCAGATATCTCATCGATGCGGATGAGTTGATCGCATGGAGCCGTGATCGCATCGCCAACTTCAAGGTGCCGCGCTACGTGGAAAATATCGATGTCTTTCCGCTCACGGGATCGAACAAGGTCTCCAAGGTGGATCTGCGCGAGCTGGCCGCAAGCCGGGGTCTCGGAGACGTCAGCTAGGTTCTTTTACCTACCTTCGGGTAGCCCGATACCCTGGTTCACCAGGGTTAGCGCGGCTTGCGTGATTTCCTCGGCGCTAAAGCGCGTGCGTTCGGGGTCGTACCATTCGACGATCCAGGCAACCATGCCCATGGTCAGGCGTGCCAATAGCATCGGATGGATGTCGCCACGCACGGTTTCCGATGCCTGGGCATGCTCAATGAGCTTGGCGAGGCGCTGGTCGTAGGATCGGCGTCGCGTGATGGCGTCGTCGCCCGTGGCGCTGCCTGGTTTCTGGCGCAACACGAGGCTGACTCGGCTGCGGTCGTTGAGTGTCTGCTCGATGGCGAGCTTCAGTGCGGTGAGGTATCCGCTCCCCGGATCCTGCTCGGCCACATCCAAGTCGTGTTCAGCAGTGGTCTGAGCCTCATCAATCAGATGTTTGAGCAGGTCGTCCTTGCTGTTCACATAGTGATACAGGCTGGATTTGTGAAGCCCCAGACGGTCGGCCAGTTGCTGCATGGATGCCGCATCGTAGCCCACATCCAGAAACAGCTTTGCCGCCGCATCGAGTACGCGCTCGAAGTTTCTTGGATCGGTTTTGCGAGCCATCCCGGTATGCTGCCAGAGGGGTGGCGTGCTGTCAGCCGGCGGAAACCCCGCTTTTCTTGTGGTCGGCAAACTTCGGAATGACTTCATCGGCAAACAAGCGCAGCGTGCGCTTGTTCTGCTCGCGGGTGTTCTGCGGTGGGAAGTGGAGAATCAGTGAATCTGCCCCCGTGGTCTCTTCCATGTACCGGATTTTTTCGGTCACGGTCTCGGGCGAGCCATAGATGATGGTGTCCTCGCACAGATCTTCGTAGCTGGCCACCTGGTATTTGTCTTTGTTGTCCTTGGAGATTGTTCCCAGATAGCCGGAAGTCGAAGCGCCGGTAAATGTATGGACGTGGCGCACCACGGCTTCGCCGGCTTCTTTCTTCGCCTGTGCGTCGGTTTCCGCCACGTAAACCATGCGCCCTATGCCCACGGTGCTGTGCCCCGGATTCTCGTTGTAGGGTGCTTCGGTGGCCTGGCACTGATCGAGGTAGAAGCGCGACTTGGGCGCCAACTGCTGGATGGGTGTGAGCGTAGACATCAGCAAGCCCAGGCCGTAGCGGGCGCACAAGCCGATGGACTCTTCGGAAGCCGCGCCCATGTACATGGGCGGATGCGGTTCCTGCACCGGATGGGGAAGCACTTCGTAGTCGCCGTCGATGTTGATGTCGGGTAGATGCACGCCCTTGTGCTGAACCTTCTTGGTGTGAAACAGGCTCATCATGACTTCCAGCGCTTCTGCCTGATAGGCGCGCCGGTTTTCGAAATCTGCACCGAGGGCGTCGAATTCGTGCTCCCGGTAGCCTGACCCCAACCCAACGGCCACGCGCCCGTTGGTGAGGATGTCGACGAAAGAGATGTTTTCCACCAGGCGCACCACGTTGTGCAGAGGCACCACCATCACGCCGCTGCACAGGGTGATGCGCTCGGTTTGGGTTGCCAGGTAGGCAATGTAAGTGAGCGGATCGGGCAGAATGCCGTAGCTGGTGCTGGCGTGATGTTCGGCGATCCAGACGTAGTCGTAGCCGGCTTTGTCGGCTTCGATGATTTCCCTGGTGACCCGCTCATGTACTTCGCGGTAGGGGTAGGATTCAAGGTCCTTGTCTGGCTGGGATAGCTCGATGATGCCGAATTTCATTATTACTTCCCCTTGTGGCTCGCTCGATTACGGATACCGGCTCAATTCGACCAATTGTTTGCACGCTAACAATTTTGGCACGAATAGGTCCAATTGCAGCGATGACGATAAACCATCCAAGTGGTTGGCTCAAGGGGTTCCGCCGCAGATGTAACCTGTCCAGCAAATAGACACAAATGAGGTTGTTTAATCCGAGCGGAAGCGATCTAATAGCCAACCGCGAGGTTGGCAAAATAAAAAAATTGCGGCGCCCAAGTGGTGCGCAGCTAGGGGCTGCGCTGAGTCGCGCGTAAGGTCTCATGCCAATCAACTTATGTTGAAGGAGAGAAATCAGTGTCACGAAACATAACAGGTCGCTGTAAAGCGCCCAATGAACGGGTCTGGCGCGGAGTTACTATGGCTGCGGTCATAGGCGCCATCTTGGTGGTTGACGTGAGTGTCGCGTTCGCCGCTCAACTAGAGGAAATCATCGTAACCGCGCGTAAGCGAGAGGAAACGGCTCTTACCATCCCTGTTGCTGTGACCGCAGTGTCCCAGGAAAAGATGGAACACTACAACCTCACGCGTCTGGAAGACGTCGCGGAGCTAACGCCTCAGGTAACTATATACCGCAGTTCTGCGGGTAACGGCGCCTCGGTCAATATTCGGGGGATCGGCCCTGAGACTACAAGCATCGCCGTTGAACAGTCGGTCGCTGCAATTGTGGATGGCGCGTACTTCGGTCAGGGCAGAGTAATCAATGAAGGTATGTTCGACGCCGCTCAGATTGAAATTCTTAAGGGACCGCAGGCCCTATTCTTTGGCAAGAACGCCACCGCCGGTGCATTGAATATTCGGACCAACGATCCAGGCGACGAGCTTGAGATACAGGCGACTGCAGGCTATGAGTTTGATGCTGAGGAGTTTTACGTCTCTGGTGTGATCTCGTCACCGATCACCGACTGGTTTGGGGCCCGCTTGGCAATTCGCTCCTCCAAACAAGACAAGGGATGGATCGACAACGAAGCGGGACCGGCGATCTATACAACCCTAGATGCTAATGCGCTGTTATCAAGTGGGGCTTTTATTCAAGAAAATCTCGAAGTTCCAGCTCCCAGAAAGGATGGCTGGCCTGCGAAAGAGGAATTCATCGCGCGCCTGACGCTGAAGTTTGAACCTACCGATACCCTCACAATGAGGTTGAAAGCGCAATACAACGAGTACCAGTCAGCCTCGACATCGGGCGCTAACGAACTCGTTGGCTGTAGCGGTGGCAACGGTGCGGAGCCTGGGTTCTCTCAGTTTCAGCCGGACGTTGCTTGTACCAAGGACTGGAAGACTCAAGAAAACCCGTTCCCCACCAAGTTGGCGAACACCAATCCACTAGCCAACGTAAACGACGGCGATCTGTTTGACCGGTATGACTCATATGCCATCACGGGTGATATGGAATACCTCGCCGACGACTTCACGATCACCAGCCTGGTCAACTTCCAGCATCTGCGTAATCGTTGGGGTGGAGACTTTGATACGTCGGGAGTGCCTGGCGTCTACGCCGCTGAGGAGCACAGCTACAACGCGTTCTCAGCGGAAATTCGCGCGCTATCGACTCTCGAAGGACAGTTCAATTTTATGGTCGGCGCATTTGTTCAGTCGTTTACCATGGACTTTGATCAAGACGTAATCTTTGCTGGAGCCTGGACGCCCCAGGCGCTCGATCCAGAAGATGTGTACACGGCCTACCAAAAAGTCAGTGCAACCAACGGTGCGACCTACTCAATCTTCGCCCAGGGAATGTGGCAAATCACGGAGGCGTTGGAACTTGCCGGTGGTGCACGGTATCACCACGAGAACAAAGCCTCATTTTTTGAGCAGAATTTTGTGAACCCGCTTTTCCAGGGATTGTTCGCACTGGGTCGTCTCGACGAGCGTCAGAAGTGGAACGACGTTTCTCCAGAGGCAACACTTACTTGGACCATAAGCGATGACATCACAGCGTGGGCCGCATATAAACAAGCCTTCAAGTCAGGAGGATTCTCGATCAGCGGTATTTTGGGAATTATCTCCGGTACATCCAGAGACTTCCTGTTTGAAAACGAGAAAGTCAAAGGCTTTGAAGCCGGGATTAAGGCGCAGCTGTTCGATCGTACGGTCGTCGTCGAGTTGGACGCCTATGACTACAAATTCCAGGATTTGCAGATCGACTTCTTCAACTCAGATGTTTTCGCGCTGATCACCGAAAATGCGGGCTCAGCAAAAACGACCGGAGCCGAGCTTCAAGTTCGCTGGGCGCCGCCCGTTGAAGGACTGACGCTTAATGGCTCCATTGGCTACAACGACGCTCGCTATATTGACTTCGTGGCGCCATGTTGGTCCGGGCAAGGGCAAAATGAGGGTTGTACGATCTTCAACCCGGGTGAAGTGCCTAAGCAGCAACTCGGAGGTGCCACCCGAAATTTAGCGCCCGAGTGGACGTTGGTTTTTGGTGCTGACTACGACAGGGTGGTTGGTGACAACATGTCGTTAGGATTCTCCTTCAACGCGCAGGTTCGATCGAAATATCAATCCAACGCGTTTGACCACCCTGATGACTGGCAGGGTTCGAGCACGACCCTGAATGCCGCGGTCCGGTTGGGCGCTGCGAACCAGAGATGGGAAGTGGCTGTCATTGCTAAGAACCTAACCAATAAGTACTTGATGCTGAATTCGATCGATTCGCCCTCTTCGGGCACGCCTCCGGGATCACCGATTGGTACTACCCGCGGCGACCAGCGTACTTCGGCAAACCGGCCGCGTTCGGTTGCTGTACAGGCGACGGTACGATTCTAGGTAGCTAGAGGGTTTAGCGAGGTAAAAGTTCGAGAAATAGGGCGCCGGCTTTGCGAGGCCGGCGCCTTTTCTCTATGGCATTGCTGAGTAATTGCGGCGCAACGCAGACCGCGATCAGAGACGTTTTTGGGGGAAGACGCGTATGGGAAAAGGGGGCACGCAAGCAGTTGAACACTATCGGCCCTCGGAGGTCGAGTGGGAGCTGTTTCATGACCCGCATGGTCGACCGACGACGCCGGTACGGATGCTGAAAACCGACGGCCCGTCGTTTCTCGAAACCAAGTTCGAACCAAACTTCTCCATCGGCCATCACTGGCACCCGTTCGACACGCTCTACATCATTACCGAAGGCTCAATGACCATCGGGCCCGAAGGCAACTTTGTTCCTGGGGATGTGCGCTGGATCAAGGCGGGGCACGTCTATGGCCCGGAGCTGTCCGGTGACGCTGGCGTGCGGTTTTTTCTGATGAGCACTGGTGCGGAGATCGGTCTCAATTGGTCCGACCTCTATGACGCACCCGACGATCTGACTGCCCGGTTAGAGCGGTTACCGGCTAGGTGGGGGCGAGCCAGCATCAACGACGTGGCGCTCGTTAATCTGGCGCCTGGCTCTCGGGTCGGCACGCTCAGTGGCGACGACCCTTATATCCAGCGGGTGCAAATTGAACCCGGGGCCGGTCTTCCCGATTATCACCACGATGTGGGGGCGCTGTACCTGGTGTTCTCCGGCAGTATCGACGTTGCCGGCGAAGGTCTGTTCGACACCGAAGAAGTTCGCTGGGTGCCGGCGGGAGAGATTACCAGGGCAACCAAGGCAGGTGCGCGCGGCGCCGATCTGATCGTGGTGGGCATCGGCGGGCCGGCCGAGTTTCAGTGGGCCTAGCTGCATGAGCATCACCATCGACATAGACACGGGGGGAACCTTCACTGACGGGTTCATCACCCACGATGGCAGCGCCTTCAGCGTCAAGGTAGACACCACCCCTCACGACCTGACCGAGGCGTTCCTGAACTGTCTAGAAGCCGCCGCAGAGCGCCTGGAGATCAATCTGACCCAGTTGCTGCAGCGGACCTCGGTGATCCGCTATTCCACCACATATGGAACCAATACGATCATCCAGCGTGCCGGTCCCAAGCTGGGTGTGCTGGTAACCCGTGGGCATGAAGATGACCTCTACGGCGAGAGCGCAAAAGGCACGGCCTACGATTGGCTGCTTTCCGAGGGCCTGGTGTCCGGCGTCGATGTGCGGGTGGATGACAACGGCAAAGTTGTCGGCAACATCGAGCCGGATGATGTCCGGGCCAAAGTCATCGAACTGCTTGAGTCAGGCGCTCGCGGCCTGGTTGTGGGTATCAAAGGCAGCCATCGCAACGATGATGCTGAAGTTCGAATACGTGACATCGTGCGCAGTGAGTTCCCGCGACATTATCTGGGCGCGCTGCCTACCTTGGTGTCCACCGAGATCTCTCAGAATCGGGATGACGGCTTGCGGCTGCGCACCGCGCTGGTGTCCGCCTACATCCATCATGGATTGGCCCGCCACCTATACAAAGCAGAAGAAGAGATCCGGCGGCGCGGCTATACCAAACCGCTGCTGGTTGTGCACGCCAGCGGATCGGTGGCTCGCGTAGCCAAGAGCGTGGCGGCGCACACATACAACTCTGGGCCCGCGGCGGGGTTGGTAGGCAGCAACGAACTGGGCTCGGACCTGGACGTGCGCTCGGGGCTGACCCTGGACATCGGCGGAACCAGCACCGACATTGGTGCCGTTGGCCGGGTTTGGCGTGGGGTAGAGAATTCGGTAACCATCGACGGGATCAGCATTGACGTCCCAGCCATCGTGGCGGACTCCCTGGGCGGTGGCGGTGGCTCCATCGCCCGCATCGAAGAGGGCCAGGTGAAGGTGGGGCCGCAGAGCGCGGGTGCTTATCCGGGACCCATGTGCTATGGGCTGGGGGGCGATTCCCCGACGGTTACGGATGCGAATCTGGTACTCGGCTATCTGGATCCGGCCACCTTTCTGGGTGGCGGACGCAATCTTGATGTGGAGAAAGCCCGGCAGGGCATTGCGCGCGACATTGCGGAGCCGCTCGGGTTCTCCGTTGAACAGGCCGCGTGGGAAATTCGTCAGGCCGTGGACCGGATCGTGGCGGGCGGGTTGACGGACTACGCGGATGCGCGAGGATTAGCGCCGGAAGTGCTGTTTGCCTACGGCGGTGGTGGGCCAACCCACGTGTCCACCGTTGCGGACCTACTGGACATATCTGCGGCCTACTGTTTTCCCATGAGCCCGGTGTTCAGCGCCTACGGTTCCTCGCGAATGGACGTGAGTCACCTGTACGAAGTGTCTCTTCCCGATGCATCCACCGGTGTGGTCGATGTGGGCGGCTTTACCCAACTGATGAAACAGGAAGCCCAACGCGACATGCTTGGTGAGGGATTCGACGCATCGAATGTCACCTACGAGCTGCATGCCGGTGTCAGTCTTGAAGATGATCCGCAGACGAAGGCCTATGTGGATCTTGCGGATGACGCCACTGCTGATTCCCAGGACGTCGTTCGGCGAGCGAATGATGCGCTCAATGGGAAGGCGGCGGGATCGGTAATGTGGGACAGCGTGCGGATGAAAGCCACCGCCCCCACACCGCACCCCCAGCTGGAAAGCCCGGCCTTTGAGGGCGAGTACGTTAACAAGGAGGCATCTGCATCTCGGTCGGTGTGGACGGGTGACGGCTTTGAAGACGTTTGGGTGCACGAGGCGGCGAACCTTAATCCGGGGGATCGGGTTGCAGGCCCCGCTATCATCGAAGCCGAGTTCACCACCATTGTGGTGTCTCCGGGGCGCGATGCGTGTATCGACGGGGCAAACAACGTGGTGCTGGTGGCGCGGGACAGATGATGGGGGCAGGCCATGACCGATGAGGCATCAAAAAAAGTTCAGGTGGCTGAGTATCTGGACATAGATCTTATGACGGAGAAGTGGCATTGCAATCGGTGCGGCCACAAGTTGGGAGACGCAGCGAACAACTATAAGGAAGGCTGTCTGATTCGGGATCGTAATCCCGAGGAGATTCACCAACCCATCATAGAAGGTGAGTACACGTTTGCACCCGATCCTGAATGGTGTCGCATTGTCGAGTGCTATTGCCCCAACTGCGGCGTGCTCATCGATACCGAGTATCTGCCCCCGGGGCACCCGCTTACCCACGATATAGATATTGATATTGAGGCGCTCAAAGCCAAGAACGAACTCGAATGACTGAAGTCGCTAATACCAAAGAGAACATCGCCATCGATCTAGACATCGGGGGTACGTTCACCGACTGCTATGTGTCGTTTGATGGCGGCTACACTATCGGCAAGGCGTCCACCACGAAATACGACGTGTCCGTGGGCGCTCTGCGCGCCATCGAGGCGGCGGGTGAGAACATCGGGCTAGACCTTGCTGATCTGCTCGATCAGTGCACGTCGGTGTCCTATGCCACCACCATTTCGCTCAACACGCTCATCGAACGCACAGGGCCGAAACTTGGCCTCATTACCACAGAAGGCTTTGAAGACGTCACGTTGGTGGGCCGGGCCCGCTCCTGGGTGGACGGGCGGCAGCCCGAAGAAATCCGCAACAAGGCGACGGCTCAGAAGCCTGTGCCCATTATTCCTCGCGATATGATTGCTGGCGTAAACGAGAGAATTGACTGGTCCGGTGAGATCATTGCTCCACTGGACAAACAGAGTGTTATCGATCAGGTGCACAGACTCGTGGACAAGGGCGCCATGGGTTTCGTGGTATCTCTGTTGTGGTCTTTCCAGAACCCCGCGCATGAACTGCAGGTGCGGGCGATCATCGATGAGCTGTATCCCGAGAAGTACCTGGGCGCCATGCCGGTGCTGCTGTCTCACGAGATCTCGCCTACCAGCGGTGAGTACCCGCGTACCATGTCCACCATTCTCAGCGGTTACATGCACAGCGACCTCGCCCACGATCTGAGGTCGCTCAGCGACGAACTGCGGGCGCGCAACTACACCAAGCCCATTCTGCTGGTGAACAACACTGGGGCGGTGAGCAAGGTGATCAAAACGCCGGCGTTGAACACCTACGCGTCCGGTCCGGTGGCAGGGCTTCTGGGTGGTGCCCGCCTGTGCCAGGAATATGGCATAAAAAACGCTGTGCTCACCGACATGGGTGGAACCAGCTTTGATGCCAGCTTGGTGGTGGATGGCAACCCAAGGCATTACAGCTACCATCCGGTGATCGAAAATTTCTTTGTCAGCCTACCGATGCTCGAGGTCGGCACAATCGGCGCGGGTGGTGGCTCTATCGCCTGGGTGAACAACCTTACCGGCAGGTTAGAAGTAGGGCCGCAAAGTGCCGGTTCTATGCCAGGCCCGGCTTGTTACGATACCGGTGGCCGCGAACCCACGGTGACCGATGCCGATCTGATACTGGGCTACATCAATCCCGATCGTTTCTGTGGGGGCAAAATCGGCCTGAACGCCGAGCGTGCGCACATGCTCATGGAGGCTAAGGTTGCAGGGCCTCTGGGCATGGATGTGGCTGAAGCCGCAGCGGCGGTGAAGCTTACGGTGGACGGACATGCGGGCAACGATCTGTTCAAGAACATCGCCCTGCGGGGTTTGAGGCCGGAAGATTTTGCGGTGTTCGCCTTTGGCGGTGCCGGTGCCACCCACGCGGTGGGGTACACGAGCCATCTGGGCGCCGGCGGACCCATCTACGTTTTTCGCTTCTCATCGGTGTTCTGTGCATTTGGATCGGCGGTATCCGATATCTCGCACGTCTACCAGAACGACCGCCTCATGGTGGTGCTGTCTCCGGGCGCCAACGACCCGGTGCTGGACGCCAGCGCGTTCAACAATATTGTCGACGGGCTTTTCGACCAGGCGCGCAAGGGTTTGTCGGAGGACGGCTTTAACCCCTCCGACGCCGTGTACCTGCTGGAGCTCGAGATGCGCTACGGGTCGCAGATTCAGAACACCGTGGTGAGCTCGCCCGTGCTCAAGATTGACTCCGAGGCCCACGTGAAGCAGCTGGCGGATGCCTTCTCGGAGCAATACGTGGCGCTGTGGGGCCCGGGCTCGGCTTATCCGGCCGGAGGTGTGGAGATCAACCTGTTCCGGCTGCGCGCCTCCATTCCATCGGAGCGCGGCCGCCTGCCCACGCGGAAGCTGGGCAAGGCATTTCCCGGCGATGCGCTGCTGGGCACGCGCGAGGCCTATTGGGACGGGAGCTATCGAGCCACGTCCGTATATGACTTGGACAGACTCAAGCCCGGCAACGTTGTAACGGGGCCGGTTTTAGTTGAAAGTGACACGACCAGCCTGCCTATTCCGGCGGGTTGGGAGTGCAGGATTGACGAGCACGAATCGGCAGTAATTACGCAATGCTGACGATGTGCATGAGAAACAAGCCCCGTTTGCCGGTGGTAGAAATAAATCGAGAGATTAGCGGAGAAATTTGATGAGCACTCAGTTAGTAGCCTTGCCAGAGTTCAATACGAACATCGATGACCTTTTTGAGCGCATGGATCCAGAGCCACAAACCAGTGTGGAAGAGCAATTCGCCAACTCGATGACCGATATCGAATTTTCCATCTTTCGGCACAAGCTTGCGACCATTGCCACCGAAGGCAAGGAGGTCATGGCAAAGCTGGGTGTGTCTTCAGCGCTGCGATCGGAAGACAGTGGGACGGGTATCTATACGGCGTGTGGTGACATGTCCAGCGCCGCGGCGGGCGTGTACTACCATGCGTTAAGTGGTCAGCTTCCCATCAAGTACAGCTTATCGAAATGGGGGACGGACGACTCGGTGCGCATTGAAGATGGCGACATCTTCTTTTCCACCGATCCCATGTATGGCGCGACGCACACGCCGGATCAAATTGCCTTCATGCCCGTCATAGTCGACGGCACCCTGGTAGGGTGGGTGAGTGCGGTGGCGCACCAGGCGGAGGTGGGTGCTATCGAGCCGGGGCTTTCAGCTCTGGCCAGCAACGCGTGGAGCGACGGGATCCGGCTGCTTCCGCAGAAAATTGGTGCGAACTTCGAACTCCGAGAAGACCTCGTGCAATCCATCGGGAATATGACCCGTGTGCCTGACGAGCAGATCCTGGATATCAAGGCCCGCGTGGCGGGCTGTACCCGTATGGTTCGGCGTCTCAAGGAACTGGCTACAGAGACTGGCCTTGCGGAGTTTGTCGGGGCGGTACGTCGCTGTGTGGACGACGGGCGCGTGCAGGTGCGCCGCCGCCTGAAAGAATTCAATGACGGCACATATCGTTGCACCGTATTTATTGATGGCGTTGGTGGGGACAAAGGACTGCAACGCATTCACTGCGCGATTACCAAGAAAGGTGACCAGCTCACTGTGAATCTGGAGGGCACCTCCCCACAGAGCCCCTGGTCGTTCAATGCTTATTCCAGCATGCCGGTAACCACCTTGGCGAACCCGTTCTTCAGCTATCTGCTCAGCGACGTACCACCCAGCGTGGGGCTCTTGGATCAGATCGAGATGAAGATTCCCGACGGCACATGCTTGAGCGCATCCGCGGATGCGTCCGTGTCATGTTCGCTTTGGCCTACCTTCTTACTTCAGGCCGCCGCGCACTGCTGCACCATGAAAATGGCGTTCGACAGCGAGCACAAGGACAAGCTTAGCGCTACGCAAAGCGCAAATTCCGTAGGTGGCTTCGGTGTGGGCGTCAACCAGCACGGCATGATGGCAGCCGACCTTTATGTTGACCCGGTTAACGGCAACGGTGGGGGTGCGCGGCCAGACGGTGATGGCGTGGATGTCTTTGCGGGCATCTGGGGCAACTTCATGGACACCAATGACGCTGAGCAATTGGAGATCCGCGGCCCGTACTACAAACTTTACAGCCGCATTACCCGCGATGGTGGAGGTTTTGGCAAGTTCAGAGGTGGGTCTGGGTTGGATACTGCCTATGTTGCTCACAAGGTGCCAGGCGCGCTGTCTCACGGAACCATGGGATTCGGCTCCCGCTTCCCCACGGCGCCTGGAATGTTCGGCGGCTATGCCGGAAACACCACCCCAGGTGCCTATATTCTGGGATCGAACGTGACGGAGCTCATGCGCGCGGGCCAGTGGAATGCGCCGGCTTCGACCGGCGAGCTGGTAGACCAGCACTTGTGTGAGGGTGATTACAAGTTCGACTACGCGACCTACCCGGCGGTCGACGTGGAAGACGGTGATGTCTGGATGATGGTGGGTGCCGGCGGCGGCGGCTGGGGCGATGCGCTAGAGCGCGATCCGCAACAGGTGGTGGAAGATCTGCGCGCCGGAGTCATCTCGGAGTATTCGGCGAGCGAGATCTACAAGGTAGCCTTCGATGCCGAAAGCCTGGTGGTTGATGCAGAAGCCACCGAAGCCCAGCGGGCAGAGGCCAGGATCGAGCGCAAGGCCGCGGGCAAGCCGTACGGCGAATTCATGAAAGAGTGGGAGCAGAAGCGTCCGCCGGAGGATGCGCTGAAGTACTTTGGTGAGTTCCCCGGTGTCGTTGCCTGAGCATTGAATCTGGCCGATAGCTAGAGCGACGCCATGCGAGGAACGTTTGTTCCCTGGTTGTACGCCATTGGCTCCAGCGTCCGCAACGTGAGCCTTCGCGATATGGCCGAAGACCCGGTTGCGATGGCGTCCGCCGTGGTCGACAGCAGCAAGCTGTTCAAAACGACCATGGTCTGCGTGAATTTCGATCCCACGTTGTGGGCGGAAGCGGCCGGATGCGGCACCGATTGGCAAGCGATGCCGACGACGGCCCCAGGTGGGTCCGCAGACCCGAATCCGGATGCGGTCAAAGAAGCGCCTCGAATCGCCACTCTCGTCGACGCCATTGCGCGGGTCAAAGGTGCATTGCCCAATCAGCCCGTGTCCTGCGCCATGCCCGGCCCTGCCACCCTGGCATCGGTGCTGGAACTGGGAATTCCGCCGGCGCGCATGGATCAGTTCACGGTGGGCGAACTTACCGGCGAGTTCGTCAGCGTGCTGTGTGAAGCTCAGGTCGACAATATCGTCATTGTGGAAGACCCTCGATGCGGCGAGGATGCGCTGGCGCCGTGGGTGGAATCAGGCCAGTACGCTCGGATCGCCAAGCTCACGGACCACTACTCGGTGGCCTCCACATTGCTGTGTCCGCAGCTGTCGCTTACCCAAGCGCATATAGCCGAGTTCGACTCGCTAACCTACGTTGTGGCGGAGTCCGGCAGCACTGCGGCGGCGAATTTTGACCACGCCATCAAAGGGTTCTGCGTGGAGGGGTTCGGAACGGGCAACGTGAAGGCGACCGGAGAGTTGGGTGCACTTGAGCCGGATTCGTACTTTCTTACCACCCGTTGGGATCTTGATCCAGATACCGATTTAGCTGACATTCAGCAAGATATAGCAACCGTCCAGGAGTTGCTCGCCCGGCGTTGAGGCGCGTATTGATGGCTAACTGTCCTTCTGGTGGCGTGGTCCTCGCGGGATCACACAGCGCATCTAGCGCGCTCCACGCAGTGCTTGCTGAGACCGAGGCGGCGTTCCCATCGGCGCTGCTGGATGCCGGCTTGCCCGAGAACCACGAGGTGTTTCGGCGAACCTATCCAGAGGTGCTGCCCCGCTACGAGGCCGCACGGTTGGCGAGTACCCGGCGGGCCGATATTGCGCGATACCTCGCCGGTGCGCTGCGAAAAGTGGTGGTATGGCGGGGCAGCGCCGGTGATCTCCCGTTGCACGATGCCCTGGAGGTAACGGCATCAGCGCTCCCCCTGCAGATGCATGCGTTTCCCGGTGCGCCGGGCTGGCGGCCGAGCGTGGTCTATCGGGGGAAGAAATGGGAATCGCAACGACTGGCATCGCTCGCCTCGCTGCTGGTTGAGCGCTGTGTCGCGACACCAGCTGCGGGCGAGGCGCTCACCTGGGTGAGCGAGGAGTTGCTTTGCGACGGGGCCGTGACGCTCTCGGGACGCAAGATTGCGGTGTTGGGGGCCGCTGCGGAGATGGCCCCTACACGGTTGTGGCTGGAAGCCGGCGCGGACGTGTTGTGGTTGGATGCTCAGCCCCCACCGCGCAGCTGGCGAGATTCGCCAGGGATGTCGGGCCGCTTGTTCTGGCCCGCAGGCAGTGTGGATCTGCTCGCCCAACCCCGCGAGGTGTTGGCAACCCTGCGCGCCTTTGCCAGCGACAGGCCACTGGATGTGGGGCTGTATGCATACGCGCCGGGTCACGCACGAGAATTGCGCCTGACCGCCGCGATGAACGCACTGGTCGATGCGCTCCCGCCCGAGCTGGTGGGTAGCGTGACCTTGCTTGTTTCACCCACGACGCCCACGGCTATGTCTTTAGAAGATCGCCGTGCCATGCAGATGCGACTCGAAGCGCGGCCCGGTTGGGAGGCCATGGGCGCACGTCTGGGAGCTATGGGCAAGGGCCATGGCGTCGTCGTATCGGGTGACGCCGCTGCCAGCCGCACGGTGGTAGGGATACAGGGGGCGAGCTATCAGGCCGCTCAATACATCGGCAAGGTCATGGCGGCGGAAAGCTGGGCCGGAATGGCCGAGGAAGGGTGCCCGCGCGTGTCCGCCAACACGGCGGCGATCACTCGCACCCGCTCGCTGGCGCACCCGGTCTTTGCCGCGGCGTTCGGGGGGGCGGCCGCCCTGGGTGTGGAAACTCTGGAACCGCGACAGTCGCGTTCCATCAACGGGCTGCTCACCCTGCACGATTGGTTGCACCCCGAGCCACCGGTGCCTGGCAACGTGCGGGTGCACGGACGCATTCACACGCTGCCTTACCCGCTGGAGTCCGCGCTGCGGGTGGCAGCTACCATCGGGTTTGCTCGATCGCCCTGGCTGTTGGCTGGGCTCATCCGCAGATGACATGGTTCGACGCTCAACAGCAGTAAGATGATGAACGCCTTCGCAGGTAGGGTGGTTGTGGTAACCGCGCCGGCGCGGGTAGTTAGGCGGGATCGAACGACAGGTGGAGTTCCTCCAGGCCACGCAGGACGAAGCCGGGGTGGTGTTTGAATTCGTTCTTGCCCGGAGTTAGGCGCAGGTTTTTCAGCCTGGCGAGCAATCTTTCGTAGGCGATCACCTGCTCCAAACGGGACAGCGGCGCGCCGGGGCATCCATGCTCACCCTGGCTGAAGGCGAGGTGCTTGGACGCGTTCGCGCGGTCGAGGTCGAGTTTCTCCGGGCACTCGAAGACGTCTGTGTCGCGATTGGCCGCGCCGTAGCGAATGTGCACGGTGGAGCCTTTGGGGATGGGAACCCCCCGAATCTCGGTGTCCACCGTGGCGGTTCGATACAAGCCCTGGGTAGGAGACTCCAGGCGCATCACCTCGTCGGTGAACGTAGGAATCATGCTGGGGTCTTGCTTTAGCGTCTGATGGATAGAAGGATCGCGCAGCATCAGCCATAGTCCGGAGGTGAGCACGAAGGTGGTGGTTTCGTTTCCGCCCACGTACATGTTGTCCACGATGGAGGCGATCTCGTGGTCTGTGAGAGCGCGCCTGTCCTCATAGCGTGCCTGCACTAGGTGGGTAATGATGTCGTCCTTTGGTTGGGCTCTGCGCTCGTCTGCAATCCGCTTGATGTAGTCTTGGAACTCGACGCCCTGGCGCGCGACGTCCATTTCCTGCTCCAGGCTCAGCCCGCGCCGGAAAGGTAACGTCCAGGCCGTTGACCACTCCTTGAGTTGCGGCATGTCCTCTAGAGGAAAGCCGATCATGGCGGTGATGATGGTTACCGGCAACGGCTCGGCGAACTGTTTTACGAACTCGATCTCCCCGGATTGCTCAAAGCCATCGATCAGATCATCTACCGTCTTTTCTATGAAGGGCTGGTTTCTTCGCAGTACCGTTTTGCTGAGCATATGCTTGTCGATGAGTGCCCGGTACTTGCGGTGATCCGGTGGGTCCATACCCAGCAGCGGCCAGCGAGTGCGACCCGTTTCCTTGCCGAGCCCGTGGTCTATGTAGTACTGGCGAGCTTTCGCGTGCTCGATGAGCGGCTCACCTCCGTGCTCTTCGGGCTGGTTAGAGAACGTCTTAGGGTCGCGCACCACACTAAGAATGTCTTCGTACTTGCAGACAACAAAAACGCTGGTTCCTGGAATCTGATAGACCGGTGCCTGCTCCAATAGCGTCCTGTAAGCCGGAAACCAGTCCTCTTGGACGTCGGGGTGGTAAAGGTCTATGGACTCTAGATCCACTTATTCCTCCATGCTAAAGGCTACGTTTGGCGGGGCGTCTGGCTGGTTGGGGAGGGAACTGCTGCACCGCCTTTTTACAATCCAGCAAGTAAATTTGCAAGGCACTGCAGGTGCTCGTCTATTGACATCTTGGCTCCACCGGCGCTCTATGGCCGCGTTAGATCGACGTTGTAAGAGGTAAGACAAAGACCAACAGGAGATACAAACGAGAGGAAGGCTTATGAACAAGAGTCTATTCGCATTAACGGTGGGATTGTGCGCGTTGTTCCCAAGTATGGGAGCGCTGGCAGAATCGGCCGCCCAGGCAGAGCCACTGGCGCTGGAAGAGATCGTGGTAACCGCTCGCAAGCGAGAGGAGAGCATGCAGGACGTTGGCATGTCTCTCTCCGCGCTGAGCAGCGACGACCTGATGATTCGCTTCGACACTGACCTGCAGACACTGCAGAACGCGTCCCCCAATCTGGTAGTGAGCGACATTCAGCAAGGTCCCGGCAATCCTGCGGCCATTGCCATCCGCGGCATCGGAACCACGGATATCGAAAAGAACTTCGATCCCACGGTTGGCGTGGTAATCGATGGCGTTTTCATCGGGGTCAACTCCGGCGCCATGCTGCGCGCCATCGACCTGGAAAGCATCGAAATTCTACGTGGGCCGCAAGGCACCTTGTTCGGCCGCAACTCCATCGGCGGCGTCATCAACGCCACCCGAGCGCGGCCCAGCTACGAAGGATTTTCGGGCCGTGCCCGCGCGGGTGCGGGCAACCACGGCGAGTTCCAGATGGAGGGCTACGTGAACGTGGCCGCCACAGACAGCCTGGCATTTCGAATTGGCGGCGCGACGAGAAACCACGATGGCTGGTTCTACAACGCCACCCAGGGACGTGACGTGGGCAAGTCGGATTACTGGGTGATCAGCCCCAGTGTTCGTTGGAGCCCCGCGGACAACATCGAGCTCTACTACCGGTTCGACAAAACCGAGCAGGAGCAGGACGCCAATACGCTACTCAATATGGCGCAGCCGACCCAGGCATTCTGTTTTGCCTACGGTCAATGCGCCCAGAGCCTGACCACGCCCCAATCCGGCGCTCCCTACACGGTTCTGCAGAATGACATGCCACCCTATCAGACCTACTTCGACACCGAGACCCACATCGTCAATGCGTCCTGGGACGTGAACGATCAGTACAGCGTGGAGTTTGTCTACGGGGGCTTCAAAACCGACGAGGAAGTCTTTCAGGATTGGGACTCAACGGCGCTTTCGCTTTATCACACCGACCGTCCGGCCACATGGGAGCAGGACAGCTTCGAGCTGCGTGTTAACTTCACCGGCGATCGCTTGAGCTATACGGCGGGCGCGTACTACTGGGAGTCCGTGTATGGCATCGATCTGACCAGCTACATAGGTTTTGGCGCCCTCTTCGGCTTGCCTTTCCCCTTTGATGACTCCATCGTCTTCCCGCTGTTCCAGGAAGTGGATCAGACCACCGAGTCTTTTGCGTTCTTCGTGGAGGCCGACTACGCGCTGACCGAACAGCTGACACTGACCGTGGGCGGACGCTACACCGATGACGACAAGACCAGCTCGGTCGTGGATGCGTCTATGCCTGAGCTTGCCATCGAGGGCAATCCCGATAATCCGTTTCAGAAGTCCTGGGATGAGTTCACGCCAAAGGTGGGCCTGCGCTTTCAGGCCACGGACAGCCTCATGTTCTACGGCCTGTATTCCAAGGGCTTTCGTGCGGGTGGCTTCAACGGTCGGCCTCTGGGCGGCGAGTACGAGGCAGCCGCTCAGCCTTACGATCCGGAAACGGTGAACAACTTCGAGGTGGGCATGAAGAGTGAGTGGATGGACGGTCGCGTGCGCCTGAACGTTTCCGCCTTCTTCATGGAATACAAGAACAAGCAGGAAGAGCAGAGCGTGCCCGCGGTTGGTGGCACGGGACAGCAGACCAAGGTTACCAACGCCGCCGAGGCTAGCATCAACGGAGTAGAGGTGGATTTCAGCTGGCTGGTCAACGAGTACTTAACCCTGGAAGGCAACCTGGGTTGGCTGGATGCGGAATTCGACAGTCTGCGCGACGAAGCGCTTGATGTTGATCTGAGTTATCTGGAGCTGCGCAGGGCGCCGGAACTCACGGCTACCATTGCTCCCGTGGTAACGATCCCCATCGGCCAGGGTCAGCTGGTGGCCCGGGCCGCCCTGCGCTTCGTGGACGACATGGAGCTCACCTTCCTGAACTCGCCACAGAGCTCGGTGGGTTCCCACGAGGTACTGGATGCGTCGATTACCTACATGCACGGCAATATGAGTGTCAGTGTGTGGGGGCTGAATCTCACCGACGACGACTCCTGGGTGCAGGCGTACGATGTGGGCACAGATCCCTCCTTCGACGGCCTGTGGACCTATACTGCGGTTCGCCCGCCTCGCGCCTACGGTGCCGTGGTAACCTGGGAGTTCTAGCAGCGTAGCGACTTGACCGAAGGGGGTGGGCGGTGACTGAGAGGATTTTTGCGGCGGTTTGCCTGACCGCCGCCATCGCCATGGGCGGCTGCTCCGAGCAACCGGCACCCCCACCAGAGCCGTCTGAACCCGCAAGCGAGTCTGCGGCTACCCCACCGCGGACCGATTTCGTGATGGGCGATTTGTCCAGCCACGGTGGCCAGTTGTACATGCGCGCGTGCGGCACTTGCCACGAGAGTGGTTTGGACCGTGCGCCCCAGCGCGCGATGTTGCTGCTGATGTCGGCGGAATCCATCTACCGCGCCATGACCGAAGGCGTCATGCAGCCGCAGTCGGCTGCCCTGTCGGATGAAGACAAAGTGGCGGTGGCGGAGTTTCTCGCCCGGGCGCCCATAGATGAAGCGCTGGCCGGCGTCGAGCCCCCCATGTGTGAGGGTGAGGCAGCGGCCTTCGATTTCGAGGAGCCCCCGGTGTTTTCCGGGTGGGGACTCACCCCGGCAAGCACTCATGCCATTCCCACTGAGGTGGCAGGACTCACCGCGCAGAACGTAGCTACGCTGAAGCTGAAGTGGGCCTTTGCGTTTCCCGGTGCGCTGCGTGCCAGGTCGGCCCCTGCTTTGGCCGGTGGTGCGGTCTACGTGGGTAGTCACGGAGGCACCGTCTATGCACTGGATCGCCAGACGGGCTGTGCGCGCTGGAGCTTTGTGGCATCCGCCGAGGTGCGCACCGGCATTGTTGTCACCCCATGGTCCGCTGGTGATGAGACAGCACAGCCCATGGCGTTTTTTGGCGACCTGATCGGCAACCTGTACGGGGTGAATGCGCTTACCGGCGAGCTTGCCTGGCGGGTACGACCCAGCGAGCACCACAGCACCACGCTTACGGGCACGCCGTCACTGCATGAAGGCATTCTCTACGTGCCGGTGTCCTCTCTGGAAGTGGTGCCGGCCGCGGACCCGAATTACGAATGCTGTACGTTCAGAGGGTCCGTTATTGCCTATGAGGCACGTACGGGCGAGAAGCAATGGGAGACCTTTACGATTCCCGAGCCGCCTAAACCCCAGGGCGTAAACGCGGCGGGTGCGCAGAACTACGGCCCTTCGGGTTCGCCTATCTGGAATAGCCCTGCCATCGACGTCAAGCGGGGTCAGCTATTGGTGGGTACGGGGGAGAACTACTCCTCCCCGGCGGATGGCACCAGCGACGCGATCTTCGCCATCGATCTGGAATCCGGCGAGGTGAACTGGATCTTCCAGGCCACCCAAGGGGATGCCTGGAATACCGCGTGCGGCCCCGTTGACCGGACCAACTGTCCCGCGGAAGACGGCCCTGATTATGACTTCGGTGCCGGAACCCTGCTCGCGCAGGACGCCGAAGGGCACGATGTGGTCATCGCCGGCCAGAAATCAGGCGTGGTGCACGCGCTGGATCCCTACACCGGCGAGGTGCGCTGGCAGAACAAAGTGGGACGCGGCGGCATTCACGCCGGCGTGTATTTCGGCATGGCGGCAGACAGCGGGCGGCTGTTCGTGCCCATCAGCGATACGGACGATGGTCGGGAATATCCGGAGCCGCGACGGCCCGGTATGTACGCCCTGGATCTGGCAAGCGGTGAGTACCTGTGGAGCGTGCCGTCCGAGGATGTATGCCGTGAGGATCAGATGTTCTGCCAGCCGGGTTACTCCCAGGCCGTGACCACTACGCCGGAGGTACTGATTGCCGGAGGCAACGACGGGTATCTGCGTATCTTCGCCACCAACACGGGCGAGGTGCTATGGGAGATGGATACGGATATTCAGTTTCCGGCCGTGGGTGGCGTCACGGCCGACGGCGGTGCGTTCGGAGGGGCCGCCGCGCCCATCGCCTACCAGGGGCAGCTTATCGTCAGCTCCGGCTATGGGTTTGCCGGTAAGATGCCGGGCAATGCCCTGCTGGTGTTCGAAGCGCAGTAAGCACGGCCGCTGCCGGCTACCGGGTGAGGACTAATAGCCCTTAGCTGGTTTCGTGCCCTAGCAGCGCAACATTGGCAGGCTCGGACAGCGGTTCGGCTGCCATGACATCCATTACCTGGTCGATTCCCGCCACCAGAGACTCGTAGTTACCCTCCGCGCC
>DEBD01000006.1 GCA_002348385.1 Gammaproteobacteria bacterium UBA2965 | reverse complement strand
GCCACGTCGTGCTCCCGGCAGGTGCTGCCGATTCTGTCCAGCACATCCAGGTACTTGGGGTTGGTGTACTCCAGCGGCATGCCCAGCGTGATGGAAAGATCCGACGGACCGATCAGCAGGGTGTTCACGCCGGGCGTGGTGACGATGGCTTCCAGATTTTCGAGCCCTTCGACGGTTTCCACCATGGGAATGACCAGAACGTTCTCGTTAACGGCCTGCATGTAGTCGCTGTAAGCCTCGAAGCTGCCCCACTCGCCGCGCTGCCCGGCGTTGCTGCGGATGCCTTCGGGCGGATAACGGCAGGCGCTGGCCATGTACTGTGCCTGCTCCCTTGATTCGATCATGGGCGCGATGACGCCTTTCGCCCCCTGATCAAGCGCGTAGCAGATCTGCTCAGCTGAGTTGGCACCCACGCGGATGATGGGTACGGCTTGAGTACCGCGCATGCTGGCGATGGGCGGTGCTAGCTGCTTGATCTCCATGGTGGCGTGCTGGGTGTCGAACACCAGGAAGTCGAAACCGGTTCCGGCGAGGAAGCGCACCTCGGTGTCCAGGGTTCCGGACGCGCCTACGGCCACGCCGCCGGCCTGGAGCTTATCGAGCATCTGATTCATGGTGTTCCCCCGAACGGTGAGTGTCTTGAACGGTGTTTGCGGTTGGTGAGTGCTATCCGCCTACGCGTTTGAATTCTGGCGGGCGCTTCTCGATGAAGGAGCGCACCCCCTCCTTGAAGTCTTCCTGGCCCAGCGAGTGCGCCATCCAGTCATTTGACTCCTGCATCGCCTCGCCCAGCTCCATGTTCAGATGGCGGTACACCTGCGCTTTGATAACCTTGAAGGACGTGGGGGCCCCGACGGCGGCCATCTCCTTGATGTAGTCCACTGCTGCCCGAACGGACTCGCCCTTTTCTACCGCGCGTTCCACTACGCCGAGCTCCTTGGCCTCGTCGCCGGTGAATATCCGGGCGCTCCACAGAAGGTCCAGGGCTCTGCCGGTCCCCACCAGGCGTGGTAGCAGCCAGCTCGAGGCGTGCTCTGCGATGAGACCGCGTTGCGAAAATGCGGTCGTGAACTTGGCTTGGCGCTCAGCAAAGCGCAGGTCACACAAGAGCGCGTAGCAGAACCCCAATCCCGCGCAGGGCCCATTGATTGCGGCGATGAGGGGTTTCTGAACGGAAAGCAGATAGGTGTTGGATACCTGGAAGTTCTCTCCCATTGTCCGATCCCCGGGTGACGCGTCCAGTGCCGAGAGGTCTTCGTGTTCTTGACCCTCGCCTGCGGCGGTGGCATCCAGGCCACCGATGTCTGCACCCGCACAGAACCCCCGCCCCGCTCCGGTCAGCACGATGCCGACCACCGCCGGGTCGGCTTCCGCCTCGGCCAGGGCGTGGCGTATTTCGGCCTGCATCCGAGGCGTTAATGCGTTGAGCGATTCCGGCCGGTTCATGGTGATGATGGCCACCGGGTCCTGCACGTCGTAGAGGATCTGCTCGTACATAGGGCTTGGTTCTCCTGTTGTCTGCCGCGTGTCCAAGCGGAATATTGTTGTGGAGATGGCGGTTTTGGTGCGCGTTCGAACTACGCACCCTAGCCGTATGGCAGAATAATGGCGAGCAAAAGGGGGGTGCAAGTGAGGTTTCAGCGTCGGCCAGCGCACTGGATGGGAGCGGCAGCGTGAAGTTCGGTGTGCTGCAGTTTTTCAGCTGGCCTCGGCGTAGCGTACCGCTGGTCCAGGTGTACGAGCGCGCCCTGCAGCGCATCGAGGTGATGGATCAGACCGGTTACGACGCGGTGTGGTTGGCAGAGCACCACTTCACCGACTATAGCGTCTGCCCTTCTGTTCACATGATGGGCGTGCAGGCAGCGGCCCGCACCAAGCGTTTGCGCATCGGCACCGCAGTATCGCTGGCGGCGCTGTATCACCCGCTGCGGCTGGCCGAAGAAGTGGCTTTGCTGGACGTGTTGTCCGGCGGGCGCGTTAACTGGGGTGCTGGGCGGGGATTTGACGCTGCCGAGTTCGACGGCTTCGGCGTGCCCATGGACGAAAGCGCTGAGCGCTTTCGCGAGGCGGTGGAGATCGTGCTTGCTGCATGGCGTAACGAGCGGCTGACCTATTCAGGCGAGCATTGGCGCTTCGAAGATATCGAGGTGCTGCCCAAGCCTACGCAATCGCCACATCCACCCGTGTGGCTGGCCGCGTCCTCTGCGCCGGCGGTGAACTGGGCCGGGGAGCACGGGTATTCCATTCTGATGGACCCGCACTCACATCAGCGCGACATCGCCCGTAAGCACGAGTCGTACCGGGGCTTGCTGGAGAGCCATGGGCACGGCTGGAACGACCGGGAAATTCCCATTGCGCGCTTCATCGCCGTAGCCGAGACCGAATCGGCTGCCGAAGAGGTGGCGCGCCGGGGGGCGGCGTGGACCGTGAATGCGTATGCAAATCCTGCCAACACGGGGCATGCGTTGCGTGAGGAGATCACAGACCCCGTGGAGCGTTATCTGGACGGGGTGGCGCTGCATGGTACGCCGGAGATGCTTGTCGATCAGCTGCAGGAACTTGAACACACCATGTATTGCCGTTATCTGCTGTGCGCGCCATTGTCGTACCAGTCGTTTCGGCTGTTTACCGAGCGGGTTCTGCCACACTTTCTGTAGTGCCGGCAGCCATTGATCGAAGGGCCGAACGAACGTTCGGTATGCACGCTGGGTGATCGGACTACGCGCCTACGCGATGAAAGGTGAGCATGGCAACAGCCACTTTCCGCAATTGGACGACATTCGCGTGATCGATTCCCTTAACTAGCATTGTAAGTAAGTATTCACATACCAGGTATGGCATACAGGCATGCGCATGGAGCTTCTCGCTAGCGGTTACGGACTGGCGCAAGGTCCGCCTACGGACACTGATGAGGAGGCGCTGCGAGGCTGCATCTGGCGCTGCAGGCCGGCTGTGACCGGCCTGCCGGCGGCATTGGCCCGGGGCTAGGGCGGGTCGGTTTTGGGCGCGTTACCCGTGGTGCGCCACACCTCGGTGGTGGCAATGTCGATCTTGTCGATGGATTGTGCGGACGGACGGCTAACGGTGCGCCGGTAGTAAGCGGCAAATCGGGGCCAGCGCGTGGCGTCCAATGGGTCGCCGGCCAGGTCCATCAAACGCACGGCGGCCGCCAGCGCGATATCGGCTATGCCAAACTGGTCGTTCACGATGGCCCCGCCGTCTGGGGCCACGGACTCCAGATAGTCGAACACGCCGGGAAACTGCTCGGTCTTGAAGTCCGAGACTTCCTGGGGATCTACCGGTTTGCCGGTGCGCGCTGGGATAAGAATGTACATCCAGTAGATGCGCGCGCACAGCCCGTTCAGCGCGGTATCGGCATACTCCTCCAGCCATAATGCCCTGGCCCGCTGCCTGTGGTCGGCTGGAATCAGCGCTGGGTCGGGGTGCACGCGTTCCAGGTAGTCGCAGATCACGGACGAGTCGGCGATAAAGTTGCCGTCCGGCTCCTCCAGGATGGGGATTCGCCCGGCCGGGTTCATGGCGAGAAAGCGCTCGGTCTTGTCCAACGGGTCGAGCTGGCGGTGCTCGAATTCGAGCCCCTTCTCCTTCATGAAGATCCAGGTCTTGCGAACGAAGGGCGATGAGCTTGCGCCGTGCAGTTTGTACACAATGAATCCAAAGCCAAGAGCTGGCCTACGACACTAACACATCAACCTGCACGATCAGGGAACCAAGCGCTTTGTAGCGGGCGATGGGGGCATGGAGCAGCTTGCGTGTCGGACCAATCGAGCTTTGTTTAGACTGTAAGGACTTGGGTGGGACGGATAGTGATGCGCGTACTGGTTACGGGTGGAAATCGTTACATCGGGCGCGAACTGGTGTTCGAGCTGGCACGCCGCGGTCACGAGGTGACCGTGGTGAACTCCCACGAATCGCCGTTGCCCGAGGGGGCGCGCCGCATTCATGCAGATCGCCGCGTGGCGGGCGAGTTTGAAGCGGCGTTGACACCACTGCGTGACGATTTCGATGCGGTATTCGACAACACCGCCTTTGTGCTCGCGGACCTGGAGCCTATGGTGGCGTTGTTCCGGGGCCGCGTTCAGCATTACGTGTTCACCAGTTCGCAGGCCGTATACAAACGCAGCTTCGTGCAGCCCATCGGTGAGGACGCGCGGCGGCACCCGCCGGATGACGACGACCCTCGCAAAGCCTATGGTGTAGGCAAGGTGCGCTGCGAGGATCTGCTGCTCGACGAATGGCGTCGTGAGGGATTCCCGGCCACCAGCCTGCGGGTGGGTCATACCATGGGCCCACGCAGCCCGCAGCCCACTCGCGACCCGGCGTTTTTTGCGCGGCTCGATGCGCGGCGCCCCATTCTGGTGCCCGGAGATGGTTTCCCGATGCTGCAGCTGGTGCACATCAACGATGTCGCCTGCGCCATGGCGTCGCTGTTGGGCAATGAGCGGGCGCGTGGACAGATCTACAACATATCGGGCGCCGAGGTTACCAGCGTGGCGGGCGTGGTTACGCTCATCGGGCGTGCCGTCGGCGTGCGGCCCGATATAGTGCACGTGCCCATGGAGCGCGCGCGCGAGCAGCGCCCACCGTTGCTGCATTGGGGGGAGGCGTTGCTGGGATCCGCTTGGATGTCCATCGACAAGGCGTTGCAGCACCTGGATTGGTCGCCCCGCTTCGGTATTGAGGCCGGCTACAGGGATGCCTACGCCTGGTGGGAAGCGGAAGGCCGTGGAAATTACGAATTCGATTTTGCGGCGGAAGATGCTTTGCTGGCGGAGCTCGGCTGGTCTTGAGCCGATTTCGCCGAGTTGTGGCAAATTTCGCTAAGCCCCGTTGAAGAATCGCGCGACAGCCGCTGCTTATGTACCGTTAGCCGTCGGTATCAATCTTGCTAGATCTGTTGCTAGCGATGAGTTCATACGAGATCCACAAGGAGAGTCGCCATGGAAGACCAAATGAAGCAACGACTGACCCGTCGCGATGTGTGGGTGCGATTGCTGTACATCGTGATTTTCGCGATTGCGTGGTCCATCGCCGAAGCGGTCATCGGACTGGTAACGTTGCTGCAGTTTCTGATCGTGCTCCTTACCGGCAGCGCCAATGAGAATCTGCTGCGCCTCGGTGCAAACCTGAGTGCGTACGCGCAACAGGTATTTCGATACATCACGTTCAACACCGAAGAGCAGCCTTTCCCGATCTCGGACTGGCCGAACGTCCCCGTGCCTGAAGACAATGCGTGGGTAGGCGCGCAGCAAGCAGATGTTGCGCCGGCCGACGTCCCGGCAGCGGCGCCTGCGGGCGATACCGGGCCCGCCGATACGTCCGAGGATCCTAAGCCGTAATCACCGCCAGCCGGTTGTGCAGTTCGGTGATGTAGTCCGGAGTGAGGCTGAAGTCGCCTTCGGCGTGATCGAATTGCGCGCCTGGCGGCTGCTCGGCTCGTTCGGCTAGGTATTCGGGGGTGTAGACCAGGCGAGCCTGTGGCAGTACCCCCTGGTAGTCGGTGCTTATCTTTACGTCTGCGTCATCTATCTCGCCGACGTCTACCGCCACGGAGCGCCCATCTATGTAGAAGTGCCATGCGAGCGTACCGGTGGGGTCCACGCTGGTGGGTGTGTCAGTAAATATCTCGCACAGGCTGAAGCGCTCGCCCGGCTTGCCGTGGGTGGCCACCAGGTCTTCGAGCTCAGCGCGGGCGCGCTCGATCCAATCCGCACTACCGAATATCACTTTGTCCATGGGCTAATCATTGTCGTTGCGCGTCCAATGTACAAGCTGCCGGGTCACTTTTGATCGGCTGGCCCGCCTGAAGGCATTTCCTTGATGAAAACGTCGTGCTTGCTGTACGGAATCTCGATGCCTGCGGCGCCCAGCGCTTTGTAGATGTCCATGTAGAGCTCGTGGGCGATGCGGCCGCGGTCTTCGGGATGCTCTATCCATACGAGCAATTCGAAGTCGAGGCTGGATGGTCCGAAAGCGCGCATGCGCACGCGCGGGGCCGGGTCGGCGCAAACCTCTGAATGGGCGGCGCCGATTTCGATCAGCAGCTCGCACACTCGATCTGCGTCGCTCCCGTATGCCACGCCCACTTGGATGCGATTGCGCATCTTCAGATGCCGACCCCCACTCTCGTTGACGATCTTGGCATTAGCGATGACCCCGTTCGGGATGGTGACTTCTACGTCGTCGCGGGTGAGCAGGCGGGTACTGCGCAGGCCGATGGCGGAGACCATACCCCGCTCGCCCGTATCCAGATTGATGTAGTCGCCGATTTTGTAGGGTGCGTCGGCTACGATGAAGAATCCCGAAAATAAGTTGGCCAGGGTATCTTTGGCAGCGAATCCCACGGCGATACCCACAATCCCGGCGGAGGCGAGCCAGCCCACGGGATTTACCCCCCAGACGAGGAGGAGCACGTAGCTGCCCACCACAATGGTGACCAGCTTCGCCGTAAGATCGATGACCGGCACGGTGCGCGACTCCACCACGGCAAAGCGCCCTCCGGCGGCCAGCGTGTCCAGCAACGAGCTCGAGATGTGCAGCGAGGCGCGCATCCAGCTGAGCACGATCAGGGTAAGCAGCAGGTTGATCAGCACCTGGGTACCGACTTCCAGCTGGGTGGTGTTGACCGCCAGCGTGAGACCGAAGAGAAGTATGGTGGTGTATGCGGGCCTTCGCAGCAGTTCCAGCACATGCCTGTCCATGAGCGTGCTCTTGTTGCGTGTCAGCCGTGCCACGCTGTGAAATAGGATGAAACGCACGGCCAGCGCCAGAAGCAGCGCTACCGCGGCCACCACCAGGGCGGCCACCAGCGGTTGCTCGGCCAGGTAAGTCCAGAACGGCAGCCAGGATTCGGGCAGCCAGTCTGCGATGCGCGGCAGGCGGTTTGCCAACGGCTCCGCTTCGAGGGGCATCTCCTGTTCGGCCATTCGCTTCTCTCCTGGGGGCGGTGAGCTGATTTTGACTCAGTGCCCCGCTCCGTGGAACACTCAAGCAGTCATCAATCTGTGGGGAGGACCGCTGTGACGGCCATGTTTCCAATCTTTCAACACGCCTACTTCGTCAACGACATCGTAGAAGCCGCACACAAGTGGCATGAGCTCTACGGAGCGGGTCCTTTCGTTCACGTGCCGCATCACGTTACCGATAAATTTCAATATCGCGGCACCAAGCAGGAAGCCGATGTGTCATACGGCTTCGGGTACCTGGGAGACAACCAGATTCAGTTCATCCAACAGCACGACGATACCCCTTCCATCTACCGTGACATGTACGAAGCGGGTCAGGAAGGGTTCCACCATGTGGGCTGTCTTGTGAACGATTTTGCTGCTGCCCGTGCCAAGATGCTGGAGATGGGTTTCGAGAACGCATGTGAGTTGTGGGCCGACGACGTGAACGCGGCGTATTTTGATACGCGGGCGGTAAACGGTGGGTTCACGGAAATTCACGGTGATCCGGTGCACATCCTGGCCACGTTCGCCACGTGGCGGCGCGCGCATCACAACATGAAGCCGGGCGACAGTGTCATCATGACCATGGACAGCCCCTTCCCCGATGGGCGCGATCCGGGATACCTGGACTAGACCCAGGGTTGCGCGATGAACCTGGGATTGGCCGACAAGGTCGCGCTCATTACCGGGGGCAGCGAAGGCGTGGGCAAGGGCATTGCCCTGTGCCTTGCCGCGGAAGGTGCCAAGGTAGCAATTTGCGCGCGGCGTGAGGGTGTGCTGGAAGCCGCAGCGGCGGAAGTGCGTGAGGCCTCCGGGGCCGAGGTGCTTGCCGTAGCGGCAGACGTCAGTGATGCCGGGCAGATCGAGCGCCTGGTGGCTGCCACCGCCGAGCGGTTCGGCCGGATCGATATTCTGGTGAACAATGCGGGCCGTTCCTTTGCCAAGCCTTTCGAGGAGCTCAGCGATGCGGATTGGGACGACGACCTCTCGTTGAAGTTCAGCGCGGCCGTGCGCTGCTCGCGGGGGGTGATTCCGCACATGCGTCAGATAGGTGGTGGGCGCATCATCAACATTACGCACCCAGGCGGCAAAGCCCCCGGGGCGGGCTCGCTTCCTACGTCGGTAAGCAGAGCGGCCGGCATTGCGCTGACTAAAGCCATGTCGAAAGACCTGGCCGGCGACAACATACTGGTGAACACCGTTTGCCTGAACAGCATCAAGAGCGCTCAGACCGAGCGTTACTGGCGCAATTCGGGAGCCGAAGGATCGCTGGAGGAGTTCGAGCGTCGGGCCGGTCAGAGGTTGCCGGTGGGCCGTTTGGGGGAGCCGGAAGAGGTGGGTGCGCTGGTGGCGTTTCTGGCTTCCAGGCACGCTGGTTTCATTACCGGTACGGCGGTGAACATCGACGGTGGTGCCTCCGCCGTGATCTAGCTGGGTGCGTCACCCGCGGGAAGGCCGGCGCGCCGCGGGCCGTGGGTTCTCCCGCCAGGTCCTTGCAGAATGACCCCTGGCCACCGTGGACAGCTGCAGGGTACTCCTCGCAATAGCTGCCGATCTTCATGGCGACCATGCCACGAAGGGGTGGGCGATCATGGGCTTACGGTTGCCCGGTTGGCGGCGCGGCTACTCAATGACGAAATCCAGAATGGCGAACTTCTCCGCTGCTGCGATGACCTCCTGGGGGATGGCGCCATGAGTTGGGTCGTCGCGATAGCGCTCCACGTCTTCTCTGGCCATGTCCAGCGACATGCCCCAGTCCCATTCGTCTGGCTGTGCGGGGTACGGATTCGGCTGCACGCCGTGGCCGCACACGTAGTTTGAAACGTAGTCGGCTTTCCTGCTCCATTGGGATCGCTCGATGAGCTCCTGGCGAAGGGCGTCGGGCGCGTCTGATCGAAATTTCACCAGCACGATGTGCCGGACTATGGCTTTTGGGGACGTCATTGTTCGTATCCTTGCTCCGTGTCTGGAAGCAAGCTTGCACACCGACGGGCAACTGGCAACCGCGGCGGTGTGTCTGCGTCTGGCTAAAGCCGCTTGGTTGTATTTGGCACCTGCCGCGTCCAACCTTGGGCCAGCGTGTTCAATTAGGAATTCCCATGGGGCAGATGTTTGCCGATAACCCGGTGGTGGCGCACACGGGCGCCCGTTATCCCATCATTCAGGCGCCGATGACATGGATTGCACGCGCGCAGCTCACGGCGGCAGTGTCCGCCGCTGGCGGCATCGGCGTGATGGAAACCTCCAGCGTGGATCTCGAGGTGACCAGTCGGGAGTTCGAAGCCATCAGGGAGGTCACCGACAAGCCGTTCGGCGTAAACCTGGCCATCATGTTCCTGCGCCAAAATGAGGAGATGGAGCGAGCCATCATCGACTGGCTCATCGAGCACCAGGTGCGGTTCGTGACCACCTCGGCAGGCAACCCGCGGCGGCATGTAGATCAGCTCAAGGAAGCTGGCGTGGTGGTCTATCACGCCGTGCCTACCCTGGATGCGGCACTCAAAGCCGAAGATGCCGGCGTGGATGGACTCATTGTGGAGGGGGCCGAGAGCGCGGGCATTCGCAATGCGGAGGAGGTCAACAGCTTCGTGCTGCTTCAGGCGGTGCGGGAGCGCGTGTCGCTACCCATTGTGGCGGCGGGTGGCATCGCAGACGGCCGCGGCATGGCGGCGGCCATGGCGTTGGGGGCGGACGGGGTGGCCATGGGTACCCGTTTCGTGGCCTCCAAGGAAAGCCCCGTGCACCCGAACTACAAGAACGCCATCGTGGAGGCGGGTGTGGACGGAACCATCCTGCTGCCGCGGCCGCCCCGGGCCAAATACCGCACCTTAAAAACTCCGGCTGCGCTGGAGGTCCAGGAGAATCCCGACAATCCACCGCGGCTTTCGAATGCCATCGACGCCCTCTACATTGGAGGTGACGTTGAGAACACCACTGGCACGGCCGGGCAGAGTGCGGCGCTGGTGCACGAGATAAAGCCGGTATCGGCCATCATTGAGGAGACGGTAAGCGGTTTCTGGCGCGAGATCGATCGGCTGGCCGCCATGCGGACATGAGCCAGCGGTTCAGTCGTCCGTAATTCTGCGCCCGCTGCCAGCGCGTTTCTCTTCCTGGAGGTAGGTGCGTGACGGCAGGCCGATGTCGGATTCACGTCGGGAGTCGGTGCGGCGATCCGCGAAATGCGTGTACTTGCAGGTGCAAAGATCGGCGCGGCTGCATGAATTCAGCGGTAGCGGGGGCGCTTCCTCAGACAGCATGCGGCGGTTGGCCAGTTTCTGCACCGCCTCGCAGGGCCGCGGTCCGGGAATGATCTCGATGCCGTGAAATAGGTGGGTGAGAGAGGGAATCCGGGTCGATCGGCTTGGCTTGTTCTTCTTTCGTAGCCTGAACACCAGGCTGGGCCCTCTTATCAACGGTAGGTCGATGCAAAGAATGTTACTTTGTTGTGCGGTAGATGTTCAATCTTGTTGACGAACCTTCCCTGATTTTCGCGGCCCGGCGGTTCTAGGGCGCATGGGTGGCCACTTCCGCCAGAAGTCCGCGCCGGGCTTACTCGGCGCGGCTGTCATTCATTGGCCGAAGCGCACGTCCGGGTTGCCCGTAGACCACAGCACGGTTACACGGCGCCTTGCGAAGCGCCATCCGTGCTGTGTTTTTACCAGGTCGTCTTCGTAGCGCCCGCCCATCTCAAAATGGTCGCCTCCGGGTGTGTGCTCGCGAACCATGTGCACACGAAAGTAGCAGCCGCCGACAGCGGTGTCGCCCTGCACTTTCGACCAATGGTTGCCGTTAACATGTTGGGCCACGGTAAGTGCGTGTAGCGCGTCCTGAATCGTCTGCTTGATACCTGTAAGCCCCTGGGTTGGACCTGCCGGACCGAAATCAGCCACCGCGTCGGGCATGAAAACCCGATCCAGATTGTCGTACTCGCCGGAGTCGATGGAGTAGGAGTAGAAGTTCTGCAGCTCGCGAATCTGCTGTTGGTCGACGACGGTCTGGGTGTCCATGGAGGTCATGACGTTCTGGCGGTGGGCGCGACGATACCCCGGCCAAATGCGGTCGTCTATCTGTCCAGGCAGACCAAGATTTTCAACAAATGGACCAAGCCGCTCATTCGGTAGAATCTGGCCGACACGTACCTGTTTTCGGATGACTTTCGCGCGCTTGTGGATATGCTGTCGGCGATGGCAAGCCACGTTGCACTGTTGCGGGTGTTCGGGCTATATGCTGTCCTATGTGCGGTATCCTGACCAGCGCCGATAAGTGAGCGCCGATAAATGAATGAACCTGCTACCAACGCGTCCCGCGGCGCCTGACGTTACGAATTCGATTTAGCCGTGGCCATGCGTATTCCCGAGTTCCTTTTTCCGCTCATCAATCTGGTGGTGCGTGCGCTGCTCTGTTCCCCGCTTCATGGCCTGCTGAGCAAAAGCATCATGTTGGTTCGGGTGCGGGGCAGGAAGAGTGGCAGGGCGCGGACCTTGCCTGTGCGCTATCTTGCCGACGCTGAGGGTATATGTAGCTCTACAGCGCGCGAAACCCAATGGTGGCGGAACGTGGCCGCCAACCCGGATGTCACTTTGAGAATTCGGGGGCTGGAGGCGCCGTATCGCTGCCGCATCGTCACCGAGCCAGATCTGGTTGGCGACTACCTTATGCGGTTGTTGGCGCACTACCCTCAGGATGCTGCCTATCATCAGGTGACCCTGGACAGGGACGGGGTGCCGGATCCCGATCAGTTCGCGCGCGCTGTTGAATCCACCGTTGTGGTTGTCGCCAGCCACGCGCCTGCGCGGTTAGCAGAAAATTAGATGGCCGACGAAGTCGCTAAACGCATCGAGTTGGAAGGCAATAAAAGGCGTTGGGGCGGGTCTGCCGAGACGTCGGCTTTGTGACCCTTAAGCTGCCTGTTTGATCAACTAGTCGAACAGGCGCAGGATTGGCGCTGCCTATCTCTGCATTGGCCGATCATCCGCAACGCCGACGCCAGCCTGATGGATGGCGGACACCGTCTATGCAAAGCGTTGCTTGAGCGAAACACATGGATCCTGGCGGTAAAGTTCGAATCGATGCCGGCGCCTGATGAGGCCTTCTGGGCGGTGCGGACCTTTTTGCAGATGGCGCGCCCGGCGCGATTCGAACGCGCGACCCCTGGCTTCGGAGGCCAGTACTCTATCCAGCTGAGCTACGGGCGCGTGGGGTGCGCGAGTATACAATAGGCGTGGTGGCTTTTTGGGAGGGAGACATGCGTAAGTTCATTGCGGCAATGCTGCTCGGCGTGATCGGGTCCGCGTCGGCACAGGATTTCAGCGGCGTAGAGATCACCAGCACGGACCTGGGTGGTGGCCTGTACATGCTGGAGGGAGCGGGTGGCAATCTGGGTTTGTCGGTGGGGCCGGACGGCGCCTTTCTTATCGATGACCAGTTTGCGCCGCTGGCCGGCAAGATTCAGGCGGCGGTGGCCAAGCTCACCGACCAACCGGTGAGGTTTCTCCTCAATACCCACTGGCATGGCGACCACACGGGAGGCAATGCGGCGTTCGCCCAGGCCGGCGCGGTGCTGGTTGCGCACGATAACGTGCATGCACGTCTGCGCAGCGGGTCGTCGAATGCGGAGCGATCGGTGCCACCTGCGCCAGTCGATGCGCTGCCGCACTTGACGTTCTCACAGTCGGCTACTTTGCACCTCAACGGCCATGCGGTGCATGCCTTTCACGTGGAGCGAGCGCACACCGACGGTGATGTGATCGTGCACTTTGAAGAAGCCAGGGTCATGCATATGGGGGATGTGTTCTTCAGCAACGGTTACCCGTTTATCGACCTTGCTTCGGGCGGCACCATCACCGGATATATAGATGCCCAGAAGGCCGCGTACGAGCGGGCCGATGACGCCACACGGATCATCCCGGGGCACGGGGCGCTCACCGACAAAGCCGGTCTCAAGGAGAGCATCGACATGCTTGAGGCCGTGCGGGGTCGGGTGGTCGTGTTGCTCATGGCTGGGCGCAGCGAGGACGAAGTAGTTGCCGAGATTGACCTTTCGGACCTCAGTGAGCGTTGGGACGGCGGCTTCATCAACGGCGAAACGATGATCCGTCAGGTGTTTCGCTCCCTGCAGACGGGCCGCTAAGCGAGCTGACTCCCGGGGTAGTTGGCAAATCCGCGCGGCTTCTGATAACTTCAAACGACCGTTTTAAGTGGTTGGGGTTAGATGGGCGAACCTGCGCGAACACCGCGTGCGGACTCCCTGCAGACGCGCGAACGCATTCTGGATACCTGCGAGCGGCTGTTTGGAGAGCACGGATACTCCGGCACCTCGGTGCGGGCGATAGCGGATGCGGCCGGGGTAAACCTGGCGGCGGCCCACTACCACTTCGGCTCAAAAACCCAGCTGCTGGAGGCGGTTTTCCATCGTGCCGTAGCTCCCATCAACGCAGAACGGCTGCGACGCCTGGACCAACTGCAAGCCGGCGGTGAGCCCCTCGATTGCGAAGCCGTGGTGCGCGCGTTTGTGGAACCAGAGCGCGAACTCGCTTCCGGCGGCCCCATGCCGCGCCTGGCGGCACGCATTTTCGCGGAACCCAGGGACGTGTCGATTCCTCTGCTGGAGCGCACCTTCGCAGAGACGGCCCGACGTTTCATCGCCGCGCTCGGTAGCGCCCTGCCCCACCTCGACCAGGCAACCCTGCACTGGCGCTTTCATTTCATGGTGGGATGCGTGATTCAGCTCAACAACTTTGACGTACCGTTGAACGTCTATGGTGCGGAGGCTGGTATCGAGCAGGCGGTGCGCGCCAGCGGCCCGGAGCACTTGATCCGCTTTGTGCTGGCCGGCTTGACTCAGGAGGCGGGCCATGAATAAGCGTCTGTTGCCGCTGGTTGTGATTGGGGTGGGATTCGTCGTCGCGGCATTGCTGATCGTTACGGGCCCCGACGTGGAGCCGAGGCCGTCACGTGCCGTGGCGCCGCTGGTACGAGTGGCGGAGGTGGTGCCCAGAAGCATTCAACTGCGCGTGTGGACCCACGGTAGCGTGGTCCCGCGCACCGAGAGTGACCTGGTGCCCGAGGTGGACGGCCGTGTGGAGCAGGTGTCGAATGCCCTGGTATCCGGCGGCTTCTTCTCAAAGGGCGACGTGCTGCTGACCATCGAGCCGCTGGACTATGAGGTCGCTCTGGAGCAGGCCCGCGCCGGGCTCGCTCGGGCCCGCAGCGATCTTTCCAATGCGCGAAAAACGCACCAGCGACAGGAAGATCTGCTCACCCGCGGCGCGGCCAGCGACTCGCAGCGTGATGACGCGTTGAACCGCGTGCGCATTGCGCAAGCCACCCTGCGCGAAGCCACCGCCCGCCTGTCGCGAGCCGAACGGGATCTTGCACGCACTCAAGTAGTCGCCCCCTACGACGGCCGCGTTCGCTCTGAGCGGGTAGACGTCGGACAATTTGTCAAACGCGGCGCCAGCATCGGAACCATCTATGCGGTGGATTACGCAGAGGTGCGCTTGCCCATACACGACGAAGAGCTGGCGTATCTGGAGCTGCCTCTCGCCCACGTCGGCAGCGAGAATATCGAGCCCGTGCCTGTCGTTCTTCGCACGCGTTTTGCGGGCAAGGAGCACGAGTGGCACGGCCATGTAGTGCGCACCGAAGGAGAGCTCGACCCCACCACGCGCATGGTGAACGTGGTGGCTCAGGTACCGGAACCCTATGCGGTAGACAATGACCGGCCGCCTCTGTCCGTGGGCTTGTTTGTCGACGCCGAAATCGAAGGGGCCACCCTGAGCAACCTTGTCGTACTGCCGCGCGCGGCGCTGCGAGGGCAGTCGCGGGTGCTGGTGGTAGATGACCAGAGCCGTCTGCGATTTCGTGATGTGGAGGTGCTACGCAGCGCGAACGGCGAGATTTATGTCAGTCGCGGTCTCGCGGCCGGGGAGCTGGTGTGCATATCGGCGCTGCAGAGCACCGCGGAAGGAATGGCCGTGCGGGTGATCGAAGAGGCACCTCAGGCCCTGGCCGGTAGCCCCGCTGGCGAGCCAGGCTCGTGAAAGACGGCCCCATTGCCTGGTTCGCGCAGAATCCGGTAGCCGCCAACCTGCTGCTGGGCGTGATGGTGGTGGCGGGCATCGCCACGCTGCCTTTTATGCCTCAGAAATCGTTTCCCGATATCGACCTCAATGTGGTCACGGTATCGGTGTTGTATTTGGGCGCCGCACCTGAAGAAGTGGAAGAAGGGGTGTGCATCCGCATCGAAGAAGCGCTGGAGGGGGTTGAAGGCGTTGAGAAGATCGTTTCCAACGCCAACGAAGGCGTATGCCAGGTCACTGTGGAGCTGCTGGAAAATGCCAATGCCGATCGCGCACTGGGTGATGTGAAGAACCGTGTCGACGCCATCGATACGTTTCCCGAAGAAACAGAAAAGCCCGTAATTACTCTGGTGCTGCCCAAGCGCCCGGTGCTCGACATTGCGGTGACGGGCCCAGCAGACGAGCGTGAGCTTAAAGAGGTGGGCCAGCGGGTGCGCGACGAGATCATCGCGCTGCCTGGGGTCACGCAGGTAGACCTCGCCAGCACGCGCCCCTACGAGGTGTCCATCGAAATCTCCGAAGCGTCGCTGCGACGCTACGGTCTAACCTTCTCTCAAGTGGCGGACGCGGTGCGACGCGCGTCTCTGGACTTGCCAGGCGGCAGCATAAAGACGGAAGGAGGAGAGATTCTGCTGCGCACCAAGGGCCAGGCCTACTGGGGTCCGGAATTCGAAGAGCTGGTGGTGCTGACTCGGGCCGACGGTACGCGCGTGTACCTGCGCGACGTGGCGGTGGTGGTGGACGGCTTCGAAGATACCGACCAGGCGCTGTGGTTCGATAATCGCCCTGCTGCACTCGTGAGCGTGTCGCGTGTGGGAGACGAAAATCTCCTGGACATCAGCGATGCGGTAAAGGCCTACCTGGCCCAGGCCGCGGATCGCCTGCCCGAAGGGGTGGAGCTTACGGTGTGGAGCGATAACTCCCGCTTCATGCGCGACCGCCTGGATACCCTGCTCGATAGCGCGCGCCAGGGGTTCCTGCTGGTGCTGTTGCTGCTGGCCATCTTTCTGCGGCCGCGCCTGTCTTTCTGGGTCAGCGTGGGTGTTCCGGTCGCCTTCCTGGGTGCTCTGTTCCTCGCCAACCTGCTGAATTTGTCCATTGACGGCATCTCCACCTTCGGATTCATCCTGGTGCTGGGCATCATGGTGGATGATGCGGTGGTGGTGGGGGAGCGCGTGTACGCGATGCAGTATCGGTCGGGGGTGGATCCTGGGCCGCGTGAGTTACTCACTGCCGCGGTAAACGGCACGCGTCAGGTGTCGGTGCCGGTCATATTTGGTGTCCTCACTACCGCTACTGCATTTGTGCCTGTGATCCTGGGCCCCGGCAGCATTGGTCAGATTCAGACCGTGATTGCCACGGTAGTACTGTGCTGTTTGGCTTTCTCTCTGATCGAATCCCAGTGGGTGTTGCCTGCCCATCTTGGTCATCAGCGGGTGAAAACGGCAGCGGGCGAGGTGGCGCTCATGCTCACGCCGCTGCTGGCCATCCTGCTGATGGAGATTTCCTGGAGCGTTCGCAGTTTTGTTGCGCTGGCGGTGCTTGTGGTGGCGGCACTTTATGCCTGGCATCTGGTGGGTGGTTTCGACCGGTTCGCGCAGCGGGTGGTAGGTTGGCAGCAACACTTCTCCGATGGCCTGGAGCGCCTGATTCAAACGCGCTTTCGTGCGCTGGTGGCGCGCGCCATCGGAGCCCGTTACGTTACCGCCGCGGCGGCATTGGCCGTGTTCATCGCCACGGTAGGTGCCATCGCGGGTGGCCATATGCCGTTTTCGTTCTTCCCCTCCATTCCCGCGGACCGGGTAACGGCAAAGCTCACCATGCCGCTGGGCACCCCGGCGCGAGTGACCGAGTCGGTGGCTCGAACCATTGCGGAATCCGCCGAAGTGCTGCGCGCGGAGCTGGCGGCGGAAGCCTCCGATGCGCCCCCGGTGACGCATGTGCTGGCAGCCGTGGGCGGTCACCCGGTTAGTGGTGCGGCGACGGGTCCAATCTTCGTGGGGGGCGGCAGCGGGTCAGGCGGGCACCTGGCGGAGGTCACCATGCAGCTCACGCCTGGCGAGGAGCGTGAGGCCGGAACCCTGGAGATTACGCGCCGCTGGCGCGAGGCCGTGGGCCAGGTACCCGACGCGGTGGAGCTTTCATTCGATGCGTCCAACTTCGGGGTGGGAGCCGAGATTGATATCCAGCTGGAAGGCTCGCAGCTCGATGAACTGCGTGTCGTGGCGACCAAGATTCGTGCCAGGCTGGCGGAATATCCCGGCGTGATCGACATTTCCGACTCCTTTCGCAGCGGCAAGCGGGAGCTGCAGCTGGACATCTTGCCCGCCGGTGAAGCACTTGGCCTCTCGCTGGGTGATCTGGGCCGGCAGGTGCGCCAGGCGTTCTATGGCGAGGAGATCCAGCGCATTCAGCGCGGCCGCGACGATGTCCGGGTGATGCTGCGCTACACGGAGTCCGAGCGGCGTACGCTGGATGCCCTAGACGGCATGCGCATCCGGGCTTGGGACGGTTCCGAGGTTCCTTTTGCTACCGTGGCCCACGCCGACCTTGGGCGTGGCTTCTCCACCATCAAGCGGGTGGATGGGCGTCGTGTGGTAAACGTGGTGGCCGACGTAGACCGCGCTGTGATCACGGCCAACGAGGTGCTGGCCAAGCTCAACGCCGGCCCGATGCAGGAGATCATGCGCGATCACCCGCTGGTCAGCTACGGGCTGGAAGGGTCCCAGCGGGAGCAGGGGGAGACCCTCGCGGCGATCATCCCGCTGTTCGTCGTGGCTTTATTCGTAATCTACGCGCTGCTGGCGATACCGCTGCGCTCCTACGGTCAGCCTCTGATCATCATGTCGGTGATTCCATTTGCGTTCGTGGGCGCTATCTGGGGTCACATCATCATGAAAACATTTGGTCTGCTGGGCAGCATGGCCATCATGTCGGTCATGGGGTTTGTCGCGGCTTCCGGCGTGGTGGTCAACTCCAGCCTGGTTCTTGTTCATGGGGTGAACGCCCGCCGCGCGGACGGCCTGAGCGTGAAAGATGCGGTAATCGAGGCGGCCTTGTCGCGCTGCCGGCCGATCATGCTGACATCTCTGACAACGTTTGCCGGCTTGTCACCCCTGCTGCTCAACCGCAGCGTCCAAGCTGGTGTGCTCATCCCCATGGCCACGTCGGTGGGTTTTGGCGTGCTGTTTGCCACGTTTGTCACGTTGCTGGTAGTGCCTGCCGGCTATTGCATCCTCCAGGATGCCACTGAATTCGTTAAGAAAACTCAAGGTGGTACGCTGCAGGCGCCAGGGAAGACCTGAGCCCACTGCGATTGCCAACGGGACATAGGCAGCCACAGCGGTGCGTGTTCGCGCAGCCTCCTACACCCTAAGCGGCCTGTAGCGTGGCGTCTGCGTTTAGCGGGTAGCACGCTTGTCGATGTTGCGTTGGGCAATTGATCAGCCTGATCTTCCCGTTGCAGCTAGTGCCGCTGCGCGATGCTGCGGGCGAACGGCCTTGGTCAATTTGGGGAACAGCCCGTCGTTGACTGTTTGATGCGAGGTATTAGAAAATATCGCCAGCTCACGGGTCTGATTCACGAAAACTTATAACTTATTAAGGGCCTGTGGCGTCAAAAACGCTGTTCGCGTTTAACTTGTTTCTCTAGAGGAGAGGTCATGAAAATAAACGGATATAGGTGGCTGAGTATCCTAATGCTGCCCGCACTTGGCGCACTGGTGCCTGCCATTCCGGTATCTGCAGAGCCTAGCGCGAGCAGCTCCGGTGCAATCGAGGAGGTAATGGTTACCGCGACCCGGCGGGAAACCAATCTGCAGTCAACGCCGATCTCCGTCTCCGTGATCGATTCTGCACTGATCGAGGCTTCCAGCCCGCGTGACGTTGGTGATCTTTCTATCTTTACGCCGAACTTCTCCTCGGCTCGCGTGACCAGTTTTGCCAATGCGGCTTCCTTCGCCATGCGCGGAGTCGGGCAGAACAACATAATCGTGTATTTTGAGCCGCCCGTATCGGTTGTCATAGATGATTTTGTGTTGACCAGCGTGCAGACGCAGCTGCTTGACACATTCGACCTAGAGCAGGTTGAAGTACTTCGAGGACCACAAGGCACTTTGTTTGGCAAGAACACCACGGGAGGTGCCTTATCCCTCAGAACTAAGCGTCCTGACCTGCAGCAGGCGGGTGGCGCGATTGAGGCCTCGCACGGCAGCTTCGGTTCTACTGGGATCAAAGCAGCAGTGGACATTCCGTTGATCGAGAATGAGCTGGCCGTTCGCATAGTGGGCGCCTATGAAAAATCAGACGGCTACGTCAAGAACGGTGCGGCTTATAATATCCCCGATTTTATGGGATCCAAGTTTGCGGGTTTGAGTGGCGCGGGTGGTGGAGAAGACACCGGCGGGATAGACATTGGCCACGGGCGCCTCAAGGTGCTGTGGGAACCCACCGATGCTTTTAGTGCGCTCCTGCAGTATGAGTTGGTGCGCGACAATACCGATTTTGAGGCCACGGTGAATGAAACGCCGGTTGGACAGGGATTCGCTTTCGACGCATTCGGATTGGGGGCTACGTCTGGGGATCCGCTCGAAGTTGGCGGTACCACAAACCGTAGCGATCTGCTGATTGGCCTGCCGGGGCTCGACGTCGATGTGGACGGCGTGTATCTCAATATGTCGTGGGACACGGAGCTTGGCACCCTAACCTCGGTAACCGGTTACCGCACACAGGAATCTAGACTCTCAGGCTCAGAGACCGGCAATTCAGGAACCAGGCACCCGGATGGTGAGATCCTGTCGCCTTTCGATATCAACCGTTCGGATGATCGAGACACGTTTCAGCAGGAATTGCGTATCGCATCGGATTTCGACGGACCATTCAATTTCGTGGGCGGTGCGTTCTATCAGCATGAGGAGGTGGACTTCTGTGTGGCTCAGACACTGGGATTCCTAGACATCGCGGGCCTGCCAACTGCAGCCACTAGCCTTTTCGGTGCCGACTATGGCACCTGGAATGAAAACTCCTTCATACTTTGCAGCGCCCAGGAGTCGGACAGCTATGCCATGTTCGCAGAGGGTACGCTCGACATCAGTGAACAGTTGACCCTCACGGGTGGTATCCGCATGACCTGGGAAGACAAAACCTTCCTTGCCCGCCAGCAGGTTTGGGTGCAGGAGTTGTCGGGGGCGTCGGATCCAAGCTTCACGGCGGCGGACCTTGACGATCCGCTAGATGCCAGCGTGCACAAATTCCCCTTCGGCGTGGTGGAAAACGACGATTCCGTCAGTGAGCCTACCTGGCGCATCAGCCTGGGCTACCAGGCCACCCAGGATGTATATACGTACTTCACCTATTCACGCGGCTTCAAGAGCGGTGGCTATAACGACCAGATCGGGAACTTCCTGGCCTTTGGTAATGATCTTGATGCTTTTCAGACGGCCACCTCTCCCACAAGGCCGGAGACGGCAGATTCTTTCGAGCTGGGACTGAAGTCGCAGTTTGCGGATGATCGCGTTCGCATGAATGCCGCGGTGTTTTACGTGAAGTATGACGACCTGCAGCGCCAGATTAATATCCCATTGATCGTCAACGGTGCGGAGCAGCAGATCACTCAATTTTTCAATGCTGCGAAGCAAGACGTCTGGGGGATCGAGGCTGAACTCACCGCGATTCTTGCGGATGGGCTGACCATCCGCGCGGTAATGGGGTATCAGGACTGTAGCGTGAAGGAGTTTGAGACGCCCGGCGCGGGCTACGACCTGACCTCCGCACCCTGTGAGCGGGCGCCTGAGTGGCAGTGGACGCTGGATGCAAGCTATGAAATGCCCTTGGGCGATAGCCTGCTTTTGACGTTGAACGCCAATGTGAATTACACGGATGAGAACCTATACACTCAGTCCATCGCCTCTGATGCTTTCAATACGTTTCTGGATTCCAGGACTTTGCTGAATGCGTCGGTAACCGTATCTACCAATGATGGCAAGTACTATGTCCGTGCCATCGGTCGCAATATCACTGATGAGCGCTATCGGGTGGCTACCCAGGTGGTTGCCGGGCTTTGGACGTTTGCGAACTATGGCCCGCCCGATTATTACGGTGTTGAGGCGGGAGTTCGTTGGTAGCCCTCATCGGTTGAATGCTCCGCGGCTGCGGCCTTTCGCCGAGCCGCGGTAGCGCCTGGCTGGCCTCCCAGACGGGACAGCTCGGGCCGCCCTTATTTGTGGGGCTGGTGTTGTGCTACGTGGTGGCCGTGGTTACCGGAGTAGCATCCACGGCCGGGACCATTGGGGTGCTCATACCGCTGTCAGCGCCATTTGTCCTGTCGGGCGAGCTACCTAGCACAGGTCTGTTGACCGCCATGGCCATCTCGGCGGCGGTAACCGACATCTCCCCCTACTCCACCTGGGGTGCTCTGTTCCTCGCCGCCGCCTCTCAGGCGTTGGACAAGGGCCGCATCTTTCCGGCTCAACTCAAATACACGCTGGGCGTGCTGGCTGCGGTACCGCTGTTGGCCTGGCTGATTTTCGTGGTCTCCTTCGCAGATTGAGAGATCCGGGGGTCCATTTGAACGGGGCACTGAGGTATCGTTGGCGCAGGGTTTTCTTAGCTGTGGCTTGAGGTCGCGGCACACTTGGCTTCAGGCGAGACGACAGGAGTTTTCGTGAGCGATTTTGACGATCAGCTGAATAAGATGGCAACTGCCAATGGCTTCATTGCGGCGCTGGATCAAAGCGGCGGCAGCACGCCCAAAGCCCTGGGCTTGTACGGCATCGGCTCCGATGCGTGGTCGAACGACGAGGAAATGTTCAACGTGGTTCACCAGATGCGCACGCGCATCATGACCAGCCCAAGCTTTGGTGGCGATAGGATTCTCGCGGCAATCCTGTTCGAGAACACTATGGATCGCGACGTGGATGGCCGGCCGACGCCCGACTACCTGTGGAACGTTAAAAACGTGGCGCCGATCCTCAAGGTAGACAAAGGCCTGGCGGATGAGGAAGACGGCGTGCAGGTGATGAAGCCGATGCCGGAGTTGGATGAACTGCTGGCCCGGGGCAAGCAGAAAGGCATTTTCGGCACCAAGATGCGCTCGGTGATCAAGCGGGCCAGCGCCAGCGGCGTGCAGGCGGTAGTGGCTCAGCAGTTCGAGATCGGCAAGCGGATCGTGGCAGCAGGCCTGGTGCCCATCATCGAGCCGGAGGTCGACATCAATTGTCCAGACAAAGCCGCCGCGGAAGATCTGCTGAAGGCGGCGCTCATCGATCACCTTAATGCGCTTACCGCGGACGAGCGGGTCATTTTCAAGCTGACTCTGCCCGAGCAGGACAACTTCTACGCGGAGTGCATTGAGCACGCCAACATCGTACGCGTGGTGGCGCTTTCCGGCGGCTATTCCCGCGAGGAATCCAATGCAAGGCTCAGTCGCAACAACAAGATGGTGGCGAGCTTTTCTCGGGCGCTGACCGAGGGGCTGGCGGCCCAGCAGAGCGACGACGAGTTCAGTGCTGCCCTGGATGCCTCTATCGAGAGCATCTGTCAGGCATCGATGACCTAGCCATATCGTGAGCGCGGATGCGCGGCTCCACCGGTAGCTGCAGCCGCGACCCGATGAGGTTCTACAGGGTCAGGCGCACACCCAGATAGGCGCCCCGTCCCGGGGCGGCGAAGCCGAAGACGTCGCTGTAGTTCTCGTTAGTGAGATTCTCTACCCGGGCGTAAAGGCTGGTGCTCGAGTTGAGCTGATAGCTCGCGGCAACGTCTACCAGCGTGTAGGTAGGCAGCTCTACCGTTTCTCCGGAAAATAGTGGTGGCGGGAAATACTCATCCGTTTGTCGGCTTGTGTGTGAAATGTTCACATTCATGTTTGCACGACCCTGCAGGGAGGAGACGTTCACGTTCAGCGCGGCCATGTGTCGGGGGCGTCTGATTTCGCGAACGCGCTCTCCTGCAGCGTTGGGCTGCGTGGAGTCGGTATAGGTATAGCTGGCTCGGATATTCAGGTGCTCGTCCACGAGTGCGTTGACCTGCGCCTCCACGCCCTGACGTTTGCTCCGACCTTCCATGTTTACCGCCGTGAAAGCAAAGCTGCCGAAGTCGAAAGCGAATCCGTTTATCTCGTCTTTGAGCCGCTCGTTGAAGTATCCGATCCCGGCCGAGATGCGGCCGTCCGCAAGCGCCTGGTCCACGGCAATCTCGAAGCCGCGAGAGCGCTCCGGCTTGAGATCCGGGTTGCCGAGGAACTGATCGGCAAAGAAACCGAAGCGGTCGATGAACGTGGGCGACTTCTGCCCGGTGCCGAAGCTGGCGCGCAACCGCGTGCCGGTTTGGCGAGTGGCGTACGCGGCGGTGAAGCGGAAGGTAGTGGCGTCGCCGAAGTCGCTGTTGTCATCAAAACGCACGCTGGCGGAGACCATGAGCGGCTCGGCGGGTCGGCCGAGATATTCCGCGACATATCCGGTGGCGTGCAGCTTCTGATCCTGGTTCGGGTCGCCGAAAAAAGACGCTTCGCCGCGCTGGCGGAACTTGGCTTCTTCGTGGTCGATGGCCACCACTAGCTGATGCGCGTCGTAAGGCTTCCACGTGGATTGGTAGTACACGCCCCGCTTCTCCGCTCCGTTGCGCCCTGCGTCCGCACCGTCGTTGGTGAGCGCGTGCTCGGAATCCAACAGGGTGAGGCGTACATCGTGGGTCCAACGCGCGTCCAGCAGCGATACGCGGGCGCTGGCGCCCAGCAGCAGTAGCTGGTCGTCGGTGTGGCGGTCGGCATCGGCGGGCAGCCCGGTAGTGAAATCGAAGTCGTCAAACTCCACCTGCGCGTCCGTGTAGCGCGCGAACGCGCCCAGCGCGAAGGTCTCGTTGGGCTGCCAGTTGCCACGCAGCGTGGCCGTGGTGTTCTTCAGGCCATCTTTCTCACTGCCGCTGGCCGCGGTTTTCGTGCCGCCGCTCTGCAGCCTTGAGACGCTGGCCTGGACGTCACCCCGTTCACCGGCGGCGGAAAGCCTCGCGCCGCCGTGCCAGGTGCCGAAGCTGCCGCCTTCCAGGAACGCCCCCCCATCGACGGATCTGGCTTCCCCGGCGGACGGCCGCTCCTTGCGGGTAGTAATGTTTATGATGCCGGCCGTAGCGTCGCTTCCCCACAAAGCGCTTTGGGGCCCGCGCACCAGCTCAATGGATTCCACGTCGAAGGTAGTCAGTGATGCGAAGTTGAATTCATCTGTGGCGGCGGGATCGTTGGCCTCTACCCCGTCGATCACCACCAGCAGGTGGTTGGCTTCGGCCCCGCGGATACGCAGCTGTGTCTGCGACCCGAAGCTGCCCGTGCGGCTCACCGCCACACCGGGCAGGTCGCGTAGCAGATCAGCGGCAAAGGATGACTGGCGCCAGTCTATGAATTCCCTTTCGATCAGCGACGCTGCGCTGCTCACGCTTTTCTGCTCAACTGGCGTGCGGTGCGCGGAAACCACCAGGGTTTCGGTGAGTGCCGCCTCATCAGCATCGTCGCTGGATTGGCCGTAGGCCGGGCCCATCGCCATGGTGGCGGAAATAGCGCCCGCCAGAAGGGCAATTGATGTGCTGGAAAGGTTGCGTGGGTTTACGCTTGCGCGCCCGCTGTACCTGTTTTTTTGGCTGGCGCCGGTTGCGCGGCTTCTGCCGGCATATGCTGTGTTCATGAGACCCCGCCTGTGCCGCGCATCCCCGCGCGGACCTTGGTGAAAACAGGGAGGTGAACGATGGCAGCAGGTGCCTGGCGCCCACCGCGCCTGCGCGAATCACGGGGCCGGTCTCCGGGCTGACGAGGTGCCTGAATTTGTCTTCAGGCCGAGGTGACGCACCTTCCCGCGCGGCCCTGATGCCATTGCGCAGTGGTTCGGACACATCCGTTGAGCCACCTCACTCGATCACCGTTGCGGGGGCAGCGTCGGAATCGCGCGATGGACAGTGTCCGTCCGCGCACACCGACTTCCCGAGACCCGATCCTGCGCTGCGGCGCAAGGCGGGTACACCCAGTGAGCGGCGCACTCTATCAGTTGGGTTGACGGTCGCAAAGTATTTTTCTGGCAACAAAATGGGCAGTTGCGCTACTTGTCGCTATGTGGTGCTATTACCCTGCGAAGTTGGCTCTAGTGCGATCATATAGCGGGCTTGTCGAGGCGACGGGTTTTGGCAGCCGCAACGTATCGATGGCATTAGCCCCGTCATATAGCGGGCTTGTCGAGAGGAAACCCAATTGCGACATAAACGTCGCGGGGATGGAGGGAAAATGATTATCAAAGGAAGTCGGTCGTCTGTGGGCGGCAAACTGTTTTTATTCTGCCTGGCCTGGGCCGTTGGCTCTGCCAATGTGCTGGCGGCAGAGATCGAAGAAATCGTTGTAACCGCCCGAGCGACTGAGAAGTCAGTGCGCGAGATTCCGGTGGCCATTACGGCGGTTAACGAAGACCGGATGGAAGACTTCGGGATCGAGAGTTTCACCGATCTTGAGGCATTAACGCCTCAGCTGACCGTTGCACGTTCCGGTAGCGGTAATGGAGCCTTCATTGGTATCCGGGGAATTGGCTCGGCAACCTCCAGTATCGGCATCGAATCGTCTGTTTCTATCGTAATGGACGGCGTATACATGCCTCAGGCACGGGCAATCAACGAAGGCCTGTTTGATGTCAGCCAGGTGGCGGTTCTCAAAGGACCCCAGGCCCTTTATTTCGGTAAGAATGCCACTGGGGGTGTTGTCTCGTTTATGAGCAACAATCCCGGCGACGAGTTCGAGGCCAGTGCGCGAATCAATCACGAGTTCGAGTCCGAGGACTTAACGCTAGAAGGCATCTTGTCCATACCCATCAACGACAAGATCGGCATTCGTATAGCGGCCCAGACCTCAGACATGGACAAGGGCTGGATCGAAAACAACGCGGGTGCAGACACATACACCACACTCGATATCTTCACATTTGCCTCAACGACATTCGAAAACCCCGAGGCGGCTGGCAAGTGGTGGCCGGGTGAGGAATCGACCAATGTGCGTATAACCGTAGCTGGGGATTTGTCCGACCGATTCAGTTACAACATCAAGGGCTCCTATGCGGAGTTTTCGCAGACCGCCTCAAGCGGCGGTGGCGAACTCTATAATTGTCCTACTTTAAACGGTGTGGCTCACCGGGCTGTACCTGTGGATCCGCAGCCGCCTGGACGTCAGACGGTTTTGTACGAGCCAATGCCGCTGCCTGACGTAGATTGTGAATTCAATGGCGCGCGTGGCATCAATGACGTACCGCCGGGTGTAGCGGCTAAGAACGATCTGCTCAATCAGTTCGGCGACGGCGACAATGGCGAGAAGTATGAATCTTATAATCTGACCGCCACCCTTGATTACGCGTTTGATAACGTTGATTTGCAGACAATCATCAACTACCACGATGCCGATCTAGCGTGGGTGAGCGACTTTGACGGCGGCGGCGTTACGAGCATTTTTGCTGCCGAGAAAAACACCTTCGAGCAGTTCGCGGTGGAAGCGCGTGCGGTTACTCGATTCGACTCGAGTCTCAACTTCGTTCTGGGTGCTTACTATCAGTCCACGGATCGATTCTTCAACCAGGATGTGATTTTCGCCTTCCTGCAGTGGACGGGCCCCATCGACGACCCGAACGACGAGTTCACAGCATATAACAAGGAATCGGCAACCGACGGAGAGACCTGGTCGTTCTACGGCGAACTCACTTGGGACCTTACAGATCAGTTGGTGCTGACAGCTGGTGCGCGGTTCATGAAGGAGACGAAGGATTCGTGGTTCATCCAACCGTTCACCAACCCGGCAGTGGTGGGCCTGTTTCCACCATTTGATCCCAACAACCCGATCTTGACCACGGCGGCTGCAGATCAGACGTTCAAGAACCTGATTCCTGAGGCCACCCTTACCTATGCGGCTACCGATAACGTTACGATTTATGCGGCGTACAAAGAAGGCTTTAAATCAGGCGGTTTTTCCAACAGCGCTATTTTAAGCAACCTGAGCCCGCCCTTTGTAAACGGGCAGCTCTGTCCCGCAGATCCTGCTTTGCCGGGTGTTAACTTTGGCTCGTGCATCGGGGTAACCGCGGATGATGAAATAGAATTCCGTGATTTTGTCTTCGACCCCGAAGAGAATCGTGGGGGAGAGATCGGAATCAAAGCCGCCCTGTTTGACAATTCGGTGCTCGCCACGTTCGAGCTCTTCTACTACAAGTTCCGCGATCTGCAGGTAGACTTTTTTAACGACGCCCAGTTCGCGTTCGTGACCTCTAATGCAGGGGGCTCAGAAACCTACGGCGGTGAGCTGCAGGTAGAATGGGCGACGCCTATCGATGGGTTGTTTTTAAGCGGTTCTTTCGGGTGGCTTGAATCCAAGTTCACCGAGTTCTTCGAGTTTTGTTACGGGGGGCAAACGCCAGCTGATGGTTGTGGCCCCCTGGCGCCAGGACAAACAGAAACGGATTTGCGTCAGGACCTGGCAGGCAATACTCGCCCAGGCGCGCCACGCTGGTCCGGGCACTTGGCGGCAAGCTATGAGCGAGCAATTGGTAACAACCTGGTTCTAGGCACGACGGTTAATGTTCAGTACAAGAGTGACCAGGAGCTGAGCGCCAGTATTCCGGGCGTTATTCAGGATGGCTACGCCACCCTCGATGCCAACGTTAGGCTGCGCACAGCGGACGGCCGTTGGCAGCTGGCATTCATTGGCAAGAACCTCACTGATAAGCTCGCATTCCGAGGGGCCGGCGACATCCCGGAAACCGGCGGCAACACCGGTACTGCAGAGGGATTCCGCGGTGACTACTCTGGTGGTGCGATCCGTCCTCGTCAGTTGGAGCTGGAACTGACTTATCGGATGTAGTGCAGAGCGTTGAAGATAAAAACGCGCCAGCGTGCTGGCGCGTTTTTTTTGCGGGGGATTTCCTGCTGTGCCTTGATGCTTGGGTATTTTCTTATCTTGGCCAGAGAATAGTGCGATAACGGTTTGTTTGAGGGGATGACACCCGTCGTGGGATGTATAGCTGCTCGTGCTACGCAGCATGAGCTGCAGCTGACATTCGGGTATTGAGCTAATAGACTGAAACATTAGCCTTGGAGGAAACAGACATGTCGCGTGAAGTTCTGTTGGAAATGACCCGGCGTGAGATCGAGAATCTGGAAAACCAGCGCATAGATCTTGCGCCTGATATCCACAAGATACCTACCGCCTCCTACCACGACCCTGGGCGTTATGAGGTCGAGGTGGAGCGAATCTTTAAACGTTTGCCACTGGCTCTGGGGTTCTCGTGCGAACTTAAGGTTCCAGGAGACTACCGCGCTATGACCGTTGCCGGTGTGCCGGTGCTGATGACCCGCGGCAACGACGGTGAGGCCCATGCATTCGTGAATATGTGCTCCCATCGCGGAAACTTCGTAGTGGAAGACGACGCAGGCAATGCAAAGAACTTTCGCTGTCGTTATCACGCATGGACCTACGGCATTCAAGGGGATCTCATCAGTGTGTTTGATGAGAAAAACTTCGGCGAGGTGGATAAGGCATGCAATGGATTGACGCCGCTGCCGGTAGCGGAGCGGGGTGGGCTCATATGGGTGACACTGGATCCAAAAGCGCAGGTAGATATAGATCTGTTTCTTGCGGGCTACGGTGACGTCCTAGATCACCTGCGTTTTAAGGATACCTACGTGGGCGGACGCCAAAGCATGGAGGGCCCCAACTGGAAGGTGGCCTACGACGGCTACCGGGATTTCTATCATGTGCCGATCCTGCATCGAGAATCCTTCGGCCCGGATGGTCCGTCTCAGGCGGACTACTATTCATGGGGTCCCCATGTCCGAGTGAGCTCGCCCAAGGGCCACGAGATATTTGCCGGGCGCCCCGAAGACGAGTGGACCAACGATGAGATGGTACCGGGGGTATGGACGATTTTCCCGAACATCTCCATTGCCGGCAGTCCCGTGACCGGTAGCTACATGGTGTCGCAGATGTTTCCGGGGAAAACGGTAGGCGAGTCGCACACCATTCAAAATTTTCTCATGTTTGGTGATGAGGCGGAGAAAGACGAAGACGCGCTGAAGCAGTACATGAGCTTCATGCACGATGTTGTCTATGGAGAGGATTACTTCACTGGCTTTAACGTACAGCAGTCACTGGCCACTGGCGCCAAAGAGTTCTCCTACTTCGGCCGCAACGAAGGCGGCGGGCAGCTTTTCCACAAATGGGTAGACGCCCTCATCGAAACCGAGGATGAGGACCTCAACGCGCTGCTGGAGAAAGGCATCGCGGGGCGCAACTAGCCCGACCGCGAGGCGGGGCGATTCGGATGCCCGAATCGCCTCAGCCCGCTGACCCGCTCGTCTGCTGATCATCCATGGGCGGTAGCCCCTGGCGCTCGCGCCGTCGGGTGAATGCCTCCCTCAGCCGCACCAACCGGTCCGCATCCAGTGGGTAGCGCCAGATCACCAACACGGCAGCACCATAGAGGATCATGGGAATTACTGTGATGTTGAGCCGTAGCGCTAACAGCTCCGAGGGACCGTTCTCGCTATTGGGGTCGAATCCGCCTACCAGTGACAAAAGCGGCAACGCTATTCCCACGGCGATTGCCTGAAACAGTTTGGTTCCCAGCGACCACACGGCCATGTAGGAGCCCGCCACGTGGTTGCCCGTGCGCATGGCGGCCACGTCGATCACGTCGGCTTTCATGGACAGCGAGATGGCGGTGAAGTTGCCGCCGGCGATGCCGTACAGGCCCAGCACGATGCACAAGCCGATCACATCCCCGGATCCCAGCATCATGTAGCCGGGGCTAGCCAGGGCGTAGACGGCGGCGCCGAGCATCCAGGTCTGCTTCTTGCCGATCCGGTAGGACACCTGCAGCCACACGGGTAATGACAGCAGCTGAATGAAGTAGAAACCCAGCAGAATCGCCTGGATGTCGTCTTCCACGTTTACCACGTAAGCCGCCAGCAGCATGAACATGGACGACGCCCAGGTGGTGCCCATGGACAGCATCAAAAAGCCGGTAAACAGCAGCATGAAGCTACCGTTTGAGAACATCTGCTTGCTGCTCTTGAGCAGGTTGGCCTCGGTCATCCTGTGCTTGGTGGTTTCCGGCACTTTCCAAAGGGCAAAGAACATGAGTATGGGTAGCAGCACCAGGGCCATGAATCCGACGATGGTGAGCCCTTCTTTCGGCAGCGAGCCGTAGCCGGTGAGCTCTCCTGACACGGTGGGGATCAGCAGCACGCTGACGTTTCCCAGGTATCCGAAGAACTGCCGCCACCCTGTGATGCGGCTGCGCTCGTCGTAGTCATCCGACAGCTCGGCGCCCCAGGCGAAGTAGGGGATGTTGATCATGGTCCAGCCCAGCCACAGCAGCATGGACCAGGCGAGCAGGTGCCAGTTGTCAACCGGGCCGCTTGGCGCAAAAAGCTGCCAGGCTGAGAACATCATCACTACTGTGCCGGCGGCGAGCCACGGCTTGCGCTTGCCGATGCGGGTATTGGTGCGGTCGCTCAAGTAGCCGATCAGCGGATCGGTGATCACGTCGGTGATGCGGGCGAGCATGAGAATCAGGCCGATGTCGGCCAGGTCCAGGCCCAGGTCCCGGGAGTACACCAGGGGGATATAGAGAGATACTGGGATGGCCGCCAGGTACACGGCGTAGTCCGGCAGGCCGAAATACAAAAGCGTGGACTTCTTCAGGCGTCCATCGGGCCCCGTGATTTGCGTCAAAACCCACTCCCTTCCTCTGCTCTAATATTGCCTGGTCTCTAGCATGGTTGCATCTGCGGGATGCGAAGCCCGTGTCTGCCCATTGCCCGAAGTAGCGAAGAGCAACGGATGAATGGTTGGTGTTCTCGCGGAGCGACTCGGTGCGCACGGGCGTTATTCGAAACAAGTTGGATTTTCTCGAAGGCGTCCATCGTGGGCGGCTCGGATCGAGCCCCAAGCCCGCGGGATGGTGATTCAGGTAGAGCCTAGGTTCAGGTGCACCTGAACCAGATTGTTCTTGTCTAATCCAAGACGCCCGTTGGCCGCCGCCTGGCGGCGGATGCCGCGTTGGGGGGCGAGCATGAAGAGGTCGCCGTTGGTGCCCACCATCTGTCGGGGTACCCCTACCCGTTGGGCGATCTTCGCGTTGGCCCGCATGTGCGCGGCTTCGCCGTGAACGGGAATGGCGACCTCGGGGCGTACCCACTGGTAGAGCTGCTCGAGGTCGTCTGCGCCGGGGTGACCGGAGGCGTGTATGGGGATGTTGAGCTCTTCGGCGCTTATCAGTTTGACGCCCAGTCGCTGCAGGCGACGGGTAAGCCTCTGCACGGCGTGCTCGTTGCCGGGAATCACCCGGGAGCTGAAGATGACGGTATCGTCCGGGCGCAGATTCAGGTGCGGGTGGGTGTCTGATGCCAGCCTGTCCAGGGCGGCGCGGGGTTCCCCCTGGCTCCCGGTGGCTATGGCGAGAACCTCCTGCGGGGGCAGATAGCCCAGGTCAGCGGGATTGATGAAACGCCGGCCGCTCTCCCACACGGAGGCCGCCACGGCCGCGGAGTGAAAGTTCTGCAGCGAGCGCCCCAGCAGGGCCGCGTAGCGCCCGGTGTCTTCCGCCACCCGGCTCAGCGTGTGCAGGCGGGCTACGTTGCTGCCGAAGCACGCCACCACTACGCGCGCGGGGGCCTGATTCACCAGGTCGAACAGCCCCTGGTACAACTCGCCTTCGCTGACCGAGTGGCCTTCCTCCATGGCGTTGGTGGAATCACACACCATGGCGGTGACGCCCTCTTGCCCCAGTGCGTGAAACCTCGGCGGGTGGAACGCTTCGCCCACCACCGGCTGCGAATCGATCTTCCAGTCGGCCGTATGAAAGATGGTGGCGGGCGGGGTTCGGATGACGAGCGCCTGGGTCTGCGGTGTGGAGTGGGTTATGGATACCCAGTCCACGTCGAAGACGTCCAACTGGTGTCTGGTGCCAGGGGCCACGATGTGCAGCGGCACTCGTGAGAGCAGCCCCGCTTCGGCCAGCTTGCGGCGCAGAATCTCCGCGGCGAAGGCCGTGGTGTAGACGGGGCATCGGAGCTGGCGCCACAGGTGAGCCACCGCACCGATATGGTCTTCGTGGGCGTGGGTGATGATCAGAGCGCTCAACTCCGCGCGGCGCGATGCGATGAAACGCGGATCGGGCATCTGAATGTGCGGACCGGGCTCATGTTCGCCGGCAAAGGTGATACCGCAATCCACCATGAGCCAGCGGCCGTTGTGGCCGTAGAGATTCAGGTTCATCCCTATCTCGCCGGTTCCTCCCAGCGGGAGGAACCACACGTCCCCTTCGCCCGGCGTCATGGGGCGCTTATGGCGCGGGCGGGTTGATTCGGGCGGCCTGTTGGGCCACGTACCCGCGCAGCACTTCTGTCTGCTCTGCAGTGATCTTGCCCTGGAAGCCCACCATGCCCCTGGGGCTGAAGGCGCCTTCCAGCACGATGGCGCGCCACAACTCGGGGTCGGCCAGGGCCGGGGAGCGGCGCAAATCGGGTAGCACGCCGGCGGTGAGCGCCTCAATGCCGTGGCACGACTGGCAGAACCGGCCGTACAGGGCGAACCCTTCGGCGCTTTGCTCAGGGCGTAGGAAGTCCTCTACCAATACCGGCTCGGGCAACTCCAGATTCAGCGCCGGCAGGCTGGCGGTGCCGCCCAATGCGAATACCAGCAGGCGCCCGTTTGGCGTGACCGCGGGGTCGCCGAAGGTGGGTAGCGTCAGCGGCAAGCCACCTCCGTTGCCCACGGTCACCGCGATGTACTGCGTGCCGTTCACGGCAAAGCTGATCGGGGCGGTGATGATCGCGTCTTGGGTTGGGAATCGCCACAACTCGCTCCCTTGTGATGCGTCGTAGGCGCGAAACGTGTGGTCGGTGAGCCCCTGAAATACGAGGCCACCGGCGGTTGCCAGGGTGCCCCCCTGCCAGGGCCCGTCGTGTGCTACCCGCCAGACCTCGCGATTCTCCACTGGATCCCACGCCGCAAGCCAGCCCATGAGCCCCGCGCGGATCTCAGCCCGGGCGTCGTCACCCGGGGGTAGCGGGGTGTCGCCAAGGTTGACCCCTAGATTCCACTCGCCCGGCAGGTACTCGAATCCTTCCTGCTTGGTATAGACGAACGGCACCTGTTGGACTGGCAGGTAAACCAGGCCCGTTTGAGGGCTGTATGACATAGGCTGCCAGTTGTGTGCGCCAGCGCCGCCCACGACCGAGACGAAGGGTTCTTGCTCATAGCGCGCCCCGGGCGCTTCCACCGGCCTCCCGGTCTCTACGTCGATGCGTTCCGCCCAGTTAACGGGCACGAATTTCTCCGCGCTGATCACCTGCCCGTTGGTGCGGTCGAGCACGTAGAAAAATCCGTTCTTCGGCGCGTGCAGCAGCACCTGCCGCGTTGATCCATCAATGGCGAGCGTCGCCAGTGTGATCTGTTGTGTGGAGGTGTAGTCCCAGGTTTCCCCGGGTGTTTCCTGGTAGTGCCACAGGTAAGTGCCGGTGTCGGGATCCAGAGCGACTACCGAGCTCAGGAACAGATTGTCGCCTTTGTCCTGGGAGCGCAGCGCCCGGTCCCACGGCGACCCGTTGCCGGTGCCGATATACAGCTGGTCGAGTTCCGGGTCGTAGACGATGGCGTCCCACACTGTGCCGCCGCCTCCGTATTCCAGGTAGTCGTTGCCGTGCCAGGTGGGAGCGGCGAGCTGTGCCAGTACCTCATCGGAGGCGGCGCCGTCGGGACCATCGCCCGGGACCGTGTAGAACCGCCAGGCCAATTCGCCCGACTCAACATGGTAGGCGCTCACATAGCCCCGCACGCCGTACTCGGCCCCGCCGTTGCCGATGAAGACCAGCCCCTTGGCGGCGCGTGGCGCGCCGGTGATTGTGTACGGCCGGGACTGATCCACCGTTACCGCGGACCAGGCCTGTTCTCCGGTAGCGGCGTCGATGGCGATAAGGCGGCCGTCGATGGTGCCCACGAACACCTTGCCGGCGTAATAGGCGGCGCCGCGGTTTACCACGTCGCAGCAGGCGTTGATGCCCGTCTCTTTCGGAACTTCAGGGTCGAATCGCCACAGCAGCTCTCCGGTGGCGGCGTCCAGAGCGAACACCTTGCTCCAGGCAGAGGTGACGTAGATTACGCCGTCGATCATGAGGGGAGTGGATTCCTGGCCGCGGTGCGTATCGAATTCGAAATGCCAGGCCAATTCCAGCCCCGAAACGTTGTCCGTGCTGATGCTTGTCAAATCAGAATAGCGTTGTTCCTGGTAGTTGCCGCCGTGGGTGAGCCATGAGCCGGGCTCCGATGCGGCCTCGACTATGCGCTGGGTGGTTACCGGTGTTGGAGGTATTTGGGTGGTTTCGGGCTCGCTGTCCTCGCAGCCCCAAAGGAACACGAGGCCGCATGCCGCTATCACTGAAAGGCGATTTCTCATCAAAGATTCCTGGCGGTCTGCAAAGCGCTCAAGCATACCGGCCCTTGGGCACTGCGCAATGGTGTCGTACAACCGGAAGGCGCTTCACGCTGTCGTCATCGCTAGGCCGGGCAATTGCAGTATGATCTGTTCGATGCTGGACTTGCTGCAATTCGACAATCGGTACCTGCGGGCGTTGCCCGCCGACGCGGAGCAGGGAAGCCGCCGCCGACAGGTGGCCCGAGCCTGCTACTCCAGGGTGCAACCAACCGCTGTGGCGAAACCCCAGTTGGTGGCGTATTCCAGCGAGGTGGCCGAGCTGATAGGGCTCGATGAAGCGGATTGCGTCTCGGCGCGCTTTGCCGAGGTGTTTACGGGTAACGCCCTGCTGCCTGGAATGGATCCGGTGGCCACCTGCTACGGGGGCCACCAGTTTGGCAATTGGGCCGGGCAGCTGGGAGACGGACGCGCTATCAATCTGGGGGAAGTGCGCAACGGTCGTGGCGAGCACTGGACCCTGCAGCTCAAAGGAGCCGGACCAACGCCCTACTCGCGCAGTGCCGATGGACTTGCCGTGCTGCGCTCGTCCGTGCGCGAGTTTCTGTGCAGCGAGGCCATGCATTACCTGGGCGTGCCTACCACCCGGGCCCTGTCGCTGACCCTCACCGGCGAGCAGGTGATTCGCGACATGTTTTACGACGGCAACCCCCAGCCGGAACCCGGAGCGGTGGTCTGCCGGGTAGCCAGAAGTTTCACCCGCTTCGGCCATTTTGAAATTCTTGCCGCGCGGGGCGAGCTCGATCTGTTGCAGCAGTTCACCGATCATACGGTGGCGGCCGACTTTCCACGTCTGCATCCCGCTGAACGTACCTTGGGTGCAGACGACTACGTGGCGCTGTTTGCCGAGGTCTGTTCGGCCACGGCGGAGATGATCGTTGGCTGGATGCGGGTGGGTTTCGTGCACGGTGTCATGAACACCGACAACATGTCGATTCTGGGGCAGACTATCGACTACGGACCGTATGGGTGGCTCGACGACTTCGACTTCGGGTGGACGCCCAATACCACCGACGCGGCCGGGCGCCGCTATTGCTACGGAAACCAACCGGGTATCGCCCAGTGGAACCTTGCGCAGCTGGCACGGGCGTTGGTGGCTCTGATCGGCGATTCCAAACCGTTAGAGGATTTGTTAGCCGGATTTGCATCGCAGTATCAGGCGCGCTGGGAGGCCATGATGGCAGACAAGTTGGGCCTGCGTGCCGTTGCCGAGGGCGACGCCGATCTGTTCGCGCGGCTCACGGACGTGCTGCAGCTCGCAGAGACCGACATGACCATCTTCTTTCAGCTGCTCGCACATGTGGATCCGCAGATGGAAACAGATGCGATGGTGGCGACCATTCGAGATGCCTATTACACGCCCGATGATCTGACCGAAGATCAGCTCGCGGGAATGGGTGGTTGGCTTACCGACTATGCGGGCCGCCTGCGGCACGATGCTTCCACCCTCCAGCAGCGTGCCGACACCATGGCCAGGGCCAACCCGGTATACGTGTTGCGCAATTACCTCGCACAGCTTGCCATCGACGCGGCAGAGGAAGGCGATTTCAGCAAGATTCACGAGCTGGCGGCATTGCTTGAGAATCCTTACGAGGAGCAGGCGGGTAAGGAAAGGTTCTCTGCCAAGCGACCCGATTGGGCGCGCAGCCGTGCGGGCTGCTCCATGCTCTCGTGTAGTTCCTGAAACCGGTTATACTTCTGGGTTGTTTGGCTTTTCCTGATCCCATGAAAACAGCTCTGCCCAGAGCAGTCGGTATCGTATTGTGTGTGCTCGCGCCCTGGGCGCTGGCGCAGCCCGCGGATGATGCCATTGAGGAGGTTGTGTTCATCGATGTGCCGCGCTTCGACGAGAAAGCCGTGGACATCACGATAGATGGCGTGGTCGATGAGGACATCTGGACGCAGGTGCCGAGCTACGACGGATTGCGGGTTACGGAACCCGATACCTTTGCCGCGCCCGTCTGGGATAACGATATTCGATTCCTCTATACGAACCGGGGCCTGTACGTATCGGGTTCCTTCGAGCAGCCTCCGGATACCCTGGTCACCCGATTATCGGGAAGAGACTTCTTTCTGAATCGCGACGAGTTCCACATCACGCTGGACACCTCCGGGGTCGGATTGTACGGCTACTGGTTCACTGCCGCGGTGGGCGATTCCGTGAAAGACGGCAAGATTTCCCCCGAGCGCCGTTTTACCAACGAGTGGGACGGCCCCTGGCTGCGGGGCACTGAAATTCTGGAGGATGGCTGGAGCGTTGAGATGTTCCTGCCCTGGTCCATGATGGCGATGCCGGAGGTGAGCGGGCCGCGGGAGCTGGGGTTCTGGGTGTACCGCCATATAGCGCATCGCGACGAGCGATGGTCCACGCCGCATCTGCCATTCACGAGTTCCAGATTCATGTCGGCATTGGGGCAAATGCGTCTGGAGGAAATGCAGCCTTCGCGACAGTTGTCGTTCTTTCCTTTCGCCAGCTACACTTTCGACGACGTCGACAATGGCTCACGCACGCGGGCCGGAATGGACGTCTTTTGGCGACCTTCCACCAACTTCCAAGTCACCGCGACACTGAAGCCCGACTTTGGGGCGGTAGAGTCAGACGATGTAGTGGTTAACCTGACGGCTTACGAGACCTTCTTTCCGGAGAAGCGGCGCTTCTTCGTGGAAGGCAACGAGGTCTTCTTCACCACACCTCGATTTCGTTCCTCGTTTTTCCGCGGCTTCGGTTCGTCGCGGCAGACGGCGTCCTCGTTCGCTCCGTCTTCTACCACGCTCTTAAATACCCGTCGTATCGGCTCGGCGCCAGACCTGGCTGCCATTGATGGCGTGACTTTCGAGCGGGTGGAATCCGGCCGGCCCACGGATCTGCTGGGCGCCGCCAAGGTGACCGGGCAGTTCGGCGGCTGGCGCTATGGTGCATTGGCCGCGTTCGAAGATGACGTCAAGCGGCGCGGAGAGATCGGAGGCGAGGAGGTGGTGGTACGGCAGGACGGGCGCGATTTTGGCGTGGCGCGCCTGCTCTACGAGAGCAGTGGTGCTGGGCGCTGGTCCGCGGGCTATCTTGGGACCTTTGTTAGACACCCCAACAAAGACAATGCCGTGGTGCACGGTGTCGATGCGCACCTGTTGAGCAGTGACGGTAAGTTTACGGCGGACGCTCAGCTGATGTTGAGCGACGTCGAGGGTGAAAATGGTTTCGGGGCGTTTGCCGACTTTTCTTACTCGCCGAGTAACCATTGGCGCCACAGCGCGAAGCTTGACTATTTGGACTCGAAGCTGGACATCAACGACCTGGGGTTCTTGCGTCGCAACGATCTGAGGAAATTGGAGTATGGGGTTGAATACAACACCAGCAAGGGCCTGAAATATCTGCGTAGCAAACGCTGGAACATCAACGCTACCTACGCGGAGAACGGAGAAGGTCTTTTCGTGCAGGGCGGCATATTTGGTCGCCATACCTGGGCGTTCCAGAATCGCAACGAAGTACGACTCACCATGCGTTTTTTCCCGTCTCGCTATGATGACCGTAACAGCCTGGACAACGGTACCTACAAGATCGAGACCAGAGGCGGGTTCGGTGTTGAGTTCGGCACGGACACCAGTCGTCCGCTTAGCTTCAGTGTGATCGCGGGTATGGCCAGGGAAGAGCTTGGAAAGACCAACCGGCGCGTGGCCTTTGGATTTACCTACAAACCCAACTTCCGATTTTCTGCCGATTTCGATCTGTCGTATCGACGCCGCCACGGGTGGTTGCTGTACCAACAGGATCGGGACTTCACGCGGTTTAATGCCACGGAGTGGCGACCGCGCGTCGAGGTGGACTATTTCATCAGCGCGCGCCAACAATTGCGATTTACCCTCCAGTGGGCGGGGATTCGGGCCGATGAGCGTGACTTCTGGCGCGTGCCGCTGGGGGACGGAAAGCTGATACCGGTAACCAGGGAGTCGGGCGCTGAGACGGACGACTTCACCATCTCGTTCATGACCGCTCAGCTACGCTACCGCTGGGAGATCGGGCCGTTGTCTGATCTGTTTGTGGTGTATACGCGAGGCAGCAACCTGGACAATCAGATCGACGAAGACTTCGACGAGCTGTTTCATCGGGCCGTTACCGAGCCCGACGTCAGCACGTTCGTGATTAAGTTGCGCTACCGCTTTCCGGTCTGACGTGGCAAGGAGCCGCTTTCCGGTTTAACGGGCAGGTGCCTGCTTCCCGGTCTGACGGCAAACTGTGCACTCAGCTCATATGCGCGCCACCGTCCACGTTCAGCGTCTGCCCGGTCACGAACGATGCGTCGTCCCCAGCAAGAAATGACACCGATGCGGCCAGCTCGGAGGGCAGCCCCTGTCGCTGCATGAGAGCCGCCCCCTTGATGCCGGTGCGGACCTGATCCGTTGATATCCCGAACTTGGTCGCCGTTCGGCCGATTGTGCCATCCATCATGTCGGTGGAATGGGAACCGGGTGCGATACAGTTCACCCGGATGCCGAAGCGGGCCATCTCCGTTGCGCACTGCTGGGTGAGGCCGATGATGCCGAACTTGGTCGCACAGTACGCGCCGTAATCGGGGATACCTCGCCGTCCCGCGGTGGAGGAGATGTTGATGATGGCACCGCCCTCCTCGCGCTCTCGCATGAGGCGTCCTACCGCCTTGGTGATGAGGTAGACGCTGTTCAGGTTGATGTCCACCGTGCGATACCAGAGTTCGTCGTCCATATCGAGGATGGGCGTGTCGCCGGCGCCGCTGGGTACTGCGGCGTTGTTCACCAGTATGTCGATACGGCCGAATTTGTCGCGAGCTTGCTGCACCAACGCGGCAACGCTGGCATTGTCGGTAAGATCGCACTCGAAGGCGAGCGCCTGACGGCCCATGTCTTCGATTTCAGCAGCCAGAGACGCCACCCCGGTCCAGCCCATTTCCCGTTCCGGCTCAGGCAGTTCATTGGGCTCCCGGTGTAGTCCGGTTACCACGATGTCTGCGCCGTCTTCGGCCAGCCGGAGCGCCATGGCGCGGCCCAGGCCGCGATACCTGCCGGCACCCGTCACCAGTGCTACTTTGCCACGTAGGCTTGCCATGCAGTGCTCCTTTAGGTTGTCAGCCAGCCGAATTGCTGGGGTTTGCGCCCGGCGCGCGGGTCCAGGCGCACGTTGACCAGTGCGGGGCCGTCATGGGCCATGGCTTCATCCAGGGCGGCCCGCAGGTCCGCCGGGTCTTCCACGTAGAACCCTTTGCCGCCGAGCGCTTCCATCATGCCGTCGTAGCGTGCGCCCGGCGTGAGGATGCTAGGCGGAATGGGTTTGTCGGTGGGCAATTCATCGATACCGCCGCCGATACCGCCGTTGTTGAGCACGACGATCTTGATGGGCAGCTTGTAGCGAACGGCGGTTTCTATCTCCATTCCCGAAAAGCCGAAAGCGCTGTCGCCCTGCACGGCCACGATGGCCTTGTCGGGGTGCACCACCGCGGCGCCTATGGTGAACCCGAGCCCTATGCCCATGGTGCCGTAGCTGCCGGCATCCAGGCGGTGCCTGGGGGCGCGGTTGGCCATCTGGGTGCGCCCGATATCCATCGTGTTGGCGCCTTCGCCGATGATGATGGCATCTTCGGGGAGCCACTCTTCTATGTCGCGGTAGGCGCGATAGTAGTTCATGGGGGTGGATTCATCTTCCACCATGGGAGCCACGGCTTCCACGTTGGATTGGGCTTTCTCGCGCAGAGTAGCGCGCCAGGCGGTGTCGGCGGGATAAAACCACTGTCGATTGTCTAGCGCACGGTTGAGCTGACCGGCCACCGCCTTGCCGTCGCCTACCAGGGCCACCTCTGCTGGTACGTTGGTGCCGATCTCTTCGGGCGAGATATCCAGCTGCACCACCCGCACATCCTTGGCGAAGCGCGGAGGGAGACCGAAATGCATGATCCAGTTGAGCCTGGCGCCCATGAGAAACACCAGGTCTGCCTCGCGCAGCGCGGTGCTGCGGGCCGCACCCACGGAAAGGGGGTCGTCGTCTGGCAGGATTCCTTTGCCCATGGGAGAAGCGAGAAACGGCAGCTGGGTGCGCTCGATGAATTCGCGCACTTCGCCTTCGGCTCGGGACCAGGCCATGCCCTTGCCCACGACTACCAGTGGCCGCTCGGCGGATTCCAACGCGCTCAGCGCGGCTTCCACGGCGTCGGGATCCGCGAAGCTCGTCGGTGCGTCGCCGACGCTGGCCGCGCTGACGATCTCGTCTTCTTCGGCCTCGCCGTTGATGATGTCGTCGGGCATATCCAGATATACCGGCCCGGGGCGGCCATACATGGAGGTTCGAATAGCCTGCTCCACGTAGTAGGGGATGCGCTGTACGTGTTCGATGCCGTGTGCATATTTACAGTAGGGCTCAGCCAGCGCCACCTGGCGCTCTTCCTGAAACCCGCCCATCCCGTTCTGGTACGTTGGCGAAGCGCCGCCGATCAGAATCATGGGCCAGCAGTTTTTCTCCGCATTGGCCAGACCTGCCAGGGCGTGGATAACGCCGGGGCCTGATACCACCAGGCAGGCCTGGGGGCGGCCGGTCAGATAGCTGGCTGCCTGGGCCGCATAGCTGGCCGATTGCTCGTTACGCATGCCGATGTAGGTTATGCCTTCTTTTTGTGCCGCGGAGGCGATGCCGAACACGGGGAATCCCACGATTCCGAACATGTATTCGACGCCCTGCTGCTTGAGGCTGCGCGCCATCAGCGTGGCGCCATTCACGCTACCCATACTCACTCCCGTTGTCGTTGTTCTCGATATCCTTGGGCAAAGAGTACTACAACCAGGGTCGGGAAACGCCCCAGCGAGGCTGTCTGGGCACGCCGGGTCGGTTATGCTCCCTAGGAGGTGCCGCCGGGGGATCGCGATGACAGTCAACGCAGAGGCCATTCGCTCAGAGAACGATAAGAAACTCTCAGAGGCGCTGCTCAATGACCCCCTGGTAAAGAAGGTCAACGAGCAGATTGCCAAGGCCGAGGAAGAAAACCCCTACACGCTGCGTCGGCGGCTGCTCTCCACATCGGTGCGATTGAGCCCACGCATGGCGCCTGGCCTGCACAAGATGGCGGCGGAGTGCGTTGAGAAGCTGGCGCTGGACACACCCCTGGAGCTGTATGCCTTCCCCAGCCCCCAGTACAACGCCATGTGTTTCAAACCGGAAGAGGGTCGGTTGTTCGTCATGTTCGCCTCCAGCTTGCTGGAGGGGTTCGATGAGGGTGAGTTGCGCTTCGTGGTTGGCCACGAGCTGGGTCACCATGCTTACCGTCACCACGACGTGCCCATCGGCTACATCCTGAGGGGCAATACGCGCCCAGACCCGCGCCTGGCGCTCTCGCTGTTTACCTGGTCGCGCTATGCGGAGATCTCGGCCGACCGTGCGGGTGCCCATTGCGCGCACGACCTGGAGAGCGTGTCGCGAGCGTTGTTCAAGCTGGCCTCTGGTCTGTCTGGCGGCACCATCGAGTTCAACCTGCAGGACTTTCTGGATCAGGTGGACGACATGCAGGTGCTCGACCACAAGCCCGGCGAGGGTGCTCCGAAAGAAGACTGGTTCTCCACCCACCCGTTCTCGCCGCTGCGGGTGAAGGCTCTGGTGCTGTTCAACGAGTCGGAATTCGCGGGCGGTAAGGCGTCGCAGGCAGAGTTGGAATCGGGCGTGCGGGAGCTCATGGGGCTGATGGAGCCCAGCTATCTCGAGGGGCGTACCAATGCAGCCGAGGCCATGCGGCGGTTGCTGTTTGCCGCCGCGGTGCTGGTGGCTAATGCGGATGGCGAGATGTCCGAACAGGAGGCCGAGATTTTCGAGCGATTCTTCGGGCCTGGAGCGGTTCAGGAAGACTGGAATATCGAGGCGATCGAAGCGAGCCTGGACGACCGTATGGAGCAGGTAAGCAAGCTGGCAACAGAAGCTCAGCAGATCCAGATCTTGCGCGACCTGTGCCTGGTAGCCCGGGCCGAGGGGCACACCACTCCGGAGGAGCGGGCAGTGCTCAAACGATTGGCTCGGGGTCTGGGTTTGGGCGATTCGGTGGTTGAGCAGACGCTGTCCGCAAGCGTTGAGCTGGATTAGGCCGCGCCCCCTCCATTTTAGAGGCGCGCAGAGTGGTCGAATCGATGCGCCACGAGCCTGACGTGATGCTGATGCCGCTCAACGCCACCACTAGGAACATGACGATGACAATTAGGCGCACGTTGCTGGCGACGAACTAGCCAGTGTGACGTCTGCGTCGCCTTCCATGTTGTGTCTCGTGGTTTGTTAACTAGCTAACGCCACGGCTCCATCCACCCAGGCGCGTATCAGGTGGTGGGCGATGGCTATCGGGCCGGGCACCTGCATGTTGGGGTGTTCTCCGGCGAGCGCGCGAATTACGTCCTCGCGGCTGAACCATGCCACATCGGCCATTTCCTGGTCGTCCATCTGGATATCGCGGCTGGTGGCCACGCCGTGGCAGCCGATCATGAGCGACGACGGAAATGGCCAGGGTTGGGAGGAGTGATAGCTCACCTCCCCCACCGCTATGCCGGCTTCTTCCATTACCTCTCGGCGCACCGCTTCCTCGATGGATTCGCCCTGATCGATGAACCCTGCCAGCGCCGTATACAACCCGGTGCCGGCAAATCGTCCCGCCGGTTGTCCCAGAAGGCATTGGTCGCCGTTCACGATGAGCATGATGGCAACGGGGTCCGTGCGCGGAAAGTGCTCGGCCGAGCAACCCGGGCACCGGCGCACGTGGCCGCCGCGTTCAGGATCTGTGCGGGTGCCGCAGACGCTGCAGTAGCCGTGCCGCGCGTGCCAGTCGAGCTGGGATCGCGCCTGGGCCACTATGCCTGTCTCTGCCTGGGGCAGCGCCATGGCCGCTGTCCGGCAATCGCGAAACTCGCCGTCGATGACGGCGAACGGATCGGATACGTCCGATACGTCCAGGGCGAAGTGGGCCTGGCCGTCAACGAGGCCGAGAAATACACACTCTCCGTTAGCGTTCAGGGCACTGGCCTCAGTAGTTGTGAGCCAGCGTAGCCGGGCGCTCTTGTCACCGGTGAGCAGCACGTTTAATCGTGAGAATGCCAGGAACCGGCTGGATGGGTTGTCCGCGGCAGCGGCCAGCCAGTCGGGATCGCGGCGCAGGGCATCGGCGCGATCCAGCGGGTTGCCGGCGAATATGTGAATCACCGCCGGCTGTCGAAGGAGATCATGCTCGACCCTCTCAATTGGCAGGGGCGTAAGTTTAGGACGGGTCAGTTGGCTTGGCGATCCCTGCCCGCTTCCAGGTGCCGTAGAAGCGCAGCCGTGACCAGTGGAGTATGGGTGGCTAGCGGCAGCTGCTCGGCGTCGAGTTCCAGCTCCGCCCCGTGCGGTGTCAGTGATCGATGCAGTGCCAGTACGCTGGGGGCCAGATAAGGGTCCCGGTTGCCCCAGACCAGCAGTACCGGTGGGGGTGCCCGGTCCGCCGCTGGTGCGGCCATGGTGGGTGCGTGGTTTTTCAGCCAGGCCAGCGCCGCGGTCAGCGCGCCCGGCTCGGCCAGCACGGCGGCATACTCCTTCGTATGCGCTGGATGCTCTTGGGACCACAGGGTGCGGCGCAGCAAGTCGAAGTCGTCGAAGGCGAGCACCTGCCGGGGTAGCCAGGGCAGACGCAGGTATGTCTGGTAAGCGGGTTCCGAATCGGTCTGCCACGCGGCTTCCAATGCCCGGGGGTGTGGCTGCGCCAGTGTGGTAAAGGTCTGAATATCCTCGGCGCCGGTCTGCAGCAGATGCCAGCCCACGTGCGCGCCCCACCCTTGTCCTATCAGGTGGTAGGAATCGAATCCCAGGGTTTTGGCGATGCTGCTTACGTCCGCGGCCAGTGCGGGCAGGTCATACGCTTCCACCGGCGCCGGACGGGCGCCCGGGGAGTATCCTCTCTGGTCAAATGCAACGGCCCGATAGCCGGCAGCTGATACCGCCTGCAGCAGCGGTTGCCACATGGCCGACGTCTGAAACAAACCGTGCAGCATGATCACGTTGCCACGGCCATTGCCGATTCCGGCGACGCGGGCGCGAAACTCCTGACCAGAGGTTGCGACCCGAACCAGGCCTTCTCGTTGATGCGCGTATCTGGGCAGGCGCTCGGTGACGGCCTGGTGCTTGGTTTGTCGGTCCAGGGACGCGCTGGCGCCAAGCCAGAGAACGGCCAGGGCACCGAAGGGGACGATCACCAGCACGCCAGCGATCAGCCTCATTCGCACCCGCGCTCGCTTCACTCAGACTTTGCGCGCGCCTTGGTGGTCTGGTGGGCCCGGTACTTCGCTCGCAGCCGTCGCGCCGCATCCGGGCTGGTGCGCAAGTGGGCCGTTTGCGCGCAAGCGTCCGAGCAGTAGCGGGCGGAAGCGTACGGTACGAACCAGTCATGACAGACCGGACATTCCTTGGACTCAACCGGGGTGGTGGCCAGGCATCCGTCCTTGCGTTGCTCGAGGAGCGTGGCGATCTCGGTGTTGCCTTTGAGCATCTGGCGAAACTCGCTGTCGCTGATGTCCAGCAGTTCCAGAACCTGCGAAACGCTTAGTCGCGGGGAGCGCAGCAGTAGCTCGCAAGCCTGCTCCTCTAGGCGCTTGAGATAGGGTTGGTCGTTGCTCATAAGCGTCGGGGTTCCAACTGTCTCATCTCGGAGAAGCCTTAAGCGTGTGATCATGTCACAAAATCGGGCCGCACACGAAAATTTCGTATGGTCTGACGGTCGTATGGAATTGGCTTGCCGCGTGCGTGCATGGCTACAATGGCGTGGGAGGAATCACACATGCCTAGCGTACACACGCTCATGGCGCGCGCGGCGTCCCACTACGCGGATCTGGAAGCGGTAGTCCACGGAACCCGTCGATTGACGTTTGCCCAGTCCTGGCAGCGTTCGCTGTGCCTTGCCAATGGGCTTCGCTCCCTGAAGCTCGCGCCGGGGGAGCGGATCGGCGTGCTGGAAGGCAACTGCGTGGAGGCCGCCGACCTATTCGGCGCGGCGGCCATCGCCAACCTGGTGCGCGTACCGTTGTATCCGCGCAACGGGATCGAAGCTCATGAGCACATGCTGAGTCATACCGGGTGCAGGGCGCTGGTGGTGAGCGAAGACCACGCTCACGAAGTGGAGGATCTGGTGCAGCGGTTGCCCCAACTGGAACACGTACTGATCAGAGACGGCGAATATGAGGGCTGGCTGGCGGAACAGTCCGATGAGGATCCGGGGCTCGAAATTCGCGACGACGATTATTTCATCATTCGCCACACCGGCGGCACCACCGGGCTTTCAAAAGGGGTGGCCTACACTAACAAGGCCTGGCTCGACGCGGGCCGGGACTGGTTTTACACGTTTCCCGCAGTAGAGCCAGGCGACAAGTGCATGCACCTTGGTCCGATTTCCCACGGGTCCGGCTACCAGTATCTGCCCACCTGGCTTGCCGGCGGCTGCAACGTGATGCTGGATCACTTCGAAACCGGCGAGACGCTGGATGTCATGGAACGCGAAGGTATCGGCTACGGGTTTATGGTGCCTACCATGATGAATGCCCTGGTGCACGACAACACCGCCCGGGGTCGAGACTTCAGCGCTCTGAAGTGCCTGCTGATCGGTGCGGCACCCATCCAGGACGCCACGGCACTCGCCGCCCGGGAGGTATTTGGTGATGTGCTCTACCAGGGCTACGGGCAGACCGAAGTACTACCCATCGCCATGATGGGGCCGCGTCAGTGGTTCGCCGACGTGCCCGGATCGACGCCGCTGCGCGCTTGCGGACTGGCGCTGCCGTTTGCCGAGGTAGAAATCTGGGATGAGGAGGATCAGCCGTTACCTGCTGGCGAGGTAGGGGAGATTGTTGCGCGCTCCGATGGCCAGATGACCGAGTTCTGGGATAACCCTGAGGCCACCGCAGAGCGCATTGTGAATGGTTGGGTCAAAACGGGGGACCTTGGCAGACTAGATGCCAACGGCTATCTGTACGTCGTGGACCGGGCCGATGACATGATCATTTCTGGCGGCTTCAACATCTGGCCCGCCGAGCTGGAGAATGTGATCGCCAGCCACCCCGGCGTGGTGGAGGTCGCCGTGTTCGGCGTGCCCCACGAGAAATGGGGCGAGTCGCCACACGCGGTGTGCGTGGTTGAAGATACCGATCAGGTGGATGCTCAGGAGCTGATCGACCTGGTGTCGGATCAGCTGGGCAGCTACAAGAAGCCGGGATCGGTGACGCTGACCGTGGAGCCTCTGCCCAAGAGTCCTGTGGGCAAGATCAAGCGCAAAGACCTGCGTGAGCCATTCTGGGAAGGGCATGAGCGCCGTGTGAGCGGAAGCTGAACCTCAGCGCCTTCGATTGCTGAGCGCGTAGAACACGCCGCCCGCGGCGATGATCGCAATTCCCCATAATCCCTCCACCGGCCGCTGCAGCAGGATGAAGGTCATGGTCCAGCCGGTAACCAACAGGAATACCAGGGGTGTGAACGGGTAGCCGAGCACTCGATAAGGCCGTGCCAGATCTGGCTGCCTGACCCTGAGCACGAAAAGCCCCAGAACGGTGACAAACGCACTAACACTCAGTGTGAATCCAGTGAACAACAGGATTCGCTCGAAAGATGCGGACAAGACGAAAAAGAGCGCAAGCGCCGACTGAGCGTAGATTGCTGTGGTGGGTATGCCGTCGTCGTTGGTTCGTGCCAGCAGCCGGAAGACGCCGTAGTCTTCGCCCATCACCTGTAGCACCCTGGGCCCCGCCATGATCATGGCGCTTACCGTGGATACCAGCAGAAGCGCTAGCAGCACGCCCATCACCGCACCACCCCTAGCCCCGAACGCTTGCTGTGCCGCGATGTAGCCCACTTCAAGTTTTCCTTCCATCGCGCTGATGGGTGCCACCCATAGAAAGGTTGCGTTGAGCAGCACGTATAACAAGGTGACCCCCGCAGTGCCGACAAGTAGTACGGCGGACAAGGTCTGTTGCGGGCGCTCAAGCTCCCCCGTCAGATAGGTGGCCGCGTTCCAGCCCGTGAAGGCGTAGCTTACGTAGATCAGCGCGACCGCAAATGCTCCCGAGATCAACACGGCGCCGTCGCCGGCCTGGGGCACGAATGAAATGGGCTGAGGCTCCGGAGCGAAACCCGCGGCTAGGGCGCAGAAACCCAGTATCAGCAGCACCTTCAGGGCGGTAAACGCGCGCTGCACCAGCGAACTGCTCCGGTGGCTGCCGCCGTGAGCCACGGCAAGCAGCATGATCAGGGCACCGGCCAGCCAGGTTGCTGACAGGTCTGGAAACACGCTGGCGAGGTAGGTGCCGAAAGTGATGGCGGCCAGTGCGCTCGGCGCGGCAAATCCGATGGTGGCCGATATCCAACCTGCGATGAATCCCGCGCCGGGATGATAGATCTGCGACAGAAAGTTGTACTCACCGCCGGATCGGGGCAGCGCGGCGCCAAGCTCGGCGTAGCTGAGCGCGCCGCACAGGGCGGTGATCCCGCCCACGACCCAGAGCATGATGAGCACGAATGGCGATTGGATGTCCTGAAGCTGGAAGCCGAGACTGGTGAACACGCCGGTACCGATCATGTTCGCCATAATCACAGCGATGGCGGTGCCGGGGCTGAACTTCATTGGGCTCAGCGGCGATCCAGGCGGAAGATCATTCCCTCCAGCACCCAATTGTCGTCGACCTCCAGATCGTATTTGCCCACGAAAGCCTGTGCCGCGCGGGCCCGCTCGGCGGGTTCTTCGACCAGTCTGGCACTGAGTGCGTAGACGTTGGAGTATGACCGCAGGCGCACTGCAGGATCATCTGCGATGTGTTTGGTCCAGTTGGTGCCGTCTTCGCCGGTAGCCACGTACAGGTCTTTGCCTGCACCCGCGGCCCAGATGTTGACGGAGTAGGGATCGTCCATCCGAGTCTCCAGCTGCACGGTATCTATGGAGACGAGCTGAGACCAATCTTCTGGCACCGCGCTTTGCTCGCCGCTGAGCTCGCCACCTGGGAACACGATGAACGGTTCTTCGCAACCCGCCAGCAGCAGGAGCATCGCTGCGCTCAATGTCATGCGCCCCATGTTTGTCCTCCACATCAACACTGCCAATTAGGGCCAATTCGTTCCCCGCTGTAAAGCCCCGGAATTGTGTGAAACAGGGTGGGTGTGTGATCTGCGCCGGCATACACATGCCGGATATTCCAAGCTTTCCCTACGCCGATCTGTGAGGCGAGCGCGCCGTCAAGAGCGCGGCAAACCTCACCCGTAAAGATGCTCATGCGTTGCTGTTGGTGGCGCCTCGAGCAGGCGCGCATGCGTTGGTTCAGGGCTACCCGCTGGCGCAGTTGCCTTTGGCTCTGGGCGGCCTGCGCGTGGGACGCTTATAGGGAGCGGCAGCAGCCACTCGCAACTGAACGCGTCGCGCGTGAGCGCTATTCCACCGGGTCGAAGATTCGTTTGTGCACGGCGGCTTTAGCGCGGTTCGGATTGAGCTTCACGGTCACCAGCAGTCGGCCGTCTGACTGCACTTCGAAGGTACGGCTGACCTTTCGCGAGGTGGTGGCATAGCGGGTGGTGAGCTTGCGCTTGGACCACGAGGTGCGGGTGCCCTGCACGTTGCCCTTTTTCAGCGTTTCGCTGCCCACGCCCTGGTAGGTGAGGAGCACGTCGTCGGCCAACGGCTCGATGGTTAGCACGGCGCAACGCAACACGTCCGGGTCGCGGCTCGGGATGCTCGAGTATTCGCCCTGCGAGCGGGTCCTCCCGGTGGGTAGGGGAATGCCGCCTACAGACACCGTCGTTTGCACGTTGGTGGCGGAAAAGTCCGGTCCGCTGCGGGTGTCTTGGACCTCGGCGGTCAGCTCGTTGTTGAGCTGCCAGATGCCGAACAGCGTGGCGGACTTGGCCCCTGCGAGAGGGCTTGAACACACTAGAACTGAAGTGACGACTGCGATGGCGGTTTGATGCATGACGCGCCTTCCTGATTCGCTTTTTTAGAACCTCATACGTGTTGAGAGTTCCTATTCGTCGGCAGCGCTAAAGGTCGTCGACGATCTCGCGGAGCTTCTCGCAGGTCTTCACCCGTTCGGCCGTGGTGTCTCCCACGAAGCCGACGTTCAGGGAGGTCACCCCGGATTCGCGCAGGGCATGCAGCCGGTCGCGCACGAACCCCTCCTCCCCGATCAGGGAGTTTTTCTCCAGGTAGCTGTCCGGAATGGCCGCTTCCGCCGCCTTCTTGTCGCCCGCCAGATAGAGTTCCTGAATGCGCTTGGCTTCGGCCGCATAACCCGATTTGCTGAATATGTCGTTGTAGAAGTTCTTCTGGCGTGCGCCCATTCCGCCTATATATAGAGCCGCCCCGGCTCTGCCTCGGTTGCGCAGGTGCTCCAGTCCAGTACCAATGCCCACACCGCCCCCGGCGAATACTTCCAACGGCGCGCGGTTCGGGTCGCGCTTGGCGGCCCCGGCGCGCAGAGCTTCCCCCCACACCGCATCCGCTGCATCTGCGCTATAGAAGGCTGGCAGCCAGGCGTCGGCGAGCTCAGCGGTCATGGCGACGCTTTTCTCGCCCAGCGAGGCCACCGCGATGGGGATTTCCTCACGGACCGGATGGTTGATGAGCTTGAGCGGCTTGCCAAGCCCGGTACCCTGGTTCTGGGGCAGCGGAATCTGGTAGTGATCGCCGTCGTGGGTGACTCGTTCGCGCCGCCACACCTGCCGGCAGATTTCGATGATCTCGCGAATACGGCCCACCGGCGCAGTGTAGGGAACGCCGTGGAAACCCTCGATGACTTGAGGGCCCGATGCGCCCAATCCCAGCATGCAGCGGCCGTCGGACAGGTTGTCGATGCCGGCGGCGGTCATGGCCAGTAGGGTGGGTGTGCGCGAATAGATAGGCAGAATGCCGGACGCGATCACCACGCGCTCCGTACGTGCGGCCAGATAGCCCATGGCGCTGGGCGCATCGAAGGAGTAAGCCTCGGGTACCCAGACCAGGTCCAGGCCGGCACGCTCCAGTTCGGCCACCTCGCGGGCGGCTTCCTTGAAATCGCCCGCGTAGCTCAAGAGCATGGAAATTCGCATGTGCATCTCCGTCACTATGGTTTTGCCACAGTGTACTGTATTGGCGCGCGGTTTCTTCCGCGCCGATTGAGTCAGGGTGTCTGGGTATGCCGGTAGGACAGCCATCGATTGACGATGGATGCCAAGGTGGTCGCGACCAGTGTCCACGCCAGGATGGTGATGAGCAGATCGTCGGGCCATTGCAGGCTCAGGGCATTGCGTATGACCGGGATGCCCACCAGCACAAAGTAGGCAACCCCATTGCATCGGCCCAGCCAGCTTGCGCGCAGCGGTTTGGCAGAGTGGGCGCGGGAGTCCCAAACGTACTGGGCGAACGCAATGGCTACCAAACCGGGTAGAACCCAGGGGATGTACGCGTGTGAGTTCAGGGCGAAGAGAAGCACCACTACAAACAGCGCGTCGGTGCCATGATCGAACAGGCCGCCCAGCGCGCTTGGGGTATCGGCCCGTCTGGCCACAGGGCCGTCTGCCAGATCGGTGACTACCGCCAGGACAAACAGTGCAGCGGCGACGGCCCAATTCGATGCGACCACGGCCCACGCGCACGGCAACATGCTAAGCAGACGAAGCAGGGTCAGCGCGTTGGCCCAGCGCTGGAAAGCGGGTGAGGCAGCCATCTGCTCAATGTAACCGAGCGCCGACTTGTCCGCGACCGGCCCGCGGCCGCACAATGCTGTGTTGTATCAACGGCGGAAGTCATAAGCAGAAGCAGTGCGCGGTACATTGGTCATTACGGGTGCAAACGGCAATCTGGGCCGGCGCCTGCTGGGGGCGGTGTCGGGCCGATGGCGGGTCCGGGCATTGGTACGCTCGCCGTCCGCAGCAGAGCGCATTCGAGCCCTGCCCGAAGCGGGCGAGGTGGAAGTGATGGTGGTCGACTACCTGGATGACCAGGCGATGATCGAGGCGCTGGATGGGGCCGGCGCCGTGGTGCACCTGGTGGGGATCATCAAGGAGCCCGGGGCGGGCGCTTATCGACAGGCTCACGAAGAAACCTGCCGCGTGTTGGCCCAGGCCGCCAGTGCTGCGGGGGTGGAGCGCCTGGTGTATCTGAGCATTCTCGGCGCCATACCGGAATCGGCAAACGCCTGCTTGGCCTCCAAGGGCAACGCCGAGCAGATCCTTCTCGAAGGGGCGCCGCCTACACGGGTGCTGCGGGTACCCATGGTGCTGGGCGAAGGGGACTACGCGAGCGCCGCGCTGGCCAAGCGTGCGCGCAGCCGGCTGAACCTGTTGTTCAGGGCTACGAGCCTGGAACAGCCTTTGTACGCCGGCGACCTCATCGACGCTATCGTGGCGAGCCTGGAGACTTCCGAGCCGGTGGCCGGCACGCTGGATCTTGCGGGCCCTGAAAGCCTGACGCGTGCCGCACTGACGCTGCGCGCCGCACGGGTGCTGGGTCGCAACACGTGGTTGATCTCGTTGCCGCTGGGTTGGGGCCTGGCGTTGGCCTGGTTGCTGGAGCGGCTTGCTACACCGCCGCCGGTAACCCGGGCCATGCTCGGAGTGCTGGATCACGATGATGCCATTGACCCCACCGCTTCCGCGCAACTTTTGGGCGTGACTCTCACCAGCCTGGACGAGATGTTGACCAATTGCTTGTCGTCTACTTGAGCCACCGGATAATCCGCCTGCACATCGCGCCTTGGTACATTTAGTGATTTTTCGGCTTTGGCGACGAAATCGGATGCATGCAGGAATGCGACACTGGCGGCTGCGCGCCCTGGGGCAGTGCGAGCAGCAAGCCGGCTGTGCAATTGGATCCTTTGCGGGCCCATTAGCGCGGCTTGTTTTCTCGTTTCGTGCCGCTATAGTCAGCGGCTCGTAACCGGTAACTTAAACGGATGAAGACACAAACCGGTGTAGGGGCACAGGATTTTGCCCCGGAGTGGTCGCGGCGATCGGGGAATGATCGCCGTGCGAGCGACGAGCGTCGGCGCAGCGCAAAAGGTTTGTTCGAGCTGCGTGCTCGGCGCGAGGGCATGACGTCGGATCGCCGCCAGGGTGAACGCCGTGGAGCGCCTGCAGGGCGCACATGGTTGGCGTTCTGGCGAAAAGATTAGCGTCGGCTCTACCTGTCGTAATCAACTAGTTTGGAGGAAATGCGCCCATGGGTGTGCCATTCGGTGCCATATTGACTTTGGCTGTCTCACTATTGCTGAGCCAGGGGGTTGCTGCTGATGTAGCGGCAGGAAAAGCGGCTTACGCCATATGTGTTGCGTGCCACGGCGCCAACGGTGAGGGAAACCAGGCACTCAACGCACCTCGCCTCGCGGGTCAGGAGCCCTGGTACATCCGCCGCCAGCTTGCCGCGTATAAAGCCGGTACCCGAGGAACCGCCCCGGGCGACATTCCGGGTATGCAGATGCGGCCCATGGCCATGACGGTGGCTACGCCCGAGCAGGAGGCGAACCTCATTGAGTACATCGGCACGTTGCCGGCGGATCCTGCGCCAATCACGATCCAGGGTAATGCAGAGGCGGGCAAGGCGGCTTATGCTTTGTGCGTGGCCTGCCACGGCCCGGCTGCCGAAGGTCTCGAAGCCCTGGGCGGCCCGCGGCTTTCCGGCCAGAGCGACTGGTATATGGTCGCTCAGCTGAAGAACTTCAAGAACGGTATGCGCGCCTACGACGCCAGCGATATCTACGGCATGCAGATGAAGCCCATGGCCATGGTGCTTGCAGATGACAAGGCGATCGACGACGTAGTGGCATACATCAACACTCTGCGCTAGCCGTGCGAGGCCGGCTGCTGGTTGACTTGGCGGCGCTAACGGCCAACTACGCAGATCTGTGTGCTCTGCACGCAGGCGATACCGCGGCGGTGGTGAAGGCGGATGCTTACGGGCTGGGTGCGGCAACAGTAGCTCCAGCCCTGGCGCAGGCCGGTTGCGGCACTTTTTTTGTTGCTCAGGCGGAGGAAGGCGCGGCACTTCGGCCCCACCTCCCCAATGCCGCAATCTACGTTTTCGAAGGGCCCACCGATCAGACGGCGGCGCAGCTTGCTGCCGCTGACCTCATCCCCGTGATCAACAATCCCCAGCAGCTGCAGGCCTGGCGCCGTCATGCGAACCGGCCCATGGCTATCCACGTGGACACCGGGATCGGCCGCCTGGGTTTCGATCACGATGTGACGCCCGGGTTGTTTGCCGATTTCTCGCCCACGCTGTTGCTCACCCATCTGGCTTGTGCCGATGTGCCCGATCATCCGAACAACCGATTGCAGCTCGAGCGCTTCGTGCAGGTAGCGCAGCGTTTTCCGGATTTGCCAACCAGCATCGGCAACTCGGCGGGGATGCAGCTCGGTGCGGAATTCTGCGGGGACGTTGCGCGTCCGGGCATCGGGCTATACAGCGCTGGGCATACCGGCCAGCGTCGCTGTGTGGCCAGTCTGCAGGGCTTGGTGCTGCAGGTTCGTGACCACCCTAGCGGTTCGACCATAGGCTATGGCGCCAGTTACACCACCGACCGGCCGGCCCGCATAGCAACCGTGGGGCTGGGATACGCGGACGGGGTGATCCGGAGCCTGTCCAATAGGGGCCAGGTGGGCGTCGGGGGGGTGCGCTGCCCCGTGGTGGGTAGAGTGTCCATGGACCTCACCCTGGTGGACGTGACCGGCGCCAACGCGGCGTCCGGGGATTGGGTGGAGTTTTTCGGGCCCACCATCGAACTGGAGCAGGTGGCGGAGCTGGCGGGCACCATCGATTACGAGGTGCTCACGGGCGTATCGCCGCGGGTGCAACGAATCTACCAGTAGCCCGCCGGTCAAAACTGGGGCGACGGCGCCACGGTTTGGCGAAGTGGCCCGAGTTCTGCGAGTGCCTGCGCCGTTTCCAGGTTCTCGTGGGCTTCATCCAGCGCACCCAGACTGCGTAAAGCGATGGCGCGGTTGAGCAGCGCCGCGCGGCGCCAGGCAGCCGCGCCCTCCCCCGGCAGCAAGATGACTGCTTCGAGGCGCACCAGTGCCTCCGACGCTCGTCGCAGCGAGATGAGGACCACTGCCTGATTCAACAGTGGTTCCGCCCGATCTTGGGTCAGTTCAGCAGCGGCGATGAAATCTTCCAGCGCTACCTGCAGGCCCTCCTCATCGGCTCTGGCCGCTGCCGATCGGCCCACGATCACGCCGCGGTTGGTGTGGGCGGCAGCTAGCAGGTTTGGCGCTACTGCTTGGGAAGTCGCCAACTCGATGAGCTCATCGCAGGCTTGGGTACTTGCTGGCTGCAGCAGGCTCTGTGCGTGACATTCGGTCGCCAGGTTTGCGGCGATGTTGGTTTGTGCCGCACCCCAGGCGGGCAAACTCATGCAAAGCCAACCGGCAAGTGCTGCACTCCAACGATTCATCAGCCTAGTCTACCCGTGAAAGGGCGTGAGCACCCAGATGGGGTACCCTAGGCGCGTCAAGTTATGCGGCGGAAGCAATGAGTGACGTGGACTTCAACTTTGGCCTGGGTGAGACCCTGGATCTGCTGCGCGAGAGCGTGCGCCAGTTCGCTGCTGCGGAGATAGCGCCCCTGGCGGGTGAGATTGATGCCAACAATGAGTTTCCCAGGGACCTCTGGCCAAAGCTTGGTGCCTTGGGCGTTCTGGGTGTCACGGTGGAAGAAGAATTCGGTGGTGCTGGGCTCGGCTACCTGGCGCACTGCGTGGCCATGGAAGAGATAAGCCGCGCGTCGGCCTCGGTGGGGCTGTCCTATGGCGCGCACTCCAACTTGTGCGTCAATCAGATTCGGCGCTTCGGCAGCTCCGAGCAGAAGCAACGCTATCTGCCCGATCTTGTGTCTGGAGCGGCGCTGGGCGCGCTGGCCATGAGTGAGACCGGTTCGGGCTCGGATGTGGTCAGCATGCGGCTGCGGGCCCAGGAGAAGGGCGATCACTTCGTGCTCAATGGCACCAAGATGTGGATAACCAACGGCCCAGGCGCAGACGTGCTGGTGGTCTATGCCACCGTCGACCCTGCCCTGGGGCCTAAGGGTATTACGGCCTTCCTCATCGAGAAGGACTTGCCTGGATTCAGCACGGCCCAGAAGCTCGACAAACTGGGTATGCGCGGCTCCGACACCTGCGAGCTGATATTCGATGGTTGTGTGGTGCCGAAGACTCAGGTGCTGGGCGGCGTAGGCAGCGGGGTTGGCATCCTCATGAGCGGTCTCGATTTCGAGCGCGTGGTGCTGGCCGCGGGCCCACTGGGAATCATGCGCAGCGCGTTGGATCTGGTGCTGCCGTACGTGCATGAGCGCGAGCAGTTCGGTGCGCCCATCGGCACTTTTCAGCTCATGCAGGGAAAGGTCGCCGACATGTACACAACCATGAACGCCTGCCGCGCATACGTTTACGCGGTGGCACGCGCTTGCGACGCAGGTCAGACCACGCGCTTCGATGCGGCCGGCTGCATTCTATACGCGGCCGAGAAGGCGACCTGGATGGCCGGGGAAGCGGTGCAGGCCCTGGGCGGCAATGGCTACATCAACGAGTATCCGGCCGGACGCCTGCTGCGCGACGCCAAGCTCTACGAGATCGGTGCGGGTACCAGCGAAATTCGTCGCATGCTCATCGGTCGAGAGCTGTTCGACGCCACCGCGTAGCGTCGCTATACTGCGCGCCGCTTCGGCCCCCCCCTTCGGAGATTGACGGAGATTGAAACGTGAAAGGCGTGACTATAAGAGCCTGCGCTTGGTCCCTATTGCTGGGACTGCTTGGTGGCGCGGGTACCTACATCCCCGCCGCGCTGGCGGCGTCCGTGCCGGCGGGAACCGAAGAAGAAATTCGTCTGCGTACGCAGCCTGAAGGCAGGTTGTGTCGGGTAGGAATCCCCTGCCCGGACCCAGAGGCCGCGCCCGCACAGCGGGCGGAGCGTGTGGCCCAAGACACCGCTGAGCCCCCGGCTGCGCCTGCCGCCGATGCGGAACCCAGCGCGCCAGCACCAGAACCGGCCGCCCGGGCACCGGTAGCGAGCGCCGCGCCAGCGGGCCGCACCGGTGAGCAGGTGTACAACCAATTCTGCTTTGCCTGCCACAATCTCGGCGTGGCCGGGGCGCCTGTGCTGAAAGACTCAGCCCAATGGGAGCCACGCATCGCCAAGGGCTTGGACGTGCTGATGGCAAACAGCATCAACGGGTTCAACAACAACCTCATGCCGCCCAAGGGATCCTGCATCAATTGCAGTGACGAGGAGCTCCGGGCAGCGGTGGAGTACATGCTTCCCTGACGGCCCTCACCCTGGGCTACGGGGGGCTCCAATCCATGGCCCGATAGCTCACCGCTTCTGCCAGGTGATGGGCAGAGACACCGTTGCATTCGTCCAGATCGGCGATACTTCGCGCCACCTTGAGCACGCGGTGCACCGCGCGCGCCGAAAGGCGGAACTTCTCGCTGGCATCCAACAGCAACGTCCGTGCTGCCGAGTCGGGTTGGGCCACTTTGCGCACCTGGCCGGGGGAAAGTGCGGCGTTCAATTTGCCTTGTCGGCGCAGTTGGCGGCTTTGCGCGCGGGCTACCTGCTCGCGCAGCTCGGCCCCGTTCGCCTCCGGGCTTTCATGCAAAAGCAGGTGGCCTGGTATGGGCATTGCCGGCACGTGCAGATCGATCCTGTCCAGGAGCGGCCCGGATATTCGGGCCTGGTAGCGCCTTACCTGGTTCGGCGAGCAACGGCATGCGGATTCTTCGCACACGAGCCCGGCAGGGCAGGGATTCATGGCGGCCATGAGTTGGAACGCTGCTGGGAAAGTGGCGCGATAGTCAGCGCGCGCGAGCTCAATGGTCTGGCTTTCCAGCGGCTCGCGCAGCAGGTTCAGTACGCTGGGCTTGAAGTGCGGAAGCTCGTCCAAGAACAGCACGCCGTGATGCGCCAGCGAGATTTCCCCGGGCTGGGCAGAGCGGCCGCCGCCCACCATGGCGGGCGCGGTGGCGGAGTGGTGCGGGTCGCGAAACGGCGCGAGAAAAGGTATTACCTCCAAACCGGCGGCAGACTGGACGGCGGCTACTTCGCGGGCCGCGTCGGGGCGCAATTCAGGCAACAGCTCATTGAGGCTGCGTGCCAGCAGCGTCTTGCCGACCCCTGGCGGACCCACCAGCAGCAGGTGGTGTTGGCCGCTTGCGGCGACGGCCAGCGCTCGTTTGGCGGCTTGTTGACCGACGATCTGATCCAGGTTCATGGTGGTAGCAGGCTCGCGCGATGCAGGCGACGGCTGGGGCCAGGGGGTGGTGTCGCACGTATGTAGCAGCTTCACCACATCACGCAGGTGGGGGATGGGTACCACGCTACCCTGGGGGGCCATGGCGAACTCGGCTAGGTTCGCTTTTGGAGCCACGAGCTGCTGGGACCCTCCCTGTGCCGCTAAAGCCAGTGCGGAGCACAGGGCGCCTCTTACTGAACGCAGGCCTCCGCCCAGCGCCAGCTCGCCGAGATACTCGAATCGCTGCACATTGCCCCAGGGCACCTGACCGGTGGCGCTTAGCACGCTTACCGCGATGGCCAGATCCAGGCGGGCCCCTTGTTTGGCCAGGTCTGCCGGCGCGAGGTTCACCAGCACGCGGCCCTGGGGAAAGTCCAGACCACAGTTGCCGATGGCGCTCTTGACCCGGTCTCGGGCCTCCCGCACGGCGGTTTCCGGCATGCCCACCAGGGTAAAGCCGGGCAACCCACCTGGCAGGTGCGTTTCCACGGTGATGACGGGCGCGCCCATGCCCAGCTGCGCGCGGGCGTGGACTCTGCTCTGGTCAGCTGGGGCGGTCAACGGCATCTCCTTTCGAGATACATCAGGCTAACTGGGTCGTTCTGGTGCCGCCGTGGGCTTTTGGTGCCCCGGCGCGTGCGCCCAGGCTCCGATCCACGGGCACTGACGCACCAATATGGGGCCAACGCACCAATATCGCGCGAAATGAGTCCGATGAATCGCGGAGAGAATTCTTAACTCTTTGATTTAATGGAAAAATATATAGTTGGCACGGCTCCTGCATATAGGGTGTAGCTGCCATATCCCGTCATTGCTATCGCAGATGGCTGGGGCCGCATAACGACTACCAAGAAAATGGAGAGAGCAAAGATGAAAAGAGCATCAATACTGGCAATCTGCAGCGCGCTGTTGTTCGGCGCCGTGACCGCCACCGCTGCCGAGTTTTCCGGCAACGTAACCTATGCCTCGGACTACCGGTTTCGCGGCATCTCGCAGGGTGACCGCTCCCAGGCCATCCAGGGCGGGTTCGACATCGAGCTGGAAAGTGGCCTTTATGTCGGTACCTGGGCGTCCAACGTGGGGGCGTGGTCGGGCGCCACCATTGAAGTGGACTACTACGCGGGTTTTGCCGGGGAGTTTAACGAGGACGTCGCCTATGACATCGGCGTGCTCTGGTACAACTACCCGGAAGACGACGCGGATCCGGATCTGGATTACGTTGAGATCTACGGCAGCGTTTCGGTCCTGGGCGGCACGTTGGGCGCGGCTTACTCCCCCGACTACTTCGCCGAGACGGATACCTTCTTCTACTTCTATGGCGATTACTCCATTCCCGTAATGGAGAACCTGAGCCTCGATCTGCACTTGGGCTGGAATCTCTTTGATTCTGATGAGGATTTTGGTGCCTTTATTGGCCCCGACGTGGGTGAGGACCCGGGCAAGGATTACATCGACTATAGCGTTGGCCTGTCCACTTCCGGTGTGGGTCTCGACTTCAGCCTAGCGTGGATTGGTACCGACCTGAGTAAGGCCGAGTGTTTTGCTGGCACGTCGCTGTGCGACGACACTGTCGTGTTCTCGGTATCGAAAAGCCTTTAATTGGTCCAGAATCGGGGGTGCACAGATCTTCCACAAGATCTTCCCCGGCTGGGGAAGGCGTGCACCCGAAGATTCCCGTTTGGTTCGCCGAGCGGGGTCCAGTGAGGACCCGAGCCCATGGGCTCGCTAAAAGAGACTCAATAGGAGGATAAAACATGAAATTGGTAACAGCGATTATCAAACCCTTCAAGCTCGACGAAGTGCGCGAGGCGCTCTCCGACATCGGGGTTCAAGGGATTACCGTAACCGAAGTGAGAGGGTTTGGGCGCCAAAAAGGACACACGGAGCTGTATCGCGGCGCCGAGTATGTCGTCGACTTCCTGCCGAAGGTGAAAATCGAAGTGGCGGTAGACGATGGGCTCATGGAGCAGGTTCTGGAAACCATTACCAAGGCGGCCAACACGGGCAAGGTCGGAGACGGCAAGATCTTTGTTACCAACTTGGAAGAAGTCGTACGCATTCGTACGGGAGAAACTGGCGCCGAGGCCGTTTAGCCGCGCGAACCGTTTGGGGAGGCCAATGAGCGCCGACCCCAGCTAAAAATTTGGAGAAGATTGTGGAAGATCTGCTGACTCAAACCAACTACGCGTTGGATACGTTCTACTTCCTGGTGATGGGTGCGCTGGTGATGTTCATGGCGCCCGGATTCGCCATGCTCGAGGCCGGCCTGGTTCGCGCCAAGAACACGTCCGAGATTCTGCTAAAGAACGTGGCGCTGTTCGGCATTGCGTGCATCATGTACCTGCTGTTCGGGTACTACATCATGTACCTGGGCGCCGTGGAAGGCGGCGTAATCCCGGATTTCGGCATGCTGATTGGCGCCGAGAACACCGTGGAAGAAACCCTCGCCTCCGATGGCGACATCTACTACTCGGCGCGCTCCGACTACTTCTTTCAGGTGGTATTCGTAGCGACAGCCATGTCCATCGTCTCCGGTGCGGTGGCCGAACGCATGAAGCTTTGGGCGTTCCTCGCCTTTGCCGTTGTAATGACGGGGCTTATCTACCCGCTGCAGGGTATGTGGACCTGGGGTGGCGGCTGGATTGCCGCAGCGGGGTACTCAGATTTTGCCGGCTCGGGCATCGTGCACATGTGTGGTGCGTCGGCGGCATTGGCTGGTGTGCTGCTGCTAGGTGCCCGCAAGGGTAAGTACAACACTGACGGCTCCGCTAACGCCTTGCCTGGCGCTAACCTGCCGCTGGCTACGCTTGGTACCTTCATCTTGTGGTTCGGCTGGTTCGGGTTCAACGGGGGGTCGGAGTTGATGACCTCCAACATAGACGAAGCCAACGCCGTGGCGCAGGTCTTCGTTAACACCAACATCGCTGCCTGCGGCGGCATGGTTGGTGCGCTGTTGCTGGCGAAGCTCATATTCGGCAAGGCGGATCTCACCATGGCGCTGAACGGCGCCCTCGCGGGGCTGGTTGCCATCACGGCGGACCCGCTTTCGCCGGCTGCTGAGTGGGCCATGCTCATCGGTCTGGCCGGTGGCATCCTGGTGGTGTTCTCCATCGTAGGGCTGGACAAACTCAAGATCGACGACCCGGTGGGTGCCATCTCGGTGCACGGCGTAGCTGGAATCTGGGGCATCCTAGCGGTGGTGTTCAATAATTCGGAGGCCACCATCGGCGGTCAGCTCGTCGGTATTCTGGGCATCTTCGGTTGGACCTTCGTGGCGAGCCTCATCGTGTGGGGCATCCTCAAAGCCACCATGGGCATCCGGGTGTCGGAAGAAGAAGAGTACGAAGGCGTTGATATCTCGGAGTGCGGCGTAGAAGCCTATCCCGACTTCGCCAAATCCGCGGCCTGATCCGCTCTTTCTTCGGTTGCGGCCAACGGGCGCCGGCCATGGGATTCCATGGCCGGCGCTTTCTTTTGGGCGTTACAATAGCGCGCTTTTGCGACCCTTGAGCAACATGCGATACATCAGCACACGCGGAGATACGCCCTCATTGGGCTTCACGGATGCGGTGCTCACCGGATTGGCCCCCGATGGCGGCTTGCTGGTGCCCGACCGGCTACCCGATGTGAGCCACCGGTGTGGCGAGTGGCGTGACCTTAGCTTTGTAGAGCTTGCCAAGGAAGTGTTGCCCCTCTTCGCGGACGACATTCCGGCCGACGAGTTGGCGGGGCTGGTGGATGCCGCATACGGTAGCTTCGATCATCCGGAGGTGGTGCCTTTCGCGCAGGTGGGCGACGTGCGGGTGCTGGAGCTGTTTCACGGCCCCACGCTGGCGTTCAAAGACATCGCCCTGCAGCTTTTGGGACAGCTGTTCGAGTACATCCTCAACAGACGCCATCAACATCTGAACATTCTGGGAGCCACC
>DEBD01000048.1:1647-6055 GCA_002348385.1 Gammaproteobacteria bacterium UBA2965 | reverse complement strand
CCATTGCAAACGGCAGCCATGATGATACTCACGTTTACGACGGGTCCCATCACGATGGGTCTGGCATTCGCCAGCATCCAGGCACGCCCGCTTGCCCGCCTGCATGAAGGCCACCAGCTCGTCGGCTAGCTCGGAACCCTCGCCGAGTAACGCCGTGTCATCCGGGTGATGGATGAGAAAGGGCAACGCAGCCCGATAGTAGGATAGGGAAAACTACAAGTTCGGCGCTTACTATGGGGATGCTACCGGTTCGGCTAGACTGACGCGTAGCGGCGCTCGGCCGGCAAACAGCGGGGAATGGAGGAAGCGATGAGCGGCGGGTTCGATCTGAGCGGGGATCTTGGCCCGAACGGGCGCCACGTGCGGGAAAGCCTGTCCGCCAAGTGTGCGCGCTCCAGAGACCTCACAAGCCGCACCAAGGAGCTCATGAACATGGGATCCGCGGCCAGCCTGGAGATGCCCTATCCGGTGCTCATCGAGCGTTCCGACGGGCCGTATCTGTGGGACGTGGATGGTAACCGCTACATAGATTTCCAGGTGGGCTTCGGCGCTATGGTGCTTGGACACCGTCACCCGGCGGTGCAGTCGGCCGTGGAGGAGCAGATCCACGAGCGCGGCTGGCACTTCGGTCTGCACAATCCGTCCCAGGTGCCCATGGCCGAGCAGTTCATCAAAGCCGATAACTGCGTCGAGCGCGTCATCTTCTGCAACACGGGCACCGAGTCCACTATGTACGCTATCCGGGCGGCGCGCGCCTTCTCCGGCAAACCCAAGATCGCCGTGTTTGAAGGCTCCTACCACGGTGCCCACGACTACGGCATTGGTCGCTCGGACCCGGCAAGTCCGGCGGATGCGCCAATCTTCCGGTCCGTGGGGGCCGGAGTGCTGCCGGCGGTAGAGGACTACCAGATCATGCTGCCGTACCGCTCCCGAGCGGCCTTCGACATCATCCGTGACAACGCTGACGACCTGGCGGTGGTGATTATCGAGTGCGCCCAAAGCTCCAATCCGCACATGAACGACGAGGTGGGTGAGTTTCTGCACGAACTGCGTGCCGCGTGCGCGGACAGCGGGGTGCTGTTCATGACCGACGAGGTGATTACCGGGTTCCGCTTCGCCTACGGGGGTGCGCAGGAGCACTACGGTCTCAAACCGGATCTGGCGACGTACGGCAAGATCATTGGCGGTGGGATGCCAGCCGGAGCTGTGGGTGGCCGGGCCGACATCATGGCCGTGTTCAATTCCATGGCCTTAGGCGACCCAAAAGGCATCATGTCTGGAGGCACGTTTTCAGGAAACCCGCTCACCATGGCGGCTGGGCTCGCTCAGCTGCGCTATCTGGATGAATACCGCGATGCCGTGTATCCCCACCTCAATGGTCAGGGGCAGAGGCTGGCCGACGAGATCAACCAGTACACGCGATCTGAAAACATGGCCGCCCAGGTACTAAACGCGGGCTCCATGTTTCAGATCTACTTCAAGGCCGGTGAGATCCGTACGGCCCGGGACTTGAACCCGATGAGGCCACCGGCGGAAACCGAGTTCTATTTGCATCTGCTGGACAACGGCGTGCTGGTGCCGGGCACCCGTCGCTCGTGCGTGTCGTTTGCGCATTCGCGGGACGACATCGGCGAAGCCATTGGCATCGTTAAACGGTGTCTGGATCTGGTGCGGGAAGATGGCCTGTTGTAAGGCTTGAGGAGCAAAACGTCATGACCATCCCGACCCACGCATCGAGCACGATTGCGGACCCGTTTGCCGATGTGGACCTCACCGAGCGTGACCTGACCGAGTTCGACCTGCTCAATCTGGATGCGGAAACCCTGGTCAATCCGTATCCGTTCTTTAAGGCGATGCGGGAAAGGGAGCCGGTATTCAGGGAGCCTCATTACGGCGTCTATCTAGTGAGTCGGCACGAAGATATCGTGTCGGTAGCGCGCCGGCCGGAGGTGTTCTCGTCCCTGCTGCATGCCATGGGCCCGTTGGCCAAGCTGCCGGAGCGCGCCGAGGGCGAGTCGGTGTCCGACCAGATTCGCAAGTACACCGAGCAGGTTGGTCAGCCCAGCCTGGTCAACATGGATCCGCCCCAGCACCGGCCCTACCGGTTGCTGGTCAACAAGCTGTTTTCTCCCAAGCGCATTGAAGGCATCGAGCAATACATTGAGCGGTTAGCCGACGGGCTCATCGACGAGTTTGTCGACCAAAAAGAGGTGGAATTCATCGATGCCTTCGCCGGGCCCATTCCTTTTCTGGTGGTTGCCGATCTGCTCGGCGTTCCGCGGGAAGATCACGATGAGTTCAAGCGCCAGCTGCGCGGTGAGGAATTTAGCCTCGGCAATCCGAGCGCCAAACACGTGGCGACTCGCGTGCGGGTGCGCGAGCAGGGCGCCCAGGCAGGCGGCGTTACCACGGGCCTGATGGGCTACATTCACGATTACTTCGTGCGCTACATTACCGAACGCCGTGAGGCGCCCAAGGACGACCTGATGAGTCAGCTCGCCACCGCCACCTTTCCGGATTCCGACGAGCAGCCAACCATCGAACAGGTGGTGGCCCTGGCCCTGGTGTTTTTTGGCGCCGGACAGGAGACCACCGTGCGCTTGTTTACCACGGGCATGCAGATCCTCCTGGAGCGACCCGAGATCTGGGAGGAACTGCGAGCAGACGGGGAGCTGATCCCAAATTTCGTGGAAGAATGCCTGCGTTTTGATACGCCGGTGAAAGGACTGTTTCGCCTGGCGCGGGAAGATGCCGAGATCGGCGCTGTGAGGGTGCCAGCAGGCTCCCACGTGCTCATGCTGTGGGGATCGGGCAATCGGGATGCCAAGCGCTTTCCCAAAAACCCGGAAGAATTCGATTTGCATCGCGATGACGCCTATCGAAACATGTCCTTCGGAGAGGGGATCCACTTCTGTCCCGGCGCGCCGTTGGCCCGTTTGGAAGCCATCATCGCCTGGAAAGTGTTCTTCAAGCGCATCAAGGCTGTGCGTGCGGCAGATCCGGCAGAAGCTTACAGCTACCTGCCGAGCTTCATTATCCGGGGGCTCAGCCATCTGCATCTGGAGATTGAGCGCGCATAAAGAGAGCGGCGTGGCGCATTTTGCCAGCGGGCAGACCGAAGCGATCGATGGGCGCGGCCGGAATCTCAATGTCATGCGCGCCGAGCTGAGCTACTTAGCCCCTATGCGCGAACAACAAGAATAACTGGAGCAATAGATGCAGTCATGGCAGATCGGTGACGTCAAAGTCACTCAGATCGTTGAATTGACCTTCGAAGGGCTGGATGCATTTCTACCGGACGCGACGCCGGAAGCGGTGCTGCCCATCGAGTGGCTTAAGCCTGACTTCGTCACGCCGGAAGGCGTGCTGCGCTTCAGTATCCATGCCCTGGTGATCGACACCGGATCGCGGCGCATCATCGTGGACACCTGCGTGGGCAACGACAAGCCGCGCGACGCGTTCCCCGATTGGCACATGCTGCAGACGAGCTTTCTCGAGGATCTGGAGCACGCGGGTTATCCCAGGGATGCCATCGACACGGTGTTGTGTACTCACCTTCACCTGGACCATGTGGGCTGGAACACCATGCTGGTAGACGGTGAGTGGGTGCCTACCTTTCCCAACGGCCGCTACCTTATCGAGCGCAACGAGTTTGCCTACGTAGACGAAGAGGCAGAGGCTGAGGAGGTGGAAGCCTGGCTCAAGGACATGAATCGGGCCGTCATGCAGGATTCCATCGGTCCGTTGGTGGCCGCGGGTCTGCTCGAACTGGTGGATGCAGATCAGCGCATCTGTGACGAGGTGCGCTTGATTCCTACGCCCGGGCATACCATCGGGCACGTGAGCGTGCTCATCGAGTCGGCCGGTGAATCTGCCCTGATTACCGGCGATTTCGTGCACCACCCCTGTCAGCTTGCACATCCGGAGTGGTCGGTGACCACCGACTATGACCCGGTCGATTCAGTGGCCACTCGGGAACGTGAATTCTCGCGTTTCTCCGACACGCCGACGCTCATCATCGGGACACATTGGCCAGAGCCCACCGCCGGCGTCATCGAGCGCTCGGGGGATGCCTACCGTCTGAAGTATTGATCATCTAAGGAGTACAACTCTTGAACTATCACTCTCAACGGCACCGACCTGTGCCGTCGCTTTGGCTCGTTGTGCTGCTGGGCATTTCGTTCCCCTTAGTCGTCCAGGCGGTGGAAGTCGATCTCACCCGTTACCTTGCACGAGTTGAGGGCGGCAACACTGCGCTTGCCGAGACATTCTTCGGGGTGCCGGGCCCCGCGCGGCTCATCATCGAGGGTGCCGATGGGCGCGCGGTGGCATTGCTGCTAAACGGGGAGACGGTGGTCACTGCCGGGCAAGCGGCGGGGGACGAGGTGGAGGTGGAACTGGTGGAGGT
>DEBD01000048.1:0-1337 GCA_002348385.1 Gammaproteobacteria bacterium UBA2965 | reverse complement strand
GTGGAGGTGGAACTGGTGGAGGTGAACGCCATCACCATCGCGGCGAACTCCACCAGCGGCCCGGTTTCCGTGCGCGTCAAACAGCGCGCTGAGGTTGAACTGAACGTAATCTCTCGTGTGCACTTCAACACGAACGTGAGTAACTTTGTTAAGGCGCAGGAGTTCTATCACGGCCTCGGATTGGAAACGATGTCCGGGTTTCCCGATACCAACACCCAGGCTATGGCACGGGCCATAGGGATCGAAACGCCCACGAGCTACGACGGCTCCCAGGGCGATTGGGCCGGCGGATATCTGCTGCATGGCGAGATCGTTGGATTAGGGTTTTTCGGTGGTGTGATCGATCTCATCGAATTCACCATTCCGCGCAACGACGATCCCCCCTATACGCGGCTGAATCACCTGGGCATGGCGCGGGCGGCCATGCACACCACGGACATCCAGGCCGACTACCAGACCCTCAAGGAAAAAGGGGTGGAATTCCTGTCGGCCCCGGTAACCCGTTCGGACGGGAGCACCTTTTGTATCTTCAAGGATCTCGACGGTACGTTTTACGAACTGATCGAAGTGGAGGGGGAGGCCGACGAAGAACGGCCCACCCACATCGTGCAGATCGGCCATGTGAATGTGAATGTGAGCGACTACGAGCGCTCACGCGCCTGGTATCAGATGCTGGGCTTCGAGGCGAGCCGGGAGCTGCCCCGCACGGAGTCTGCCGATGTGGCGCGGGCTATGGGTTTCGATGTGCCGTTTGAAGTTCGGGGCGCATTGGTGACCCACGAGTCCGACGGTTCGGCCCTGGAGTTGGTGCAGTGGCTGGATCCCTACGATCCCGAGCCGCCGTATCCGGTTCCCGTGAATCATTTCGGTATCCATCGCATGGCTTTCTCCACCTCGGACATCGAGGCAGACGTGGCGGCATTGAAAGCCCAGGGGGTGGAGTTTATTTCGCCCGTCACCCCGTGCTGCTCCGGCCCGGATGCCTGGGGCAGCATCGTGGCCTTCTACGACCCCGATGGCACCGTGGTGGAGTTGGTGGAAACCCCCGGCATGGGTCAGATCATGTCGGTGATACTGTGGTTTCGCGACCTGTTCGACTGATCGTCTGTGAGGTCCGAGTCTAGGTTGGCATCCGTACCGTTGCCGTGCCGAACACCCGGGTTTCGTTGGCTTCGTTCACGATGGTGAGATCAATCTCCACCAGTCCTTCATCTTCGTCGATGTCGGTGACCACGCCGCCGATAGAGTACTTTTCGTCCACGATCACCGGCGCCCGGAAAACGGTGTCTACCGTGACGATCTGAGCCCCGGGCGCCCAACGGTGGATCATGGCGGCC
>DEBD01000008.1 GCA_002348385.1 Gammaproteobacteria bacterium UBA2965 | reverse complement strand
CGCGTTTTCCTGCATGTGCAACGTGAGCACCAGCACGCCGGGTTCCTGCCTCGTCACGCGCTAAGTGCGTCCGTTAGGTTTTTCAAGGCGACGGCATTCCATCGCTGTGCGCAGGCGGTGGCCCTGCTGCCCAGTTCGTCGCGTAATTCGCCGTCACTGAGTACTCGGATCAGGTGGTCTGCCATCTCCGGGGCTTTGTCCGCGACCAGAAACGCCGTGCCGCACCCGTTTTCCAAGCCTTCGGCCCCACATGGCGTGGTCACGAGGGGTTTGCCAAAGCCGAGGGCTTCTATGGTTTTGATCTTCAGGCCGGTGCCGTAGAGCATGGGATTGATGACGATTCGACTGCGCGCATAGGTGGCGGGTAGATCTTGGGTCTCGCCAAGAAAAATCATGTTCGGATCACGCTCGAGCACATCGCAGATTGATCCGGCTACCCCGACACGCACATTGGGATGCGCCTGTTTGACCAGGGGCAGCACTTCGTCTCTGAACCAGTCCATGGACTGCACGTTGATGGGGTTCTTGGCGCCGATGTACGTCAGATCCAGGTTTTGGTCCGGGCTGTCGAGCTGGCGGATCTCAACAAAGTGCCCAACGACTTTGACCGGTGTAGCGGAGATGCTTCTGAAGTGGCCTGCTTCTTTCTCCTGAATGGCCAGCGCGACATCCGCCCGGTTGAGCGCTAGTGCTTCCTGTCTTGCGGATGTGGAGAACCATTGGGGCCTGGCGTTGTTTTGTAGATACAGCCGGTACCGATTCGTGAAGACATCGTGCGTGTCCAGGATCTTCCTGACGCCGGCGGGGAACGCGGCAAAGGCTTTGGAAAAGAATACGTACTCCACAATCACCACGTCGAATTGGTGGGCTTCGTGCAGTTTTTGCAGTGCGATCCCGGTAGCGTTGTCCCACAAGGCGTCCACCGGTCGGTTGTACTGGGCGTTCAATTCGAGAAATCGCTGAAGCTTTTTTACCACGCGTCGTATGGTTTGGCTGGGCGATTGGTAAGGAATCTGGTGGTAGCGATCCCCCCACGCTTGCGCCATTGCCTGGTCGTCACCGGTTTCCACCGAGGCGTGCGCGAAGTGCACCTCGTGGCCAGCGTTGTTGAGCTCGCGCACGAGCCGGTAAATTCGCGCGCGGTTCCCGCCACTGATGGGATGCGTTGGCGTGGGCGATGCGACCAGAATTTTGAGTTTTGGCTCGTTCAAAGGTGGTTCCGGATGCGGTGCAAAGTAAGTGCGTGGGATGCCAGGCGTACGTGAAAGTGTGCAGTGATCACCATATCTGTCGTGCGGTGGAGCCTAAACCAAGCAATCCGCTGGGCCGACGGCTCTGATGCATGCATTATACTGACAAGACTCGGGTGAAAAATGGACGTCTTCCACATTGACCAACGTGACTGAGCTTCCCCGTGCATCCGGGAAAGGTTGGCCTTTCCAGCCGGAGCCTTTGAGCGCGCCACCCGCTGACGCGAGGCAATGGCCGAAGATCACCATTGTCACGCCGTCCTACAACCAGGGCCGGTACATTGAGAAGACGCTTCGTTCCGTGCTGCTGCAGAACTACCCGAACCTGGAGTTCATCGTGGTGGACGGTGGTTCCGACGATCAATCGGTGCAGGTGATCGAGAAGTATGCTCAGTGGCTCACCTGGTGGGTGAGCGAGCCCGACAGCGGGCAAAGCCACGCCATCAACAAAGGCCTGGAGCGATCCACCGGCACGCTGCTTGGCTGGCTGAACTCAGACGACTACCTGTTGCCCGGTGCGCTTTTCAAGTTGGCCGAGGCATACCTGGAAGACCCTTCCGTTGGTGCGGTGTACGGACACGGGCGCATGGACGACGAGAGCGGTCGCGTGGTGTACACACCGGAGCTGCAGCAGGTTAATCACGACATGCTGTTTGGGTGGTGCTTCAACAACGATTTCATGCAGCCGTCGTGTTTGTTTACTCGTGACGCGTGGTCCTCCGTGGGGCCCATCAACGAGAAGCTGCACTTCGCGCTCGATGTGGAGTACTGGATGCGCATCTCGGAACGCTTCAGTTTTCGGATGATCTCCGACATGTTGTCGGTGTCGTTGGCTCACCCGGACGCTAAGACGATCTCCATGAAGAACCGCAGCTTTGCCGAGCTTGCGCTGCTGTGTTTGCGCTGGCAGAAGGTCCAGGAGGCCGAACGCATCCTGCAATACATCGCAGACGGCAGGACCAGTGGCCGCGCGCAGAGTGCCTCCAGCCGGCTTCGGTTTCAGCTGAAAAAGTTGCGCGCGCGCTTAGCTTAGCGCGCGCTGCACAGTCCGGTTGCCGCTAGGTCAGGCGTCGGCGGGCGCTGATTCTCTCGGTGTTGAATCCCAGCCAGTGCATGCGCCCGCGATAGCGCGCGTGCTCCACCTTCATGCAGCGGTCCATAATTGCCTGCATGCCGCCGGCCTCTGCGATGTCGGCGCCCTCCTGGCTGATCACCGTGTACTGCAGCCACAGATACGGGGCGCCCATGGCAATGGCTTCTTCGGCAATGGCGGGCACCGCCGCGGGCGCGCGGAACACGCACACCACGCCCACCGGTTCGGCAACGTCCGATAGCGACGGATAGCATTTCTTGCCGAGAATCTCTTGCTCACGAGGATTCACCGGCACGATCTCGTACCCGTGCCGGCGCAGGTAGTAGCCTACGAAGTAGCTGCCGCGCAGTTGGTTGCTCGACAAGCCCACTATGGCGATGCGGCGTTGGGCCAGTGCGGCCTGAATGACGTGGGGCTGCTGATAGCGCTGCAGGTCCATCATGCCTCCATGATAGCGTCGAAAGCCTGGGTCAGATCCCAGATCAGGTCGGCAGCATCTTCGATTCCCACCGACAGCCGTATCGTGCCAGGCCCGATCCCGGCTGCCGCGAGCTCCTCGTCTGACAGCTGGCGGTGGGTGGTGGATGCGGGATGGATCACCAGGCTTTTGGCGTCCCCTACGTTGGCCAGATGGGAGAACAGGTTCAGCGCGCTGATGAAGCGAAGACCGGCTTCCCTTCCGCCGGGCAGATCGAAACAGAATACGGCGCCCGCGCCGCGTGGCAGATACTTGGCTACCAGGCCCGCATAGGGGCTGTTCGCGAGCCCCGGATAGCTCACTCGCTCCGCGTCGTCCCGTGCTTCCAGGAACTGTGCGATGGCGTTGGCATTGGCCACGTGCTGGCGCATGCGCAAGGGCAGGGTCTCAAGCCCCTGGGCAAACAGGAACGCGTTGAACGGACTCATAGCGGCGCCCAGGTCGCGCAGTGTCTCGGCGCGCAGCTTCATCAGGTAGCCGTAGATGCCGAAGGTCTCGTAAAACGGCAGCCCGTGGTAGGCCGGGGAGGGATCGGCTACCACCGAAAAACGCCCGTTGGCCCAGTCGAACTCACCCGACTCCACCACCAGGCCCCCGATGCTCGTGCCGTGGCCGCCGAGAAACTTGGTGGCCGAATACACCACGATGTCCGCACCCCAGTCCATGGGTCTGGCCAGGTAGGGGGTGGCGAAGGTGTTGTCTACCATCAGCGGGGTTTGATGGCCGTGGGCCAGGTCCGCCAGCGCCTCGATATCCAGCACGTTGCCACCGGGGTTACCGATGGTCTCGGCAAACAGCAGCTTCGTGTTGTCCTTCAGTGCGGCGCGCCAGTTGTCCAGATCGTCGGGGTCCACGAAGCTGAGTTCCACGGACAGCTTCCTGAAAAAGTGCTTGAGCTGAGTAACGCTGCCGCCGTAGAGCGCGCTGGAAGCCACTACGTGATCGCCTGGTTCCAGCAGCGTGAAGAAGGCGGCCGATTGCGCGGCAAGACCGCTGGCGAAAGCCACCGCGCCTACCCCCCCTTCCAGGTTGGACACCCGCTCCTCCAGCGCTGCCACGGTGGGGTTCATGATGCGCGAGTAGGTGTTGCCGTATTCCTGCAGATTGAAATAAGCGGCGGCGGATTCGGGATCTTCGAATACGTAGCTGCTGGTCTGATAGATGGGTAGCGCGCGGGCCCCCGTGGTCGGGTCCGGTCGGCTGCCCGCGTGCACCGATCGGGTGTGAAAGCCGAATTCGCGTGCTTCGCCGTCGCCGTCGCTCATGCGTCTGCTGGGTGGTCTGGGAATGGGTTACTATAACCGGCAATCGACCTTGGGGGGGCATCGTGGACGAGTTCAGGCAAGAGATCAGATCGTGGCTGGCAGACAACTGCCCGGAAAGCATGCGCACGCCCATGGATGTGGAGGAAATGCCCGCGGGCGGGCGCCAGGGCACCTACCCCAATCCGGATACGAAAGTGTGGCTCGAGCGTATGGCCGAGCGCGGCTTCACCGCGCCTACCTGGCCCAAAGCATACGGGGGCGCGGGGCTTTCCAGGGAGCAGGTGGAAGTACTCCAGGAGGAGATGCAGCTTATCAATGCACGCCCGGCCCTGGTGGGTATGGGTTTGTCCATGATCGGCCCGGCCCTGCTGGAATTCGGCAACGAGGCACAGAAGACAGAGCATCTGCCGAAGATTGCCCGTGGCGAGATCCGCTGGTGTCAGGGGTACAGCGAACCTGGGTCCGGTTCGGACCTGGCCAGCCTGCGCACCTCGGCGGTATCCGATGGCGATGACTACATCATCAACGGCCAGAAAATCTGGACCTCGGGTGCGGACACTGCTGATTGGATCTTCTGTCTGGTGCGCACCGATCCGGACGCGCCCAAGCATCAGGGCATCACGTTCATCCTGTTCGACATGGAAAGCCCCGGTGTCACGCCCAGACCCATCCGCCTGATCAGCGGACGCTCGCCTTTCTGCGAGACTTTTTTCGACAACGTGCGCGTGCCCAAGGCCAACGTGGTCAGCGAGGTAAACGAAGGCTGGACGGTGGCCAAGCGCCTGCTGCAATACGAGCGCACGGCCATAGGCGGCATCGGCGGCAGCACCCAACAGACGGCTACCATCAGCGATCTCGCCAAGGAGTACGTGGGGTTGGCGGATGGCAAGCTGGCGGATCCCATTATGCGCGAAGAGGTGATTACGCAGCGCATCAACGACCGCTCCCTGCGCCTGGCGCTGCAACAGTTGCGTGAGGAGACGGAGGCGGGGCGCGCGCCTGGGCCCCAGTCGTCCATGTTCAAGTACTACGCCACCGAGCAGAACAAGAGCCGCTACGACCTCATGATGTCCATGATGGGCACCCGCGCCCTGGCCTGGGAAGCGCCGGAGGTGGACCCGGATTTCTTCGACGAGGAAGAACTGGAGACCACGCGTGCCTGGCTGCGCTCCAGGGCCAACTCCATCGAGGGCGGTTCGTCGGAGATTCAGCTCAACATCATTGCCAAGCGCGTGCTGGGTTTGCCGGACTGAGCGCCGCATTCCCACGCCATCCTGTGATGCGGCGATGACCGACGCGCGCTACCGCTGGGTCATCGTGGCCTACACCCTGGTGATCCAGGCGGTGTGCATCGGTGTGCTCATCTACTCGTTCGCGCTGTTTGCGGTGCCCTGGCTGGACATCTTCGCTGTGCCCAGGGCGGAGGTGATGCTCACCATCTCCGTGACTCAGGTGGTGGCAGGTCTGACCAGCCCCAGCATCGGCAAGTTGATGGATAGGTATCCGTTGCGGCGCTTCGTGCTCACCGGCGTGGTGCTGCTGGCGGCCGGCCTGCTGCTGGCGTCGTTCGCCCAGGCGCTGTGGCAGATACAGCTCGTGTACGCCACCCTGTTCCCGGTGTCGTTAACGCTGATGAGCACGCTGGCCTCGCAGACGCTGGTGACGCGTTGGTTCGTCGACAAGCGCGGCATGGCCATCGGCATTTCTGCTACTGGCACCAACATCGGCGGCATCGTGTTTCCTCTGCTGGTAGCTTCCTGGCTGGTGGCCATGGGTTGGCGCGAGACCATGCTCTGGTTAGCTCTGGTGGCGGTGTTACTGGTTGGGCCGCTGACCTGGCTGGTGTTGCGAAGAGAGCCGCCGGCGCGGCCGGTTGTGTCCGGTGGAGCGGAGGTGGTGGAGCGCCATTGGAACACCGTTGAGATATTGCGCTCGCCCATGTTCTGGATTCCCAGCGTGTGCCTGGTGGTGCTGAACCTGGCCTTCGGGGCGTTGCAGTTCAATCTGGGTGCATTCGGGCGCGACGTGGGATTTGCCGGCGGCGACATCGCCAGCCTCATCGCCCTTAACGCTATCTGCATGATCTTGGGCAAGTTCTCCTTCGGCGCCATTGGCGACAAGGTGGATCATCGCCTCCTGTATTGGATTGCCGCGGCATTCATGGGGCTGGCCATGGTGGTGCTGCAGGGTGAGCCGTCGGCCAGGCAGCTCATCGCTGGGGTGGTGCTGGTCGGTCTTTCCGGTGGCGGCATGCTGCCCATGTTCGGCCTGATGTACGGCTCGCGCTTCGGCGTGGGGTCATTCGCGCGGGTGATGGGATTTGCCATGCTGGCCATGACCGTAGGTGCGCTGGGACCAATGGTGGCCGGGTGGGCATACGACATCACGGGCAGCTACGACCTGGCGTTCCAGTCGTTTCTGGCGCTCATCGTGCCCGCCGCGGTGCTCATGTTCTGGTTGCCGGCTGAGCCAGTCATGCGGCTGGATAGGGCAGGACAAACGGTTTAAGGTCTTTATCGGACGGGGCGTTCGACACAGGGGGACACATGTCGATTATTCATTATTTGCGGCTCGCGGCAGCCACCATGCTGGCTCTCATCGGCTTGGCTCAGCCAGCGGCTGCCCACGAGCACCCGATGAGCTTCGATGAGATGATCGAAGCGCTCGGTTGGGACTTCGATGCCACGCCGATCACCACGGAACAGGTGGGCGACAATCTGTATGTGCTGTTCGGGGTGGGTGGCAACATCGCTGTAAGTGTGGGGAAAGACGGCGTGCTAATCGTGGACGACCAGCACCCGGCCATGATCCCTAAGGTGGCGGAAGCCATTGCCGGGTTGGGGGGTGGCGCGGTGGATTTCGTGGTCAACAGCCATTGGCACTTCGACCATGCCGATGGGAACATTGCGCTGGGCGAGCAGGGCGCCTGGATCATCTCCCAGATCAACTCCCGGCGTATGAACCGGGTTGACCGCTCCATCAATCTGGTCGGTGTCGGCACTTACGTTCAGCAAGCCTATCCACCCCACGCGCTGGCGGACATCACCTTCAACGACCTCATGCAGCTGCACTTCAATGGCGAGCGTGTGGACCTGCTGCATTTCGGCCCGGCGCACACTTCCGGCGACACCGCCACCATCTTTCGAGGCCACAATGCCGTGCATTTCGGCGATGTGTTCAATGCAGGCTACCCGTTCATCGACGTGGACAACGGCGGCAGCCTGGACGGCATGATTGCCTTCTGCTCTGCGGTGCTTGCCCAGATCGATACGGACACCGTGGTGATTCCAGGGCATGGGCCTGTGTCCACCTATGCTGATCTGGAAGCCTACATAGAGATGCTGAGCGCGGTTCGGGAGCGGGTGGCCGCTCTGATCGCCGAAGGCAAGAGCCTGGAACAGGTGGTCGCTGCTGAACCCACCAAGGAATTCGACCAGCGCTACGGCAGCCCGGCTTCGCTTCTCGATCGTGCCTATGCCAGTCTTGGGGGCGCGGGTGGGTGATCCGTGTTGTCTTCCTGCTTCGCAAGAAGGCAGAGCGCGGCCGAGCAGAGACCTATATTGGTGCGAAGAGCATGGGCCATGCGGCGTTGCGGGTTGACCGCAGTGCGCTCGGCAGGGGTAGTCCGGAGGCCGCCGAAGGCAACCGGCTCACTGGCACAAATCTACACAAAAACATCAGGAGATTGGAATGAGCGACACGGCCGGATATGTGATGAATCAGACCATGCTGCGCATCAGGGATCCGGAGGTCACGGTGGCGTTCTACCGGGATGTGCTGGGCATGCGTCTGCTTGATCGTTACGACTTTGAGGCTATGGAGTTCTCGCTGTATTTCATGGGCTATTCGGACGCCACGCTGCCGGAGAACGCTGCCGAGCGAGCGCGTTGGGTATTCTCCCAGCCGGCCCTGGTGGAGTTCACGCACAACTGGGGCACTGAGTCGGACCCGGATTTTGCTTACCACAACGGCAACGATGATCCACGCGGTTTCGGCCACATCGGCATCTCCGTGCCCGACGTTTACGCGGCATGCGAGCGTCTGGAGCGACTGGGCGTAGAGTTCGTGAAGCGTCCGGACGACGGATCCATGAAGGGGCTCGCCTTCGTCAAGGACCCCGACGGCTACTGGATCGAGATCCTGTCAGGCGACGGACTGGCGAAGATCGTGGCCCCCGATCTGGCGTAAGGGTAGCGGCGGAAACTCGCTCGGTTCGAGCGAGTTCCCGGTCCCGAAAGCCGGCCGCCGCGGAGCGCGCTAGGCGTTCCCTACTTCCTGCTCGATGATGTCGGCGTACTTGGCAAGCGCCGCCTCTTCCCGCTTCACCAGGTGGTAGTCTGGGAAGAGATCGTCGGTGCCCTGGTAGCGCCCCAGGATCTGCCGTGCCACGGTGACCTTGTGCACCTCGGTGGGCCCATCGGCTAGGCCCATGTGGTAGGAATCCAGAACCCCGGCGGCAAAAGGCATCTCGGTGGACAGCCCCAGGGAGCCGTGTACCTGCAGCGCTCGCGAGTACACGTCGTGATATACCTTGGGCATCTGGGCTTTGACTGCCGAGATGTCGGCGCGCACTTCCTTGTAGTTTTTGTATTTGTCGATCTTCCAGGCCGTCTGCAGCACGAATAGGCGGAACTGCTGAATGTCGATCCAGGAGTCCGCGATCATGGCTTGCACCAGCTGTTTCTGCGCCAGCACCTCCCCCTGTGTCTCGCGGGATAGTGCGCGTTCGCACATCATGTCAAAGGCGCGTTGGGCTTTGCCCATGGTGCGCATGGCGTGGTGGATGCGACCGCCCCCCAGGCGAGTTTGCGACACGATGAAGCCCTGGCCCGGCTCGCCCAGCATGTGATCGCGCGGGATGCGGACATCGTTATAGCGCAGGTAGGCGTGGGCGCCCTTTGACTCGTAACCCACCGCCGTGTGGCGTACGAACTCGATGCCGGGGGTTTCGATGGGCACGATGAACATGGACAGGCGCTGGTAGGGAGGCGCATCCGGGTCGGTGACCGCCATGACGATGAGGAACGACGCGTAGCGGGCGTTGGAGGAAAACCACTTCTCACCGTTGATCACCCACTCATCGCCGATAAGTTCGGCGCTGCAGGTGAACACCTTGGGATCCGCGCCGCCCTGGGGCTCGGTCATGGAGTAACAGGAGCAGATTTCGTTGTTGAGCAGCGGCTCCAGATAGCGGTCTTTCTGCTCCTGGGTGCCGTAGTGGGCGAGAATTTCCGCATTGCCGGAGTCGGGCGCCTGGCAGCCGAATATCACCGGGGCGCACTTGGCCCGGCCGAGGATTTCGTTCATGAGGCCCAGTTTCACCTGGCCGTAGCCCTGTCCGCCCAGGTCTGGCCCCAGATGGCAGGCCCACAATCCGCGCTTCTTTACCTCTTCTTGCAGCGGCGGGATGATTTTGGCCCGTTTGGGATCGGTGAAGTCGTTGGGGTGGCCCAGGATGAAATCCAGCGGCTCGATCTCTTCGCGCACGAACTCGTCCATCCAGTCCAGGTCGCGCTGAAATTCAGGGTCGGTTTCGAAATCCCATGCCATGTTGTTGCCCTCCCACTAAAGGGAGCGAGCTTACCATGGGCCACTGGTTTGCGGTTGGGATCAGGCAGTAGCCAGCGTTTGGCGCAGAGACCGGTAGGCCAGCGGCTCCCCGATTCCCAGCTCGTGACGCACGTCTTCAAGGGGCCGCTGCAGTAGCGCTTCCCAATCCTGCTGTGGCAGCCAGGCTGCCGCCCGCCCATCGCGGTAGCCGCGCCGGGCAGCGCGAACGACCCCGGTGCCGGCGGCCTGTATAAATTTGACGATACCCACCAGCACGATTAGACCGATGCCGCGGTTGCGCGTCTGTGCGTAGGTGAACGCCAACAGGCACAGCTCACCCAACTCGTCACGGCCGTAGTCGGTCAGCACGTGCCACAGGTCGTGTTGATCGCGCAGCCGTTTGCCATAGCGGGCGTGCTGGTCGCTCAGGTAGCTTTCCTGCTCGACTTCGCTAGCTTCCACCAGGCCGTCGGCGCTGAGATCCTCGCGCTCCACGAAGGCCAGGTAGGCGCGGCCGAAGCTGCCGGGTGGCATGGCGCGCAGCGCGTCGCGGTTGCGCAGGGTATCGACCAGGTCGATGTCGTGTTCGAGAATCTTGCGACCGGTGTCGGTGAGGCGAAAGCGCTCGTAGCCACGCCGTAGTGCCGGCCCGGACATGGCGCGGATAATGGTGAATACCTGGGCCGTGTCCTCCGGGTCGTTGATGAGCGCTTTAATCGCCTGCCAGGCTGCTCTTGGCTGCATCCGTTGCGGGTCGGGGGCTGCGTTAGTATTCGCTGGCACGAGCTGTCATCCTGTGCTTCAAGGCCAGTGATATCCTACCGTTATCGACATGAGTGTCAATAGACGCAAGCGGCGCACCGCAGCCGAGGCTAGAGAGCAAGTGCTGCAGGTGGCGGCGAGTCGGCTGCAACGCTACGGCCTCGAGGGCCTGAACATCGTCGGTGTGGCCGAGGAGGTAGGCATCTCACACGCCACCCTCATCCACCATTTCGGCAGCAGCGAAGGCATGCGCCAGGCACTTGTGGAGCGCATGACCGCCCTGCTGGTGCAGGATGCAGTGGAGACCCTGTCGGGCAACGAAAGCCTCGACGGGCTTTTTGAGAAGCTGTTTTCGGTGTTTTCCACGGGCGGCCACGCCAAGCTGCTGGCCTGGCTGGCCATCGAGCATGGCAACCGCGAACCGCCGTCGGAGGCCATGCGCGGGTTGTTCGATGCTCTGGTGTTGGCCTGTACCGAACAGCTACCCGGGCAGGACATGGAACTTGCACGCCACATCATCACGCTGGTGATTTCCGCCGCCATCGGGCTCGGCGTGGCGGGTGATCAGCTGGCGGAACTGGTTGGCACAGATGCGGCGGGCGGGGAGGGCTTTCCCCGCTGGCTCGCCAGCCGGGTGGGAGAATGGGGTAGCGCTGGCGGGGACAACTAAGGGCCGAGCAGGGTGGCCGGGTCGAACTCAGCGCAGCCTTCGGCGCCGAACTGCGCAAATTCCTCCGCATTCAGGCCACCGCGGGCTGCGAAGGTCACTAGATACAGCCGGCAGCGCTCGGCGTTGTCGGCCACCTCGGAATCGGATGCCAGTTCCGCCTTTATGGATTCACGCGTCACCACACCGGCTAGCATGAAGATGCCCTGGTCTTCGGGCGTATCGAGCACCAGTGTGTGTTTGCGGTCCGTACCCCAGGATAGCCACCTGGGCTGATTGCCGTGGCGGCCCGTGCCCGGGTCGCCGGTGGCCGCGAACTCGGCCCAGTAGGCGTTCATGGCGCGAGCCAGATCCTCGGCGCCCGGGCTTTCGGCATAGTAGTCGCGCCCGAAAAAGCCGGAGTCGAAATCGCCAAAGGTGAAAGGCAGGTCCGCGCCGTGTGCCGCGCCATGCAGGGTGCGCAGATCTACCCCACCCATATTGGTCTGTTCGTCCCAGTCAAAACGGTATGCGAATACCCGCGTGTTGCCGGAACTGGTCAGAAGTCCCGCCAGTCGGTCTACGCCGCGCTCCTTCCACGCCAACGCGGCGTACTTCACTTCCCGCCGATAGGCCTCGGGATTCTTCAGGATGGGGACGCCGTCTTTCATGTCCACGTGGCGGGGCTGCACGCCCATGAACAGGCTGGGCTCATCGCGGGTGGTGCCGAGAATGAGGGGCACCGGGTTGTGGGCCTGGGAATCCGCAAACAGTTGGTCTACGGAAGTGGTTGGCAGCACGTGGCCGTCGGCAAATACCTCAGGTGTCGGTAGCATGCCGAAATTGGCGCTCGTGAACGGCGCCAGCAGTTCTTCCACGGTCTTGCTGCGCAGGTAGGCACGCAGCGCCGCGGGGCGCATGGGATCCTGTTGGTAGTCAATGTCGATTCTCGACGATACCGGCGCATCACTTCCGCCCGGCCTGTTTGCGTCATCGGGACGGTCTGATTGCGCGACGTCGTCTGCGGCCAGCAGCAAGTTCACGATCTCGCGGCCGCTGTAGGCGTGGCCCCCTTCGCTCGCGTAGTTTTGCGCATACGCCAAAGGTAGCGCGGTGTAGCTGCCGCTTTGCACGATGCCCCGGTGAAACAACCCGGCGGCCAGCGGGGACGCCACCAGGTTCAGCACCTGCTGGCCGCCGGCCGACTCGCCAAATACGGTGACCCGATCCGGGTCGCCGCCGAATACGGCCACATTGTCCCGGGTCCATTCGAGGGCGGCAATGATGTCCAGAATACCGTAATTGCCGGAGTCGGCTGCCGCGTCGCCGGTATGCAGCGCCGGGTGGCTAAACCAGCCCAGCGGTCCGATGCGGTAATTGATGGTGATCACTACCACGTCTTGCCCGGTGGCTAACATGGCGCCGTTGTACGTGGTGCCGCTGCCCACCGAGTTGCCGCCGCCGTGGATCCACACCATCACCGGCAGACGGCGGGCGTTGGCTGGGGCGAAGATGTTCAGGTACAGGCAATCCTCGTCACCGCGCACAGCGGCGGGATCATCCGGGCCCCCGGTCCCGGTATTGGCTTGTAGTTGTGGGCAGATGGCGCTGACGGAGAGCGCTTCGCGCACGCCTTTCCACGGGATGGGAGGTTCAGGCGGACGCCAGCGCAGCTCGCCTAACGGGGGCGCAGCAAAGGGCACGCCGAGCCAGGTACGGGCGCCGTGATCCCCCTGAAAGCCGACGATTTCTCCCGCCGTAGTGCGGCGCAGGGTCACATCGTCGCGCACGGGTGCAATGGTCTCTGCCGGGGCGCTGGGCGCGGTGGGTTCAAGGCTGCTGAAGTAGGCGATTACGCCAACGGAGATGACGATGAGCGCTATGGCGGCGTACTTCACGCGGTGGTTCCCTTAAGCATTGTTTCCGGCCATTGTAGACAAGACCCGGCGATGTGCGAGAATCGCAAGGATCATGTTGCCACTTTCACATATTCGGGTTCTGGATCTCACCATTGCCCGCGCTGGCCCAACTGCAGTGCGGTTGTTAGCTGACTGGGGCGCAGATGTCATCAAGGTTGAACCCCCCGGGGGTCAGTCAGTGACCGGCTCGCGTCATGGGCCCGACGAGCAGAACCTGCATCGCAATAAGCGCAGTCTCACCATCGACCTCAAGCACTCAGACGGCCACGCCGTTTTCCTGGAGCTGGCCGCCCAGGTGGACGTGGTGGTGGAGAACTTCAAAGCCGACGTTAAGCATCGGTTGGGGGTGGATTACGACACGCTCAAGGCAGTGAACCCGGGGCTCATATACGCCAGCATCTCGGGCTTCGGCCAGGACGGTCCCTATGCGGAGCGCGGCGGCGTTGATCAGATCGTGCAGGGCATGAGCGGCCTCATGTCCATAACCGGCGAGCCCGGAAGCGGGCCCATGCGCGTGGGCATTGCTGTCAGCGACACGTCCGCCGGTATGTTTCTGGGGCAGGGGATTCTACTGGCGCTGCTGCACCGTGAGCGCACGGGTGAAGGCCAGTGGGTGCACACGTCGCTCCTGGAAGCCATGATGAGCAAGCTCGACTTTCAGGGTGCGCGTTACACCATGACCGGGGAGGTGCCCGGGCAGCAGGGCAACGATCACCCTTATCAAACCCCCATGGGCGTGTTTCCTGCCTCGGATGGCATGATCAACCTCGCCGCGTCCAACCGACGTCTGTGGGAGCGCTTTTGTCTGGCCCTGGACGCCACGGAGTTGGCCGAACATCCGGACTATCAGACGTCGCGTGAGCGCCGCGAGCGTAAAGCTGCGTTGAAAGAAGACATCTCTAAGCTGACGAGCCAATACACGGTTGCCGAACTGGTGGAGAAGCTGAACGCAAAAGGCGTGCCGTGCGGCCCCATTAATACCGTCAAGCAGGGTTTCGATGACGCCCAGGTGCGCCATCTGGGCATGGTCAAACCCGCACCGCACGAGGAGCTTGGCGACCTCAGCCTGGTGCGCTCACCCATCAACCTGTCGCGCTTTCCCCATGCGGAGGCGTTCAAACGTGCGGCGCCGGACCCGGGTTGCGACTCCGACGTGGTGCTGGCGGAATTCGGAATCACTGTTGAGCGTATTGAAGCACTGAAGACTGCTGGCGCCATCTAGGCCACTTGTCTCCCACAATGGATACCCACCAACTCACCTTACGGCAGCGCATGGCGTATGGGGTGGGGGACCTGGGCATCAACCTGTACTTCATCTCCGCCATGACGTACCTGTTGTATTTCTACACCGATGTCTATGGGTTGAGTGCGGTGGCGGCGGGTGGTGTGTTTCTGGTGGCGCGCATCGTGGACGCAGTCACCGACCCGCTCATGGGGCTCATCGCGGAACGAACCAAGAGTCGCTGGGGCCGCCTGCGACCGCACATAAGATACGGCGCGGTGCCGCTGGGCATCATCGCCATTCTGACCTTTACCACGCCGGATCTGGGCGAGACGGGCAAGCTGGTGTGGGCCTACGTTACCTATGTGCTGTTCGGCATCGCCTATACCGTGGTGTCTATTCCCTACTCCACGTTGAGTGCGGCAATGACGGTGGATTCGGACGAGCGCACGCTGCTGTCCACCATTCGAATGGGGTTCGCCTTTGCCGGTGGTTACATCATCTCTGTTGGCATGTTGCCGTTGGTTGGTTTGTTCGAGACCGAGGCGGAAGGGTTCCGTACGGCACTGATGATCTATGCGCTGGTGGCAACTGCCCTGCTGTGGGTGACGTTTCGCCACACGCAAGAGCAGGTGGCGCCCCCGCCGTCGCAGAACCTGGCGCTTAGCGACAGCCTGAGGGCGGTGTTTTTCAACCCGCCGCTGTTGATCGTTATGGTCATGTTCACGGTGGGCATGCTGTCGTTCACGGTGCGCCAAACGGTGACCCTGTATTACTTCAAGTACAACCTGGGGCGCGAGGACCTGGTGGCGTGGTTCTTTGGAATCACCATGCCGGTGATGATGCTGGGCCTGGTGGCCGTGCCCAAGCTGTCGCAACGCATGAGCAAGTCCGGCGGCATTATCACGGGCGCCTTGGTAACCATCGTTGGCTCCCTGGGCCTGTATTTCACGCCCTATGAAGATATCGGATGGGTGTTCTTCTGGTCGTGCATTACCGCTTTGGGCGGAACGCCCATTGCCGTGCTGGGTTGGGCCATGATCCCCGACACCGTCGAGTACGCCCAGTGGAAGCTGGGGCTGCGCGCGGATGGCGCTATATTTGCTTTCTCCAGCTTCTTTCAGAAGCTTGCCAAAGCCCTGGGCGGCGCCGGTGTGGCCGGCGCGTTGGCGCTGGTGGGCTACGTGGCCAACGCGGAGCAGTCCGAGCAGTCGCTGCGCGCCATCCACAACCTGCTCACGCTGGTGCCTGCATCGCTCATGCTGGTGATGATCATTGCGGCCCGCAGTTACACCCTGGACCGTGCCACTCATCAGCAGATCGTACGCGAGCTGACATGACCGTTGCCGCCCCGCTCACCCTGGCCCTCATCGAGCAAGTGGCCAATGCGGCGGATGAGATCGACACGCAGCGCAAGCTGCCCGATGAGACGGTTGCCCAGCTGCAGGCGGCCGGCTTGCTCCGTGCGCTGATTCCCCTTGATCTGGGTGGTTTGGAATTGCCCCTGCCGGAGTTTATTGCGAAACCGTGCGTGGGCTGGATCTCGCCGGAGTTGCCCAGGGCAACAGCAATGATGCGCGCATCGAGCTGCGCATGGCGGGTACGCGCGTGATTCGCGAGGCAGCCGCTAGCCTGGACATTGCTTACTAGGTGGCTGAATCCAGCGGGATCTACCACGCGAACCCGCTGCAGCGTCGCTTTCAGGACATGAAGGTGGTCACCCAGCGCTCGCAGGGGCGTCGTTCGCACTACGGCTTTGTGGGCGGCTATCTGCTGGGCGCACCGTTCAAGCCAGGGCCGCTCAATTGATCTGAAGTTCCGGCGCGGGGGCCCTCTACGCGCGCTCCGGCCGCACTCACAGTACCTGCAGCAGGGACCCCGCCACGTTTTCGAAGCGAGCCCAGCGTTTGGGGAACTTGCGCCGGTAGCGCTCGCCGCGTTCGCGCTCCCACGCCATGAGCTCGTTGAACGTGCGCCGTTCCACCCGGTCCAGATTGGTGTGGTGGCAGTAGTGTTCCAGCTGCTCCATGGCCACCATGGCATCCTGATAACTGCCCAGCACGTTCTGTAGCCGACTCAGCTCTTTGTGGCTGCGCCGTGCCGGCTTGCCGCAGGAATCGATGAGGTATTCCAGCTGGTAGCGCAGCCGTTTGAGCTCGATGCGCAGCTTGTGCAGCTTCTCCGCAGGGCTCGACTTCTTGATCGTGCGGCCTTTCTTGAGCACCGACTCCAGCAGGGGCAGCACCTGATCGGAGGCAGCCTGCTGAATCGAAATTCCCCGTTGCTGCGATGCTCGGCGCGACGCTTTCTCCAGCACCCGCTCAAAATGCGCGTCCAGCGTGGCGAATCGGTCGCTTGCCAGCTCACACACCAATGCCTGGTGGGCCTTGCGGTGCCGCTGCTCCAGGTGCCGCTGGTAGCGGTTGAGCGCCGGCCCCTGGGCGGTGGTCAGTAGGTGTCGATAATTGTGCAGGTTCTCCAACTGCACGTCGAGATCTCGCACCGGGCCCAGCGCGCTGGTGAGCCAGCGCACGTCGTCTTTCAACCGCGCGGCGGACTTTTGGGGTAGTACGTTGGCAAATGCGGCAAGTCCCGCCCGGATGCGCCGCGTGGTCACCCGCATCTGGTGAACGCCTCCGGGGTGCACGGCCTCCCAGGCGGAGGGTTCGTGCTGCTTAAGGCGCGCACGCTGCAGGCTCAGGTGCGAGATCGCCACCTCCACCCATTTGGCGTAGACATCCTTTGGTGCCGCTTGCCACACATCGCTTTCCGGCACGCTCAAACCTGCGGCCAGAAGCCCGCGCTGATATTTGCCCACCCGTGCGGGCACCAGATCCGGTTGCTGCTCCATGACGCCGGCCAGATCTTTCAGTGCCTCCGGCGGCCCATCCCGCAATTCGAACTCAATTTCCGCGTAGTTGGTAGGTGGCGATGACTGCACGAGTACCTGATCGAGAGACAGCTCGATCAGAGCGTGGGGGTGATTGGGGTGGCTGAGGTTGTAGCGTTGGCGCGCCGTGCGTTGCTCAAACAGCGCACACAGCGGCGTGCCCTTGGGCAAGGTGCTCGCCAGCAGCTCGGCCACGTCGCCGGGCGGCAGGGCGTGGTCATCCTCGCCAGGTGGCAGCAGCTGTTCCAGCTCGCGGCGTTCGAAGATGTTGCTTCGCTGGTGGGAGAGCTGCTTGAGGGTGACCGTTCGGCGACCCTTGCTGTGGCGCACCCGGTAGGTCCAGCCCGCCTTGTGCAGGTGCCAGTCCGCGCTGTCGGAATACACGTCTGCGATCTCGCGGGTGCCCCGCGGATGGGTCAGATACCCGGCCCAGCTCAGCTCCTGAAGCACCCGGCGCAGCACTCGTGTCGGGCGCTTTCCAGCGCTGATCAGGAATTTGGCCTCGAGCTCTTTCATGTGCCTTGCTGGGCGTTGCGATGCGGACATGGCAACAGTTTTGTCCAACGATTGGAAGTCATCGATTGTATGCGCAAATACCTGATATTCGAGCCGATTTCGTTCGGCCTGCGGTGGTATCGCTCGAGGCGTACCAGTGGGTTGCGTCGCCCCAGGCAAACCCAACCCTGGTGATGCTCAACCTGCATGGCTTG